>NZ_JAKCFB010000052.1 GCF_024198235.1 Myxococcus dinghuensis | reverse complement strand
GGGCTGTCGCGCTTCGTGTTCCGCGAGGAAGTCCCGCATCCAGTCGTCGGGGCGGGGCGCGCGCGGCGGCGCGCGAGGGGGCAGGGGACGCGGCGCGGCCGAGACGGGGCGGGGGAGGGGCGGGGACACGGGCACGCCGCCGCCCTGGCGCACCCGCGCGCGCAGCGTCCGCTCCGTCTCCGTGGGCCAGCCCGGGAGGGCGGCCAGGGCCTGCCGGGCGAGGTCGAGGAACTCCACCGTCCCGGCCTCGCGCGGCACCTTCACCTTCTCCGCGCGCAGCCACTCCGCCATGCGCGTGAGCAGGCCGGGGTGCTGCCGGCGGAGGAGGGCCACGTCGCCCTTCACCTCGTAGCCGCGCAGCTCCAGCTCCGCGACGGCCATGGCGCGGCTGGGCACCGGCAGCTCCATGCGGATCAACGCCTCCGGTCCCCGGTGTCCGGCCGCGTCCTCCTGCAGTTGGGCGAGCACGTCGTGGAGGACGCGCGACACCATGGGGCCGTTGGACGCGTTGCCCACCTGGAGCTCCGGAGGCACCGCCGGCCACGCCAGCACCACGCCCCGGCCCGCCGCGAGCACGTCCGGCCGGTCCCCCGGCAACAGCGCGTGGTAGCCGCGCGGCGCGGCGGGGCTCTCCGGCGTCGGCGTGTAGTGGAAGGCGTCCTGCGCGCCCTGCACCAGCCCCGCGAGCACGTCGCCGCGCGTCACCGTGAGCTGCCCCGGCACCCGCTGGGGGGCGCTCCCGGGCCAGGGGCCGGACAGGTGTCCGTAGAGGTACACGGGGTCGTTGAAGCCCTCCGCGTCGGCGGGGTGCTCCACCAGCTCCACCGCGAAGAAGAACAGCTCCGACGCGGCGATGCGCCGGGGCGTGCGCCCGGAGGCGACCTCGTGGTGCGCCAGCTGCGCCAGCGCCGACGCGGGCAGGAGGCCGCGCTCGCTCGCGGGGACGACGTGCAGCCCCCCCAGCGCGTCGATGCCCACCAGCCACTCGGGCTCCAGCACCTGGGTCGACTCCAGGTGGAAGGTGTCCACCACGTGCGTGATGGCGGTGGCGTCCGAGGAGACGGGCTCCGGCGGCGTGGCGGCGTGGGGGATGAAGTAGCGGGGGAGGTTCACGGCGGTGCGGGAAGGCTTGCGCAACCGCCAGGGCCAGGCAAGTGGCCTATTTCCAGAAGCCCGCGTGGACGTCGCGCGCTTCCCTCAGGTCCACCGGGCCCTCGACCTGGGTGGGACGGCTGCCCCGCTCGAGGACCTCGCGGCACGACATGAAGAGGCCGGCCCGCTTGTCACCCACCATCTTCCCGAACTCCGCCGACGACAGCGCGAAGACGACGCGGCCCACGCCGCCCCAGAAGATGGCGCCCGCGCACATCGCGCACGGCTCCGTGCTCGCGTACATCGTGCTGCTGGCGAGCACGTCCGGGGGATAGCGCCTGGTCGCCTCCCGCATGATGTTGGCCTCCGCGTGGCCGGTGCAGTCGCGCTCGGTGACGGCGGTGTTCTCGCCCTCCAGCAGCACCTTCCCCGCCGCGTCCACCAGCACCGCGCCGAAGGGCTGGTTGCCCCGTGCGCCCGCGCGGCGGGCCGCGTCGATGGCCTGGTGAAGGAACCGTGTCTCCTCGGGACGCATGGGCCTGCCTCCGTGTTCGGGGGCGGCAACCTAACGGCGGGGAGGAGGGAGCGCCACGGTTCCAGGGGGAGGCGCGACGTCGTGTTTCGGCTCCTCGACCCCTGGCGGCCCGGCGCGGTACCGCCCCCGGAGAGGGCCGGGCCTTCTTCCGGGGGCGGGCGCGGGATGAATCAGGTGTTCGTGACTACTGGTCGTCGCAGGGCGTGCCCAGGCGGATGCCCTCGTAGACGCCCAGGTCGTTGTAGATGAGCGGCAGGTTCTCCTCGACGGGCACCTGGCGCAGGTCGAGCGACTTCTTGGTGTTCTCGATCCACACCGACGACTTGGACTTGTCGAGCACCAGCCGCAGGTCGCCCTTCTTGGTGGAGAAGATTTCTCCCTCCGAGTCCGCGATGACGTTGGTCATCTTCTGCGGCTTGAGGCTGCCGCGCGGCCCGATGAAGACGCGGAAGTTCTTCTGCTCGGTGGGCTTCGCGCCGCGGTCCACGAAGTAGTAGTTGCCCTTGGTGTCACGC
This sequence comes from Myxococcus dinghuensis, assembly GCF_024198235.1. Classification (GTDB taxonomy): domain Bacteria; phylum Myxococcota; class Myxococcia; order Myxococcales; family Myxococcaceae; genus Myxococcus; species Myxococcus dinghuensis. Next base: position 52,945 of record NZ_JAKCFB010000052.1, on the reverse strand, counting down.
AGGAGCGCGTACGGCGCGAACTGGTTGGGGCTGGGGGCGTAGGACGCCTTGCGCAGCAGGTCCGCGCCGGCCTCCGGCTCCATGATGGTGAGGGGGATGGTCTTGTCGCCGCAGCGCAGGGAGCACTTCTTCTCCTTGCGCTCCAGCTCCACCTCGGAGACCACCCGGTAGTCGATGCCCCGGAAGTTGGGGTTGGCGGACTTGTTGAAGAAGCGCGGGTCCAGGAAGCTGGCGCCCGAGGTGTACGGGATGCGGTCCACCTGGGTGAAGTTCTTGCCGTCCCCGTAGAAGAGGTGGGTCCCGTTGGTCTCCTCGTCGGGAGAGAGGACGACGTAGTGGCCCTTGCCGTCCGCGCAGACGGACGTGGCCTCCATCACCATCTTCTGGCCCAGGTTCTGCTCCGTGCCCCAGGGGGGCTGGAGGTTGGACTCGGCGGCCAGGGTCGTGCTGCAAGCGAAGGACACCGCCACGGCGGCGAGACGCTGGAAGTTCATCGAAGGCTCTCGGGGACTACAGGGTCGTCTTGAAGAACTTCGTGGCGAAGTCCTGCTGATTGGAGGCGTCACGGGTGGTCGTCCAGATGAGGCGGTCCGCGTCGAGCTTCGGGTCCAGGCTGTCGCCGAGGCGGCAGGTGATCTGCTTCACGCGCGCCTGCACGGTCTTCTTCGCCACGTTGGAGGCGTCGCACAGCTGCTTGAGCGACTCGAGCGGCGGCTCGCAGTAGCCGGAGATGCTCAGCTCCTTGAGCTGGTCGTCGCTGACGCTCTTCCAGTCGATGCTCGCGGCCACGGACGCGCCGCACGCGGTGTTCATCTCCCGCAGCGTCTCCGCGAAGTCCTTGTCGTGACGGGCGGACTCGCCCGCGCGGTCGAACGCCATCAGCTTCTTCAGCGTGCCGTCCGCGTCCTGCTTCTGGTGCTCCTTGTAGACCTCCTCCGGCTTGAGCGCCTGGGTGCGCTTCTCGTCGAAGCTGACGCGGATCTCCTTGCCGCGGCCGGGGACGTACAGCTCGTAGTTCGAGTTGCGCACGTACAGCACGGTGTAGCCACGCCCGCCCCACTGGGTGACGTAGTTGTGCTGGAGCGAGCTGCTGGTGCTGTAGTCCTTGAGGTCGAAGGGCAGCACCTTGCCGTCGATGGGCGAACCCGTGCCCTTCACGCGCAGGATGTACTTCTTCGACTCCCGGGGCGTCAGCGGGATGACGGCGACCTCCTCGCCCTCGGCGCCGGAGTAGACCTTGCCCGCCTCGACGGGGGCGCCCGCCAGGCTGGGGGTGGCCCCCAGCGTGAGCGCCGTGACGAATACCGCGACCATGTGTCTCAAGCGATTCACCTCGTGATGCGGGCCCCCCCTCGGGCGACCCTCGTTCGGAGCCCGACCTCAGAGCTCGATGTCGTGCTGCTTGCAGTACTTCCGGACCTTGGCCTGTTCCGCCCGGGTGACCTTGGGCCACTGGGCCTTCGCGTTGCTCAGGTCCCCCTGGCGGCAGAAGGCCCGGGTGAGCAGCGAATAGGACGCCTGTGGGATGTTCTTGGGTTCCCTTCGCTGACTGCTCCGAGCCAACCGGATGGCTTCCGTCGTGTCTCCTCCCGTCAGGGCGCGCTCCGCGTCGTCCAGGAGCTTACGGACCTCGTCCGACAACTTCTCCGGCACCTCCGGGCGCGAGCTCGGGCGCGTGGACGGCGGCGGCGTCGGGCTCGTCGTGGCGATGGTGGGCAGGGCGTTCGGAGGCGCGACGTCCGGATCGGTGTGCGGCTCGTCGGTGGGGCCGGGGTTCGTCTGGGGCGTCGTCGGCGGCGGGGTCGCCACGGCGGTGGGTTGGGTCGGCGGAGGGGGGGGCGAGGCCACCTGCGTCGGAGTCGTGGGCGTGGGCGCCGTGGGCCCGCCGCCGGTCGGGTTCGCGCTGGCGGGGGGGCGCGTGGCCCAGAAGCCCACGCCGGCCACGACGATGAGGCAGGCCGCGACGATGGCCGCCACCGGCGCGCGCTTCTTCTCGGGCGGCGCGGCGACCGGGGGCGGCGCGGTCGCGACGGCGGGCGCCACGGTGGGCACCGGGACGGGCACCACGGTGTGCGGGGCGACGGCGGCCACCGGCGGACCCACCGCGACGACCTGCTTGGAGATGAGCGTCGGCTCCAGGCCCGGCGGGTCCATCAGCGGCGCGGCCTGGGGCTGCACGAGGCCCATCTGCCCGGTGCCACCGCTGGCGAACGCGGCGGGCGTGGGCTGGGGCTGCACGAGGCCCATCTGCCCGGTGCCACCGCTGGCGAACGCGGCCGGAGGCTGGATGCCGCTGGTGCGGCCGGTGCCCGGCGCCATCGTGGCGTCGAAGCCGTGCTCCGGGACGGGCCGCGACGCGGCGGAGCCGGGAGGCAGCGTGGAGGACAGCGACGGCGGGCCGTCCGAGGGCAGCGCGACGCCGGAGGGCGAGGCGCCCGAGCGGGTGCCCACCGAGTACGTGCCCGCGGACGGGGTGAGCGTCTGCAGGGGGCTGCCGGTCAGGTCCGCGACGAAGGCGGCGACGTCCGGGTAGCGCTCCTCGGCCTTCTTGGCGAGCGCGCGGTCCACCGCGGCGATGGCGTGCGGCGGGGCCTCCGGACACAGCGGGGCGAGCGGCGCGGGCGGCTCGTAGACGACGCGGAAGATCATCTGCGCGATGCCGCCGGCGCCGAAGGCGGGCGTGCCGGTCATCATCTCGTAGACGATGCAGCCGAACGCGAAGATGTCCGTGCGCGCGTCGATCTCCTTGTTGCGGCCCTGGGCCTGCTCCGGCGACATGTACTGCGGCGTGCCGATGAGCGTCGCCTCCTGGGTCTGCACCGTCCCGGAGTCGAGGACCTTGGAGATGCCGAAGTCGAGCAGCTTGAGCCGCTCGGCCACCACGCCCCCGGAGTCGGTGGGGATGAGGAAGACGTTGGCGGGCTTGAGGTCGCGGTGGACGATGCCCGCCGCGTGCGCGGCCTGGAGCGCGGAGCCCATCTGCCGGGCGAAGGACATGACGTCCGACAGCGGCAGCCGTCCGCGCTCGAGCCGGGCCTGGAGGCTCTCGCCCCGCAGGAACTCCAGCACGAGGAACGGCGTCCCGTCGTCCAGGGTGTCGTAGTCGAGCACCTCGACGATGTTGGGGTGTCCCAACCGGGAGGCGATTTCGGCCTCCCGCCGGAAGCGCGCGAAGATTTCGGGCGTCAGGTGGTCGCCGCCGCGCAGCACCTTCACCGCGACTTGCTTGCCGGGGAGGCGCAGGTGCTGGGCGAGATACACCGAGCCCATCCCCCCGCGCCCAAGGAGGGAGACGACCTTGTAGGTGTTTCTCAGGACTGAGTCGATGTCGAGGTCGCCGTCAGACGGTCGGCTCATGGGGATGGGGCTCGCACTGGGGTTCCATGGGGTGTTCAGCCCCATTCCATCCTCCCACCCTGCCATGAGGCAACCCTCCCGAGGCGGGATTCCGGACGGAGCCCCTCCCCGCCCGCTGGAACCGCTGGTGGCTTTCCGCCAGCCTGCTAAGGAAGCAGGTTGTATGACGAAAGCCGTTTCTCAGGACGCCCTCGAGGTCCGAGTCCGCCGCATCCACCGCCGTGACCTGAACCGCACCTGGGAGTTCCTCAAACTCGTTTTCCGAGACGTCAATCGGGAGACGGTCGAGTACCAGCGCCCTCGCTCGAAGCGCCGCTTCATGGAGGTCTACACCTCCGAGTGGATCGAGCAGTTGCTGTATGAGGTGGACGGGGAGATCGTCGGCTACTCCGAGTGCGCCTACGAGGCGACGGGAGACGACAACTGGGTGAACCCGCGCTGGTTCGAGAAGCGGGGCATGCGGCCGCTCTTCGTGGAGGAGCTGGCGGTGCACCCCAACTACCAGGGGCGCGGGGTGGGCAGCTTCATGCTGGATCAGCTCCAGCACCTGGCCCGGACGCGCGGCTGCACGCACCTGGTGTTGGAGGTGGCGGAGAACAACGAGTCCGCCCTGGCGTGGTACCGGGCCCGGACGTTCTACAAGCTGGATGCGGCCATCTTCCTCGCGCAGAAGGTGCCGGGAGAGCCGGACCTGCTTCCGCCGCGCCGCATCAAGCGCAAGCTGAAGCCGGCCGAAGAGGGCGCGGCCACGCCCGCCACCGGGCCCACGCCGGCCTCGCCCAACACGCGCGGCGGGGCGCGGCGGGGCCGCACGCCCACGGCGAAGTCCGCGAAGAAGGGGAGCTGAGGCGCCCTCGCGGAGGCCGTGGTCGAAGGCGTGGCGCTGATGCCCGACGTGAGGCCAGCGCCGCGTCGCGAGTCGAGCGGCGCCGAGGCACTCTCGCGGCGAGCCCTGCTGGCGGAAGTGGCGCTGATGCCTGACGTGAGGCCGGCGCCGACTCGCGTTGGTTGCGAGGATGAGAAGGATCCGGCGCGGAGGGCGGGGCTGGCGTTTCCGCGTGGCGGGCAGTCGGCCACGGAGGATGTGTGGCGCTGGCGGTCGTCGGTGGCTCCGGATGGTGACGCGGCTCTGCGAAGGTGGCCCCGACGGTGGGTGTCAGCGCTCCTGCCCGGTGGTCGTGAGCGTGCGGCGGAAGAAGCGCTCGGCGTCGTCCGCCAGCTGCTGGTGGAGCTTCACGCGGTCCACGCCCGTGGGGTCCACGCACAGCTCGGGGACGACGGCGACCATCTTCTCCCGGCAGGGCGCGAGGAACACGTAGTGCCCCGCGCGAGGCAGGGTCGTGTACTCCGGTGGCCGTGGGAGGCTGTCGCGGACGTTCACGGCGTTGGAGCTGATGGGGAGCACCACGTCCTCCTCCGCCGCGTAGAGCCTGACGGGGACGGTCACGTCCCGCAGGCCCCGCGCATCGAAGGGGATTCCGACGGGAGCCATGGAGAAGACGGCGCGCACCCGGGGCTCCGCGGTGGCGCGCAGCTCCGGGCGGTTGGTGCGGCGCACCTCGCTCAGGTCGGTGCACAGCTCGGACTGCCGGTTCACCTCGAGCGCGCAGGCGGGCTCGAAGCGGTCGAGGTCCGGCACCGCGCCCGCGAGCAGCAGCACGGTGTAGCCCCCCATGGAGAAGCCCATGGCCCCCACGCGCGCGGGGTCGACGCGTGGGCCCATCACGGCATCCCCGAGCACGGAGTCCAGCAGCGCGCGCACCTGGAGGGCGCGGCCGAGCCACACCTCGTCCGAGCCCGCGCGCTCGTTGTCCCCATACGTGTTTCCCGCATGGTCGAGCGCGGCGACGACGAAGCCCCGGCGCGCGAGCGCGGTGGCCAGGTCGCTGTGTCCCCAGCGTGTACCGCCATGGCCGTGTGAGACGAGCACCAGCGGATGCCGACCCGGCTCGGGCTCCAGGTCCTGGCTCGCCTCGACGCGCGCGAGGTCGTGGTCGACGGCGCCGGAGGACCGCGGGGACGGATAGAAGACGACGCCCTTCATGGGGCCGCCTCCCACGGGGTCCTTCATCGTCAGCTCGCGATAGCCCACGCCCCGCGTCCCGGTGGCACATGCCGACAGCGCGAGCAGCAGGGCGAGGGGGGCGAGGCGTTGGAGTCGAAGGAACAGGTCCGAGGGCGACATGGCCAGGGAACGTCCAGGGGCCGGGGATATTGCACGGGCGCCACGCTCGCCTGGCGCGGGGCCTCGTTACGACTTCCCCGGTTCGAGGTCCGAGAAGGCTTCGATGTTGCCAGGAGGATTGCGGTCGTGGCGGAAGCCCGCGAGGGAGCGCAGGACCTCGAGGGGGACGTCGAAGACGGCGTCCACGTTCGGCTTGCCCGTGCGTTGCTTCTGGAGGTGGCGCTCTCGAATCTCCGCGAGGCAGTCCGGTGGGGTCCCGGTCACCAGGAGATGCTCCCGGCCCTCGCCCGGGTCGTGGATGAGCTCCCAGCACTTGGCGCCGCCGCGGTAGGCCGAGGCGCGGGAGCTCATCACGGCCTCGTCGAGGTCACCCGCCAGCACGTCCGCTTGTCTCGAGAGGGCGAGCAGCGCGCCTTCCTCCAGGACGGGGCTCCACCCCTCCTTGCAGACGATGACGTACCAGCCCGCCTCCGTCTTCGCGCCCGCGTAGGGGCTCTCGTGGAAGTCCCGCAACTTCCAGCCCGTATCCACCAGCCCCAGCTCCTCCAGTGCCCTTGCGGGCGTGATTCCCTTCACGGCGACCCAGCTGAGGCGGAACCCCATGTGGCGCATTCCTTTCGTGCGGCGAGCCTACGTGTGCGAGCCGACCTGTCGCGAACCCGCGCCTGGGGCCCGGGTGCTTCCCCTCGAGACGCGGGTGCGTCGCGCGCGGACGCTCTCGACAGGCGGGGCGCGACCGAGGCGCTGGGTCTTGATGGAGTGATACCCGGGGCATGGCGTGTGCAGTTGCGTGCGGCGCTTGTTCGTCACGGGGGGGATACGCACATGCCCATGGTCGGGAAGATCAGCGGAGGCAGCACCATCATCGAGGACGTGAGCCGCAAGAGTTTCACGTTGGCTTCCGCGGTCGAAGGGAAGACCGGCGACAAGGTCCTCTTCGAGGAGTCGGACGACGGTGACGGCAAGGTGGTCATCATCGAAGAGGGGACGCTGCGACCGGTGTTCCGCCAACGCGCGCCCAGGGACTGCGCCCTGGCCGCGGTGCGCATGGCCTTCATCACCATCACCAGCGAGGACGTGGGGTTCGATGCCATCGTCGATGTCTTCGGGGACCTGAAGGCCTACGACAAGGCGCTCGGTGCCAGTGTCGAGGCCATTCCCAAGGTCATGAACCAGTTGTTCAAGCAGACCCATTACTGGCGCAACAGGACCCTGGACGTCCAGAAGATGTACCAGAAGCGTCTGGCGACCGTGGTGAGCGACCGCCGGCCCGCCTTCGCCATCCTCAAGGACCCGAACCACGTGGTGGTGGTCGACAGCGTCGTGCGAGGCGAGTTCCCCAAGGTGACCATCCACTACCGGGACCCGGCCTGCTCCTCGGTCCAGGTGTTCGACAAGGCGGCGTCCGGCAAGGAGACCGGCGAGTTCGGGGTCCGCGCGACGGGGTTGTTCTTCGTCAACCAGTGAGTCCTGGTGACTCGCGGACCGCGACCTGGGAGCGCCGACCCATGGGGACGGGCGTGACGTCGATGTCGCTCGCCCCGGGCCTTCGCACGTCTGCTCGCGTGTGGGCCGCTAGAAGCTCAGCGTCCCCAGGAGTTCGAAGGTGTTGCGGTACACGTGGACGGGCGCGGTGACGAAACCGGTGAACGCGCCTGGCGAGGACTGGGCCTTCACTCCCAGCTCGTGGCGGGACAGCGCGTAGCCGGCCCTCAGGCCTCCTCCCAGTCCGGGCAGCCCGGGGAAGAACCCCTTCACGAGGATGACGTCGAACCCCACGCCGAAGTGGAAGGTGTTGGGCCACAGGTTGCGGAAGAAGCCGGGCAGCCGCACCCAGTACGAGTTCGGGTTCGCCATGCGCTGGCCATTCACCGTGCCATCCTCCAGCCGGTACCACGTCAACCCGTAGCCGACCTTCACGTAGGGCTGGAAGCCGCCGGGCAGGAGGTTGTAGCGGATGCTGCCCGCGTACTCCCACATGTCGAGCCGGGTGCGGACCTGGAACGTGGAGAGGCCGTTCGCCAGGGGCACGTCGAGCCCCAGCGTGCTGCGCGAGTGCAGCAGCGTGTTCTCCGACGTGAAGTGATTGCCCAGGTAGAAGCTCACCTTCAGCGTGGCGGAGACGGCCGTGTCCACCACCGGTCGCACGAAGGCGGCCGCCGAGCCCTCGACGGATGGATCCGCGGCCAGGAGCTGCGGTCCCCACTCGGCGAACTGACGGTCGTTCAGCAGCAGCGCCGCGAAGTCGCTGTCCAACAACTGGATGCTGAGGCCCGCCTCCACGCTCATGCGTCGCCGGGGGAGGCTGGTGGCGGGCGTGTACACCGGCTCGTGTTTCTCCACCGCGGCGCGCACCGGCAACCCCAGCACCCGGTAGACGAAGTCCAGCGGCGGCAGGCTGATGAGCACCGCCACCGGCCCGTTGAGGAACCCCAGGTTGTTGGAGAAGTCGTCCTGGACGTCCAGGGGGAAGAACCAGGGCAGCTCGCTCGGCACGTACGCGGTGAAGCCCGCGTTGGGGGCGGGGCGGTTCCAGCCCTCGCTGAAGGCGGGCCCGGTGATGGAGAGGTTGCCCTCGTCCGCGTGCGCGACGATGCCCGCCAGGGGTGATGCGGCGGAGGGATAGCCCCAGCGCAAGGGCAACACCAGCCACGACCACTCGCGCCGCACCTGTGGGTCGACGATGGCCAGGTCGTAGACGCGCTCCCAGTCGGGGACGATTTCGATGCGCTCCGCGCGGTCGTAGCGCACCACGTCCTCGGGGAGGGGCCTGTCCGGGAACGTGAGGAAGTCCTGGTGCTTGAAGTGCTTGGGGACCTTCTCCGTGGAGTCCGCCGGGCCCACGCCCTTGAAGACGCCGGGAAGGGGATATGTGGCGTGCGACTCCCTCCCATGGGGCCCGGGCGCGGCGAGCAGCTGCTCCAGGCCCTTCGAGTCCGCGCCGATGTACGCGATGGGGTGCGTGTTGATGACGCGCTCCTCCGCGTCCGCCCAGACGTAGCTGCGCACCCGCTCCAGCAACGACTCCTGGCCCGGCCGGTCGTCGCGGCGCGCCTCCACCTGTGCGCGCCACGCGTCCCTCGGCTGGTAGGCGTTGGGGCTCGCGAAGTCGAACACCATCGCGTTGTGGTGGAACATGTACTCGGTGCGCTTGAGCACCAGCGGGTCCTCGCCGTCCGCGGGCCACTCACCGGCGAGGATGCGCCGCAGCTCGTCCTCGGACAGCGCCCGCTCCACCGCGGACCGCGGGGAGATGACCACGCCGATGTGCTCCCAGTCGCCCTCGTGGTTGTTGCCCCCGGCATTGAATGGATAGAAGAACCAGAACTGGATGAGCAGCTCGTAGCCGAGCAGCCCCTTCTCCGAGTCGCGCACCTCCGCGAGGAACGGGTGGGCGTAGACCTTCTCCGAGCCCTGGTATCGACGCGCGATCTGGTCCGGCGTGGGGCCGGCGTACGCCGCGTGCCAGGTCGCCGGGTCGTAGCCGGGGAAGTCGAAGTACATCACCGTGAAGGGGGCGTGCTCGGCGGGCACCGCGTCCCGGTCCAGGCGGGGCAGGGTGGGGTGGTCCGGGTGGAACTCCTGGAGGAGCGCCACCAGCCGGCAGTCGTCGCGCGCGTCCCGGCCCGCGCTCGCGGTGCGCAGGGTGGACTCCGGGACGCCGTCCTCCGGGCAGGGCTTGCCCAGGGAGGAGAAGTTGATGGAGTCGCTGCGCATCAGCACCGCGCCGGGCTGGGCCAGGTCCCACGTGTCCAGCGTGAGGAGCAGGCCCCCCGGCAGGTCGCGGAACACCTTGTGGTCCATGGGGAAGGTGTACGTGTTCCTCACCATGATGGGCGCGAAGCGCACGGCCAGCGCCTGGAGCACCTGGTGGCGCCGGTCGTCGATGCCGTCACGCGGGGCCTCGTCGCGATAGGCCGGGTCCGCCGTGTCGCCGTACAGCGAGAGGGCCACGCTCGCCTCGGTCTGCCGGACGATGCGGGGATAGGTCAGCGGGACGAAGCGGAAGTACTCCTCGCGCGTGGGCGGGCCCGAGCCCGCGGCGTCGCGTGAGGCCGCCAGGAGTCCCAGCGCGAGCAGCACGCGCGCGGCGTGGATGACGTGAGCTGGGCCCATGGCTTCCCCCGAGCAACCGCTGGACGGACGGCCCGTGGGTGGGCGTCCGGGAGGGCAGCGAGCCTAGGGGCGCGGTGGCGGCGGGCCCATCCGGAGCGAGGGGAGCGTCCGGCACCACACGCTGTCCGGCGCGGAGGCGGAGCGCGTCCGCCTCGACACACCGGCTGGTCAACAGTCCCGCGCGACGCGGATGGGGGCTCCACCGCGTCGCGCGAGGCGGGGACGGCTCAGGCGGGCAGCGGCTCCGTCGAGCGGGTGTGCGGCTCGCTCGGCGTGGTGCCCGGCGCGGCGGCGGGCGCCACGGGGGCGGGCACGGACTCGCCGCCGAGCGTCTCGCCGTGCTGGCTCAGGTCGAGCCCCATCTCCTCCGCCTCGCGGGTGACGCGCAACGGGACGATGCGGTCCACGACCTTGTAGAGCACGTACGAGCCGACGAAGGAGAAGACGGACACCAGCACCAGCGCCATCATGTGCATGAGGAACGTCGTCGTCTCGCCGTACAGCAGGCCCACGTCCTTGGCGAGCACGCCGGTGAGCACCATGCCCACCACGCCGCCCAGGCCGTGGCAGGGGAAGACGTCCAGCGTGTCGTCGATGGCGGTGCGGCTCTTGAAGTACACCGCCGCGTTGCTCACGAAGCTGGCGACGAGGCCGACGAGGATGCTCTGGCCCACGGTGATGAAGCCCGCGGCGGGCGTCACCGCGACCAGGCCCACCACCGCGCCCACGCACGCGCCCATGGCGCTGGGCTTGCGCCCGCGCAGCCAGTCGAAGGCGATCCACCCCAGCATCGCCGCGGCGGACGCGGTGTTGGTGGTGGCGAACGCGAGCGTCGCCAGCGACGAGGCCGCCAGCGCCGAGCCCGCGTTGAAGCCGAACCAGCCGAACCACAGCATGCCCGTGCCCAGCATCACGAAGGGCAGGTTGGCGGGGGCGTGCGACGTGTTCTCCAGGTGCACCTGCCGGCGCCCCAGCACCAGCGCGCCCGCCAGCGCCGCGAAGCCCGCGGACATGTGGACGACCGTGCCGCCCGCGAAGTCGAGCACGCCCAGCTTGCGCAGGAAGCCCTCGGGGTGCCACGTCCAGTGCGCCAGCGGCGCGTAGATGAACAGCGTGAAGAGCACCATGAAGAGCACGTACGCCTTGAAGCGCACGCGCTCCGCGAACGCGCCGGTGATGAGCGCCGGGGTGATGATGGCGAACTTCAACTGGAACAGCGCGAACAGCAGCAGGGGAATGGTGGGCGCCAGGTCCGGATGCGTCTCACCCCCCACGCCGCTGAACATGAAGAAGGTCCGCGGGTCGCCGATGAGGCCGTGGAAGCTGTCGCCGAAGCACAGGCTGAAGCCCACCACCACCCAGAGCAGGCTGATGACCGCCATGGCGATGAAGCTCTGCAACAGCGTGGACACCACGTTCTTCGTCCGCACCATGCCGCCGTAGAAGAACGACAGGCCCGGCGTCATCAGCAGCACCAGCGCCGTCGCGGTGAGGATCCACGCGGTGTCCGCCGCGTTGAGCGGGCCTCCCTGCTTCACCTGCGCCGCCGGGGTCACCAGCATCCCCGCGACTCCCACCCCCACCAGCAAGGCCACTGCCAGCCACTTCTTCATTGCGCCTCCACCCGGAAGACCTGACGCAACGCAGTATGGGGCCGATCAACGCCGGATTCAACGACCTGGAGGCTTGGTGTTTGTGTGCGGAGGCTAAATCCTCGGGTTTTTGACCTAGTTTCGAGGTCTGGAGCGGAATCCCTGGGGGCGCCAACTACTGGATGAGGATGCGGCCGTTCTTGATGTCGAGGTTCTCGCCGCCCTTGAGGACGACGGGGCCCCCGTCTGTCTGGACGGTGCAGGGGCCGGAGCCCTGGATGGTGACGGAGGCGGTCTGGCTCTTGCCGAACGTGACGCGGGTCTTCACGCCGCTGCACACGGCGGCCCAGGTGTAGTCGCGCGAGTCGCGGTTGTAGTAGCGCACGGTGACGGCCGCCGCCCACGCGGTCGTCGAGGCGAGAAGGCAGGCCGCGAGCGCGGCCAGCGGAAGTCGTGTCTTCATGCGTCCATCCCTCGAGGTGTGGATCGGCGCTGTCATAGCCGCTGCCCCTGACGTTCGCTCGTGGCGCGTGCGTGCCGCACCAGGCGACGCGCCGGATTCCATCCGCGCGTGGAGTCGTTCGCGCGCGTAGGACCGGGTGCGAGAGGTCGGATGGGCGGAGCGGACGCCTCAGGTCGGAGAGGCGTCGCCCGAGGTCGTCGAGGGCTTCGCGGCGACGGTGCGCTCGAACTCCTCGGGGTGGAGGCTGAACCAGCGCGCGACGAGCATGACCTCCTGGGCCTCGTGCGCGCGCAGGGCGAGGGTCTCCGGCTCCGGGCGGTCGAAGAGGGCGCGCGTCCGGGCGTCGAGGGCGCGCCGCTCCGCGGCGGTGCGGGGCGCGGGCAGCTCGTCCCGCACGATGCCCCGGCGGAGGAGGTAGACGCGGTCCTCCCCGTCGTGGCCGGGCACGGTGTAGACGAAGGAGAGGCGCTTCATCGTGCCGCCGAGCCGGACGATCCACCCGCGCAGCGCGTCCAGGCGCTCGGCCTTGTCGCGCAGCTCCGCCGCGTACTCGAACTGGAGGCGGCGGGCGGCCTGGGCCATGCGCTCGTGCAGGAGCAGGAGCGGCGCGTCGGACGTGCCCTCCAGGAAGGCGCGCGCCTGGGCGACGTGCGCGTGGTACTCCGCGCGGGTGCAGCGGCCGGCGCACGGGGCGAGGCAGCGCGCGAGCTGGCCGCGCATGCACAGGGGCTCGAGCTTCAGCGGGAACAACTGCCCCTGGTCCGCCAGCCGCATGGGGGTGTCCGCGGCGCAGTCGCGCAGCTCCAGCAGGTCGCTCACCGCGCGCACGACCTCGGAGACGGCGCCGTGGCCGTGGAACGGGCCGAAGTAGTCGCCGCTCGCGCCGGTGACGCGCCCCACCACGTGCAGGCGGGGGACGGCCTCGCGCGTGAGGTGGATGAAGCAGTGGTCGCGGTCGCGCTTGTGCTCGACGTTGTAGGGCGGGCGGTGGAGCTTGATGAGCCGCAGCTCCCGCAGCAGCGCCGCGAACTCGCTGGGCTGGTGCTCCCACTCCACCTGGTGCGCGTGGGCGATGATCTCCCCCGCCTTCTCCCGGGCGTCCGCGCGGAAGTAGGAGAGCAGCCGCGAGCGCACCCGCACGGACTTGCCCACGTAGAGGACCTCCCCCGAGGGCCCCAGCATCCGGTACACGCCGGGCCGGTTCTCCGCGTTCTCGCGGACGTGGGTGAGCAGGGCTGCGACGCGGGAGGACATGTGCGGCGGAGGCGGGTCACGGCGGCGGGCCGGACAGGGCACCGTACACCTCGCGGGCACAGGGGCGTGGACGTCGTGGGGCCGAGTGGTCGCGGCAGGCCGGAGGGCGGGCGACCCGGTGGGGCTCACGGCGAGCGGGCGGACCCGCGCTCGCGGCGGCGCGAAGGGGTGGGGCGGGAGGCGTCGCCGGAGGCCCGGAGGGGCCACCAGCGACGACCCGCCGCGCGCGGTCAGGCGGGCTCGATGAAGTTGAGCCGGTAGCCGTCCGGGTCGGTGATGACGACCTCGCGCGTGTGCCAGGGCTGCACGGTGGGACCTTCCACGAGGGCGCCCTGGGCCTGGGCGCGCAGCAGCAGCTCGTCGAGCCCCGAGGGGCCCTCCGTACGGAAGCCCACGAGCACGCCCAGCCCTCGCCGTCCCTCCAGCTTGAGCTGGGGCGGAGGGGCGACGAGGTAGAGGTCCACCTTCCCCGCCCACACCAGGTGGACGAAGGGCGGCTCGTACTGGGTGCGTTCGAAGCCGAGCGCCTCGTAGAACGCCCGCGAGCGCTCCGGGTCCGAGACGAGCAGCTTGACGAAGCCCGCTGTCACTTCGTCAGGCCTTCGGCGGCCATCGCGGCCTGGACCTGCGGACGCGCCGCCACGCGGGCGTGGTACTCGACCACCGCCGGGTACGGCGACAGGTCGATCTGCATGGGCCTGGTCCAGTTCAGCACGGTGAAGAGGTACGCATCCGCCACGGTGAACTGCTCACCGGTGAGGTAGGGGCTCTTCTTCAGCTGGGCGTCCAGCGTCGCCAGGCGCGCGGCGATGCGGTCGCGGAAGATCTTCTTCCCCTCGTCCGGGAACGCGGGGTTGAACAGCGGGCTGAACGCCTTGTGCAGCTCCGTGGAGACGAAGTTGAGCGCCTCCTGCAACTGGTAGCGCGCGACGGTGCCGTTGGCGGGAGCGAGCTTCGACTGGGGCGCCTGGTCCGCGATGTACTGGACGATGGCGGGACCCTCGGTCAGCACCGTGCCGTCATCCAGCTTCAGCGCGGGCACATAGCCCTTGGGGTTCACCGCGGTGAAGTCCGCACCGGACTCGGTCTTCTTGGTGCGCAGGTCCACCTTCTCGACCTCGAAGCTCAGGCCCGCCTCGCGCAGGGTGATGTGCGGGGACAGCGAACAGGCTCCAGGAGTGTAGAAGAGCTTCATGGGCACGCATTCCTCATGGGAAAGGGGTTTTTGCGGGCGCAGTTCTGCAACGTCCGGGCGCCGCGCGCCACCGTTTCGAACGCCGCCTCAGCCCTCGAGAATCGGTCGGTCGCCCGGCGCGCGACATGTGGGACGCGGCAGGCTCCTGGGTCCGAGGGGCCCCGCTGCCCGGGGAACTCCCGGAATGGTAGTTCTGCTCGCCTGCTCAGACACCGTCAGGCGACGGTGCGGAAGGACCCCTATGCGTTTCAAAGCTACTTGGCTGCTGCCCGCCGCGCTGCTGGCGCTGGGCATGACGCCGGCCTGCTCCGGTGACGACGACGAGACGCCGGACTCCGGGACGGCGGATTCGGGCACGCCGGATTCGGGCGCGCCGGATTCGGGCACGCCGGACGGTGGTGGCCCCTCGGGTGACGGCGGCAGCACCGGCACGGCGTCGTGCCCGTCGCACGCGTTCCTGTGTGAGTCGTTCGACAACGGGACGAACGGCTGGGAGCCGCTGGTCCAGAACGCCACCATCCAGGCGGATGGCACCAAGCCGCGCAACGGCTCCGGCGCGTTGCACGTGGTGACGAAGGACGGCATCGACGAGAAGACGGGCGGCGGTCAGGCGCTCGCCCAGTGGAGCAAGACCATCACCCCGTTCAGCACGCAGTTGTTCGCGCGCGCGCACGTGTTCATGAACTCGCTGCCGGGTGACCCGGGGCAGATGGGCACGTTCTTCGTGCTCTTCTCCAGCGAGAACTCGGACTTCGGCGGCATCGAGCTCCAGGTCATCCGCGATACGGGCTTCGCGCTGGATGACTGGTCCAGCCGCCCCGGGCAGGGGTGGAACCGCCAGGGCCCGCCGGTCAACCTGGGGATGTCCACCGGCCGCTGGGTGTGTCTGGAGTGGGAGGTGCGCCGCGCGAGCGCGTCCGCCACCCACGGCAACGCGCGCGTCTACGTGGATGGCGCGGAGGCCCACAACTTCACCGACATCGGCATGCGCTCCTTCGAGCGCTTCACCGTGGGCTACGGCTTCGTCCACCCGCAGGGGCCCTCCGCCTCCGAGACGTGGATCGACAACCTGGCCATCAGCAACACCCAGCGCGTCGGCTGCGAGTAGCCCCTCGCCCACCCCCGGTCCGCGGGCGGCCCCCGTGCTTCGCCGCTCGCGGACATTGCCCCCGTCAGGGGGCGTGAGGCATCTTCGTGTGTAAGTGACACGAACCGGCCGGGCGAGGTCCGCCCGTCGTGCCGGACCTCACGCGGGGAGCGGTCATGTCGTTGAAGGGATTGGCGCAGGAGTCGCTGCGCATCATGGAGGGTGGGACGTACGTCTCGCCGTCCGGCAGGAGCGTCGACCTCCGGGACGCCGTGGCCCGCGCCGTGGAAGGCACGGTGCTCTACGGGCCGGAGGACTTCTCGGGGCTGCGCGGCGCCGAGCCGCGCGAGGACGCGCGTCCACCGCGCCTCGAGGTGACGGCGGAGAAGACGGGCGAGGCGGCCCGGCGGCTGGTGGAGGAGGAGGGACTGGCGCGCGTGGTCGCGCTCAACTTCGCCTCCGCGAAGAACCCGGGCGGCGGCTTCCTGGGCGGCGCGAAGGCGCAGGAGGAGGACCTGGCGCGCTGCTCGGCGCTCTACACCTGCCTCCTGTCGCAGCCGGGGTACTACGAGGCCAACCGCTGGGAGCACTCGGCGCTGTACACGGACCACGTCATCTACTCCCCCGACGTGCCGTTCTTCCGGGACGAGTCGCTGGCGCTGCTGGAGCAGCCCTTCCACGTCTCGCTCGTGACGGCGCCCGCGCCCAACGCGGGGGTGGTGCAGCGGGAGGGGGGCCGCGGACGGGACGCGCTGCCGGGCGTGCTGCGGGCCCGGGCGCGCAAGGTGCTCCAGGTGATGGCGCACCAGGGCCACACCACGCTGGTGCTCGGGGCGTGGGGCTGTGGCGTGTTCCGCAACGACCCGACGGAGGTGGCGCGCGCCTTCGCCCGGGCGCTGGAGTCGCTGCCGGGGGCCTTCGAGCGCGTGGTGTTCGCGGTGTACGAGCGGGGCGGCGACGGGCCCAACCTGCGCGCCTTCCGCGAGTTCTTCGGGTGAGCCCCCCGCCGGGCGCGGACGGCGGATTTAACTCGGCTTAATCCCACGCGTCCCCGGTTTCGCGAGACAACTCCCGGGCTGGTGATTTCAGGGGGAGTCACATGCTGGGGGAGCTGGGACGCGGTCGAGGGGACCCGCGGGTGGGACAGACGCGGGTGGTGCACGGCGCGGCGTTCGTGGAGACGCCGCTCGTGGGCCTGTTCGAGGCGCTGGGACGCTGGGCCGGCGTGCCGGGACACACGGAGGTCGAGCGGGCGGGGGGGACGTCGCTCGCCATCCAGCGGGTGGACGCGGGCACGGTGCGTGTCCTCGTGGGCCCCCCGGCGCTGCTCTCGGGGCTGGCGCCGGGTGGGGGCCTGGAGGACGTCGCGGTGTCCGGTCCGCCCGGAGAGGTCCAGGCGTGGTCCGGCCGGCGGGTGGACTTCCGCGTGGACCGGCCCGAGGGGGTGGAGGCCTGTCGCCGGCTCCTGACGCTCGGCGTGCCGCCGGAGGAGGGCCGCGGGGGGCGGCTCGCGACGGTGCGCCGGGTGACGGGGGCGTGGTCCTTCGACCGGGCGCGTGGGACTGGGCGCGAGGAGTCCGTCTTCACCACGTACGACGCGGACGGGCGCGAGGACTTCGTCCACACGGCGCTCCTGGGGGAGGTCTCCCTGCGCACCCGGGGTCGGGTGGAGGACGCGACGAGTCACGTCTACGAGGCGACGCTCACGTCCCTGGCGCCCTGGGCGCTGGAGCCGCTGCGCCAACTGCATCCGCGGTCCGCGGCGCACGGCGACACGGTGGTGCTCGTGCTCACCGCGGAGGAGGCGGAGCGGCTGCGTCAGGGGGCGCGGGACTGGGTCTGGGAGGTGGCGTCGCCGGACGTGGCGGGCGGGCGGCAGGCGCCGGAGTGGCTCGAGGCCATGGCCCGCATGGAGACGGCGGAGGAGGCGATGGCCGTGCTCCTGACGCCCTCGCACGGCGCCGCGCTCCAGGTGGCGGAGCGGCTGGTGATGCTGGGGCTGTTCATCGGTGAGGCGGAGGTGTCGGACGCCTCGGGGTGGGCCTGAAGCCCTGGGGCCTGGGGGGCCTCTCGAAAGCGAGGTCGCCGGGCCGGTGGCGACGTCAGAAGTGGCGCGCCATCATGGGGAGCGCCATGGGCGCGGGCTCCGACGACAGGTCGGACTCGGTGGGGACGAGCGGTGAATACGTGTCCACGGGCGCCGCGCAGCCCACGACGAACTCGGCGGCCTCCCGGAGTTTCTCCAGGGCGCGGTCGGTGCAGTGCAGGGTGACGAGGGGAAAAAAGCCCGGCTCGCTGATCCACCTCACCGCATCCAGCAGGTGGTGTGTGCTCAAGAATCCCACCACGGAGTCCCGGAGGGCCTGACTCTCCTCCCCGGCTGCCTTGAGCACGGCCCTTCGGTCCCGGGAGGGCGAGGCTGGTCGGAGCCCTGGCTCTTCCCGGGGCATGATGATGGTCTCGATCCACATCGGAGCGCCCTCCGGACGGAAATCCCGATGGCGCGCTGACCAGACGCGATGCGTGCTCTTGGCCATCGGGAAGTCTGGGAATGATGCGCGATTTCTTTTTCGGCGGTTTCATTCCTGGCGCCAATTCCTTCTTGGAGGGCGACAAACTGTGAATAAGCGGAGTGACCCTGGAACACACCCGGGCGCGGCAATCCCTACCTGAGACGGCCCGCACGTGGGGGACGGGCACCTCACCCGTCCACGAGAGGACATGGGGCCGCGGCCCCAGGGTGTGTCAGGCTGTGTCGTCAGCCAGCCCGACATGCGCATCGGACCGTCCAGCCACCGCAGCCGCAGGCGCGTCACGTCTCCCTCCGTGGATCGCGACGCGGCGCGCGGCGCGCGGCCTCCTTCGCCCAAGGGATTGGGGCCACCCGCGGTGTTCGTGGGGCGCACCGAGGAGGTGCGGCGGTTGGGGACGCTGCTGCGGCGCGTGCGCACGGCGGTGGTGTACGGGCTGGCGGGCGTAGGCAAGTCCGCGCTGGTGGCGGCGGTGGCCGCGCGCTACCGCGGCCTCGTCATCCACCGGCGCATCGTTCCGGGAGACACGCTGGACACGGTGGTGGACGACGCGCGCCGGCAGTTGCGCGAGGCGCCCGTGGCGCAGGCGCTGTCGGATGCCTCGCGGTTGGAGGACCTGGCGCGCGAGCTGGAGTCGCGCCGCGCGCTGTGTGTGCTGGACGACCTGCACGCGCTCGCGCCGGAGGCGCGCTCCGCGCTGCTGGAGGGGCTCGGGGGGCGGCTGCGCCACGGCGCGCTGCTGGCCACCTCGCGCGAGGTGGTTCCCCGGCACGCCGCGAGCCCGGACCGCATCGAGCTGCGCCTGGATGGGCTGCCGGAGTCCGCGGCGCGGATGTTGTGGCGCCAGCTCGACCAGCTCTACGGCGCGCGCGAGGGCTTCGCGGCGGCGTGGGCCCGCTCGCGGGGCGTGCCGTTCCTCCTGCGACGCGCGCACGCCAACGACGCGGACGTGGAGGAGCCGGTGCGCGCGGCCCTCTCCGCGCTGCCCCCGGACGAACGCAAGCTGGCGGCGGTGCTCGCCCTGAGCGAGGTGCCCCTGCCGGCCGCGTCGCTCGGGGCCGTGCTCCCGGGGGGCGCGGCGGAGGTGGCGCTGGCGCGGCTGGGCGCGCGGCTCCTGGTGGAGGCGGACGCGCAGGGGCGGCAGGGCGTCCACGACCTGGTGCGCGAGGCCCTCCAGTCGTTGCTCGGTGAGCGCGAGGCCCGCGACGCCCACGAGACGCTGCTCGCCGTCCTCGCGCGTGAGCCGCTGCCGGAGGTGGTGCGGGTGCGGGCCATGTGCCGGCACCTTCAGGCGCTGGGGCGGCACGCGGAGCGCGTGGCCTTCGTCATCGAGCAGGCGGAGGCGTTGGTGCGTCAGGGGGCCGCGGGCGAGCTGCTCGCGCTGCTCGGCTCCGTGCCGGAGCCGCTGCGCACGCCGCACGTGGGCCTGGCCCGGGCCCGCGCCCTGGTGCGGTTGTTGGACCTGCGCCGCGCGTACGCGGAGCTGCTGGCGCTGTCGTCGTCGCTGGGCGAGGCGTCCGACGACGAGGGGCTGGCCCTGCGGGAGCAGGTGGGCACCGTGCTGGTGCGCGTGGCGCTGTTCTCGCTGGAGCTGGACGCCTGTGAGCGCACGCTCGGCGCCATGCCCATGCCGCGCGACCCGGAGGTCTTCCTGCAGCAACTGCTCGCCTGGGCCGCGCTGCGCTTCTTCCAGGGCCGGCTGGACGAGTCGTTGGAGATGCTCGGCGCCGCGTGCGCCGCGACGAACGACCCGCGCGTGCTGGGCTGGTGCGCCTACGCGCGGGCGTTGATGTGTTGGATCGACGGACGCGACGACGAGCTCGAGGCGCCCTTGAGCCAGTGCCTGTCCCTCCTGGGCGGGGAGCCGCTGCACTCGCGCGGTCCGCTGGTGGCCGCGATGTCCGCGGGCATCGTCAGCCGCCTGGGGCGCTTCGAGGCGGCGGAGACGGCGCTGGCGGGCGTGCGCGAGCGGCTGGAGGAGCTGGGCGCGCCCCGGCTGGCGCTGGAGCTGGACTGCATCGCGGCGCTGGTGCGCGGGGAGCGAGGCGAGCGCCGCGCCGCGCTCGCGGGGCTGCGGCAGACGGAGGCGCGCGCGGAGCAGGGGGGCTACCTCTTCGTGCACCACCTCTCGCGCGTCTGCGCCGGGCGCATGCTGCTGGAGCTGGGGCGGCGCGCGGAGGGGCTCGCGCTCCTGGACGAGGCGGCGGCCTCGGCGCGTGCCCGCGGGGCGGAGGGGTTGGCCCGGGGCGCGGACGCGGCGCGGGCGTCGGACGTCCAGCGGCAGTTGGAGCGCGCCGTCGACGTGGAGCCCCGGGAGGTGCGGCCGGGTGTGGCCGCGCGTCAGCGGGCGCTGGCCGCGCTGGCCGCCGCGACGGCGGGAGACAGCGTCCGGGCCGCGGGGCTGCTGGCGTCGCTCCGGCCGCTCGCGGTGGGGGCGGACTTCGCGATGGAGCGCGCGCTGGCGCACCTGGCCCACGCCATGCTGCACCGGCTCGCGGGCCGCGCCACCGACACCCGCGACGCGCTGGAGGCCGCGGCGCGCGCCGCCGCCGAGGGCGAGGCGGACCCGGAGCTGGTCCCGGAGCTGGCCCGCTCGCTGGCCTCCCTGCGGGTGGTGACGTCCTCCGGCGCGCGGCTGGCCACCGAGGCCCCCGCCGCCCAGGACGCGGTGGTGCTCGACGCGCGTCACCACGAGCTGCGCGTGGGTGGGCGCACCCACTCCCTGGCGAAGCGCGTGCTGCCGCGCCGGCTCCTGTACGCGCTGGCCCGCCAGCCCGGCAAGACGCTGTCGAAGGAGGCGTGCGTGCGCGCCATGTGGGAGGCGGACTACGACCCGCGGCTCCACGACAACTCGCTGCGCGTCCACGTCCGCCACCTGCGGGAGCTGCTGGAGGGCTCCGGCGCGCGGCTGGTGTTCGAGGACCCCGGCTACCGGTTGGAGGTGGCGGAGGGGTTCGCGTTCGTCCGCGACGAGTCGACCTCCGGCTGAGGCGCGTCCGCCTGGAGCGGCAGCTCCACGACGAACGTGGCGCCGCCGCCGGGAGAGTCCTCGACGTGGATGCGGCCCGAGTGGGCCTCGACAATCTGGCGGACGATGTAGAGGCCCAGGCCCATGCCCCCCTGGCGGCGGGCGTTGTCGCCCTGGGTGAAGCGCTCGAAGACGCGGTCCCGGTCCTTCTCGGGGACGCCCGGCCCCGCGTCGCGCACGAGGAGCTGGATGCCGCTGCCGTGGCGCATGAGCGACAGGTGGACGGGCTTGCCTCCGCCGTAGCGCAGGGCGTTGGAGAGGAGGTTGCTCACCACCTGCTCCATGCGCAGCCGGTCGAACCGGCCCACGATGAAGCCGTCGACGCGCGCATGCAGCATCACGCCGGTGTGCCGCGCCTCGTCCCCGAAGCGCGCGACGAGGTCCGCCACCACGGCGCTCAGGTCGCCCTCGCTGAAGTGGAAGTCGAGCTTGCCGGTGCGGATGCGGCCGACGTCGAGCAGGTTGTCCACGAGCGCGCCCAGCCGGCGCAGCTGTCGCTCGGTGCCCTCCAGCTTCGCGAGGACCTTGGGGGAGCCGAGCGCCTCGTCCGGGTGGCTCTCCCCCAGCCGCCGCAGCAGCTGGGCCTGCAGTCGCAGCGACGTCAGCGGCGTGCGCAGCTCGTGGCTGGCCAGCGACAGGAAGTCGTCGCGCGTGCGCACCGCCTCCTGGAGCGCCGCCTCCGTCTCCTTCAGCGCGGTGATGTCGAGGATGGCGCCGCGGACCACCACCACCTTGCCCGTCGCGTCGCGCAGCACGCGCGCGCGGCTGGTGAGCCAGTGCCACGTCCCGTCCGGCCAGTGGGTCCGGAACGTGGAGGTGTAGGAGTCCACGTCGTTGGCGAACACGGCGCCCAGCTGGTCCTGGACCTGCTCGCGGTCGTCCGGGTGGAGCGATTCGATGAACCGCTCGTGGGTCCATTCGTCGAGCGTCCGGGGATAGCCGTAGAGCCGGTCGTGCCCCGCGGAGCGGAACACGTGGCCGGTGGCGAGGTTCGTTTCCCAGACGGCCATCTGCGCGGAGTCGAGCGCCACCTGGAAGCGCTCCCCCAACTGGCGGAAGCGCTCCTCGGTGCGCGCCACCTCGCTCTCCGCGAGCCGCCGCCTCGTGACGTCCGCGGCCAGCACCCACGTCTCCTCGCCCACGGCGCGCACCGTCACGTCCAGCCAGGTTCGCGAGGGCAGCTCCGCCAGGAAGCGCGCCCCCTCGCGCGAGGCGAGCGCGGCCATCAACCGCTCGTGCAACTGGGTGCCTGCGAGCTCGGGGGCCGCGACCCACGGCTCCTGGCCCTGGAGCTGCTCGATGGGGATGCCCAGCATCGAGGCCGCGCGGCCATTCAGCTCGAGGATGCGGCCCTGCGCGTCCAGCGAGAGGAAGGCCTCGCTCATCATCTCCCGCAGCATCTCCAGGCGGGCCTGGGCGGAGCGCTGGTCCTCGTCCGAGGGCAGCGCGGGGAGGGGGGACATGTCGACAGTCGCTTCCTGCGAGGGGCCGGACGCGGTGGACTGCGGGGGGCTCATGTAGAAATGAACCGTCCCCTGGCGCTCCAAATGCGTCAAGTCGCCCCCGTCGCCTGGGGACGCGTGTCCCGGCCTTCCGGCCGCTCGGTGGGTCCGTCTCCGGGCGGCGCCGCGAGCCCTCCGCTCCCATGGTGTGCGGTAGAAGACCCCGCGTAGGGTGGGAGTCGCCCGAGACGTTGCGTTCTGGCAACGACCTGGCGCTCCTTCATCTGGGCGTCGACCTCACGGTGGTTCGAATGCCGTATCCGTTCTGTCAGGCACTTCAAGACGTCTTCTGTCGTTCTGGACGCAGCAGCCCGTTCACCGAAGACACCACCTCCCGCAGTCCTCGGACCTCCGCTTTCACCACCTCCAGCTCCACAGTGGTCTCATCCTTCTTCAGCACGAAGTTCCGTTCGGTTCGCGCCAGCTCCGTGGCCAGTCCCTTCATGGCCTCCTTGTCGCCGCTCAAGAGGGCCACTTCGACAGCGATGGCCTTTGCATCAAGATTGGTGAGCTCGTTCTGGAAATACTTCGTCTCCTGGACGCTCGACCTGTACAGACGCAAGAAGAAGAAGGAGAAGAACTCGACGAAGAGGACGATGGAGATCCTTGGGATCAGCATGTGTGGCAGGTTCATGAGGTAGTCATAGCTGCTGATGTTTGTCGCGGTCGGAGGGGCGGGAACAAATGCCGTGAAGACCAGGAGGGAGATTGCCGCGAGGGTAATGAGGCAGCCCAAGGCCAGATTCGAACTCCCCCTCCGTTGAATGACATCGATCTCCCGCTGGATTCTCGTACGAGCGAGCCTGATGTGCTCTTGCAGGCCGGCATAGCAGTCTGCGTTCGAGACGCCGAGGGATGAATCGTCCTCGATACCGATGTCACTCCGGCGAGGGTCCAAGCGGGGGCTCGGTGAAGCATCGGCAGCAGGCTGCGTGCCACGGTCGACGACAGACGCGGCCTCGCCAGAGGGGCCTGGTTCGCCTGCTTCACTCTCTCTGGTCTTGGTATGTGTATGCCGTTGGAAGAGGCTTCGGACCGCGGCGAGCCTGGGACCCCTGGGGAGCTCGTCCAGGGCCAGCTCCATTCGGGGGTGGGTGCCAGAAGTGCCCGAGGGGGGCGCCAATAGATTGCTGGCCCCTCCGGCTCGAGCAGGAGGGGTCTGGGGCCAGGGTGAATTCGGGTTATTGGGCGCAGAGGACGCATCGACCCTCGGAGCCCTGCTGCTGAAATACATCTCGAGTATGGAGGAGATGGCGAATATGGGTGCGGCTCCAGTGATGACTCCAAGCCACATGGAGAAGAACACAGACCATGGCGAGTCCTCGTGGCGCTTGGTGTATGCGCGCAATCCAGCTGCCAGCAGGCCGAGCCCCACGGTGGCCAGGAACATGTGCGGACGGAGTCGGGCCTGTTGTGCCCACAGGTAGGCGCGTCTCGTCGAGCGGCGTTCGATTTCAGGCACTCCGCGCTCGACGACTGCGACAGCCCGGGCCTCAGGAGGCGCCTTCCTGGAGCGCTTCTTCGCTCTATTCCTCATCTTCTCCCCCCTCTGGTGCCAGATCATACAGGGGAGAGGGTCACGCTGCCACGACTCCATGGGGGGAATCGGCTCGTGAGGAGGCCCGCACTGTCCGAGCCGCCACTGCGGGCGGATTGTATTGGTGCCAATTCAACACAGGAGTTGGACCAATGTAGAGTGGTCCATCGGCCCCGAGTCGGAGACGCTCTCGACTGCAACACACTCGGAGGTGCTCAAATGTCGAACTTGATGAAGTTGTTTGCTGGCCTGTTGTTTTTGGGCGTGTTCGTGGGCTGCGGGCCCGTGGATGCCACCGTCGAAGGTGGTTCTGATGTCCCACCCGTAACGACTGGTGACAACGAGGTGTCGGCCCAGAGTCTCGATGGGTTCTTCGATTGCCTCGGGGTCCTCGAGGGAGACCTGGAAGGAAACCTCTGTGTGACGAATTGCATCTTGGGCCTTCCCGACATTCAGTACGTCACCGCGTGTCTCGTCGTGAATTGCCGATTCACTCTCCAGGAAGTCACCGCGTGCCTGCCTGAGCTTGTCGAACTGTAGCCCCTGGGCCACTCCCAGAAACCGCACCGGCTCAAGGAAGGCGACGCCCTTCCTTGATTCGCCCATGAACACAATCGCCCCACGGTGCCAGCTGCCGTCCGATAGCTGACATCGAGCCCTCCCCGGGTTCCCGTCCTTCTTTGGGTGACATAACCACCCATTCAGTTTCAAACCAACAAGGGGTGGGCAGGTGAATCAGACCGAACTGGAGTCCAGGCTCAAGCCACTGCGTGAGGCTCACTCGAACAACGAAGACGCCTTCAACGAGCAGCTCAGGGAGATTGCCAATGCGGCGCTCGGGCTCATCCCGGGTTTCGGCTCCGTGCTGAGCGCGATCGTGGGCCTGTTCTGGCGCCCCAGCGGTATCGACCTCCAGAAGTTCTGGGATGCCATCACCGACTGGGTCAAGGATTACGTCGAGCAGCGCCTCGTGGAAGAACAAGTCCAACGGGCACTCGACCTCATGAATGGCTACCGGCGGAACCTGGAGGACGCGGATCGTCTCGTGGGTCCAGAGAAGCTCAATGTCATGGCGAGCCTACATGTCGACCTCAACAACCATGCAAACTTCTTTCTGACGGAAAACAACTACACCAACATGCAGCTGCTCCCCACGTTCACGCCCATGGCGGTGCTACATATCGCCCTGCTGAGCGAAATGGTGGAGCTGGCCTGGGAGCTCGACAATCCCAACGCACCCGCCTGGTCCGACATCCTCGTCGAGCGGTCGCGGTCCTACGCGACCGGAGGCCGCCGAGCCGTCGACCACGTCGTCCCCTGGCGAGGCGAACAGGTTGAAATCACCATCAAGACAATCATGGGAGGCTACCCTCCCAGGCCAAGGATCCATCTACGCTGGCATGATCGACTCTTGGGCAAGACGCATTTCGACGGCTTCCCGTCGGACATGTCCAAGATCGCGGAGGCGCAGAACAACAGGCGAGATATCATGGCGGACTGTCGCACGAACTTCAATCGCATCGTCGTTGACGTCTTGAAGGCGTGGGACGGCAACGGGCGAGGCGCATTGCCAAGCAGCGACAAGACAAACGACCCGAACCTCCAGGACGGCATGAAGGTTCTCGGTGAGCTTGTATTGGCGGAGCCCCCGTCAGCCCCCAAGTAGCTCAGCCCCTCCATCCGCGACGAGGGCCCGCCGCGAGCGCTCCGCTCACGGCGGGCCCGAAGGGGTGTCCTCCCCTCAGGGCGTGGCGGCGAGCGCCGTGGGGTCCACGATGGGACCCGGCATGACCCACAGGCCCCGGGGCTGGAGGTACGCCTGGTCGAAGGCGTACAGGATGCCCGTCCACCGGTCCATGAAGACGGCCCAGTTGTACTCGGTGGGCGGCGAGGTGAGGGGATTGCCGTCCCGGTCCGGCTGGCTGTACGCGAAGTCGGCGTAGTTCCAGACCACCGTCCCGAACTCCGTGCGCAGCAGCGGCGTGAGCAGCCGCAGCAGCTCGACGCGGGACACCTCGTCCGGCCGGGGGGACGCGGGCGAGAAGACGGGCTGGGCCATGTCGTGCTGCTCGCGCCAGGCGATGTAGTTGTTGCCCATGGCCACCAGCGCGTCGCGCTCGGTGGGGGTCGGCGCCACGCGGGCCTTCTCGTAGAGGGCGAAGGCGGCGACGAGCAGGCTCTTGTAGTGGATGCCCGGGAACACCTGCTCGAACAGGTAGGGACGCGGGGTGTCGTAGGCGTGCGCCAGCGCGTAGGCGTACGCCTGCGCCGCCTGCGACGGCACCGCGTCCACCAGCGTGAACTCCGCGAGCACCCGCTCGGGCGTCACCGCGCCCGCGGTGCGGCGCCAGTCGAGGTACAGCCGGCCGGAGCCGCCGATGTCGTCGAAGATGGCGAGGTTGCCCTCGTGCAGGGTGCGCTCCAGCGTGCGCACCACGCTCTCCGCCTTGTCGAGCGGCCAGAAGCCCGGGGCGCTCCAGTACAGCGCCGCCAGACGCAGGGCGGTGGCCGTCAGGGTGCGCACGTCCAACAGCGCCGCGCCGTTCATCGAGGTGATGAGCGAGCCGAGCGACGCGGCGGCGTCCGGTGACAGGCCCTGGAGCACCAGCTCCAGGCCCAACTGCTCGGGAGACACGCGCAGCTCGACGCCGAGCCCCGCGCGTTGCAGCGCCTGCGTCACGGAGAGCGAGGGCCGCAGGCGCGCGGCGGCGATGATGCGCTTGGCGATGGCGGCCGCCAGCATGCCCTCGCCGCCCGTGCGCGAGGCGTGGGGCGCGAAGGTGAACCAGTTGGGACGCACGGCGCTGCTGCCGCCCGGCGTCAACGTGGGGTCCAGCACCGCGCCCAGCTCGTAGGCGATGGCGATGTAGCCCTCGGTGATGCGCTGGTTGTCCTCCAGCGGTGTCGCGGGTGTCTGTGCCTGGGCCAGCGGGGCCGTCAGCAAGGTGGTCATCAGCAGCGCGAGGAAACGGTGGGACGAAGAGCGGGCAAGGAGCTGTCGCATGGCGGTGGATCCAGGAGGGGTGTCGATTGGGGCCCACGGGTAGTAGCCACGGCCCGGGGCCTTCCAACCCGAATCCACCGCGCGAAGCCGCGGCGGTGTCAGCCAGCGGACGCTCGCGGCCCCGCACCGCTTCGCGCACCCAGGCGAGCAGGCGCGAGCACCGGACAGGTCCACGACGCGCGCGTCACAGGTGCTGGAAGGCGCGCTCCACCCACAGCGAGCCGGGCGCGGTGAAGACGTCGGCGGCGGTGGCCTGCGTCACCCACCACGCGCCCCGGTCGATCTCCGACTCGAGCTGGCCCGGGCCCCACACGGCCAGGCCCTCGAAGGTGAGCGCGCGACCGACCGGCAACCGCGCCTCACGCCGTCCCAGGTGCCAGGAGAGGCCCTTCAGCAGGGGGATGGCTCCCTCGGGAGGCGGGTCCTCGAGGGTGAGGGTGACGTGGTTCCCCCGTTGGACCGGGCCACCCCAGCGGTCCACGTCCGGGGGCGGGGCCGCGTCGGGAGTGGGGCGCATGCGGTTGAGCACCACGCCCCACGTGCGGTCCGGACCGGTCTCCAGCAGCAGCACCACCGTCTCGTCGAAGGCACCGCTGACCCGACCCGGGCGCGCGACGAGGAGCACGCCGGGCCTCGGGGCCACGGGCACGTGCTCACGCTCCTTCAGGGCGTTGAGGAGCACCGGGAAGAGTACCAGCATCGGCAGCGCGAGCGCGAGCCACAGGGCCAACGGAGGTCGTTGGACGGTTTGCTTGATTCCCGCGCGCGTCATGGCGACGAAGGCCCGCGAGGGCGGGATGGCGACGCGGGCGTCACGGCTGCTTCGACCGCGCGAGCGCTTCCTCGGGCTCCGCCGACGCCCCTTCGATGGCGAGGAGGCGGATGAGGATGGGCCGCTGCTGCTCCATGGCTGGAAGTCCCCCTTCGACGGATGGCACCCGGCGTCGGGGCGGGAGCATAGAGCGGATGGCGGTGGGCTGATAGCCGCGCCGCGAAGTCCGCGTGCGTCAGGCCGGAGGGTCTCACGTCAGCGCAAGCGCGCGAGGTCCCTGGGGGTGTCCACGTCCTCGCCACCACCGGCGAGCGGCACCTCGGCGACCCGCGAGGGCTCGCGGGCAATCACTCCGCGCGCGCCCTGCTCGGGAGGCAGTGCGTCCAGCTCCTCGAACACCGCGCGGGCGAACAGCGCGGGGACGCCGCGCGTCCCGTCATAGGCGGAGGCCACCACGGGCCTTCCCGAGTCCCGCCACGCGGCGA
The DNA here is from genome assembly GCF_024198235.1 of Myxococcus dinghuensis. GTDB lineage: Bacteria > Myxococcota > Myxococcia > Myxococcales > Myxococcaceae > Myxococcus > Myxococcus dinghuensis. The sequence continues at coordinate 24,837 of NZ_JAKCFB010000052.1, read as the reverse complement.
CCAGCGCGCGCAGGTGCGCGACATCGACGCGGAGCTGGTCACACAACATGACGAGCACCGCCTCCAGCCTTCCCGCATCGTCCCGCGCGAGCAGGGCCTGGAGCCCCGCGCGCAACGAGCCCCCGGGGCCCTGTGCCCAGCCTCCATGCGCCACGTGTTGCACGGGGAGGTCCCCGAGCTGGGGGGCCACGACGTCATGACTCGCGCCGAGCACCACCACCACGGGGCCTTCGCCGAGCGCCACCGCCGCGCCCGCCGCGCGGCGTACGAGGCTCTGCCCCTGGAGGGTGACGAGCTGCTTGGGTTGTCCCAGCCGGGAGGAGCCTCCCGCGGCGAGCAGCACCACGCCCACCGTCACGCCAGCCTCCGCGCGGGGGGCGGCGCCACCGTGTGGATGGGCGCGCGGCGGTCGCGCAGCTTGCCTCCCGCGCGGTCGGCCACCACGGCCTGGAGCTCCGCGACGATGGAGAGGGCAATCTCCTCCGCGCCCTCCGCGCCCAGGTCCAGGCCCACGGGCGCATGCAGCGCCTCGAGCTGCGCGGCGGTGGGCGTGAAGGCCAGTCCCTCCAGCAACCGCTCCGTCCGTGAGCGCGGGCCGAGCACGCCGAGATAGCGCAGCCTGCGCGGCAGCAGCGCCGCGAGCAGCTCCCGGTCCTGGGGCAGGCTGTGGGTCATCAACACCGCGAGCGTCCTCGACGAGAGGGACAGGGCGTCACCCGCGGCGCCCGCCTTCGCGGACACGACCGCGTGCGCGAGCGGGAAGCGGCGGCGCAGGGTGGGCGCGGGCCGGTCCGCCACGACGGTGACGTGCCAGCCGAGCCCGGCGGCCTGGGTCACCACGGGCGCGACGTCGAAGCCACTGCCGAAGACGACCAGCGAGTGCGGTGGCTCCACCACCTCCACCAGTACGTCCGCGCCGGCGCAGGGGCCGCTCCAGGTGTGGCCCACGGCGAGCGCCTCGCGCGCCGCCTCGCGCATGGCGTCGCCCAGGGCGCCGGACGCGTCGCCGGCCTCCAGCCCGTCGTCGCGAATCATCAGCCGCGTGCCCAGGGCGCTGGCGGGGCCCTGATACACGGTGGCCACCACCGCGCGACGCCCCTGACGCCGCGCCTCGTCCGCGAAGGCGAGCGCGTCGAGCGGGCCCGGCTCACAGCGCTCCAGCATCACGTCCACCACGCCGTTGCACCCGAGCGCGAAGGACAGTCCGCCCTCGTCCTCGGCGCCCTCACCCGTGGAGTCGTAGCGCAGCACGCGCGGGCCACTGCTCGTCCAGAAGAACGCCTTGCGGACGATGTCCGCCTCCAGGCAACCGCCGCTGACACCGCCCGCGAGCCACCCGTCCTCGCCCATCAGCATCCGGGCGCCGGGCTTGCGATAGGAAGAGCCGGAGACGGCGACCACGGTGGCCAGGACCCACGGTCCCCGGCTGCGCTCACGGGCGCGGAGAATGGCATCGAGGTCCTTCATGTCCGGCCCGCATCGTAGCACCGCGCCCCCCACGTCGCGCGCGGGCGGGACCCATTGTGCGACTCCTGTCACGATACGAGCAGCCGGGCGTCCAGGACGTCGGCGGGCGTCACCGCTTTCGTCAACGGGCGAGCGGTTCGTCGGAGGCGGCGGACGTGGGGACGGAAGGGCGGGAGAGGACCCGGGACGTCAGGCGGGACAGCTCCGCGCAGAAGAAGACGAGCAGCACCGGCTCGAGGAAGTACTTGAACCGCATGTTCTCGCCCTTCTCGAACATGATGCTCACCGTGAAGACGAAGAGCACGGGCAGGACCAGTCCCGCCGCGCGAAGCCACGCGTCACGGCCCTCCAGTCTCCGGGCGGCGCCGATGCCCAGGGCGAGCCCCAGGATTGCGAGCACCGGCCACGAGAACACGACGTCGAGTGGCTCCCGCCAGGGCAGCCGGTCCACGAGGGCATTGGGCTGGTAGCGGCTGGAGGGCTGACCGTACAGGGCGGCGTTCTCGACGAACGACGCCAGCGTCGCGGTGACGGGCCGCGCGAGCAGGGCCTGGCGACAGACGTGCTTCAGTCCCGCCGAGTACCTCAGGTAGTCCAGGTGGTTGTAGTTGAAGTGCCCTCCCAGCTTGTCCTCCACGCGCAACACCGCGGCGCTGGAGGGGGAGGGGAGCGAGGTGGGGAGCGCGCCCGGTGGCAGCTTCACCGCGCCCAGGTCCGGCTCCCCCATGCCGATGGCGCGGCAGAAGTTGAGCCCGTCGAACGTGGAGGTCATCGGCGTGCCGAAGAGCACCTGCTGCTTGAGGACGTAGGGGCCCGCGACCAGGAGCGTCACACCGAGGTATCGCGCCACCTGTCCGCGCGGGACTCGCATCGCGAGCAGGCACAGGGCCACCAGGGCGAAGAAGGGCCACTGGAAGATGGAGCGCAGGTAGAAGAGGACGAGTGACGCGGCGGCGAGCCGGGCCACGGAGCCCTCGGCGCGGTGGAAGCGCCACAGCTCGTAGCTGAACCAGAGGAACGCGGCGGCGCTGGCCAACGTGCCATCCAGCAGCGTGGCGAAGGCGAGCGCCGCTGGGTGGAGCGTGCTCACTGCCGCGCCCACCAGCGCGACGTTGCGCCCCGCGAGCCGGTATACCCAGCGGAAGACGAGCATGGTGATGAGCGCGAAGACGCCCGCCCACGCGACGTAGGTCCAGCGGTCCACGGCGTCGACCAGCGCCGCGCCGTCCAGGGAACGGTGGAGCTGCGCGAGCGTGGCGCGGAACACGTCCAACAGCGGCGGTTGGATGTGCAGATACCAGAGCGAGCGCAGCGGCTCGTCGCGCAGCTCCCGCAGCGACAGCGTCTGCATCATCCGCTCGGAGTCCCACGCCTGGAAACGCCAGCCCTCCGACGGGGGACGGCGCAGGAGCGCCTCCAACGCGAGGAGGAAGACGAAGGCCGTGGCGAAGACCGCGAGCGAACCACGCCAGCCCGGCGCGGGGGACGCGGGACGCGACGCGGGAGTCTGGGCGGGAGGAGCGGGGGCGACCACTGGGCGCAAGTCTCGCAGCCTGCCCCTGTTGTCGTACAGGGGGCAGCTCCGCGCAGGTTCCTCGACCCCAGCCCCTGCTGCTGGGCGTCTCCGAGGAGCGACCTCTCCGAACCCCCTTCGGAGCGACTACACACGGACCAGGCGTCGAGCGCGAGCGCGGCCGTCTCCAGTGAATCGAGGGGCTCTTCGGCCTGCTCGGCCGAGAAGTCCATGATGCCGGGATGGGGTTGGGTGGGAATGGTGACTCCAAAAACCCTTCCTCCAGACTCACCCGGATTTGCGCATGGATGAAGCCGTGGGTGCCGACGCCAACCCGGTGGTAGCGACCGATTCGGGGCTTGTCCTGCAAGGGGGATACACTCCCCTTCCATGTCGACTCCCGGTGCAATCGCTGTGTACACGACGGGCTCGGGGATTCCCGAGCACGTCTCCTCGCGGCCCTGGCGCGGCGTCTATCATCACTGGGATGGCTATCCCATCGGCCTCGGGCAACACCTCATGTGGCGTGTCAAGCGCGCCGGGGGGGACCTTGGGGCCGTGGTGGCGCGGCTCATCGACGAGGCCCCCTGGGGCTGGTCCACCTGCATGATGGGGGGCGATGGGGCGGAGGATGACCGCAAGGCGGATGAGGACTCGAGCCTCCCGGTCTCGCCGGATGCGACCGGGGGCGTGGCCTATGTCTATGTCTTCGACCTGGAGGCACGGCGACTCGACGCCTTCGCGACCTATGCCGGCGGGGGCGGCAAGCGGCTGGGCTCCGTGGTCTTCTCACCCGAGGGCATGCCGGACCGCCCCGCGCTCGACCTCCTGCCCGAGGAGACCGTCGTCGAACCGCCCCTGCCCGGCGAGGAACTCTCGGCCGAGGCGCTCCAGGCGTACCTCGAGGGACTGCCGAAGCTCGCCTCGGACTCCAAGGCCCTCGAGTGGGTGCTCACCCAGGAGGGCCCGGAGGGGTGGCTCCTCATCATCTTCCGGGTGCTCACCTTCGTGGAGGGCGCGCTGCACGAGGTGGCGGAGTATGAATGGGATGTCGTGACGCCCGCCGCGCGGCGGGAGCCGGAGCGGGTCCGGAACTTCCTCGACGCGCTCGTCGACGTGGTGCGCGAGGACCCGAGGTCGTACGCGGCGGTCTGGATCGCCAATCTGGACTCGCTGCGTCGTTCCGAGGCGCGTCGGCGTGAGAGCTTCGTGCGAATCCTGAAGGCCCACCGCTCCCGCGACTTCGACTCCGAGGAATCGTCGTAGGATGGCCTTGGAGTTGCGTCGGTTTCCACCTCAGCTCCGCGCTGGCCTCCTGCGCCGTGTGAGCGCCGCCAGGAAGAGCAGGCCGAGCGGGCCCGCGAAGCCTCCGCCCGTGGCGCCACAGCCTCCATCGTCATCGCCCGGTGGATTCGTCGTCCCCGAGTCCGGCGTGACCGGTCCCGCGTCGGGCGTCCCCGAGTCCTGCACATCGGGCCCCGCGTCGGGAGTCCCGGGGTCGGGAACGCCGGAGTCGGGAGTCTCTGGATCCGGCGAACCGGGGATGGGGTCGCCACTGTCACCGAAGGCGCCGATATGCGCGGGGCTGCTCACCACGCGCTGCTCCGCGCCGCGATGCTTCACGTATTGCCGGTCCACGAGCATGCCACGGGCCTCCGCGGGCGGCGCGACCGCCTTGCCCCGAAGCGGGGACGCCGGTTCCAGGTGGTAGTTCCCGGCCGGGTCCACGAAGCCTGGATTGCTGCCCGTGAGGTTTCCGCCTGTATCGACCACGGCGCCGGTGACCGGTCCGAACGCCGGGAGGTAGCCGGGGGCGTACCAGTTGCCGCCATGGCGCAGCGTCCCCGCCTCGTCAGAGAGCGACAGGTTGTTGCTACCGCTGGCGGTCACCATGACGACGTTGCTCGTCACATCGGCGGTCTGCGTGTTGTCGGACAGGCGCAGCAGCGTCGTGCGGTCCGTGCGCGTCGAGACGACGGTGTTGTGGAAGAGGTAGAGCTGGGGGCGGTAGTTCGCCACGTTCCCACTGTCCCCGCCGAAGTGGATGATCTGCCGGTTGCCGGCGCCATCGTGCTCGATGAGCACGTTTCCGTAGACGAACGTGCGTCCATACGACGCGTCGGCGAGCAGCTTCGGGCTCTCGGAGTCCACCAGGTCGAGCTGACGGTTGCCGCCTTCGATCCAGTTGTACCGGATGACGGTGCCGGCGGACCGGTCCTTCAGGTTGTTGCCCTGGCAGCCCACGCACAGCGGGCCGAAGCGGTTGAACTGATAGGTGATGCCCAGCGCCTCCGTGTACGCGTTGTGTTCCTTGATGCTGCCGGTATTGCCGTTGCCCCGGATTTCGTTGCGCTCGACGAGCACGTCCGACGTCTCGCTGGCGATGAACAGGCCGTTGCCGCTGTCCTCCAGGACGCAACCCCGGATGGTGATGTGCTCGCCCTTCTCGATGAAGATGGCCGCGGCGTTGGCGGTGTACGAGGAGGAGCCGGAGCGGCCCGTGAACGACCCGCGCGCGCGACGCAGGTGCAGGTCCTCCACCACGATGTAGGCGGGCAGGGTGTCCGCGGGCGAGTTGGCGCCACCAATCTTGAGGATGCCGCGCTGCTCGTTCCAGAAGTCGAGCTGCGAGCGGGTCGTCGCGTTCTCGCCGACGATGACCGGCAGGTTGCCCGCCTCATCGCGCACGCCGCGCACGGTGATGGGCGCCGTCGCGGTGCCCCTGCGTCCGAGCACCCACTTCTCCACGTACGGCGTGAGTCGCGCGTGGATGTACACCGTGTCACCGGGCTGGAGCGCTTCCCAGGGCACCGCTCCGATGCTGGCATACGCCTGGTCCGGGCCGACCCGATACTCGGCGGCCTGGGCAGCGAGCGACTGGAACAGGAGCACGAGGACGAGGCGTGACGGGCGCATCCGCCGAGTGTGGCGCGGTGGGCGGCACCGGTCCATCGCTCCATGGCCGGCGAGACCCTGGAGCGGTGGGACTGGATGATTCCGTGCGTCCGAGGTGTAGTTGCCCTCCGCATGCCCCTTCTGCGTCAGGTCCTCACCCTCCAGGCCCTTCGCGAGCTCGGCCGGCTGGCCCCGAACCTCGCCCGCATGCGTGCGGAGCAGTCACGCGATGCGTGCCTCCAGGGGCTGCGCGAGGCGTGCCTCACCACGCTCGGGATGGAGTTCGACACGCTGCTCCTGTTCGACGCGCGCTCCGTGGTGCGCCTGTTCGCCCACGCGGAGCAGGCGCGCATCCTCGCCCACCTGGTGGACGAGCGGGCGCGGGTGCTCGCGGCGCATGGCGAGTACGCGGAGGCGCTGTCGGACACCGTCTACGCGGGGCACCTGCTCGCGTGCTCGCGTCAGCGCTTCGGCGTGCTGCGCGACGCGGGCGCCGCGGAGGCCCTGGAGCGCGAGCTGCCGGCGCCCCCCGAGCCCCGCTGAGCAAACGTCACGAGGCCACGCGCGCCCGGGGGCGACGGACCCGGAGGGCGCCACAGGCCGCCGCGTGGCGGGCGAGCGTCTCGTCCAGCGCCGCGTCATCCAGCTTCACGCCCTTCTCGCGCCAGAGGTTGTCCACCTGCAGCTCGCCCTCGCGCACCCGCGCCTCCAGCCGCCCGACGAGCCGACCCCGGTGGAGCAACGGACACACGTACCACCCCCACTTGCGCTGGGCCGGGGGCTTGTAGACCTCCCAGATGTAGTCGAACCCGAACGCGACCCGCACGAGGCCCCGGTCCCACAACACCGGGTCCAGCGGCCCGAGGATGCGCATGCGCGCGTCGGGCTCCGGGAACGCGCGCTCGCGGAAGCCCCGTGGGGCCAGATAGCGCCGAGGTGAGCCCGGCACGGAGACCTCCTCCAGCATGCCTTCGCGCACGAGCGTGTCCGGGAGCCCCGAGGTGCGCACCGGGGCCAGCATCGACCAGTGGGGTCCGCTGGCGCGGCTGAGCAGCCCCGCGGCCTCCACGCGCTCCAGCAGCGCCCAGCGCTCGAAGGTGTGCTTCGTCGTGGCGGCGGCCATGCGGGGCAGGGCGCGGTGGGGCACGTCGTAGACCTTGCCTCCCTGGACGCGCCCGCACACCACCACCTCGCAGCGGGCCCACAACACCTCCAGCGCCATGGCGGTGGCGCGCGCGGTGCCCTTCCAGCCACTCCAGTCGATGGGCACCACCGCGCCATGGTCCTTCAAGTCCCGGGGCGAGGAGGGCCCCCGGGACACCACCTCGTCCAGCACCGCGCGCAGCACCGGCTCCGGCACGCGCCGCAGGCGCTCCTCCAGGCTCCACCAGGGCGTCCGCGTGGCGGCCTGCTCCCGGTAGTACGGGAAGGCGCTGGCGGGCAGCAGGCAGCGCTCCTTCGCGAAGTGCTCGAAGGCGTGTCCGGGCATCAGGTGGCGGTACACGTCGCCGCGCTTCAAGCCGTCCACGCGCGCCAGCGCCACCAGGTCCGCGTTGGTGCCGATGACGTCCAGCGGATCCAACTGGATGCAGCGCAGCGACTTGAGCAGGGCCCGGACACCGCGCGCGCCCGGGGGCAGGAGCGGGCCCGCGAGCCCGAGCTGACCGACGAGGAAGCGCCGCGCCTCGTCGGGCTGGAGCGTGACGGGGGAGGGGAGCGAGGTGGAAGCCACGGCGCGACGTTAACAGGGGCTCCCGGACGCGGGGCGGCGCGCTCGGGGCCCGCCTCCGCGCGTCGCCTCAATCCCGCTCGGGGGGCGGCCGGGCCTCCGGCGACTCGGCGTCCTCGGGCTCGGGCTCCAGGCGGGCCTGACGTTCGCTGGCCTTCCAGGACTCCTCGGCGTCGTGGGCGTGGACGCGCGAGGCGGCGGCGTCGTCCTGGGCGCTCACCCACGTCGTGTGACCTCCCGCGTAGCCCTCCAGGGGGCGCGTGCCCCGGCGGGCCTCGACCTCCAGGTCTCTCCCCTCTTGTTCACGCAGGCGGCGCCGCTCCTCCTCGCGCTCCCGCTGATGCTTCCGGTCCAGGGTGTCATCCGCCATGGCGTGCTCCTCACGGATGCAAGGTGTGACCGCCGCGCCGCGGGGGACAGGGCGCGGCGGCGAGCCCGCCCGCACGGCGGGTGGGCGTCCGCGAGGCGCGCGTCAGCCGGGCTTGATGCGCAGCACGACCTTGCCGGTGGCGCGGCGGGTCTCCAGCTCTCGCAGCGCCTGCGTCCCCTGCTCGAGGGGGAAGACGGCGCCCACCACCGGCTCGAGCACGCCCTGGTCGGCCATGGCCTCCAGGTCCTTGGCGATGGTGGCCGTCAGCGACGGCTCGTGGATGAGGAAGCCGCCCCACGCCACGCCCACCACGTCGACGTTGCGCAGCAGCAGCCGGTTCACCGCCACCTCCGGGATGCGCCCTCCGGCGAAGCCCACCACGAGCAGGCGCCCCTCCGGCGCGAGCACCTTGAGGCTCTTGTCGAAGATGTCGCCGCCCACCGGGTCCAGCACCACGTTGGCGCCCAGCCCGCCCGTCTTCTCCTTCACCTGGGCGGGCCAGTCCCCGGTGGACAACAGCACCTCGTGCGCGCCGGCCTGCTTCGCCACCTGCGCCTTGCGCTCGTCGCTCACCACCGCGAGCACTCGGGCCCCGGCGCCCCGCGCCACCTGCACGGAGGCCGTGCCCACGCCCCCCGCGGCGCCGTGGACGACCACCGTCTCTCCGGCCTTCAGCCGCCCGCGACGGTGCAGCGCGAAGTGCGCCGTGTGGTAGTTCATCACCACGCCCGCGGCGGCCTCGAAGCTCCACCGCGCGGGGATGCGGAACACCATCTCCGCGGGGATGGCCACCACCTCCGCGAAGCCGCCCAGCCCGAAGCTGAACGCCATCACCCGGTCGCCCGTCTTCACGCTCGCGCCCGCGGGCGCGCTGCGCACCACGCCCGCCACCTCCACGCCCGGCACGAACGGCACCGGTGGCTTCATCTGGTACTGCCCTCGTGTCAGCAGCAGGTCCGGGAAGCTCACGCCCGCGGCCACCACGTCGATGAGCACCGCGTCCGCGGCCTCGGGCTCCGGCATGTCCACCAACGCGAGCCCCTCGGGCCCGTCGAGTCGCTGCAGCTGCAGTGCGCGCATGTCCCTTCCTCCCGGGCGCGAAGCCTCGCGCAGCCCCTCATGCACGCAAAGCGCGACGCGCGCCGACCTGCTGCTTTCTCCCAAGGGAAAGCCCGCAGCGCGCTCGCCAGGAAAATGCTGGGAAAATTCCTCTTTCCTCGCGCGCGCGGACTCCGCTGGAATGTCTTCGGCCACCACTTTTTCGAGGAATTCGACACAAGCTGGGGTTACCCACTACGTCACACGAATCTCCGGAGACGGGGGTGGTGAGTGCCCTAAGTCGATGAAAAACATGGCGATTTTGGCCAAGACTCGGAAAATAAGAATAGGGCACTTAGTAAAATTATCGCGCAACCTTGAAATGGGCGACCGTCCTGTGACACTGTGCTTCCTAATCTTTCCGCTTAGGAGGATTACATGGCGAATCACCGAGTGCGCAGTGTGCTGGGCGTAGCAGCGTTGTCGTTCCTGGTTGGTTGCAACGAGTCCACCCCTGCCCCCGAGGCGAAGCCGCAGGAGACCGCCAGCAAGACGGCGGCCCTGGGTTCCGCGGGGACCCAGGTCATCCATGTCGATGCCGACAAGGTGCCTGATCTCATCACCTTCGGTCCCGCGAGCGCCCTGCCCTCGCTGACCGTTCCTCCCGCGGGCATCGCCGCCCTGGGCAAGGCGGAGCTGACCACGGCGCTGGCCGCGGTTGCCCCGCACTTCAACCTGAACGCGGGCGACCTGTTCCTGAAGAAGGCCTACACGGATCGTCAGGGCGACAGCCACTTCCGCTTTGGTGCGACCATCAATGGCTTCGCGGTGGAGGGCGGTGACTTCCGCATCCACACCCGCGCGGGCCAGATCATCGCGGCGAACGGCAACATCCGCAGCGACCTGAAGACCGAGCTGAAGCCGACCGTGTCGGCCGAGGACGCGGTGGCCTCGGTGCTCGCGGACCGCAGCAACCACGAGGGTCTGACCACGCACAAGGACGCGCAGCTCGTCTACTGGCGTGACGGCAGCGACCTCCTGCTGGTCTACAAGATCAAGCGGACGGGCGAGACGCCGGAGGGCCTGAAGGTCGACGACGACGTGCTGGTGAACTCGAAGAACGGCGACGTCATCGAGATCCTCCACAACGTGCACCCGGCGCTCAACCGCCGCATGTACAACGGCAACAACACCTCCACGCTGCCCGGTACGCTGGTGCGCACCGAGGGCCAGCCGGAGCACGCCGACCCGGTCGTCAACACCAACTACGACCACCTGGGCACGGTGTACGACTGCTACAACGAGCTGTTCGGCCGTGACTCCATCGACAACGCGGGCGCGGCGCTCATCAGCACCGTGCACCACCGCGTCGCCTACGTGAACGCCTTCTGGGACGGTACCCAGATGGTGTACGGCGACGGTGACGGCGTGAACGCCAGCAACCTGGCGAACTCGCTGGACGTGACGGCGCACGAGCTGACCCACGCCGTGACCGACTACGAGTCCGAGCTCATCTACTCCGGTGAGTCCGGCGGCCTGAACGAGTCCTTCTCGGACATCTTCGGCGCGGTCTGCGAGTGGTACGGCGACGGCAAGGTGGTCAGCGCCCGCACGTGGCTGGTCGGCGACGACATCTGGACGCCGTCCATCCCGAACGACGCCCTGCGCTACATGGCGAACCCCACGCAGGACGGCGACTCGCTGGACTACTTCCCGGACTACAGCTCCGGCGTGGACGTGCACTACAGCTCCGGTATCTCCAACCTCGCGTTCTACCTGCTGTCCGAGGGCGGCACGCACCCGCGTAACAAGACGACCACCGTCGTCGCGGGCATCGGCATCGAGAAGGCCGCGCGCATCTTCTACAAGGCCAACGCGGACATCCTCATCGCCACCTCGAACTTCGAGGCCGCGAAGAACGCGACCGAGCTGGCCGCCACGCAGCTCGGCTACGACGCCGCCACCGTCACCTCGGTGAGCAACGCCTGGAAGGCCGTGGGCGTGGGCGTGCCCATCATCGTGGACGACCTGCCCATCGAGAAGGACCTGCCGGTCACCAACATCGGTGGCGCGAAGGGCGAGAAGAAGTACTACTCCATCACGGTCCCCGAGGGTGCGTTCGACCTGAACTTCACCATCACCGGTGGCACGGGTGACGCGGACATGTACGTCCGCTTCAACAACGCCCCGACGACCAGCCAGTACGACTGCCGTCCGTACAAGTCCGGCAACGAGGAGACGTGCCTCTTCGCCGCGCCGAGCCACGGCAAGTGGTTCGTGATGCTCAACGGCTACAGCGCCTTCACGGGCGTGACGCTGAAGGTGACCTGGAAGGGTGGCTACATCCCCGTGCAGAGCGGCGTGGCGGTGAAGAACCTCTCCGGCGTGGCCGGCTCCTCCACGGTGTTCACCATCGACGTCCCGGAGCGCAAGCCCGGCACCGGCATCAACAGCCTCTACGTCCAGACGGGCGAGGGCGAGGGCAACCCGGACATCTACGTCAAGCTGGGCTCGCCCCCGTCGAAGTTCGACTACGACTGCCGCAGCGTGAAGGAGCACCAGTCCGAGGTGTGCAACCTCCTGAACGTGCCGGCCGGCAAGTACTACATCGAGGTCTACGGCGCCAAGGGCGGCTACCAGGGCATCGCGTTCATCGCGTCGCACAAGTAGTCGACTGAGGTGAAGTGACGGCGCGGCCCTCGCGGGTCGCGCCGGGCAGGCCCCGGGCTCGTCCGTTTCCTCACGGACCGCCCGGGGCTTCGCCGTTCCAGGGGCCCCCCGTCCCGCTCAAGGGACGCGCGGCGCGGGGCCCGGCAGGATTTCGCGCAGGCAGTCCTCCAGCGAGCCCCGGTGCCGCCACTGCTGCGGGTAGCCGAGCGACACCTCCTCGAAGCGCACGCCGTCCCGCCAGTGGGTGAGCGGGATGTGGAGGTGGCCGGTGACGACGACCTCGGCGCGGTAGCGCAGGTGCCAGTCCTCGGTCTGCTTCGTGCCACACCAGATGGAGAAGCGGGGGATGCGCGGCAGCCACGCGTGCTCGTGTCGCAGCGGGTAGTGGTTGACGAGGATGGTGGCGCAGTCCGCGGGGAGCGTCTCCAACCGGGCCCGCGTGGCCTGGACGCGCGCGGCGCACCACGCGGCGCGCGTGGGGTGGGGCTCCGGATGCAGCAGCACCTCGTCCGTGCAGAGCAGGTCGTGCTCCGCCGCCCACGCCAGCGCCTGGTGCTCCGGCACGTGGTCCGGGCGGAACGAATAGTCGTAGCCCAGGAACATGGGGACGATGACGCGGTGGGGCCCCGGGCCCGGCCAGCGCGGATACGGGTCCTCCGGGGTGAGCGCGCCGTGCGCTCGGCACACCTCCACCAGCCGCTGGTAGCGGGCCTCGCCCTTCAGCGACGGCTGCTCCGTGGGCAGCGTCCACAGCTCGTGGTTGCCCGGCACCCAGAGGACCTGCTGGAAGCGCGCCTTCAACCGCGTGAGCAGGAACTCCAGGTCCGCCACCGTCTCGCCCACGTCCCCCGCGACGATGAGCCAGTCGTCGGGGTAGGCGGGCAGGTGCTCGAGCGCGCGCCGGTTGTCGGCGTGGCGCAGGTGCAGGTCGCTGATGGCGTAGAGCTTCATGGCGTGGACGGGGCACCTTAACGCGGACCTCTCCGCGCCGCCGGGGGCGGAGGTCCGACCCGACGTGCCACGTCCTCCGCCGTCACCTCACGCGAGGGGGCCCGTGCCCAACCTGCGCAGCAGCGCGTGGACCTCCGCGGGCGGCGCGGCGCGGTCCAGCCAGGTGATGGGGCGCGAGCAGGGGCGCTGGGGCGGGAGCACCGCGTTCAGCGCGCAGGCGGTGCGCGGATGGCGCGCGCCCACCTGCTCCAGCAAGCCCAGCCCGTCGCCGTCCGGCAGCAGGGCTCCACTCACCAGCACCCGCGGCGGCTCGTCGCGCACCAGCACGAGGGCCTCGCACATGCCTCGCGCGAATCGCTTGCAACCCGGCAGGTCCCTCGCGAGGCGCCGCAGCGCGGCGAGCGCGAGCGGGTCTTCATCCACGAACAGGAAGGTGAGCATGGGCTTCGCGGTCGTCACTGCGAGAGCGTCACCCGGGGTAACGCATGGAGTCTTGCTCCCTCAAGACTACCTGGGAAGTTCTTGGATGCCAACCTCTCAAGTCATATCGACATAGATGAACCCGTTAGGTTAACGAACATGGAAAAGACCCTCGCATCCCGCCTCGGAGGCGCTGCGCGCATCGCCCGGACCCGCCTGAACCTGACGCAGGCCGACGTCGCCGAGCGCATCGGTATCGCGAGCGAGGTCTACGGGCGACTGGAGCGCGGGCACATGCTGCCGAGCATCCAGACCTTCCGGCGGTTGTGCGTGGTGCTCTCCATCTCCGCGGACGAGGCGCTCGGCCTCAAGCCGTCGCAGGAGGTGAAGTGGGCCGCGGAGCCGCCCAGCGACTACGGCGAGTCCGCGGAGCTGCGCCGCCTCCTGCGCCGCGCCAAGCAGCTCGACCGCAGCGCCATCCGCCTGCTCAGCGTCCTCGCCGCCCAGTTCCGGCCCAAGGGCGGCTGACCTCCCCGCCGTCAGCCCGGCGCGAGCTTCGTCAGCCGCTCGCGCAGCTTCCGCGCGGACGGGAAGCCGTGGAAGAGCATGACCTGCGGGTGCGTCTCCAGCGTCTCGCGCTCCGCGGACTCCTTCGCCAGCGCGCGGTCCACGCCCAACAGCAGCCCCGCGTCCGGGCGCGTGCGCAGCTCCGCCAGCCGGCGCGTCAGCGGCCCCGCGTGCCACGGGTGGAACAGCTCCAGCGCCACCTCCCGCTTCGACTTCCGGTGGCGGAAGAGCAGGTCCGGCACGCACAGCCCGGCGGCGCCCACGTGGCGCGGCAGCGGCGTGAGGTCCAGCTCCCACGCGTCGTCCTCGAAGCCGGTGGCCAGCGCCGCGACCTCGTCGGGCACGTGCCCCAGCGCGGCGGGCAGCGGCGAGACGAGCGGGTCCTTGTCTCCGAGCACCAGCGTCACCGGCTTGCGCGCCGGCTCCACCGTGGCCTTCAGCTCCCAGCGCTCCAGCACCGGCACCACGGACAGGAACGTGGCCAGTTGCAGGCCGTACTTCTTCTGCATCGCCAGCATGGCGCCGGGCCCCTCCACCTCCAGCTCCCAGTCCTCCCCGTCGCGGCGCACCTCCGCCACCAGCCGACAGAACTTCAGCCACCGCAGCGCCTTGCGCACGCGCAGCAGCTCCGGCGCGCGCGCCCGCAGCGTGAGCCTGCGCGCGGACAACAGCGGCCCCTGCGCGAGCGCCAGGTTGTAGCGGTCCACCAGCGCCTGGGGCGCCAGCGCGTCGCCGTCCCAGCCCACCAGCTTCCGGTGCCCGGGGAGGTCCGCATACAGCGCGGCGCGCGCGTCCGGCAGCGGCGCGGCCAGCGCTTCGCCCAAGCGTGCCTCGTACACCTCCACCGTGGCGTCGGCGGGCAGCGCGCGCAGCACGCGGGCCGCGTCCCGGAAGCGCTCCCAGCGCTGCCCGGAGATGCCCTCCGCGGCCTCCTCGAAGACGAGCCGGTCGACGAGCAGCTTCACGAAGCCCCGGGCGACCTTGGGCTTGGAGAAGGCCCCGGCCGAAAGCCCCAGCGTCTCCTCCACGTCGTCGCACGCCACGCCCTTGGAGGCCTCCACCGTCGCGAGCAGGTCCGCCGCGAGCGTCAGCAGCGCCGCGTCGTCGCGCTTCACGAAGGCCGGGCGCAGCACGCCCTCTCGCACGCGGAAGGCGAGCAGCTCGCGCGTCAGCATCTCAGCCCTCCTCCTGATAGGCGTCGTGCTGCCGCCGCCGCTCGCTGATGCCGCTCTCCGCCGTCTGCGCCGAGCACACCTCGTACAGGAGGGCCCGCTTCCCGGGGCGCTTGCGGAGGATGCGTCCCAGCCGCTGCACGTGCTCGCGCACGCTCCCGCTGCCGCTGAGCACCACGCCCACCCGCGCGTCCGGCACGTCCACGCCCTCGTTCAGCACGCGCGAGGTGAGCAGCACCGGCAGCTCGCCGGAGGCGAACGCGGCCAGCAGCGCCTTGCGCTCCGGCACCGGCGTGTGGTGCGTGAGGGCGGGCAGGAAGAGGCGGCGCGCCAGCGTGTAGACCGTCTCGTTGTCGTCGGTGAAGACGAGCACCCGGTCCTCGCGGTGCTCCATCAGGATGCGCCACAGCACCTGCTGCTTGGCGCTGGAGGTGAGCGCGATGCGGCGCTGCTCGCGGTAGGCCCGGTACGCCGCGCGGCCCTCGTCGCTGCGCTGGCTCTGCGCCAGGAAGCGCGCCCACCCGTCCGGCGCGGACAGGCGCACGCCCAGCTTGCGCACGAAGTTCAGGTACAGCGCCCGCGCCGTGTCGTAGCGCGCCTTCTCGTCCTCCGTCAGGGGCACCTCCACCCGCTTCACCTCGTAGGGCGCCAGGTATTCGCCCTGCAGTTCGCGGATGTCCGTGCGGTGCACGCGCGGGCCGATGAGCCGCTCGCACACGCGCTCGCCGCCGTCGGTGCGCTCCAGCGTCGCGGTGAGGCCCAGCCGGTACGGCGCCAGCGAACCCTCCGCGATGAAGCGGTAGCTGGGCGCGGGCAGGTGGTGGCACTCGTCGCACACCAGCAGGCCGAAGCGGTTGCCGTGGAACTCCGTCTGCAACGCGGCCGAGTCGTACGTCGTCACCGTCAACGGCTGCCGGTCGTTGACGCCCCCGCCGAGCATCCCCACCGGCTGCGCCAGGTGGCGCGACAGCACGCCCTGCCACTGCGCCATCAGGTCCAGCGTGGGCACCACGACGAGGGTGGGGCGCTTGACGTGCGCGATGGCGAGCACCGCCAGCAGCGTCTTGCCCGCGCCCGTGGGCAGCTCCACCAGCCCCCGGCCCCCGGCCTTCGTCCACGCGTCCAGCGCCTGCCGCTGGTGGGGGAACGGGGTGATGGGCGTGGCGAGCGAGACCTCCAGCGGCTCGAAGCGCTTCGCGCGGTCCTCGTACGCGACGCCCAGCTCGCGCAGCCGCAGCACCACCTCCCGGTAGTGCCAGGCGGGGGCGCGGTACACGCCCGTGCGCCCGTCCTTCTGGAAGAGCCCGAGCAGCCGCGCGTCCTCCGGCAGCGAGGGCGCCACCAGCGTGCCGCAGTCGAAGTGGAGCTCGAGGGGGGCGTCCATGGGCGAAGCGGGGACGTAGCCGGTCATACCGCGATGCGCCAGCCCGATGCGTGGATCCGCGCGGCTGGCCGGGGCCGCGCCTGGCTTCTTGCAGGGGCCCCCGCGTTCGGGGTACTGGCCCGCGCCCATGCGTTTTGTCTCGCTCGTTCCCCTGCTGTGTGGGCTGGCGGTCGTCGCCCAGGGTGGTCTCAATCGTCGCTTCGCCGGCCAGTGGGGTCTGCTGGGCGCGGTGCTGTTGAACATGGTGGTCGCCACGGTGGCCACCTTCGGCGTCTACGCGTTGGTGCGCTCGGTGCCCGCCCTGTGGCCCGACGCGGGCGCCGAGGGGCGCTTCCCCGGCTTCACCATGTGGCACCTGCTGCCCGGGCTGTGTGGCGTCGTCATCGTCCTGGGGATGCCCTGGGCCATCGGCCGGATGGGCGCCGTCCAGTCCGTCCTGCTGCTCATGGCCGCGCAGCTCGTCACCAGCCTGGTCTGGGACGCCATGGTGGAGGGCCGGCCGGCCACCGTGGCCCGGGTGGTGGGCTCGGCGGTCGCCTTCACGGGCGCGGCGATCGCCGTCTGGAAGGGTTAGATTCGCTTCCTGATGCGCCGCGTCCTCGTCACCAGCCCCCACACCGCGTCCCGCGAGCTCCTGCGGCGCATCCTCGAGTCCGACGAACCCGGGCTCACCATCTCCGCCACGGGCGACACGGATGACGCCCTGGCCTCCATCGCCGCCGCCGCGCCCGCGGTGGTGGTGGTGGACCTGCGGCGGCCGGACGAGGACCACCCCCTGTTCCTGGGGCTCCTGCGCAAGCGCCACCCCACGCAGCCCGTCATCGCGCTGGTGCCAGGCAAGCTGCGCGTGTTCGACGGCCAGAAGGAGCACGTCCACGAGGCCCCGGGCGACAGCGCGGAGGCGCTGCACCAGCTGCTGGACACGCTGAAGGTGGCGGTGCGCGACCTGGTGGCCCAGGACTGGCTGAAGGTGTTCCGCACCCCCGTGGCGAAGGCCTGAGCGCGCTTCCGGCCGGCGGGCGTCACAGCCGCAGCCGGTACCCCAGCGCCCCCGCGAGGAAGCCGCCGACGTTCACGTCCCCGGTGGTGACCAGGTCCAGCGGCGCGAAGTGGTAGTGGGCCTCCAGGAAGGCGCCGCCCGTGCCCACCGGCAGCTCCACGCCCACCAGCGCCTGGAAGCCGAAGCCGCCCCCGCTCTCCGACGCGGTGGCGCCGAGGACGTCCGACGTGGCCCGGTGCAGGTAGAGCCCCGGGCCGCCCCCCACGTAGGGCGTCAGCGTGCCCACCGCGCGCTCGAAGCGGTAGACGGCGGAGAGGAGGAAGGCCGCCTCGCGGACCGCGACGGTGTACTCGGCGTCCGCCGCGTCGCCGCGCAGTTGCGGGTCCCCGAGCGTCCCCTTCTTCTGCGGCCGGTGGTAGCCCACCTCCAACGTCACCGCGAGCCTGCGCTTCAGCAGCGGGGTGACGTAGCCCAGCTCCATGGCGAGGTAGAGGTCTCCGCTCAGCGCCGCCGTGGACTTGAAGAACCCCACCTTGGGCGCGAGCAGCACGTGCCCCGGGACGGGCTCCTGCGCCTTGGGGGCGGGGCGCGCCGAGGCGAGCGTGGTGAGCACGACGACGAGCAGGCCACTCACGGCGCGGGCGCCTCCGCCTCGGGGGCGGCGTCGAGCGCTCCTCGCTGCGTCACGGTGAAGCCCCGCGCGTCGCGCAGCTCTCCGAAGGCCCCGTTGCTCGGGTCGATGACCTCCACGATGTACGGGCCACCCGGGGCCAGGCCATGGGGGCACCCCGGGTCGTCGACGGGCGCGCGCGCGCCCGAGCAGGTGGGCAGCACGGCGCGCAGGTCGGTGGGGGACTCCCGGACCACGTCGCGCAGCGGGATTCGCACGTGGTTCGTGGGCGCCAGCTTCAGGGGGGCCCAGACGAAGACACCGGGCACTCCGGTGAAGCCGTGCTCGCTCCCCGTGGGGACGGTCTGGATGTGGACGGTGACGTCGGCCTCCGCGTCGCCCGAGCGTGGGGACATCGTCAATGCGCCCAGGTGCGGGTACGTGACGTCCACCGCTCCCGCGAGGCGGGTCTGGCATCCCTCGGGCAGGCCGAGGACGAGGTCATAGCGTGCCTCGAGGATGAAGGGGCGCGTCTGGGCCTCGATGACGGTGGGGGACTCCGCGGCGACGGGGGTGAGCCGTTCGTCGTCGGGCGTCTCCCCGGGGCCCACCGGCACCGTCAGGAAGAGGGACGGTGGGGTGCCGGGTTGGAAGCCCGCGCCTTCCACGACGAGCGTGGCGGCCTCTCCGTAGCGGAAGCCCCCTGGTGGTGGCACCACCCGCGTCAGCGTGGCGGGTGGCCCCACGAGCACCGCGTCCTCCAGCGCGCTGGTTCCTCCGAGGGGGTTGGTCACCTCCACCGCGTAGCTGCCCGGGGCCAGCTCCACGGCCGGCTCGGTGTCCGACGTGGGCACGTCGACCTCCAGCGTCTCCGCATCGACGAAGACGACGCGCTCTCGCGGCAGCGTGTACGTGGAGGGGCCGCGCAAGGTGACCTGGGGAAGCTGCGCGAACGGCTCGCCGGTGAGCACACCGCCGGGCATGGGCGAGAAGCGCTTCCCCTTCAGCGTGAGGCGCCATCCCCGGACGACGCCGTTGGCGGACGCGCCCTGGGCGTTGCACAGCCGGGTCACCTGCGCCTCGGGGGTCCGGGGATTGATGACGCGCTCGACGGCTGGCACCGGGCCCTCGGTGGCGCTGGAGCACGCGGACAGGGCGACCAGGGTGGCGTTGAGCGCGGACCGACGCATGGGGACTCCTCCACGTCGACGACACGATCGACGGGAGCCGCACGTTAGGTCGGCTGTACGACAAGCCCGGAGATTTTTCCGGACGACCGGGTCGGGTGTTGGCCCCGCGGCACGCGGGAGACCCCGCAAGCCCATGGTGACACTGGGTTTTCGACACCGCGCGGGGCTCGGCACGCCAAATGCTATCGCCTGTCCCCGGCGGGGACGACGCGGGCCGCGAGGCGACGGGGGCGGGCGGGAGACGGAGCGCGTCGAGGGGCGGGGGCGAGGGTGGGACGGTGCCTGGAGTGGGGAGGCAGGTCTCGCCTGGGACGAGGTGGCTGGGGCGGGGAGGGGGACGGCACGCGAGGCCATGTCCGGAGTGGGGGGACGGGGGCGGGGGTCGTGGGTGGGAAGGTCGGGCGGGGAGGGGGAGGGCGCGCGAGGTCGTGTCCAGGGGTCGGGGACGCGGGCGTGTGCCGTGGAGGAGGGGGAGGGTGGGGCGGGCGAGACGGGCTCCGGTGGAAGGGTGGCGCCGGAGCCTCGTTCACCTGTGGGGGTGTTGGCGGTCGCGGGGGGCGTCACCATCGTATGGGGCATGAGGTGAGGCGAAGGGCCACCGAGAGCGTCGGTGGAAACGTCAGGAGCCGCGACGCATGGCGGCGGGCTGGGGTCGGGGGAATCCGTCGATGGGCAGGATGTCCACGCTCGTGGTGATGGTCGTGCTGCTGTCCGCTCCCGTCGCGCTGGCGGTGCCGCGGTTGGAGTCGCGGCGGGAGGCCACCCAGGATCCAGAGCGCATCGCGCCGTTCGGGCTGATGCTGGACGCGGGCATCCCCGAGGGGGCGGGGTTGTCCGTCGCGTTCCGTCCGACGCGGCTGGTCCGGCTGCACCTGGGCGCGACCCACAATGGCATCCGCGCGGGGGGGCGGGCGGGGCTGACGCTGTTGCCGATGCGGGGCTGGCTGACGCCGGCCATCAGCCTCGACTTCGGGCACGCGCAGCCCGCGGACGAGCGACGGTTGGAGCGCAGGCTGTCGGACCTGTCCCAGCCTCCCGTGCCGTCGCTCGAGCGCGTGGGCTACACGTACGTGAGCGCGTTGCTGGGGCTGGAGGTGCGCATGCCCTCGCGCATCACCTTCTTCGTGCGCGGCGGGCTGAGCTTCATGGAGCTGAATGCCCCGGGCCTGGAGGGGCTGGAGGAGCCGTTCCGCCGGGCAATCTCTCCCGCCGAGGAGAAGCCGTGGACGATGCGCCTCATCCGCCCCACGGCGAAGCTCGGCTTCCTGCTGTCGTTCGGCTAGCGCGCTGAGTTGGGCGCCGCGCCTACGCGCGGGTGCTGTCGAAGAAGGACAGCACCTCGTCCTCCGCCCAGAAGCGGGGGCGCCAGGCCTCGCCGCCGACGAAGCCCACGTGGCCGCCGTGGGACGTGAGCACCACGCTCAGGCGGGGATTGTCCCGCGCGCCGGGCGGGATGACGGGGGCCTCCAGCATGGGGTCGTCGGCCGCGCTGAGCAGCAGGGTGGGGCGGCGGATGGCGCCCAGGTGGGGGCCGGAGGACGACTCGGCGTAGTAGTGCTCGGCGCTGCGGAAGCCGTTGAGCGGCGCGGTGACGGCGTGGTCGAACGCGCGCACGGTGCGCGCGGCCTCCATGGCGCGCCGGTCGAACGCGTCCGGGAAGCGCTTCAGCTTGTCGCGCGCCTTCTGCTTCAGCGTGCGCAGGAAGCGCTCGCGGTAGATGAGGTGGAAGGGGCCCGGGCCATCCAGCCTGCGGCAGCACGCGTCCAGGTCGTATGGCGCGCTGACGGACGCGGCCGCGGCCACCGGCGCGGCGTCACCCTGGTCCTCCAGCAGCCGGCACAGCACGTTGGCGCCCAGCGAGAAGCCCACCGCGAAGAGGGGACCGGTGACGCGGCCCTTCAACTCCCGCAACACGCCGAGCGTGTCGCCGATGTCCCCCGAGTGGTACGAGCGCGCCAGCCGGTTGGGCTCGCCGCTGCACGAGCGGAAGTTGACCGCGGTGGCTCCCCAACCGCGCCGGGCCGCGCCCCGGAGGACGGCGGTGATGTAGCCGGCGCGCGACGAGCTCTCCAGGCCGTGCAGGGCCACGACGTGCGGCGCGCCCGAGGGCCCGTCGAAGGTGTCCAGGTCGATGAAGTCCCCGTCGGGCAGCTCGCGGCGCTCGCGCCTCAGCGGCGGGGCGTGACGGGGCCGCGCGAAGTTCGCGTAGATGGTCTGCGCGTGTTCGTTCGCGATGCCCGGCGCGGGCAGGAAGGGCTCGGAGGGCTGATAGGGCACGCCCCCGGGGATATCGCCCCGCCGGGACGCTGGACAAGGGCCCCGCGCGTGGCGCTACGGGCGACGTCCGCCAGCGGTCGATGAGGGCGGGGCGGAGAGCTTCCGGGCCAGCTTCATGGAGGGGCACGCCCGCTCCTTCACCGCGCGCGCCTCCTGGGTGAGGTCGAAGAGCGCCAGGTACTTGTGGACGCGCTCCTCCAGCGTGGGCGCCTCGATGAGCCGGCACACCTCGTCCGGCTGGTAGTCACGGCAGATGGCGGGGCGCCGCTCGTACATGGTGCAGAGGTTGTCCTCGCCCAGGTGCGGGCAGCGCAGGCCCAGCGGCTTGTCCAGCGCGGCGATGTCCGGCGCCACGCAGCAGGCGCCACAGCGGGTGCATTCCATGGCTCGATACCTCGCCCGCGCCCTTCAGCGCGGGACGACCTTCTCCACCTTCCCCAGGTTCGTCACGGTGAGCACGACGCCCTGACCTTTCCTCCACGTCAGGAAGTCGCGCTCGTTCGTCGGCTGGTGGACGTGCTCCTGGGCGCCCTTGGCCTGGTAGCGGATGTGGACGGCGTACTTCTCCTCGCGCCGCTGCCGGTCCTGCGCGCCCACGGCCAGCGTGGGCCAGCGGGGCGCGTCGTCGTGGCCCTTCTCCTCGCGCCGGTCCAGCGGCTTCCACTCGTAGGTGTCGTACGTGCACTGCTGCGCGTAGACGGGCTCGTTGCGGTAGCGCGTCTCGTTCTGGCAGTCCTCGTAGCTCTCGTTGCAGTACTTCGTGACGTCCTCGCAGACCTCCTCCGCGAAGCCGTTGCCCTTGTCCCGGCGCCGGCACTTCTCCTCGGTGCCGCAGGCTACCCGGCGGGACTTCGTGCGGCACACCCGCTCGGTGCCGTCCGCCACCCTGCGCGTGCCGCGCTGCCGACTCACGCAGTCGCGGACGTTCGCCACGCCCGCGACCTCGCCCGTGCCGTTGACGGGCATGCGCGCGCTGACGCGGCGCAACTGGTCCTCCCAGCCCGTCTTCGCCACGAGCGAGAAGCGCTCCTGCACCACCGCGCGCTCCCACTGGGTGCCGGTCACCTCGCCCTGGAGCTCGCGCGTGGAGTTGGCCCAGACGGCGAACGCGATGATGCCGAGGAAGACGGCGACCACCACGCCCGTCATCCACCGCTTCTTCTTCGCGGGCGGCTTCGGAGGCACCTCCGGGGGCAGCCGGGCCTCGTCCCGCGCCAGGTCCTGGGGCGTGGCCTTCTTCGCGTCCGGCGTGCGCTCCGCGCCGCAGTGCTTGCAGCGCGGCGAGTCGCCCCGGGTGGCCGCGCCGCAGTACGCGCAGAACCAGTCCTCGCCCGCGGCGGCGATCTCCAGCACCTTCTCGTCCGTCACGCCCTCGCGCAGCGACTTGCCGCTCTCCGCGTCGACGTCGCCGAAGTCGAACTCCGACTCCTGGCCCGTCAGCTCCCGAGGGTTGTTGCAGGTGGGGCAGCGCTTGTGGCGGGCGAGGATGCCCCGGGCGTCGCACGACGTGCAGTTCCAGGTGCCCTCGATGATGCGCGTGCGTTTGGCCATGTCCCGTCCTCGCTCGTCCCCTCAAACCCAGAGTGCGCGCGGGAAGTCAACCCGAGCGGCCGGCGGCAGCCCCGGGCGCAAGGGCCGCAGCATGGGCAGCGCTCCGTCGCGCGCCACCCGCGTCGCGTCCGCCACGCGCGCCACCCACGGCAGGGTGCCGGGCTCCTCCCAGAGGACCACGTTCGACAGTCCCGCCCGGTGGGCGACGCCACGCGCCGCCTCCAGCAGGGCCACCGCGTCGTCGAGCGACTCGGCGTCCATCATCAGCACCACCAACTGGTCGTAGCGCGCCATCATCGCCCACAGCGCGGTCGAGCGGCCCACCGTCGCGCCGCAGGCCTCCGGGCGGGGGCGGTGTAGCAGTTGCGCGTAGGCGCGCTCCCGCTCCAGGTGCCAGTCCACCTGCGCGGCGCTCGGCCAGAGATAGAAGGGCACGTCCGGCCGCCGCATCTGCCCGAGCAGGAGGGGCACGTCGCCATCACACAGGAGCGCGTCCACCGCGTGCGTGGAGAGGCCACCCGCGGCCGGGAGGTGCCAGTCCCACGCGGGCGCCTCCTGGTAGCCGGAGCGGCGGTAGAGCGGCGCGCCCACGTCGGAGAAGAGGAGGAGGGCGTGGTGTGGAGGGGTCTCCCCCGCCACCCGCTCCGCCAACAGGTCCATCAGCCGCGTGGCGTGGCCGTGGCCTCGCAGCGCCTCCTCCGTGAAGACGCTGGCGATGCCCTCGCTGGTGCCCTTCACGTGCGCGCCGTCCGGGCCGCGCAGGTAGCTGTCCATGCGCAGCGTCTCGCACGAGGCCAGCACCTGGCCGCCGTCCATCAACAGCCAGGTGCGCATGCCCTCGCGGCACCAGGGGTGGGCGCGCAGCCGCGCCTCGCGTTGCTGGAACTGCTCCACGGTGAGGGGGGAGCCCCAGGCGGCGTGCGTGACGCGGTCGCGCTCGGCCTTCTGCGTGTCGGTGGCGAGAACCAGTTCCATGCGGGTGCAGGTATCCCACCGCTTCCGCGCGGCCGACAACCGTGCGGCGCGTCGACCGGCTCACAGCCGCGTCGTGTAGGGGAAGCGGACGTGGAGCTGCAGGTAGGCCTGTCCCACGTGGAAGATGCCGTCGCGCAGGCGGTCGGGCAGGCCCAGGCCACCCAGCTCCTGGGGGATGTACAGCGCGGACTCCCAGCCCAGGCTCACCAGGAACGATTGGGAGAGCGCCAGCTCCAGCTCCACGCCCAGCTCCGCGCCCGGCCGGAGGAAGTGCGTGGAGGGCAGGGTGCTCGAGTGCATGTACGCGTACGTCAACAACAGCCCCGTGCCCACGGCGAGCCGCGCAGGTCCCGAGGACAGGGGCAACGTCAACGCCAGCGGCTTCCAGGTGGCGCCGTACATGCCGGTGTCGCGCAGCTTGGGCGAGACGATGAGCGCGTCGGGGATGAGCAGGGACGGGGAGATTCGCACCTCGTTCAGGGAGCGCGCGTACTTCCGGTAGCGCGTGGGGATGGCGCGCTGGTTCTTGCGCAGCCAGTCCTTGTCCAGCACCGCCTCGACGGAGAGCTTCAGCCCGGTGTGGACGGGCTGGTCCTCGAAGATGGGCCCGAAGAAGAGGAAGGCGGCGGGGCCCACCCCCACGTCCACGGGGACCTCCACCCGCTGGGCCAGGGCCACCTGGGGTAGCAGCAAGGCGCACGACAACACGAAGGAACGGGGATTCACGGGTGCGGGCCTCCTGGGTGCTCCTTGCCCCGCCCGGGAATTAACCACAGTCCACCAATCAACCATTGCCGCACGCGGCGTGTTTGGAGGAGGAAGGAGTCCGCGCCGGCCCCGGGGGGGCCCAAGGCCCTCGATTGACACGGGATCCTGTCCGCCGACGCCGCAGCCTTGGAGATTCGATGCTTTCCGCCGCGCTCTTGATTGCAACCAGCCTGCAGGCCCAGACGCCTGCGACCACCCCGCCCACCCAGGACGCGACTCCGCCCGCCGCCGCGCAGCCGTCCGCCGAGGAGCGCGCCGCCGCCGCCGCCGAGCGCGCCGCCGCCGCCGCC
>NZ_JAKCFB010000051.1 GCF_024198235.1 Myxococcus dinghuensis | reverse complement strand
CGGGCGGCACCGGCCACAGGCCCACGGGGACGCCAGCCACCTCCTCGAGGACGGCGAAGAACTCGCCCGTCAGGTCGTAGTGCAGGCAGAACAGCTTCGCGAAGTCGCGGCCCGTCATGAAGTCGTTGGGGTCCGCGAGCAGTCGCAACAGCGGATGGTCCGGCAGCTCCGCCGCGCCGCCCAGGTCGACGAGCGACTTCAACCGCTCCCGCCGCACGTCACCGCAGGCCCGCCGTAGCGACACGTCGACCAGGGCCTTCCGCGTCCCCGGGTCCTGCCGGATGAATGCCCTCCACATGACGTCCGCGAACGCGTCGCCCACCGTGTCGACGATGGTCCCCAGCCACGGCATTTCGGCGTAGGCCGCGAGCAGCGCGGGCACCTCCCGGCGCGGTGGAGCGGACGTCCACCGGCTCAGCTCCAGCCCCGTGCCCTTGCGCTTGCTGCCACCGCCCAGGGCGGCACGCATCCTGTCGAGCATCCCCATACCCATCACCTCAGACGGCGAAGAACTGTTCGGAGAACACGAGGTCGTGG
The DNA here is from genome assembly GCF_024198235.1 of Myxococcus dinghuensis. GTDB lineage: Bacteria > Myxococcota > Myxococcia > Myxococcales > Myxococcaceae > Myxococcus > Myxococcus dinghuensis. Next base: position 57,253 of record NZ_JAKCFB010000051.1, on the reverse strand, counting down.
ACGCCCCAACAGAAGGCGTCGGCCCTGTCATCGCGACGGCCGTTAACCCCCGTGAATTTGCTGAGCTGCTGTTCGAGCTTGGGGAACGTCCCGACGAACTCGACGCGGCCCGCTTCGGCCAGGGCGGACACGGGCTCGGCTCGCTTGCTCTTCGCGCTCGTCGCCCGGACGGGCTTCACGTTGACGCTCACGCCCATCTCGCCCGCGACGGTGGAGATCAGCGTCTCCACCATCTCCCCGCCCGTGTTCACCTCCACCACGAGCGCATCGCAGCCCCACTCCAGATAGGCGCGGATGGCCTTCGTCGCCCACTCACGGGGACTCGCCCGGCACGACAGGTCCGCCAGGACGGACACGCGCTTCAACGGCACGTTGTCGGGGCCGAAGAGCGCGCTCGACTTGCACCCTTCGACGATGATTCCCGTTTCGTCCGAGCCCGTTTCGCTGGTGGGGCTCGGGTCCACGCTGACGATTCTGCGGTCGAGCTGCTGGGCGTACTCGTGCGGCTCCGCGTCGACGCGCCGCCACTTCGCGGAGCCGAAAATCGCGCCGGGCACGTCGAAGAGCAGGCGCCCGAGCACTTCTTGCTGGCCCCATCGGGTGTTCGCCAGCGCCCGCATGTTGGCAATCGCCGTGGGCGCCAGGTTCGCCACGTTGCTGAGCGACGAGCCCGAGCGCAGCACCACGCCGGGCTTGAGAATCTGCTTCTCCGCGTCGGCGAAGAGCAGCTCTTCAATCTTCTTCAGCGGGCGCGGCGTCCCCGTCAGGAGGAGCTGCGGCGGGTCCTCGCGCGAGCCGATGCGAAGCACGAGGGGAAGCTGGTCGACCGCGGCCATGTCGTGTTTCCACGAAGCCGGCTCGTCGCCCCAGCCCCATCCGGCATTCGGGCCGCGCAGTCGGTCGGGCTTATCCGCCGAGTAGCAGATGGCATAGACGCCGTTGGGCCACGTCACGCGCCGCTTGCTGGGCTCGTACTTCGGCGTGAACCACGGGGGCGACAGGGCGAGGATGCCGGACGCGCCGCGAATCATCGTGTCGCGCACGTCCGCCGCCGTCGGTCCAACCAGGGCCCCGACGCTCTTCGCCTGCCACGCTTTCTTGATGACCCACCGCGCGCCGCACCACGTCTTGCCGAAGCCGCGCCCGGCCATGACGAAGCACGTCGCGAACTTGTCCGGGGGGACCTGCTCACGCCGCGCCCAGAAGTCGAGGTCGTAGACGAGCAGCTCGACTTCCTTGTCGTCGAGACCGCCGAAGAGCTTCGCGAGCTGCGCGCGAGAGCCCGCCGTCTGGACCATGCGCGACGCGGGCGACTCGTGGGGCCCGAGGTTCTCTGAGAACTTCCCCCAGGCCCCCGTCAGAAGGCTACGCATCGGTGGCCCCCTTGTCGTCGAGCTGCTCGGGCGTGGCGGCTTCGGCAGGTGCCGGCAGTTCGTCGGGCAGGAACTTCCCGAGCCGGTCGATCAACAGCTCGCGCAGGGCGGCGGTGTCGGCGGACTGGTCCTCGGGGCTCTTCGCCTCGACGTTGTCGCGCCGGCCGTACAGCTCCGGGAAGCGGCGGGACAGCAGCCACTGGACGTGCTTGGGGTTCGTCGTGGACGCGGCCTGGAGCGTCTCTGTCGCGCCCTGCATGAACTCGGCTTCCGCCTTGTTCACCGCGACGAAGAACTCGCGGTAGAGGCCGCGCGGCTCGCTCGCGCCACGATGGAACCAGCGGGAGAGGGTCTGCTCGTCGACGCCCACGAGGCCCGCCGCCGCTCGACGGAACAGGCCGGACCTCAAGTGGTCGCAGATTTTCTGCTGAAGCTCAGGGGTGAGTTTGGTTGGTCTTGCCACCCCATCTAAATGGGTGCGGTTTCACGGACTTTTTCAGCAAGTGCGCCCTGCAAAACCTCTCGCCCCTGCGGTTTTCTGAAAATTTCTCAAAAGTGGTGCGCGCCGAGCACGACAGGAAACGGCCCGTGAAAGGAAATAATGACCGGGGGGCTGACCACAGGAGATTTCACTCACATTGAAATCAATACACCCGCCGTGAATGTCATTGCTTGGCACGAATTCGCGCGTCGCACCCCTGCGTGTCGGCACACGCCACCCGCCAGCGGTGGCGCCATCGTCCGCAAGCCCCTTGCTGCTCGACGAACGCCAGCGTCCCTTCACCGCGACGAAGCCGCACGCCGCACAACTCACACGCGCCGGGGAACTGGTTGCGTCGACGCGTGGCCACGAGGTCGGCACATGCCGCGTGCCGAGCGCCAACGGCGCGCTCGTAGGTGATGACCTCGCCCTGTTCGATGGGCAGGGAGCAGACGGCGCACGGCCCCCTTCGTGTCGCGACCAGGACGGGCACGCTACGCCTCCAGCTCGGCCATCAGCTCCCGCAGCTCCACCAGGGCGCGCGCCAGCATCCGGTCGACGCGGCTCTTTGGCGCGCCCCATGCTTCTGCGACGGAGCGCACCGACTGCGCGGGGCGATTGAGACCGAACACACGTGAGACGAGTTCTCGCTTCGGTGGGGCCAACCGCCGCACCGCTTCGAGCACGAGGGCTCGACGCTCCGCCTCCAGCAGCTCTCCCTCGGGCGTGTCCCCGTCAGACTCCAGGCACGACATCTCGCGGAGTGCGGATTCCAGCTCATCGACCCACGAGGCATCTTCCGAAGCACCGTCCGAAAAATGAGACGGTATGTCTATGCGATGGACCCGGATGACGTTGCGGTCGGCGCTGTGGATTGAACGGACAGTGCGACGCTTGTGCGCGCCGTCGCTCAGGTGAACGTCGCTACCGTGCATGCGCGCGTACTGCTCACAGGCAGTCCGCACCCGGAAGTAGGCGACTTCGCCGAACGACTGGCGCCCCCTGTTGGCGTCGTACTTGGACACCGTGCGGAGCACCGCCATCGCCGCAACTTGTTCGAGGTCTTCGGGCGACAGCGAGCCCGCAAGGGACACGAGAGCCCCGACGACACGCCGGATGATGGGCCGCACAGAGACCAGCAGCTCGGCGGACAACCGTCGCTCCAGCACGGCGTTGCCGCTCGCACGGGCTGACAGGACTCGGGCCACGAGGTCGGATTGCCGGGCGGCCTGGAGGTCGTACACCCTGTGGGAGACACGCCGTTGCTCTCTCCCGATGTGACAAATGGCCGCGTGAAACATCTCCCTGCCATGAGCATGCGGCATGCCGACCACACCCGTTTCACAGATAGTCTCAGACACGAAGTCTCAACGCCTCGCCCGAAGTGGAACGCACGCGGCTGGCCCCAAGCCCAACGTGCGCTTGCCCTGTAAATGGGTGTGACTTCTGCGAGTGGCTCACGGAGGCAGCAAGGGGCGGCAATGGTGTGCGGAGCGCAGGTCCCACGTAAATGGGTGTGACTTCTGCGAACGGCTCAGGACGCGACGTCCGGCAACTATCGAGCACCCCCACTCTCCTCTCTCTTTAGGAAACCTGGAGTGGGATAGATGGAGAGAGGAGATAGGTAGGGATATAGGAAAACGAGCCCACGCCCGTTGCCGCATGACGGTTCGCCCTGCCTCTCGTGCGTCAGCCGTCCTGTCCTGTCACCCTCTCTTCTCCTTTCTCTATAGAGACCTGGGGTGAGATAGGGGGAGATAGGAAGTAGGTAAGGCTATAGGGGAACGCGTCCGCGCCCGTTGCCGCATGACGATTCGCCTCCTGCCCCTCGCGCGTCAGCTGTCATGTCCTGTCACCCCCTCTTCTCCTTTCTCTATAGAGACCTGGGGTGAGATAGGGGGAGATAGGAAGTAGGTAAGGCCATAGGGGAACGCGTCCGCGCCCGTTGCCGCATGACGCCGCTGTGGCACGACGTCGAGCCAGTGAGCCATTCACGGAAGTCACACCCATTTACTCAGGGCAGCGCGTAACGCGTGCCGCTTCCGCCCGGCTGACGATTCCGTGGGCCATTCGGAAAATCCGCACCCATTTACCGGTCACCATGCACGAGACCCACACGCCTCCCGCCTCCGTCGCACGTCTCGCTGAGCCATTCGCAGAAGTCACACCCATTTACTCGGACGTGAGCCACTCACCCAACGATGCCGCCCCCCGCCTTCAAGCCCTTCGGCTGAAGGTCGCCTTCTACTCGTCCGCCCAGGACAACATCCCCCAGGCGACGGAGCTGTCGTGGCCCGAGCTGTCCGCAAGGCTCGTCACCCACCGTCGCAGTCAGTGCCCCACGTCGCCCTGTCCGCGTGGCTGCCCCGGCAAGAATGGCCCCGCCTGGAGCCCCGTCGACATCGTCGAGCGACGACGCACCGAGAACGTGCGCGCCGTTACCGTCGCCGTGTTCGACCTGGACCACCTCAACGCGCCGCAGCTCTCGTTCCTAGATGCCGTCGAACGTCACGGGCTGGCCTACGCCCTCCACTCGACGCACAGCAACCGCCCGCCCGACGACTACTGCCTTCGACTCGTGATGCCGTTGTCGCGGCCCGTGCTCCCGCGCGAATGGGCTTCGGTGCGAGAGGCAGCCATTCGCATGCTCAGCCTTCCCGCCGACCCGGCCACGAAGGACCTGGCGCGGATCTACTACCTGCCCGACGCGCCCACAGGTGCCGAGCCCTTCGCGGCCAGTGGAGACGGTGCGCCCCTCGACGTCGACGCGCTGCTCGCCATGGCACGTTCGGGCCTGCCCACGGTGGCAGCCCTGGTGTCCGCCATGCCGCCCGAGGCGCCCGCCGACCTGTACGAGCTGCGGGCCCTCCTGCGCCGCATCCGCAAGCCCGAGAACCTCGCCATCGTCCGCCGGGCGCTCGCAGGTGAGCCGCTGGCCGCCGTCGGCGCGCAGGACACGACGTTGAACATGCTCATGTCGTGCGTGGCCTTCGTCCTGCCGCTCTCCACGCCCGAGGCCGCAATCGTGGAGCTGTTCCGCGCGTCGTTCGCGGCAACGGACTGGCGCGAGGGCACCGAGCACCTGTGCGAGCAGGCCGTCCTCAAGCTGCGGCGTCACCGCGAGCGACGAAAGTCACGCGATGGCGCACGGCTCGCAGACAATGCGGCCATCTGGGAAGCCTTGGGGCTTCGCGCTCCCGTGTCTCCGCCGAGTGATGGGCCGGGGCACGAGGAGGACGCTCCCGACCCCGACGCGTGGGTGAAGCAACTGGTCCTCGACAACACGAGAGACACGCAACAGCAGCTCCGGAACTGTGAGGCGAACATCTTCACGGTGCTGCACAGCTCCCCCGAGTGGCACGGCGTCTTCCGCTTCAACGACGTCACGAAGAAGTTGGAAGTGGGGGGAGGCCCCCTCGGCTCCAACGTGGACCTGGAAACGCTCGACGTGCTCGTCGCCAACTGGATTCAGCGCAGCAGCTACGGGCAGCTCGGCTTGCGCCCCAAGGCACTGGCCGTCGCGCAGCAGCTCCTCGCCGTGGCCAAGCGCAACAGCTACGACCCCGTCTCTGACTACCTCGCCGGACTCGTCTGGGATGGAACGCCGCGGCTCGACGGGATGCTCGCGACGTACTTCGGCGCGCAGGGGGATGACCGATACCTCCGGGCCGTCGGCTCCAAGTTCGCCATCTCCGCCGTCGCGCGCGCCCTGCGTCCCGGGTGCAAGGTGGACACGGTCATGATTCTGGAGGGCCCCCAGGGCCTTCGGAAGTCGACCGCGTTCCGCATCCTTGCCGGGGAGTATTTCACCGACGCGCAGATTGACGTCACGAACAAGGACAGTGCGATGCTCGCCTCCCAATTCTGGTTCATCGAACTGGCCGAACTGAGCACGTTCCGGAAGTCGGAAGACCAGGCCCTCAAGGCGTTCATCACCCGGACGGAAGACACCTACCGGCCGCCCTACGGACGCGCCAACGTGCAGGCCCCGCGACGCTGCGTGTTCGTCGGGACGACCAACGACGACGACTACCTGCGCGACCCCACGGGCCAGCGGCGCTTCTGGCCGGTGAAGTGCTCTCGCATCGACACGGACGCCCTCAAGCGCGACCGCGACCAGCTCTGGGCCGAAGCCGTCGTGCGCTTCCACCAGGGCGAGGACTGGTGGCTGAGTGACGAGGATGCGGCGGGCGCCGAGAAGCAGGCCGCGCTCCGGGTAGATAACGTGGGAGACAGCCGCAAGGAGGTCATCCTGAAGTGGCTGCTGGAGATGCCGCCTGAGAAGCGCCCCTTGGACGTGACGCTTCTGCGCGTGGGCGTCGAAGCCTTCTCCCTCCATCAAGCCCAGGTCGACAACAAGTTCTCACGGGAGATTTCGGCGGCCCTCAAGGCGCTGCACTTCACGAGAGGCCAGCGTCGATTCGGGGACGGGACGCGCCCGCTCGTCTACTACATCCCGGACGAGCTGAAGAACGCGCCCATGGAGAAGCGTGACGAGCGGCGGACAGGGTTCGGCAACCCCGCCGGCTATGAGTGAGCCCGCATTGGGACACCGATGCTGCGGGCAAACTGGACTGGTGACGTCTCAACACCGAAATTGGACCAAGGCATAGTATCCCGCCTCCCCCGAGTCGGAGACGCTCTCAACTGCAACACACTCGGAGGTCCTTACATGTTCAACTTGATGAAGTCGCTTGCTGGCGTGCTGGTTCTTACCTTGTTCGTGGGCTGCGGGCCCGTGGATACCACTGGTGAAGGCGGTGCCAACGCTCCTCCCGTAACGCCTGACAACAATGAGGTGTCGGCAGAGAGCCTCGATGGATTCTTCGACTGTCTCGGAGTCCTCGAAGAAGACCTGGAGGGCAACCTTTGCGTCACGAATTGCATCTTCGGCCTTCCTGACATTTCGTATGTCACCTCCTGCCTCGTCACCAACTGCCGATTCACCCTCCCGCAAGTCACCGCGTGCTTGCCTGAACTCGTTGAGCTGTAGTCTCTGAACCACTCGCGGAAAGCGCACCCATTTAGAGGGCATGCGCAACAGCTTGTTGACCGACCGTGCGGCGCTCTTCGTTGGAGACGCCGCGCGAGTCGGGGATATCCTCGCCCCCAACAGCGTCGACACCCTCATCACCGACCCGCCAGCGGGCATCGGCTTCATGGGCCGCGAGTGGGACAGCGACAAGGGCGGGCGTGACGCGTGGGTGGCGTGGCTCGCCCACGTCATGCGCGAGGCCCTCTGCGTCCTCAAGCCTGGGGGGCATGCGCTCGTTTGGGCCCTGCCGCGAACCGCGCATTGGACGGCGACGGCCCTCGAGGACGCGGGCTTCGAGATTCGCGACGTCGTGCTGCACCTGTTCGGTACGGGCTTCCCCAAGTCCCTGGACGTGTCCCAGGCCATCGACAAGCAGCGGGGCAACCTGGACGAAGTCCGGTGCGTCACCCGCTGGATTGCGGAGGCAAGAGACAGGGCCGGACTCACCAACGCGAGAATCGACGCGGCCTTCGGCCACAACGGCATGGCGGGGCACTGGACGACGCAAGGCACCCAACCCGAAGTGCCCAGCGAAGCCCACTGGCCGACGCTGCTCGCGCTGCTCGGTGTCGAAGAAGTGCCCGAGTCCATTCGCGCGCTCGTCGAGCGGCTCGTCGCGCAGAAGGGCCAGCCGGGCCCCAACTGGTTCCGACGCGCAGTCACAGGCCACCATGAGGAAGCCGCGGCCGGGCAACGGTGGCTCGCCAACAACGGCGAGAAGGCGAACCTCACCCGCCGCGAGCGTCGCGATGAACCCGCCACCGAGGCCGCGCGGCAGTGGCTCGGGTGGGGAACGGCCCTCAAGCCCGCCTCCGAGCACTGGATTCTCTGCCGTAAGCCCCTGGTGGGCACCGTCGCGTCGCACGTCCAGCAGTGGCGCACGGGCGCGCTCAACGTCGCGGCCTGCCGGATTCCGCATGCAAGCTCCGAGGACTTGTCCGCGTCGAAGGCGCGCAACCCGGGGCGAGCCGACACGGTGACGAGCGCTGTCTATGGCGCGAACCGCCCGCAGCAGCGCGTCGACGAATCGGGGCGTTGGCCTGCGAATGTGACGCTCGACGAAGCCGCGGCCGAGCTGCTCGACGCTCAGGCACCCAACGGCGGGGCAAGCCGGTTCTTCTACGTGGCGAAGCCGAGCAGGTCGGAAAGGGACGCGGGCCTGAACGCAAACGGCGACCGCAACCACCACCCGACAGTGAAGTCAGTCGCGCTGATGCGGTGGCTTTGCAGGCTCGTCACGCCCCCAGGCGGCGTCGTGCTCGACCTGTTCGCGGGGAGTGGGTCAACGGGTGTCGCGGCGCTCGCCGAAGGCTTCGAGTTCGTCGGAATCGAGCGAGCGCCTGAGTACGCCGAGATTGCAGCCGCCCGCCTACGCCATGCCCTTGAGCCACTCCCAGAATCCGCACCCATTTAGGAAGGGTGACGCCCTCCTGCAAAGCTCCCACGAACAGCCCCTCCGTCGTTGCAGGGGTCATCCAGCGGTTGAGCGTCTCGCAGCTCAAGCGCCACAAGCAGTGCCCCCGCGCTTGGTACTTCGCGAAAGTCCTTCGGCTTCCGGAGCCCACCACGGGGGCGCAGCAGGTCGGCACCGAAGGCCACGCGCAGCTTGAGCACTTCCTATCAACGGGCGAGGACGTGCTGGGCGCGTTCGCGAAGTCGGGCGCCCACCTCCTGCCGACGCCCGGCGCGGACCTTCTCGTCGAACAACCCCTCGACGGTGAACCGCCACTGACGGCGGGCGGCATCCCCTTCACCGGGTTCATCGACCTTGTCGACGCGCGACAGCTCGCCTCCGACGGCGTGCTGCGCATCACCGACCACAAGTTCACCAGCAACATCGCAAGGAACGCCGCGACGCGCGAGCAGCTCGCCGACGCTGACACCGAGCCGGGCTTGCAGATGCTCGGCTATGCCGCGTGGGCGCTCCGCCAGGTCGAGCGCTTCCCGGGCCTGCGCGAACTGGAACTCGAACACCTCTATTACCAGACCCGAGGCCAGCGCCTTGCCGCGTCCGTCCTCGCCTCCGTGCCCGTTGAGCACGTCGAGCGCGAGTGGAGGACGAAGGTCGAGCCCCAGGTCGAAGCGATGAAGGAGCACGCGCAAGCCGCCCGCGCTTCCGACGTGCCCGCGAACTTCGGCCCCGCCTGCACCAAGTACGGCGGGTGTCCGTTCATGGCGAAGTGCCTCACCGGAGGAAGCAAGACGATGTCCCTACGCGACAAGCTGCTCAACAAGTCCGACCTGCCCGCCGTCCTGCCGCCCGATGCGCCCGAGCCCACGCCCGTTCAGGTGGCGCCCGAGGTCGCCGAGCAGCCCGCCCCCGAGGCCGAGCAGCCCGCGCCGAAGCGTCGTGGACGGCCGAAGACGACGAAGCCCGAGCAGCCCAAGAGCGACCTCCGAGTCCTCTTCGTCGACTGCATCCCGACGAAGCACGATGGGCCGCGCGCCGAGTCCCTCACGGAGTACGTGGACGACCTGCATCGCAAGGTCGCCGAAGCGGGCGGCGTCGACGACGTGCGCTTCGCGGGCTCGGACTCGCCGCTCGGCTTCGGGAAGTGGCGCGGGGCGCTGGCCATGGCGGCGCGTGCCGCGCTGCCCCCGCCCGGGAACTACGTCGCGCTCGGCGTGGGCCAGTCCGAGCTGATGCAGGTCATCGTCGAGGCGCTGGAGCCTTCCTTCGACGTGGTCGTTCGCGGCACCCGCTAACCACTCTCACCGGCCCCGCTGGCTTCGGCTGGCGGGGCGACGGCTCTTCCCGGCATGCGACTCCTCCAGCGGCTCCAAACGGGCGCGGCGCCCCTTCCCGTGCGTCCCGTCGCCCTTGCGAAGCTCACGGGTGACCGCGCCACGTTCGCGAAGGGGCAGCCCGTCGGCTGGTCTCCGGATCTCGCCCGGGTGCTCGACCTGCCGCGTCGGGACCTCGCGGCGAGCTACGGCGACGCGGACTTCGCCACGCTGGAAGCCTCACTGCGCGCGCCACCCGGAACGTCATGCACCTGTCGGACGCTCGGGAAGCGGTGCCCGTCGTCGTTGCTCCCAATCCAGCGATTGGCGCTCATGGAAGCCGCGCGCACGGGTGGTGGACTCTTCCCCATCGGCGTGGGCCACGGGAAGACCCTCGTTGATCTGCTGCTGCCGCTGGTCATGCCCGGCTGCAAGGTCGCCGTCCTCCTCCTGCCCTCCAACCTCCGCGCGCAGCTCGTCGACGTGGACTGGCACTTCTACGGCGGACACTGGCGCCTGCCCAACCTCGCGGGCGGCAGGTGGTTCCGACCTGGCCTGCCCGTGCTCCACGTCATCACCTACGAGAAGTTCAGCACCCAGGAAGGCACCGACCTCCTGACGCGCATGCGGCCAGACCTCATCGTCTGCGACGAAGCCCACAAGCTGAAGGACCGGAAGAGCGCGCGCACGGGCCGGTTCCTCCGCTACCTGGAACAGCATCCCGACACGCGTCTCGTGGCCCAGTCGGGCACGCTGGCGACGCGAACGGTGAAGGACTACGCCCACCTCGCGGCGTTTGCCCTACGCGACGGCAGCCCGCTCCCCCTCAATCGGCATGTCGTCGAGGAGTGGGCCGCGGCGCTGGACCCAGGCCATGCCGTTGCGCCTCCGGGCGAGCTGCTCAGGCTCGTTGACCCGTCACACTCACTCGACCCGCTCGAAGGGGGGAACGAAGCCGAGCGCGAGCGGCGTCGGGTGCGTGACGCCTACCGACGCTGGCGCAACGCGACTCCGGGCGTCGTGGCCACGGACGAGAGTGCCGTCGGCATGCCGCTGGTCATCCGCACGCGCGACCCGGGCAAGGTCCCCGCCGAGCTGCTCGCGCACATTCAAACGGCGCTCGCTGGGCAACGCCCCGACGGTGAGGAGTTCGTTGACGAGCTGCAACGCGTGGCGTGCGCCCGGCAGCTCGCGAGCGGCTTCTTCCACCGCTGGCGCTACCCGGCCATCCAGGGAGTGCCACAGGACGCCGAGCTGATTACCCGCTGGTTCTCGCGGCGACAGGAGTTCAACCGGGAGCTGCGCGAGCGCCTCAAGCGGCCCGCTGAGCACCTGGACTCCCCGGGGCTACTCGTCCGCGCCGCGATTCGCGCCCACCAGTCCCCGCCCTACGACGGGGAGCTGCCGACGTGGCGCGCGGCGTCCTGGCCCGCCTGGGGCGACATTCACAAGCGCGTCGTCCACGTCACGGAGGCCGTGTGGCTGTCCGACTTCATCGTGAAGGACGCGGCGAAGTGGGCGCTGCGCAAGGGACAGCCGGGAATCGTCTGGGTGGAGTTCCCGGAACTGGGCGAGCGCATCGCGAAGGCGGCGGGCGTGCCTTTCTACGGCGGCGGGCCGGAAGCATCGGCGACCATCATCCGGGAGAGTGGGAAGCGCTCCATCGTCGCGTCACTCCGTGCCCATGGGACGGGGAAGAACCTGACGATGTTCTCGCGGATGCTGTTCGTGAACCCACCAGCCGACGGGGCCGCGTGGGAACAGGCCATCGGCCGTTGCCATCGACAGGGACAGCTCGCCGACGAAGTCGAGGTGGAGCTGTACCAGCACACCGCCGAGCTGACGGGCGCATTCGAGAAGGCCCGCGACTTCGCACGGTTCATCGAAGAGACGGAGGGCACGCCGCAGAAGCTGAACCTCGCGAGCTACAACGCAGCGTCATGGCCCTAACCACACACCTCTCAGGTCAACATCCACGATGCGATAACGATGGCGCTCGCTCAGCTCTGCGGACCATCGGACCTCTCTCTCCGCCGTCTCCATGAGCAGGGAGACCTCTTCGTTCACGCTCGCGGGCGACGACAGCCATTTCGTCCCGAAGGGCTGGTAGGACTGAATCTCTTGCGTTCCGTCGCGCTGCTCAAGAAGGACAGGATCGCCTGACTTCGTCAGGGCCCAAACAAGCAAGGTCCCTCGCTCCAAGTCGAGGTCCACCATCGTAACGAACTCGTGAGTCCCCACCTTGAATGTTCTCTTGGCGACCGCACCCATTGAGTCCCTCGCTTTCCAAGTCGGCTTGCCAGTCGATTCTACGCCAAACTGAGCAGTCCTTCTTCGAGGTCACGATAGCCCCAGCCCAAATGAATTTCAGGCACTGAACCATTCCCAGAATCCGCACCCATTTACGTGGGGTCAGCGCACTTCGCTGCTGACGCAACCCAAGGACCCACGTAACCATGAACAACGCACTGACGAAGATTGCCACCGCCCAGGCCGCCACCGGAGGCCGCTACCCCCGCGCCGGACGCTACCTGTTCGAAGTCGCCGTCATCCGCATGAAGGAGGGCTTCAAGGGTGACTCGGCCATCGCCGAGCTGAAGGTCCGCGAGTCCGAGGCTCTCCCGGGTAACGAGTCCCCCAACCGCGTGGGCGAGACGGTCGACTACGTCGAGAACCTGAGCGACCAGAAGAAGGGCGGCGGCGGGCGCTTCAAGTCCTTCCTGATGACGCTGGTGGGCGCCGAAGAGCACGAGTTCGCCAACCCGGCCGTCCTGAAGAAGTTCTTCGACGAGCGGCAGGCGGGCACGCACCTCCTGATTCGGTGCGAGGTTTTCCCCAAGCAGCTCCCCGTGAAGGACGGCCATGCGGGCAAGGTCATCACCGGCTTCCGCTGGTCCCACGTCGAGCTGAACGACGAGCAGCTCGCCCAGGCCGAGCAGTCGCGCAAGGCGAGCAAGCTGCCCGCGCTCTCCGACGCCCTCGCCTGATGCCGGACGGCGACTGACGGCGCGCTTTTTCCGTCGGCGGCTGGCCCACGACACGGGCCGCTCTCCCTCCCACACAAGGCATCCCATGAACCTCTGGTCCTTCGACACGGAGACGTGGCTGATTCAGCCCGGCTTGCTTGCGCCCCCTCTCGTCTGCGGGAGTGTCGCGACACAGGCCACAGGCACCGAACGGCTGCTCGACAAGGCCCAGGCCCGGGAGTTCTTCCGCGATGCCATCGCCACACCGGACACGCACCTTGTCGGGGCCAATCTCGTCTACGACCTGGGCGTCATGGCGGCAGATGACCCGCGACTCGTGGCGCCCATCTTCGCGGCGCTCGAAGCGGGCCGCCTTCATTGCGTCCAGGTCCGCGAGGCGCTCATCGACATCGCGCGAGGCGTCTACGGCGTTCATCCGTTGACGGGGCGGAGGCTCGACGACGACGAAGGCGCCCGCTACCCGCTCGCGCTCCTCGTTCAGCGGCACCTGGGGCTCGACATCAGCGCGGACAAGCATGCCCCGGACGCGTGGCGCCTTCGCTACGCGGAACTGGACGGCGTCCCTGTCGAGCGCTGGCCCGCCGCGGCTGTCGAGTACCCGAAGCGCGATGCTCGCTACACGCTCGACGTGTACTTCTGCCAGGAGACCCTCGCCCGCGAGGTGTCCAACGGCGGCAACCTGCATGCCGAAGCCGACCAGATGCGCGCCGCCTTCGCGCTCCACCTCGCCTCCATCTGGGGACTGCGCACGAACGGTGTTGCCGTGGCGCAGCTCCGGGAACGCGTCGAGCGGGAGTGGAACGAGAACCGCGCGAAGTTCCAGGCGGCGGGCATCTTCCGGGCGGACGGCACGAAGGACTCGAAGCGCCTCGCTGCGCTCGTGACTGCCGCATATGACGGTCAGCCGCCCATCACTTCCCCCAGCGACCGATTCCCCGACGGTCAGGTCGCGACCGACCGCGACACGTTGCTGGGCTCAGGCGACCCCATCCTCGAGGAATTGGGGCGAAGTGGACGCGTCGACAAGTACAAGTCCACCTACCTGGATGTCGTCGAGGCAGGCACCACGCACCCCATCAACCCGCGCTTCAACGTGCTGGTGTCCACGACGCGCGTCTCCAGCGATTACCAGCAGCTCCCCCAGAAAGGCGGCATTCGCGAGGTCCACGAGGCGCGGCCTGGGTTCGTCTTCTGCTCGGTCGACTATGGCGGCCTGGAGCTGCGCACCATGGCTCAGCGGGCCATCTGGGAACTCGGCTACTCGAAGATGGCCGACGCCTTGAACAGCGGGCTCGACGTCCACACCCTTGCCGCGGCCGAGTTCCTCGGGACGAGCTACGCCGAGCTGCTGCCGTTGGTGAAGGCGAAGGACCCCGTTGCCGTCTCCTACCGGCAGCTCGCGAAGATTCTCAACTTCGGCAAGGGGGGTGGGATGCGGGCGGGAACCCTCGTCTACAACGCGCGCGCCAAGGACCGCGTCTCGTTCTGCCTTCTCGCCAAGCGAGCCGACGAGTGCGGCGTCACCCGTGAGGAAGTCACCGTCCAACGCAAGCCGAAGCGGGTTTGCCGGGTCTGCCTCCTGGTCGCGAAGGAACTGGACGAGCTGTGGATGCGGGCATGGCCCGAGCAGCGCGAGCTACAGGAGAAGGCACAGGCACTCGCCTACGGCGGTGGCTTCGCGGACGTCATGATTCCGGGCGTCAACATCCTGCGCGGCATGTGCGGCTACACCCAGATTTTGAACACGCCGTTTCAAGGCTTGGGCGCCGTCGGGTGCAAGCTGGCCATGTGGCGCGTCAGCCGCGAGATGTACGTCGACCGCCGCTCCCCCCTCTACGGCTCGCGAATCGTCCTCAACATGCACGACGAGCTGCTCAGCGAGCTACTCGCCGACGACGCGCAGCGGTTGCACGACGCGGCCGAGCGCAAGGCGTACCTCATGCGAGAGGCGATGAAGGAGACGACTCCCGACCTGGCGCCGGCCATCGAAGCCGAGCCCGCGCTGTCTCGAATTCTCTCGAAGGATGCCGCCACCGTGCGCGACAGCTCGGGGCGCCTGCTGGTCTGGGAGCCAGCCGCGAAGCGCGCGGCCTGAGCCACTCGCGGAATCCGCACCCATTTAGGGAGCACACGCCCTGAAAGGTGCAACGCATGGCCACGCGAACCAACGCGTCCGAGCTGCTTCCGCTTCCGTCCCCCTACCTCGAGGAGAACATCGACGACACGGTCGCTTTCGACGTCGCCGACTTCGACGAACTGCGGCTGCTGTCGGCGTTCGACGGCGAGGCTCTCTCCCTCCGTCTCCAGGTGGCCGAGCTGTGAGGCTCCTCGTGGCGCTCGACCCCGGGCTTCGCGAGTGTGGCGTCGCGCTCTTCGACCTCGACACGGGCGAGCTGCTCGTCGCGGGCATGCCGACCAACTTCGAGTCCAAGGCCCGTGGGCTGGCGGCATGGGCGAGCATGGCCACAGCCACAGCCGCGTTCGTTTCGTCGTTCCTGGAGCCGCTCAGGGCCGCTGGTGAGGCCGTCGCTATCGTGGTCGTGAGCGAGTGCCCCCAGGTCTACACGGCCGGGAAGAGCAAGGGCGACCCGAACGACCTCATCGAACTTGCCGGTGTCGTTGGTCGCGTCGCGGGCGCACTGGGGGCCACGTCGGAACGGAGCGTCTTGCCCCGCGAATGGAAGGGGACGCTCAACGGCGACGTCATGGTCGAGCGCATCAAGTCGCGGCTCGACGAGCGGCCCTGCGAACACCTCCGCGTCCAGCTCCCTCGCGCCCAGGACAAGCAGCACAACGTTTGGGACGCGGTTGGCATCGGGCTCCACGTCCTCGGTCGCCTTGTGCCCCGGAAGGTCTTCCCCAGGTGAGCGCGCATGGCTTGGTTGTTCATCCCGTTGGCGTTCATCCCCGCCGCGCCCTCGAACTCTTCGCTGGGGGCGGTGGACTCGCTCACGGCCTCAAGCTGGCCGTGCCTTCCCTTCGGACTGTTTGTTACGTCGAGCGGGAGGCATACGCGGCGGCCTGCCTCGTGGCCCGGATGGCGAAGGAAGAGCTGGATTCGGCACCTGTCTGGGACGACGTTGGAACCTTCGACGGCGTGCCGTGGCGTGGCGTCGTGGATTGCGTCAGTGGGGGATTCCCCTGTCAGGACATCAGCGTCGCTGGAAAGGGGGCGGGACTCGACGGCGAGCGCTCGGGCCTGTGGCGCGAGTACGCGCGAATCGTCGCTGAGGTTCGACCCCGCTTTGTCTTCGTCGAGAACGTCGCGGCGCTCCGTTCGCGGGGCCTCGACCGCGTGCTCGCCGACCTTGCCGCGCTCGGGTTCGATGCGGAGTGGGTGTGTCTCCGAGCGTCAGATGCCGGGGCTCCCCACAAGCGAGAACGGCTCTTCCTCCTGGCCCACGCCGAACACGGGAGAGAGTTCGAACGGCCATGGGAGGCGCGGGGGGAGGCCACGCAACGGCCGGCAGTCGGGGGCGGACCTGGGCGCGCTGGTGAAGGACTGGCCAACTCCGGGGGCATCCGACTGGAAGGCGGCGAGCTGCATCGGCCAGCGGCGCCGGCAGCTCTCGGAGGCCATCCTGAGCTTCCCGCGTGGCCCCCAGGGCGCGACGACCTCGAAAGATGGCGCTCCGTCCTCGCCGTCCGCCCGGACGTTGAACCCGCGATTTGTCGAATGGCTGATGGGCTGGCCCATCGGGTCGACCGACTGCGGCTCCTCGGAAATGGCGTCGTGCCCCAGCAAGCGGCGCTCGCCTACGGACTCCTGCACGCGCGGCTGTTCGGATCTGCGATGACGAAAGACGAACGGTAACATGGCCCCATATGCCACCGGCCCCGGGCTTGACGGCCCGGCTGTAACCATCGAACGCGCAGCCGAACTACTCCACTGCAAGAGGACTCGTGTCTTTGAGCTACTCGCCCAGGGGCGACTACGGCGAGCGCCCAAGCTCGGCAAGAAGACGACTATTCGACTGGACTCGATAATGTCGTGTCTCGGTATCCCTATGGAGAGGTTGGCGCCTGCCTCACGGAGACGCCACCAGCCCACCCGAGAAACTCAAGCAATCGAAGCTTCGTTTCGAGAGGCGATTAGATCTGTCGAAGGATCTTCAGGATGAAGGAGTCGCAGAGGGAGGCGGATCATCGGAGGAATCTCTTCCGTCAAATAGAACTTCTTCGTCGTCTTGGTGCTCGTATGCCCCATAACGGCCGAAACCTCTTCAATTGGAAGACCGCCTTTTGTTGTGCGCACTAGTTCGCCCTCCTTGCGCGCCCATGTCGAAAAGCTATGCCGGAGCTGGCTTGGATGAAGTGGGACGATCTTTCTTCGTTCCTCCTCAGTATGACACTTCGACCTGAGCCGCTCCGCAATGCGCCGCAGCGACTGAATGATGCCGGAGTCCTCCAGCCCTCTGCCGTATGACATGAGTCGCTCCACAGCGAAAAACGATTGCGCATCCAGACTAATCGTATGTGTCATATCGGCCTTAAGCTGTCGAAACGTAACGGTCCCCTTAATCCCGCAAGGCTCATTCACCTCTTTCAGAACAGCCTCACCTCGCGCTACCCGATCAATCTCGGTCCCATGCATTCCCGTCTTGGCTCGTATACACAGAGTGTCTCGGAGACGCTGGCTATTGGCCTCCCTGTACGCCTGTTCGACAGCCTCCATGCTGTAACCTTTGGGGCGAATGTTCTTCTCTGCCCGCGATGGAGGCACCTTCATTTCCGCCGTGGGATCTTCGGCAAGCCGCAGCATGTCCCGCTCGCGAAGCCACGCCGTAAAAGCCTTCAGCGCAATGATTCTAGGAGTCCGTGCCGTGGGCCACTTGTCCAGCAACAGGTACAACTCAGTAAGCGACACGTCCCGTAGCGACCTCCCTTCCAGTGCTACTCCCCACGCCGTCAGGTAAGGGGCAAGAACGTAGCGGCGGTAGTGATCCGTCAGCCCTTCGGCCTTCACATACCGAAGGAACGCCTCGAAGTTCTCCGCGTCGAGCGCAACCCCCTTCTTGATCTCTTTCGCAGCGGCTGCTGTGGCCTCCGCAACGGCCTGCTTCTTGGTCCTGTATGACCCAGGGTCACGCTCAAAGAGAACCAGTTCGGCCTTGGCGTCACGCTCGTTCGCGGCGTCCAAGGTGATTGCCCGGACGATGCCGTTGACCCGTCTCTCGATGACCCACACTTGCCGCCCCCGGGTCTCCCTGACTCGCCCCCCGTCCCACTTGCCAACCCACTTTGCGCCTCCTGTCGACACACTTCCTCCGCTGTTGTTATCTCGTTGTTAGACGGCATCACTAGCCGCCTTCTGACTCGGAAGTATACCGCTTCAAATACGAGGACCACCCGGAGCTGGCCGCGCCCCTGGCCCGGCTGCTGGCCTCGGAGGCGGGCCACTTCCTGGCCCGGGCGCCCGCCCTCGTGGTGGCCCTGCCCCTGCACACGCGCCGCTACCACGCGCGCCAGTACGACCAGGCCCACCTGCTCGCCGTGGCCCTGGCGCGGCACCTGGGACGTCACGCCCCGGCGCGGTGGTTGACGCGCACGCGCGAGACGCGACGGCAGGTGGGCCTGAACGAGGCGGAGCGCGCGGACAACCTCGCCGGGGCGTTCACCGCCGCCCGCCAGGTGGCGGGCCAGGAGGTCCTCCTGGTGGACGACGTCTTCACCACCGGCGCCACCGCGCGCGCCGCCGGCGTCGCCCTCCTCGACGCCGGCGCCTCCCGCGTGGAGGTGCTGACGCTGGCCCGGGCCTTCACCCACGTCTGAGCCGACGCGCGGCGCCGCGCCCTGAATCCCCCGCCGGACACCTCGCCGGGCAGGGCTCCGCGCGCGTGGCCGACGACCGCCCGGGTCGGTGCGACGTCTTGCTGCATCAATCCGGTTGCACCTGCGTCACGACATACAGGGGGTCCGCGAGGCCTCACGCCCGGGTCAGGACCTGTCTCGCGTGTCTTTCATTACCCATCTTCCGTGCGCGCGAATCCCATGCTCTTGCATGTGAGGCCATGGCGAGTCAGCACGAGCCCACGAGCGCGCGGACGATCGCCGCTCGGACCATGGCGCAGGTGTTCACCCTTCTTGGAAGAGGAGTCCGCGATGAAGCAATCCCTGTGGAGCATGGTGGGTCTGGCTGGCGCCGTCTGCGTGTCGGGCGTTTCCCTGGACGCCCAGGCGCAGCTCGCGTCGTCCGGCTGGGCCCGCCAGTTCGGCGCGACGTACGAGGACCAGGCCCAGGCAGTGGCCGTCTCCGGCAGCAGCGTGTATGTCGTCGGCCACACCGCGAACGCGCTCGGCGCGCAGCCGTACGCGGGGAGCCAGGACATCTTCCTGGCGAAGTACGACAGCGCCGGCAACGCCCAGTGGGTCCAGCTCCTCGGGACGCCGGAGCGTGACCGCGCCACCGCCGTCGCCACGGACGCCCAGGGCAACGTCTACGTCGTGGGCCACACCTTCGGCGGGTTCGACTTCTACGTGAACGCGGGCGGCCTGGACTCCTTCGTCGCCAAGTACGACGCCCAGGGCAACCGCCTGTGGCTGCGGCAGTTCGGCACGCAGATGGACGACTTCGCCACGGGCGTCGCGGTGACCGACAAGGTCTTCGTCGCGGGCTACACCGGCGGCAGCTTCGCCAACGGCGGCAACCCCTTCCAGTACGACGTCTACGTCGCCCTCTACGACCTGGGCGGCAACCCGTACTGGCTCCAGCAGTACGGCTCGCCCAACAGCGACGTGGCGGCGGGCATCGCCGTGACGCCCTCGCACGAAATCTACGTGGCGGGAGAGACGACGGGCAGCATCGACGGCGTCACCACGCCCACCGGCAGCGACATCTTCCTGCTGAAGCTGGACATCCTCGGCTCGCTCCAGTGGGCGCGGCAGCTCGACGCCTCCGGCAACGACCACGGCACGGGCGTGGCGGTGGGCCCGGACGGCGGCGTCTACGTCTCCGGCTACACCTTCGGCGAGCCGGACGGGAACGTCTCCAACGGCCTCTTCGACGCGCTGCTCGCCCGGTACGACGGCGCGGGCAACCGCCAGTGGAGCCGCCTGGTGGGCGGGGCCGGGGCCGACTACGCCCACGGCGTCGCGGTGACCGCCAGCAACACCGTCGTGCTCGCCGGCCGGGTCGGTGACTCGCTCGACGGCCTGCCGCACGCCGGCTGGGACGACGCGTTCATCGCCCGGTTCACCGCGGGCGGCACGAAGCTGTCGTCGCAGGTGTTCGGGACGGCCAGCCTCGAGATGACGCGCGGCGTGGCGGTGGACGCCGCCGGCAACGCGTTCGTCGCCGGCTCCACGTACGGCGCGCTGACGAGCGCCCCCAGCGCGGGCGGCTACGACGCCTTCCTCATCCGGTTCTGACCGGAGAATCCCGCTCTGACGGGCCCGGCGTCGAATCCAGAGTCAGGGTCGTTCCGCGCCCTTCCCGGTGGCCAAACGGGGAGGGCGCGGTAGTTTCGGCCTCATGCGCTGGCACCTCCTCCTCATCGTCCCCGCGTTCGTCTCGCTGCATTGCGGTCACGCGCCGCAGACGACTCCCTCCGAGGCTCCCCCACCCGTCGCGAAGCAGGAGTGGCCGGAGCCCCTCCCACCGGACCTGCGGCTGCCGGACTCCGTGCGGCCCACGCAGTACACGCTGGACCTGAAGCTGCTCTCCACGGAGCCCACGTACACGGGCACCGTCACCATCGACGTGGAGGTGCGCGAGCCGGTGCGCCAGGTGTGGCTGCACGGCCAGGACCTGGAGATCGGCTCGGCCCGCGTGGAGACGGAGGCCCGCGCGCTGGAGGCGAAGGCCGTCACCGCGAGCGACGGGCGCCTGGGGCTGCTGCTGCCGGAGGAGCTGGCGCCCGGCAAGGCCCGCATCGTCATCCCCTTCACCGGCAAGGTGGACCGCGAGCGCAGCCGCGGCATCTATTCGCAGGAGGAGAACGGCCTCAACTACCTCTACACCTTCTTCGAGCCGGTGGACGCCCGGCGCGCCTTCCCCTGCTTCGACGAGCCGGGCTTCAAGGTGCCGTGGAGGCTGCGGTTCACGGTGAAGGCCGGGGACGTGGCGCTCGCCAACCACCCGGTGGAGTCGAAGGAGGCGCTGCCGGACGGGCTGGAGCGCGTCACCTTCGCCAACAGCAAGCCCATGCCCAGCTACCTCGTCGCCTTCGTCGTGGGGCCGTTCGACGTGGTGGAGGCGGGCACCGCCGGACGCAACGCCGCGCCGCTGCGCTTCATCGTCCCGCGCGGCCGCGGGGGCGAGACGCGCTACGCCGCCAGCGTCACGGGGCGCATCGTCCAGGTGCTGGAGGACTTCTTCGACCAGCCCTACCCCTACGAGAAGCTCGACGTGGCGGTGGTGCCCCGCTACTGGGGCACCATGGAGCACCCGGGCATCGTCGCCCTGGGCCAGCCGCTGACGCTCATCCGCCCGGAAGAGGAGACGCTCGATCGGCGCAAGTGGTACGTCAACATCGCCGGCCATGAGCTGGGCCACTACTGGTTCGGCAACGTCGTCACCTGCCGCTGGTGGAACGACATCTGGCTCAACGAGTCGCTCACCTCGTGGCTGGACCGCAAGACGATGGGCGGCTTCGATCCGAAGTGGGGCTACGCGCAGGAGGCGGCGCTGAACTCCATCGCCAGCGCGCTGGAGGCGGACGCGCTCGCCTCCACGCTGCCGGTGCGCAAGCCCGCGGACACGCACGACGACGTCATCGGCTCGTTCGACAACTCCACCACCTACGCCAAGGGCTCCGCCATCGTCGGCATGTTCGAGGCGTGGCTGGGCGAGGAGAAGATGCGCGACTTCCTGCGCGCCCACGTCCGCGAGCACGCCTGGAAGACGGCCACCGCGGACGACTTCGCCGCCACGCTCGCGAAGTCCACCACCCCGGAGGTGGCGCGCGCCTTCCGCAGCTTCATCGACCAGGCCGGCGCGCCGCGCATCTCCGCCGAGCTCCAGTGCGCCCCGAACGCGGCGCCGAAGCTGAAGCTCTCCCAGGAGCGCTACGTGCCCGCGGGCTCCACCGCCAGCGCGGCCCAGACCTGGTCCGTGCCGGTGTGCGTGCGCGCCGGGGGCAAGCAGGGCGAGGCGCGCACCTGCCAGCTGCTCACCGCGCCCACCGGCGAGCTGGAGCTGGGCGTGAAGGGCTGCCCCTCGTGGGTGCTGCTCAACGCGGGGGGCCTGGGCTACTACCGCACCAGCTACACGCAGGCGCAGCTGGCGCAGGTGCTGGCCGTGCCCAAGGGCACGCTGTCGACGGCCGAGCGCATCACGCTCCTGGCGGACGTGGAGGCCGGCGTGCGCCGAGGGGACCTGCCGCTCGCGGTGGCCATGAAGCTGGTGCCCACGACCGCCAAGGACCCCGACGAGGCCATCGTCGCGCGCGGCGCGCGGCTGTTGCGGCTGGTCAACATGGAGGCCCTCACCCCGGCCGAGCGCGCCCAGCTGCGCGCGTGGGCGGGGACGCTGTACGGCCCGCGCGCCCGCGGGTACGGCTGGCAGCCGAAGCCCGGCGACAGCGACGAGGTGCGGCAGCGCCGCGCGCGGTACCTGACGCTGGCCACGACGCTCGGCGAGGACCCGGCCCTGGTGCGCGAGGCCGGCACGCTGGCGCGCGCGTGGCTCGCGGACCGCAAGAGCGTGGACCCGGAGGCCGTGCCCCTGGTGCTGCACGTGGCCGCGCGCAACGGGGACCGGGCGCTGTTCGACACGCTGCTGACGCAGGCGCGCAAGGCGGAGGACGTCAACGAGCGCAACGAGTTCCTGGGCGCGCTCGCCGGCTTCCGCGACCCGGCGCTCGTCGGACAGACGCTGGCGCTGGTGGCGAGCGGCGAGTTCGAGATGCGCGACAGCCGGCCCCTGCTCGTGAGCGCGCTCCTGGCGCCGGAGACGCGGCGGGCGGCGTGGACGTTCTACCGCGAGCACTTCGACGCGTTCGCCCAGAAGGTGCGCTCGGACGAGCTGGGCTGGCTCATCCAGATGACGGGCTCGCTCTGCGACGACCAGGGCCGCCAGGAGCTGGAGTCGTTCCTCGGACCGCGCGTGGCCAGGCTGGAGGGCGCGCCCCGCGCCTACGTCCGCGCCCTGGAGTCCGTCCGCCTGTGCGTGGAGGCCGACCGCCTGCACCACGCGGGCGTCCAGGCCTTCCTGCGCGAGCTGCCCCGCGCCTCACGCTGAAGGCCCCGGCACCGCGGACCGCGCCCTCCTCGTGACGGGGGCGCGCGGTCCCGGGCCGTCAGTCCGCCGGCGCCATCGTCTCGTCGCCCCGTGAGGACTCCGGCGCCTCCCGGGGCGGCTGGGACCGGAGCCGCTCGACGATGCCCGCGTAGCCGGGCAGCATCCGGACGTTGGCGAGGTCCGGGTCGCCCTGGAGGTGCCGCAGGTCGTCGAAGCCCGCGTCCACCGCGCGCTCCAGCCAGCCGAGCGCCTCCTCCCGCTCCATGGCGACGGACGCCGCGCAGGCCGCGTTGTAGGCCACGGACGCCTGCCGGGCGCCGGCCGCCCAGGCCTTCCGGTACAGCGCCAGGGCCTGGAACATGTCCCCCTTGCGGAAGGCCACGTCCGCGTCGATGGCCACCCGCGTCGAGTCCGTGGGGGCCAGCGCCGACCCGCCCTCGGACGGCGCGGCCGTGTCGGACGCCGCGGGCGCCTGCTCCCCGGGCGGGGGCGCCGCGGCCCTCCCGGCGCAGGCGACGAGGTTCAACACGGCGAGCACGACGACGAGTGGGCGCATGGGGCGGCTCTCCAGGGGAGCGGACACGGGCGCCCCGACGCACCGGGGCCCCGCCGGACACTCT
Organism: Myxococcus dinghuensis; assembly: GCF_024198235.1. Lineage (GTDB taxonomy): Bacteria > Myxococcota > Myxococcia > Myxococcales > Myxococcaceae > Myxococcus > Myxococcus dinghuensis. Next base: position 33,853 of record NZ_JAKCFB010000051.1, on the reverse strand, counting down.
AGAACGCGGAAGGGCCACACCTGCCCCCACCTGTCGTCATATCGTACCCAGGACACATTTTCGGTTGCCTGTCCGCCGTCCGGGGCCACATGCAGGGGAAGGCCCTGAAGGGTCCGCCTGTTCATCGGCGTCGGCGCCCGCGCTTTTCGGGGCCCGGCGCCCATTCGCACGTCGCAACGAGGAGAACGGATGTCCCGCTTCACATGGCTGGCCGCAGTCTTCGTGCTCACCTGCCCCCTCTGGGTGCAGGCCCGGCCCGCGGCGGACGAGACGGCCCGCGTGTACGCGGCCGAGGCGCTGAAGCAGGCCTCCTCGCCCCGGGGCGCCGCCGGTCTGCTGCGGCTGCACTCCCTGGTGGACGAAGTGGAGGACCTCACGCCGCTGGTGAGCACCTACTCGCTCATCGCCTCGCGCCGCAGCTACGACGCCAACACCCGCGCCACCGCGCAGCTGCTCCTGCTGGACACCGAGCGCGCCCGGGGCCGGCTGGTGCGCGCCAACGAGGTGAAGCAGTGGATGGGCTTCGTCGGCGACTACTACGTCGTCGGCGGCTTCGACAACGAGGGCAAGTCCGGCTGTGACACGGACTTCGGCCCGGAGGCGGCCAACCTGGACCTGGGCGCCAGCTACCCCGGCGCCAAGGGCCGCGAGGTGTCCTGGCGCAAGCTGACGGCGAACACGGCGGACGGCTACGTCGACCTGTCCACCGCCATCCGCCCCAACCGCGAGGCGGTGGCCTACGCCGTCACCTGGCTGGACTCCCCCACGGAGACGCGCGTGGCGCTGGGCCTGGGCACCTCCGGCGCCTTCCGCCTGTGGGTCAACGGCCAGCTCGCCGCCAAGGACGACCGCTACAACCTGCCGCGCCCGGACCAGTCCCGCGTGTCCGTGAAGCTGCGCAAGGGCCTCAACCGCGTCCTCCTGAAGGTGTGCCAGGAGACGGGCCCGCTGGGCTTCTACCTCCGCCAGGAGCTGCCGTCGCTGCGCGCGTCGCTGCCGGCCAAGGCGCCCGCCCTGGAGCGCGGCGCGCCGCCCGCGCCCCAGACGCTGCCCACCCTCACCTCCGCGCTGCGCGCGCTGGTGGAGCGCAGCCCCAACGACGCCCAGCTGCGCGGCGACTACGCGCGGGTGCTCGGCTTCTACCGCGCCTTCGACGACCGCGACCACACCGCCACCGTGGAGGCCACGCGCGCGGCCACCCAGGCGCCGCAGGACGCGCGCCTGCAGATGCTCGCCGCGGGCGTGCAGCGCGACGACCTGAACGAGCGCCGCCGCTTCCTCGAGGCCGCCATCGCCGCGGACCCCACGCTGTCCGAGGCCCGCGTGGCGCTGGCGGACCACGAGCTGGAGCGCGGCCACCCCGAGCGCGTCATGGCCCTGGTGGAGCCCGTGCTGGAGAAGACGCCGGACGACTCCGCCGCGCGGCTGATGCTCGCGCGCGCCTACGACGCCCTGGGTGAGCGCCCGCGCGCGCACGCCCTGGTGGAGGAGTCCTTCCGCCGGCAGCCCCGCCTGCCCCGCGCCGTGCGCGCCGCCGCCCAGGTGTCCCGCCAGCTCGGCCGCCACCGCGAGTCCATGGACCGCATGCGCGTGGTGCTCGCGCTGCGCTTCGACGACACCGGCACCCGCCGCGCCCTGGCCGCCCTGCTGGCGGACTCCGGCCAGGTGGAGGCCGCCGAGCGCGAGTACGCGCAGCTCGTCACCCTCAACCCCTTCGACAACGGCGCCCGCGTGCGGCTGGCGGAGCTGAAGGCGAGCAACGGCCAGGTGGACGACGCGGTGAAGCTCTTCGCCGAGACCCGCGCGCTGTCGCCCGACGAGCCGGAGGTCTACGAGCGCGAGGGCCGCGCCCTGCTGGCCGCCAGCCGCCGCGAGCCGGCGCTGGCCGCCTTCGAGCGCTCGCTGGTGCTGCGTCCGCAGAACCCGGGCCTGAAGGAGGCGCTGCGCGCCCTCAAGGGCGAGACGTCCGGCGCGGGCATGCAGTACCTGGTGGACGCCCGCCCCCTGGCGAAGGAGGCCGAGGCCTACGTCCACGAGGACGCCATCTACCTGGTCGACAACACCTACGTGCGCGTCCAGAAGAGCGGCCTGTCCAGCCGGCTGTCGCAGATGGTGGTGAAGGTGCAGAACGCGCGCGGCGTGGACGCCTTCCGCAACCTGCCCATCACCTACTCGCCGGACCGGCAGGAGGTGCGCGTGCTGCGTGTGCGCGTGACGAAGCAGGACGGCTCCGTGGTGGACAGCTACGGCGAGAACGACCGCAACATCAACGAGCCGTGGACGGGCATGTACTACGACGCCCGCGCCAAGGTGCTCTCCTTCCCGTCGCTCGCCGCGGGCGACACGCTGGACGTGACGTGGCGCCTGGACGACACCGCGCAGGACAACCTGCTGTCGGACTACTGGGGTGACGTGGAGAGCGTGCAGGGCGTCTACCCGAAGCTGCGCTTCCAGTACCTGGTGGAGATGCCGAAGGAGCGCCCGCTGTACTGGAACAAGAGCCGCCTGGCCGGCGTGGAGAGCGCCCAGGAGACGCCGGAGGACGGGCGCGTGCTGTACCGCTGGAGCGCGAAGCACGTGGCCAAGGTGGTGCCGGAGCCGGGCATGCCGGGCTGGGCGGAGGTGGCGCAGAACCTCCACGTCTCCACGTACAAGACGTGGGAGCAGGTGGGCCGCTACTGGTGGGGCCTGGTGCGCGACCAGCTCCAGCCCAACGCGGAGCTGCGGCAGACGGTGGACACCGTGTTGCAGGGCGTGGACCGCAAGGACGAGCTGGCGGTGGTGCGGGCCATCTACAACTTCGTGGTGACGAACACGCGCTACGTGGCGCTGGAGTTCGGCATCCACGGCTTCAAGCCCTACCGCGTGGACCGCGTGCTGTCGCGCCGCTTCGGCGACTGCAAGGACAAGGCGAGCCTCATCCACGCCATGCTGCGGGTGGCGGGCGTGGACAGCCGGCTGGTGCTGCTGCGCATGCGCAACCTGGGCGCGCTGGACGCGGAGCCCGCCAGCCTCGCCGCCTTCAACCACGCCATCGCCTACGTGCCCAAGTTCGACCTGTACCTGGACGGCACGGCGGAGTTCCACGGCGCGCGCGAGCTGCCCAGCGCGGACCGGGTGGCCAACGTGCTGGTGGTGGAGCCGGACGGCAAGAGCAGCTTCCTCACCACGCCGGAGGCGAAGGCGGCCGACAACGCGACGAAGCTGTCGCTGGACGTGCTCCTGCGAGCGGACGGCAGCGCGGACGTGAAGGGCCAGAGCACGGTGAGCGGCCAGAGCGCGCCGGAGTACCGCCGCGCGTACCGCCCGGAGGCGTCGCGCAAGTCCACCTTCGAGCGCGCGTGGGCGCAGAGCTTCCCCGGCCTGACGGTGAACGAGGTGAAGCTCAACGACACCACGAAGCTGGACGAGGACGTGGCGCTCGACTTCCACATGAGCATCCCGCGCTACGCGGAGGTGCTGCCCAACGGCGTGCGCTTCCTGCCCTTCGGCACGGGCCGCACCTACCAGCAGGCCTTCGCCTCGCTGGCCGAGCGCCGCTTCGACCTGGTGATGCAGAGCCCGTGGACCAACGGCTTCGACCTCCGCTACACGCTGCCCCCGGGCTGGTCGGTGACGGAGCTGCCGCAGGCGGTGGAGGAGTCCAACGCCTTCGGCCGCCTGAAGCTGACCTACCGCGTGGAGGACGGGAAGCTCGTCGCCGAGGGCCTGGTGGCGCTCGACGTCGCGCGGGTGAAGGCGGACGAGTACCCGGCGTTCCGGGACTTCCTCGGGCGCGTGGACCGCGCCTTCGGTCGCCGGGTGCTCATCCAGGGCCCGAGCGGGCGCACCGCGTCGCGGATGCCCTAGTCGTCGCCCGCGTGCCCCGCGCTACGTCGCGGCGGCGCGCGGGGTGAAGGCCGTACGCACGATGCGGTCCGCGAGCGCGGGCCGCGTCCGCGCCATGTGCAGGGTGTTGAGGGAGTAGATCAGCCGGCGGCGGACGTCGCGCGTGGCGAGCATGCCGCTGACGTAGCCCGGGCTCGCCCCCCGCTGGCCCCACAGCGTGAGGCCCTCCAGCGTCCAGCGCGTGAGCCCCGCCGAGTGGAGGGCCTGCCCGCCGCCGACGAGGGGCACGTCCGGCACGGTGAACAGCTCCTCCAACTGGGCCTCCGGCAGGAGGCCGCCCCGGAAGAGCGCGACGAGGAACGTGTCCAGGTCCGCGGTGCTCGAGATCATCTCCCCCGCGGCCCAGGCCCAGGACGCGTTGGCCTCCGTGACGTCCACGTGGCGCCGGGCGCCGTCGCCGTCGTCGATGGATTCGTAGCCCCGGGCGTGGGGGCCCGGGAGGGTGGGGTCGTTGCCCGGCACGGACGTGTCGCGCAGGTGCAGGGGCGCGAGGAGGCGCTCACGCACGGCCTGGGCGAAGGGACGACCGGTGAGCTTCTCGATGAGCAGCCCCGCGACGAAGTAGCCGGTGTCGCCCTCCTCCTGCCGCGTCCCGGGCGTGAAGTGGGGCCCCTGGGCGAGCGCGAGCGCCACGACCTCGCGCGGTGTCCAGCGGCGGAAGCGGTTCTCGAAGAACCAGGCCGGGTCCCGGGCCGGGTGCGGCACCGCGGCCAGGCCGTGGGTGTGGTCCAACAACTGCCGGACCGTGACGAGGCCGTGCGTGGGCGGCAGGAGGCCGGGCAGGTAGTGCTGGATGGGGCGCTCCAGGTCGACCCTTCGCTCGGCGGCGAGCTGGAGGACGACCGTGGCGGTGAAGGTCTGGGTGAGCGCGCCGATGCGGAAGCGACCGTCCGCGGGCACGGGCGCGCCGGTGCGCAGGTCGGCCAGGCCGCTCGTCCCCAGCCAGCGCCCCTCCGGACCGCTGACCCTCACCTGCGCCGCGCAGGCGCCGGAGTCCACCGGGCCCGCGATGACCTGACGCAGGGCCGCGCGGTCCAACGGGGCGAGCGTGGACGGCACTGGCCCCAGGAGCGGAGACAGGAGCTCCACGTCGTTCGCGGCCATCTCTTCGCTCGGGTCCCTCGCCCCGGTGAAGTTCACCACGAGCACGGCCGCACCGACCCGCATTCCCCGTCGCGGGACATCCATGGTCCATCTCCCCTCGAGAAAGTCCGACCCGGAGTATGAACACCGGCAGGCCACGGGGCTGTCACCGCGGGCCACGAAATCTCCCGGCGCCGCGCCCCGTGTCCGGTAGTCGAGGGAAGCCGCCCTCGACTATCGGGCAGCGCGGTGTGTCCTGGCGCTCCAGGACATGGGTATCCGCGACATCAGGGGGCGACCAGCGCCGCGAGCAGTTGACGCACCTCGGCGGGGCCGCTCACACGGTAGGTCGCGCGCGTGGGCTTGTTGCCCACGTGGATGGCGAGCCCGCCCGGCGGCAGCGACGCGAACAGGTCCTCGTCCGTGCGGTCGTCGCCCAGCGCCACCACGCGGGTGTCGGGCGGCAGGCCTCGCGTCGCCTGCGGAACGACGCGCCCCTTGTGGACATCCCGTGGCCGCACCTCCACGACCCTGTCACCCGGCATGATGTCGATGGGCTGGCGCGCGAAGGTGTCCGCCAGGTGGAGCCGCAGCTCGCGCGCCTGGAGCGCGCCGAACTCCGGGTCCACCTGCCGGTAGTGCCAGACGAGCGACGCGGACTTCTCCTCCACGAAGGAGCCGGGCACCCGGGCCGCGAAGGACTCCAGCACGGCGCGCACCGCGCCCTTCCACTCGATGGTGACGCCCTCCAGCATCTGCCACGGCTGGCCGGGCGCCGGGCGGGACCACAGGCCGTGCTCGGCGTACAGGCCCATGGGCAGCTCTCCGAACCACGCCTCCAGCGTCTCCCGCGGGCGCCCGCTCACCACGCTCACGGAGGTGTCCGGGCGCGCCACCAGCTTCCCCAGGAGCGCGAGCAGCTCGTCGTCGGGCGCCGCCAGCTCCGGCCTCGGCGCGAAGCCCACCAGCGTCCCGTCGTAGTCGAGCAGGAGCGAGAGGTGCGGCGCGCCCTTCAGGTCCGTCAGCGCCTCCAGGCCTCCCCGCGTGCTGCGCAGCGACAGCGTGGGCAGCCCCTGGAGCCGGTCCAGGAAGCTGGCGACCCACCAGTGGACGTCGTGCTGCTTCACCTGGGCGCGCAGCGAGCGCATGCGCTCGCGCCGCTCCGACTCGCCCATCTCCAGCGCCTGCTCGATGGCGTCCGCGACCGCCTCCACGTCGTAGGTGTTGACCACCAACGCGCGGTGCAGCTCGTCCGCGGCGCCGGCGAACTCGCTGAGCACCAGCACGCCGTCCTCGTCCGGCCGGGCGGCGCAGAACTCCTTCGCCACCAGGTTCATGCCGTCGCGCACGGGCGTGACGAGCATGACGTCCGCGGCGCGATACAGCCCCGCCAGCTGCTTCTCGTTGAACGAGCGGTACAGGTAGTGGACCGGCACGTTCTGGACGGAGCCGTAGAGGCCGTTGATGCGGCCCACCAGCTCGTTCACCTTCTCCCGGTAGGTGGCGTAGGCGTCCACCTGCGTGCGGCTGGGCACGGCCACCTGGATGAAGCGCAGCCGTCCGCGCCACGCGGGCTCGCGCTCCAGCAGGCGCTGCACCGCCAGGAGCCGGCGGGGAATCCCCTTGGTGTAGTCCAGCCGGTCGATGCCCAGGAGGATGCGCTGGCCCTGGGCGTTGCGGCGGATGGAGGCCACGTCCTCCAGCACGCTCGGGTCCTCCGCCAGCGACTCGAAGACGTGGGTGTCGATGCCCATGGGGAAGGCGCCCACGCGCACCTGCCGGCCGTTCCAGATGACGCGGTCGATGTCCGTGTCCAGCCCGAGCTGCCGCAGGAGCGCGCCGGAGAAGTGCCGCACGTAGCTCACGGTGTGGAAGCCGATGAGGTCCGCGCCGAGCAGCCCCTCCAGCAGCTCCTCGCGGTGCGGGAGCGTGCGGAAGATTTCGGACGACGGGAAGGGGATGTGGTGGAAGTAGCCGATGCGGGCGTCGGGCAGGCGCTGGCGCAACAGGCCCGGCACGAGCATCAACTGGTAGTCGTGCACCCAGATGGTGTCGCCCGGCTGGTAGTGCTTCGCCACCAGGTCCGCGAAGCGCTCGTTGACCTTGCGATACACGTCCCAGTCCCGGTCCTGCCGGGGGACGCGGTCGAGCATGTAGTGGCACAGCGGCCAGAGGACGCGGTTGGCGTAGCCCTCGTAGTAGCGGGCGACCTCGCTGGCCGACAGGTGGATGGGCACGCAGCGCAGCCCCGCGAGCTGGGCCTCCACCTGGGAGCGTTGACTGTCCGACAGACGGGAGACGTCCCCGGGCCAGCCGATCCATACCCCGCCGGAACGTTCGTGGGGACGGCTCAGCCCCGTGGCCAGCCCGCCCGGGCTGCGCACCACGGCGACGCTGTCCTTCTCCACCTTGACGGTGACAGGGAGACGATTGGAGACGAGCAGGAGTCGAGCCATAGAAGGCTCTGACCCTTATTCATTCCGAGCGGGAATGACCATCACCGATTCGCCGGAGGTGGCGGATGGTGGACCCTCTTCCACGCGTCGTGTCGCCCAGCCGAGTCGCGCGAGCAACGCGGGCTCGCGGCCGGGTTTCCAGATGAACGCATCGAGCACGTAGTGCGTGGCCTGCGGCAGCGCGAGCAACGGCACCACGAGCGCGAGCACGTCCGCGTCGAGCAGCCACCCCACGCTTCCGAACAAACCGGGCCGCTCGTGCCACACGAGGCGGTCCCACAGCAGCTCCTCCATGAACGCGAGCGCCCCGAGGAACAGCAGGAAGCCGGGCAGCCCCGCGCTCAGGAGTTCGCTGGCGACGCCGTAGCGGCCCTCCGCGTCGCGGCCCCGCGCGTAGCGGAACAGCAGCGCGAAGTACGGCACGCCGTGCAGCACCACGTTCATCACCGTGAACGTGAAGTCGTCCCGCGCGAGCACGATGCCGCCGAACCACGCCACCCACGTCGCGCCCACCAGCAACACCTTGCCGACCTGGAGCCCCTCGCCGCGCGCCACGCGCAGGGCCTGGAACGTCGCCCAGGCGACGAGCACCCCCGCGTGGAGGACGAGCGCGAGCGTCCCCACCCAGACCGGCAGGCCGGGGAGGAAGTCGCCCTCGACGAACCACCAGAAGCCCCGGGGCAGGTTCGCGTGCCACCAGACGACCGGGCCCACGGTGGCGGCATAGACGGCGGCGGCGTCCAGGCGTCGCTCCAGGGCGGGGGCGCGGGCCTTGCGCGCGTAGAGCGCGGCCCAGCCGTACTGCTGGCGGACGAAGTGGAACAGGGCCACGTAGGCGAAGAGCGCCCAGAACGCGCCCGCGGACACCTGGTACGCGGCCACACCGCACACCCACGCGACCAGCGGGGCGCCCAGGTAGAGGCCGGGTCGCTCGCGCAGGGCGGCCGGGTCCAGGTACGTGCGGAACAGCGTGGACCAGACGTGGGCCACGTCCACGCAGACCACCAGCAGCACCCAGGCCCACGCGGGCGTGTCGCCCACGACGCCGAGCCAGGGCGCCGCGCGCACCAGCGCCACGGACACGAGCGCGCTGCCCGCGAAGACGGACAGGTCCACGCCACGGCCGAACAACCAGCTCTGGGAGGGCGCGAGGAGGCGGGGCATCCGGGTGGAGGAGGCTATCAGCACCACCCCCGGGTTGGGCCATGCCCCCGAGGAGCGGTAGAACGCGGGCGCAAGCGCGGCGCGACTCGCGCGTAGTCCCTGGCGCGCCCCCTTTCCCGTGAAGGCCCCCGCTCCGATGTCCCCCACGCCTCCACCCCCTCGCTTCCGTCGCCGGCTGCTCGCGGTGATGCTCGTGGCGGGCCTGCTGCCGCTGCTGCTGCTGGGCGCGCTGGCGCAGGACGCGCTGGAGCGGGTGCTGTCCGTCTCCGTGTCCCCCGTCGAGGCCGTGCTCGACGCGGTGTCCACGGACCTGGAGCGCCGGGGGCTGCCCCGCGACACGCTGGACGAGGCCCGCCTCAACCTCGCGCAGGCGGAGCTGGCCCGCCGCGCCCTCGTCCGCCGCGTGCCCGCGTTCATCACCGTCCTCGTCCTCGTCGCGGCCGCCGTGCTGGTGCTCGCCGCGGTGCTGCTCGGCCGCTCGCTCACCCGGCCCATCGTCACCCTCACCGAGGGCATGTGGGCCTACGCGCGCGGAGACCTCGCCGTGCGCCTGCCCGCGAGCGACCCGCCGCGCGACGAGCTCCAGTTCCTCCTGGGCCAGTTCAACCGCATGGGCCAGGAGCTCGTCGCCCAGCGCGAGCGCCTCAAGGCCGCCGAGCAGATCGCCGCGTGGCAGGACGTGGCGCGCGCCCTCGCCCACGAGCTGAAGAACCCCCTCACCGCGATGAAGCTCTCGCTCGCGCGGCTGTCGAAGGCGGACTCGGGCTCCGCCGCCGACGCCACGCGCGTCGCCGAGTCCGTGGCGCTCCTCCAGGAGGAGGTGGAGCTGCTGATGCGGATGACGCACAGCTTCTCCACCTTCGCCCGCCTGCCCGCCGCGCGCTTCCAGGACGTCGCGCTCCGCCCGCTCCTGGCCGAGGTCTGCGCGCTCTACGCCGGCACCTCCCCCGTCCCCGTCGAGCTCGTCCCGGGCCCGGAGGCGTCGCTGCGCGCCGACCCGGACGGCCTGCGCCGCCTGTTCGGAAACCTGGTGAAGAACGCCACGGAGGCCTCCGCTCCCGACGCGTCCCCCGTCCGCGTCCAGCTCCAGGCCGAGGACGGCCGCGCCGTGCGCGTCCTCGTGACGGACGGCGGCAGCGGCGTGCCGGGCGTGCTCGAGGGCCCAGCCCTCACCCGGGGCCTGTTCAGCACCAAGCCCGAGGGCAGCGGCCTGGGGCTCCCCATCGCCCAGAAAATCACCCACGAGCACGGCGGCACGTTGCGCCTGGAGCCCGCGCCCGGCGGCGGTACGCTCGCGAGCGTGGAGCTGCCGCTCACGCCGCCTCCCTCCCCCATGGCCCCCACCACCCCATGAAGCCCGGTCCCCGAATCCTCGTCGTCGACGACGACCCCGGCGTGCTCAAGGCCCTCAGGGGCCTGCTGAGCGACGAGGGCTTCGAGCCCGTCGAGGCCCGCTCCACCGCCGACGCCACGCGCCTGCTCGAGGAGCCGGACCGCCCGCCCGCGATGATGCTGCTCGACCTGCGCATGCCGGGCGAGACCGGGCTGGAGTTCCTCGCGCGCCTGCCGCGCCCCCTCCCCGTCCCCGTGGTCGTCCTCTCCGGCGAGGCCTCTCCCGCCGAGGCCGCGCAGGCCCTCAAGCTGGGCGCCACGGACTTCGTCGAGAAGCCGCCGTCCCCCGAGCGGCTCCTGACGGCGCTGCGCAACGCCCTGGCGCTCGGCGCGCTCCAGGAGGAGCGCGAGCGGCTGCTGGACGCGCTCGCCCGGCCCGGCCACCTCGTGGGCGACAGCCCCGCCATGGAGTCGCTGCGCCAGCTCATCGCGCGCGTGGGGCCCAGCGACACGGCGGTGCTCATCACCGGCGAGACGGGCACGGGCAAGGAGCGCGTCGCGCGGGCGCTGCACCTGGCCTCCGGGCGCAAGGGCCGGCTCGTCGCCGTCAACTGCGCGGCCATCCCCTCCACGCTGCTGGAGAGCGAGCTGTTCGGCCACGAGAAGGGCGCCTTCTCCGGCGCGCTCGCCCGCCGCGCCGGCCGCATCGAGCAGGCCCACGGCGGCACGCTGCTCCTGGACGAGATTGGCGACATGCCGCTGGAGCTCCAGGCCAAGCTGCTGCGCGTGCTGGAGACACGCGAGGTGGAGCGGCTGGGCGGGTCGGTGCCCGTGCCCGTGGACGCGCGCATCCTCGCGGCCACGCACCAGGAGCTGGCCCGCGCGGTGCGCGAGGGGCGCTTCCGGCAGGACCTCTTCTTCCGCCTCGACGTCATGCCACTGCACATCCCCCCGCTGCGCGAGCGCACCGAGGACCTGCTCCCCCTGGCGCGCGCCTTCGCGGCGGAGTTCGCCGGCCCGGACGTCGCGCTCACCCTGGCGCCCGGGGCGGAGGCCGCGCTGCGCGCCTATCCCTGGCCCGGCAACGTGCGGGAGCTTCGCAACGTCATCGAGCGGCTCAACCTCCTGCGGGGCCACGGCCCGCTGACGCTGGGCCCGGAGGCCATCTCCGGCCCCATCGCCGCCGCCGCCCCCTCACGTCCCAGCCTGGGCGACAAGAGCTACCGCGAACACGTGGAGGACTTCGAGCGGGACCTCATCCGCGCCGCGCTCCAGGAGGGCGAGAGCATCGCCGGCGCCGCGCGGCTGCTCCAGGTGGACCGGGGCAACCTCTACCGGCGCATCAAGGCGCTCGGCCTGCCGGTGAGCTGAAGCCACGTGGCCGGGGTGCCCGAACGACGGGAACAGGGGCGCGGCGCACGCGAATCGTGCCGCGCCCCAGGTCACCTCACACCGTCACAGCGGCTTGGCGATCTTGCTCAGGAAGGCATCCGGGGCGCCCTGGAGCGTGTTCCCCTGGTAGTTGCCGTCCACGTAGCCGCCCACGTACAGGTTGCCCGTGTCGTCCACGACGACGCCCATGCTGCGCACGTCCTGCGCCGCGCCGTTCAGCTGCGCCGTCTCCTGCTGCACCACCCACTGCAAGGCCCCGCTGAAGTTCAGCTTGGCCACGTAGTTGTGGACCTTCCCGCCGCTCGTGTCCGTCACCTGGGTGATGTCCGCCACGCCTCCGCCCGTCATGTAGATGCCGGACGTGTCCACGTAGAGGCCCATCGCCCACGAGCCGGAGCCCGAGTCGAGCTCCCACACCCACTCCTTCGTCCCCGTCGGGCTGAAGCGCGCCACGAACACGTCGATCTGCGGGATGACGTTGGGCACCCCGTCCATGCCGCCGCCGGCGTAGCCCGCCAGGTACACGTTGCCGGCCGCGTCCACCTGCGAGCCGTACAGGTAGGCGCCGGTGTTGGGCGCCCCCGCCAGCCGGGTCCACTGCTTCACCCCGTTGGCGTCGTACTTGGTGACGAAGACGTCCTGCGGCCCCGTCAGCGTGTTGCCGTCCAGGTTGCCCGTCGTCCACCCGGACACGTACACGTTGCCCGCGTTGTCCGCCGCCGCCCGGCGCCCGTGGGTGACCTTCCCCGCGACGCCCAGCTGCCGCGTCCACTGCTTCACGCCGCTCGCGTCGTACTTCACCACGAAGGCGTCGTACTGCCCGGTCACCGTGTTGCCGTCCAGGCCGCCGTTCGTCGCGCCCACCAGGAAGGCGTTGTCCGCCGCGTCGAGCGACACGCCGTAGCCCTCCGTCTGGGCCCCCGCCACGCCAATCTGCCGCGTCCAGCCGAAGACGCCGGTGTAGCGGTAGCGCGAGATGAAGGCCGTGGTCCCCGTGGTCGGCACCGGCTGCCCATCCAGCGAGCCCCCGGTCCAGCCCGCCACGTAGATCTCCTCGAACGCGCGGTTGCGGGCCACGCCGTAGCCCAGGGTCACCGTGCCCGCCACGCCCAGCTGCTTGTGGAACAGCAGGTTGCCGTTCCAGTCGCGCGCCGTGAGGAACGCGTCCATGGGCCCCACCGCCGTGGCCCCGTTCAAGCCCACGGAGGTCATGCCGGTGGAGTAGGTGCGCCCGGCCGGGTCACCCGCCAGGTCGTGGATGCGGCTGAAGCCCCCGGACGCCCCGGACGTCTTCGTCCACAGGGAAGACGTCATGGGGTAGGGCTGACAGTCGATGAGCTCCAGCCGGGAGATGGAGATGACCACGTTGCCCGTGCGGGCGTCGTTGTCGTCCGTCACGTTCAGCCGGTACTTCTTGTACGCGCCCGGCGACGTGACGACGTACTCACGACGCCCGTTGCCCGGCCAGCCCGTCTGGTTGGAGCGCGCGTCCACCGTCACCCAGGCGCTGCCGTTCCACCCGTCCAGCGTCCAGTCCTTCGGGGCGCGCGTGGTGATGGTGCCGTTGTCGTAGCCGATGGCGTAGCGCTTCACCGTCTGCGCCGCGCCCGGGAACTCGTAGGCCAGCCACGCCGGCGTGTTGCCAATCGACGACAGCCAGAACGTCGTGGCGCTGTCGAACGCCTTCCACGCCGGATAGTCCGCGGAGTAGACGCTCGAGCTGGTGACGGTGCCTGACGGCGTCGTGTTGCTCGTCATCACCGGAATCAGGTTCGTGCACGTCAGCGCCTGCCCCTGCTCCGCCAGCTCGCCCCGGGGCTCCGCCTCGAGCGACTCCGCGCCCTGGCAGCCCATCAGCGCGATGGCGCCCATGACACCCATGTTTCGAAACTTTCGCCAAAGACTCACAATGACCTCCTTGATTTGCCGTTCGTGAATGAGGCGAACGGATTCACGACCGGGTTTCGATATCGAAACCCGGCTCATTCGATTGACTTCTCATTCGAGCTTGATTGACTTTCATTGAGCGTTCGCCTGACGGCGCTGCTCGGAGATTTCCCTCGGGCCGCGCACGCTCCGGGCCGCTCGACGCGCGAGGGGCCCCGCCCCGATTTGTGTCGGGTCGAGGATTCCTCTAAACCATGCGAGTCACCGAATTCACGGTGACCCTTCTCTCAGTGCCCTCCAGGAGAATCCCCATGAATCGCCTAGGCTCGGCGTTTCTCGCAGTCAGCCTCATGACCGGCTGTGGTGGTGTCGTCACCGAATCGGATGTGTCGGCCGAGGAGTCGCAGCAGCACACCGCCGCGCCCCTCACCTCGGCGAACGTCGACGTGCCCCCGGAGTGCCTGGGCATCCTCGACTTCGTGAACGGCGTGAACTACGCGACGCTCGACTACTACCTGCCCAGCAACATCGCGAGCGCCATCATCGCCCGCCGCGCCACGACGCCCTTCGTGTCCATCGCGGACATCTCGTCGCTCTCGGGTGTCGCCGACACCCGGCTGAAGGAGATCGAAGAGGGCGCGCGCGCCGAGTTCTATCTCAAGCCCAACTGCGTCGGCATCTTCGACGAGCTGGCGGTCTCCGCGGACGACGAGGCGGCCATCGTGGCCCTGGTGAACCGCATCAGCTCCACGGAGCTGCACGACACGCTGCCCAACGCCTGGAACGGCGCGGAGGCCCTGCTCAACACGCGGCCCTTCACGTCCGTCGCCGCCATCTCCAACACCGCCGGCATCGGCCCGGTGAGCCTGCGGAACATCCGCAACGCGGCCACGCTGAGCCACCCGCTGGAGGTCCTCGTCGCCGCCTTGGAGAAGGCCCCGAAGACCGACTACACCGGCGTGATTGCCCGCCACTTCGACTGGTGGAACGAGATGCGGTTCTGGATCGACGGCTCCTCGCGCACCGGTGGAATCACCTGCTTCGGCATCCCCGCGAGCCGCGTCCCCTACCCCGCCACCTGGCGCGCCAACCTCGCCGCGCCGGAGGAAGTCCTCGGCCGGTACGACGCCGCCATGGTGTGGGCCGACTACTACAAGCAGGTTCCCGAAGACATCAAGGTGGCCGGGCGCGCCAACCTCGCCAGCCAGCTCTCCGGGCGTCTGCTCTCCGGTTGCATCTACAGCTACACCACGTATCCGGGCTGGAGCGGCGGCACCGTCGCCTTCTTCTTCGACCCGGCGGACGGCTTCGGCGTGTCGACCCAGACCACCTGGACCGAGTGATTGCATGAATCCCTCCACCGCGTTCACTTGCGGGCGCGGTGGGGGTACCCCCGTCGATTCGGGTTCCCACGCGCGGACAGGGCCCATGAACTACCGGCGACCCGGCGCTCCTCGGGGCGGAAAGTGACGAAACCACCCCTCGCCGGGATGAGCCCTTCCAGGCGTGGGACCAACCTCTCGGCAGCAGTGGCGCGGGGCCTCTCGCGTCCACGCGAGACGCGGCTGCGTCCCGTGCGGACTCGGCTCCCACCGCGGACGCGGCTCATGCCCCAGGTTCACGTCGATGGCCCAGGGACGCATCACCCTCCCGGGCAGGCCACCCCGAATCCAGGTGAATCCCGACATCGAGGCATGTCCGTTGCACTCATCCCGGGCCTTCTCGGGAGACCATCGGCATGTCTTTGACCGCCAAGGATTATCGAACCATCTGGAGGCAGCTCCACGTCGACCACGATACGAAAGGGACTGGAGCCCGCCTGAAGGAGGAGATGGGCAACACCACGAATCCGGACAGCATGCGAGGCATCGTGCGAGGTGGCATGGCCGCGATGTCGTCGTATGCGGACTGGGAAGGCGCGCTCGACATCGCGGCGAACACGCTCGTGAACCTCTGCACAGCCCAACACGAGGCGCTGGCGGAGTGGGTCGCCGCGTTCGACAATTACATGAGTCCCATCGACCCGAGCTTCCGGGAGACCTTCTTCGGACGCTTCGACAAGGGCCGCCTCACGGGGATGACGTCGGGTGACGTCGTCGCGAACCATCGACGGGACATCGTCGGGATGGTCAAGCGGCTCATCAGCATGCCCGACTCGCCCACCGCCGCCGCGGGCATCGGGGAGAACGCCGTATTGAACGCCTACCGGAACATGTACTCCGTCCGGACGGGCAGCTACTTCAAGAGCATGTGGTCGAGCACCGACACGGACTCCCACCTGGCCCCCGTGTGGGCGGCCATCGTGGCGCTCCAGGTGGCCTGCCAACACGAGGAGGAGCGCCGGGCCGAAGCCATCCGCGAACAGGAGCGGCAGCGCGTCGCCCGGGAGAGGCGGGAGCGCCAGGAGGCGGAGGAGGCCTGGCTCAGGCGGAAGAGGCTCTTCAACGTCCTGAAGATCGACTCGAGCGAGTACGCCTACGACCGCAATGCCAAGGAGCGGATCAACTTCACCTGCGCCGCCCTGGTGAAGGATTTCCCCGTGGACGTCACGGAGTACGACGAGGAGGAGGTCGCCCGGCTGGTCGAGATCTCCAAGGGCAACATCTGCGTGGACCATGGCTACCAGCTCAGCGGCAACAAGCGGTACGTGCTCGACAAGCTGGATGAAATCGTCGCGCTCGCTCGCAAGAAGAAGTACCCCCTCACGGCACCCAAGTTCATCAAGACCCTCGAACAGGTCGCCGTCGACGCGTACTTCATCGGCGTGAGCGGCTCCGACGACGCCGACAAGAAGGATGTCAGCGGCGTGGAGCTGCGACGGTAGGGCCGCGCCGGACAGGGGTTCCCGAGGCAACGGAGCCCCTGACCTGAAATTCTGGCCGACCCGGAAACCCCACGCCTCCTGGAGCGATAATCCGTCGCGGCCCCCCCCAGGCCGATCTCCAGGAAGACCCGACTCATGTCGAACCGCATCGGCCGTCCGTCCTTCGTCCCCACCCCCTCCACCGGAGTCACGCCGAAGCGCCCGGCCCTCACCGCGGGAGAGAAGACGTCCTCGGCCCGCGCGGTGGACCAGTTCGACGCTCGCGCCTCCCGCGCCGCCACGCTGCTGACGGGCGCGAGCGCGACGACGGCCCCGGTGCCCGTCTCGTCGAAGGCGCTCGACATCCAGCCCCAGGTGCACGAGGCCACGGGTTACGAAGCCCGCTTCGAGCAGGGCGGGCGCAAGGCCTCCGCCGCCGTCGCGGAGCACGGGCGCGTGCAGCTTCCCACCGGCTCCGGCCGAGGCCCCTCCTTCCACGCCGAGGCGGGCAAGCCGCTGACCGTGAGCGCCGACCCGGCGCGCTTCTCCTCCAGCTACGAGAAGGTCGAGCTGGTGTGGCGCCTGTACCCGGGTGGCACCGAGAACGTGGTGCCCATGAGCGACGGCACGCGCGACGCGAACGGCCGGCTCGCCATCCAGCCCGCCACGTTCGACGTCCCCGCCGACGCCAGCGGCCTGGTGCGGCTGTCGTTCCGCACCACGGACAAGAGCGGCCGCGTCAGCAACCAGTGGGACCCCAGCAACGACGCCTCCGTCGCCGCGCGCGAGGGCGCGACGGTCTCCTTCACGGAAGACTTCCAGACGCAGGTCGACGGCACCCTGCGCGCGGGAGACTCGCTGCGCATCGCCTACGACCAGGATCGCCTCAAGGCCATCGCCGGTGGCAAGACACCCTCGGAGGTCGTCGCCTGCGTGTCCTTCAACGGCGAGCCCGCCATCGAGGTGCCGCTGGACATCCGCCCCGACCAGGCCGGTCAGTCCGGCGGCATGTTCCTGCCCTCCCTGCGCGTGCCCTTCGAGGCCACGAACGTGGCGCTGTGGTTCCGGGGCAAGGCGGACGACGGCACCTCCTGGGACTCCGCCTCCGGCCAGAACTTCCAGTTCTCCGTGGGCGTGGCGCATGACGACGCGGACCCGTCGTGGAAGAACGAGCTGCTGCGCAGCAAGAGCTTCCCGAACCTCACCGAGGACACGTTCGTCGGCATCGGCCCGTCGTCACAGCGCTACAACTGCATCGCCTGGACGGTGGGCAAGCGCAACGAGTGGGTCTGGCCCGGCACCCGCGTCGAGGACTTCGACGCGCTGTACGCGCAGCAGGGCTACGAACCGCTGGACTCGGTGGACCTGAGCCACGACCCCACGCTGGAGAAGGTCGTCATCTACGGGCGCAAGCCGGCCACGGGCAAGGGCCCCATCGAGGTGACCCACGGCGCGCTGATGGACGAGCAGGGCCGCTTCACGAGCAAGATCGGCACGCAGCCCCTCATCCGGCACGAGAGCGCTGACGACCTGACCGGGCCCTCGTATGGTGCGCCCGTGCGAGTCTACGTCCGTCCCCGGCAACCCGCGGTGAGCGTGTCATGAGCGAGGTCGCCACGCGCTTCGATGCGCTCGCGGCGCGGTGGGAGCTGCACTGCGCGGACCACCGCGAGTCCTCCAACCCCTCCGTGTTCCTGGACCACCCGACCTTCGAGGCGCTGGTGGAGATGGGACCGGAGGCGGTGCCCCACATCATCGAGCGCTACCGCTACGGCAGCCTCTTCTGGGGCGCGGCCCTGCGGCGCATCACCGGCGTCACCACGTTCGGGGATGGCGTCGTGGGGGACCTGGATGCGACGCGTCGCCACTGGCTGGAGTGGTGGGACGCACACCAGGGCACCTACACCCGCTGAGCGGCCCACCCTCCCGCTGACGCCGGCCCACGCCGCCAGCGGGAGCGACGCCAGCACGCGGAGTCCCTCTCCCTTTCCTGGAGGGGACGCGGCAATCACCAGGCGCGATGTCAGTATCACATCCTGATTCGACATCAGGATGTGCCCATGACATCGATGCGACAGGCGGGCATCCGTGCTTTCAAGCACTTGCCGCATCGTCCCGGCTGGAACGCTCCATGCTCTGCCCTCCGCGCATGAACCGCCTCGCGCTCATCTTCTGCCTCGCCTCGCTCGCCGCCGGCGCGCAGCCCTCGCCGCAACCCGGCAGCGCTCCCGCCCCCCAGGACTCCGCCACCGCTCCGGGCCAGCCCGCCCCCGTGAAGACGGAGGCCCCCACGGCCGGGCAGCCCGGACCGGCCCCCGCCGTGGACGCCGCGCCCCAGCGCTCCGAGGAGGAGGGGGAGGACGAGACGTCGGATGCGAGCACCGAGGAGAACCCCTTCGAGGCGTCCGCGTCGAAGGCGCCCCGGCGTCATGACGCGTGCGAGGACGAGGACCTCGACGACGAGGCCGACTCCGAGGAGGCCGCGGTGCTCGCGCCGCTCCAGCTCACGTTGGATGGGCGCGTGCTGGCCCCGGGCCTCGTCGAGCTCCACGGCCTCCAGCGGCTGAGCGAGAAGCAGGTGCGGGCGTTCGTCGGTCACCCCACCACGGCGCCGCGGCAGGTGCTCACGCCCCGGCAGGCCCAGGCGCTGCTGCGCAGGCTGGCGCACACGGGCCTCTTCGCCCGCGTCGAGCCCCACGTGCGCGTCCCCGAGCAGGGCCCGGCCGTGCTGGAGGTCCACCTCACGGAGAACCCCATCGTCACCGGGGTGAGCGTGGAGGGGCTCCAGGACCTCCAGGAGGACGAGGTGCTGGAGGAGCTGTTCCGCCTGCCGCCCCGCTTCCCGGACGAGGACGACGAGGAGGACGACCAGCTCGTCGCCACCCTGCGCCTGGACGGCGTCCGCGGCACGCTCTCCGTGGTGCACCCCTGCCCGCCTCCGCGTCCGCCGCGTGAGTGGCTCGCGCGCATGGAGCGCGGGAAGTTCCGCGCCGGCGTCGCGCTGGGCGGCGTGAGCGCGGCGATGCAGCGGGCGCTCGTGGACCTGCGCGACCAGGGCTACCTGCTCGCGAGCCTCTCCGGCACGCTGACGCCGGACGGGCGCCTGACGGTGAAGGTGGACGAGGGGCGCCTGGACGGCATCGACGTGGTGGGCGTGGACGGCGCCATCGCCGAGCGCGTGCGCGGCGCGCTCGACCTGAAGCCCGGCGACGTCTTCCTGCGCAGCGACGCGCGCCGCGCCATGGACCGGCTCCAGGAGCGGCTGCCCTTCCTCGAGGCGGGGAGCCTGGACGGCGACGAGCAGGAGCTCTCCCGGCGCCGCGCCGCGCGCATCGTCGAGGAGCAGGCGCCGGATGGCGTCCGCCACTACCACACGGAGGAGACGAAGCGCCCCGAGCGCCGCCGCCGCGAGCGCGTCGAGTTCGAGCTGAACTGGCGCGAGCTGTTCGAGCTGTGGGCCGAGGAGGGCCACAGCCAGGGCGTGGGGCTCGAGGGCTCGCGGTTGGTCGTCCACGTGCGCCCGCGCCGTCCGGACCTGGACGTGGACCTGTTGCCCGTGCACACCCAGGTGACGGGCTTCGCGCCGGGCCTGTCGGGCAAGCTGCGCATCTGGGACTCGAAGGACCGGGTCCACACCACGCTCGACGCCGCGGCCTTCATCCCCCTGCGGCTGGGCGGCCAGCGCATCCCCGATGACGAGGAGGGCACGAAGCGTCAGCGCCGCCCCAACCTGCTCGCCGGGGCCAAGCTGCGTGTCCCCGCCGCGGGGCTCGCGGAGCTGGGCGCGCAGGTCCACGACTTCACCGACACGCTCGACCGCTGGCGGATGAGCGACATCGACTCGTCCATCTACTCGTTCCTCATCAACCGGCCGGACCGCGACTACTTCCGCCGCAAGGGCTTCGCCGGCTTCGCCACGTGGCGCTGGTCCGAGTCCTTCCTCGCCGGCGTCTCGTACCACGACGACCGCTACCAGACGCTGCGCACCTTCTCGCCGCCCCTCACCCTCTTCCGCCGCGACTCCACGCCCTTCCCCAACACGCCCGTGTCCGAGGGGCGCTTCAAGTCCGTCGTGGTGCGGCTGGAGTACGCCAGCAACCCGCAGCGCTCGGAGGACGTCGGCTCGCTGTTCCGCACGCCGGAGACGCCGCTGCTCGACGAAGGGAAGGACACCTGGCGCACGCCGTCCCTGCGCTCGCTCGTCACCCTCGAGGTGGGCGAGGGACCCGCGGCGGGTGGCGCGGACGAGCGGTTCTGGAAGCTGGTGGGAGACTTCTCGCTGGTGGTGCCCACGGGCTGGAACGACACGGGCCTGAGGCTGCGCCTGCGCGGCGCGGGCGGCGAGCGGCTGCCCGAGCAGAAGCGCGAGGCGCTGGGCGGCTGGAGCGCGCTGCGGGGCTTCGGCTTCAAGGAGTACCGGGGCGACGCGTCGGTGCTCGCCAGCGCCGAGTACCGTTGGAACTTCTTCGGCCTCTTCGCGGACATCGGCACCGTGCACCAGGAGGACCGGTGGACCGACGCCCGCATCGGCCTGGGCACCTCCTTCCACTTCTCCGACGACGTGCGCGTGGACGTCGCCTGGCGCACCGACGAGAAGGCCACGGCCACCCCCGAGGCCCGCCTGTTCTTCGTGCGGACGTTCTGAGGCCCATGGCACCCATCGGGACACGGACGAGACGCGGACTCGGCGCGGCGCTGCTCGCCGTGGCGGGCCTGCTCGCGCCCGGGGCGTGGGCCGAGGAGCCCCACGTCGCCTGCGCCGCCACCGTCTCCGGGCGCCGCGTCATCGCGCGCGCGGAGGCGCTGGACTTCGTCTCCTCGGAGCTGGACCGGCTGGTGCGCCTGGGCATGGCGGGCCGGCTGGAGGTGGAGCTGACCCTGTGGCGACGCCGTTCACTCTGGTTCGACACCCAGGTGGACATCACCCGCGTCACCCAGGTGCTCGCCTTCTCGCGGGGCGGCTACTTCCTGGACGGAAGGGCCCTGGGCGAAACGCCCGAGGTGCTGGCCCTGGAGCGCGTCGCCTGGACCCTGGAGTCGAGACCGGAGCCCGGGGAGCGCTACCGC
Source organism: Myxococcus dinghuensis (assembly GCF_024198235.1). GTDB lineage: Bacteria > Myxococcota > Myxococcia > Myxococcales > Myxococcaceae > Myxococcus > Myxococcus dinghuensis. The sequence continues at coordinate 12,781 of NZ_JAKCFB010000051.1, read as the reverse complement.
GTGCGAGTGGAAGTGAAGCTGCACGTCGTCACCGCCGCGAGCCTGGGCCGCATGGCCGCGTGGCTCACCCACGGGGGCGACGACGAGGACGAGACGCAGGACCGCTCCACCGTCACCGGGACCCTCCTGCGCTCCGTCGCCGAGGACCTGTCCCGACGCGCCGCCGGGCGCTGTGACGTCACACCCCAGCCCTGACACCCGGCCCGGACGCGGGCGGCCTCCCGCCCGCGTCCCCGAAGCCCCTCCCACCACCGCCTCACGAATGCCCGGCCCCTGGTCGCGGCAAGGAAGACCGTCATGCGCGCATGGCTGCTGTCGCTGCTCGTCCTGGCCACCTCGTGTGGCTTCCACCTGGAGGCGCCCGCCCGCACCGTGGACGTCGTCGTCCCGGCCGGCATGGAAGAGGACGGCCTCCATGTGCCCGTGCTCTACCTGGAGCAGGAGCGGGCCTTCTTCTTTCCGGAGGGGCTGGGCGGCGGCGCCCGGCCCGTCGAGCCGAGCGCCCGTGAGCTGATGGCGCTGGGGCGCCGCCAGGACATCGTCATCATCGAGGTGGGCGCGGAGACCTCGCGCCGCGAGGAGCACCTGCCGGACGGCCGGCGGCGCTACGTCACCCACGTGAGTCCGTAGCGAGACGGCTCACGCCACCCGCACGAGCGCGCGGCCGAAGTTCTCGCCCCGGAACAGTCCGGCGAAGGCGGCGGGCGCGGACGCCAGGCCCTCCACCACGTGCTCCCGGTGGTGCAACGTCCCGTCGCGCAGGCCCTGTCGCAGCTCGGCCCGCGCGACATCGAAGCGCGCGGCGTAGTCGAACACCACGAACCCCTCCATGCGCAGGCGGTGGGTGATGAGGTACGGCGTGTTGCGCAGCCCGGCGCGCTGGCTCGGGGGCACGCCGTAGTCCGCCACCAGGCCCGACACCACCACGCGCCCTTTCGAGGCCATGCACGCCAGCGTCGCGTCGAGCGTCGAGCCGCCCACGTTGTCGAGGTACACGTGGACGCCGCCCGGACAGGCGCGCCGGATGGCCGCCTCCAGGTCGGCCTCCGCGCGGTGGTCGATGACGGCGTCGAAGCCGAGCGACTCCAGCACCCAGCGACACTTCGCGGGCCCTCCGGCGATGCCCACCACGCGCGCGCCCTGCCGCTTCGCGAGCTGCCCCGCGATGGAGCCCACGCCGCCCGCCGCGGACGACACCAGCACCGTCTCCCCCGCCTGGGGACGCCCCAGCTCCAGGATGCCGAACCAGGCCGTCAGCCCGGGGATGCCGAGCACCCCCAGCTCCGCGGAGTACGACTCCGGCGGCCCCGGCTCCACCTTGCGCAGGCCCTGCGAGCCCACCACCGCGTGCTCGCGCCACCCCCACGCGCCCACCACCACGTCCCCGGCCGCGTAGCGCGGGTGACGCGACTCGAGCACCTCGCCCACGGCGGCGCTCGCGATGACCTCGCCCGGCGCGAGGGCGGGCGCATACGTGTCCACCCCGCCCAGCCGCGCGAGCGTGCCCGGGTCCACCGACACGAACAGCGTGCGCACCCGCAGCTCCTTCTCCCCCGGCTCGCGCACCTCGACGGACTCCACGCGGAAGTGCTCGGGCCCGGGCAGGCCGGGGATGTGGCGGGCGAGGACGACCTGGCGGCTGGGCAGCGTGCGCATGGGCGGCTCCTGTTCGGGCCCACACCATCCCCGGCCCCGCGCCGTCTGGCAATCCGGTGACGGGCCTTCATAGGCTGGCCGGATGACGAGCGCCCTCCCACACCCCACCGCCTCCACGCAGTCCATGCTGAGCACCGTCGAAGCGCTCGCGCCGGACCTGTCCGCGCGCTCCGACGAAATCGAGGCGGCGCGCCGGCTGCCCCAGGACCTGGTCGACACGCTGACGCGCGCGGGGGTCTTCCGGATGATGGTGCCGCGGGAGTACGGCGGCCTGGAGTTGCCCCCCACGCAGTCCTTCCAGGTCATCGAGGCGCTCGCGCGCGCGGACGGCGCCGCGGGCTGGTGCGCGATGATCGGCTCCGCCACCGCGATGGTCGCCGCCTGGCTCCCCGAGTCCGCGGGCCGCGCCATCTTCTCCACGCCGGAGGTCATCACCGGGGGCGTGGCCGCGCCCCTGGGGCGGGCCGAGCGCGTCGAGGGCGGCCACCGGGTCACCGGCCGCTGGCCCTGGGCGAGCGGAGGTCACCACAGCCACTGGATGGTGGGCGGCGCGGTGGTGACGGAGGGAGGCAAGCCGCGCATGGTGCGAGAGGGCGTCCCGGAGACGCGGCTGTTCCTCCTCCCCCGCGAGCACCTGGTGCTGCACGACACGTGGTTCTCCTCCGGATTGTGCGGCACGGGCAGCGGCGACATGGAGGTGAAGGACCTGTTCGTCCCCGACGACCACGGCTTCTCCCTCTTCGCGCGCCCCGTGCTCGCGCGGCCCCTCTACGGCTTCCCCTTCGGCCTGTTGTCGCTGGGCATCCCCGCCGTGGCGCTGGGCATCGCCCGGCGCGCCATCGACGCGCTGACGGCGCTGGCCCGGCAGAAGACGGTGGTGGTGGAGCGAAGGCTGCTGGCCGCGCGCCCCGCGGTGCAGGAGGCCGTCGCCGACGCGGAGGCGCAGGTGCGCTCGGCGCGGGCCTTCACCCTGGAGGCCATCCAGGCGGCGTATGACGAAGCCTCCCGCGGCCCCGTCTCGCTGCGCGCCCGGGCGGAGCTGCGCCTGTCGCTCACCCACGCCACGCGCGGCGCCGCGCGCGCGGTGGACCGCATGTACGAGGCGGCCGGCGGCACGGCCGTGTTCCGGGAGAGCCCGCTCCAACGTTGCTTCCGCGACGCGCACACCATCACCCAGCACGCCATGGTGGCGCAGCCCACGCTGGAGCTGACGGGGGGCGTGCTGCTCGGGTTGGAGCCGGCGCTGCCGACGCTGTGAGGACAAGAAGAGGCCCGGCCTCCCTGAAGCGCAGGGGAGGAGGCCGGGCCTCCGGGTGTGGCGCCACCACGAGTCACTGGCGCGCCATCATCGTCTTGCGCTCGGCGTCCTCGTCGTGGAGGTGCTCGCCGGAGACGTCCACCACCACCTCGCGCAGCCGGCCGCCCCGGAACTCGAAGGGCGGGTGGTAGCGCTTGCTGACCGACGAGTTCTCGTCGCGGCCACACGTCAGCCCCTCGCCCAGGCTGATGACCAGCGGCATGGTGGCGGTGATGTCGCTCTGCGCGACGAGGTCCCCGTCGATGAAGAGTCGTCCGATGCCCGGCGCGCCCTTGCCCGCGGGCAGGTCCGGCTGTCCGGTGGGCTCGAACTCGAAGCGCAGCTCCGTGCTCCCCTCGGGAATCTCCATCCCGGACTCGATGTGGAACTCCTGCTCGCCCACGAAGTTGTAGACGTAGTGCAGCCGCCGGTCCTGGATGAAGAAGGTGTAGCCGCCGGTGAGGCCGCCATGGCTGAGCAGCACGCCCTCCGTGTCGTCCTCCACGTCCACCCGCGCGGTGATGGAGTGGGGGCGGTTGAGGACGTGGACCGCGACGTTCTCCGGCGCGGGTGAGGTATGCGGGCGGTAGACGTAGCGCGTGCGGTCCGGGGAGATTTGCGGTCGCTCCACCGCGAAGACGGCGCGGTCCGGCGAGGCGAGCGGCAGGACCTTGAAGCGGCCCGCCTCCACGTACCAGAGGGCGATCATCTCCAGCAGCTTGCCGCGCTCGCGCGAGGCCACGTCCCGCGTCTCCGAGCAGTCCTCCGCGACGTGGTACAGCTCCCAGCCCTGGGCGTCGAGCTGACGCAGCCGCTCCTCGTCGAGCTTCGCCTCGCCGAACTCCACGCCGGCCTCCGCGAAGGAGGGCCCCGGGAAGGGACACACCGCCCTCCAACCGTCGTGGTAGAGCGCACGGCTGCCGAACATCTCGAAGTACTGCGTGTGGTGGCGGCTCTCCGCCCGCGTGTTGTTGAAGGAGTGCTTGAAGCTCACGCCCTCGATGGGGGACTGGGTGACGCCACGCAACGCCGTGGGCGGCTCCAACCCCAGGCAGTCGAGCACCGTGGGCACCATGTCGATGGCGTGGCAGTACTGCGTGCGCACCTCGCCCCGCGCGCGGATGCCCTTGGGCCAGTGGACGATGAAGGGGTCCGCGGTGCCACCGCGGTACACCTCACGCTTCCACCGGCGGAACGGCGTGTCGCCCGCCCAGGCCCAGCCCCAGGAGTAGTGGTTGAAGTACTTCGGTCCGCCCAGCTCCTCCAGCGCCGCCAGGTTCTGCTCCAACGACTCCGGCGTGTTGTTGAAGAACTTCAGCTCGTTGACGGAGCCATGCGGTCCGCCCTCCGGGCTGGCGCCGTTGTCGGAGATGACCATGACCAGCGTGTTGTCCAGCTCGCCCGTCTCCTCGAGGAACTGGATGAGCCGGCCGATGTGGTGGTCCGTGTGCTCGAGGAAGCCCGCGAACACCTCCATCATCCGCGCGTAGAGGCGCTTCTCGTCCGGGGACAGGCTGTCCCACTGCGCCACGTCCGGGTCATGCGCGGACAGCGTCGTGTCCGGAGGGATGACGCCCAGCTCCAGCTGGCGGCGGAAGACCTTGCGCCGGTACACGTCCCAGCCCTCGTCGAACTGCCCCTCGTACCGGTCCGACCACTCCTTGCGGACATGGTGGGGCGCGTGCATGGCGCCCGTGCAGAAGTACAGGAAGAAGGGCTTGTCCGGCGCGACCTGCTTGGAGTCGGCGATGAAGTCCACCGCGCGCTCCACCAGGTCCTCGGTGAGGTGGTAGCCCTCCTCGGGTGTCTGGGGTGGCAGCACCGGGTGGTTGTCGTGCACGAGGTCCGGGTAGTACTGGTGCGTGTCCCCGCCGAGGAAGCCGTAGAAGCGCTCGAAGCCCCGGCCCAGCGGCCAGCGGTTGTAGGGCCCCGCCGCGCTCGTCTGCTCCGCGGGCGTCAGGTGCCACTTGCCCACCGCATACGTGTTGTAGCCCTGCTCCAGCAGCATCTCCGACAAGAAGCCGTTCTCGAACGGGATGGTGCCGTTGTAGCCGGGGTAGCCGAGCGACACCTCGGTGATGGTGGCCATCCCGTTGGAGTGGTGGTTGCGGCCGGTGAGGATGCACGAGCGCGTGGGCGAGCACAGCGCGGTGGTGTGCATGTTGGTGTAGCGCAGGCCGCCCCGCGCGAGCCGGTCCAGGTTCGGCGTGCGGATGGGCGAGCCGAAGCAGCCCAGGTGCCCGAAGCCGGTATCGTCCAGGACGATGAACAGGACGTTGGGCGCGCCGTCCCTGGCGCGCAGCGGACGCGGCCACGCGGGCGAGGACTGCTCCCACGTCCGACCGATGGTGCCGGGGAAGGCGGTGCCGGGCTTGTATTCCTTGAGCGACATGAGGGCCTCCGTGAAGTCGAGCCACGGGGACCGGCGCCTCGCCACGCATCCGTCTGTCGCGAATGCGGCACGCGGCCCGCCCCGAGGATGAGGGATGGGCACGCCGCGCGACGCCCACCGCTGTCCCCGGGGCGCGCCCGGGCGACCAGGGCCCGGCCCGCCCGCCGCTACAGCCAGCTCTCCGAGCGGACGTCCAGCTCGGCGAGCACGCGCTCGGCGGCCTTCACCCCGAACCAGTTGGCCTCCTCGAAGAGGGCCAGCCCACCCAGGTCCGTGTGCGCGAAGTGCAGGTGGCGGCCCAGGCTCTGCGCGGCGGCGCGGCGCTCCGGGCCCCAGACGAAGCCCGGCGTGGGCCGCACCATGGCGTGCCCCCAGCGCTGCACCTCCAGCCGCTGCGCCTGTGCGGAAATGCCCGGGTGCGCCGGCCGCAGGTCCGCCATCACCAGCGCCTCCCAGTCCGCGTAGCTGGCCGACAGCGCCTTCTCCCGCTCCGCCTTCACGTCCGCGCCCGCCATGGGCAGGTACCACGTGAGCACCGTGGGCCCGCGCTCGTCCTGGCGCAGCAGCTGGTGCGTGGCCACCACGTAGCCCAGGCTGCGGCTCTCGTAGAAGACGTTGTCCCACGCCAGCGGGAAGCCGCGCGACGCGGGCGGCGAGGACAGCGTCAGGTTGGCCACCACCCAGGGCGCATAGCTGAACGCGCCCAGCCACGACGGGCGCTCGCGCCGCCACGGCTCCACCACGTGCGCGGCGATGAAGCGCGGGCAGGCCAGCACCACCTGCCGGGCCTGGAAGGCGCGGGGCTGGCCCGTGCGCGCGTCCAGCGCGTCCACGCGGCAGCCCTGCTCGCCCGGCGTCACCGTGTGCGCCAGCACGTCGCGCGACACCGCGCCAGGGGGCAGCGAGGACGCCAGTTGCTGGACGAGCCGGCCATTGCCCTCGGGCCAGCTCAGGAACCCCTCGCTGCGCTCACCCTGCCCGTTCTGCCGCGCGGCGAAGTACCAGATGCCGGCCCACGCGGAGACGTGCTCGGACACCGCGCCGTAGTCGTCGCGGCACGCGTAGTCCACCAGCCACTTCAACCGCGCGGAGCGGAAGCCCTCGCGCGTCAGCCACTCCGCCATGCTCAGCGCGTCCAGCGCGGTCCACTCCGCGTCGTCGCTGGACAGGGCCGTGGGCACGGCGAAGGCCTTGCGCCCCTTCGCGTCGCGCGCGGCGGCGAAGGCGTTCATGCGCGCGTCGAAGCGCGCCAGCTCCGCCAGGTCCTCCGGCGTGGCGCCCACGCGCAGGTAGAGGCCCTCGTACCAGTGCCCCTGGTAGAAGAGGCGCTCGTCCGGCTCCTGGATGAGCAGCTCCTCCTCGAACGTGGGCAGGCCCTGCGCGTCCACGCCGGCCACCGCCCCCATCTCCCGCAGGAGCCGCACCACCGGCCCCCGGTCCTCCAACGGCGCCGGCAGGTAGTGCGCGCCCCAGGGGAACGCGGACACGGCGTTGCGCCCCGAACGGGACGTGCCGCCCACCTCCGCCTCCAGCTCCACCACCCGCACGTCCTTCACGCCCGCGCCCTTGAGCCGCCACGCGGCGGACAGGCCCGCCACGCCGCCGCCCACCACCAGCACGTCCACCGGCTCCACGGCCTCCGCCCGTGGCAGCGGACCGCCGCGCAGGCGGTGCCCCAGCTCCACCGCGCGGTCCACCACGGCGCCGGGGATGGGCGCGCGCGGGGCGCTCTCGCGCTTGCAGGCGCTGGCCGCCACCGCCGAGCCGAGGAACGCGGCGACGAGCTCCCGCCGCGTCAGTTCCACCGGCGCCACTCCGCCTCGTAGTAGTGCACCAGCACCTGGTTGTTCAGCCGGTTCACCTCCGCGGGCATGGGCCCCATGTCCGGGGGGAACTGGGAGAGCGCCTCCAGCGTGGCCATGTCCAGGAAGCGCAGGCCCTCCGGCAGCGGCCGGTGGAAGCCCGGGGCCTCGTGGGCCACCAGCACGTAGCCCCACTCCCCGAAGGAGGGCACCAGCGCGTGGTACGGCTGCGTCCAGAAGCCCGCGGCCTTCAGCGTCGCCTCCACGCACCAGAAGGACTGCCGGGCGAACAGCGGGCTGGTGCTCTGCACCACCGCCACGCCGTCCGGCGACAGCCGCTTCTTGAGCAGCTTGTAGAAGCCCGTGGTGTACAGCTTGCCCAGCGCGAAGTTGTTCGGGTCCGGGAAGTCCACCACCACCACGTCGTAGCGCTGCGTGCCCTCGGTGAGGAAGCGCATGGCGTCCGCGTTGACCACGCGCATGCGCCCGTCCGTCATGGAGTGCCCGTTGAGCCGCGCCAGCTCGTCGTAGCGCGTGGCCAGGCCCGTGATCGCCGGGTCCAGGTCCACCAGCGTCACCGAGCGCACCTCCGGGTAGCGCAGCACCTCGCGCGCGGCCAGCCCGTCCCCACCGCCGAGGATGAGCACGTGCTCCACCTTCCCCGCGCGAATCATCGCCGGGTGCACCAGCGGCTCGTGGTAGCGGTACTCGTCGATGCTGGCGAACTGGAGGTTGCCGTTGAGGAACAGCGAGAAGCCCCGCTTGCCGCGCGTCAGCACGATGCGCTGGTAGGGCGAGCTGGACGCGTGCACCACGTCGTCCGCGTAGAGCTGGTCCTCGTAGAACGTCGTCAGCCGGTCGCCCAGCACGAAGCCCACGACCAGGAGCACCGTCAGGAGCACCGCCTTGACGCGCAGGCGCAGCGGGTTGCCGAGCAGCGGCGCGAGCAGCCACGTGCTCCACAGGCCCACGCCCGCGTTGAGGATGCCGAACAGGAGCGAGGTGCGCACCAGCCCCAGCTTCGGCACCAGCAGCAGCGGGAAGGCCACGCTGGCCGCCAGCGCCCCCAGGTAGTCCAGCGAGAGCACCTGGCTGACCAGGTCCTTGAACTTCAACTGGTCCTTGAGGATGCGCAACAGGAGGGGAATCTCCAGCCCCACCAGCGTGCCGATGACGATGACGCTGCCGTACAGCGCGACGTGGAACAGGTCCGTCAGCGTGAAGGTCAGGAACAGCAGCGGCGCGCACAGCCCGCCCAGCAGCGCCACCGCCAGCTCCACCTCCACGAAGCGCTGGGCCACCCCCTTGTCGATGTAGCGCGACAGGTAGCTGCCGATGCCCATCGCGAAGAGGTAGCCGCCGATGACGGTGGAGAACTGGGTGATGGAGTCACCCAGCAGGTAGCTGGCCAGCGCCCCGACGACGAGCTCGTAGACGAGCCCGCACGTCGCGATGACGATGACGGTGATGTACAGCAGCGTCTTGTTCAAGGCGTCACTTCACGCGGGAGGACGGCACGCTCAGCCGCTGATGGCGGCGGCGACGATGATGGAGAGCCCGAGGATGAAGGAGCCGATGACGATGCCGACCGCCGTGTTCTGGTCCGCCTCCAGCTCCTTGTGCACGTCGAACGGGAGGATGAGGCGGATGACGTAGAAACCCGCCACGAACACCGCCAGGCCGATGAGCGAATAGATGACGCTCGCCAGCACTCCCTGCCAGCTGACCACTGCGCCCAGTAACAACATCACTTCCCTCCCTGAAAGCCACCAGTCCAGAGCAGCACGCCGCCTGGCCCCCGGCGGACGTTGGTGGGTACCTTGTCCCGCTCCTCGCCGGAGAAGGGCGCCCAGCCGGTCATCATCACCACCGCGTACAACAGCAGCACCAGGCCACCGAACCACTTCATGTCGCGACTCCTCGTCGTGCCATGCGCGTCATCCCCCGTGCAGGTTGCTGTCCGCCCAGCGCCGCGTCTCGAAGCTGTTGGAGCGCGCGAACGCGAGCACGGGGCCCAGGAGGATGAGCACCAGCGCCACGCAGAACCAGCCGCCCCGGGGCGTGTCGTGCGTGAGCTTCACGTCGAAGGCGCGGCCCCGCGGCGCCCCCGCCTCGAACGACGCCGTGGTGCGCAGCACGTACGTCCCCGCCGGCAGCACGCTCAACGTCGTGCTCGCGGAGGGGCTGCCCTCGCTCCAGGAGCCGTCGCTGTCGCTGCCGTGGTAGTAGCTCAGCTCCTCGTAGAAGCTGACCACGTCCCCGGTCTCCTGGTTGACGAGGTCGCCCTGGACGCCCAGCCAGTCGTTGTCCACGCGGGTGGTCATCTCCACCTTCATGTTGCCGCGCCTGGTCAGCTCGAAGGGCGGGCTGAAGCTCATCGCGGACGCGGACCCGGAGACGGACTCCGCGGGCACGTTGACGGTCCGCTCCAGCACCACCTTGTCGAGCGCGCTCGCCGCGAAGAAGCCCGACAGCAGGAAGAGCCCGGCGATCCACGCCAGCGACCAGAGCGTGGTCGACTTCACGCTCCCCGCGAAGGGGTTGGGCTGGCTGGGGAGGATGCCCTCCGGCGTCCCCACCGCCTTCAACTGGAAGGCCTCCTTCACCACCTGCGGCGCGAGGTACTCGCCGTGGGTGTACGTCACCTCGTCCTCGGTGGCGTCCACGTTGATGGAGTACGGCGGCGCCACGTACTCGGTCGCCTCCGCGTGCTCGCCGGCCGTCACCTCCCAGTAGAACTCGCCCTGCACCGTCTCCGTGACGGCGGTGACGTCCTGGAAGGCCCGGTAGCGCCGGCCCTCGAAGAAGGCGGAGACGTGCGGTGACAGCGACACGTCGCCCGCGGGGATGGGCTCCAGGAACACCCAGTGGCCGTTGGAGACCATCAGCCAGGTGAAGCCCTGGGAGGCGTTGTAGAGGAGGTATTCCTCCCACGGGTAGCGCACGCCCTCCACCGTGCAGGAGCGCACGAGGAAGCCGATACACGTCCACTCCGTGCCCTTCAGCGTGCCCCGCGCGCCCAGCGGGATGAGGGGGGCGTGGTCGGGCTTCTCCAACAGGCGCAGGAAGGACAGCTTCCCGCCGCTGACATCCAGCAGCGCGCCGCAGAAGGGGCAGCCCACGCGCAGCGACTTGTCCGGCGCGCGCAGCTCCAACGGGCCGTTGCACTCGGTGCAGCGCGCCTGTTGCAGGTCCACCTTGCGCCGGGCGCGGGTGCGCAGCTGCCCGGTGTCGATGCCCAGCTGCTCCAGCTTCAGCCGGGTGCCGACGAAGGCCTCCGGCGCCGAGTCCCGCGTGCCGAAGTCCAGGGTGAGGAAGGCGCCCTTGGGGCCGGTGGCGTCGACGTAGTGGGAGTCCCGCGTGGGGTCCACGTCGCTGGGGAGCTGGCCCTCCGCGGCGACGACGCGGCCGTGGCCCCGCTCCTCCACCACCCAGGCCCGGTTGCGCAGGTGCAGCCGCTCACCGGGGTGCAGGTCCCCGAGCCAGACGTCGTCCTCGACGCCCGCGTCGAACAGCAGGTGGAAGGCGCCCTCGGACTCGCTCAGCCACCCGGTGCGGCCGTCGTCGAACTCGACGTACCACTCGTCCCAGGGCCCCGCGCCGTGGTCCTTCTGGAGGTGGCCCACGATGCGGAAGCCGATGCGCTGATGACGCCCCTCCAGGCCCAGTTGGAGCGGGGAGTCGGTGGCGAGGATGCGGCCGATCTTCCCGTGCGCCTCGAAGTCCGCGCCCTTGCGCGCGACCACCGTCTGGCAGTGGCCGCACACCACCACCTGCGCGGAGCCCGCGGTGAACTCCACGTCCGCGCCACACGACGGACACCTCCCCTGCGTCACGCCGTCACCCCCCGTTTCAGCTCGCGCACCTGGCAGGACGCCGCGCCCACGTGCCGGGCCAGGAGCGACTCGAAGTCCGGGCGGGTGCGGGGGCGGCAGCAGTACACGTTGAGCGCGGCGAAGCCATGCTCCGGGAACGTGTGGATGGCCAGGTGGCTCTCCGCCAGGAGCGTCAGGCCGGTGATGCCACCGGGCTCCGGGAACACGTGCCACTGGGGCTGGCCCACGACCCGCAGGTCGAGCAGGACGATGAGCTCCTCGAAGAGCGCGGCCAACGCCCGCGCGTCCTTGAGCAACCCTGGCGAGCAGCCGCTCGCGTCAACCAGCCATTCCTGTCCGGTGGTCAGCTTCGAAGTCCTCCTGCCCTCCACCTACTTAGCACGAGCCCCGCGAGACGAAAGCGCGGCCGCCGCGAAGGACTCCCGCGCGTTGGCGCGCCGCGCCCGCTTCCCGCTACGCTCCGCCCCCGCGATGGCTTCGTGGCCCGGTCCCGACCCCACCTCTCCCGTCCCCACTCCCGCGCGCGAGCCCGGCGCCGTCGCCCGGCTGACGCGAGGACTGCGCGGGTTGCCCCCGGCGTCCCGCTGGTGGGGGCCCGGCTGTGGGGGTCTCGCCGGCTGGCTCCAGCGCGCCGCGACGGGCACGACGCCGCCCTCGCCCGACGTGACGCCGCGCTTCCACCAACTGCTCGCCCGCGTGAAGGAAGGCGAGCCGGTGCTGCCCGCGGAGGCCCGGCGCCACCAGTACGTGCTGGTGCGCGGCATGCTCGGCGACGAGCTGCCCGGCTACCTGCTGGACAACGTGCAGCGGCTGGAGCGCCGGGGCCTGGACGTGCTCGAGGCGCCGGTGGATACGGAGGGCCTGCTGCGGGACAACGTGGCGGTGCTGCGCGAGGCGCTGCTGGACGCGGCGCACTTCGGCCGGTCGGTGGTGCTGGTGGGGCACAGCAAGGGCGGCGTGGAGTGCACGGCCGTGCTCGCGCTGTACCCGGAGCTGCGGCGCGTGGTGCGCGCGGTGGTGACGCTCCAGGCCCCCTACGGCGGCTCCTCCATCGCGCACGACCTGGCCACCGCGCCGGAGATGCGGCGCCTCATCGACTTCGCCTTCCCGCTGCTGTTCCACGGCGTATCGCGCTCCGTGGAGGACCTGGCGTATCCCCAGCGCATGGACTTCGTCCGGGAGCACCCCTACCCCACGGACATCCCCACCGTGTCGCTGGCCACCTCCCGCCTGTCCCGGCTCTCCACGATGTATCCGCTCCAGCGCTACCTGCACGAGCGCTACCGCTACGCGTCGGACGGCATGGTGACGGCGGTGGACGCGGAGGTGCCGGGCGCGCGCGTGGTGCGGCTGGACGACATGGACCACGCCCAGGCCGCGCTGCGCGCCCTGCCGGGCCTGTCGCGCTACCACCCGGGTGACGTCACGGAGGTGATGGTGGCCCTGGCGCTCGAGTCCGGGTGACGGGCCGCCCCGGGGACGCAGGGCAGGTGGTGGCTTCTGCCGTCGAGAAGACGGCCGGTGGCCCGGGTGCTCCAGGTCGTTCCCCGGACGCCGTGGCAGGTGGGCTAGGCTGCGCGCGCCATGCGAACCCGAATCCTGACAACCCTCCTGCTGTGCCTCACCGTCACCGCCTGCAAGGACTCCGACAAGAAGGACTCCGCTGGCAGCGCCGCCACCCCGCCGCCCGCCGCCGCGCCCGCGCAGAAGCCGCCCGCGCCCGCCGCCGCGCCGCCCGCCGCCACGGCCGAGGCCACGGGTGAGTGGACGAAGAAGGCGGTGGCCGGACAGGACCTGC
>NZ_JAKCFB010000050.1 GCF_024198235.1 Myxococcus dinghuensis | reverse complement strand
ACCCCGCCGCCCGCCGCCGCGCCCGCGCAGAAGCCGCCCGCGCCCGCCGCCGCGCCGCCCGCCGCCACGGCCGAGGCCACGGGTGAGTGGACGAAGAAGGCGGTGGCCGGACAGGACCTGCTGGCCACGCTGGAGACCAACCAGGGCCCCATCACCGTGCGCCTGTTCGCCAAGGACGCGCCGAAGACGGTGGCCAACTTCGTGGGCCTGGCCACGGGCGAGAAGCCGTGGACGGACCCGCGCAGCGGCGAGCGCGTGACGGGCAAGCCGCTCTACGACGGCGTCGTCTTCCACCGCGTGATTCCGAACTTCATGATTCAGGGTGGCGACCCCACCGGCACGGGCCGTGGCGACCCGGGCTACCGCTTCGAGGACGAGTTCCAGAGCGGCCGGACGTTCAACAAGGTGGGCCTGCTGGCCATGGCCAACGCGGGCCGCAACACCAACGGCAGCCAGTTCTTCATCACCACGTCCACGCCCGAGTACCTCAACAACAAGCACACCATCTTCGGTGAGGTGGTGAAGGGCTATGACGTGGTGGAGAAGATCTCCAACGTCCAGACGGACCCGAGCGACCGGCCGGTGTCGCCGGTGGTCATCCAGAAGATCGTCCTCGCGGACGCGCCCGAAGGCGGCGCGAAGTGATGGGCGGTGGCCGTCAGCTCCGCCGCGTCGTCACGCGGCTGGGCGAGCTCGAGTGCCAGGTGGTGGACGGGCTCGCGGACGGCGCCACGCCGGAGCTGCTGGTGGTGCTCTGCCACGGCTTCGGCGCTCCGGCCACGGACCTGGTGTCGCTGGCGCCGGAGCTGGTGGGGTTGGAGGAGTCGCTGTTGGAGCGGGTGCGCTTCGTCTTCCCGGGCGCGCCGCTGTCCCTGGCCCAGTGGGGCATGCCCATGGGGCGCGCCTGGTTCCACCTGCCCGAGTCCATCATGCGCGGGCAGATGCGGGACTGGGACGCGTACGCGCAGAACGTCCCGGACGGGCTGCCGGCCGCGCGCCGCGCCGTCATGTCCACGGTGGACGCGCTGTCCGCGGCGACGAAGCTCCCCTACGGGCGCATCGTCCTGGGCGGCTTCAGCCAGGGCGGCATGGTGACCACCGACGTGGCGCTGCGACTGGACGAACGTCCGGCGGGGCTGTGCATCCTGTCGGGCACGTTGACGTCGGAGCACGAGTGGCGACAGAAGGCGGCGGCCCGCAAGGAGCTGCCGGTGTTCCAGGGCCACGGTCGCCACGACGACGTGCTGCCCTTCCGGGGCGCCGAGCGCCTGCGTGACGTGCTGGTGGAGTCGGGGCTGTCCGTGGACTTCCTGCCGTTCGACGGGCCACACACCATCGTCACCGAGGAGCTGGAACGGATGGCCGCCTTCCTGAAGGCGCGGCTGGAAGGGCGCTGAGACATGTACCAGGCGAAGGACTTCACGGTGTCGACGAAGGGGCGCGGCTTCACGGACATCACCGGGGAGGTGCAGCGGGTGGTGGCGGACCTCGGCGCGCGGCAGGGCCTGTGCACCGTGTTCCTCCACCACACCAGCGCGTCCCTGCTGCTGTGCGAGAACGCGGACCCGGACGTGCGTCGCGACCTGGAGTCCTTCTTCTCCCGGCTGGTGAAGGACGGAGACCCGCTCTTCGTCCACGACGCCGAGGGGCCCGACGACATGCCCGCGCACGTGCGCACGGTGCTCACGCAGAACTCGCTCAACATCCCCGTGAAGGATGGCGCGGCGGACCTGGGGACGTGGCAGGGCGTCTACGTCTGGGAGCACCGCACCTCGCCCCACCGCCGACGCGTCACCGTGTCGGTGGTGGGCTGACGGCGGCTCAACGCGCCGCGCGTGAGCTGGCGACGCGGACCTTGCGTTCCTTGCGCTCCGGGGTGGTGACACGCGCCTGTCCCCGGATGCGCACGAAGGAGCCGGGCGCGTCCGCCGTCGCGTTGACCATGGACCAGCCCGTGGGCACCTCCGGCGCGGCCCAGCCGTAGAGGATGCGCGCGTCCCGGGGCGACAGGTTGATGCAGCCGTGGCTCATCGGCTCGCCGAACCGGTCGTGCCAGTAGGCGGTGTGCAGCGCGTAGTCGTCCTGGAAGAACATGGTCCAGGGCACGGTGGCCACGCGGTAGGTCTCGTTGCCGGCGGTGCCGTTGCCGGTCATGTCCGCCTCGGCGAATTTGATCCACACGCGGTAGAGGCCCTCGGGCGTGTCGGTGCCGGGCTTCCCGGAGGAGATGAGCGTGGCGTACACCGGGCGCTCGCCCTCGTAGGCGACGAGCACCTGCGCGTCCAGGTCCACGTCGAACCACCGCTCCCCGGACTCGACGCCCGGCGGCGCGTGGGTGAACCAGGCCACGTGCAGGTCCTCGCGCGACACCCAGTGGTCCTCCGCGATGAGCACCCAGCGTCCGTCCGGGGACAGCTCTCGCACGGCGACGAGCGTGCGCGGGGGCAGCACCGTCTCGCGCGCGGCGTTCGCGTCGGGCGCCACCTTCACCTCCACGGGCGCCGAGGGCCGCTTGCGCGATTGGGCCCAGGCGAAGGGCGTGGACAGCTCCGACATCGCCTCGGCGTCGACGCCGACGAACGAGGAGGGGCGGTACTCGCGCAGGACGCGGGCCTCCAGATACTGGCCATCCGCCGTGCGCCAGAAGGTGCGGCGCCCCACGCGCACCTGTCCGCGCAGCTTCACCGTCACCGAGCCCTTGAGCAGCACGCCCTTCCGCTTCGCGCGCGCCAGGGCGAGGCTCGGATAGGCGCGCACGCGCTTGCCCACGACACGCGCGTAGGTGCCCGGCGTCAGCTCACCCTCGCGCAGCCGGGGCAGGTCCCGCACGCGAGGCTCGCGGAAGTTGGGCTCCAGGTAGCGCTCACAGACCCAGCCGCGCGGTTGGATCTCCACCCAGGCCTCGCACTCCGGGCCGCGCATGGCCGTCTCGCCCTTCCACAGCACGCGCATGTCCTGGGCCACGGTGCCCAACGGGGGCGCGTTCTGCCTCGGGGCGGAGCGCACCGCGATGGAGCGCCGCACCCGCAGCGAGCCCGCATCCGGGGCATAGGGCACGGCGACGGGCTCGGTGCCCGCGTCGACGGTCCGGGCCGTCCCGGGCTCCGGTGCGTCCTCGTCTTCGAGCGAGGGGTCGTCGAGCACGAAGCTCGTGTCCTCGAGCGGCTCGCCGTCGGGGCCGAGGACCAGCTCGGCTCCCGGGTTCCGGCGGTCCGGGATGACCACGAGTTCCTCGGCGGGGAGTGGCTCGGCCTCGGGCTCGTCGTCCTCGAGGGGGTCCTCGTCGCGCTCGCGCTTGGGCGTGGCGCTGAGCGCGGGGTCGATGGAGAGCGAGGGCGCGCCGCCTTCCGGGTCGCGCGCCTGTGCCCCCCGTGACGCCACGGGTCGGGTGGTCCCCGCGTCCGGCTCCGGCGCCGTGCGCTCCCAGGCGGCGTGCAGGTCCCCTTCGGTCGTGACGCCCGCGATGATGCCCCCGTCGCGGGCGATAGTGGCGACGTCGACCGCGCCCTCTGGAGATGACGCCGAGGCAGTACCCGAGTCCTGCGCGGAACCCGCCACGTCCACGCGAACAGGGTCCACGAGTCCCGAGGCACCGAGCGTCTCGACCGCGCCTGTTCGCCCTGTTCCCGCGAGAGCCGTGCTCCCGTTCGGAGCGGTCGCTGCTTCCGCTCCGCCCGGCCCAGAGGGGGTCATGCCCTCACCCCGTGCAGCCGCCACTCCCGCTTGAGTCGCTCCAACAAGACTCCCTGCGACGTCCGGCGCGGTCGCCGCTTCCGAGCCGCCCGCTCCGGGACGGGCCGCGACGCCGCCCGCCGCGTTCATTCCGGCACCGGAGGGAGGCGCGGCATCACCGGTCGCGGTCGCCGCCCCCGTATCGATGGAAGTCTTCATGACCACGCCGGAGGCATCCGGAGTGGCTCCGGTGAGCCTCGCGTCCGCGCCCCCGGCCGGGCGGTGCGGTTCCTCCGTCGTCGGCGAAGGAGTGCAGGCGAATCCAGGCAGGAGCAGAGCGAGCCGAAGCCAACGTCGCATGTGCATCGCAGGCTAACGACTGCACGCCCGACCGCTCAACGTCGGCTGAGGTGGGGATGACTCCGGTCGGGTGCGTAATCCGTGCGGTGTCGACGGTGGATGTCACATGCACCGGAATACGAGCGCCACGCCATCCCCGGAGTGCGGGTTCCCCGCATCATGTTTCACGATGAGACATGTCACATCGTCGCGGCGCACGCCCTCAGCGCAACTGGCCGATGAACTCCGGCGGGAGCGTCGTGCCCGCGGGCCAGAGCACGTACGCCGCGCCTCGCGAGTGCTGCCACGCGCGCCACAGCTCGTCCCGCTTGTAGGTGACGTCCACCGTCTCGTCCGTCTTGAACGCGGGGTCGTTGCACACGACGTCTCCCGTCGCCGTGAAGCCCTTCAACACGATGAGGTGACCGTCCGAGCTGCGCACGGGAGAGCCGGTCAGCTCGCCCTCCTCGTAGGCAATGCTGATGCTGACGGGCACCCCGGCGGCGATGAGCCGCTCCACCTGCGCGAAGCCATCCAGGCGCAGCACCGCGCCGTGCAGCGCGCCGTCGCCCATGGCGGAGGCATACGCGGTGTTGAAGGCCCAGTTGCCCGTGCCCTTGTAGACCCAGTCATACGTGCGGTCCGCGGACGAGGGCACCGTGGTCGACAGCTCCGTCCGCCCGAGCTTCTGCCCCCAGTACCCGAGCAGCATCGTGGTGGACGTGGGCGAGCACCACACGGGCCCCCCGTCCGGATACAGCATCTGTGAGAACCCCGGCACCGGCAGCACCGTGCCCCACGCCGTCCCGTCCGACACCGCGTCCGCGGCGACGCCCTGCTTGTCGCTCACCGCCGCCGACAGCGCCCGCACACGAGGCGAGGCATCGGCCTGGGACGAGAACAACCACACCGTCATCCGCAGCGCCTCCGCGCGCCGCTTCAGGTTGAGCGTGTCGGTGAACACCTGCCCGTTCGCGTCCCCCTGCCCATCCACGCTGTGCCGCGCCACCGGCGCCTTGTCGAAGGCCCACACCCCCAGTTCGTAGTCCTTCGTCCACGCGCCCTCGATGCGCGCCGCGAGCGTCACCTTCACCCAGGTCCCCGGAGGCGTCAGCGCGTCGAAGGACGGCACCACGCTGGTGAAGCCGCCCGGCACCGGTTGCACCTCCGAGACGGCCTTGCCGAGGCGATAGGAGGCCTCGTGGTAGCGCGTGCTCCCATCCTCGTTCCGACCCGCGGGGACAGGCTCCGAACCCGTGGGCGCCGAAGCGTCCAGCACCAGCGCGCCGTCCTGGGCCAGCGCCGTGCCCTCGCGCAGGAATCGCTCGAAGTCATGTTCCCGCGCGCTGCGGTGCCACCACCGCGCCGGGGGCCCAGGCTCGTCCACGGAGGCCTCCTCTCGGCCAAGCTGTTGCGAGACACAGGCTACCTGGGTGGCGGCAACGAAGAGGGAGAGCGTCGTCAGGGCACGGGCGTTCACGGCCCGGAAGTCTGGGAGTCCCCACCCTTCCGAGACAAGCCCCTCTCTTCGGGACGGTCGCTCCCCTGTTCACCAGCCCCTGTCCCCAGGCCCACGTTTCACGGCTGCGCGAGGACACGCAGCGTGACGCGAATGGCCTCCGTCATGTCGCTGAACTGCGGGCGGAGAACCTTGGCCAGCCGCTCGTCGCCAATCGGCGGGGTAGGAGGAGTGCCGGTCGGCTTGTTGATGGTGGTCTGCCCTCCATTATCAAGCGCTTGCCCCACGCCCGACATCAACACCGCGAGTTGGCGCAGCTCCCGCCGATTCCGGATGACCACCTGGGCATTGGCGGGCAGCCGTTGGATGAAGGCGCTGAGCTGCTCCGCCGTGCGCCCCGTCATCGAGAAGACGAGGGTGGAGCGCCCCGCGTCGACGCCGTAGACGGCGAAGGGCGCCGCAGGACCCGTCGCCGTGTCGTCCAGGACCACCACGGCCACCGGGCGTTCGACGGTGCGAGGCCAGACAGGGGCCGCCCCCTCCCATCCGGCCAGGACGCGCAGCATGGAGTTGTCGACACGCACCGCGATGGGGGTGACCGGCTTCCTCTCGCCCCCCTGCCCCATCGTCATGGACAACGACAGCACCACCACCGCATCGAGCAGCCTCATCGTTCCCCTCCTCGTGGAGTTCCGCCTGCCTACTCAAAGAGCAACACATCCCGCACCCAGCTCCCCGACGATGCGGTCAGCCAGCGCATGCGTTCCTCCCGAAGGGCGAGCGCGGGAGGCGCTCCCGCGCGAATCCGACCGACGACCGCGGCGAAGAAGGCGGGAGCCTCCGCGTCCTGGACGAGCGAAGCGGAGGCGAGGACCACGCTCGCCCCGGAGGCCAGGAAGGCGGAGGGCAAGCTCCAGGTCGCGTGCGGCATCGAGGCGCCGCGCGACGCGTGACATGCCCCCAGGACCACCAGGGGCGCCCCACTCAACCGCTGACCCCGGATGTCTTCCGCGCTGAGCAGATAGCGCCCGTCCGGTGCTGGTGACAGGACGAGCACGGACGCGTCCGGATGCTCCACCCCCTCCAGTCCGTGGACGTGGAATTCGATGAGGCCGGCGTCGCGAATCTCCGTCAGCACCCGGCCGGGCGTGGCCTCCGCGCCCTTCAGCGCCACGTCCGGTGCCGGCCCGCTGCCGCGCCAGCTCGCGAGCGGAGCAAGCCCCAAGGACGCGGGCGCCTGCACCGAGGACACCACGACGCTGCGTCCACGTCCCAAGGGCGGGAGCGCGCGCACCGGGGAGAGGCGATAGCTCCAGGCGATGCGCTCGGGAAGCAGCCGGGGCATTCCCTGCAGCGGCGGAGGCGCGAGGACCTGGACCTGCTCGCATCCCTCCAGTGCCCGCGACAACCCTTCCGGAACCAGGCCCTCGGCCCGCGGGGTCCGGGTCGTGAGCGTGCGGAGCCACCCCACCGCGCGCCCATCCGGCCCTCGCGCGGCGAGCGCCACGCGCTCGTCATCCATCGTCACCGCCAGCACACACTGCTCCGGCACGGGCAACCCGACCTGACGCCCCATGAACTCGAGCGCCCGCGTCGGCTCCTCGCTCCTGACCGCGTCGATGGCCAGCACCGCCAGGCTGAAGGTGCGGGCCTTGTGGCCGGAGACGAAGGCACCTGGCAGCCCCTCGGTGGCCTCCACCGACCGCAGCAGGAGCGCGCGTCCCAGGTCTCGCGTCCGCTCGATGACGACACGCCCCTCGATGTGGTCGAGCAGGGCGCGGTCGGCGACATCCAGGTCCGTGCGCGCCCGCAGTTCGGCGAGAGACTCCTGGAAACGAGCCTCGGTCTGCGGCCGCGCCCCATGGCGCACGAGGTCCGCGAGCACGAACGCGCCATGCAGTGACACGGGCACGCCACACGTCGGAGCCAGGGCCATCTCCCGCTCGCCCGTCACCGGGTCCAGCTCGCTCAACGCGATGCTCGCGAGGATCTCGTGGACATAGTTCTGGCTGCCACAGTCATCGGGGTTTCGCAGGAGCGACTCCCGCAGATAGGCACGCGCCAGGGGAAAGACCTCTTGGAAACGCGCCGTCTCGCCGAGGCGTGACAGCAGCAGCCCCTCCTGCACCCACTCGTTTCCCGTACGTGCCAGCCGGAGGCCCGCCAGCGCGTGCGTACGGGCCGCGTCGAGCCGATGGGTCCAGGTATAGAGCTTGGAGAGCTCCAGTTCGAGCAGTCCGCACCGATAGAACACCCGCGACTCGGAGCACGCGGTGAGCGCACGCGTCAGCACCCCCTCCGCCCGCGACACGTCCCCCCCGCGAAACAGTGCGAGCGCCCGCTCGTGCGCGGCCAGCGCCTGGAACCAGGGGTCGCCCGTGCGTTCGGCGAGGCGCGAGTAGGTCTCGAGATGGGCTCCGACGAGCCCCGCGCGATACAACACCCCCAGGACGATGTCCTCCTGCCCCGCGACCTCGGCCCTGCGCAGGAGGGACTTCGCGACGCTCGGGTCGGGCACCACGTCCTCGACCACGAGGGCGGCATACCCACGCGCCACGGGGCCTCGCGAGGAGAAGGCCGCGCTCGCCACCCGCTCCACGTAGCCCGTGAGCACCGTCCCGCCCTGGACCGAGTCCAGCTCCGCCGCGAGCGGCAGCAGCCCCCTCACCCGGGCCGCCGAGTCAGCGGCCCGGACGGCGTCATACAGCAACAACCGGGAGACTCCCGGGTGGGCCCGCGCCAGGGAGGGCGGCAACGGCGCGCCGCCCTTCACCATCTCCCGACCCAGGCGATATGCCTCCTTCCAATCACGCTGACGGGTGTCCTCGTCCCGCCGAAGCGCGGCGGCGCGCTGACGTGCCTCGTCCGCCCAGCCTGGCTCGCCCCGGGCGGCGACCGCGTCGAATGACCGCGCCGCGAGCAGGGGAAGCCCCAACTCCCCCAGCACGAGCGCGCGATTCCACGCGGCCTGCGGGTGTTCGGGCTCCACCGCGAGAACCCCCTCGAACAAGCCCAGCGCGTCATTCCATGCGCCGCGCTCCATCGCGATCACGGCGCGGTCGCTCTCCAGCGCCACAGAGGTACCGGCCGTGGTCAGCAGCGCCTCCGCGCGCGCGGTCGCGCCCTGCAGGAGATAGGCGGTGGCGAGGCCATGCACGTCCGCCCGCGCCTCCAGCAGCGCGAGTGCCCTGGCCGGAATGGCCTCGGGTTGACGTTGACCGAGGGCGCGGTCCACCACATAGGGACGGTGCGCCTCCGCCAGCGCGTGCGTCAGTCGCGCCTCGAGGGTTCTCGACGGGCCCAACGCGAGCGACACCGGCTCCTCCGCCGGCGCGCGCGAACGGAGCACGCGCGCCGCCCCGAGGACGAACAACACCGAAGCCGCGAGCACCAGGAGGGCGACACGCTCCCGTCGAAAGAAGCGGTGGGGGCGCGACACCACCTTCTGGTCGCGCGCGGCGGCTTCCTGGAAGACGAGGTCCAGTTGGATGGCCTCGTGGAGTCTCGACTGGCAGGCGGCGCAACCTCCCAGGTGCGCCTCGAAGGCCACCGCTTCCCGCTCGCCGAGTGCGCCCGCGACGAAGGCATCGAGGCTTTCACATGGAGCACTCATCCCTCGTCCTCCGGCCGCCCCAGGAGCATGGCCCGCAGCCGCGCCTTCGCCCGGCTGATACGTGAGCCCACGGTGTTGATGGGAATCCCCAGGGCCAGGGAGATTTCCTTGTACGAACGGCGCTCCAGGCCGTGCATCCGACAGACGTCGCGGAACCCGGGCTCCATGCGGGCGAGCGCCGCCTCGAGTTCCTCCGGCCCCACACGCGCCCAGGCTTCTTCAATGGGAGACACGTCGCCCACCGCGTGCGCGGCGGCATCCAGGGGTTCTGCCGCCTCACGCGCGCGGACCCGACAGTGGTCGATGAAGCGATTGTGGAGGATGGCGCCCAACCAGGCGCGCCCGTTCTCGACCTGGGCGAACTGGGTTTGCTTCTGGAGCGCGCGCTCGAAGGTGTCCTGCACCAGGTCTCGCGCGAGCGAGGGATTGCGGCACAGCCGCAGCGCGGTCGCGTAGAGGGATGACTCCGCAGTCTTCAGGAGCGCCAGGAGGGCAGCAGGTGCCTCGGCCCGTGGGCGCGCGACGACCGGCATGTCGCGGGAAAGCTGGCATGTCATCGTCTGGGAGGTCAAGGCACGGTCCCTCGTCCACGGGCTTCGCGCGAGGTGACGACGGACGTCTGGATTTCTTCCCGCGGGGAAGAACTTTTCCGCGCGTCGTCCCTGCCATGGAAGCGGCG
Organism: Myxococcus dinghuensis; assembly: GCF_024198235.1. GTDB lineage: Bacteria > Myxococcota > Myxococcia > Myxococcales > Myxococcaceae > Myxococcus > Myxococcus dinghuensis. The sequence continues at coordinate 48,181 of NZ_JAKCFB010000050.1, read as the reverse complement.
AGGCCCCAGCGACCGCGCCCTTCCATTCACTCCTCATGAAAGGCAAGGACCATGGAAACCCGTCCCCGGACCGCGCTTCGCGCGGGCCCCCTGTGCTGGCTGTTCATCGCGATGCTGGCGGCCTGCGACCCGACACAGACCACCGCGCCGGACGACACGCGCATCACCCTGCTCGATGCGAAAGGAGGGAAGAAGTGGGACCAGCCCTGGCGCCCGGGTGGAATGAGCATGGGCCCCGAGCAGGGATTGACCTCCGCGCTCCAGGGCTCGACGAAGCTACACATCCAGCTCGGATTGAAGGACCCGCGTCCCCCCGCCTTCGTCGAGGCGTTGTTCTTCCGCGCGGACGCGGAAGCCCGCACGGCGAGCCTGACCGCACTGGGGGTCTCGAGCGCGGGGAGCGCGGCTGACCCCGAGCCGATGCAAGACTTCCAGGACCAGGTCTTCGCCAGCCAGACGGACCTCTCTGGACACGGCTTCGAGTTCACGGGCTTCAGCCATGACTACCCCTTGAGCGCCGGGGACCTCGCCGCCCAGACGCTGCGCGTCTACGACCATGGCCAGTGCTCCGTGTTCGAGCCCTGGAACCAACTCTTCACGACCCTGGGGCAATCCTTGTTCAAGGAGTTCGCCTGCGAGGCACTGGGGCACACCGGCGTCGACAAGGCCGTCCGCGACGTGACCGGTCTCTACCCCACCTTCCAACGCGCCCAGGGGACATGGGCGCCGAGTGATGGGTTCGCGCTCTATGGTTTCTATACCCTGGACGTGTCCGTCTTCTCGGATGAGCGGGTCGCCTTCTTCCAGCAATACGGCCTCGAGGTGGAGACCGGTTCGCAGGTCCCCCACACGGTCAAGGTCGTGCCGCTCGGCTCCCGCAGGGTGGAGTCCGACAACACCGACATCGAGGATGGCCTCGGCGATGCGCTCGGCACCCGTGTCCCCGAAACAATCGCTCGCAACCTCAACGAGCGCCTGACCCAGTCCTTGCCTGGGAAACTCCTCGTCGGGCATGACTGCCCCACGGGACAGGGGGTCTGCGGAGGTCCTCCCACCCCGTGCAACGCCACGTCCTCGGCTCCGGGCGTGGAGGCAACGAAGTGCCTGACGGAGACCGTCAAGAACGTGCTCCGCCCGGCGCTGGCCCTGGGTGAACTGAAGGTGCCCGACGCGGAGACGGATGCGTGGCTCAGCGACTTCCGCGCGAGCGATTTCGCCTGCGTGGCGGACGCGGCGAGCGCGACGGGGGGCTCCTGCCGATTCCATGTCCCGGTCGAGCGGGTGAACGTGCTGCCCGACGGCTTCGAGTTGGTCTTCCGGCAGAACCCGAACCCCAAACACCATGACGTGGTGGAGGTGCTGAGCGCGCTCAACCGCCAAGGAGGCACGCCCGGCAGCATCGACCATGCGTGCGACCTGAACCGCTTCTCGGATGTGAGCAACGAGTCGCAGCGCCCCTTCACCACGTGGAAGGAAGAGCGCACGAGCCTCGACTCCTGCCCCTGACGAGGAGCCCTCCGCGCGCGCCCGGGCGGAGTCGCTACGACTCCGGCGTCTCCGCCCCGGACGCCTCCAACAGCTTGTAGAGCGTCTTGCGGTCCACATCGAGCAGGCGCGCCGCCTCGCTCTTGTTGCCGCCCACGGCCTGGAGCACGTGCGCGGCGTAGCGCCGCGACAGCTCCGCGAGGCTGGGCATGTCCCCAGCAAGCCCCGTGAGGCGCTTGGGCGCGTCGCCGATGGGCTCCGGGAAGTCCTGCGGCCCGAGCACGCCCGTCACGTTGAGCGCCAGCGCGCGCGCCACCACGTTCTCCAACTGCCGCACGTTGCCCGGCCAGTCGTAGGCCGTCAGCCGCGACATCGCCTCCGGCGTCACCACCGGGCTCACCCCGCCCCGCGCGTGTCGCGCCGCGAAGTGCTGCACCAGCGAGGGGATGTCCTCGCGCCGCTCGCGCACCGGCGGCAGGTGCAGGTGCACCACGTCCAACCGGTAGAGCAGGTCCTCGCGGAACAGCCCCTCCGCCACCCGCTCCTTCAAGTCCTTGTTCGTCGCCGCCACCACGCGCGCGTCCACCTTCACCGGGACGCTCTCGCCCACGCGGCGGATCTCTCCCTCCTGGAGCACGCGCAGGAGCTGCGACTGGACCTTCATCCCCACGTCGCCAATCTCGTCCAGGAACAGCGTGCCGCCGTTGGCCTCCTCGAACACGCCCCGCCGCGCGCCCGACGCGCCGGTGAAGCTGCCCTTCGCGTGGCCGAACAGCTCGCTCTCCATCAGCGACTCGGTGATGGCGCCGCAGTCCACGGGGATGAACGAACCGGACGCACGCGGCGAGCGCTTGTGCAGCGCCCGCGCCACCATCTCCTTGCCCGTGCCCGTCTCCCCGGTGATGAGCACCGGCACGTTGCTGGCCGCCGCGCGCGCCACCTGCTTGTAGACCTCCAGGAGCGCCGGGCTGCGCCCCACCAGCGCGCTGCGGTCCACCTGCTGGCGCAGGGAGCGGTTCTCCTCCACCAGCCGCTTCTGCTCCAGCGCGCGCCGCGCCACGCGGAGGATGGCGTCCACGTCGAAGGGCTTGGCCAGGTAGTCGAAGGCGCCCAGTTGGATGCTGTCCAGCGCGCCCTCGATGTTGCCGAACGCCGTCACCACGATGACGGGGGTGTCCGGCAGATGCGCCTTCACCTCCTGGAGCACCTTGAGCCCGTCACCCGGCTCCGGCATGGCCATGTCCGTCAGCACCAGGTCGTACGCCGTCTCCGCCAGCTTCTCCGCGGCGGCCTTCGGGTGCGGGGCCTGCGACACCGCGCCCAGCGTCCCCAACAACCGCTGGAGCAGATCACGCGCCTGGGGGTCATCGTCCACGACGAGGATGCGGGCAGAGCTCACGAGGCCACCTTGCGCAGCGAGGGAGCCCCGGACGAATCCACGGGACCGGCGGAGCTCCCCGCCACCGGCCGCGTCACGCGCGCGAAGCGCACCACCATCCGCGTCCCCTTGCCTACCTCGGAACGCACCGTCAGCGTCCCGCCATGCGCCTCCACCACGCGCTTCGTGGTGGCCAGCCCCAAGCCGTGTCCCGGCAGCGCGCGCACCTCCGGCGCCCGGAAGAAGGGCTGGAACAGCGAGGCCTGCGCCGTGGCGTCCATGCCGATGCCGTTGTCCTCCACCACCAGCACCGCGTCCACGCCCTCGGTGGACACCCGCACGGACACCTTCGCCTCCGGCCGCCCCGCCGTGTACTTCACCGCGTTGGTGAGCAGGTTGCGCGCGGTGACCTGCAACAACTGTCCGGGGCAGTCCACCGCCACGCCCGGCGCCAGCTCCCGCTCCAGCGCCACGCTCTGCGCCACGGCCGTCTGCGCCACCTCCAACAGCACCGTCGTCACCGCCGTGTCCAGCTCGCCCACCGTGTGCTCGCCGCGCGTGCCGGCGCGGCAGAAGCGCAGGAGCGCCTCGATGAGCTCGCCCATGCGCACCGCGCTCGACTCGCACTGCGCCAGCATCTCCAGCGCGCCCGCGTCCTTGACCGCGCCGGTGCGGCGGATGAGCGTCAGGTAGCCCTTGAGCGGCGCCAGCGGACTGATGAGGTCGTGCGCCACGCGCCGCGTGAAGGCGTCCAGCTCCTGGTTGTGGCGCCCCAGCTCCTCCAGCTGTCCCTGGATGGTGGCGTCGCGCTTCTTGAGCAGCGCGGTGATGTGCCAGCCCACCAGCAGGGACAGGAACATCGCCAGCACCGTGGTGCCCGAGCCCAGCGCCATGTTGCGCACGCGCAGCTCGCCCAGCGTGGCCAGCATCCGGCGCGCCGCGTCCGAGTTCTCCTCCTCCAGCGCGCTGCCCAGCGCGTCCAACTGCGTCGCCGAGGGGCGGATGCCCTCCGCCAGGTGGCGCCGCGCCCGGTCCGCCTCGCGCCGCTGCGAGTACACCGCCGCCGTGCGCACCTGGTGCGCCAGACCCTGGCTGGCCGCGTTGAAGCGCTCCCACATCGCCTTGTCACCCGGCGGCAGGTTGCGCGTGTACGCCTCCGACGCGTGGCGGATGTCCGTGAGGATCTCCTCCATCACCACGTCCGCGGCCTCGCGCTCCGAGTCGTCCGTGGCGCGGATGTGCGCCTCGATGGCGGACTCCAGCGACAGCGCGTCGATGCGGATGCGCCCGATGAGGCCCGCGCGGTTGAGCGCCTCCTGCACGAGCACGTCCACCTCCGCGCCCGTGCGGACCTCCGTCCACAACGTGAAGCCCGTGACGGCCGACAGCAGGGCCACCACGAAGAAGAAGCCGGCACGGTAGCCGCGGATGGGCGTGCGAGTGCTCACCAGGGCCTCGTCCTCTACCACGGTCCCCCGTCGCCGCGAGCCTGTCCCGCGAACCTACGGCGCCCCCGTCCCTCCGCCTGCCGCGGGAGCGTCCGGCTGTCGCACCGACGGCAGCCGCCGCCGCGCCCGCTCCAGCGCGGACTCATAGAAGACGTCCGACAACTGCTCGTGCATCTCCCGCAGCTCGTTCAGCTCCCGCTCGCGCGCCAGGAGCTGCGCGTTGTGCTCCTCCAGCAGGTGCCGGTCCGCCTCCGTGCGCACCAGCTCCTCCAACAACGCCGCGCGCCCCAGCTCCGCCTCCGCGCGCTCCTGCTGCAGCCGCTCGATGGCGGACTCCAGCGCCGCCAGCCGCACCGCCACCACCTCCAGGCGGTCGCGCTGCGCCTCGTACTCGCGCCGCCAGTGCTCGGTCTCCAGCACCTGGGCCTCGAGACGCTCGGGGGGAATGCGCACGCACCCCGCCACCAGCCACGCCATCGCTGTCGAGAACCACAGGGACCGCATACACCGTCTCTTTCGCGCCACGGCCGCGCGAGCCCTCGGCGATGTGCCGCACGCTCGCTCCCTCCTGCCGCGCCAACGCACGCAGCTTGCTTAAAGCGACGCGCATCGTCAAAGCGTCAAGCGCTCGTCTGGGGAGCAAGCCCCCAATGTTGGAGCGTCAACTGAGGAGTTTCTCCCCAGGCGACGCTCGCACCCGTGCAGATGTCACTCGGAGACACCCACTGGCACGCGCGCTGCTGAGGCCCCCGGGCGCAGATCCGGCGCAATTCCGCGCCGTGCCCCTCAACGGAGCTTTCCATGAAGACTGTCTTCGCCGCCGCCCTGCTCGCCGCCGCCACCGCGTTTGCCAACACCCCCGCCCCGGCCGCCGCCGAGACCAAGCCGGCCGCCGAGGCCAAGCCCGCCGAGGCCGCTCCTGCCGCTGAGGCCGCTCCCGCCGCCGAGGCCCCCGCCGCCGAGGCCAAGCCGGCCAAGTCCGCCAAGAAGGGCAGCAAGAAGGCCCCCAAGGCCGAGGCCCCCAAGGCCGAGACGGCCGCCGAGACCAAGTAAACAGGTTTTGCCTGGATAGAAGCACCGCCGCGAGGGCGCCCATCCAAGGGGGCGCCCTCGTTGCATTTCAGGGGTCTGTCGACACCCGGACACTCCGTCCATCCTCGATACCACTGGGAAGCGGTCCCGTGTCATCTACACCCCGCCCCGGGTCAACGGTGCGTCCACCCACTCTTGACTTTCAGTAAAACTGGGATTTGACAGAAACACAAGAATCAAGCTTAATGCGACTTCAGCGGATGACAGACCGTTCCGGATACTGACGGGACGCCACTTGAAATCTTTGTTTTCCTGGAGTTGCCCATGGTGGAAGCCTTCACGAAGGTGTCTGAAGCCTCGAAGCTCCTGTTGGAGAAGGGGCTGGGACTGAGCACCGCCACCGAAGCCCTGGGGATGGTGGGCCACGCGCTGGGCGTGGACCGGGCCTACATCTTCGAGAATCGGACGCAGCAGACGTACGGCCGCTTCATCACGGACCTGCGCTACGCGTGGGCGGAGCCCCCCACGGCGTCGCCCCTGGCCAACCCCGTGCTGCGCGCCTTCTCGTTCCGGGACTTCGCGCCGGGCTGGGTGGACATGCTCGAGGCGGGGATGGTGGTCGCGTGCCCCACCCGGGACGCGCCGCCGATGATGCGCGATCTGCTGGAGCGGCAGGGGACGCAGTCGGCGCTGATGTGCCCCATCAACCCCTCCCGCCAGCAGTGGTGGGGCGTGGTGGTGTTCGAGGACTGCCACAAGGCGCGGCTGTGGAAGCCGGAAGAGGTGTCGCTCCTGAAGTCGCTGTCACGGGCGGTGGCGGCGTCGGTGCGCCACGGGCAGATGCGCTCCTCGTTGGATCAGGTCCGCAACAGCCTGCGCGCCGCGGTGGGCCGCGCCCCGGCGTCCGGCCACTAGGTCCCCCTGACTGGTCGCCCGGGGGGGTGGCGGTGACCCTCGGCGGGCCCGGACACCACGACCGGGCGTTTGCTGCTACCCTGGCGGCCCCCAGTCCACCGCCATGTCCTCCATCGACCCGACGGCGATCAGCCGGCCCCGCTCCCCGGACCTCATCACCGGCTACCGCCTCGAGAAGCTCGTGGGCACCGGTGGCATGGGGGAGGTCCACAAGGCCACCCAGTTGTCGCTCGGCCGCACCGTGGCGGTGAAGCTGCTCAACCCGGAGCTGGCCAAGGACCCGTCCTTCATCGCCCGCTTCCAGAAGGAAGCCGCCGCGCTCGCCGCGCTGAGTCATCCGAACATCGTCTCCATCGTCGACAAGGGGAAGACGGAGACGACGTACTACCTGGTGATGGAGTTCGTGGACGGGGCGTCGCTGCGCGAGTTGATCCGCGCGCCGCAGCTCGACATCCCCGGCGCGCTGCGGCGCATGGTCGAGATCTGCCGGGCCATCGAGTACGCGCACGGCCGTGGCGTCATCCACCGCGACCTGAAGCCGGAGAACATCCTGCTGGATCAACAGGCGGGCGGCATCGCCAAGGTGTCCGACTTCGGCCTGGCGTCGTTCCTGGATGACGCCAACCCCTCGTCGCGCTTCGCGCTCACCTCCACGCACGTGTCCATGGGCACGCTGTCGTACATGGCGCCGGAGCAGCGGGTGGACGCGAAGAGCGCGGACGCGCGCGCGGACATCTTCTCGCTGGGCGTCATCCTCTACGAGTGGCTGACGGGCGAGGTGCCGCTGGGCACGTTCGATCCGCCGTCCCAGCGCAAGCCGGGGCTGGACGCGCGGCTGGACACCATCGTCACCAAGTGCCTCAAGCCGGACCCGGAGGACCGCTACCCGTCGGTGGCGGCGCTCATCGCGGACCTGGAGCTGCTCGTCCCCGGCAGCCTGACGTCGCTGGCGCCGGTGAAGCTCACGCGGCTGCAGCGCATCAAGCGCGGCGTCATGAAGGTGGTGCACGTCGCGCTCAAGTCGGCGGCGGTGCTGCTGGTGCTGGCGGCCATGTTCGTGCTGGGCACGGCGTGGTGGCTGAGCGGCCAGCGCGAGCGGCCGTCGACGCCGGGCGCGGCCATCATGACGTACCTGGGCGAGCCCGAGACGCAGATGATGCCGGGCCGCGAGGAGAGCCGTCCGGAGCGCCGCAGCTACACGCTGGGCGACGGTCCGGACCTGCAGAGCCTCCAGGTCGCCGGGCGCCCCGTGGTCATCGACGAGAAGGCGCAGGCGCTCGTGTTCCCCTGGACGGACGACGAGCGCCCCGTGGGCCGCGCGCGCGTGGACGTCACCCGGCGCGACGGCGACATCCTCAGCTTCACCAGCCACGTGCTGGCCCAGCCGCCTCCCCAGACGTGGGAGCGCCGGCTGCGCGACATGTTCAACCTGTACCAGCCGGCGCCCGCGCCCATGGTGTCCATGCTGCTGTTGGGCAGCCAGGGGCGCTACGTGGCGCTGGTGCACACCGGCCCGGGCGAGCCGCTGCGCCTGGAGTGGGCGCTGGGCGAGCGCCGGGGCGCCATGCTGGGCACGGAGGCGCCGAAGAAGGCGGACCCGCTGCCGCTGGAGCTGGCGGTGGACGCCGAGGGCCGGCTGGAGGCCTTCATGGGCACCGGCAAGGACCGCCGGGCCGTCTTCGAGCCCCTGGCCCTGGGCACCGGGTGGGTGGAGCAGTTCGGCGACGCGCCGGCCCCCGCGCTGGGCTGCATCGGGGCGGCCTGCACCCTCAGCCGCATCGTCTACACGCTGAAGCAGTCCCCGCCGGGTGGCACCACCGCCCCCCTGCCGGCGCTGGTGGCCACCCCGCCGCCCCCCGCGAAGGTGGCCGCGGCGGTGCCGGCCAAGGCCGTGACGCCCCCCAAGAAGGTGGCTCCCCCCCCGCCCCCCAAGAAGGCGCCGCCCAAGCCGGCCCCGAAGAACGGCAAGCGCCGCTAGGCGGCCGGGCACCCGCTCCGGACAGGTCCACGCAGGGGAATATGGCCTGGGACGGGGGATTGCATTATCCCTCGGCACTCCTATGCGCACCTTCCGCCGCGGCCTGACCGCGCTCGCCCTCGTCGCCGGCCTCTCGGGCTGCTCCCACACCACGTCCACCGCCGCCGCGCCCCACGTGCTGGAGTCCGCGGCGGAGAAGGCCCGCTCCGGCTCGGACGAGGCGCGCACGCTCGCGCTCGCCGGCTTCCACGCCTACCTCATGGCGGGTGACGCCACCCAGGCCCAGCAGCGCTTCGACGCCGCCGTCGCGAAGGACGCGGGCGAGCCGTACGGCCTCATGGGGCAGCACCTCCTGGCCCGGCGCGCGGGCCGCACGGAGGTGGCGCTCACGGCCGCGCTGGAGCTGGTGCGCCGCGCGCCCACGCACCCGCTGGCGGTCATCGCCGCGCGCCACGTGCTGGAGTCGGCCGGCACGGCGCCGCCGCTGGACGACGCCATCCTCCAGGCGACGGAGGCGGGGCTCGGCGCGGGCGCCACGGGCGAGACGGCCTACCTCTTGCGCGGCGCGCGGCTCGCGGTGGCCCTGGCGCGCGGCGACGCCCTGGCGCGCGACGTGGCCCTGCGCGAGCTGGGCGGCGTGTCCGACGTCTCCCTGGTGGGCCCGCTGTCCGCCTTCCACGTGCTTTCGTGGGACGAGGCGCTGCCCGCGGTCAAGAACGGCTCGCTGGCGGGCCCCTTCACCGGCGCGTTCGGGACGGTGCCGGTGCGCACGCTGCGCGCGCCAGACGGGCGGCTGGACCTGGCCGGAGAGCCGGGCGAGGGCGACCTGTACCTCATGGCCTTCGACGTGGAGGTGGCCGAGACGGGCGCGTACGTGGCGCGCACGGTGAGCGCCACCTCGCACCAGGTGGTGATGGACGGCGCGCCCCTGCTCGAGCGCGCCGCGTGGGGCCGCGCCACGAGCACCGTCGCCGCGCGCGCGGTGAAGCTCACCGCCGGCAAGCACCGCGTCCTCGTCCGACAGCTCAAGGGCGCCACCTCCGGCGTGCTGTCCTTCACCCTGCTGCGCGCGGACGGCAAGCCCTCCGCCGTGCGCTTCACCCCGGCCACCGGCGCCGCCCCCGCGACGTGGGGCACCACCCCGCTGGCCACGGCCGAGGCCACCGACGTCTACCCCACCGCCCGGAGCCTGAAGGCCGCGCTGGCGGGCGAGGCCGGGGAGCTGCTCTCCACCGTGCTCGCCGCGCGCGACGGGCTGGCGAGGGACCCGGACGGCGCGCGCGAGCTGATGGCCGGAGTGGAGGCCACCACGCCCGCGCTGCTGTCCCTGCGCGCGGAGCTGGCGGCGGCGGACCGGACGGTGCCTTCCAAGGTGGCGCGCGGCCGGGCCACGCGGGACCTGGAGGCGGTGCTGACCAAGGACCCGGGCAACGTGGCGGCGCTGCTGCAGCGCGCGGACCTCTTCATGGACGACGGGCAGCCGGCGTCCGCGCTGGAGACGTTGAAGACGGCCGGCGAGGTGTCGCCGAAGGCGGGCCCTCCGCTGTACCTCCTGCGCGCGCGGGCGGCGCTGGCGCTGGACGTGGACTCGCTGGCGGAGGAGTCGCTCACCCAGGCGCTGCAACTGCAGCCGCGGCTGTGCGAGGCGCTGGGGCTCCAGTACAACCTGGCGCGGCGGCGCGACGCGGTGGAGCGCGCGGACGCGCTGGTGGAGTCGCAGCGTGACTGCCCCGGCTTCCAGGTGCGGCTGGCCGAGCACGCGCGCACGCGCGGGGATTTGGAGACGGCGGCGAAGCAGTACACGGACCTCCTGACGAAGGACCCGTCCAGCGTGAGCGCCGGCGTGTCGCTGGCGAGCATCTACATCGGCCAGCGCAAGCACGACGAGGCGATGGCGGTGCTGCGCGGGCTGGAGGCGACGTGGCCGCGCAGCACGGAGCTGCTCAAGCGCATGGCGGACGTGCGCGAGTACGCGGGCGCGCCCGCGGAGGCGCTCACGCTGCGCGAGAAGGCGCTGGCGCTGGAGGGCGACGACCTGACGCTGCGCCGCGCGGTGGAGCGGGCGAAGACGGGCAAGGAGCTGCTCCAGGAGCACGCCATCGACGGGCGCGAGGCGCTGCGCGAGTACGAGGCGGAGCCCGTCACGGGCGGCTCGGCGGTCTTCGTGCTGGACGCGGCCGCGGTGCGCGTCTACCCGGACGGCAGCGTCGTCAACCGCATCCACACCATCCAGAAGGCGCTGGAGCAGTCCGGCGTGCAGGAGATCGCCGAGGTGAACGTGCCGCGCGGCGCCCAGGTGCTGGCGCTGCGCACGCTCAAGGCGGACGGGCGCGTGCTGGAGCCGGAGAACATCGAGGGCAAGGACACGGTGAGCCTGCCCGGCGTGCAGGTGGGTGACTCCGTCGAGGTGGAGTACCTGCTGGCGGAGAGCCCGCGCGGCCCCGCGCAGCCGGGCTTCACGGCGTCCGCCTTCTACTTCCGCATCGCCAACCAGCCCAACGCGTGGACCACGTACACCGTGGTGGCGCCCAAGGGCACGGGCATGAAGGTGGACGCGCACGGGATGAAGGCCCCCGCGCCCACGGTGGTGGGGGACGAGGAGGTCTTCCACTACGAGGCGCACCGCGTGCCGCCGTTCATCCCGGAGCCGGACGCGCCGCCGTCCGGCAACGAGTACCTGCCCTTCGTCATGGTGGGCGCGGGCGCCACGGGCAACGAGTCGCTGGTGCGCGTGTACGGCGACGCCTTCCAGGACCGCTGGATGCGCACGGCGGAGGTGGAGGACTTCGCGCGCAAGGCCGCCGAGGGCAAGAAGGGCCTGGAGGCGGTGAAGGCGGTGCACGCGGCGGTGATGGCGCGCTTCACCGGGCGGGACAACGGCCTGGGCCAGTCCGCGGCGTCCACCGTGGCGCAGGACCGGGGCAGCCGGCTGTCGGTACTGAAGGCGGGCCTGGAGTCGCTGGGCATCCGCACGCGCGTGGCCGCGGTGCGCACCTTCAACGTGGACCCCAGCGACTACCTCTTCCCGTACGACAGCCTGCTGCCGTACGCGGCGCTGCGCGTGGAGCTGCCCGGGGCGGAGCCCATCTGGGTGGACACGTCCGTGCGCTACGGCCCCTTCGGCGAGCTGCCGGAGTACGCCATGGGCGAGCGCGACGCGTACCTCCTGCCGGAGCCGGGCCGCGCGCCGGAGAAGGTGAAGACGCCCGCGCTCAAGGAGGCGGCGGGCAAGAAGGTGAAGCTGATGCTGGCCCTGGACGCGGACGGCAAGCTGTCCGGCAAGGGCGAGGAGACGTACTCCGGCTTCGAGGCCGCGCAGTTGGCGGAGGCCTTCAACCAGCTCTCCGCGGAGAGCCGCAACCAGGCGCTGCAGGGCGCGGTGGCGCGCTACTTCGGCGGCGCCTCGCTGTCGAGCGTGACGCTGGACCGCGCGGACGCGGTGGGCGCGCCCTTCGTGCTGCGCTACGAGTTCACCGTGCCCCGCTTCGGCCGGATGGAGGGCGACCAGCGCATGGCCCTGGGGCCCCTCACCTTCCCCGCGCAGCTGGGCCGGCGCTACGTGCAGCTCAGCTCGCGCCGCACCCCGCTCTACATCGACAACACGGAGGCCAGCGGCACGGAGGTGACCCTGGCCCTGCCCTCGGGCTGGAAGCTGCCGGACCCGCAGCCCGCGCTCGACGTGCGCACCCCCTTCGGCCGCTTCTCCCGCACGGAGAAGGTGGAGGGCTCCACGCTCACCGTCACCGAGTCCCTGCGCGTCCTGCGGGACCGGGTGCCGCCGAACAAGTACGAGCAGTTCTCCGGTTTCACGGGGGATGTGGACCTCATCCAGACGCGGGAGATGTTCCTGGTGAAGCAGTAGGCTCCCCACGCCCGGGCGCCCTCCCCCTTTTGAATACGGGGGGCGCCCCCGCGTCCGACCCTGCACGGACGCCCTACCGCACCGAATGCCCATCCGGCAGGCGGGAACACCCGGCCGGGCATGCAGCAATGGAGATGACGTCATGAGTCCTCGAAGCTGGCTCTGTCTGGTGGCCCTCTTGTCGGCCCCCGTGGTTCAGGCGCAGACCGCCCCCGTCCCCTCGCAGGACCCGGGCTATTCCAACGACGACCGCTACGACGGCGACTTCGACGACGACTCGGACGAGGAGGTCGCGCCCATGGCGCCGCAGCCGCCTCCCTCGCTGCCGTCCGAGCAGCCGTCCAGGCGCCCGTACGCCGGCGCGGTGTGGGCCTCGGGCCACTGGTACTGGGATGGCGACGAGTGGCGCTTCAACCCCGGCACCTGGCTGGCCCCCATGGACGGCTACCAGTTCGTCAACGGCTACTGGGAGCAGGACCGCGACCGCTGGTACTGGGTCTCCGGTGGCTGGGCGCCCCGGGGCTCCACGCAGGTGGAGATTCCCGTCGCGGTGACGTCCCAGGAGCTCACCACGCAGCAGGCCCCCCCGGCGCCGCGCGAGGAGATGCGCCCCGCCGCCCCCGCGTCCAACCTCGTCTGGCAGCCCGGCTACTGGTACTGGGCCGGCGCGCGCTGGGATTGGGTGGACGGCACCTGGGCCGCGGCGCCGCGCGCCGGGCTCGTGTTCGTGTCGCCGCGCTGGGTGCTGCGCGGCGCGAACTGGACCTTCGTCGGCGGTGGTTGGGCGCCCCGGGGCTCGGTGCACGTCACCATCCCCGTCTTCCGCCACGCCCGCATCGATGTGAGCTGGGGCCACCCCAACTACTTCGCGCACACGTGGTACCGCGCGCCGTCCGTCCGCTACTACTACCACCACCCGTGGCGCACCACGGGCCACTACTACCGGAACGACCGCGTCTGGCGCACGCCGCACTACACCTACTCCCGCCAGCGCTCCGCGCCCCAGCCCGTCCGCAACGAGTGGCGCGGCCGCCCGCAGCAGCGCTCCGAGCGCTGGCGCGCCCCCAGCTACAACGCCCCCCGTCACCATGACGCGACGCCCGTGCGCGGCAACGGCAATGGCCATGGCAACGGCAATGGCTCGCATCACCGCGGCGGCCGGGACCATCACGACCGCCGTCACTGAGCCCCGTCCCGCCTGAACCGGTGGGCACACCCTGGGCCATGTCCTGCTCCCGCGAGGAGCGGGGCATGGCCCTTCGCTTTTTTCCGTCCAGGTGCCCCGCCAGCCGCTCAGCGGGGCAGGCCCGAGGCCAGCGCGTCACGGAGGGTGTCTCGCGTGTACTGGGTACCCCACACCGCGTTGACGACCGCGGCCACCCAGTCCACGCCGGCGGCGCGGTTGCCGTCCGACAGCTCGACGAGCGTCACGCGCGGGTCGGTCAGCTCGCGCAGGCGAGGCGCCACGTCGGACACGTCGCGGCCCGACGCCTGGAGCGCGCGCACCTCCCGCAGCCACTCCACCAACGAGGACTGGAGCACCGGCACGTAGAGCGGCTGCGTGTCACCACCCAGGCGCGTCAGCAGGTGGCTCGTGGCCAGGGTGTCGAGCGTATGGCCGTACCGGGACACCAGCACCCCGTGGTCCAGCGCGCGCGTGTCCCAGTCCGCCGCGCCCGGGTGCTGGAAGTACAGCGGCGTCAGGCGCTGCCCCAGCCGCGAGGCCAGCTCGCGCGTCTGCTCCACCGGGATGAGTGAATCCCAGTCCTCGTGGATGACGAGGAAGGGCGTGTCCACCGCCGCCGCCAGGTACTCGTGCGTCCAGCGCGTGGAGTCCACGCCCGAAGCGCCGGGCGTGCCCCCGGTGGTGGCGAAGACGCGGCGCAGATACGGCTCGAAGAACATCGAGTACTGGGACCGCACCACCGGGTCCGACACGCGCGAGGGAACCACCGCGGAGAGGTAGTCCTGCTGCCGCGTGAAGTCGGACAGCGGATAGAGCGCCACGCCCACGCGCGGGCGCACCTCGGCGGGCGCGGACGCGGCGGCGTAGAGCGCCTCGAAGCCTCCCCACGAGCCGCCGTGGATGCCGACGCGCGAGCGGTCCACCCCGGGTGCCTGCGCGAGGAAGGAGAACCCCGCGTGCATGTCGTCGACGTCGTTCTGGAGGTCGCCCCCGGCGTAGAAGCGGCCGAAGACGGCCAGCACGCCGAAGTCGTGGTACAGGAAGAAGAACGACTCCGCCGCGACGGCCTCGGGGGTGACGGGCGCGTACGCGATGACGGACGAGCCTTCGTGGTAGTGCGGCTCGCTGTCGTCCGGGTGCAGGCCCGCGCCCCGCGCGGCCCACTTCGCGTCCACTGCCTCACCCGTCCACGAGATGCCGTCATAGGGTCGCGTGAGCAGCATCGCGGGCCAGGTGCCCTCCTTGCGTGGAGGGAACCACTGGGCGTACGCGGCGGCCTTGCCGTCCTCCTGCAACCGCAGCAGTTGATACGGCCACTGCATCCCCCAGGCCTCGGCCTGCCCCGTGGCGAGCACGGTCACCGTCAGTTTGGAGGACGTTCCACCCGAGGTGTCGGGCGGGGTTCCGGTGGAGGGACTTGGCGACGGAGCGGAGGAGCAGGCCAGGAGGGCCCAGCCCAGGGCGAGTGCGAGGAGCGTGCGCATGTGTCCCCAAGGACACCGCACGCGCGAACTTCGGAAAGCGGCCCGCGAACTTTCCTCGCGGGCCCCTTCATGGACCGTCACTCAGAAGTGGCAGGTGTAGTCCGTGCCGCAGTAGCCAGGACGGCCATTGCAGTTGCAGTTCGAATCCTCGGAGCAGAACTGCGCGTGGCAGATGGGACCGCCGCCACCACCACCGCCGCCACCGCCGCGGTAGGTGTACTCGCACGCGTCGTTCACGCAGGCCACCGACTGGGCGGACGGACACGCGTTCCAGCAGTCGCTCGCATCCGAACAGAAGGCCTGGAAGCAGAGGGCGGCGGCGCCCGCCTTCTCCTGCTGCGCGCTGCCGATACAGACAGCGTCCCCGTCCATGTCCGAGGCCTGGGCGGGAGCGGCGGAGAGGACCACCGCAAAGAGGGCGAGAAGGGCCGCGGCGCTCCACGGCAGGTGCTTGCGAAGTGACACCATGACAGATGCTCCTTTCGACTCAGCGGGGACGCGCGGCAGTGCGCGAACCCGGCCACAGACTACAGGAGTATCTGTGTTGCACTCCAGGGCGTGTTGAATCGCCATGCGCCCACTCGGACCGACACAGCGTCCCTATTTCGATACAGCGGTGTCCGGTTCCGCGAAAATCGCCACGTGCGGCTGGCCGTCGTCACCGATGTAGCCGCGATACATGCCCGAGGAGTTGAACGGCATGGCCACGTTGCCCTGGGCGTCCATGGCGATGACACCGCCCTCGCCGCCGGCCTTCACCAACACGTCGTTGATGACGACGTCGGCGGCCTCGGCCAGGGACTTGCCCTGGTATTCGACGCGGGCGCAGATGTCGCGGGCCACCGTGTAGCGGATGAAGAACTCACCGTGGCCGGTGGCGGAGACGGCGCAGCCGGGGTCCGCGTACGTGCCCGCGCCGATGATGGGGGAGTCCCCTACCCGACCGAAACGCTTGTTCGTCATGCCGCCCGTGGACGTGCCCGCGGCGAGGTGGCCCGAGGCGTCCAACGCCACGGCGCCCACGGTGCCGAACTTGTGGTCACCCGTGACCGGGTCGTGGCCGGGGCGCAGCGACGAGGGCTGCTGCCGCTCCTTCTCCAGCGCCCGCTGGAGGCCCTGCCAGCGCTCCTCCGTGTAGAAGTACTTGGGGTCCACCAGCTCCACGCCCTGCGTCTTCGCGAAGGCCTCGGCGCCCTCGCCCACCATCATCACGTGGGGCGACTTCTCCATCACCTTGCGCGCCAGCTCGATGGGGTTCTTCACGTGGCGCAGGCCGGCCACGGCGCCCGCCGCGCGCGTCGTGCCGTCCATGATGGCGGCGTCCAGTTCGTTGATGCCGTCGTGGTTGAACACCGCGCCCTTGCCCGCGTTGAAGTACGGCGAGTCCTCCAGGACGCGGATGGCCGCCGTCACCGCATCCAGGCTGGTGCCACCGCCCACCAGCACCGCGTGGCCGGCGCGCAGCGACGCCTCGAGGGCGGCACGCACCTGGGCCTCGCGCTCGGGGGACAGGTTCTCGCGGGAGATGACGCCCGCGCCGCCGTGGATGACCAGACCCCACCTCGGCTGGGCGCGCAGGCCCGGCTGCTTGCGGGTGGTGAGCGCCTCCTCGCCGCCTCGCCCGGCCTGGGTGCTCGCGCAGCCCAGGGGCAGCAGGAGCAGCGCGGTGCCCGTGACGAGGCCACGGCGCAGGGGAGCGAGGGAGGCGTGCATGGGGACTCCAGGGAGGGACGGGGGTGACGCGTCGGTAGCATGGCGACCGGGGAGGCACAACGCGAGCTGGCTCGCTCGCCGTGCGGCCAGTCGGCGGCCATGGGGGAGAGGGCCTCTTCGTCCGCCCTCCCGTGGGTGCCCGGGCGGCCCGGCATGCACAGAGTCGAGGGCGACCTGAACACGGTGGGAGAGCGCGATGAAGAAGCTGAGGGGTCTGCGGGTCGCGGTGCTCGCGACGAATGGTTTCGAACAGGTGGAGCTGACGCGTCCGGTCAAGAGGCTCCTGCGGCAGGGGGCGGACGTGCGCATCGTGTCGCTCCACGCGGGGCACATCCGGGGGATGAACCACATGCTCCCGGGCCGGCGCGTGAAGGTGGACGCGACGCTGCGCGAGGTGAAGGCGGCGGACTTCGACGCGGTGCTGCTGCCCGGGGGCCTCATCAACCCGGACACGCTGCGGCAGAGCGCGCTCGCGCTGGACTTCGTCCATGACGCGGACTCGCTGAACCTGCCCATGGCCATCATCTGTCACGCGCCGTGGCTGCTCATCTCCGCGGGCCTCACGGAGGGGCGCACGCTCACCTCGTGGCCCGGCATCCGCGACGACCTGCGCAACGCGGGCGCGCAGTGGCAGGACGAGGCCATGGTGCGCGACGACAACTGGGTGACGAGCCGCGGCCCCCAGGACCTGCCCGTCTTCGAGAAGGCCATGGTGGAGCTGTTCCTGGAGAAGATGCCGGAGGTGAAGGCCCGCGCGCGGCCGGAGGAGGAGCTGCCCCTCGCGGTGCGCAGGCCGCTGCCCGGCGAGGCCCATGTCGAGCGGCGCTGGCCGCGGCTGCTGGTGGGCAGCCTCGCCACGGCGGCGCTGGGGTTCGGCGTGCGCAGGCTCGCCCTGCGCTGACGGAGACATCCTCGAGGGCCCGGAGCACCTGCGCGCCGGGCCCTCTGGCTTCACGTCACATCCACCCGAGCTGGAGCCGCGCGACGTCCGTCATGCGGTCCTGGCTCCAGGGCGGGTCCCACACCAGCTCGACGTTCGCCTCCTTCACGCCGGGCACGGTGCCCACCTTCGTGCGGACGTCGTCCACGAGCACCGGGCCCATGCCGCAGCCGGGCGCCGTCAGCGTCATCTGGATGTCCACGCGGTGCCCGCCGTCCGGCATCGGCTCCGTCTTGCAGCCGTACACCAGCCCCAGCTCCACGATGTTCACCGGAATCTCCGGGTCGTAGACCGTGCGCAGCTGCTCCCAGACCTGCTCCTCGTGGAAGGCGGACGCGTCACCCGCCTCCTTCTCCTTGGGCGCGTACTCCTCGCCCAGCGCCGCGCCGTCCTTCTCGTCGACGCGGAACAACTGGCCGTATGGGTCCTGCACCGTGATGTTGCCGCCCAACGTCTGCATCACCCGCAGCTCGGAGCCCTCGGGCAACATCACCCGGTCCCCGCTGGGGATGATGGTCGCGGAGACCTCCCGCATCAGCACCGTCATCATGCCTCGCATGGTGCGCTCCCTCCTCCCCTACTCCGTCGAGACGGCTTCATCCCGCCCCTCCAACGCCGCGCGCATCGTGTGCCAGGCCAGGCTGGCGCACTTCACGCGCGCGGGGAACTCGCTCACTCCGGACAACACCGCCAGCTTGCCCAGCGCCTCCAGGTCCACCGACTCCGGCCCCTCCGTCACCAGCGCGTGCACCTTCTCGAACAGCGCCTCCGCCTCCGCCTTCGTCCGGTCCTTCACCGCCCCCGTCATCAGCGACGCGGACGCGCGCGAAATCGCGCACCCCTGCCCCTGGAAGCCGATGTCGCGGATGACGTCCCCCTCCAGCTTCAAGGTCACCGAAAGCTGGTCGCCACACAGCGGGTTGTGCCCCGCCGCCTGACGGTTGGCGCCCTCCACGACGCGGAAGTTGCGCGGCCGCTTGGAGTGCTCCAGCACCACCTCCTGGTAGAGGTCCTGCAACTCACCCGAGCTCACCCGAACACCTCCCTCACCTTGTGGAGGCCCCGGACGAGCGCGTCCACGTCCTCCCGCGTGTTGTAGAGCGCCAGCGACGCGCGCGCCGTGGCCGGCAGCTTGAAGTGCTGCATCACCGGCTGCGCGCAGTGGTGGCCCGTGCGGATGCAGATGCCCTCGCGGTCCAGAATCGTCCCCACGTCGTGCGGGTGGATGTCCTCCACCGTGAAGGACAACACGCCCGCCTTCTCGCGCGCGGTGCCCACCAGCCTCAGGCCCGGCACCGACTCCAGCGCCTGCGTGGCGTACGCCATCAACGCCCGGTCGTGCTCCGCGACGGCGTCCAGCCCCAGCGCCTCCAGGTACTTGATGGCCGCCGCCAGCCCCACCGCGCCCGCCAGGTTCTGGGTCCCCGCCTCGAAGCGGTGCGGCACGCGGTTGTACGTCACCTTCTCCATCGTCACGGAGAGGATCATGTCCCCGCCGCCCTGGTACGGCGGCAGCGGCTCCAGCCGCTCCAGCCGCCCGTACAGCACGCCGATGCCCGTGGGCCCGAAGAGCTTGTGCCCGCTGAAGGCGTAGAAGTCGCAGCCGATGTCCTGCACGTCCACCGGGAAGTGCGTCACCGACTGCGCCCCGTCCACCAGCACCGGGATGCCCTTCGCGTGCGCCTTGCGCGTCAGCTCCTTCACCGGGTTCACCGTGCCCAGCGCGTTGGACACGTGCGTCACCGCGAGGATGCGCGTGCGCTCGGTGAGCAGCGCGTCCACCTCGTCCAGCACCAGCTCGCCCCGGTCATCCACCGGAATCACCCGCAGCGTGGCGCCCTTCTCCTCGCACAGCATCCGCCACGGGACGATGTTCGCGTGGTGCTCCATCTGGGTGATGAGCACCTCGTCGCCCGGCCCCACGTGCTTGCGCCCGTACGTCTGCGCCACCAGGTTGATGGCCTCCGTGGTGCCGCGCGTGAAGATGATTTCGCGCGAGTCCCGCGCCCGCAGGAAGTCCTTCACCACCTCGCGCGCGCCCTCATACGCCTCCGTCGCGCGCTCGGACAACACGTGCACGCCGCGGTGCACGTTGGCGTTGTCGTGCTGGTAGAAGCGGACGATGGCGTCGATGACGGCCTGGGGCTTCTGCGCCGTCGCGGCGCTGTCCAGGTACACCAACGGCCGCCCCCGCACCTCCTGGTGGAGGATGGGGAAGTCGCGCCGCACGCGCTCCACGTCGAACCCGCTCATGGCGTCACTCCTCCCCGGGCCGCGCCGGGCAGCTTCCGGGCCAGGAGGCCCTCCACGCGCTGGCGCAGCGCCCCCGCGGGCACCGCCTCCACCAGCTCCCGGGCGAACGCGTACGTGAGCAGCCGCTCCGCCTCGTCCCGGGGGATGCCACGCGAGCGCAGGTAGAACAGCGCCTGCGCATCCAGCCGCCCCACCGCCGCGCCGTGCGCGCACTTCACGTCGTCCGCCAGAATCTCGAGCTGCGGTCGCGCGTCCGCCTGCGCCTTCTCCGACAAGAGGAGGTTGCGGTTCTGCTGCCGCGCGTCCGTGCGCTGCGCGTCCTTGCGCACCCGCACCAGCCCGTGGAACGTGCCGCGCGACTGGTCGTCCAGCACGCCCTTGTACAACTCACGACTCGAGCACCGGGGCACCGCGTGGTCCAGCGCCGTGCGCTGGTCCAGGTGCTGCGCGTCGCGCCCCACGTACAGGCCATTGAGGGTGGCGTCCCCACCCTCCCCCGCGAAGGCGACGTGCACCTCGTTGCGAGCCAGCGCCGCGCCCAGCGCGAAGGCGTGCGACGCGAAGCGGCTGTCGCGCCCCTGGCGCACGTGCAGCCCGCCCACGTGCAGCGCCGCGTCGCCCTCCGCCTGGAGGCGGAAGTGGTGCAGGCTCGCGTTGTCCCCGAGCGTCACCTCCGTCACCGCGTTGGTGAACGTGGGACCCGCGCCGCCCGCGCTGGCGTACGTCTCCACCAACGTCGCCTCGCTGCCCTCCTCCGCCACCACCACCAC
Source organism: Myxococcus dinghuensis (assembly GCF_024198235.1). Taxonomy (GTDB): domain Bacteria; phylum Myxococcota; class Myxococcia; order Myxococcales; family Myxococcaceae; genus Myxococcus; species Myxococcus dinghuensis. The sequence goes on along the minus strand of NZ_JAKCFB010000050.1, from coordinate 27,737 downwards.
GCGGGGGCTGGCCAGCACCGGCGCGTCCCCCCGGGTGAGGAACAAGAGCTGCACCGGCACCTCGCTGAGCGCGCCCCGCGCGAGCCGCAGCACCGCCCCATCCTCCAACAGCGCCGCGTTGAGCGCGGTGAACGGATGCGCCTCCGCGAGCGCGCGCTGCCCCAGCTCCGACTCCAGCCGCGCGCCGTCGTCGCGCAGCGCGTCCGCCAGCGGCTGGAGCGTCACGCCGCGAGGCAGCCCCTCCACGGACGACAGCGCCGGCACGAAGCGCCCGTCCACGAACACCCACCGGGGGCCGGGCAGCGCGAGCGCCTCCACGCGCGCCGCCAGCGCCGCCGTATCCCCCACGTCCTCCACGGGCGCGAAGTGCCCCTCCGCGATGGGGCTCACCGGCGTGTACTTCCACGCCTCGTCGCGCGTCGTGGGCAACCCCTGCCGCTCGAACTGCGCCAGGCCCTGCTGTCGTACGCGCTTCACCCACGCGGGCTCGGACGCCGCGCCCCGCGCCTGGAAGCGCGAGGCCACGTCCAGATAGCGCGCCAGGCCCGCCGTCATCGCCGAGCCTCCCCACCCTTGCCACCCGGGCCGTCCTTCAGCCCCAGCCAGCCGTAGCCCTTCTCCTCCAGCTCCAACGCCAGCTCGCGGCCACCGGAGCGGACGATGCGGCCCGCCGCCATCACGTGCACCTTGTCCGGGACGATGTAGTCGAGCAGCCGCTGGTAGTGGGTGATGAGCACCATCGCGCGGGACGGCGAGCGCAGCGCGTTGACGCCGCCGGCCACCGTGCGCAGCGCGTCGATGTCCAGGCCCGAGTCCGTCTCGTCGAGGATGCCCAGGCGCGGCTCCAGCACCGCCATCTGGAAGATCTCGTTGCGCTTCTTCTCGCCGCCGGAGAAGCCCTCGTTCACCGAGCGGTTCATGAAGGCCTGGTCCAACTGCACCAGCTTGGACTTCTCCTTGGCCAGTTGGAGGAAGTCCATCGCGTCCAGCTCCTCCAACCCCCTCACCCGGCGCTGCGCGTTGAGCGCCGTGCGCAGGAAGTGCAGGTTGCCCACGCCCGGAATCTCCACCGGGTACTGGAACGCCAGGAACACGCCCTCCGTCGCGCGCGCCTCGGGCGCCATGCCCAGCAGCGACTTGCCATCCAGCAGCACCTCGCCCTGCGTCACCTCGTAGGCGTCCCGCCCCGCCAGCACGCTCGCCAGCGTGCTCTTGCCGGAGCCGTTGGGCCCCATGATGGCGTGGACCTCGCCGGGCGCGACCTCCAGGTCGATGCCCTTGAGGATGTCCTTGTCGCCCACGCGGGCGTGCAGGTTCCGAACCGACAGCAGTGCCATACCTACCCCACGCTCCCTTCCAGGCTCACTCCGAGCAGCTTCTGCGCTTCCACCGCGAACTCCATCGGCAGCTCCTTGAAGACCTGCCGGCAGAAGCCGTTGACGATCATCGACACCGCGTCCTCCTGGGAGATGCCACGCTGCCGGCAGTAGAAGAGCTGGTCCTCGCCGATCTTCGACGTGGACGCCTCGTGCTCCACCTGCGCGGTCGCGTTCTTCACCTCGATGTACGGCACCGTGTGGGCGCCGCACTTGTCCCCGAGGAGCAGCGAGTCGCACTGCGTATAGTTGCGCGCGTCCTGCGCGCTCTTGAGGACCTTCACCAGCCCCCGGTACGTGTTCTGCCCGCGCCCGGCGGAGATGCCCTTGGACACGATGGTGCTGCGGGTGTTCTTCCCGATGTGCACCATCTTCGTGCCGGTGTCCGCCTGCTGGAGGTTGTTGGTGAGCGCCACCGAGTAGAACTCGCCCACCGAGTCATCCCCCTTGAGGATGACGCTCGGGTACTTCCAGGTGATGGCCGAGCCCGTCTCCACCTGCGTCCACGAAATCTTCGCCTTCTCGTGGGCGATGCCGCGCTTGGTGACGAAGTTGTAGATGCCGCCCTTGCCCTCCGCGTCACCGGGGTACCAGTTCTGCACCGTGGAGTACTTGATGGTGGCGCCCGGGAGCGCGACCAGCTCCACCACCGCGGCGTGCAACTGGTTGGTGTCGCGCTGGGGCGCGGTGCAGCCCTCCAGGTAGCTCACGTAGGCGCCCTCGTCCGCGACGATGAGGGTGCGCTCGAACTGGCCCGTCTCCGCCGCGTTGATGCGGAAGTACGTGGACAGCTCCATGGGGCAGCGCACGCCCTTGGGCACGTAGACGAAGGAGCCGTCGCTGAACACCGCGGAGTTGAGCGCCGCGAAGAAGTTGTCCGAGTGCGGCACCACCGTGCCCAGGTACTTCCTCACCAGCTCCGGGTGCTCGCGCACGGCCTCGGAGAACGAGCAGAAGATGACGCCCGCCTTGGCCAGCTTGTCCTTGAACGTCGTGGCCACCGACACCGAGTCGAACACCGCGTCCACCGCGACGTTCTGCAGCCGCTTCTGCTCCTCCAGCGGGATGCCCAGCTTCTCGTAGGTGCGGAGGATTTCGGGGTCCACCTCGTCCAGGCTGTCCTTCTTCGGCTTGAAGCGCGGCGCCGAGTAGTAGCGGATGGCCTGGTAGTCGATGGGGTGGTACGTCACCGCCTGCCACGTGGGCTCGCGCATCGTCTGCCAGTGGCGGAACGCCTTCAGGCGCCAGTCGAGCAGGAAGGAGGGCTCCTCCTTCTTCGCCGACAGCGCGCGGATGACGTCCTCGTCGAGGCCCGGAGGGAAGGTCTCCGCCTCCACCTGGGAGACGAAGCCGGCCGCGTACGGACGACGCGTCAGCTCCTGGAGGGTGTCGGTGGTCATGAGCGCACTCCTGTCACGGATGTAGAGGAAGCATTCGGGGGCGCGGCGGGGTGCTGGGGGCGCGAGGGGACCCCCAGGCCCACCAGCCGCTCGGGCATGCGGGGCGCGGGCGCGAGGAGGTCCGCCAGCGTCAGCCGGCCCAGCGCCTCCTGGATGGCCTGGTTGATGAGGCGCCAGTGGCCCCGCACCTGGCACACGGACTCCAGCTCACAGGGCATCGCGCTGGTGGCGTGGACGCCACACTCGGTGAGCGACACCGGCCCCTCCAGCGCGGACACCAGCTCCGCCAGGGACAGCGACGTCGCGGGTCGGGCCAGCCCATAGCCGCCGTTGGCGCCCCGCTGCGACACCACGAGGCCCGCCTGCAAGAGCCCCTTGAGCACCTTGCTCGCCGACGGCAGCGGCACCCGGGTGCGCGCCGCCAGCTCGCGCGTCGTGCGGGTGTCGCCCTCCGCGCGCGCCAGCTCGGTCATCAGCACGATGCCGTAATCCGTCATCTTGCTCATCCGGAGCATGTGGGCCGCTTGCGTCCTTTCCGGGTCCTGTCCCAATGGAGGCCGGGGGGCCTCCGCGCGGGACGTCATATGTAATCTGGACCGATTCAGTCCACATTGCATTTTGGCCACCCGGTGGGGGAGGCCCGGTTGGAGGGCTGGGGGGAGAGGGCTAGGGTGCGGATCCGCTCACTTGGAGTGGAGGGAATCCACCGATGCGCCGTCCCCTGATGCTGTGCGCCGTGCTCGCCCTGGCCCTGGCGGGCTGTGAGAAGAAGTCCTCCCCGCCCCCCACGGATGCCCCGGCGACCGGGCAGGCCTCCGCTGCGTCGGACCCGAAGGGGGCGCAGGCGGCCGGGGCGCCCTCCCCGGGTGGCGCGCAGGCGGCCGCGCCCACGGACAAGGACGTCATCCTGGTCGGCGAGGTGGGCAGCCTCACCGGCAGTGAGGCGACGTTCGGCGTCTCCGCGCGCAACGGCATCGAGCTGGCGCTGGACGAGGCGAACGCGGCGGGGGGCGTGAAGGGCCGCAAGGTGCTGGTGCGGGTGTACGACAGCCAGGGGCGGCCGGAGGAGGGCGCGCAGGCGGCCACGCGGCTCATCACCCAGGACAAGGTGGTGGCCATCCTGGGCGAGGCGGCCTCGTCGGTGTCCATGGCCATGGCGGAGAAGGCGCAGGCGGGCAAGGTGCCCATGATCACCCCCACCTCGACGAGCGCCGAGGTGACGAAGAAGGGCGACTACATCTTCCGCGTCTGCTTCATCGACGAGTTCCAGGGCCTGGTGATGGCGAAGTTCGCGCGGGAGAACCTGAAGCTGTCGAAGGTGGCGCTCCTGCGCGACAACAAGAGCGCCTTCTCCATGGGCCTGGCGGACGTGTTCAAGGACCGGTTCGAGGCGTTCGGCGGCAAGGTGGTGGCCGACGAGAGCTACTCCAAGGGCGACACGGACTTCCGCGCGCAGTTGACGGCGCTCAAGCAGGTCAAGCCGGAGGCGGTGTTCGTCCCGGGCTACTACACGGACGTGGGCATCATCGCGCGGCAGGCGCGCGAGGTGGGCCTCAAGGTGCCGCTGCTCGGCGGTGACGGCTGGGACTCCGACAAGCTGTTCGAGCTGGGCGGCTCCGCGCTGGAGGGCAGCTACTTCTCCAACCACTACTCGCCGGGCAACCCGGACCCGGTGCTCCAGGCCTTCCTGACGCGCTACAAGGCGCGCTACGGCACGGTGCCGGACAGCGTGGCGGCGCTGGCGTACGACGCGGCGCGGGTGCTGGTGGAGGCGATGAAGCGCGCGCCGGACGTGAGCGGCCCGGCCCTGCGCGACGCCATCGCCCAGACGAAGGACTTCCCCGGCGTGGCGGGCCGCATCACGCTCGACGCCAACCGCGACGCGGTGAAGGAGGCCGTCGTGCTGAAGGTCGCGGACGGCAAGGCGGAGTTCGTGACGACGGTGAAGCCGTAGGCCGCGGCCGGGGGCGCGCCCCGTCGAGGCGCGCCCGCCCGGACGTGGTGCCCCCGCCCTCAGGGCACGGGGGACTGGATGACGTAGTAGATGGAGCCGAAGTAGCGGTTGAGCGCGTTGAGGAGCTGGACCAGGAACGGCCAGCCCAGCACCGTGAAGCCGAGCAGCGCGGCGGTGACGGTGGCGTACTCCACCGCGGCCTGACCGCGGGCGAGCACGCGGGGCACGAGGCGCCGGTGGGTCTTCGCCATGGTTGCATCCTTCCTGTGAGTCATTGCACGGACCCTCGCTGCAACAGCGAGAGCTGAAGCTCCACGCCGCCCTCGGGGACCCGGGGCCGCAGGAGCGCCCGGCCGGAGACGGTCTCGAACGTCACGTCGAAGGCGATGCCCCCCGCATCCACCTGCTCCAGCTCCGCCACGCTCCAGCCCTTCTCCTGGAAGAGCGCGCGGTAGCGTTCGGCGGCCTCGGCGGGCGTCTGCGTGGTGAGCGGCCCGGAGACGAGGTGGTGCGAGGCGCCCTCCATGTCGAAGGTGACGGAGGTCGGCCCGGTGAGGTCCGCCGGCAGGGGAATCCACGCGGGCACCTTCGAGGCGCGCTTGAGCAGGGGCTCCATCTCCCCCGCGGACACGAAGCCGAGCGTCTCCCCGCCCTGCGAGAGCACCGACACCAGCCGCATCTCCTTCATGTCCTCGCTCCAGTAGCCCACCCAGCCGCCGTTCTCGCCGTGGCGGCGCTCCACGACGGGGATGCCCTTGTCCTGGAGGACCTTCTTGTAGTGCGACAGCACCTGGTCGGCGGAGTCCTGCGTGGTGAACCACGCTACGGAGATGGGCACCTCCGGCCCCAGGTAGTCCACCGCGAGCAGCTCCGCGCGGCTGCCATTGGGATACGGCGGGAAGTGGACGAGCGCGCGCTGGAGCGCGGCCTCCTCCGCGGCAGTCCGCCCCGGGGCCTTCTCTGGGTCCGCGAACGCGGGCAGGGGCGGCGGCGTCCACTCGTCGGAGGCGCCCTGCTTGCCGTAGACGACCCCCTCCCAGGCGGTCCCGATGAGCGCGCCCACCACCGCCACGGAGAACAGCAGGGCGGGGACGCGGACGACCAGGCGCGAGGACGCTCCCGACATCAGCACTTCTCCGCCTGCTTGCAGCCCAGGTAGTACTTGCCGCGCGCCTCGTGCGTCGCCTTGTTGTTGTCCTTGTCCCAGTCCCGCCACTCGCTGTTGAAGTAGGAGGAGTTGCCGCTCATCTGCTTGATCTGCTGCGTGGGACCGCCGCTCTGCGGGAAGGGCTTGATGGAGAGGCTGGGCTCCGCGGGGTTGTCACCGGGCGGGAGGCTGGCGAGCTGGATGCCGCTGGCGAGGACCTCCGACGTGGCGTCGCTGACGAAGGCCTCCGCGGAGGACTTCATCTGGGTGTACCCCTGGTTGCCCCCGTCCTTGTAGACCTGGGCCACGCGGACGTAGAGGTCCTCCGAGTCGTTGTTGGCCTTGCCCGGCTCGCTGGTGGCCTCCTTCGTCAGGGCCCACGTGTCCGTCACGATGGCGAGGCGCTCCCAGGGCAGCAGGTAGACGTTGCCCGCGAGGCCCTTGGGGTCGTCCACGACGTTGCCGCCCTGGGCGTTGCCGTGGATGCCATTGCCGCGGCTCTGCGTCTCGCGCGCCAGTTCGATCTGGCTGAAGGTCTGGAGGAACGTCTTGGGCAGCAGGTAGTTCTGCACGCCCAGCCGCGCCGAGCAGCGGATGACGCCGCCCCGGGCGAAGCGGTCCATGTACGACTGGTGCAGCGTCACGCCGTAGGCCCCCGCCTGACCACCGCCGCCGCCACCCTCCGGGTCCGCCTGGTTCAGGTAGCAGTAGACCTGCTTCGCGCCGGGGTTGAGCCAGCACGCGTGCGCGGCCAGCTCCGCGTGGTGGGACTCGTCGTTCTGGCACTCGGGGCCCTTGCCCGGACCGAAGCTGTCGATGCCCGACTCGTGGTCGCAGAACATGTACCGCGCGTAGACCTGCGCGCTGTAGAAGCCCTTGAAGGGCTCGTTGCCGGAGGGGCTGTCCTCGTCCGCGGGGCCCGACGAGGGCGTGGAGGCATAGTCCTGCACGGTGTAGTCCCAGACCGTGGACAGCGCCGTCTCCTGCGAGTCCATGGCGTGGCGGAGCAGGTCGTCCAGGAACAGCGCGTACAGGAAGACCGGGATGAAGACGATCATGCACAGGGCCGTCTCCACCGCGGCGGCGCCTCGGGTGTTGCGACGCGTGAGCCTCACAGCGGCACCCCTTCCGCCTGCGACGCCTGGGACGCATCCGAGTTGCCGGCGGCGTCGAGCACCTGCTTCGCGTCGCCCTGCTTGAAGGGATGCAGCTTCGCGCGCCAGTAGGGCGCGAAGAGGTTGGGCGCCTCCTGCCAGCCGTTCTCCCCGAAGCGGTGGTAGTAGACGAGCGACTTGGACATCGCGACGCCGTCCCCCGGGGCCACGGTGAGCTCGCCCGCGCCCTGGGCGCCGTGCTCGTAGCGCACCTGGCCCTTGGTGTTGAGCTCCCACGGGGCCTGCCGCGTGTTGCCCACGCGGAACGCCATGGTGAGGTAGCTGTAGACGCGGGGCTGGCCCCAGTCCCGGTCCGAGCTGGGGTTGGCGCGGAACTTCATGAAGCAGTTGCCGGAGCCGGCGCAGCCCGTCAGCGCCTTGGCGTTGACGCCCTCGAAGCGGTGCTGGCCGGAGTGGGCGCCGTTGCCCGTGTGGCCGCCGCCGTTCTCGTCGCTCCACACGTCGGAGTCGTACTCGGTCGAGCCCATCAGGTTGTGCTTCCACCAGTGGGTGACGCGGCCCTCCTCGTGAGCCGCGAGGGTGGTGCCCTCGTTGCCGCCGGACTGGCCTCCGGAGTCGACCGAGCCCTTGCTCTTCACCGTCTTGGCGGTGCCCTTGTGCGGGGACACGAGGTAGCGCCCCTCGCCCGGGATGTCCTTCAGCTCCTTGAAGAAGTCGCTGTTCAGGTAGGGCGGCTTGTCGGTCCCCATGGCGCTGATCTTCCGGTTCGCCGGCCAGCCCGAGCGGGTGGCGTTGGAGATCTCCGTCATCACCCGGGCCCGCGCCTCGGGTGAGGAGTTGCCCACGCTGCCCTGGCACTCCATGCCGTCCACGGCGCAGTTGAACTCGTTGGCGTTGATGGAGCCCACGGACGAGTTCAGGTCGCTGGCGCCGGGCGCGGAGTACTCCTTGAGCTGCGCCAGGCCGTGGCTCGAGCCGTCCTTCACCGCTTGAATCGTCTTGTCGTGCACGGAGCGCTGGGCGGTGTGGATGCCGTCCACCATGTCGTCCAGGCCCTGCATCGCCTCGTTGAAGTCCGACTCGAAGCCCTTGACCTTCTGGTCGTACTCACGGCCCTTGTTCTTGAACTCGCCGGAGATCTTCATCGCCTGAATCGCGTGGATGCAGTGCTCGATGCACTTGTAGTAGCAGGTCGGGCACTTGAGCATCTCGAGGCCGGCGATGATGACGAAGTTGTCGCCGGAGGCCCGCAGCATCTCGCCCGTCACGCTGGCGGCGGCCATGAACGCGTGCAGGCTGTTGCCCGCCACGTAGGCGCTGGCGACGGCCCGGTTGCTGACGGCGTAGTAGTTGAGCGCGCGCGCCTCCAGCACGGCCATGGAGTACGACAGCGCGTCGCTGTGCTGCTGGAGGCTGATCTTCCTGCGCAGGGCGTGGCTGAGGTTGAAGCTGAGCGTCACCATCAACGCCAGCACGAGGAAGGACAGCGACCCCAGGACGATGGCCTGCCCGCGTTGGGCGCGACGGCGCGTCCGACTCAGTAGGAGAACGGAAGGATGCATGCGTTCTTGTCCGGAATGGGTGCGGAGTTGAGATAGATGGCCGACTGCATGCGCATGTTGTACGTGGCGCGGATGGGCATGATGTAGACGCCCTTCCCGGCCGCGCTCTCGTACGGGCTCTCGCCGGTGGCGGCGCCACCGAACTTGCGGCGCTTCACCTTGTCCTGCTCCTCCGACTTCACCTTCCCCATGCGCAGCATCATGGGAATCTCGCGGGCCCGCGCGGACTGGTAGATGACCCAGTCCGCGAAGGGGATGACGAGCCGGTAGTTGAGCGTCACCTGGATGCGCAGCTTGGTGCGGTGGTTCTGCCGCCAGCCCGACGGCTCGATGTTGCCGGGCAGGTCGAAGTCGAACTCGTCACTGCCGGAGATCTCCTCCTTGGACGGGCCGCAGATGGTCACCTCCGCGTACTTCAGGTCGACGCCCTGCATCTTGTTGTTGCGCAGCTCGTTCCACTTCTGCGCGAACTCCTGGCCGCTGCCCACGGGGCGCACGTACTCGGCGCCGTTGGCGCCACCCGAGCGCGCGCTGAGGATGGGCAGCAGCACCGCGAGCGCCGCCGCCTCCATCTTCTCCACCTTGGCGTTGTGCAGCGAGCCCGCCCGCACCGCCTTGTAGGCCGCGTACTTCGTCAGGAGGCGGGCCTGGTGCATCAGCCCCAGTTGCAGCGTGCCCAGGATGAGGAACACGAACAACGGCAGGATGATGGCGGACTCCACCGCGGCCTGGCCTGATTGCTTTCTGAGAGGAGGGGGAACCATCCGGCCTCGCAAGACTGAAGGCGACCCCGCGTGCGGGTGGCCAACGAAGTGACAACCGTGACAATCAGATCTCGCGAATGACGGGTCGATAGTTGCCCGCCATACGCGACATTCTTCACATCCGGGGAACGCGAGACCGCAGGACATCACCCCTCGGGGAAAAATCCACCCGAAGAAGGTTCGACCGGCCACATGACCGATGAGGAGGAACGGCCATGGCCGCCTGACCGATGGGTCCCGGGACACTCTCGGCGATCTCGAATCCTGGACGGGGAGGGCCACTGCCGTCCCACCACAATTTCGTGACAGCCCGCACGCCGGGCATCCTGACGCAGGGCGGCATGGCTAGCGCCGCTTGACGAGCTCCTGGACCAGCTCCACGTAGCGGCGGTTCTTGGGGTTGAGCTTGAAGGCCTTCCGGAAGGCGTCCTCGGCCAGGGCCCACTGCCCCTCGCCCTGCGCCACCTCGCCCAGGAAGGCCCAGCCCTCCTCCAGCGCGGGCTCCTGGCGGGTGAGTTCCTGGAGTTCCTGGAGGGCGAGCCGGCCGTGGGACTCCGGCTTCATGAGGTAGCGCGCCCAGGCGCGATAGGCCTGGTACAGCGCGCGGGGCTCGATGTCACAGGCGTACTCGAAGTACTCGAAGGCCCCCGCGAAGTTGCGGGCCGCCAGCCGGCGTTTCGCCTCGTCGAACTGGGTGGTGGCGTCGAGCAGCTCGGTGCGGATGCGGAACTGCTCCGCGGTGGAGGGGCGTCCCGTGGCGCCCTTCTCCTTGTCCCGCTGGGCCGCGCGGCGCTTGCGCCACAGCAGGGCCTGCTCCGTGTCGGCCAGCGCGGCGTAGGCCCGGGCGTACGCCACGAGCAGCGTCTCCGCCTTCTCCTTCAGCTCGGGGTGCTGGAAGCGCAGGGGCGAGTGGCGCTCCGTCCAGCCGAGGAAGGCCCGGCGCAGCGGGGCGGGCTGGACGTCCTCGGGGACCTCCAGCAGGGCGAAGGGGTCCTTGCCACGGTGGGCCAGGAACGCACCCACCAGCGCGTCACGCACCGCCACGTCCTCGTCCGCGAACGGCGTCCCCGCGGACCGGGCGGGCTCGGGGGGTGGGGCCACCCCCGGCTCGGGGGCGGGGGGCGGGGCGGCCTGGACACGCGCGGCCAGCTCCCGGGCGCGGGCGTCCGTGTCCTCGACGAAGCCCGCCACGCCCAGCAGGCACAGCGCGTACAGGCGCCGCAGCACCGTCTCCGTGTCGAAGCCCGTGCGCTCCTGCAGCTCGCCGAACGTCGGGCGCTGGCGCAGCATCTGGAAGAGGCGCGCGTCCTTGGAGGAGAGCTTCGGGCCGGACTCCACGCCCGGCGTCTGGCCGAAGCGCCGCTCGTCCGTGAAGGTGAAGTGCGTGGCCACCGCGTCGAAGGGCATCACGTTCGCCACGCCCGTGAGGACGAGCTGCGCGGTGTTCGTCCTCACGCTGGCGTCCGGCGACTCCTCCACGTCCGCGATGAGCCGGTAGCGCGCGTCCACCCAGCGGAAGCAGTCCAGCAGCTTGTGCGCCAGGTTCGCCTGGAGCTGCTTGTAGAGGTCGAACGGGCTGATGAGTGATTTCTGGATGAGCAGCGGCCCCATCCGCACGCCCGACGACACGCTCTCCGCCAGGCACTTCTGGTAGTCCGCCTCCGACAGGCGCCCCTTCTCCACCAGGTACTTGCCCAGCGTCTCGTGCAGCAGGTTGGACTGGCACGCCACCGGCGAGCCGTCCTCGAAGAGGATGCGCTTCTCCCGCTGGCGCACCTTCAACTCCAGCGTGCACGTGCGCTCCTCCACCATCAGCGCGTGCAGGAGCAGCGGGAACGGTGTGTCGGACAGCAGTCCCTCGCGCTGACGCAGCACCTGCGACGGTGTCGGGAACATGGATGAGGAAGCCTCGGCGGGAGATGCGGGGGCGAGCAGCGGAAGCCAACGCCCCACGGCGGCCCCTGTCCAGTCCCCCGCCCCGCCCACGACAACCGTATTTTTCGGTCATCACCGAAAAACAAGGAATCGAGAATTCGTCTGGGTATGCTTCGCACCACACCCCTGATGGGAGAAGCGATGGTCCCTGTGTCCCGCGTCCTGGCCCTGGTGGTTCCCTGTCTGCTCGTGGCCTGTGGTGGAGGCCCGTCGGAGAGGGCCGAGCAGTCGGAGGTGGGCACGACGGAGCAGCCCAGCCGTCCGTGCAGCTCCGACGCCGGCTGTCCCGATACCCAGACGTGTGTGTCCGGAACATGTCTGCCGCGCTGTGAGCCGACGGCGCCCGCTTGCGGCGGACTCCAGTGCTGCCCACCCTACCGCGCCCAGGAGACGGGCCCCCTCAGCCAGCCGTACTGCGCGCCCATCTGCTTCGGCTGAAGGCCCGCCACCGAAGGCATCCGCGTCACCGCCCTCACACCCCGCAGTCCCCACACCCGGAGGAGCCCATGAAGTTCATGTCCCGCGTCATCGCCCTTGGAGCGCTGTGCCTCGCCGCCGCCTGTGGCGGCGCCCCCACGGAGCAGGAGACGAACACCGCCACGGAGTCGTCCGAGCAGGAGCTGGTCAGTTGCAGCGTCAACGCCGACTGTGCCTCCGGCCAGACCTGCGCGTCGGGGACCTGTTACGCCAAGTGCCCCAGCAAGGGGAGCTGCTACGGCTTCAACACGTGCTGCCCCGCGTACACCATGCCCAACGGCAACCCGACCGAGGCCTACTGCGCCCGGGCCTGCTACGCGTTCCACTGAGCGCCACCTGACGCCCTCGGCCCGAAGCGGCCGGGGGCGTCGTGGTTTCGGAGGGGGCTACTCCATCTCCCCCACGTCCTCGTCCATGCCCGCGGCGCCGGGGTGCTCCCCCTGGTAGCGGTTGTAGCCCGGGTACGGCGAGCGCGGGGTGAACAGGCCGGCCTGTCGCGCGACCATCGACCCCGCGCCCAGCACCAGGGCGAGCAGCACCGCGTACGTGAGCGGGCGGCTCGGCCGCGAGAGCCAGGCCCAGCGCCGTTCGCGCCGCCGTTGGAAGCCGGGGGCCGCCACGTACTCGTTCCACGCCAACCGCCGCATGTGCTTCGCGTCGGCGCCGCGGCCGGCCTTCGACAGCGCGCGCGCCAGCAGGTAGCGCCCCTCCACGGTGCCCAGGCGCAGGGTGCAGAAGCGCTCCAGCGCCTCGATGGCGCCCTTCACCTCGCCGCGCTTGAGGCGGAAGCGGCCCCGCTCCAGCTCGATGGCGCCCTGCCGGTAGCCCGCGTCCAGCTTCGCCGCCTCGTCCAGGAGCAGCTCGCCGCGGCGCGCGTCCCCCGCGCCCAGGTACGCGACCCCGAGCAGGAACAGCGTGTCCACGTCCTCGTCGCCCGCCTCCAGGTTGGGCTTGAGCACGTCCACGGCCTCCGCGTACCGCTTCTGCTCCACGCGGATGTCCGCCAGCTCGTGGCGCGCCCGGCGCTCGTGGGGGTTGGTGAGGATGGTGCCCGCCAGCTCCCCGGCGCGCTGGAAGCGCTTGAGCATGCGCATGGGGCTGGGCAGCACCCGCCAGGTGAAGCGGTCCGCCACGAAGATGATGACGATGACCAGGCCCAGCGACAGGAGCGGACTGCCCGTCAACAGGGTCAGGAACATCCACAGCATCCACTTGCTCATGCGTCCCTCGGCATCCTTTGCGGCGGCGCGGCCGTCACAACAACCGCGCGCAGACGGCGCTGTGTACATCCGCGCCCTTCTCCGTCAAAGCCAGTCGTCCGTCCGTCAGCGTCGCGAAGCCGTGCTCCACCAGCCGCGCCACCTCCACGCGGCGGGGCTCCACCGGTTGTCCGTAGCGGCGGCACACCGCCTCCCAGTCCACGCCGGACACCAGCCGCAGGCCCATGGCCAGCCGCTCCGCGAACAGCTCCTCGGGGCCCAGCTCCTCGCGCCCCTCCTCGGGCAGCCGTCCCGCCTCCACCTCGCGCAGGTACTTCTCCGGGCTGCGGAGGTTGACGTAGCGAGACGGCGTCGGCGTCAGCAGCATGCCCGTGGCGCCGACGCCCAGGGCCAGGTACTCGCCCCCCGTCCAGTACAGCGCGTTGTGCCGGGAGCTGAAGCCCGGACGCGCGTGGTTGGACACCTCGTAGCGCGTCAGCCCCGCGGCGCCGTACACCTCGCGCACGCGGTGGGACATGGCCACCACGTCGTCGTCCGGGGGGAGCGTCAGTTCACCGCGCTGGAGCTGCTTCGACAGCGGCGTGTCCACGGCCAGCACGTCGCGCTCCACCGTCAACGCATACGTGGACAGGTGCTCCGGCGCGAGCGCCACCGCCCGCCGCGCGTCGTCCTCCACCTCGGCCAGCACCTGTCCGTGCACGCCGTAGATGAAGTCCAGGGCCACCACGGGGAAGTCCGCCCGGCGCGCCAGCTCCACCGCGCGCTCCACCTGGGCCGCGTCGTGCGCGCGCCCCAGCGCCGCGAGCGTCCGGGCCTGGAAGGACTGCACGCCCAGGGACAGCCGGTTGACGCCCGCCGCCCGGTAGCCCGCGAAGCGCTCCGCGTCCGCCCGCTCCGGGTTGGCCTCCAGCGACACCTCCGCGCCGGGCGACACGGCCATGCGCGCGGCGATGCCCTCCAACACGCGGGCCACGTGGCGAGGGTGCCACAGCGACGGCGTCCCACCGCCCAGGAAGATGGACTCCAGGGGGCGCGAGCGCAGCGCGGGCACCGCCGCCAGCCGGGCGTCCAGCTCCGCCAGCACCGCGTGGGCGTAGCGCTCCTCGGGCACCTGCCGTGCCACCGCCACGGCGAAGTCGCAGTACGGGCACTTCGCGAGGCAATAGGGGAAGTGCAGGTACAGCCCGAAGCGGGCCGCCGGCATCCCCGTGAGCGGATCCACTGGCGCGTCGAAGGGCATGACAGGCCAACCGCTACTTGCGGCCCTTCAATTGCGCCTCGAGTTTGGCGATCTTCGCCTTGTAGCCCGCCGCGGCCTCGAGCGCCGTCTCGGCCGCCACCAGCTTGCGCTTGAGGTTGGCGACGTCCGTCTTGAGGCCCTCGCGCTCCGCCGCCCAGTCCCCGCCCGCCCCGGCGGACGGGCGCTCGCCCGCCTCCGCCTCCAGCCGCGCCAGCTTCTCCTCCAGCGCCGCGCGCGCCGCCTGCTCCGCCCGGAGCGAGGCCTCCGCGTCCTTGAGCTTCGCCTCCGCCGCGCCCGCGTCCTTCGCCTTGCCCGCGCGCGAGCCCGCCTCCGCGGCCAGCTTCGCCTCCGCCGCCGCCAGCTTCGCCTCGGCGTCCTTCACCTTGCCGGCGTGGGCGGCCTCGACCTGCGCCAGCCTCGCCTCGGCGTCCTTCACCTTGCCGGCGTGGGAGGCCTCGACCTGCGCCAGCTTCGCCTCGGCGTCCTTCACCTTGCCGGCGTGGGCGGCCTCGACCTGCGCCAGCCTCACCTCCAGCTCCGCGCGCGCGTCCTCGGACGCCTTCGCGTCGTCGGCGTGGGCGGCCTCGACCTGCGCGAGCCTCGCCTCCAGCTCCGCGCGCGCCGCCTCGGCGTGGGAGAGCTTCGCGGCCTGCGCGGCCTCCGCCTGGGCCAGCTTCACGTCCGCCGCGGTGCGCGCCGCCTCGGTCTCCTTCACCTTCGCGACCAGCGAGGCCTGCGCGGACTGGTTGGCCTTCGCCGTCTCCGCCTTCGCCGCCTCCAGCGCGCCCTCCAGCATCTTCAGCCGCTGCTGGAGCCGCTCCGCCTTGTCCGCCTCCGCGCGGGTCGCCTCGAGTTCGTCGCGCAGCCCTTGCAGCTCCGCCTGGGCGCCGCCCTGGCCCTCCTCCAGCGCGTCCGCCCGGGCCTCGACCTCCGCGACCTTCACCTGCGCGTCGGCGCGCTCGGCCTCGGCCGCCTCGCGGCGCACGCGCTCCAGCGACGTCTCCTCGCGCGACTGGGCCAGCGCGGCCTGCACCCGCGACAGCTCCGCCTCGCGTTGGCCGGAGGCCGTCTCCAGCATCGTCACGCGCGCGGCCAGCCCCACGCGCTCGGCGTCCGTGGTGGCCGCCTTCATCTCCACCTGGGAGAGCTGCTTCCTGAGCGCCTCGTATTCGAGGTGCGCCGCCTCCAGCGACGCGGTCACCTCGGCCACCTTCGCCTCGGCCTGGTGCACCGCCTCGCCCAGCGCCGCGGCGTCCGCCTCCATCCGGTCGCGCAGGGCCACCTGCTCGACCTCGGTCGCCTCCAGCGCCTCCTTCAGCGCGGCCGCCTCACCCTCGGCCACCGCCGCGCGCTCACCGGCCTGCGACAGCCCCTCTTCCAGGGCCTGGGAGCGCTCGGCCGCCTTGGCCGTCTCCGCCTCCAGCCGGGCGTTGAGCCGGGACAGCTCCGCGGTGCGGCCCTCCAGCGCCTGGCGCAGCGCGGGCAGCTCCGCCGCCTCCGCGGTGCGCGCGGTGAGGGCCGCGCGAAGGCCGACGATTTCGGCGTCCTTGAGCGCCAGCGCCCGCTCCAGCTCCGCCACCTGCTGCTGCAGGGTGCGCAGCCCCTCCTCCACCACCGCCAGCCGGCGCCGGGCCTCGTCGCGCTCGCCCTCCAGCGTCCGGGCGCGCGCCTGGGCCTCCTCGAGGGAGTTCTTCGACCAGTCGCTCTCGCTCTCCACCGCGCTCAGCGACGCCTGGGCCTCGCCCAGCGCCGCCTCGAGCTGCCCGGCGCGCAGCGAGAGCGACTCCTTCTCCTCCGTCGCCGTCGCCAGCTCGCCGCCCAGCCGCTCCACGTCCGCGATGGCCTGCTGGTACTGCTCCTGGACGGCCTCCAGCGCGCCCTGGGCCTCGGACTTCTCCGCGGCCAGCTCCGCCACGCGGTCCTGCGCCAGCGACAGCGCCTCCTTGGCGCCCACCAGCTCCTCGGCCACCGCGCCCCGCGACTCGCGCTCCTCGTGCAGCTCCGCCGTCAGCCGCGGGACGTCCGACTCCACCTCCGCCAACGCGCGCGACAGGTCCTTGCGGTCCGCCTCGACGGCGTCCAGCTCCGCCTGGACCGCGGCCAGCTTCTCCTCCGCGTCCCTCGCGCGCTGCTCGGCGCCCGTCAGCGCCTCCGACGTCTGGGCCAGCTTCGCGGGGGAGTCCTTCACCGCGGCCAGTTGCGCCTTCGCCTCCGCCGCCTCCTTGCGCGCCTGGGTGAGCGACTGCTTCAGGCCGCTGACCTCGCCGTCGCGCTCCGCGTACAGCGTCCGCGCCCGGGCCAGGGTCTCCGTCTTCTGGCGGACGACCGCCCGGAAGTACTCCAGCTTGTCCTCCGGCGAGGCGCCCATGGGCATGCGGGGCTCGGCCGGCTCGGTGAACGGGTCCTGGCCTGGGACCCGCACTGCCCGCGAAGCCGCGCCCGCCACGGGGGCGGGGGTGGTGGCCGGGGCCTTGGGCGCACCCGTCCCCACCGGCGCGGAGGCCGAGGACGCTGCCGGGCGACGCGGGGGCAGAGGGGGCGGTGCGGCGGGTGGTGGCGCCGAGGGCGGGGGCTTGGCCTGGGGTCTGGGGGGAGCAGCGGCGGGGGCGGCGGGGGCCGCTTGGGCGCCAGTGTCCTCCAGGTCCAGGCTTTCGCGCAGGTCCGCCAGCGGATCCACCTCTTCCGGAGGTGACGGCATGGGCGGAGCGCAGGTTACAGCCCGGCGGCGCGTCCGACCAGGGACGGAATGGGGGAAGAGGCCCTCTCGACCCAACGGGCGGGCGCCGACCCCACAGTCCCCCTCGACGGCGGGGGTCCGGGGCGTTAGCCAGAGAGAGGAAACATCGAGGGAAACATCACACCCCACCTTGCCCTCACGGGGGGCGAGTGCCAGCTTCGGACGTTCTTTATGGCCATCCGCTACGCGCTGCCCAACGGGCTCACCGTCGTCTTCGAGGAACAGCACGCCGCCAAGGTCGCGGCCTTCCAGGTCTGGGTGAAGGTCGGCAGCGCCGACGAGCGCCCGGACCAGGCGGGCCTGGCCCACCTGCACGAGCACATGCTCTTCAAGGGCACGGAGCGGCGGGGCCCCGGTGAAATCGCCCGGGACGTGGAGGCCCACGGCGGGGAGATCAACGCCTGGACGTCGTTCGACCAGACCGTCTACCACATCGTCATGGCCAGCCAGTTCGCCCGGATGGGGCTGGACATCCTGGGCGACGCCGTGCGCCGCTCGGCGTTCGACGCCGAGGAGCTGGCGCGTGAAATCGAGGTGGTCTGCGAGGAGATCAAGCGCAGCCAGGACACGCCGTCGCGCCGCGCGTCGCGGGACCTGTTCGCCACCGCCTTCCAGGTGCACGGCTACCGGCTGCCGGTCATCGGCACGGCGGAGAGCGTGCGCAGCTTCACGCGGGAGAAGGTGCTGGAGTTCTACCACCGGTACTACACGCCCCAGAACATGGTGCTGTCGGTGGCCGGCGACCTGCGCGAGGACGAGCTGCGGGGCTGGGTGGAGGAGATCTTCGGTGGGGACTGGGGCCGTCCGTTCGCGGGCCCGGTGGTCCGCGCGGCGGAGCCCCCCCTCACGGAGCGGCGCGTGCTGCTGCGGCCGGACGACGTGAAGGAGGCCTCCGTCCACGTGGCCTTCCACATCCCCCAGGCGGGCCACCCGGACACGCCCGCGCTGGACCTGCTGGCGATGATCGTCGGCCAGGGCGAGGCGTCGTGGCTCACCCGCGAGGTGAAGCGGCGGCACAACCTGGTCAACGACATCCACGCCTTCGCGTACACGCCGCAGGACCCGGGCATGTTCTCCGTGGCCATGAACCTGCAAGCGGAGAACGCCCCGCGGGCGCTGCGGGAGACGACGCGCGTGCTGGCCACGCTGCGCGCGGCCCCCGTGTCCGCGCAGGAGCTGTCCACGGCGAAGGCGCTGATGGAGGCGGAGGCCGTCTACCAGCGCGAGACGGTGCAGGGCGTGGCGCGGAAGATGGGCTACTACCAGTCCGGCCTGGGCAGCCTGGACGCGGAGGAGCGCTACTACGAGGAGATCCGCGCGCAGACGCCGGAGAAGCTGCGAGAGGTGGCGCGCAAGTACCTGCGCTTCGACCGGGCCATCGTCACGGCGCAATTGCCCGGAGGCCAGGGCCTGACGGAGGCGGACGTGCACGCGGCGCTGGACGGGGCGGACCAGGAGCCGCCGGCCGCGCCCCCGGAGCGCAAGGCGCGCAAGGTGGACGCGGGCGAGCCGTCCTTGCGCGTGGGCGGCACCTCCAAGAGCCCGCCGCGCACCATCATCGAGAAGCTGCCCTCGGGCGCGACGGTGCTGGTGCGCGAGGACGCCTCCGTGCCGCTGTTCGCCGTGCGCGCCGCGTTCCTCGGAGGCCTGCGCTACGAGACGGCGAGCGACAACGGCATCTCCACGCTCCTCAGCCGCTGCCTCACCCGGGGCACGCCGTCGCACGACGCGGAGGACATCTCCCAGCTCATCGACGCGTACGCCGGGAACATGGGCGGCCAGAGCGGGCGCCACTCGACGAGCCTGCGCGGCGAGTTCCTCTCCCGCCACTTCGAGCCGGCCTTCCGCCTGTTCGCGGACAGCGTGCTCCACCCCGCGTTCCCGGAGGTGGAGGTGGCGCGCGAGCGCTCGCTGATGCTGCAGGACATCCTCACCCGCGAGGACAAGCCCTCCGGGCTCGCCTTCGAGCTGTTCCACCGGACGCTGTTCCACGAGCACCCGTACCGGCTGCCCGTGCTGGGCGAGAAGGCGTCGGTGGAGGCGCTCACGCCGCAGGCGCTGCACGCGTGGCACGCGGGCCACATGGACCCGTCGCAGTTGACCTTGTGCGTGGTGGGCGACGTGAAGGTGGACGCGGTGCTCGCGCTGGCGCGGGAGTACTTCGGCGCCTCGCGCGGCAAGGTCGCCCCGCCGCCGCGCATCGCGGCCGAGCCGCGGCCCACGTCCGCCCGGCAGGAGAAGCGGGTGCTGACGCGGGCGCAGTCGCACCTGGTGATGGGCTTCCAGGGCATGCGGCTCGACGACCCGGCGCACTACGCGCTGGAGGTGCTCTCCGGCGTGCTGTCCGGCCAGGGCGGGCGGCTGTTCATCGAGCTGCGCGACAAGCGGTCCATGGCCTACAGCGTGAGCAGCTTCGGCATGGAGGGCATCGAGCCGGGCTACTTCGCCGTCTACATGGGCACCAGTCCGGAGAAGGTGGACGCGGCGCTGGCCGGCATCCGGGAGCAGCTCGAGCGGCTGCGCGAGGAGCCGGTGCCGGAGGCGGAGCTGGCGCGGGCGCGGCAGAACCTCATCGGCACGCATGAAATCGGGTTGCAGCGCTGCGGGGCCCGCGCGGGCGTCATCGCCATGGATTCGATGTATGGGTTGGGCGCGGACAACTCCCTGCGCTACGCGGAGTACATCTCGGCGGTGACGTCCGAGCAGGTGCAGGAGGTCGCGCGCCAGGTGCTCGACTTCGACCGGAGCGCGCTGGCCATCGTCGGGCCGTGAGCCACCGGGGCCCGTCCCTCCTCGACAGGGGAGGCGGACGGGCCCCTTCACGGCGCTTTCCCGGCGCGCGGGGCGCGGTAAAAGGGCCCCCCATGTCACAGACCTACCTGTCCCTCACCGTGGAAGTGCCCGAGGAAGCGTCCGAGTCCATCCAGGACCTCCTCCACGAGTCCGGAGCGCTCGGACTCGAGGTGCGCGACCGCGAGACGCCCACCATGCCCGGCGTGCAGGCGCCCAACGCGGGGGAGGCCATCCTCATCGGCTACTTCGAGGACCGGGACACGGCCGAGGCCGCGCGCGCGGAGGTGGCGGACGCCTACCCCGCCGCCCGCCTGCGCCTGGACGAGCAGCCGCAGCAGGACTGGAGCAACGAGTGGAAGTCCCTCATCAAGTCCGTCCACGTGGGGCGGCTGTGGGTGGGACCGCCGTGGGACGTGGAGAACGCCCCGAAGGAAGCGGTGCGGCTGGTCATCGAGCCGAAGATGGCCTTCGGCACGGGTGACCACCCGACGACGTCGCTGTGCCTGGCGGCGGTGGACGCGTACATGGTGGACCACGTGGGCGCGAGCGTGTTGGACGTGGGCACGGGCACGGGCGTGCTGGCCATCGCCGCGAAGAAGCTCGGCGCCGGGCGCGTGGTGGCCACCGACAACGACCCGACCTCCGTGGAGCTCGCGGGCGAGAACATCGCCGACAACGGCACGCCGGACATCGACGTCTCCGGCAAGGAGCTGACCGCGGTCGAGGGGACGTTCGACCTGGTGCTGGCCAACATCCTCGCCAACACGCTCATCGAGCTGGCGCCGCTCATCGCCCCCAAGGCCAAGGACCGGCTGGTGCTCGCCGGCGTGCTCGCGCACCAGCGCGCGGACGTCGAGGCGGCCTACCGCAACCTCGGCTTCACCGTGCTGCCCGGCGCCACCCAGGGCGAGTGGGTGCGCATCGATTTGAAGCGCTGAAGGCTCCGCGAGGCCAGGGGGGGCCGCGCGCGGAGGCGCGGCCCCGGGCCCCGGTGTCCGTCGTCGCGCCACGGCGGTGCGGCCCGTGCTCGAGTTCGAGGGAGCACCGGACCGCCGCCGCCGTCCGGGCCTCAGTGTCCGTCGTCGCGCGGCAGCGGGCGCAGCGCCTCGTCGAGCTCCACGACGGCGGAGCCCAGGCTGCCGCCGCCCTGCCGGAAGTAGCGCACGTCGTCGATGGCGACGCGCCAGCCTCCGGCCGTCTCCGTCACCTGGAAGGTGGGCAGGCGCAGCCAGTTGGCGAGCCCTCGGATCCGGGGCGCCGCGAGCGCGGCCTGGATGACGGGACCGGGGTTCGGGTCGCGAGGCACGCTCGGTCCGCTCAGCGACAGGTGGTCCTCGCCCCCGCGCAGGAAGTCCGCGCGCACGAAGTGGTAGCGGTCCGCCCCCAGGACGATGATGTCCCGCACGAAGGGGTTGGCGGGGATGGGCCCGGCGATGGCCCGCTCCACGGGGTGCCCCTGCGCGCGAAGCCACGCCAGCGCGCGCGGCGCCGCCACCTGGGAGCCCACCACGAGCGCGCCCAGGTAGAGCACCAGCCCCACGCCACACCCGCGCGCCACGCGCTCTGCGGAGAGGACCCGCGTGCCGCGGAGCCTCAGCCAGAGGATGGCCAGGACCCCCACCGCCCACAGCACCTTCGCGGGCCACGGCACGAACGAAGGCACGGTGACGAGCGCGGTGGTGGCCACGCCCAGCACGCCCCACCCCGCCGCCGACTTGCGCGAGCGCGCGTCCGCCATGATGACGGCGGCCCCCGCCAGCAGCCACACCCACGGGTCGATGATGAAGAGCGTGTCGCCGTAGAACCACGTCCCGTCGAACGGCATCAACAGGCGCACGCCGTACGTGTTGAGCCAGTCCAGCGCGGGGTGGCTCAGGATCGAGAGCGTCGACAGCAACAACAGCGGGCCGGCCCGCGCGGGCTCCAGGTCCGGGTGCCGGCGCCTGCGCACGTGACGGTCCCACAGCAGCATCAACCCCGTCAGCACGAAGGGCCACAGCGCCAGGGCGAGCACCCCGTGGGTCCAGCCGCGGCGCCAGTACAGCGACGCGTCCGAGCCCGCGAAGGTGACGAAGCCATCCACGTCCGGGAGGTTCGCGCCGATGACGAGCGTCGCGGTGGCGAGCGGCGTGGCGCGCTTGAGCCCCGCCTCCGCCATCCAGGCACCGACGAGTGAATGGGCCAGATTGTCCATGGGCGCGCGGGAATCCTGGAGATGGGGCGACGTCGGGCGCGGGAGCGTACCCCACGGACACGCCTCGCCGCGTCATGCCCCCTCCCCCACGAACGACGTGCCTTCACCGCGCCGCCGTGCTGGAGTCCCGCCACCCTTCCCCCACGCCGCCCCCCTCGGCGGCCAGGAGCGCCCCATGTCCCTCTCGATGCACCAGGCCTCCATCCCGGTCTTCGTCCGCGCCTTCGGCGTGCTCTCCCGCCTGTTGGACAAGGCCGTCGAGCACGCCCGGGCCCACGGCCAGGACCCCAACGAGCTGCTCACCGCGAGGCTCGCCCCCGACATGTTCACCCTCGTGGGGCAGGTGCAGCGCGCCAGCGACACGGCGAAGGCCACCGCGGAGCGACTGAGCGGCGTCCCCGCCCCGAGCATGCCGGACACCGAGGCGAGCTTCCCGGAGCTCCAGGAGCGCATCGCGAAGACCGTGGCCTACCTCGAGAGCGTCGACCCCGCCCGCTTCGAGGGCAGCGAGCAGCGCACCATCGAGCTGCCCCTGCGCGACTTCAAGCCCGTCTTCCGGGGCGACGGCTACCTGTTCACCTTCGCGCTGCCCAACTTCTATTTCCACGTCACCACCGCGTACGGAATCCTCCGGCACAAGGGCGTGCAGATCGGCAAGCGCGACTTCCTCGGTCCGTACACGCCACCGGCGAACACCTGAGGCCCCGGCCCGCTTGGGCCCGGCGCGCCGAACACGCTAGCGTCCGCCGCGCGTGGAGACTCCGCCCCCACTTCCACCACCGAAGCCGCCGGCCGAGGTCCGCTCCCAGCTCGTGGGTCCGCTGCTCGCGTACCTGCGCGCCACGGGGCACGACCCGGCCCCGCTCGTCGAGCGCTTCGGCCTGCCGGGCAACGCGGACGCGCTGCCCGAGGTGAGCCTGCCGCTCGCCACGCTGCACGCGTTCCTCGAGGCCGCGGAGGCCTTCTCCGGCGACGCATTCCTGGGCCTGCACGTCGCCCAGCGCGTGCCCCGCGGCAACTACGGCCTCGTCGAGTACATCGCCCGCGCCTCGCCCACGCTGCGCGCCACCTTCCGCGCGCTCGCGCGCTACCTGGCCCTGCTGGAGCCCACCTGGCGCGCCTCCTTCACGGACGCCCCGGACGGGGGCGGGACGTTCGCCTACGGCATCCAGGGCGCGCCGCTCGCGTACGGCCGCCATGCCAGCGAGTACGGCCTCGCCCTCTTCACCCACGTGGGGCGCCAGCTCACGGAGGTCGCCTGGCGTCCGAGCGCCGTCACCTTCGCCCACCCCGCGCCGCCCGACGTCGCGCCGCTGGTGCAGCACTTCGGCGTCACCCCCGGCTTCGGCGGCGGTCGCAACGCGCTGTCGCTCGACGCCCCCACGCTCGACCTGCGCGTGATGGGCGCGGACCCCGCCCTGCTCTCCGTGCTGGAGCGCGCCGCGAGCACCTCCGCGCCGCCCTCCGGGCCCCCGCCCCCGGAGTTCGTCCAGGGCGTCCGGGACGTCATCCGCGCCGGGCTCCAGGAAGGCGCCCCCCAGGTCGGCGACGTCGCCCAGGGGCTCCACCTCAGCGCGCGCACCCTCCAGCGCCGCCTCACGGAGCACGGCACGTCCTTCCAGGACGAGGTCGACGCGGTGCGGCGGGAGCTGGCCTTCCGCTACCTGCGCGACGCGAACCTGGGCATCAGCCAGGTGGCCTTCCTGCTCGGCTACGCGGAGCTGAGCACCTTCGACCGCGCCTTCAAGCGGTGGACGGGCATGACACCCCGCGTCTGGCGCGAGGGCGCGGAGCGCGCCTGAGGCCCCCGCCGTGGCGTCCCAGGTCAGGAGATTGGCGTGCCACGCCAGGACGCACCGGGGAGACATCCCCTAACGTCGGCGCGCCGTACCCCCCACTTGGAGGACGCCATGCTCAAGCCCCCGATCGCCGCCCTCTTCGACGAGTACTACTCGTCACACCAGCACCCCACCAACCGCCTCACGCACAAGGTCGCCATCCCCGTCATCATCCTCCACATCATCGCGATGCTGGACTGGGTGAAGCTGGTGGCGGTGCCGGTGCTGCCGGGCGGTGTCCTGACGCTGGGCATGGTGTCGTGGGCGCTGGCGGCCGTCTGGTACCTGCGCGCCGACGTGAAGCTGGGGCTGCTGGTGGTCGCGTTCATGGCCGCGTGCTTCCCCCTCGGTCGGATGATGCCGACCTGGAGCGTGGTGGCCATCGCGGCCTTCGGGTGGCTCATCCAGCTCGCGGGGCACGCCGTCTGGGAGAAGAAGTCCCCCTCCTTCCTCACCAACCTGGTGCACGCGCTGGTGGGCCCGCTCTTCTTCGTGGCGGTGCTCTTCGGCGATTATGTCATCAAGCCCCAGCAGGCCCCCTCCACCACCCCTGCTCGCGCCTGAACCTCCCCTGATGATGAGCTTCGCCGACAAGCTTCGCGCCTGGATGCCCCTGCACGAGAACGGCGTCAGCCGCGCCGTGCACTTCGTGGGCGCCTACCTGTTCATCTTCTCCCTGTCGGCGCCGCTCAGCCTGCTGCGCGTGAGCGTGGGGGGCGTGGAGCTGTCCGCCGCCCACGCGCTCATGGCGGCCGTGGTGCTCTACGCCGTGTCGCTGGAGTGGACCGCGGGGCTGCTCATGGCCCTGCCGCTGGTGCCCACGCTCGCGCTCGCGGAGGCCGTGGCCCGGCTGCCCGGCGCCACCGTCGCCATCACCGCCGTCGCGGTGATGGTGGTGCGCTTCGCGCTCGTCGTCGGCGCGCACGTCGTCTTCGAGAAGAAGACCCACGGGCTGTCGCTGGGCGGCCCCCAGCTCTTCCTCATCGAACCCGTCTACCTGTTGACGCTGGCCCTCTTCGGCCTGGGCCTCAAGCGCGAGCTGCACGCGCGCGTCACCGCGGGCGGCCCGGGCCCCGCGCCGCTCACCTCCTGACGACGCCCGGTCAGCGGAAGTCGAGCGCTCCGGTCACCCGGAGCCCACCCACGACCTCGCCCCGCGTGTTGCGCAGCTCCGGCGTCGCGTGGTGGCCCAGGTCCGACCAGGGCAGCCGCAACCCCTGACGCTCCCCCACCCGGCGCAGCACCTCCAGGAGCGCCGGGGGTGCGCACCGCGCGTCGCCGTCCGCCACCTTCAGCGCCACGCCCAGCCCCAGCGACGGCAGCGCGGCGCAGTAGATGCCCTCCGCGCCCACCTTCGCCACCACCTCGCCGCGCGTCACGGCCATCAGCTCCGTGCACAGCCGGCGCGCGCCAGCCACCAGCTCCGGGTGCGCCACCATGGCCTCGCGCACGCGCCGCGCGGACGGCTCCTCCGCGACGCCCAACCGCGCATAGGCCCGGGCCATGGCCGCGAGCGGCAGGCCGAAGCACACCGCCGTGCAGCCATCCACGCCCAGCCAGAGCGACTCGCGCGGCTCGCCCGTCCACCGGGCCACGCCCTCCAGGATGCGCTCCTGCACCGGGTGCCCCTGTCGCGCGTAGCCCGTCAAGGACCAGCCCCGGTGGCGCGCCAGCGCGAGCATCCCCGCGTGCTTGCCCGAGCAGTTGCTCCAGCGCGGGGTGATGACGACGCCCGCGCGCATCGCCTCGTCCGCCACCGCCTGGGACAGCGGCGGATGCGGCCCGCACGCCAGGAGCGACTCCTCCACCCCACACGCGCGCAGCATGGACATGGCCAGCGAGCGGTGGACGGGTTCGCTGGAGTGGGAGCCGCACATCAAGGCCAGCTCGCGCGCGCCGAAGCCGAAGGGGTCCGCGGCGCCCTCCTCCACCACGGCCAGCGCCTGGAAGGGCTTGGCGGCCGAGCGCCACCACGTCCTCCGCTCGGGCGCTCCGGAAGCGGCCACCCACCGGCCCTCCGCGTCCACCACGGCGACATGGACGGAATGAACGGACTCGACGAACCCCGAGCGGGTGGACTCGACGGCGAAGGCATCCATGCCCCAAGCCAGATAGCAGGCCTGCCGAGATTCTCCAGCGCTCGCGCCGCGCGTCCGTCCCAAACGTCGTGTTCCTCATGGATGGAGGCCAGCAAACCCTGGCGTCGGACAGTGGCTTGCTGTTGAAGTCGACGTCCCCGCACGCGGAAGGGAACCCGTCCCTCCCGACGGGTTGGAGAACGCCGCCGTGGTCCGCCTCTTCGCCCCCATCCCCGAGCCCGCCCCCACGGAGGTGACGCTCACCGGGGACCGCCGTCACTACATCGTCCATGTCCTGCGCCTGGGAGAAGGGGACGCGGTGGAGGTCTTCGACGGCAAGGGGCGCGCCTTCCCCAGCCAGGTGACGGCGGTGGCCGAGGACACGGTGCGCGTGAGGCTGGGCGAGGCGAGGCTCGCGCCCGCGCGCCGGAGCGTCAGCGTGCTCCAGGGGCTCCCCAAGGGAGACAAGCTGGAGCTCGTCCTCCAGAAGGGCACGGAGCTGGGGGCCAGCGCCTTCCTGCCCGTGGACACCGCGCGCAGCGTGGTGAAGCTGGAGCCCAAGCGCGCGCAGGAGCGCGCCGCGCGGTGGGAGAAGATCGTCGAGGAGGCGGCCCGCCAGTGCCGGCGCGACGACGTGCCGCGCGTGGAGGTCCCCCGCCCGCTGGTGACGGCCGCGCGCGCGCTGGCGCCGGGCACCGTGGTGCTGGTGCTGGACGAAGAGGAGTCCGCGGTGCCGCTGGGCGAGGCCTTCCGCGCGGCGGGCGCCGGCACCCCGGTGGCGCTCGTCGTGGGCCCCGAGGGCGGCCTGGCGCGCGAGGAGGTGGAGGCACTGAAGGCCCTGGGTGCCCGCCCCGTCACGCTCGGCGCCCGCATCCTCCGCACGGAGACGGCGGCGCTCGCGGCGCTCGCGGTGATGATGCACCTGGATGGGGAACTCGGCTGACCGGAGGGCGGCCGACCGGCCATCCCACGCGGTTCCCACCCTGAGACATCGATTCCTACGTTTGACGCGACCGGGACCTCCACGGTCCCCACAAACAGGAGACGGGTTTCATGGGGATCATCGCCTTCATCATCATCGGCCTCATCGCGGGCCTCATCGCGCGCGCCATCCTCCCTGGCAAGCAGAGCATGGGCCTGCTGGCGACGACGCTGCTCGGCATGGTCGGCTCACTGGTGGGCGGCCTGATTGGTTCCTTGTTCTCGCGCAACGGGCACTTCTTCGACATCCGCCCGTCCGGCATCATCATGTCGGTGATTGGCGCCATCATCGTGCTGCTGCTGGTGGGCGCGGTGGGACGGCGCCGCGTCCATGCCTAGCGTGGAGCGCCCCCGTACTCGACGTCCCCGAGGGGACGGAGTGGGGCGCCGCGTTGACGAGCCCCTGACGGTTCCACGAGCAAGGGACCGCGGGGGCTCGCACTTTTCTTGCCCACCGCGCGCGGACGTCTTTTCATGGCACGGCTGACGTCAAGCCCGGAGGAGTCCGTTGTCCAAGTGCCTGAAGTGCGGTGCCATGCTGCCGCCCGTCGGAGAGTGCCCCGCCTGCGCCGCCGACACCGCCCACAAGCCCGCGGTGCCCGCCGTGCCGAGCCTGCTCGACCGAGACCTCCAGATCGACCGGCGCCGCGTCGCGGACCGTGCCGACGTCCCCGCCTTCGCCGACCTGGGTGCCCCGCAGCGTCCGCCGCCTCCGCCGCCCTCCGTGGCGCCGCTGGCCGGCCCCCTGCCGCCGCCGCCCGCGCCCCGTGTCGCCGGCCCGCAACTGCCGCAGCCCGGCGTCGCCCGGCCCACGCCCCCGGGCATGACGCCCTCCGCCCGCCCGGCCGCGGCCCGCGTCGCCCCGCCCGTGCCCCCGGCCCAGCCCCGGGCCTTCCCGCCGGACATCCCGCCCCCGGCCGCGGCCC
>NZ_JAKCFB010000005.1 GCF_024198235.1 Myxococcus dinghuensis | reverse complement strand
GGTGTTGCCCAGCGCGGCCACCAGCCGCAGCCGCTCCTGGACCTCCGCGGCGGCCGGCAGCCGCGCGGCCAGGGCGGCCACCGCGGCGGGCGTGGCCAGCCGGGTGAGCGCCTCCTGCGCGCGCCGCGCGAGGGCCGCGGTCTCCGAGCGCAGGAAGCCGGACAGCACCTCCACGGCGCGGTCGTCCCCGCGCCAGGCCAGCAGCTCCGAGGCGCGCAGCCGCAGGTCCTCGTGCTCGCTGGCCATGGCCCGGCCCAGCGCCTCCGTGACGCGCGGGTCGTTGGCGCCCGCCAGCCGCTCGATGACGCCCACGCGCAGGTCGGCGTGCTCGCTGCCCAGCGCCGCCAGCAGCGGCTCCAGGCTGCCCGCGGGGCTGAGCTTCTCGAGCAGCTCGAAGGCGTAGCGGCGCACGTCCGGCAGGGGCGAGTTCAGCGCGGCGGCGATGCGCGGCCGGGCCGCGTCCTTGCGCTCGGCCAGCTCGTCCAGCGCCGCGCGGGCCACGTCCGGGGCGAGCGACGCGAGCGCCAGCGCCAGCGGCTCGTCGCTGCCGGCGGGGAACAGCTCCTTGAGGCCGGCCAGCGCCGCCTTGCGCACCAGCTGGTGCGGGTCCTCCAGGGCGCGCAGCAGCGCGGCCACGGCGGCGGGCGTGCCGGCGTAGCCCTCCTGGGTGAGCTTCACCACGCGGTCCACGGCGTCGCGGCGGACGCGGTGGCCCTCGTCGTCACCCGCGGACACCTGCCGCAGCAGGCCCACGTAGGCGCCGAACGCCAGCCGGCGCAGGTGCTGCCGCTCCGCCTGGACGGAGGCGTCGGAGGAGGACGGCTCCCCCGCGCCCGGCTTCACCGCGGAGAAGATGCGGCGCAGCCAGCTCTTGGCGGGCGCGGCCTGCACGGGTGACGCGGTGGGGGCCGTCTCCGGCTTCCACGGGGCGTCCAGCGTGCTCGGGCGGGCGACCTTCTTCGCCTCGCGGAAGTAGTCGAGCGGTTTGTTGCGCAGCAGCAGCACCTGGGCCGCCGCGTAGCGCTGCTCGGGCTGGTCGCTGGAGAGGGCCTCGGCGAGCCCCACCATCCGCTTCGCGCGGTCCTCCTCCGCCGGCCACTCCTTCATGTCGCCGGCCTTCTCCGGCTTGGGCGGCAGCAGGCCCTCCACGAGGTTGGCGCGGTACGCGTCCGTCTCCGTGCGCAGCTCCAGCGCGCGGGCCGCCGCGTAGCGCACCTCCGGCCGGCCGCTGGACAGCGCGCTGGCGAGCAGGTCCGGCGGCTCGCCGCGGCGGCTGGCGCGCAAATCCCGGGCGAGGACGATGGAGAACACCATCTCCTGCACCTCGCGGGCGGCGTCCTCCAGGCCGTGCAGCAGGCCGCCGTCACCCTCCGGGCCCAGCGCGGAGAAGGAGAGGATGGCGCCCAGCCGGATGGGGAGGTGGTCGTGGCGCAGGTTGCCGGTGAGCACCGGCAGCGCGCGCGCGTCGCCCAGGCGGGACAGGCCGTCCGCGCCCCACGAGCGCACCGCCACGTTGGCGTGCCCCAGCGCGTCCAGCAGGAAGCCCTCGTCGCCGCGGCGGCTGGCGGTGGCCAGGCCCCGCGCGCCCTGCTCCTGCAGGTCGCCCAGCTCGCTGGGCAGCAGCACGGTGGCGAAGAACGTCAGCAGCCGGCGCGAGCCCAGCGTGGCCAGCGCGCGCGCGGCGCGGATGCGCAGGGGGACGAGGAAGGCCGGGACGTACAGCCGCTCCAGGTCCTTGTCCGTGATGAGCCCGCGCAGGGGCTCGATGATGTCCTCGGCGCCGCGCGGGGCGAGCAGCTCCGCGGCGCGCACGCGCACCGGCAGCGCCCCCGCGGCGATGCCCGCCAGCAGCGGCCCGTTCTCCCCGGGGACCAGCTTGTCCAGGGACTCCAGCGCGGCGACGGCGACGTCCACGTCCTCGTCCTGCACGCGCTTGAGCAGGGGCGAGCGCACCGCGTCCACCGGCGCCTCCACCGCGCCCTTGGCGCCCTTCACCCGCAGCGCGGCGTGCGTGGAGGCCAGCGCCGCCAGGTGGGGCTCCGGCTTCTCCTTGCCGACCCGCTTCACCCACGCCTCGTAGGCGGCCGTGGCCACGCCCACGTCGCGGTCCTCCACGGACTTCGTCAGCCGCTCCTGGGCCCAGCCCTCGGCGCCGCGCTCGGAGAGCACCTCCACCGCGCGCGAGCGCAGGTCCGGGAAGCGGCCGGCCAGGGCGCGGTCCAGCGCCTTCTCCGGGGCCTTCTCGTGCCACGCCCACAGCGTGCGGAACGCCTCGCCGCGCACCTTGGAGGACTCGTCCTCCAGCGCGTCGCCGAGCAGCGGCTCCGCGCCCTGCGTCGTCGCGCCCAGCTTCACCAGCCGGTCGAGCCCGCGCACGCGGATGTCCTCGTGGCCGGAGCGCAGCGCCGCCTCCGCGGAGGACAGCGGCGCGTCCCCGTCCAGCGCCACCACCGCGTCCAGCGCCGTGGCGCGCACGTCGCCGTCCGCGTCGTCCAGCATCCACACCAGCCGCTCGCGGGCGCGCGCGTCCTGGAGCGCCTGGAGGGACGCGGCGGCCTGCCGGCGGATGGGGGCCTCCGGCTCGCGGGAGAGCTGGAGCAGCGCGCCCAGCGCGCGGGCATCCCCCAGCTGCGCGAGGCCCCGGGAGCCCCGGACCGCGGTGTCCGGCGTGCGGCACGCCATGGCGGCCAGCAGCGGCTCCAGGTCCGCCTCCGTCAGCGCCGCGCCCACGGTGCCCTGCGTGGGCAGCGACTCGCGCGCGGCGCGAATCTCGTCGTCGGTGAGCGCGGAGGTCGACTGGCCCTGGCGGGCGCGGGTGGCCACCCGGCGCGCCACGTCCTTGGCGGTGCGGGCGAAGTCCTCGTCCCGCGACTCCAGCGCGTGCGCCAGCGCGCGGCGCTCCAGCACGCGGATGGTGAAGGCCACGCCGCGCACGTCCGCGTCGGCGTCGTCCAGCGCGCGCGCCACCAGCGGCTGCAACTGCGCGTGGCCCAGCAGGCCCGCCCAGGCGACGCGCACCAGCACCTCCGCGCGCAGCCGCGCCGGCCCGCGCTCGAAGGCGGCGCGCAGGGGCTCGGTGTCCCCCGCCGGCGACACGGCGACGAGCGCGTCCAGCGCGGCCAGGCCCACCGCGGCCTCGGTCTCGCCCAGCTTGCTGGCGATGAGGCCGGGCACCAGGGGCGACGTGCCGCCCAGCTTCCCCAGCCTGCGCACGCCCGCCACGCGCATGTCCACGAAGCGCGACTCGAGCGCGGCGCGGGGCGCGGCCAGCGGCGACTCCGTCTCCAGCGTCTCCAGCGCCTTGAGGGCCTCGGCGCGCACCTGCGGGTGGTCGTCGTCCAGCCGCTCGCGCAGCTTCGCCCGCGCGCCCGTGCGGCCCTTCAGCCCCAGCTCGCGCGCCGCCTGCCGGCGGACCTCCGCCTCCCGGTCCGTGGAGAGCACCTGCAGGAGGAACTCGAGCGCCTCCGGCTCCTCCAGCACCACCGCCTCGCGCACCACCGTCTCGCGCCGCGCGCGGTTGCCCTTCAGGGCCTCCGTGAACACGTCGAACGCGTGCTGCGAGGTGTCCTGGTCGTCCCCGGGCTGGCCGTCCAGCGCGAGGCCGAAGCGCAGGACGCGCCGGTCCTCGCCCGCGGTGACGACGGAGCCCAGCGTCGTGCGCGCCTGCCGGGGATTGGCGGGCGCCATGAAGGCGAGCGCGTTCACCGGCTTGCTGCCGCAGTCGAGGGTGCGCGGCTTGCGCTGCTTGTCCAGCCGCCAGACCTTCACCTTGCCGTCGCTGCCCGCGGACCAGACGCGGTCGCCCGGCTCCTCGTCGCCCTGCGCCGCGGGCGTGGGCGGGAACAGCAGCGCGAGCACGGCGCCGGCGTGGCCGGAGTCCTTGTCGCCGCGCACCTCGAACTCCACCGCGCCCACCAGGTACCAGATGCGCAGCTTGCCGTCGTCGCCCGCGGAGACCACGCGGCCGTCGCGCGGGGTGAACGCGAGCGCGCGCACCGCGCCCTCGTGGCCCGTCATGTCGCGGCGCTCACCGGAGGCCAGCGTGAAGGAGCGCACCACGCCGTCGTCGCCCGCGCAGGCCGCGTAGGTGTGCGTGGGGTCCACGGCCACCGCGCGCAGCGGCTGGGCGGACGCCTTGAAGTCGTGCTTGCGGCTGGCGGACTCCCACTCCCACGCGCGCAGCGCGCCGTCCGCGCCCGCGCTGTAGAGCAGCTTGCCGTCGGGGCTCGGGGCGAGCGCGGTGACGCCGCCCGCGTGGGCGTCCTCCACCTGCGCCTGCACCTTGCCGTCGGAGAGCGCGCCGAAGCTCAGCGTGCCGTCGGCGCCCGCCGCGGCGAAGCGCTCGCCGGACAGGACCAGCGCGTGGACGGCGGACGGCAGCTCGGTGCTCCACAGCACCTTGTTGGTGCCGGGCTCGAACGCGGTGACGCGGCTGGCGGCGGACGCGCGCGCGCCGGCGACCAGCAACACCCGGGCATTGGCGGCGACGGCTCGGAGCTTCTCGACGTTGCCGATGGCGAGGACGGACATGACGCTCCTTCGGGGTCGCCTTTCTTAGCACCGCGCGCGGGGCGGCGGGGCGACCGAAAACCCATGCCGCGCGGACGTCGCTACAGCGCCCCGAGCTGCACGCCCGGATGCGCCGTGCGCAGCTGGACCAGGGAGGCGAGACAGCTCTGCCACTCCCCCTTCGCCAGCGAACCCGTGAACTCCCCGAGCACCGGGGCGACGACGCGGGCGAAGGACTCGTCCTCCAGGCCCAGGTCGCGCACCAGCTCGATGACGCGGCGCTTCGCCTCGCTCGCCGACAGGCGCTTCTGCACCTCGCCCTCGCGGGCCTCCTTGGCCCGGCCCGGCGGCAGGCCGAAGAGCATGCGGCGCAGGAAGTCGCGCAGGGCCTCCACGTCCGGGAAGCGCTCGGCGGCGCTGGTGACCGGGGCCTGCTTCGCGCCCGCGGGCTTCCAGCCCTCCGGCAGGTGCGTGGGGCGGTGCTTCTCCCAGAGCAGGCGCACGGCGAACAGGCCCACCTCGCGGTCCGCGCTCTGCATCAGCCACGCGAGCCGCTCCGCGCCGCCCAGCCGCGCGTAGTGCCGGCGGATGAGCTCCACCGCCACCTCGCGGGTGCTGCGCTTGGTGCTCTCCGACATGGAGAACACCTTCACCGGGTCCAGCTCCTCCACGTGCAGCACGTAGCGGGCGTCCGCGCCGTCCTCGCCCGCGCGCAGCAGCGCGTCGTAGGCCAGGTTGCGGACCTCCTTCGCCTCCGCCTCCGCCAGCTCGTACACCCGCGTGTGCCAGCCCCAGGCGCGCAGCTCCGCCTTGGTGACGGCCAGCGCGAAGCGGCGCACGTCGTCGCGCGCGTCGAACAGCGCCGGCCACAGCTTCTCCGGCGTGTACGCCTTGCGCGGCGCGCGCGGCTTGATTTCGTAGGACTTCGACTCCGGCTGCTCCGGGCCGATGACCGGGTGGTGGCAGCGCAGGTACGTCTGCGCGAAGTCGCGCACCGGGGCGGGCTGCCTGGCGCCCAGCGCCAGCTCGAACAGGCGCTCCAGGCCCGCGGCGGCGTCCTCCGTGTCGCTGAAGTCCGCGGGGGCCACGTTCTCCAGCAGGTAGCGGTGGGCGAAGCCGTGCAGCGTGGGGTCCGCGCGGCGCGCCAGGGCGAGCAGCCAGGGCACGGTGAGCTGGCGCGGGGTGAACAGCTTGCGCTTGCCCAGCAGCATCAGCGCCACCGCGCGGTGCTTGGCGCTGAAGACCGCGCCCTTCACCTTCTCCACGTCCAGGCCCGGCAGGCTGTCCGCGCGCTGCAGCCACCCGGTGATGGCGTGGCCGATGCGCGGGTGCGCCGCCTTGTCCAGCATCCACTCCGGGCCGATGGCCGCCGCCGGATACGCGCCCAGCGACTTGAGCACCAGGCCCTCCACCGGGTAGGGCCGCTCGTCCAGCCGCTTGTCCTCCAGCAGCTCCTTCCAGAAGGACGTGGGCAGCTCCGTGGCCGAGTACTTGCTCGCGACGAAGCCCTTGGCCCAGTTGAGCTGCTCGGACGTGCCCAGGTACATGTCCCGCAGGAACGCCGCGGACAGCTCCGCCCGGTCGAACGACTGCTCCAGCGAGCGCGCCGCGAAGGTCGCCGTCGCCTTGATGGACAACAGCCGCCCCAGCAGCTCCACGCCCAGCTCGCGCGGGTTGCGCTTCTCCAGCATGGCGGCGGCGAAGGCGCGCACGTCGTTGTTCGGCTGCGCGGCCAGCTCCGCGAGCCGCTCGGCGGACAGGTCCTGCGCGTGGGCGCGGGCGTACTCGATGGCGTAGGCGCGCGCCTTGTCGCTGGGCGACTCGAGCAGCGCCAGCACCGCGTCGTGCAGCCCCAGCCCCCGCAGCTTGCCCTGGTGGAACTCGGGCGAGCCCTGCAGGGTCTCCACCATGAACTCGTGGGCGCTCTCCAGCGGCCGGTGGGCGATGCGGTTGAGCCACGCGGGCGTCACCTTGCGCAGCACCTCCGGGAAGTCCTTGCGCAGGCCCTGGATGGCGAAGCGCGCGGCCTCGTCCGACCGGCACGTGTCCAGCAGGCGCATCAGCGCGTCCGGGGAGCGCTTCCACGCGTCCGGATAGGCGCGGTGCTTCACCAGGTCCTTGGGCGCGCTCCCGAAGGAGAACCCGGTGGCCGTGTACTGCCCGGAGCCGTGCGCCCAGATGTGGTGGGCCACCCAGACCCCGTGCCACTCGGTCCTCAGGTCGTAGTGGCGCAGCACCTCCACGGCGAACTGGGGGTACAGCTCCGGCGTGGCCGCGCCCAGGTGGCGCAGGAACCGCCACGCGCGGCGGCGCAGGTAGGTGAGGGTGCCGGTGGAGACCTCGTGCGACCGGGTCTCCCCGCGCGCCACGTCGAAGCGCCAGGCGAGCGCGCCGAACATCTCCGCGTCGAGCCGCGCCTCGGCCAGCTTGTAGATGCGCTTGAGGCCGCCCCACAGGCCGAACTTCAGGGCCGCGCCCCGGACCAGCGCCAGCACGGCGGCGCGCGACGCGTCCGTGTTCCGCTCGTAGAGCGCCACCAGCAGGTCCGCCAGCGCCAGCCGCTCCGGACGCGGGACGTCCTTCTGCGCCAGGAACCGCTGCCACGCCTCCGTCGACGCGGCGCGCCGTCCCGAGGGGTCGAACCGCGCCTGGGCCTGGACCAGCGAGCGCAGGAGCCTGTCGAAGGTGAAGGCATCCTTCGGCAGCGGCTTCGCGGTGGCCTCCGGCTCCGGCTCCGGAGCGTTCAGGAGGGTCAGGACGGCGTCGACCAGGTCCGGGGACTCCGCCTGGGCCAGCCGCTCGAGGTCCGCCGCTGTCAACGCATCGCTCGTAGACGTGGACATGAGGGCTGGGGACTTATCACAAGGCCCCCCGGGGAACACCGGGGGAACTCCCGTCAGCTCCAGAAGTCCCAGAGGTTCAGGCCCACGTTGAAGATGGAACCCCCGGACTTCCGGTTGTCGAAGTAGGTCAGGTCCATCAGGAACGCGGCGGCGAGCACCAGCTGCCGCAGCCGTCCGTCCGTGCACGGGGGATGGAACTCGATGGAGTAGTTGTCCGCGTCGCTGAAGGTCTCCTGGAAGAGGCCGCTCCAGTGCTTGCGGATGACGGCCACCTCCTCGCCGCGCTGGAAGACCTGGAAGGTCCAGGGCTTGAGCAGGGGGCCCTCGATGGTGGCGACCACCGCGCCGGCGGGCGTGACGATGTCGAAGCGTCTGCCGAGCAGGCGGAAGCGCTGGACGATGGTGCCCAGCGCGCGGCCGTCCCACGCGAGCACCTCCGCGCGCGCGAAGAGGAAGCTCCACGGGTGCTCCAGCGCGAGCGCCAGCGTGCCGCTGGGCGTCATGCACTCCAGGCGCGCGCGGTAGAAGGGCCAGAAGTTGCGCATGAGGCGCGAGCCCCAGCCGTCCCCCGTCTCGCCCACGAACAGGCTGCCGCGCCCGTGCTCGTCGCAGACCTCGTAGCGGTTGCGCCCCTCCCAGCCGATGAGCATCTCCAGCAGCTCGCGCTGCTGGCGCATGCGCAGCCGGGGCGCGGTGAGCACCGCGTCCAGCGAATGGCGCAGCGACACGCTCATGTGGCGCGGGTCCCCGGGCATGCCCTTGCCGGCGCGCGCCTCGACGCCGGAGGCCTCCATCAGGGGGACCAGGCCCGTGGTGGCCGGCGCGTCGTCTCCCGACTGCGGTCGCGGCTGCCTCGCGCCCCAGTCCAGCTCCAGCTCCGCGCCGTCCTTCCACTTCGGCTCATGGCCCATGGAGTCCGGTCTTAAGAGGCCCTCCTGGCGGACGCAAACGCGGGGGCCGCGGGGGGCTGGAGCGGGTCCCCCGCGACTGCTCTTTCGAGCCGCCGGTTCGCGGGGGTCACGGACCGGAAGGCAGCCATTGCCAGTGGGGGACGACGTCGCGGACCACGCGCCCACCGCCCCGCATGTCCACCTCCTCGCGGTGGAGCACGAGCGGGCGCGATTCCGTCAGGGCGACGCCGAGCAGGAAGTAGGTGTAGCGCCCCTCGGGGAGGTTGGAGAACGTGTGGGTCGAGCCCGAGCGGTCATCCGTGTCCGGGGGGAGCTCCCTCGGGAACCGGGCGGACGTGAAGGCCTCCCTGGTGGCGGGACGTGGCACATCGCCGGGGAACAGCTTCGCGAAGCAGTAGTCGACGGGCTCCCCGGAGGGCAGTCCGGCCAGCGGGGTGGCGTTGCGGAAGGTCAGCGCGACGGGCCCCACCACCTCCCGGAGGGAGAGGCGCGCGTGTTCGCCGCCTCGCAGCACGACCTGTCGGGGCATGAACCGCATGATGGCGTTCTCGGGGCCCTCCGAGCGCGAGGTGCTGTAGGGGCCCACCACGTAGGTGCCGGGGGCGAGCGCGGAGACGGTCAGGGGGGTGTCGGCCCGAACGAAATGGGATTCATCCTCGCCCCCGTCGAGCGGATGGAGGCTCACGACCGCCGACGCCGGCTTGCCGTGGCGGTCCGTCATGATGAGGGTCAGCCGGGCCGCCTGGGTCATGCGCAGCTCCAACGGACGGTCCGTCATGTCAACGGATTGGCGCAGGGGGAGATAGTCCGGATGCTCGAACTCCAGCTCCGGGGTCGCCATCCCCAGCCGGGCGAACTCGAAGGTGCCGTCAGGTCCGGTGGAGGTGAGCTCGACCAGGGTGCGCGAGGGAAACGTCTCCTCTCCCAGCTCCTTGGGGAGGACGCGGATCTGCGCGCCGACGACGGGCGCGGACGTCCGCGCGTCGAGCACCCGGCCGCGCAGCCGGGCACCCTCCTTCAAGACGATGTCTCCCATGTCCGTGGCGCGGCCTCGCTCGACGCGGGCCGTGAGGACGACGCTGGCGAACCCGGGCGCGGAGATCCTCAGCGACCGGCGCTGCGCGGGGCCCACCTCGACCTGGAATCGCCCCTCCGGGTCGTTGATGCCCGTCAGGTTGGCCATGAAGTGTTGGACGGGGGTGCCGTCCTCTTGGACCACGCGCCCGCGGAAGCTCCCGTTGTCGGAGCGGAGGACCAACCGCACCTCGCGTCCCGCCTCCACCCTCAGCTCGATGGACGGGTGGGGGTTCATGTGTGACGGCTTGACGGGTGGGTCCGAGACGAGCGTGTAGGGCCCCGCCTGGACGTGGAACCGGGTGGTGCCGGGCCGCATGTCCTTGATGGTGAAGCGCCCTTGCTCGTCGGTCGTGGCGCCTCCCTGGGTGTCTTGTGAGTAGGCCAACACCTGGACGTCGGAGAGGGGAGGGCCCTCCTCCGTGAGCACGACACCGGAGAGGGAGGTCCTGGCTTCGGCGGGCAGCTCCAGGTTCGTCGTCACCGTCTCCGTGCCATGGAGCTGGATGGGCACCTGCTGGGTGTCGGTCGGTGAAGACGCATTGGGGAGTGAGACCTGGAGCACGTAGCTGCCAGGGAGGAGCCCACCCAGTTGGAAGCCCGTGGACCCCGAGTCGGTCGACGCGACCTGTCTGCCCGGGGCCTGAAGCGTGCCCTCCAGCAGGGTGACGGGGGCGGAGCGCATGGCCCGTCCTGCCCTGTCCACCACGGTGCCCTGGATGCGCGCTCCCTTGCGCAGGACCACTCGCACGTCTCCACCGGGGACGCGGACCTCCTGGGAGAAGGGGAAGTAGCGTTTGCCCAGGGCTCGCTCCGGTGCCGTGAACACGCGGTAGCGGCCCGGGAGCGAGACCTTGAAGGCGAAGTGTCCTTCCCCGTTGCTCCTCACCGTCGTCCCCACGTCGTCACGCGGGATGGGGGCTTCGTTCGTCGACGCGGGGACCGGCGTGTCCAGCCGTTCGAGCTCCAGCACGTAGTCGTCGACCGGCTCATCGTCCCCTTCGGTGACCACGGTCCCCTGGAGGAACAGCGCCCGTCGCAGCGTGAAGGTCAGCGCGAGGGTGTCGGCCACCAGCGGGACCTCCGGCTCGCTGACACCCATGTAGCCCGCCGCGTTCACCTCGAAGCGGCAGGGCCCGAGTGGCAGCGTCTCCAGGGCGAAGCGCCCATCCTCGCCCGTGGTGGTCTCCAGCCGGGGCTCCTCCGCGTCGACGAAGACCTTCACGGCGGCGTCCGCGACCGGAGCCCCCGTGTCGTCGCGGACGATGCCTTCGACCCGGAGGGCCGCCTCGAGGGTGAGGCGGGCCTCGGCGGCCCGCGTGTTCGGCGCCAGCGTCACCGTGGTGAGCGCGCGCAGGTGCTCGCGTCGCGCCGTCAGCGTGTGGTGGCCGGACGTGAGCCCCTCCAGCAGGAACCGCCCGTCGCTCCCGGTCAGGGCGGAGCGGTCGCTCTCCTCGGCCTGGACCTCGACCCCGGCGGCCGGGCGGTCCTGGAAGAGGACCTGTCCGCTGATGGCGCGGGGGGCATCCAGCACGAAGGTCTTGCGTCCATTGGGCCAGTAGTCCGTGGAGTACCGGGTCACGAAGCCCGGACTGGAGATGACCAGGCCGTTGTTCCCCGGGGGCATCGGCCCGAACTCGAACTGTCCGTCGTCGTCGGTGCGGGTCTCGAAGTAGCGGGAGTGGTCCTCGAAGAACAGGGTCACGCTGGCGTTGGCGACGGGACCCCACGATTCGTCCACGACCCTCCCGGAGTACCGGCCGCCGGAGGTCAGCTCGAGCCGCACGTCCTCTCGGTCGGGGGCCACCTGGGTCTCCAGGACGGCCCCTCGCGCATCCAGCACCCAGAGCGCCAGGTCTCCGTCGGGAATCCCCTCCAACGTGAAGCGCCCATCCGGTCCGGAGGTGGCCCGCGCCACCACGGGCGCGCGGCCCTCGCCCGCTTCGACACGTCGCACCAGCTCCGCGCGGGGCGCACCCACGCACTTCCGCGAGGACAGCGGCGTCTCGGGGGGGTGTTCGTCACAGGTGCTCGAGGAGAGGGACTGGTCGGGGATGCTCAGCGAGGCGGAGACCTCCACCCCTTCGACGGGGACGCCCTGCTGGGTGACGACCGTGCCTCGGATGACGTGTGCTCCTCGCGGAGGTGGCGCCTGGGGGGCGTCGACCGCGGAGCGCGCGTGCTCCGCCGACCGGTCCGAGGTCGCCGCGTCCCCGGGGCCTGTCGCCCACATGACGACGAGGGCCAGGGCGGCACCCAGGAGCACCACGCCGAGCACGACGAAGACGGGTCCACGCATCTGTCTCTCCCCGAGCGGGGACGTTACCAGGGCATGCGTCACGTCGTGACGTCACCCGCCCGGGGCGAGCCGCTGCCACGCGGGCTTCGGCTCCCGGGCTTCGTGGGCCTTGCCCTCCACGTTCACGCGCGCGCGGTGGACCACGAAGCCGGGCTCGGAGCCCTCGACCTCCCCCACGAGGAGCAGCGTGTATTGCCCGGCGGAGAGGGCGGTGAAGGTGGTGGTGGTGTCGTCATGGGACGTCTCCGGGACGCGCAACAGGCGCGGCAGGCGCAGTCCTTTTTTCGTGGTGGGGAGGGACACGTCACCTGGGACGAGGAGCACCTCGGAGAGGGCGACCTTCTCACCGGAAGGCAGGCGGGGCAGGGGCGTGGCGTGACGCAGGGTCAACGTGGTGGGGCCCGTCATCTCGCGGAAGGCGAGGCGCGCGTGGGCGCCGGCGGGCAGGCTCACGCGTTGGGGCAGGAAGCGGACCGCGCTCGGCTCCTCGTCGTCTCGTTCGATGCGGCCCTCGGAGAGGGCCACCACGTAGCCGCGACATGGCTTCAACTCCCGCGCGTGGCCGGCGCCGTCGCGGAGGTCACTGGTCGCCTCGACCGTCGGGTCGTCCTCGCATCGGAGCTGGACGTCGGCCGACGAGACCGGACGGCCCAGCCGGTTCACCGCGGTGAGGGAGAGCTGGGCCGCGGGTGACATCCGGAGCGTCGCCTCACGCTCGCCAGCACCGAGCCGGTGGGTGCCCGGGAGGTAGCCCGGATGGGAGGACTCCAGCGTCAGCCGCTCCGCCGCCACGTGGGGCAGCTCGAAGGCACCCTCGGGATTCGTGGTGACGGTGCCGATGGGCAGGGGGCGCAGGGAGGCGTTGGGGTCCACGGGTTCGGGGCGGGCCTTGACCGTGACGCCCACGATGGGCGCGGAGGTCCGCTCGTCGAGCACCCGACCCCGGAGGCTCCAGCCCTCCTTCAACACCAGGTCCCCCACGTCGGTCGTCTTCCCGGAGGCGACCTGCGTCGACGTCTCCAGGACGGCGAGCCCCGGAGCGGAGACGTGGACCCTCCGGAAGGGAGCGGGCCGGGAGTGGAGCTGGAAGACGCCCTCGGGGGACTCGAAGTCCTGACCGGAGACGGAGAAGCGGACGACCGGGGTGCCGTCCTCGCGGACCACGCGTCCCCGGACGCCGCCGTTGTAGCGGAGCACCAACCGCACCTCCGAAGTGCCCGCCGGGAACTCGCGCTTCGCCACCTCGCCCCCCACGCTCATCGGCGGGGTGGGCGGCGTCGTGAGCAGCGTGTGGGTATCCGACATGATGGAGATGCGGAAGGGGCCGTGGGGCACGTGCTTCACGGTGAAGCGCCCCCGCGCGTCGGACCGGGCGGTGCCGCTCCACTCCCGCGACTCCGTCGCTCCGCTCGACTGGACGCTCACGAAGACCTCGCGGAGCGGAGCGCCCGCTTCGTCCACGACGATGCCCGAGAGCGGGGCAACGGGGGCTGTCTTCAGCTCCAGCCTCACGGGGTCGACCCGTGTCCCCTCGATGTGGACGGGCACGGTCGTCGCGCTGCCTCCGCCTCGGGGCGTGGCTCGGAGCAGGTAGTCCCCGGGGAAGAGACTCCCGAGGAAGAACGTGCCGTTCGCCTGCGTCTGGGTGCGTGCCTCCTCCTCCGGGGCTCCGGCCGGCGTCGTCGCCCACAGCAGCTGGATGTCGGCGCTCTCGACGGGGACGCCCTGCGTGTCCACCACCGTGCCCTTCAGGAGCGCGCCGGGTTGCATCACCAGGCGCAGGTCCTCCGCGGGCGTGTCCACGTCCGTGGTCATCCGGAGGTGGTTGTGGAAGAAGCGCGGCGCGGATGTGTACAGGCGGAAGCGTCCGGGCCTCGCGAGCTCGAAGCGGAAGCGCCCCGTCGTGTCCGTATCCAGCGTGGTCGTCTCGTCGTCGACCGTCGGACGCTCGAGGACGGAGTCCCCGTCCGAAGCGACGGAGGGGCGCGACTCGGGCGTCCGTGCCTCGAGCCGCTCGAGCCACAGCCGGGCGCCGAGGATGGGAGCGCCCGAGGTGTCGACCACGATGCCGTGGATGACGGCGGCGCGCTTCAGGCGAAAGTCCAGCGCGCGGGTGCTCGCCACCACCATTCCCTCCTGCCCCGCGATGTCCAGGTAGCCCACCGCCTCCACGTCGAAGCGACACGGGCCCAGCGGCGGGGTCTCCAGCATGAAACGCCCGTCGGCGCCCGTGGTGGCCTCCCGCTCCACGCGCTGCGCGTCGCCCACGTGGACCTTCACGGTGGCGCCCGCGACGGGTTGGCCCGCCTCGTCACGGACCCGCCCCGGGATGCGCAGCGGCTCCGCCAGGCCCTCGTCCAGGGACACGCGCGCCTTCGCGTGCTGCTTCCCTGCGACCGGGGCAGTCGTCGCGTCCGCCACGCCACCCCGGCTGGGGGGCCCGGAGCTCGCGAGCGCCACCGTGGCCCACAGGGTCCACACTGCGACGGCCATTCGGGCGCTTCCGTTCATGGCTTCCACGCTATCAGTCGCGTGGCGAGCCGGGCGCCAACGGCTGCCACACGGGCTCGACCGTGAGCGACAGCGCGCCCTCCCGGGGCACGTCCAGCACCTGCCGGTGGAGCATCTCGTCGCCGCTCCCGACCACGATTCCCACCACGAAGACGGTGTATCGCCCGGCGGGCAGGCTCATCGTGAAGTGGCCCCAGGGTTGGGTCGGGGCCTGGTCGAGGGGGATGGCCACGGTCCGGTTGAGCACGATCAGCTCGGTCGCCGTGCGGGGCGTGGGGACGTCTCCCGGGACGACCGAACAGGAGGTGGTGAGGAACTGCTCGCCCGAGGGCCCCGGGCTCATGGCCAACGTCACCCGGGTGCTCTCCACCTGCTCGCGGAAGGCGAGCGTCCGCGCCTCCCCGGACGCCAGGGTCACGACCTGGGGGACGAACGAGAAGACCTCTCCCGTCTCCGGATGCCGCATCACGGCCTTCAACGCGTAGGTGCCCGGCGCGAGCTGGGACACCTCGAACTCCCCCTCCGTGACATCGATGAGGTCGAGCGTCTTCTGCGGGGGGCCCAGCGACAACGCCCGGATGCGCCCGTCCACCGGCTTGCCCCGTCGGTCCGTCACGGTGCCCGACAGCCGCGCTCCCCGTGCCAGGCGGACCTCCAACGGGGTGTCACCCGCGCCAAGGGGTTGGAGCCGGGTCAGGTGGTCCGGGTGGTCGACCTTGAGGGTGAACTGCTCGCCTTCCACGTCGTCGAACTCGAAGGTGCCGTCGCGGCGGGTGACGGTGGTGCCCGGGGACGGCGGCGAGGAGAGCCTGGCGGTCTCCGCGTCCATCACCGTCGCCACGTACGCCTGGGAGAGGGTGGCCTCGACGGTGGCACCGGAGATGGGCGCGGAGTCCACCGCGTCGACCACCCTGCCGCGCACCTTCCTTCCGGCCTTCATGACGATGTCGCCCAGGTCCACCAGCTGGCCGACGGGCGCGTCCACCAGGCGCACGACGTGGTTGAGCCCGGGCGCGGAGAGGGTCAGCCACCCCGAGCCCCCGCTGAACCCGTCGCGGACGAAGGTGCCGTCGGCCTCGCGGTACTCGCGCTCGTTCACGCTGAAGTGGACGACGGGCGAGCCGTCCTCGTGGAGCAACCGCCCGCGGACGCCGCCGTCGTACTGGAGCACCAGCCGGACGTCCTTCGCCCCGGCGAGCACCTGGACGGAGGGGCGTGACTCCTCCGGTTTGGCGTCCACGGGTGGATCTCCACGCAGCGAGTGGCCGTCCGCTTCGACCTGGAGCTTGCAGGGGCCCGGCAGCAGGTGCTTCACCGTGAAGCGCCCCGTCTCGTCCGCGACCCCCCGCGAGGACGCGGTCGAGAAGCCCGCTCCGAGATGTCTCAGGTGCGAGGGGGTCGCCGTGAGCGGGGTCGCCGTCACCGTGGCGCCAGGGATGGGGCGGTTCGCTTCGTCCACGACGACGCCGGACACGCTCAGGCCCGCGTCCAGCCGCACCGTGACCGTCACCGTCTCCGTGCCGAACACTTCGATGGGGACCGTCTCCCGGTGGGGGAGGTTGGCGTCGAAGGCGGCCAGGAGGACATGGCGGCCCGGGGGGACGGCTTCGATCTGGAAGCGACCCTCCTCGTCGGGCCGGACCGGCAGGGCCACGGGCAGGGTGTCGGGGCTCGCGTGTACGGACAGCACGGCGGCCGGGAGCGGCTCGCCCTGCCCGTCCACCACCCGGCCCACGACGCGCCCTCCCGAACTCAGGACCAGGCGCACGTCGGTCGCCGGGGCGTCCACGCTCCGCTGGACCTTCAGGAAGTGCTCGGACTCGGTGCTCAGGTGGAAGCGCCCGGGCCTGTCGAGCTCGAACTGGAAGCGGCCGTTCGCATCGGACGCGAGCCGGTTCTCCTCGACGCCGCCGAGGGCGGGGTCGTCCGGGGCATCCTCGTACGTGCCGGGCGTGTCCGCTTCCTCCTCTGTCGGCGGGTGCTGCTCCTCACGCGGTGGCGAGGCCGTGAGCTGGACGATGACGTCCGGCACGGGCTTCCCCGCTTCATCGACGAGGAGGCCCTGGATGAGCACGGCGGGTTCGAGCACGAAGGTCCGGGGGGGTGGCGCGGGGGTGGACAGCTCGCCTTCCTCGCCCTTCAGGTCCTGGAACCCCGCGGCCTCGACCACGTAGGTGCAGGGGCCGAGCAACAGCGTCTCCAGCGTGAAGTTCCCCTGGGCATCCGTGGTGGTCCACGCGTCGAAGTCCTCGGAGCCGTCGCCCATCACCCTGACCACGGCGTCCGGGATGGGATGTCCCTCCGGGTCCTGCACCGTGCCGCGGACGTGGACGAGGGACTCGACGACGATGCGGACCTCCACCTCCCGCTGCTCCTCGCCGAGCGTCACGCTCTGGCTGCCCCACTGCCTCGGGTCGTGGGCGGTCACCGTGTAGTCGCTCGGGGCCACGCCCTCGATGACGAAGCGGCCGTCCTCGCCCGTCCGCGTGGACTGCCCGTTCTCCTCCATCCGGACCTCGATTCCCGCGACGGGCCGCTGCTCCACGGTGAGGACCTGACCGACGATGCGCCGGGACGGATGGAGCACCACGTCCCCCAGGTTCGTGGGCGCGACCTCCACCAGGTACTCGGGCATCAAGCCGGGCTGGCTGGCGACGAACCCGTAGCGCCCCGCGGGCAGCGGACCGAGCGAGAAGCGGCCC
Organism: Myxococcus dinghuensis; assembly: GCF_024198235.1. Taxonomy (GTDB): domain Bacteria; phylum Myxococcota; class Myxococcia; order Myxococcales; family Myxococcaceae; genus Myxococcus; species Myxococcus dinghuensis. The sequence continues at coordinate 391,147 of NZ_JAKCFB010000005.1, read as the reverse complement.
AGTGTGTCGGTGCTCGTCTCGAAGTAGCGCGAGTGCTCGGCGAGGAAGAGCGTCACGCTGGCGCCGGGCAGGGGGCGCAGGGTCTCGTCGACGACGCGGCCGGAGAGCGGAGCGCCGCGTCCGAGCGTGAGGCGCACCTGCGTCGCGCCCGCCTCCACCCGGGGCGCGACCACGGCGCCCTGGGCGCCTACGGCCCACAACGCGACGGCGCCCTCGGGCAGGCCCTCCAACGTGAAGGTGCCGTCCCCGCGGGACGTCGTCCGCGTCACCACGGGCGCGGCGCCGCGGCCCTCCTCGACGAGCCCGATGAGCACCTGCCACGACCCCTGCGCGCACTCCGTCGAGGACAGGACGGTGTCCGGCGTCTCCGCTCCGCAGGGCAGGGAGGACAGCGACTCGCCGGGCATGCTCCGGGAGGCGGAGACCTCGACCCCCGCGACGGGGTTCCCGTCACGGTCCACGACGGTGCCCTGGATGGACAGCGCGCCGCGCGGAGGCGGCGAGGGTTCCCGAGGGCCGGGAAGCACCCGCGACGTCGCGACGCTCGGGCGTGGCTCCGGCGCCTCCGTGCCCGTGTCCCGGAGGGCGACGACGGCCACGACGATGCCCACCGCGAGCGCGCCGAGCACGACGGCCACCAGGGCTTGCCTGCGCATGAGTCCCTCCCGGTGACGAATGCTACCAGGAGACAGGAGGCGCATCTCGCCCCGGCCCCGTCGCTCCTACTCGCCCGTCGTGGTGTGGGGCGCGGCGCCTTCGCGCTCCAGGCGGAGCTCCACCTGCGTGCCATGGCCCGCCAGCTCGTGGGGGCGCGGGGGATAGGCCGGGTGCTGGACGACGAGGGCCACGTCGGCGGGGTCGATGTCGTGGAGCGTGAAGGTGCCGTCGGCGCGGGTGGACGTGGCGTCGATGGGCGGCAGGTCGAGGGAGAGCCGGATGCTCGCCTCGTGCGACAGGGACGCCAGGTTCGTCCGGGTCATGTAGACCTGGAGCTCCGCGTCGGGGACGGGGGCGGAGGTCGTCGCGTCGACGACCCGGCCGTTCACGGTCACGCCGGCCTTCATGACGATGTCGCCCAGGTCGCGCAGCTTGCCGCGCTCGAACTCCACCGCGTGCACCCTGCGACCGAGTCCGGGCGCGGAGAAGGTCAGCCACCGGGGGCCCGGCGTGCTCAGGTGGACGACGAAGGTGCCGTCGCTCGAACGCTCTTCCCCGTCGTCGATGTCGAAGCGGGTGAGGGGCGTGCCGTCCTCACGGAGGAGCCGTCCGCGGACGCCTCCGTTGTAGCGCATCACCAACCGCACCTCCGTCGAGCCCGCGGGGACCGTGAGGGTCGGCAGCGCCTCTCCGGATTCGGGCGCGGGGTGGGTCCCGTCGCGCAGCGTGTACCCATGGGCGAGGGTGCCGAGCTGACAGGGCCCGGGCAGCAGGTGCTTCACGGTGAAGCGCCCCGTCGCGTCCGGGTAGCCCGCCGAGTCGGAGATGGAGAAGCGCTCCCCGTCGCGGGCCCGGTGCGCGAAGGTCTCGCGCGTGGACCTCCCCACCACCGTGACGTCGGGAACGGGGCGGCCCTCCTCGTCCACGACGACGCCGGACACGCTCAGGCCGGTGTCCATCGTCATCGTCACCTGCACGGTCTCCGCGCCGAGCACCTCGACGGGGAGCGACGCGCGGTGGGGCGCCCCATGGTCGAAGACGGCCACGAGCGCATGTCGCCCAGGCGCGATGCCTCCGAGCGTGAAGCTTCCATCCGGGTCCGACAGCGCTGGCGCCTCCGTGAGCGGGGCCTCGGGGCCGGCGCGCACCGAGAGGAAGACCCCCGAGAGTGGCAGGCCCTGGGCATCCAGGACGTAGCCTCGCACCCGTCCGCCCGGACGCAGCACCAGCCGCAGGTCCCTGGCGGGGGCGTCCACGACCTGGCGCGCCGTCACGTGGACGTCGGACGCGGTGCGCAGGTGGAAGCGGCCGGGCTCGGTCAGCTCGAACACGAAGCGGCCCTTCGCGTCGGAGCGGGCCCGGACCACGCCCTCGCGCGAGAAGCTGGCGTCGTACGTGTCGTCCGGCGCCGGTGCTCCCGCGTCCGCGCCGGGGACGGCGGGCGTGAGCTGGACGGCGACCCCCGACAGGGGACGCCCCTCGGGGTCGACGAGGGTGCCCTGGACGAGCACCGCCGGCTGGAGCGCGAACGCCAGGGCCCGGGTGGTGGCGGTCAGCGCGCCCTCCCTCCCCTGGATGGCATGGAACCCCGCTGCCTCGACGTCGAACGTGCAGGGGCCCATGGGCAGCGTCTTCATGACGAAGAACCCCTCCGCGTCCGTGGTGGCCTCCGCCGAGTGGAGGGTGATGGCGCTGGTGGCCCGGGCCGTCACCACCGCGTCCGCGACGGGGCGGCCCTGCAGGTCCACGACCTTGCCTGGGATGGACACGAGGTCGCCGAGCACGATGCGGACCTCCGCCTCCCGCTGCGTCTCCTCGAGCTGCACGTACTCGCTTCCCCGCCGATGCGCGTCTCCGGCCGTCAGGTACCCGGCGCCCGGGGCTTTGTCCTCGAAGGCGAAGCGGCCGTTCACGTCCGTCCAGGCGAGGTGGCCCGTCTCCCCGTCCAGCACGCGGACGTCGGCGGCGGGCTCCTGCCGCGAGGTGACGACCTGTCCCACGATGCGCCGGGGCGGGTGGAGCACCACGTCGCCCTGGTCCTCCAGGAGCACGTTCTGCCCGTAGAGCGGCAGCAGGCCTGGCGCGCGGATGACCACGGAGTGGGGGCCGTTCGCGAGCGGGCCGATGGAGAAGTGCCCCTGGGCATCGGAGGTCGCCTCGAAGTAGCGCGAGTGCTTGGTGTGGAACACCGTCACGCGGGCGCCATCCACGGGGCGCCGGGCCTCGTCGATGACGCGGCCGGAGAGTGTCTCCGGCGTCCCGAGCGAGAGCCGCACCTGGGTGTCACCCGCGCTCACCTCGCGCTTCACCACGGCGCCCTGGGGACCCGACGCCCACAGCGCGACCGTTCCCTCGGGGAGGCCGTCCACCGTGAACGTGCCGTCCTCGCGCGAGGAGGTCCGCGCCACCACGGGGGTGTCGCCGCGTCCCGCCTGGATGACCTCGAGGAGCAGCGTCGAGGCCGCGCCTCCACGGCACTCCAACCGGGACACGGCGAGGGAGTCGGGGTCCTCCGCGTCACAGGGGATGGAGGACAGCGATTCGCCGGGCATGCTCCGCGTGGCGGTGACCTCGACCCCGGCGGCGGGATGTCCCTCGCGGTCGAAGACGGTGCCCTGGATGGACAGTCCTCCGCGCGGCGGGGGCGAGGGCTCGCGGGGGAAGGAGAGCTCGCGCGACCTGGTGGGGCGCTGGGGCTGGGACGCGGAGGTCGAGGCCATCCTCCGGAACGACGAGATGATGACGAGGGCGATGCCCACGACGAGCACGCCAATCCCTATCAGCAGCCATTGCCAGCGCATGGTCCCTCCCTGGCGAGGGACCCTAACAGCTTCACGGCATGGGGCTCCGGGAACTCGATCCGGCGCGGCGCTCAGTCATCCTCCTCGGTGCGGGTCGGGCGGATGATCTGGATGCGCTCATGACGGATGCGCTCCGGGGTGTAAGGCGCCCACCGCGGCTGGATGCGTCGAATGGTGTCGCCTTCCGGGGCGACGTCCACCACCTCGCGGTGCACGACCGCTTCCTCGCGCTCCTCGTCGTAGGCCATCACGAAGTAGGTGTAGCGCCCGGCGGAGAGCCCCGAGGCGGAGGCGCTGCCCGAGTCGTCGTCCTCGTCGTCGAGCGGGATTCTCGAGGCATCCCGGACGAGGCCCAGCCGCGCTCCGGAGTCCGAGAGCGGGATGTCGCCTTCGACGAGGAAGGACGTCATGCGCACGAACCGCGGCGGGGCGGTAGGGGGCTCGCGCTCGGGCATGCGCAAGAGCAACCGCGCGTTCCCGGGTCGTTGCTCCTGGAAGTCCAGGACCTGCCGCGAGCCGAGCTCGAGCACCACGCGCCGTGGCTTGAACCGGATGGGCGGCACCTCCCAGCGGGAGACCTCGACGTGGGGAATGACCAGGTAGGTCCCCGGTGGAATGCGCTTCAGGGTGTAGCGCCCCTCGTGGAAGAGCCCCTCGGCGCTGCTGAACTCCATCGCGGGAGGCGGGGCGTCGGCTTCGGTCGAGGGCTCGCCGACGCCGTCGTTGAGCAACAGGAAGGACGTCTCGCGCGGGCGCCCCGTCGAGTCCGTCACGGTCCCCGTCAGGCTCGCCCCCGGCAGCAACCGGATGTCCACCCAGGTGGTCTCCGCTCCGATGCGGTGGCGGTGCGCGGGACCTCCCGTGAGGTCGACCTCCAGGGCGAGGTCGTCGCCTTCGACGCCATCCCTCTCGAAGCTCCCGTCGGGTTGCGTGGTGACGGAGTCCCCGACGCGGTCCGTGAGGCCCCTCGCGTGATTCCCCGAGCGGGCGCGCAGGAGCCAGACATGGGCCCGTTCGATGGGCTCCCCGGTCAGCGCGTGGGTCACCCTGCCGCGCAGCTTCCGTTCACGCCTCAGGATGATGTCGCCCAGGTCCTTGACCTGTCCGGGGGCGATGTCGACCTCGCGCAAGAGCGGCGTCCGCTCGGGCGCGGAGATGGACAGCGTCGTGTCCTTCGGATCGCCGAAGTCCAGTTGGAACACTCCCCGCGGGTCCTCGAAGGATTCACCGTTGAGGTGGAACGTGGTGAGGGGCGTGCCGTCCTCGCGGACCAGTCTCCCCCGGACCCCGCCGATGTAGCGGAAGGTCAGCCTCACGTCCGTGGTCCCGGCGGGGACCTGGATGGGGGACTGCTCGTCCGTCGAGTCCAGGCCCGTGCCGGACGCGTCGAGCAACTCGTGGCCCGGGACGTGGAGGTCGAGCTCGCAGAGGCCACGGCCCAGGCGCTCCACCGTGAAGCGGCCCTGCGCGTCCGTGGTGGCATACGAGGGAGCGGGAGGGTCGGACGCCGTGCTCGACACGAGGGACTGGGCCCGGACTTCGATGCGCGGCATCGGTTGGTTCGCGGCGTCCACCACGACGCCGGAGATGCTCTGCCCCGTGTCCACCCGGACCAGGGTCTCGAGCGTCTTCCCGTCGATGACCTCGAGGGGGACCGTCTGGAGGTGGTGGGCGCCTGTGTCGTAGCGGGCCTCGAGGACGTGGGGGCCCGGCGCGAGGCCCTCGAAGGCGAAGTGCCCCGCCTCGTTGGAGGTCTGGGTCGCGAGGACCTTCGTCGCGTCGCTGCCGGTGCTCAGCGAGAGCTCGACCCGCTCCAGCGGGGCGCCGTGGGAATCCACGACGCGTCCCACCAGCCGCGCGGCCGGTTGGAGGACCAGGCGCAGGTTGGCGACCGGCGCGTCCACGACGGTGTGCAGGGGACGGTACGCGTTCGCGTCGACCCGGAGCGCATGGCGTCCGCGCCCCTCGCGCTCGAACACGAAGCGGCCGTCCTCGTCCGCGCGGAGCTGCTCGATGATGACGTCACGCTCGTCCTCGGGGCCGAACCCGGTGCAGGGGTCACCGGTTCGCGGCTCCGGCTCGGGATACCGTGGACTGTCGTCGCCCTCGGCGTCCTCCTCGTCCAGGGCCGTCCTCGCGAGCTGGAAGATGGCCCGGGGGACGGGGTGGCCCTCGGCGTCGACGACCACGCCCCGAATGAGGGTGGCCGGTTCGAGGACCCAGTCTCCCGTCGGCGTCGTGGCCGGCTGGAGGGCGTCTCGCAGGACGTCCCCGTAACCCACGGCCTTCAAGGTGAGCGTGTAGTCGCCGGGAGTGAGGTCCACGACGGTGAAGCGCCCCTGTGCATCCGTGACGGTCTTCGCGGTGTCGGGGCCCTCGACCAGGACCCGGACGTCGGGGATGGGGCGGCCCTGCGGGTCCTTCACCCGCCCGCTGTAGGAGCGCGGCGCTCCCAGCTCGATGCGCACGAGCGGCATCGGGGGGACGTCGGTCCGCTTCAGGTGGGCGACCTCCTGTCCTCGCTGGTGCCCGCTGCGCGCCATCAGGGGATGCCGACCCGGAGGCATGTCCTCGAGGACGAAGAGGCCTTCGTGGTTCGTCCGCGCGGACTGTCCGGTCCGGGTGGCGACGACCTCGGCGTCGGCGACGGGGTGGCCCCCGGCGAGCACCCGCCCGGTGAGCTTCCGCGGCGGATGGAGCTTCACCTGCTCCTCGTCCTGGGCGCCGGAGGCGGACCGGGACTCGTCGTATCGGGGCAGCAGGCGCGGGTCGGGAGCGTGGAGGATGCGCGTGTACTCGCCCTCCGGGAGCGGGCCGACCGAGAAGTGTCCCTCGGCGTCCGTGGTGGTCTCGAAGTAGCGCGAGTGTCGGGGGAGGAAGAGCGTCACGCGCACGCCCTCCAGGGGTTGCTCGTCCTCGTCGACGACCTGACCGGAGTGCGCGCGGTCCGCGCCGAGCATCAGCCTCACGGAGCCGGAGTCCGTCCTCACTTCGGGTTCGACGTGGCCGCGGTCCCGCCCCGCGGCCCAGAGCGCGACGGTGCCCTCGGGGAGTCCCTCCAGGGTGAAGCTCCCGTCCGCGCGGGAGGTGGTCCGCGCCACCACGCGCGTGTCACCACGCCCCTCCAGCACGAGGCCGAGGAGCCGCTGTCGAGGCACGCCCGTGCAGTCCGGCGAGGACAAGGGGAGGCCTGGCTTCGTGTCGTCGCACGGGAGGGACGACAGGGATTCGTCGGGCACGCTCATCGTGGCGGTCAGCTCCACGCCCGCGACGAGCCCTCCTCGTCCATCGACGAGGGTGCCCTGGAGGACGCGTGTGCCGAGAGGAGACAGCGGCGCGGAGACCGAGTCCCGGGTGGAGAGCGCGGGCCGCGTCGGGGAGGGGCCCTGGGGCGAGGTCTCGCGAAGACGCAGGAGCGCCGCGGCGGCGCCCAGCACGAGGAGCGCGAGTCCGGCGACGCCCAGGTGTCGTCTACGCATGGCTTCCTCCTCGAGGCTCGCATCCTGGCGCCGCGCGGCCCCGGGGGGCGGACGGGGTCGGCGCGGGTTCACTCGGGCTCATGGGATTCCGGGGACCATCCGTCGTCATCCCTGGTGCAGGGGGCGCGACACGGGTGGCGACGGATGCCATCGTCTTCGGCCTGGAGGGGCACCCACTGGGGCACGATTCTCCGGGTGATGTCGTCGCCTGGCTTCACGTCCACGACCTCGCGGTGGACCGCCAGGTTGCGCATCCCCCATCCCCGGTTGCCCACCAGGAAGTAGGTGTAGCGTCCGGCCGGCAGCTCCGAGAGGACGAGGTCCGCGGGATGGTGGCCCTCCGCGTCCGCCATGGGCGGGCGACGACGCAGGGCACGCAGGCGGGCATCGGTTCCGGACAGGCGCAGGTCTCCTTCGACGAGCAGGCTGTATTCGATGGAGACCGCCTCGCTGTCGTCCGCGGAGGACCGCCCCTCGGGAGCGAGGAGGGTCAGCCGGGCACTCCCGCGCTGCACCTGGAAGTCGAGCACGTGGACCGAGCCATGGGTCGCCACCACGGTCTGGGGCTTGAACCAGAGGTCCCTCCCACCCTCGTCCAGGTCTGGCTGGGGAACGACCCAATAGGTGCCTGGGACGATCCCCTCCTTCACGAAGCCCTGCGCGTCACCCCAGATGTATTGGACTTCGCGCTCGAAGGGCTCGCGTGGCGCGGGCGGCTCCGTGAACATCACCAGGACCGAGGCGCGCGGGCGCCCCTCCGCGTCCCTCACGGTGCCCAGCAGCTTCGCGCCGGGCTGCATCCGGACGTCGACCCAGGTGTCCCCCGCGCCAATGGCCTGGCGATGTCGGGGGAGGTCACTTCCCGTGACCTCCAGGAAGAGGGCGGTGGTCTCCACTCCATCCAGTTCGAAGGTCCCATCCGGGGCGGTCCGGGAGGAACCATCGAGGCGCCTCGGGAGCCCTCCCGGGTCGGTTCGGAAGAGCGCCACCTCCACGGAGGGAAGGGGGGCGCCCGTCAGCGCGTGGGTCACCCTGCCGCGCAGCTTCCGTTCGGGCTTCACGAGGATGTCGCCCAGGTCCACGAGCTGTCCCGGCGCGACCTCGACCTCGCGTTCGATGGGGGTTCGACCCGGGGCGGAGAGGGACAGCGTCGTCGGCCCGGATGGGCGGCGGTCCACCTGGAAGGAGCCGTCGGGGTCCCGGTGCTCCTCGGCGTTGAGGATGAAGTAGGAGATGGGGTGGCCGTCCTCTCCGACCAGTCGTCCGCGCACGCCGCCGAGGTAGCGGAGCTCCAGCGTCACGTCCGTGGCTCCAGCGGGAACCCGGACCTCCGCCGTCGAGTCCGCGGCCCCCGCGCCCCTCCTGCCCAGCGTGTGTCCCGCACGTCGGGTGGAGAGTTCACACGCGCCGGGGGGCAGGTGCTTCACCGTGAAGCGGCCCTGCTCATCCGTCGTGGCCCACGAGGGAATGCGCTCATCCTGCTCCACGTACTGGAGCTTCCCGTCGGTCGATGTGGCCCGGAGCTCGAGGTGGGGCACGGGATTGTTGGATGCGTCCACGACCGTGCCGGAGATGCTCAGCCCCGTGTCGAGCCGGACCACGGGGCTGAGGGTCCGCGTGTCGAGGACGTCGAGGGGAAGCGTCGCCTCGTGGCGCGCGCCTTGATTGAGGCGCGCCTGGAGGACGTAGTGGCCGGGGGGCAGCCCTCCGAACGTGAAGCGGCCCTGCGCGTCGGACTCCGTGGGCGTGACGACCTCCACCCGCGAGTCCGGGCCCGCGCGCAGTGAAAGCTGGACCCCGTCCAGGGGCAGGCCCTGGGCATCCACCACGCTCCCCTGGAGGCGTGCCCCTTCCTGGAGGACCAGGCGCAGGTCGGTGGCGGGGGCGTCCACGACGGTGTGCAGGGGGATGTAGCGGTCCGAGTCGACGCGGAGCGAGAGGCGGTCGGGTCTGGCGCGCTCGAACGCGAAGCGACCCTGGTCATCCGTACGGACCTCCGTCACGCGGGTCTCGTGGAGGCGGGCGAGGTCGTCCGGATGCTTGCGTGCATCCATCCGTGGAGGCGGCAGGGGTGCCTCACCCAGGGGCCCGTCACCCCCGGCGAGCTGCACGATGGCGCCTGACACGGGGCGGCCCTCGGGGTCGACGAGCACGCCACCGACACGGAAGGACGGATGGAGGACCACGTCCACGGTCGGCGCCTCCTGGAGCGGTTCGTCGTTCGCCGGGGCTTGCGTCTCCGGGGAGGGCGTGGAGGGGTCGTACGCGTAATCGATACGTTGGTCCGCGTAGTCCTCGGCCCTCACGGTGACGGTGTAGCGTCCTGGAGTCAGTGACTCGAAGACGAAGTGCCCTCGCGCATCCGTGAGGGTCCTCGCGTTGTCGGTGCCCGCGACCTCGATGGTGGCGGCTGGGACCGGATGACCCTTCAGCGTGGTCACCGTGCCTCGGAGCGTGAAGACGGGGCCGAGCACGATGACGACCTCGGGCTCCGGCTTGCCCTCCATCAACTGCGTCCACGCGTGTCCACGCCTCTTCCCGAGGGTGGCCGTCAACTGGGTGTGGCCCAGGAGCAGGTCCTCGAGGACGAAGCGCCCGTCTCCGTCCGTCCGTGCGGACCGGCCTGTCTCGACGGACACGACCTCCGCGTCGGCGACGGGGCGCCCCGCGTCGAGCACCCGTCCGGAGACACGGTGGGGCGCATGGAGCACCAGGTCCTCGTCCAGGTCCTCGGGCACATCCAACGGCACGTGGGCGGCGAGCAGGCCGGGCTGGTACGCGACGAGCCCATGAGGCCGTCCCGCGGGCAGCGGACCGAACGAGAAGCGGCCCCGTGCATCGGTGGTCGCCTCGAAGAAGCGCGAGTGCTCGGCGAGGAAGAGCGTCACGTTGGCGCCGGGCAGGGGGTGCCTGCCTTCGTCCACGACCCGGCCGGAGACGGTCGCGGCCTCGCGAAGCACGAGCTTCAGGCCCGTGGCGCCCACCGCCACGGAGCGCGGCAGCACCCCGGCGCCACGCGCGTCCAGGGCCCAGACGGCGAGCGCTCCCTCCGGGAGCCCCGTGAGCGAGAAGGTCCCGTCCGCGCGGGAGGTGGTCCGCGCCACCACGGGCGCGGCGCCCAGCCCCTGCTCGATGAGGTCGATGAGCCCGAGCACCGGTGTCCCCTCGCAGTCACCCGCGCTCAGGGGGAGGTCCGGGAACTCCTCTCCGCAGGGGAGGGCGGACAGGGTCCTCCCGGGCTGGCTCAGCGTGGCGGAGACCTCGACCCCGGCGACGGGGGTGTCGTCCCAGGCGACGACGGTCCCCTGGAGGACCCCGCTACCGCGCGGGGGCGGCGGGAGCGCCTCGCGCTCGGGGACGGGCCGGGGGGACTGGGCCGTCCCCGCGGGGGGCGCACCCGGGAGGAGGTGCCAGACCCCGACAACTCCGAGCGCCACCGCGACGAGCGCGGCGACGGTCAGGAATTGCTTGTGCAATGCCGTTGCCATGCCGCCCGGAGCCTAGCAGGGCGCGGCGGCGTGTATCAGTGGCTCAGGCGGCGGTTTCCAGGCGGGCCTTCTCCGCGGCGATGAGGTCTCGCACGTGCTCGCGCAGGGCGGCGACCTCCCCGAAGCCCGAGGGGTCCACGGGTGGCATCACCTGCACGTGGCAGTGGGCGGAGGTCTCGAGCACGAGGCCGTGCTTGGGCAGGGTCTTGGCGGTGCCGGTGAGGACGATGGGGATGATGGGGCACTTCATCTTCAGGGCGAGGCTGAAGGCGCCGTCCTTGAAGGGCTTGAGCTGGCCGTCGGCGGAGCGGGTGCCCTCGGGGAACATGAGGACGGGCACGCCGCGCGCGAGCCACATCTCGCACTGGTCCATCATCCGGCCGATGCTCTCCTTGTCACCCCGGACGAGCGGCACGTAGCGGTTGAGCCGCATGTTCCAGCCGATGAGCGGCAGCTTGAAGTTGGCCGCCTTGGAGACCCACTTGTAGGGCCGGTACAGGCCGAAGAGGACGAGGATGTCCCCGAGCGACTCGTGGTTGGACACGAGCACGGCGGGGCCCTTCCACGGCAGGTGTTCGCGGCCCTCGACCTCCAGGTGCCAGAGCGGGTTGACGTAGAAGTAGAGCTGCGCCCAGAAGCTCGAATAGAGGTGCAGCACCAGGCCGTTGCGGTCGAACGGCGTGGTGAGCGCCCACACGAGCACCGCGCCCACGAAGAGCGTCAGGCTGGAGAGCGCGAGGAAGGTCCAGAAGACGATGGAGAATAGGAGTCGGATGGCGGCGCGCAGTGTGCCACAGGGCTTCTGAGGTGGAGCGCGGATTCGGGGGGAATCAGTCGGGCAACACGCGTGGCCGCCAGGCGGGGGTGACCGCGTGTTTCACCGTGCCCTTCGCGGGGATGTCGAGTTCTTCCACGTGATAGCCGCGTCCCCCGGATTCGACGATGAGCAGCGTGAGCTTCCCGGGTGGCAGCGTGTCGAAGACGAGTGACGTGCCCCGGCTGGACGGCCCCTGCGGGAGGGCACGCGAGCGGAGGGTGAAGTCCGCGTCGAGCATGCGCGGTGAGAAGGGGCCTCCGAGCGGGAGCAGGTAGGTCGAACGAGGTGCCTGGTTCTTCAGGTCCAGCTCCAGCGTCGCGCCCTCGCGCACCGCGCGCAGCGTGAGGTCGACGGTTCCACCGCGAGGAACCTGGAGGCGCTGGGGCGCGAAGCGGGCTGGTGTCTCGCCCACGCCGAGCGCTTGGACCCGATAGGTGCCAGGGCGGAGCTCCACCTGGCTCCCGTTGCGCGCGTCGCCCATCCGCACGGGGTCGCGCGAGAGGTCGTCACCCTCCCGGTCGAAGAAGACCTCCGCGAGCCCCGGTTCGCCCTTCGCGTCGATGACCTTGAGCTTCACGAGGGACGCCTTCGTGAGCCGCACGACGAGCTCCTGTCTCGGGGGCGTCTTCAGCAGCTCCTGATGGCGCAGGTGACCATCGGCCTCCACCTGGAGGAGGCGCGGTGACGTGTCCACCTGGAGGAACTCGAAGCGGCCGCGCGAGTCCGTCTTCGTCGCGCCGGGGCGATGGAGCTCACGGTCCAGCGCTCCTGGGATGGGTTCGCTGGCGGGGATGACCACGGCCTCGCTGAGGGGCTCGGAGGTCGCGTCATCGAGCACCCTTCCCACCACGCGGAGCCCGGGTGTCATCCGGACGTCGCCCAGGTTCACCACGCCCGATGGCTCGCGGAACACGACGTCGCGTGTGACGGTGGTCATCCCCGGCGCGGCGATGCGGACCGGGTCTCGGGACAGCACGTCCCTGGGGAGGACGAACGTTCCCTGCGGAGAGACGAGGTCCTCGCCGAGGACCTGGAACTCCTTCAGGGGCGCTCCGTCAGGTCCCAGGACGCGGCCCTTCACGACGCCAGCGGGGATGACGACGAGGCGCAGGTCGGAGGCTCCGACCTGGACGCGCAGCGCGTCGTTCACCTGTCGACCCCCGGTGGAACGTCCCGCATCGAGGCGGGCCCCCCACTGCACCACGCTCACGTCCACTGCTCCTGGCGGAAGGTGCCGCCACGCGAAGCGCCCCTCGGCGTTGCTGTCGACGCAGGAGGGCAGGTCCGCGGACGGGGCGTCACGTCGCCACGCGGGCCTCGCTTCGGGAATCGTGCGCCCGCAGACCCTGGCGCCGTGAACGGGGTGGCCCTCGTCGTCCACGAGGAGGCCGGAGAGGGACGCGCCGGCCTCCAAGGTCAGCTCGACCTGCGTGGGCTCACCCTCGCCCACGTCCACGGCGCGCGAGGCGACCCGCCGTGTCCCCTCGGTCTCCACCAGGGCCTCGAGGACGAAGCGGCCCGGCTTCAGGCCCGTGAGTTGGAACAGGCCGTTCGAGTTGGTCGGGAGTGACGGGCGCGCGCTCCGTGTGTCGTCCTCCCTCCACGCGAGCACGGTCACCCCTTCAAGCGGCTGCCCCTCCTCGTCGAGGACCTTGCCGCGCACGCGCGCGCCTTGCTTCAAGACCCAGCGCAGATTGGAGGCAGGGGCCTGGACGGTCAGGCGCTGTCCGGCGAAGACGCCCTCGCCGGGGCCGTTGGTCAGGACGACGCTGCCCGGGGAGGGCACCGTGGTCACGAATGCTCCGTGTTCGTTCGTGGTGACGGGGCCCGACGTCGTGGACACCTGGATGGAGATGTCCGGAAGGGGGGCCCCTTGCTCGTCCACGAGCACGCCACTGACCACGGGGGCCTTCTCGAGCGTGAAGTCGAGGGGACCCTGACCCGGCTTCAACGTCCGGGGCGCGGAGTGGGAGTCGAGGTGGTCTGGGGCGCTCACCGTGAAGTGGTACGTCCCGGGCTTCACGGGTCCGACTTGGAAGCGGCCCTCGAAGCCGTGGTGGGCGGTGAACCGACGGGGCGTACCCCGCGAGGGTTGGAGCGTGAGCGTGGCGGTGCCGATGAGTGCGCCCTCGGTCCCCAGGACCCGTCCCTCCACCATGAGGGCGCTGCCTGGCTTCAACGTCACCTCGGGCGCGGGACGGGGACCGCGCAGGTCGATGTCCTCGAGGGCGTGTCGGTCGCCGTGGCTGACGCTGAGTCCGAAGCGATGCGCCGAGAGCTCATCGAAGTGGAAGCGCCCTCGCGCGTCGGTGCGCTGGGTCTGTGAGGGACTGGTGGCCTCCCATGTGTCGCCCTTGTCGTCGGGGAGGGGCGTCAGCAGGACCTCGGCGTTCGCGATGGGCGCGCCGTTGCTCATCACGCGACCCTGGACCTGGCGAGGAGCCGTCAGCACCACGGGACGCCGATGGGCGCGCGCTGGGTCGAGCAGGGTGGGGACCTGGCCCTCCATCGTGAAGGCGAGGAGGTACTCCGCGCGCGGCAGGGGACCGATGCGGTAGCGACCGCCCTCCGTCGTCTGGCCGTCGAAGAAGCGGGTGGGGGACAGGGACATCGCCCTCACGCGGGCGCCGACCAGCGGCCGGCGGCGTTCGTCGACGACCTGTCCCTCCAGATACAGGCCCGTCGCGAGCGGGAGCTGGAGCCCCTCGGGCACTGCGCGGACATTCGGATGGATGGCCGCGCCATGCGGACCGAACACCCAGAGCGTGACGTCGCCCTGGGGGTCATACTGGAACTCGAAGGTTCCATCCTCGCCGGTGACGCGCTCTTCGTAGCCCGGGTCCGCGCCTTCTTCCGCGAGGATGCGCTGCAACACGGCGCCCGCCACCTCGTCCATGCACTGCGTGAACAGCCTGTCGTCGCCGAAGCCGAGATTCCGGCTCAGCGCGCCACACGTTGGCGCGGGATTTCCATCGCCGTTGGTCGCGAGGACACGCGCGCCCTGGACCGGACCCGTGATGCCGATGACCGTCCCCCGGATGGGGAGGGCCTTCTTCGGCTCCGGCTCAGGCTCAGGTTTGGGGACGGGTGGGGCGACGACGGTCGGCTGGGGAGTCGAGGTGGGCGCGGGAGCGGGCGGTGGAGGCTCGGGGTTCCGGAGCAGGAGGGCTCCCAGCCCCGCCGCGACGAGCAGCACACCGACTCCGATGGACGCCCCGAGCACCTTGCGCATGTCAGCTCCCGCTCGACGTGGACCCTCCCCGCCCCACCGCGACCGCGTGCATGGACACCCTACCGGGAAAGAAGGTTCCGGGTTGCGTGTGCGTCGGAGAGGGGGCTCAGTCCGAGAACGTGTGCGGACGCCACGCGGGCGTCACCTCGCGAACCACCGTGCCCTCGGCGGGGAGGTCGAACTCCTCGAGGTGATAGCCCCGCTCGTCGGGCTCGATGATGAGCAGGCTGAACCGGCCTGGTGGGAGGTTCCGGAACACGAGCCTCCCGGGCTCGGGCTGTTCGGGGCTCAAGCGCGCCGAGCCCTGCGCGTGCTCATCGTCGAGGAGGGCGAGCGCGCGCGGTGCGGCGAATGGGAGCAGGAAGGTCGTCGCCGGGAAGCGCCCCTTCGTGCGCAGCTCCAGCGTCGTGCCCTCCGTCCGGGCCTGGAGGGTGAGGGTGACGGTGCCCGTGGCGGGAATCTCGACCCGTCGAGGGTCGAACCGCTGGTGTGTCGAACCTTCGTCTTCCGGGGTGACACGCACGACATAGGTCCCGGGCTCGGGGGGCTGGGTGTCGCCCAGGGGCAGCAGCTCTGCCGGGGAGACGTAGCGGATGTGGTGTCATCCCGCGCGACGCGTGGAAGGCGTGGCGGGTTGCGTCGAGTCGGTCTGGGGGCTCAGCAGGTGGACCTGGGCTCCCGTCTCGAGGAAGGACTCGCGCAGCCACGGGTGGCAGGTGAAGGCAATCACCTGCTGCTGTTCGGAGAGCCGCGCGAGGAGCTGGATGGCGCTGCGCGCGCGTCCGGGGTCGAAGTTCACCAGCACGTCGTCCACGATGAGCGGGAGCGCGCCTCGCGTCTCTCCGAAGTCGCGCACCACGGCGAGGCGGAAGGCGAGGAACAGTTGCTCGCGTGTGCCTCGGGAGAGCTGGGCCGCGCTCCAGTCCCGCTGGCCGTCGCTCACGCGCAGCTCGCGGTCGTCGCTGGCGGGGATGAACACGCGGCGATAGCGCCCATCCGTCAGTTGCGCGAAGTGCTCCGACGCGAGCTGCACCACGCGCGGTTGCTGCTCCTCCTCGAAGCGGCGGCGTGCCCGGTTCAGCAGCGCGAGCACCAGCCGGTCCTTCGCGTAGCGCGTGGCCAGCTCCGCCACCTTCGCGCGCAGCGACTCCTCCTGGATGCGCAGCCGCACGAGCAGGTCGTCGTTCTCCCACTGCTCCAACTGGTTGCGTGTGGCGCCGCGCTCGGTGAGGACGTCCTTGAGCTGGCGCTGCGCGTCGGCGTGGCGCACGCGCAGCCGGCCCAGCTCCTCGCGCAGGCCCTCTTCTCCGCCGAGCGCGCGCAAGGCCTCCCGGGTCTCCGTGTCCTGGAGCCCCGTCCGGGCCTCGATGCGCAGCGACAGCTCGCGCACCCGGGCGCTCAGCTCCGCGTAGCGGTGGGCCTGGACCGCGCGGCGACGGAACGTCTCCTCGTCACCGCCGCCACCTTCGGCGAGCAGCGCGGAGAGCGCGGCCTCCTCCGAGCGACACAGCGTATCCAGGCGCGCCTTCTCCTCGCGCAGCTCCCGGCGGCGCTCCTCGAGCGCACGGCGCTCCGTTTCGCGCTCCCGCGCCGCCTCCAGCTCCGCCTTCACCCGCGCGGCCAGGACCTCCGTCGACAGGGATGCCAGGGCCTCCGTGGATGCGAGGCCCGCCTCGTCGCTGCGCGAGTGGGGGACGAGATCCAGGGGCTTCGCAGAGGCGAGACCCGCATTGCCGCGACGTGAGTGGGGGGCGAGGGAGGGCAGGGACTCCGCAGCCGCGAGACCCGTCTCACCGTGACGCGCGTGGGAGTCTTCGGCGTGGGCCGTGCCCAGGATGCTCGTCGCCGCCTCGCGCAGGCGTGTGACCACGGTCGAGCACGTCTCCTCGTCCACGGCCAGGGCGGCCTCATCCGTGCCCACGTCGAGCAGGCGTTGTCGGAGCGCGGCGGCGTCCCGCCACAGGGCCAGCGCCGCCGGAGCAGGCAGGGACGCGGGGAAGTGGCGCGCCGCCAGGTGCGAGGCCAGCTCCTCGACGAGCACGGCGTGCCGCGCGTCGAACTCACGCGAGTGCTCCGCCGCCTGTCGCTCCTCGCGCACCGCCAGGTCGTGGGTCGTGAGCAGGGTCTCCCGCTCCCGCGTCAGCGCGTCGCGGCGCCCGGCCTTCTCCAGCGCGTCCGCGAGGACGTTCTCCCGGGCCGTCATGTCCGCGACCGTCGACGCCGGGCTGATGCCCGCTTCGGACGCGGAGACCAACAGCTCGCGGTGCATCATCTCCTCGCGCGCCGACAGGGACATCAGCGTCGAGCGCAGGCGCTCCTCCTCCCGCTGTCGCCCCTGCTGTCGGGAGGCATGCGCCGCGTGCTGCTGCTCGTGCGCCGCCTCCACGCGACGGCGAGCCAGCTCCAGCACGCCGGTGAGCAGCAGGCCACCCACGAGCGCGAGGACGGCCACGGCCGCGCCCCCGAGCAACCACGCCGCCACGGCGAGCACCACCGCCACGAGGGCGGCCACGGGCACCCACCACACCGGAAGCACCGCGCTCACCGGCGGGGGCTCCGACGGCGCGCGCAATCCCTCCACCTGACGATGCACGTCCTCGCGCTGCTCGCCCAGCCGCTCCAGCTCCACGCGCACCGCGCGCATCCGCGCCAGCCCCGCCTGCTGTTGACGCACCTGCGCGGGCCGTGCCTCCGGGAGGGTCGCCAGCTCCGCGTCCATCCGCGTCAGCACGCCATCCAACCGCTCCCGCTCCACGCGCGCCCGCGTCAGGGTGCTGCTCACCTCACGCCGGCTCGCGTCCACGGAGTCCAGCCGCGCCGCGAGTGTCTCCAGTCCCGCGCGCGCGCCCGCGCTCAGGTCGAGGGCGAGCAGCGCCGGCCCGTCGATGCCCAGCCCCAGCTCCGCGAGCGCGACCTCCACCTGTCGCCGCTTCGCCTCCAACGTCGCGCGCCGGGCGGGCAGCGCGCGCAGCAGCTCCGAGCGCTCGGCGTACGCCGCCACCACCAGGCGCAGCGCCTCCTCGCGTCCACGCACCGGCGAGGGCAGGGACAGCCGCTCCAGCTCCGCCTGGGTGGTCTTCAGCCGCTCCGCCAGCCGGGCGGCCTCCGCGTGATAGCCACGGCTGCGGTGGAGCGTGTCGTCCAGCCGCGCCTCTCCGCCCTCGGGGAAGGTCTCCAGCGTGGGCAGGGTCGCCAGCTCCGCGCGAGCCTCCGCCAGCGCCGTCACGTCCCCGAGCGCCGCCTCCAGCCGCGCCAGCCGCCCCACCTCCTGGTCCGCGGCGTCGACCTCCGCCTCCAGCCTCAGGTGCTCGACGCCGAGCGCCTCCAGCCGGTCCTTCTTCGCGAAGTACAGCGCGGGCCGGTCTCCCTCCTGGCGCAACTGCTCCTGCACCTCCTCCAGCTCGCGCAGCTTCACGTTCAGCTCGGGGTTCGTCCCGTTGGGCTTGAAGAGCTGCTCGGCGCTCTTGCGGAACGCGGCGAGCGCCTCCGGGAGCCGGCGCGCGCCGCGCATGCTCGCGGCCACCAGCGCCTCCGACGCGCCCTGCTCCCGGGTGAGCTGCTCGAAGCCCGCCAGCTCCTCCAACCGGAAGGCGAAGACGTCGAAGAACAGCTCCCGGGACACGTGCCCGCGCGCGTCCTTGAGCCGCTCCTCCGACACCGGCTCGCCGTCGGGGCCCAGCACGGAGACGCTCTCCGACCTGCGGCCTCGCGGTGTCGCCGTGCGGCGGATGCACAGCGGTCCGGTGCTCGTGGACACCTGCAGCTCGCCGCCGAAGGGGATGTCCTCCGCGGGCTCGTAGCGCTCCGGGTGGCCGCGGCGCTCGAAGCCGAACAGCATGCCGCGCAGGAAGGCCAGCAGCGTGCTCTTGCCCGCCTCGTTGGGGCCGTAGAGCAGGTGCAGCCCGGGACCGAGCTGGAGGGAGAACTCCGAGAAGTGCCCGAAGCGCCGCACCCGCAGCGCGTCGATGCGCAGCCCTGGCTTCATGTGCCCTCCTCGTCGTGCAGCGCCTCCAGCCCCATCATCCCCGCGCGGGACACCCAGTCCGCGCGCGGCGTCTCCAGCACGTCCACGCCCAGCCGCTTGAGTCGCTGGCCCAGGCTGCCCAGCGCCTCCTGCTCCCACAGCTTCGCGAGGGCTTCCGGGTCCTCGGTCATCGCGTGCGACTCGTCGAGCAGCGTGTGCGCGAAGCCCCCGTCGGCGTGCAGCGCGTCCCAGTCCAGCTCCGGGCGGCTGCCATCCCGCAGCGACTCCAGCAGCACGGGGGGATGGCCCCGCGTCAGGTGCTCGCGCAGCTCCGTCTCCAACTGCCCGAGCGCGCCGGGGCGGGCCAGCTCGCGGTGCAGCGGCCCCCGCCCGGTGAGGACGACGCGGGCCGCGTGGCCCTCCAGCTCCTCGGCGCACGCGGCGTCCACGGCCTCGCGGGTCGTCGCCAGCAGCGCGTCCAGCGTGGCCACGCCGGTCAGCGGCACCTCCAGCCTGTGCCAGCGCACGGTGTCGACCGGCACGAACCGCCGCCGCGTGGCGCCATCGTGTACCTCCACCAGCACGCAGCCGCGCGGCCCCGTCTCCAGGACGTGGCGGCCCTGGGGATTGCCCGGGTACACCGCGAGCCCTCCGCCCGGGAGCCACTGCTCGCTGCGCGTGTGCACGTGGCCCAGGGCCCAGTAGTCCAGGCCGCGCGCGCCCAGGCCCGCGGGGGTGCAGGGGGCGTAGTTGGCGTGGCCCTCCGCGCCGCCCAGGTTGGCGTGCAGCAGGCCCACGGCGAAGTCGTCGCTCGTGCGCTGGAAGCGCGCGGACAGGTCCTCGCGCACCTCCACGTCGGGATAGGAGATGCCCTGCACGCGGCACAGCCGGCGCCCCTCGCGGCGCACCTCCGCCTCCTCCCAGTCCGGACCGAACACCTTCACCGACGCGGGCAGCCCCAGCGCCCCCGAGTCGCCGCTCAGCGGATCATGATTCCCGTGGACGATGAAGGTCTCGATGCCCGCCTCGTGCAGCCGCCCCAGCTCGCGTCGCAGCGCCAGCCGCGCCCGCACCGAGCGGTCCTTCACGTCGAACAGGTCCCCGGCCAGCAGCAGGAAGACGACGCGCTCGCGCAGGCACAGGTCGACGATGCGCGACAACGCCCGGAAGGTGGACTCCTGGAAGCGCCCGAGCAGCGGCCCCTGCGTGGCCACGCCGCGGAATGGGGTATCCAGGTGGAGATCCGCGGCGTGGACGAACTTGAAGTGCATGGCCTCCCCGCACGGTACCTGATGCGGGGAGCGTCCCCGACTTTCCAGCCGGGGCCGGGCGCGCGGGGCGGGGCGCTGTACGCTGCGTGACAGCGACCCCCGCCCACGGGGCGTCAGCGCGACGCGACGTCGAAGGTCCTCCACGTGGGCGCGATGGCGCGGAGCACCGTGCCCGTGGCCGGGACGTCCAGCTCCTCGCGCAGGAACCTGTCGTCGAAGAAGACCACCTTCCAGCCGAAGACGGTGTAGTGGCCCGGGGGCACGTTCTCGAAGACGACCTCCTCCGCCAGGGGCGAGGACTCCGCGTTGAGCGACAGGTCCACCGTGCGTCGCAGCGCCTCGGCGTCGCGGGGCGCGGCGACGTCTCCGGGGACGAGCACGACGACGGTGCCCGCCGCGGGTGAGCGCAGCTTCACCGTGACGCCGCTCTCCGCTTCCAGGAACGCGACGGGGAGGACGTCCGAGGTCGTGAGCCGGAGGGTCTGGTCGAGGAAGGTGAGGGCCTCCCGGTCGTCGGCTCGGGACTTGGGGATGAACCCGACCCGGTAGGTGCCCGCCGCCAGCCCGCGCACCTCGCCGCGTCCCTCCTCGATGTCCGTGTAGCGGAGCTGGCCCCTCTTCGCGTCGAGCGGTGTGACGCGGACCGTGCCCGTGACGGGGCGCTTCGCGCGGTCCAACGCGGTGACCTGGAGCGTCGCTCCCCGCTCGAGCAACACCCGCGTCTGCGTCGCGCCCGGCTCGACCGTCACCCGCGCCGGGAGGTAGCGGTCCGGTTGCTCCACCAGCAGCGGGAAGGTGCCCTCGTCCACGTCGGTGAGCGTGAACGCGCCCCGCGCATCCGTCATCGTGGCGGACAGCACCAGGGGGCGCTCGTCCGGGAAGTCGATGCCCGGCGCGAGCGCGGAGACGACGGCCAACGCCACCGGCGCGCCCGTCCGTCCATCCAGGACCTGGCCGGTGAGGGCGCGACCCGCGCCCAGGCGAATCACGCCCAGGTCGACGTCCGCGCCGGTCGGGTCCGCCTCCACCATGCGCGCGACGGGCGGGAGTCCGTCGTCCTCGAACACCAGCGGCATGGAGGTCCCCACCGCGGTGATGGGGAAGACGAAGGCGCCGTCCTCGGACCGCTGCGTCTGTCGGTTGATGTCGAACTCGCGCGAGGGCGCTCCATCCGGCCGCACCACCCGCCCCCGCGCGTGGGAGCGGCGCTCCATCACCAGGAGGGGAGCCGGGTCCCCCGTGGGCTGGAGGCGGGCCCGCTCCTGGACGACCTGGATGCCCTGGGAGCGGGCCGGCTGGAACCAGTAGCCCTCCTTGACGACGTCGAGCTGGTGCTCGGCGCGTGTCAGCCCTCGCAGGGTGAAGCGCCCCTCCGCGTCCGTGCGCACGCCGGGCGCCGGGCCCCGGGCATGGTGGGGCCTCACGATGCGCACCCCCCAGGGTTCGTTCGGAGCGCGGACGCGGGTGGCCTGGACCGCGGCGTCCGTCACGGGGCGACCCGCCTGGTCCAGGACGGTCCCCGACACCCTCAGCTCCGGCGCCATCCGCAGCTCGACGTCCACCGAGGCGCTCCGGTCGACCGTCACCTCGTGGGTCGCCTCACGCTCCACGCCGTCCGAGGACCGCGACGCCACCGCCATGTACCGACCCGGCGGGAGGCCCTGACGCGTGGCGCGCCCGCGCGGGTCGCTGACGCCCAGGTGCTGCACCTCGTCCTCCTTCTTCGACAACGGCCACAGCTCCACCCGGAAGCCGCTGAGCGGGAGGCCTCCGTCGTCGACCACGGAGGCCACCACGGTCGCTCCCATGTCGAGCCGGACCACGAGCCGCTCCGTGGGCGCGACGACCTCCTGGGACACGTGGATGAAACGGTCGTCGTCGACGACGAGGGTGTAGCGACCGGGCCGCGCCGCATCCAGCACGAAGGACCCGTCCGCCTTCGAGTAGGCGTCCTCCGGCGCCTCATGGCCAGCCATGTCCTCGAAGTCGTCCATGTCCATGCGCAGGTGGATGCCCTCCAGGGGCTGGCCCCGCGTGTCCACGACGCGCCCGACGACGGAGACGGCCCGCTGGAGCGTGAAGTCCTGGGGGCCCATGCCTCGCGCCAGCTTGCGCTCCTGCGTGAGCAACTGGTCGAGGAAGCCGGGCGCCTCGACCGAGAAGCCCCAGAGGCTGCCTTCCTCCACGGGGCCCATCCGGTAGTGCCCATCCGCCGTGGTGCGCGCCTCCAACTGGAGCGAGTCCCGCGCCTCGTCGCGCGCCTGCACCCGCGCGCCGGCGATGGGGACGCGCCGCGCGTCGAACACCGTGCCCTCGACGAACAGCCCGCCGCCCAGCTCCACCACCACGTCGTCGGCGGGTGCGTCACCCAACGCCACGTGGGTGAGCGCGTAGGCGCCGTCGCGCTCGGCGCTCAGGCGGTACGGCCCCGGCTCCAGCTCGAACGCGAAGCGGCCCCGGGCGTCGGACGTGCGTCGGAGCGCGGGGAACTCCGTGCCCACGGGCGCGTCCTCGTCCCGCCTCGCGACGACCTCCACGCCGGCCACCGGCGCGCCCTGGGAGAGGACCTGCCCGGAGAGCCGGTGGGGACGGCGCAGCGCCACCTCCAGCTCGGGGCCGCCGCGAGACACGGAGACGAGCCTCGGGAGCCAGCCCTCGCTGGAGACGAAGGCGTAGTAGCGCTCCGGGGGCAGGGGGCCCAGTTGGAAGCGGCCCTGGGCGTCCGTGCGCGTGTCGAAGAAGCGGGTGTGCTCCGTCGTCACGTACGTCACGCGCGCGTCGGCCAGTGGGCTGCCCTCGCCCCGGACCACGCCTCTGGCGACGGGGACCTCCTCCAGCACCACCTCCACGCCCCGGCTGCCGGCGGGGATGCCCGGGCGCGCGCCCGCGACGTGTTGCCCCAGGGCCCACAGCATCTGGGGCCCTTCGGGCAGGCCCTCCAGCAGGAACGTCCCATCCTCCGTGGACGTCGCCTCCGCGTGCACCACCGCCTCGCCCTGGCGCGCGGCGAGCATCTCCAGGACGGTGTCCTGGGTCCGGGGCAGGCAGGTGAGCAACGTGAAGCCCGGCTTCGGCGCGCTCGCCGGGCGCTCCCAGGGTGGCAGGAGGTCGGGCGGGCACGGCAGCTCCGACAGCGTCTCGTCCGCATCGGGCCACGAGGCGGAGACACGGACGCCCGCGACGGGGCGTCCCCGCACGTCCACCACGGTGCCCTGGATGGAGAGGCCTCCACCGGGCGCGGTCTCGCGCACGGGAGGCGTGGTCCGCGTCGCGCGCTCGCCGGGCGCGGGCGCAGGCGCGGCGGGCGCGGGCGGCGAGGCCGTGTCCCGGAGGAACCAGACCCCCAGGAGCGCGAGCGCTCCGACGAAGACGCACACCCCGATGGCCTTGCGCATGATGGGCTCCGGCTGTCCCGAACGGAGCGGACAGGATACCAGCCGGAGCCCACCGTGCGAGGCACGGGGCCACGTGGCTCAGTGCGCGGTGCCCGCGTCGCCGCCCTGCATCGTGTCGCTGCCCTGCATCGAGCCGCTACCGCCCGTGCCTTCCTGCGAGCCCGAGGAGCCGCTGCTGGAGCCCGAACCGCCCGTGGCGCCCTGGTTGTTGTGCTGACCCATGGACTCCCGGCTCCGGTCCTTGCAACCGGCCACCATCAGCGCCGCCGCCACCAGCCCCATCCCCATCCATCGCGTGAAGGTCCTCATCGCGCACTCCTCCCTTTCAAGGTTGCGCCAAGGCTGGTGCCGCCGCGCCGGGGTGACACCCCCCACCTCCGGGCTCCCTCCCTCGTCCGCCCCGGGCTCCGGTGGGGGCGGGGTGTCCGCCAGCCGTCGTCACGCCTCGCGGCGCAGCACGAGCAGGCCGTACTCCAGGCCTCCATCCATGAGGGCCTGCTGGAGGCGCAGGTGCTCGCGGCTCGACTCGCCCCGCACCAGGCACCGCTGACCGGGGGCGACGTGGCGCTCGTGGGCCATCAGCTCCAGCGTGAGGGACCAGAAGCCCACCGCGCGCGAGGACAGGTCGTCGCGCGACTCCAGCTCCAGGCCCGCCGCCTGCGCGGTGGACAGGTATTCGTGCAGCGTGCCGATGCGCGTGCGCCAGTAGCGGTCGAAGGGCCCGGCCAGCTCCGGCCGCCCCAGGAAGCAGTCCGCCACGAGCGCCACGCCTCCGGGCCGCAGCAGCGCGCGCACCCGGCGGAACCACTCCGCGCGGGGCAGGTAGCTGCTGCTCTCCAGCGCCACCACCGCGTCGAAGCACGCGCGGCCGGGCACCGCGAGCGCGTCGCAGTGCAGGGCCTTCACCCGCGCGCCCACGCCCTCGATTTCGGCGAAGGTGCGCACCAGCTCCACGTGCGACGCGACGTTCGTCACCGCCGTCACGTGGGCCCCGTGCTCGGAGGCCCAGTACAGGCTGCCGCCCCCCAGGCCGCAGCCCACGTCGAGCACGTCCCCGCCGTCCGGGAAGCGCCCCGCCGCGCGCGCCACCTCCGCCAGCAGCGCCTCCTGCGAGGCGTGGATGCGCCGCCGAAGGACGGGCTCCGTCGCCCCCGGCGGGGGGATGCCGTCCACCAGGCCGACGTGGAAGTGCACGCGCGGCCCCGGCCCGTAGCGGTGGAGGATGCGCTCCGTCTTCTCCTCGTAATAGACGACGACGTCGTCCTGGCGGACGTCGCGCCGCGACAGCTCCCCCCTCATGGAGACACCTCCGGCAATATCGGTTCGATGCGGCGCAGGGCCGCGTCCAGGCAGCGCAGGTCCCACGCGCGCAGCGCCTCGGTGGCCGCGCGCGCCCAGGCCACCACCGCGTCCCGGTCCTCGGGCGGCAGCGAGGTGAAGCGCCGGTCGTGGGTGCGGATGTCCTCGGCGACGTGGGCCGCCGCCCCCAGCGCCTGGCCCACCGCCACCGCGCGCCCCTCCAGCCGCGTGTCCGCCCACAGCATGCGCAGGTACGCCGCCCACTGGAGCCCCGCGATGCCCTCCGCGACGCGGCGGTACACCGGCGCCGTCCACTCGCGCACGCGCACCTCCTGGGCCTGCGGACCGGCCGCCACCGCGAGGAGGCGCGCCCCTTCCGCCAGCGCGCCCGGGGGCACGCGGGCGCGCGGCTCGGTGAGCGAGGCGAAGGCCAGGTTCTGGAGGAGGAACTGCACGCACGGACCGTCGCGCAGCGGGAAGACGTAGTAGGTGCAGTCGCCGTCGATGAGGTCGTCGGCGAGGTTGCCCGCGCAGAAGCTGAAGAACAGGCCCACGCCGCGCGCCACCAGCACGTCGCGCTCCAGGCCCGCCTCCGCGCCGGCCTCGTAGAACAGCGGCAGCGGCCCGGGCTGCGCCTCCTCCAGCGCGGTGAGCACGTCGCGCTCGGAGACGTCCGGCAGCTCCAGCCGCCGCAGCGCCCGCAGGGCCTCCTGGTACATGGCTCCGCCGCTCATGGGTACTCCCGGGGCAGGACGAGGCGCAGCAGCGCGCCGCCGTCCGTCGTGTTCTCGCGCTGGAGCGCGCCGCCGCTGGCGCGCAGCAGGCACTCGCTCGTGTAGAGCCCCAGGCCCATGCCGTCCGACTTGGACGAGGCCAGCGCCTGGACGGCGCCGTCGAGCAGCGCGGGCGGGAAGCCCGGGCCGTCATCGGTGATGACCACCTCCAGCCGGCCGCTGAGCGGCTCGGCGCGGGCCACCACCGCCACGCGCGTGGCGCCGCGCGCGCCGTCGCCCTCGCAGGCGTTGAGCACCAGGTTCTCCATCACCCGCCGCAGCGTGGTGACGCCGCCGCGCATGCGCGCGCGCAGGGGCGGTCCTCCGGGCTCCACCTGCACGGTGATGTCCACGTCCGGGTAGCGCAGCCCCACGCTGGCGCGCACGGACTCCAGGAGCGGCGCCACCTCCACCGGCTCCGGCTCCGTGCCCACGTGGCGCCGGCCCTTGGCGTGGATCTCCGTCACCCGGTCGCGGATGCGACGCAGGCTCTCCTGGAGCGTCTTGAGCTGCACCTCCAGGTCCTGCCCGCCGGGCACCACGCGGCGCGCGCCCATGCCCATGACGGCGAGCATGTCCGCCGCGCTGCCCGCCGACATCAGCGCGCTGTCCAGCTCGTTCTGGTAGCCCAGGATTTCACCGAGCGCCCGCGACAGCCGGCCCACGTCCTGCTCCTGCTGGTCCAGCAGCTGCGCCTGGACCGCGGCGCGCAGCCGCGCGGCCTCCGCCCGGGCGCGGTCGTGCTGCACGGCGAAGGTGCCCAGGTACAGCTCCGCGGTGAGGGCCGCCGGGCCGATGACGCCGAAGAGGACCAGGTGGTCCTCGCTCTCGCGCAGGGGCAGCGCCGCCAGCAGCGCCACCGCCGTGCCCACCGCGAGGAAGGGCGTGCGCGGCGTCACCCGGTGCAGCCGCCCGTGGAACGCCGTCGTGAACAGGAGCAGGGAGGCGATGACGGTGGCGCCCTCCAGTTGCGACAACGCCATCAGCGCCGCGAGGAAGAAGTGCAGGGACGTCACGCCCGCCACCATCCACACCCAGCCCCATGGCTCCAGGTGGCGGCGGCCCCGGTGGACCAGCGAGAAGGCGAGGCCGCTCGTCAGCATGGGGGCCGCGCACGCCAGGCCCAGGCCGAAGGGCACGCCGAACACGACGCGCGCGCCCGGCGCCCACGCGGCGGCGGCGAGCAGGCACACCACCAGCAGCGTGAGCACGCGCCAGGGGCCCACGCCCGCGGCGGCGAGCACCTCGGCGGTGTCCTGGGCCCGCGTCCAGCGCCGGAAGGACGCCGTCAGGGCCGCGCGTCCTCCCCCCGGATGGCTCATACGGTGGTGGTCAGCGTGAAGGACGCGAGCGACTGGAGCTGGTTGACCTCGCGCGTGGCCTCGTCGACGCGCCCGCGCAGCTCCTCGACGATGGCGGGCACGCCAGGGCGCGTGACGTGGACCGCCACCTCGCCGCCGGCCAGCAGGTGGTGCAACGCCTCCAGCACGGGGGCCAGCGCGGGGTGGAGGCCCACCTCGCCGTCCGCGCCCTCCACGGCGCCCAGCTCCTGGAGCCGGCGCAGGTAGCCGTCCACGGCGCTGGCCAGGGGGACCTCGACGAGGTGGGGAGGTCGGCTGTCCTGCTCCTGCTCGGCGCGGCGGTCGTCGATGACGGGCCCGTTCATGAGGGGCGCTCCACTTCTGGGAAAGGGGTGAGGGGCGGGGGCGGAAGGCGCGGGGCGGGGGCGCGTCCGGTGGACTGCCTGGGCGCGAGCGTCCGCCTCGAACGACACGCTGTGTCTCGACGTCCCATGCTGGCTGCCCCCGGTCACCAGGCACGCGCACCTTCGCGCGCGGCAGAGCAAAGCGAGGCGTCGAGGAGCCCGTCAAACGACGCCCGGCCGGAGTGTTCTCCAGTCCGCGTGGTGCCTTCCCTGGAGGGACAGGGGGCACGTCGGGCGTCCGGGCATCCGGGCGCGCGTGGGGACGATGCCGGGGTGCGTCGCGCGGTCCACCCTAACCGGGGGTGCTGCATGGCCAGGGTCAGGCAGGTGAGCGAGCGCGAGGCGACGGGCGCGGTCGAGCGCGTCTACCACGAGCTGCGGCGGACGATGCGCGTGACGGGGGTGGACGTGTCCCTGCGGACGTGGGCCGCCTTCCCGCGCTTCTTCGTGGCGATGTGGGAGGCGCTGGGGCCGAGCGTGGAGACGCGGGCCTTCGAGGAGTCCGCGCAGGGGCTGTGGGCCCGGACGCTGGAGGCGACGGTGGGCTGGGAGGTGCTGGGCGCGTGGAACGCGGCGGACCTGGGGCCCAGTCAGCGCTTCCACGCGCGCGGCATCCTGGAGCTGTACGAGGCGATGCAGCCGCGGGTGGCGTTGATGGTGGCGGCGGTGCGGCTGGCGCTGCGCGGCGAGCCGGTGGGGCGGGGCGGGCGGTCGGGGACGGTGGAGCGGGTGGAGCGCGGCGCGCTGCCGCGCATGGCGGCGATGGAGTGGGCCCCGGAGCGTCCGCCGGACGCGCGGCTGCGGGCGCTGTACTCGGACATCGTGAAGCGGGTGGGGCATCCGGGCGTGCCCGGGGAGTACCGCGCGCTGGCGTGCTGGCCGGAGTACCTGGAGGCGGTGTGGAGCCGGCTGGGGCCGGTGATGCGCGACGAGGCGTACGCGCGGGCCACGGAGGGCCTGCGCGCGGTGATGCGCCAGAAGGCGCGGGACCTGCCCTTCGAGGTGGCGCTGAGCCGGCAGCGGGTGACGTCGCTGGGCGAGGACGCGGACGCGGTGCTGCGGTTGACGGACGCGCTGGAGGAGCGGCTGCCGGGGTTGCTCGTGAACCTGGCGCTGATGGTGCAGGACGTGCCGGACATCCTGCGGCAACCCATCCCGGGGGCGGCCCGGCTGGTGCCGGACTGGGTGGCGGCGAAGGAGCTGAGATGAACTGGCGAGCGTGGCAGCGCATGCAGGACGTGGTGGAGCTGGGGGACCGGTTCTTGAGCTACGTGGACCTGGGGGACGGGCCGCCCGTGGTGTTGCTGCACGGCATCCCCACGTGGGGCTACGTGTGGAGCGGGCTGGCGGCGGGGCTGGCCACCACGAACCGGGTGCTGGTGCCGGACCTGTTGGGGTACGGGTTCTCGGACAAGCGGGACGTCTTCGACCGCTCCGTGGGGCGGCAGGCGGAGGCGCTGGACGCGTGGATGGACCGGCTGGGCCTCGTCGACGCGCTGGTGGTGGGGCACGACGTGGGCGGCGGCGTGGCGCAGCACCTGGCGGTGCGCTTCCCACGGCGGGTGGGGCGCCTGTGCCTGGTGGACAGCATCTGCTACGACGCGTGGCCGCTGAGCCTGATGTCGTTGCTGG
The DNA here is from genome assembly GCF_024198235.1 of Myxococcus dinghuensis. Taxonomy (GTDB): domain Bacteria; phylum Myxococcota; class Myxococcia; order Myxococcales; family Myxococcaceae; genus Myxococcus; species Myxococcus dinghuensis. The sequence continues at coordinate 362,634 of NZ_JAKCFB010000005.1, read as the reverse complement.
GGACGCCGTCCGCGACGCGGCGGCTGTCGCCGGAGCGGGTGGGGCGGCTGTTGCGGCTGGCGCTGCGCTGGAAGGGCTTCGAGACGGCGCCGCCGGATGGCGTGGTGGAGGGGTTGCTGGCGCCGTACGCGACGGAGGTGGGGTTGGTGTCGCTGGTGCGCGACGCGGTGGCGCTCGACACCAACCAGACGCGGGAGCTGGCGCCGAGGCTCGGCCACGTCAGCGTGCCGACGCTGCTGTTGTGGGGCGAGGAGGACGCGCTGCTGCCGGCGCGGTACGGAGAGCGGCTGGCGTGGGACATCCCGGGCGCGCGGCTGGTGCAGGTGCCGGACGCGCGGCACTTCGTGATGTGGGACGCGCCGCACGCGGTGGCGACGGAGCTGTTCCGGTTCATGGAGCTGGAGGTGCCGGTGGGCCGCGTGTTCGAGGCGGGGACGGCGCGGCCTCGGCGGGTGGAGGCGGAGCTGCTGTTCGACAGCGACGCGCCCGCGCCCGCGTGAGGCGTCGTGGGCGGGCCGCCCGCCTCGGTGGATGGTTCGCCGCTGGCCCTGATGGGCGGACACGCCGCCTGGAGAACCAGGTCTGCGGCAGGACCTTCCGAGGGAAGAGACAGTACATGGGCATTCGAGACCGTTGCCGAGGACATGCCGCACTCGATCCTCAGGCCCGCTCGGGTCTCAGCTGGCTCTTCATTGCGGAGGGGCTGAGCGTCTGTGCGTGACGGACTGTGGGCGTGTAGTCCGTGGACGCGTTCGTACCGCCTCCTGGCCCATCAATCCTGCTCGCGCCCGGGCGGCCGACGCGCTAGAGGGCGCGGCATGCGTGACCGAATCCAGGCGGTGCTTCGTCAGTTGTCCCAGGTGCCGGAGCTCGAGGCCCGCTGGCTGCACACCCTGTCCTTCATGGAGTTCATCGGGGCGCGGAAGATTTCGCGCACCGTGGCGGACCGCCACCCGACGCTCGCGGTGCTGGAGCACCTGGCGGACGAGACGCGCCATGCCTTCGCCTTCAAGCGCCTGTCCGCCGAGCTCTCCGGCGCCGAGCCCTCCGGCTTCCTCTGCCCCGAGGCCGCCGGCCGCTACTTCCAGGCGCTCGACCACGAACTGGCCGCCTGGGCCACCGCGCACACCGGCGGCCCGGACGTCTTCCTCCACTACCTGCTCACCACCACCGCCATCGAGCGCCGCGCCATGGTGCTCTACCCGCTCTACAAGGCGGCCTCGCGCAGCCCCTCCGTCCGCGAGGAGCTGGGCCGCGTCGTCACCGAGGAGCAGGGCCACCGCCGCTCCATCGAGGACGCCTGCGTGGCGCGCCTCTCCGCCGTGGGCGCCTCGCTCGACGACGCCCTCGCGCTGGAGGAGCGCCTCTTCGGCGCCTTCATCCAGGAGCTCGAGGCCGTCGTGACGCAGGAGCTGACCACGCTCGCGCTCGTCGCCCCGGAAGCTCCCCCCGCGCGCGTCACCCCCACCGCGTAGTCACACGCCACCGGGGCGCGGCCCGCGCGTCGTGCCCCGTGGCGAATCCTCGTGTCACTCCGGCGTCGGCGCGCCGGTGTCCGTGGGCAGGAGCACCAGCTTCCCCTCGCGCCACTCCGCGCGGAGGTTGCGCGCCTTGCGCGCCCGCTTGCGGCTCAGCTCCACGCCCACCGCGTCCAGCCCCAGCGCGTTCGCCACCGCCAGCACCGTGCCGTGGCCGCAGAACGGATCCACCACCGTGCGCGTCGCCGTCTGCTCCAGGATGAAGCGGCACGCGACGAGGCACGCCTCCACGCCCATGCCGCGCGTCCACGTCACCTCGCCCGCCTCCGGCAGCACGTCCGCCGTGGACCTGGCCATGTCCGCGCGCAGGCCCTTGGAGAAGCACAGCATGTGCGAGTACGCGGGCCGGCCGAACGTCACCGTGCCCGGCGCCCGGCGACACACCACCTTGTGCCACAGCAGCCCCAGCCCCTGCTCCTCCGCGGCGCGCGACACCAGGTAGCCCTTGTCCACCCAGTGCCCCTCCTCCTTCACGTCCGTCTGGTAGAAGAGCGCCACGCCGTCGTCCGGCACGCGCGACATCACCAGCGCCGCGGCGCGGATGAACCACGCCTTCCACTCCGCCAGCGAGAGGGTGGGGAACTCCGACGCGTCCGGCAGCGACGCCACCGCCGAGCACCCCGTCAGCACCGGCTGCGCCGCCAGCCACGTCAGCGCGTCCTCGCAGTGCACCGCGCGAAGCGCCTCGCGCCCCGTCCCGTCCCGTTCATCCACCATGAGGCCGCGGACTCTGCCAGAGCCCGGCGCCGCGTGGGCCCGCCCTACCTCCTACGTCCCCGCCCACCCCGCTCCCCAGCGAACCCGGCCCGGACTCCCAGCGAACGCCTACATCCGCACCTGGCACCGGCCCAGGCGTCATGGCTTGCTTTCGCTTCCATAGATTTATTCAATGCCGTTTTATCGCATTCCTCTGAGGAGACCGCATGCCCACGATTTCCGCTGCTGACGGGACTTCGATCCACTACCGGGTCATTGGGGACGGGCCGCGCACCGTGGTGCTGGTGCATGGCTGGATGGTGTCGGGGGCGGTGTGGACGTCGCTCCTCGAGAGCCTGGACCTGACGGGCCTGCGGCTGGTGGTGCCGGACGCGCGTGGCACGGGGCAGTCGGGTCGCGCGAAGGAGGGCTTCTCCATCCAGGGCCTGGCCCAGGATGTGCTGGCCGTGGTGGACGCGGTGGGCGCGAAGCGCTTCACGGTGGTGGGCCACAGCATGGGCGGGCAGGTGGCGCAGTGGATCGCCTCGGAGGTGCCGGACCGGGTGGAGGGGTTGGCGCTGTTCAACACGGTGCCGGCCTCGGGGCTGCCGCTGCCTTCGGACGCGGCGGGGCTGTTCCGCACGTCCGCGGGTGATCGCCAGAAGCAGTCGACCATCCTCGGGCTGGCCTGCAAGAAGCTGTCGGCGGAGGCCCTGGAGGTCGCGCTGGCGGACGCGGCGACGGTGTCCGAGGACTCCATCCAGAAGGTCTTCGACGCGTGGACCGCGGGCGGCTTCGAGAGCCGGCTGGCGTCCATCACCGCGCCGACGCTGGTGGTGTCCACGGACGACCCCTTCCTGCCGCCGTCGTTCCTGCGGCAGGCCGTGGCGGGGCACATCCGCGGCGCGCGCATGGCCCACATCCCGGGCCCGGGTCACTATCCCCAGGTGGAGTCCCCCCACGAGACGGCGGCGGTGCTGTCCGCGTTCCTGGCGGGTGCGAACCCCGCCTGACGCCGTTGTCGGAGGAGGTCTCACGATGGCCTGGAACATGACCTTCGAGTACGACGCGCCCAACGACGTCGTCACCGCGCACTTCACCGACTGCCTGTTGGTGAACGAGGAGGACGTGCTGCGCTGGAGGCGGGAGGTGGAAGGGCACCTCTCGAAGTACCCGGGCAAGGTGGACCTGCTCATCAACCTGGACGGGCTGGTGGTGAAGTTCACCGCCGGGCGCGTCTTCGGCAAGGAGCGGCGCGAGGTGCTGGAGCGCTACACGCACCGCTCCTACCGCTTCGGCGGGGACGAGATGACGCGGATGTTCGTGCTCACCAGCGGCGCCATCAACGGCGCGGCGGTGAACCACTACGCCTCGCGCGACGAGGCCCTGGCCGCGCTCAAGGCCGAGCGCGAGGCGCTGCGCCAGCGCGGCTTCTCGCCCTTCAGCGGCGGCTTCGTGGGCAGCAAGGCCTGAGGGGCGCTAGACGCCCGCGAACCACTCGTAGCCCTGGTCCTCCCAGTAGCCGCCCGTGGGCTCGGGGAGGAAGTTCACCTCGGTGAGGTACTTCACCATCTTGTAGCCGAGCTTCACCGCCGAGTAGAGGCGCAGCGGCGCGCCGTGCTCGGGGGGCAGCGGGTAGCCGTTCATGCCGTACGCGAGCAGCGTCTGGGCGTGCAGGGCACTGGGGCGGTCCCACGAGGACCAGTAGCCCGCGTCGAAGGAGCGGAACTCCACGAAGCGCGCGTCGGGTGACGCGCCCACGGCCTGGGCCAGGTCGCGCACGCGCACGCCGTGCCAGGTGGCCACCGCGCTCCAGCCCTCCACGCAGTGGTGGCGGAGGCGGTAGCCGTTGCGCGGCATGCGCTGGAGGTCCTCCAGCGTGAGCAGGACGGGGCGGGTGACGAGCCCGCCGACGCGCAGCCGCCAGTTCCTGGGGGCCAGTGGCACCGCCTCCGAGATGAAGTACTTCGGGAAGGCGCCGGGCGGGGTCTCCTCCTCGGCGGGGGGCTCGGGGGCGAGCCGGTCCTCGTCGAAGAGGGCGGCCTCCAGCCGCGCGTTGACGCGCTCCATGGCGCCGAGGAAGCCCGCGCGCGGGTGGGCGCTGTCACAGGCGGGGAGCGAGAGCGCGGCGGCGCCGACGAGCAGCTCGCGGCGGGTGAGGCGTGGTGTGCGCCGCTTGGGGATGAGCAGCCTAGACATCGGGTCTCCTGCCGCCCGTGACCATCTCCCCGAGCGAGCGTGGGTGGAGGAGCACCAGCGTGACGTGGCCGAGGGTGAAGAGGGCGAAGCCGGCGAGCACGCCCAGGTGGAGGGCGCGCGCGGTGTCGTAGCCGCCGAGCGCGGCGGTGAGGGCGCCGAGCTGGACGGGCTTGTAGAGGACGAGGCCGGAGAGCACCGCGAGGATGCCGAGCAGCAGCGCGCCCGTGTACGCGAGGCGTTGCAGTCCGTTGTAGAGGCCCTGGGCGGGGGCGTGCTTCCGGATGCGGAGGTAGAAGGCGAGCGTCTCCACGGCGTTGCGTGTGTCGCGGTGCGGGAGGAAGAGGCGCCTGCGCCACTCGCCGCTGAGGACGAGGTAGAGCAGGTAGATGGCGCCGTTGAGGGCGAGGAAGCCGCCGAAGGCGAAGTGCCAGTGGCGCGCGCCGGCGAGCCAGTCTCCGAGCCGCGCCCACCCTGGAGGGGATTCGCCTTGGAAGGGGTACCAGCCGACGGGCTGCCCCCGCGGGCCGAGCATGGGATAGGCGGCGAAGATCTGCAGGCCGCTCATCGCCATGATGACGAGCAGGGGCACGTTGACCCAGTGGGCCACGCGGATGGGCCAGGGCTGCGGGCGGCGTGGAGCGGGTGGGGACACGAGGCGGCGCAACAGAGCACTCGGAGCCAGGCCGCGTGCCGCCGAGTCACGGTGGGCGCCCGCTGGTGGACGCTGTGGGTAGACCCGCGTCGTGCCGACGACGCCGGGAACCGGCTGGAGGGTGTGATGCGGGGCGCGGGGCGTGCCGGAGGTAACAATCGCGATGGCTTCTCGTCTCCCTGTTCAACGAGGGAGCGAGAGCCATGTCGACCGTGGGGCGGTGTTTCGAGCGGTTCGTGCAGAAGCTGGAGTTGCAGCCGGGCCAGGCGGCAGTGGCCCGGCGGCAGGAGCGGGGGGGCTTCGATGCGCTCGCGGCCCAGGCCGCGTTGACCCAGGAGTCCCGGGGTGAGCACCGGCGGGCGAGCGAGTGCTGGCGCGAGCTGTTCGGCCCCGAGTTCCCTCTCGCGGTGGCCTCCCATGGCTGAGCCGCGAATCCTGACCATCGAGCTGGGGCGCGTGGAGAACCTGGACCGCCCGACGGAGTTCGATGAGAAGCCTCAGCTGTACTTCGCGCGCGGGCCCTACGGAAAGCTGGGCGTGGCGCGCTTCCCGTGGGACGAAGTGGAGTCGCTCCGCGACGCCTTCCGGCAGTGCGAGCCACCCGAAGTGGCGCGCAGGCAGATGGGCGCGCTGCTGCTGCGCTTCCTCCAGGACGTGCTCAAGGGAACCACCGGGTGGAGTGGCTACGAGTCCGCGTTGCTCGACGCGCAAGGGACCACGCCGACACCCTGCCTGTTGCGCTTCCGCTTCAGCGCGAGCGAGCTGTTCAGCCTGCCCTGGGCCGTGTTGGAGCTCGACCGATACCGGAGCCTCGGCTCCATCCAGCCGTACCCCGTCTCCTTCGAGTGGGCCAGCAACCACCCCGCTCCCGCGGAGGCCGCTCGCTCGGGTCGCACGCTGTTCGCCTGGGCTGAACCGATGGGGCTGGACCCCGTCGGCGTGGACGCGCACCTTCGGGCGCTGCGTGACACCTGCCCCGGGTTCGACCCGAAGGAGGACGTCCTCGAGGACATGGACCAGGACGCGCTGAGGGACACCCTCCGGCGCGCGCGTGACGAGGGTCGGCCCTTCCAGGTCCTCCACATCCTCTGCCACGGGAGCGAGAAGGACGGGGCGTTCGGGCTGGTGTGGAACGCTCCCTACCCGTGGCGAGTCCCCGAGGTGGTCATGGGCGAGCGGATCCGCGCCATCCTGGCGCCCTTCAAGGAGGACCTCCAGGTCGTCATCCTCAGCGCCTGTCACGGCGGGGACCCGGGGCGTCCCGGGCGCATGTTCGGAGGCGTGGCCCATGACATCCACCAACTGGGCTTCCCAGGTGTCATCGCGTCGTTGATGCCGCTGTCCGTGGACGGCTCGGTCCTGATGAGTCGTGCGTTCCACGAGGCCTTCAGCATGCGGAAGACCTCCATCCGCGAGGCCTACCAGGCCGCCCACGCGGCGTTGCCGCTCAACACGTCGGACTGGGCCTCCCTCCAGCTCTTCATGCCCGCGCCCTCGGAGGAGAAGCCCTTGCGGGGCGAACGCATCCTGTTCGAGCCGGAGCACCCTCCCCGGATGCCGGATGAGGTCGCGGTGGCCTACGAGGTGAACTTCAACGTGGCCGAAGGGAGCATCCACGAGGCGCTGGTGAAGCAGGACGCGGCGACCATCCCCACCCTCGTGCTCCAGCCGTTCGGCAGGGTCGACGACGGCCTGCCCGCGACACCGGTCGAATGGCGGCGCGCGTTCAAGCAGGCGGAGCAGCTCGTGAATGCGATGGGCCCCGAGGTCAGTCGCATGCACCTCTTCGGTCGCGCCCCGTTGCCGCTCATGTTCCACCTGGGCTGGCTGACCCAGCGATTGAAGCTGCGTGCCTACCAGGAGCAGCGCGGTCGCAACGGCATCTGGGATTGTGGCTACGATGCCGCGTTGCCCATCCCGAAGGAGGGGCGGTTCTTCACGGAGCACGTGCTCCCCGACAAGGACGCCTGTCGGGCCGCCGGGAACCGCCTGGCGCTCCTCGTCGAGGTCAACCAGGTGGTGTCCCCCGAGGCCGTGACGCAGTGGCTGGGCGCCGAGTCACCGATGCCGCTGATGCGACTGCGCGTGGCACGTGGCATCTCCTCCTCCGCATTGGAGAGCGAGCAGGACGGCCTCCGCGCGCTGGAGGAGTTCCGTAAGTGCCTGGATGACCTCCACGAGAACGTGTCCGACGTCTCCGAGGTCTGGCTGGCGATGGCGTGCCCCGCGAGCCTCGCCGCCGTCCTGGGACGGGCCTACAACCGGAAGACGCAGCCGGCGCTCCGCCTCTTCAACTTCAGGAAGGGCGAGGGCTACCGGGAGGTCCACCTCATCGGACACATGGTGAGACATCCTCCACGCGACCGTTGAGCCGATGTCGCATCGCGGCGACGACGGGAGGAGATGCCCTCGGCTGGTGTGTGGGTGTCATCCTCCCGACGGGGGCCTGCCTCGGGGGACGTGAGGTGTGTTCGCGGTTGGCGGGCGAGCATGCGGGAAGGCGTGGCCAGTTGTTTCGGGGTCTGGACGCTTGCCGGTATCGTCGACATCCGATTCATCGCCAGGAGGACATCCCCCATGTCTCGAGCGGACGCGTTACGTCTGGCCCTGCTCACCGGAGTGCTGGCGTTGGCTCCGGCGTGTCATCTCGATGACGCGACGCCGATGGGGGCGGAGCCCTCGGGTTCGCTGCGGGTGGTGGCGGTGCTGCCCCGCTCGCTGGCGCTGGAGCCCACGGCCACCGTGAAGGGGGCCTTCACGCCCGCCAAGGCAGCGGCGATTCCCGTGACGTTCGAGGGAACGCCCGAGCCGGGCGCCTCCTGGCATCGACTGGTGCGTGGACTCCCCTCGGGCAAGGGCGGAGCGCTGACCGTGGAGGCGGTCGACGGCAGCGGGGTCGTGCTGGCGAAGGTGCTCGTCCCGGAGGTGGTGTTGATCGACCACCGCCCCGCGCTCATCGTGGCGGTCCCCCACGCGGACGCGGCGACCGCGAGCCCCGCGTCGCCCGCAATCGACGCGGTCGTGTCGACCCGCGCCGCCGTGCCTCCGGAGGAATCGATGCAACTGCGCGTGCTGGCGCGGGCGTCGGAAGAGGCGGGGACGCTGACCTACGCGTGGAGCGCCTCCGACGGAACCTTCTCCGCTGCCACCACCGCGAACCCGGAGTGGAAGGCGCCACCCCGCCGAGGGAAGGTGACGCTCACGGTCCGCGTCTCGGACGCGAGCGGCGCCTCGGCCACGCTCGACTTCGCGGTGAACGTGGAGGTGGGCGGCGGCTGGGGCGTGGAGGCGCCGGTCACGCTCAACCGCGCGCCGCTCGTACCGGAGGTCGGGACGGGACCGGCCGAGCAGGCCCGTCCGGGAGAGCCCCTGGCCATCCAGGCCGTGGGCCGGGACGAGGACGCCGACGCGCTCACCTACGCCTGGTCCGCCACCTGCGCGGGCACCTTCGGCGACGCGAGCGCCGCGCAGACCTCCTTCACCCCCACCGCGATTCCCCCCGGGACGTGCGACAACTGCCGCCTGTCCGTCATCGTGAGCGACGCGTTCGGCGGGCGCAGCGAGCGCTCGGTGGGCGTCTGCGTGCGCGCCGCCCTGCCGCCCGAAATCACCGCCACCTCGCAGTCCGCCCCGGGCGCCGTGGCGGCGGAGCTGGTGAAGCTCTCCGCCTCCGCGAAGGACCCGTTCGGCGAGCCCCTCACCTTCGCCTGGACGACCAACACGGGGTTGCTCGGGAAGGCCACCCGCGATGGAGACACCAGCCTCGTGGACTGGGTCGCCCTGTCGTGCATCCCGGCGGACACCGAGCCGGTCGTCACCGTGACGGTGCGCAACGCCTCCGGCCTGAGCGCGACGCACACCTTCCCGGTGGAGTGGGGGGACTGGCTGTGTGGTGAGCACCCGCCGTGCGCGATGACGCTGGAGCCGGAGCGGGTGACGCTGACGGCGGACTGCACGACGGAGCAGACGGTGCGCATCCCGGACGGGTTCACGTTCGACGGCGCGGGCTTCACGCTCACGGCGGTGGACCCCCGGGGCCGTCGCTTCACCGGCGCGGTGCTCGGCAACGAGGGGCTCACGGCGCACGTGACTCGCGTGAGGGTGACGGCGCGCGGTCTGTCGGAGCTGGCCTGTGACGTGGGCGCGGCGCGGCTGCGCGGCATCCTCTTCGAGGGCGCGACGGGCTCCATCCACGACAGCGAGGTCCTCGACATCCACCAGAAGGAGGGCCAGGGCGGCTGCCAGGAGGGCACGGCCATCGAGGTGCGCGCCGGAGCGGACGCGACCCTGACGCCCAGCGTGGACATCCTGCGCAACCGGGTGGCGGGCTTCCAGAAGGCGGGCATCGTCGCCACCGGGCGGGTGCTGGTGGACGTGTCGGACAACGTCGTCGACGGCGGAGGCCCCGTCACCACCATCGCGCGCAACGGCATCCAGTTGAGCTACGGCGCCTCGGGGCAGGTGGTGCGCAACACGGTGCGCGGCAACGCCTACGCGGGGACGGGCTGGACGTCCGCGGGCCTGCTGGTCGCCGGAGGCCCGTACTACAACGGCGCGCTGTGCGAGGACGTCCTCATCCAGCAGAACGTGCTGGAGGACAACGACGTGGGCATCGACCTCTCCCAGGCGGACGCGAACGGGAACCCGCTGCCCGCGTCCACCCGCCTGGAGGTCGTGGGGAACACGCTGTCCCACGCGGGGCCGGTGACGAGCAGCCAGTCCTACCTGGCGGCCATCTCGGACCTGGGCGGGGCCAACCGCATCAGCCAGAACCGCGTGAGCGGCCCCGGGTACTCGCGCGACACCAGGCCCGGGGTGACGTTCGACGTGGCCGTGGCCGCCGGGGCCGCCGCTCGTCTGTCCATCCTCACGCCTCGCCACGAAGCGGTGGCGGGGGGCTGCTCGGAGGCGGTCGCGGTGCAGAGCCAGGACGGGGTGGGCAACCTGTCCGCCCTGGCGTCACCCGCGCTGCAGGTCTCCGCCACGGGGCCGGCCGCGACGGGGCTCGTGCTGTATCGAGACGCCGCGTGTGGTGACGCGGTCCCCACGGGAGGGACGGGCTGGTCGCTCACGCTGGAGGGGCCGCAGCACGAGGCCGTGTTCTACTTCCGCGCCACCCAGCCCGGTGCGTTGACGCTCACCGTGACGGGGGACGGCGGCATGGCCACGTCCCAGGAGCACGGCGTCCACTGACGTGGTGTCAGTGGGCGTCCTTCCTCGCCGCCAGGTGCGCCTCGAGCCGGTCGAAGTTCTGCTGGTTCGCCTCCTCGACGAAGCCGCGCACCGGGTCGAACTCCTGCTCCGACTCGAACCGCATGCGCCAGGTGACGCGCGTGCGCTCGCCTTCGGCCGCGAAGTCCATGCGCATCTCGAACGCGTGCGAGGCCTGGTGGTGGCGCAGGACGACGCGCTCGCCGGGCACCACCTCCACGAACTCCTTGTCCATGGCGTAGCGGGTGCCGTCGGCCGCGTGCATGTCGAAGCGCCACGCGCCGCCCGGTCGCGGGTCGAACGTGTGGAACGTGTTGGTGGCGCCCCGCGGTCCCCACCACCGCGCCAGTTGCCGCGGGTCGCTGAAGGCCCGGTACACGCTGTCCCGGGGCGCGTCGAAGACCCGCTCGGAGAGCACCTCGCGGGGCTTCTCCAGCACCGGCGTCAGCCGGTCGAAGTGCGCCGCCGTCCCGCCCTCGCGTGAGCGCGTGCCGTCCTGTCCATCCACGAACGCCGCCTGCTCCGTGAAGCGCATGAGCGTCCCCGTGCGCGTGGCGCGCAGCTCCACCGTGGCCAGCGACACCGACAGGTGCGTGCCCCCCACGTGCATGTCATAGACATACACGAGCCGCTCGTCCGGGCGGATGTCGTGATAGCGCGCGGTGAAGACGGTGGAGGGCCCTCCGGTCAATTGCCCGTGGAGCAGCTCGCGGCCTCCCACGCGGAAGTCCAGCTCGCGGGCCACCAGCGTCCACCGCTCCGGCGGACCGATGAACCACTGCGCCTTCACCTCCGGGTCCGCCCAGGCGGCGAAGACCCGCGACGGTGGCACGCGATACTCGCGCTCGAGGGTGAATGAACCGTGGACGACGGGGAGTGTCTTCATGGTTTGTCCTTCCTTCGGCGAGAGGGACCCGGTGGGGGCTCCGCCTCCTCGAGCAATTGACCCAACCGGTCGAAGCGCCGCTCCCACAGGCCCCGGCGGTCCGCGAGCCAGGATTCGGCGACGCGCAGCCCGTCGGGTTGCAACTGGCACGAGCGCACCCGCCCCACCTTCTCCGTCTGGACGATGCCGCTCTCCTCCAACACCTGGAGGTGCTGCACCACCGCCGCCAGCGTGATGTCGAGCGGCCTCGCCAGCTCGCTGACCGACAGCGCGCCCCGGCTCAACCGCTCGACGATGGCCCGCCGGGTGGCGTCGCCCAGCGCGTGGAAGACGCGGTCCACCGAGTCACTGTTTAGCATGGACTTAAGTATCGACGGGGTGGGGTGATTGTCAAGTCGCGGCTTGAGTATTGGCGGACCCTTGGTGGCGGAGCGCCTTCGTCCGAGGGGCGGCAATCCCCTACGCTGGAGGGCCGTGAACGAAATCCTGAACGGGCTCCTGGGGCGCGCCGCGGATTCCTTCGCTCGGCATGAAGAGGACGCGGCGCTGGAGCAGTTGTTGGAGGCCTGGCGCGAGTCCCGGGCGGAGCCCGTCATCGCGCTCGTCCAGCAGCTGTCGGACCGGCTGGGGGAGGGGCTCACGCCGCTGGACGTCGGCTCGTCGTGGGAGACGCAGTTGGAGCGGCGCCACCCCATGGACCTGCCGAGGATGCTGGTGTCGTTGCTGGGGTTCGCGTCGTCGTCGAACTGGCGGGAGACGAGTCGACGACTGGAGCGGCTGCGGCAGTGGCCCGCGGACCCGCGCTTCGTCCCGGTGTTGCAGGCGCTCTCCCGGATGCAGGTGGTGGAGGACTTCCGTGTCCTGGCGGCGTTCTGTGACGTGTACATGCACGTGGGGCCGCCGTTCGACGTGCAGTTGTTGCGGGCGCTGAAGGCCCGGTTGCCTCCGGTGTTGTCGTTCGTGACGCGGCAGCTCGACCGGGTCATCCGGCTGGGGGCGGCGTGGACGCCGCCGGTGCTCGATGCGCTGGCGCTGGAGCGGTGCGAGGCGTTGCGAGAGGCCATCGAGGCGCGGGCGATGGGGGAGCGCCAGGACGCGGGCACCCGCGAGGCGCTGCTCGCCCGGGTCTACGACGCGCCCGAGGACGACAGCGCGAGGATGGTGTTGGCGGACCAGTTGCTCGGCCTGGGGGATCCGCTGGGCGAGTTCATCATGCTCCAGTTCGCGCCGGAGCCGGACACGCCCCGCATCGCGCAGTTGCTCTCGATGAACCGGGTGAAGTGGGAGGCGCCGCTGGGGCGGGTCATCGAGCGCGGTCGCACGCGCTTCGAGCGGGGGTTCCCGGTGGCGGTGCGGATGACGGCGGACGACCTGGGGCCGCGCCTGCCGGAGCCGGGGCTCGCGTGGGGCACGGTGGTGGAGGTGGACTGGAATCCGGTCATCGGCGCGTGGGACGACATCGTCGAGCGTTGGAGTGTGTGGCTGGCGCACCCGAACCTGCGCCGGGTGACGCGGCTGCGCCACGTGCCCGCCGTGCTGGCGAACCGGCTGGGCGCGTCGACGCTCCCCGTGCGGAGCCTGGAGATGGGCGGCGACCTGCTGCGCACGGCCCCCGGGGTGTTCGACGCGCTCTCCGCGCTGCGGCACCTGACACGCGTGGAGCTGCCGGACGCGGTGCCCAGCGACGTGGCGCTGTGCGCGAGCTCGCCCCTGGCGGCCAGGCTGGAGCACTTCGAGGCGACCCGGGACGGCGCGTGGACGGTGGAGGTGACGCGGGCGGCGGAGGTCCCCGTGAGAGGCACGCTGCTGAGCGAGCGCCACGTCGACGCGTTCGCCACCGTCCTCCGCGCCGCCGCGAGGTTCAACGCCTACGGGCTCCACGTCCGCTGTCCCCGGCGGCTGGATACGCTGGCCATCGGGCGGCTGCGCGAGGCCACGTCCGAATACGCTCGCGTCGATTGGGAATGAGGGGGCACGGGTGTGGGCGTTTCCACGTCGCGGTAGAGTGGCGACGTGAATGACATCGTGTACGGTCACCTGGAGCGCGCCGCGGAGTCCTTTGCCCGGGAGGACGAAGATCGGACGCTCGCCGCCCTGATGTCGGCCTGGCAGGTGTGCCGCTCACCGGCCCTGGTCAGGATTTGTGAAGAGTTCGAAAGGCGCCTGGTCGCGAAGCGCCTCGCCGTGGACGAAGCCGCCGGTCCGCCGCTGTACGCGGCGTGGGCGGACACGCCCAGGTACCTGGCGTGGCTCCTCGTGCCACGGGAGGGGCGGTCGTGGCATTCGTTGATGCCTTACCTCGACGCGGTCCCTGGGACGTCCCCGAACCCCCAGTTGGCGCCAGCGCTGGTGCTCCTCTCCCGGCGGCCTGAGTTCCAGGAGCCGCGGAACCTGACGAAGCTGTGTCTGGCGCTCAAGCACGTGGGGCCTCCCTTCGACGTCGCGCCGCTCGAGGCGCTGCACGCCAGCCTGGCGCCGGACAACGACTCCGCCGCTCGGCTCGCCTTCATCATCCGCATGGGGCGTGAGTGGGTGCCTCCAGCCCTGGATGCGCGTGCCCAGGCGGCGCTCCAGGGCTTGAGGGAAGCGCTCGGCGCGAGGGTGGAGCTCGAGCAGCGCCGCGCGAGCGTCCGGGAGAAGTGGCTCCCGCAGGTCTACGCCCAACCCGACGACGATGCCGCGCGGCTGGTGATGGCCGACGAGCTGGTGGCCCTCGGCGATCCATGGGGCGAGTTCATCGTGCTGCAATGCTCGCCCGCCCCCGATGAGGCCCGGGTCAACGCGCTGCTCGATGCGCATCGGTCGACCTGGGAAGCACCCCTGGGGGCCATCATCCAGCGGGGCAAGACGCGTTTCGAGCGGGGATTCCCAGCGGCTGTCTGGATCGGCTGGGAGGCTCCACCCGAAGCTCCCTCCACCGTGCCCGCTCCCGAGTGGAGCATGGTGCGCGAGGTCGACTGGGGGCGCGGTATCGACGCGGAGTGGCTCATGCATCCACACCTGCGCGGTATCGAGCGGGTGCGCCAGATGTCGCTCTTCTCGGCCGGGCGGATGGGTCCGCATCCTTCCGTGAGCAGGGTGGAGGTGGCCGTGGATCGACTCGACAGGGTCCATCTGGAATTGGACGGAGCCGAACGGCTCGCGAAGCGTATCTCCGGGTGGGAGGTGGCGCTCGCGCGACTGGCCCTGCTGCCGAGCCTGTCGTGGCTGGAGGTTCGCGAAGCCGGGCCGTTCGACATCCGCATGTGCGCCAACGCTCCACTGGGGCGGACGTTGGAGCGTTTCGATGCCTACTGCCAGGGCGCATGGCGACTCACGGTGCGGCCGTCGGCGGAAGTGCCCATCGAGGCGACGCTCCTGAGCGAGGAGACGGTCCGCTTGTTCGGGGAGGTCCTTCGCGAGGCGGAGGGCTTCGGGACGACACGGCTTCGTGTGCGCTGTGAGCGCAAGCTCAAGCCCTGGGATATCGAGAACCTGAAGCAGGCCACGGCGGCGTACACACACGTCATCTGGGAGTAGCCGTGTGAGGTCACCGAAGAACACGTCGTTGGCCTCGTTCCTGTCCCGGGCCGTGGCGCGCTTCGCGCAGTACAAGGAACCGCAGGCCCTGGGCGAGTTGCTGCAAGCCTGGCGGCGCCTCCGCGCTCCTTCGTTGCTCGAGCCCATCTCGCGCCTCGGCGCGCGACTCGACGCCGAAGAGACGCGCAGGGAGGGGTCCGGCTTCCCGGGCCAGCGGCGGGACTGGGCCTCGACGCCCACCGGGCTCGCTCGCACGCTCATGGCCTTGGAGGACTCCTCGCCTCACGTGGAGGAGTGGGTCGCCTGCGTGTTCCGCTTCGATGCGGACCCTCGGTTCATCCCCGCGTTGCTCTCCGTGGCCCGGCTCGCCACGGCGCGGACACCCGCGACCCTGTCGAAGCTCTGCGAGGCGCTCGCGTACGTGGGACCGGGAGCGCAGACGGAGGACCTGCGAGCGTTGCAGGCGCGGCTGGGACGCGAAGACGATTCCACCCGCCAGTTGGGGGCGCTCATCGAGAAGTGGGAGCAGTGGACGCCCGCCGTTCCGAGCGACGAGGCCCTGGCGCTGCGCGAGGTGTTGCTCCGCGCGGTGGAGGAGCGGGAGCGGTCGGACGCCCAGGGGGCCTCCGCGCGCGAGCTGTTGCTACCCAGCGTCTACGCCGCGCTGGAGGACGATGCCGCGCGGCTGGTGCTCGCGGACCGTCTCCTCGAGGAGGGTGACCCGCGGGGCGAGCTCATCATGCTGCAGTGCGCGCCGACACCGGACGAAGCGCGGGTGCGTGAGCTGCTCGGGCGGCATCGGGAACTCTGGGAGGTCCCGCTGGGGCCGCTCATCGAACCGCGTCGCAGTCGCTTCGAGCGGGGCTTCCCCGTGGCGGTCATGCTGCGCCGCTACGTGTGCGCGGTCTCCGAGTTCCCCGAGCCGATGGAGGCCTGGCTCACCGTGCGGGAGATTTCGTGGAGCGGGGGACACGACGCCACGCGCTTCGTCGAGTGGCTCACGCATCCCCACCTGCGAGGCGTGACCTGGCTGCGACAGCTCGACACGGACGTCGCGCGGGCCGTCGCGAAGCGGCAGCTCCCCGTGAAGGGCCTGGAGCTGCTCACCGAGGGGTCGAGGCCCCCGCCCTTGTCGTCCGGGGAGTGGGAGGCCCTGGCGCGG
Organism: Myxococcus dinghuensis; assembly: GCF_024198235.1. Taxonomy (GTDB): domain Bacteria; phylum Myxococcota; class Myxococcia; order Myxococcales; family Myxococcaceae; genus Myxococcus; species Myxococcus dinghuensis. The sequence continues at coordinate 346,771 of NZ_JAKCFB010000005.1, read as the reverse complement.
CTGCCCGCGTTGACACAGGTGGTGCTCCCCGAGGCGGGGCCGGAGCAGGTGGCTGCTTGCGCCCGCTCCGGGATGGCGGACCGTGTCGAGCGCATCGAGGCCTTCCAGGAGGAGCGCTGGCGCCTGGTCGTCACACCCGCCGAGGAGGTGCCCGTGGAGCTCATCCTCCTCGGCGCGCCGCGTCTGTCCGAGGTGGCGAGGGTCGTCCAGGTCGCGGCGGGCTTCGGCGCGCGAGGGATTCGCATCCGGAGCAGCCTGCCTCCGGACTCCCGGTCGCTGACCTATCTGCGCGCCGCCGCGTCCGTCCATGCGCGGGTCGAGTGGGGGTAGCCGGAGCGCTCAGCGTTCCTCGCGCCGACGCCTGTATCCGGCACCGAGCAGGAGCACGAGCCCCGCCAGCAGCGGGGCGGAGCCGGTGGCCGCACAGCCCGACTCGTCCTCGTTCAAGTTCTCGTCGACGGGCGTGGGCACGGAGCACCCGCCGGGCGTGGATTGCCCGCGCGGATAGAGGTCACAGATGCCCTGGAGGGTGCCTGGATCGATGACGCGGCGCCCGGGCTCCCCCCAGCTCAACTGGAGATACATCGTGGAGTCCTCGCGCTGCTGCAACGCCAGTCCGAGCACCTCTCCGATGGACCGCGTCACCAGCGCCTGGACGTCGAAGCCCATGCAACCCGGCTCGGCTCGGGTGGGGTTCGGGCAACGAGGGCCGTCTCCCGTGGAGAGCCTCCCGCTGCTGGGGTTGAGCTGGATGTCGGAGCCGACGATGGCGCCGGTCGTCGTGTAGAACGTCGAGATGACCTCCGTGAACTCAAAGGGGCCGTGATTCCAGCAGGCGTACTTCTCCGGGCAGGTGTCGTTTTCGTAGCACGCGTCGTTGGTGGGGACGACGTCCGCGCAGTGCTTCGGAGGGAAGGACACCCGCGTCGTGCCGTCCCGAGGGAGTGGCATGCCGGCGGGCACGTCCGGCCCTTGGACGAAGGTGATGTCCGAGCAGGAGGCCACCGAATCCTGCCAGGCCTTGAACGCGGCCTGGGTCGCGGCCCGCTCCTCCGCCGTCGGATGGTCCTCGATGGTGGTGAACGACCACTGCAGCGTCCGCTGCGGCTGGCACAGCGAGGTGCCGTTGATCTCCAGGCGGGTATAGGCCTGGGCCTGGGCGTCGAAGGCCGCGAGGAGGACGACGAACGGGACGAGGAGGGTGACTCTGGGCAGGGGCATGGTCCCGTGAGCCTAGGGGAACGCGATGACACGCCGCGCCCGGACCGAGCGGGCGCGGACGGGTCATCCCTGACGAACCGCGTGGTTCCCCTCCGTCAGAGCCGGAAGTTCGCGGCGACGAGCAGCAGCGTCTGCTCCTTGCGCGAGTCCACGGTGAAGTCCTCCGTGGGCCCACCCTGGAAGCCGTCCTCGGACGTGGTGCCGCCGCGCCCCGCGAAGTACGGCACGCTCGCGCGCCGCCACACACCCTCCAGCCGCAGGCCGAGGAAGTCCGTGGGCATCACCTCGAAGGTGCCCGTGAAGCCCCACACGCGCAGGTCCGTGCCCGGCTGCATGGCCAGGTCCGGCGGCGGGTACTGCGCCAGGTAGCGCGTGGGGTTGGTCATGTACTCGCCGCGCACGGTGAGCGACAGCCGGTCCTCGTAGAACCACGCCCGGTGCGCGATGGACGTGCCCAGCATGTACGCGTCCGACGCGCCGGGCAGCCCCGCGCCGCCCGACTCGAAGCCCACGTGGTTGTTGATGCTGAAGGCCAGCTTGGACAGGCCCTTCGCGCCCGGCGCGTCGAAGTAGCGCAGCAGGAGGCTGTCGTCGTGGTGGAAGCGCACGCGCGCGGCCACGTCCTTCGTGTCCGTGCCCACGTAGAAGTTGCCGAACAGCGTCAGCGACTCCAACGGGCTCCACCGCAGCGCGAGCCCCGCGGACGGCGCGTTGTTCCACTTCCCATACGTCTGCCAGCCGTTCATCAACCACGGCTCGATCTTCAGCTTCGGCGTGGGGAAGTACTGCGCGCGGATGCCCGTGAAATAGAAGGGCGTGTGGTCGCACACGAGCGAGCGCGTGTAGTTCCAGTTCTCCGCCAGGAGGTAGCTCTCCAGGCCGATGTACGACATGAAGATGCCGCCCTCGACGTTGAGGCCGGAGTCCACGTCGAAGTGGTAGCCCAGCGTCGCCTCGCGGATGTAGCGGAGGTTGTGCGCCGTCAGTGAGCGCCCGCGCGTCACCGTGCCGTCGAGGTCCTGGACGATGTTCACCATGTTGCCGGCCTGGAGGCTCAGCCGGCCGATGACGTTGCGGTAGTTCCAGTCGATACCGATGGACGCGAGGTTGATCTCGAACTCGTTGTGGCGACCCACGCTCGCGCTGCCCGTGAGCGTGTTGTCGCGCGGCCGGTTGAGGCTGAACGCGTAGTTCGCGTCGAGATACAGGCTGAGCACCACCGCGGACGAGAGCTGGAGCGGGAAGTCCTTCTGCCGGCTCTGCCCGTTCATCCACGTGAAGTCACCCCACGCGAAGGGCGCGGGGGCCGGGGCGGCGGGGGGCTCGGGGGGCGGCGCGTCCTGCGCGGAGGATTGGGAGGTCAACGCCAGGAGGCTGGCGGCGGCGACCGCGCGAGAGGCCGTGCGCGCCGCGATGGAGGAGACGAGGGAGGAGGTCGGGGACATGGCCCGCCGGCAAAGCACCCCGTATGCCCGCACCGCCTGGAGGCGACTCGCCGAGCAAGTCCAGACACTTGGCCGCACCCCAGCGCGAAGAAGCCCCGCGCGCGTCGTGCGTGATGAGAGGTGGACGACGAACCTCCGTGCAAATCGCACGACGACCGCCGCTGGGGGGCGTGAGCCCTCCCGGAGGGTTGCCTGCCCTCCTCGCTGGAGAGGCCTCGCCCCCAGTCGACGCTTCAACCTGCACGGCGCCGGGGGGCCTGTCGTGCAGGTTGCAACCGCGCCCCGGTGGACCTCCTCGCAACCCCTCGGAACCCCTACCGTCCGCGCCAGACGGGGTTGGTACGACGGGTGCTCATGCGGGGGGCACCGACCATGTCGCTTCTCGAACCTTCTCCACTGCTCCTCTCCTTGCTGCTCCGGCAGGCCGAAGCCGCGCCGTCGCCGGAGGAAGCGGCGTCCCCGTCCGAGCCCGCGGGCTTCTTCTCCCGCCTGCGGCCCGAGGGAGGCGTCGACGTGTACTACGGCCACAACTTCAACCGGCCCGCCGACGCCGCGAACTTCATCCCCGGCACCGGCACGTCCTTCAAGCGCGACGACGAGGTGGCCATCAACCTGGCCTCGTTGGGTCTGTATGTGGACCCGAAGCCGGTGGGGTTGAAGGTGCTGCTCGGCTTCGGCACGGGCGCGGACGTGGTCCACGCGGCCGAACCCGAGGGCGTCGCCACCGGGCCGGACCTGTGGCGCTTCGTGCAGCAGGCCTCCCTGACCTACGCCACCGGCAAGCTGACGCTGGAGGCCGGCATCTACCCGAGCCACATCGGCCTGGAGTCCTTCCAATCACAGCTCAACTGGACGTACACGCGCTCGTGGATGGGTGAGCTGTCGCCCTACTACCAGACGGGCCTGAAGGCCGCGTGGGCGTTCGATGACACCTGGAGCGCGCAGCTCCACGTGCTCAACGGCTGGCAGACCATCGGCGACAACAACCACGGCCTCGCGCTGGGCTCGCAGGTGGCCCATGCCGGGAAGAAGCTGTCCGCCTCCTTCAACACCTTCATCGGGGAGGAGGGCGCGGAGGGCGACGAGGGCCTGCGCCTGTTCGCGGATGTCGTCGCGACGTACGCGGTGACGGAGTCCTTCCGCCTCGCCGCCACGGCGGACCTGGGCACGCAGCGGGTCCCCGGCGCGGAGCGGGCGTGGTGGTACGCCGCGGGGCTGAACGCGCGCGTGCAGCTCGCTCCGCCCGTGGCGCTGACCGCGCGCGTGGAGGCCTACCGCGACGCGGACGGCCTCATGACGGGCGAGACGCAGACGCTCACGGAAGGCACCCTCACCCTGGAGGTGCGTCCCGCCGACGCACTCGTCCTCAAGCTCGAGGCGAGGCACGACCGCTCCACGGCGGCCGTCTTCGCCTCCCACGAAACCATGGCGGACGGCGCCCCCGTGCCGAAGGACTCCGAGACGCTGGTCGTGCTCGGGGCCACCGCCTGGTTCTGAACCCGGAGTCCCGCATGGACCTCATCCTCCTCGTCGTCACCATCGGCTTCTTCGCGCTCGCCTGGGGCTACACCCACGGCTGCGAGCGTCTGTGAGGTTTCACCCATGACCTTCGAATACGTCGCGGGCGCCACCCTGGCCGTCGCGCTCACCGTCTACCTCGTCTACGCCCTGCTCCGCCCGGAGCGCTTCTAGGGCCTCCACCGCCATGACCCTCATCGGTTGGTCGCAGATCCTGTCGTTCTTCGCGCTCCTGCTCGTGCTGACGAAGCCGCTGGGCGCCTACCTCTTCCGCGTCTTCGAGGGCGACACCCAGCCCCTGCCGCGCGTGCTGGGCCCCGTGGAGCGCGTGCTGCTGCGCCTGACGGGCGCCGCGGACCGTCGCGAGCAGACCTGGCTGGAGTACTCCGGCGCGCTGCTCGCCTTCAGCGTCGTCGGCATGGTCATCCTCTACGGGCTCCAGCGCGCCCAGCACCTCTTGCCGCTCAACCCCCAGGGCCTGGGCGCGGTGGGGCCGGAGCTGGCGTTCAACACGGCCGCCAGCTTCGTGGCCAACACCAACTGGCAGTCGTACGCCGGTGAATCCACCATGAGCTACCTCACGCAGATGGTGGGGCTGGCCTGGCAGAACTTCGTCTCCGCCGCCGCGGGCCTGGGCGTGGCGCTCGCGCTGGCGCGGGGCTTCACCCGCCGCCCCGGTCCGGAGGGCGCGAAGACGCTGGGCAACTTCTGGGTCGACGTCACGCGCGCCACGCTCTACGTGCTCCTGCCCGTCAGCTTCGTCGTGGCCCTGTTCTTCGTCTCGCAGGGCATGCTCCAGAACTTCGCGCCGTACCACGAGCTGACGACGCTGGAGGGCGCGAAGCAGACGCTCGCCATGGGGCCGGTGGCCTCGCAGGAGGTCATCAAGATGCTGGGCACCAACGGCGGCGGCTTCTTCAACGCCAACAGCGCCCACCCGTTCGAGAACCCCACGCCGCTCACCAACCTGGTGCAGATGCTGCTCATCTTCGTCATCCCCGCGGCGCTCACGTACACCTACGGGAAGATGGCGGGAGACACGAAGCAGGGGTGGGTGTTGTTCTCGGCCATGTCCCTCCTCTTCTTCGCGGGCGTGGCCGCGGCCTACGCGGCGGAGTCCCAGCCCAACGCCGCGGTGGCCAGCGCGGCCGTGACGCAGGACGGGAACATGGAGGGCAAGGAGGTGCGCTACGGCGTGCCGGCCTCCGCGCTCTTCGCCACCGTCACCACGGACGCGTCGTGCGGCGCGGTCAACTCCATGCACGACAGCTTCAACCCGCTGGGCGGGCTGGTGCCGCTGGTGAACATGCAGTTGGGCGAGGTCATCTTCGGCGGGGTGGGCGCGGGCCTCTACGGCATCCTCATCATGGTGGTGCTCGCCGTCTTCATCGCCGGGCTGATGGTGGGGCGCACGCCGGAGTACCTGGGGAAGAAGATCGAATCCCGGGAGATGAAGCTCGCGATGCTCTACGTGCTCATCTTCCCGCTGTTCATCCTCGGGTTGTCGGCCGTGGCGGCGGTGATTCCGCAGGGCGTGTCGTCGCTCAACAACGCGGGGCCGCATGGCCTGACGGAGCTGCTCTACGCGTTCACCAGCGGCACGGCGAACAACGGCAGCGCCTTCGCGGGGCTCAACGCCAACACGCCCTTCTGGAACATCTCGCTGGGGCTGGCGATGCTCGGCGGGCGCTTCCTGATGATCGTCCCCGCGCTGGCCATCGCCGGCTCCATGGTGGGCAAGAAGGTGGTGCCGGTGGGACCGGGCACCTTCCCCACCAACGGCGCGCTCTTCACCGGCCTGTTGGTGAGCGTCGTCCTCATCGTCGGCGCGCTCACGTTCTTCCCCGCGCTCTCCCTGGGCCCCATCGTCGAGCACTTCCTCGCCGGGGCTGGAAAGGTCTACTGAGCCATGAGCTCCGCATCCTCGAAGCCCGCGTCGCTGTTCGACGCGTCCCTGCTCAAGCCGGCGCTGGTGGACAGCCTGAGGAAGCTCCACCCGCGCGACGTGGCCCGCAACCCCGTCATGTTCGTGGTGTGGGCCGGCAGCATCCTCACCACGGTGCTGGTGGTGAAGGACCTGGTGTCGCCGCGCACCGACGGCGCGCCGCTGTGGTTCACCGTGTCGGTGACGCTGTGGCTGTGGTTCACCGTCCTCTTCGCCAACTTCGCGGAGGCCGTCGCGGAAGGGCGCGGCAAGGCCCAGGCCGGCGCGCTGCGCAAGATGCGCAAGGACACCACCGCGCGCCGCCTCGCCAACGGCGTCGAGGAGCGCGTGCCCGCGCCCGACCTGCGCAAGGGAGACCTGGTCGTGTGCGAGGCGGGCGACCTCATCCCGGGGGACGGTGAGGTGGTGGAGGGCATCGCCAGCGTGGACGAGTCCGCCATCACCGGCGAGTCCGCGCCGGTCATCCGCGAGTCGGGCGGAGACCGCTCCGCCGTCACCGGCGGCACCAAGGTGTTGTCCGACCGCATCGTGGTGCGCATCGCCGTCAATCCGGGTGAGTCCTTCCTGGACCGGATGATTGGCCTGGTCGAGGGCGCGGCGCGGCAGAAGACGCCCAACGAGGTGGCGCTGCACATCCTCCTGGTGGGGCTGACGGTGGTGTTCCTGCTGGCGTGTGTGTCGCTGGTGCCGCTGGCGCTCTACTCGGGCGTGCCGTTGTCGGGCACCGCCGTGGTGGCGCTGCTGGTGTGCCTCATCCCCACGACGATTGGTGGCCTGTTGAGCGCCATCGGCATCGCGGGCATGGACCGGCTGCTGCGCAAGAACGTGCTCGCCATGAGTGGCCGCGCGGTGGAGGCGGCGGGCGACGTGGACACGTTGCTGCTCGACAAGACGGGCACGATCACCCTGGGCAACCGCATGGCCACGGAGCTGCTGCCCATGCCGGGTATCCGCATGGAGGACCTGGCGGAGGCGGCGCAGTTGGCGAGCATGGCGGACGAGACGCCGGAGGGCCGCTCCATCGTCACGCTGGTGAAGGACACCTACAAGATGCGTCCGCGCGAGCTGGCGGCGCACCACGCGACGTTCGTGCCCTTCACCGCGCAGACGCGCATGAGCGGGTGCGACCTGTCGGAGCCCCAGCCGCGCAGCATCCGCAAGGGCGCGGTGGACGCCATCGTCAAGCACGTGCAGGCGCAGGGCGGCGCGGTGCCGGCGGAGCTGGCCACGGTGTCGGGCCGCATCGGTGACGCGGGCGGGACGCCGCTCGCGGTGGCGGACGGGGCGCGGCTGCTGGGCATCGTCCACCTGAAGGACGTGGTGAAGGGGGGCATCAAGGAGCGCTTCGACCGCTTCCGCGCCATGGGCATCCGCACGGTGATGATTACGGGCGACAACCCGCGCACGGCGGCGGCCATCGCCCGCGAGGCGGGCGTGGACGACTTCCTCGCGGAGGCGACGCCGGAGGCGAAGCTGGCCCTCATCCGCACGGAGCAGGGCAAGGGCAAGCTGGTGGCGATGACGGGCGACGGCACCAACGACGCGCCCGCGCTGGCCCAGGCGGACGTGGGCGTGGCGATGAACACCGGCACCCAGGCGGCGAAGGAGGCGGGGAACATGGTGGACCTCGACTCCAACCCGACCAAGCTGCTGGAGGTGGTGGAGGTGGGCAAGCAGTTGCTCATGACGCGCGGCACGCTCACCACGTTCTCCATCGCCAACGACGTGGCGAAGTACTTCGCCATCCTCCCGGCGCTGTTCATGGGGGTGTTCCCGCAGATTGCCCCGCTCAACGTGATGCGGCTGACGTCGCCGTTCAGCGCCATCCTCGCGGCGGTCATCTTCAACGCGCTCATCATCATCGCGCTCATCCCGCTGGCGCTGCGCGGCGTGCGCTACCGCCCGCTGGGCGCGGCGGCCCTGCTGCGGCGCAGCCTGCTCATCTACGGCGTGGGCGGCGTCATCGTCCCCTTCATCGGCATCAAGGCCATCGACGTGCTGCTCACCACCGTGGGCCTGGCCTGAAAGGATTCACATCATGGTCTCCACCCTCGTCATCGCCCTGCGCGCCTGCGTCGTCACGCTGGTGCTCACGGGTGTGCTGTATCCGCTCGCCGTCACCGGCGTGGCCCAGGTGCTCTTCCCCCACGAGGCCCGGGGCTCGCTGGTGAAGGACGAACAAGGCCGCGTGGTGGGCAGCGCCCTCATCGGCCAGGGCTTCTCCCAGCCCGGCTACTTCCAGCCGCGTCCCTCCGCCGCCGGCGCGGGTTACGACGCGGCCGCGTCCTCCGGCAGCAACCTGGGGCCCACGTCGCAGAAGTTGAAGGACCGCGTCACCGAGGAGGCGGCGCGGCTGCGCAGGGAGAACCCGGACGCGCAGGGGCCCATGCCGGCCGACCTGGTCACCACCTCCGCGTCAGGCCTGGACCCGCACCTGTCGCCGGAGGCCGTGCGCTGGCAGGCGGTCCGCGTGGCGCGCGCGCGCGGCGTGGCGGCCGAGCGCGTGCTCGCGCTGGTGGACACGTACGTCGAGGGCCGCACCCTGGGCGTGCTGGGGGAGCCGCGCGTCAACGTGCTGCTCCTGAACCTCGCGATGGATCGGCAGTTCGGCCGGCCCTCGCGTCCGCCGTCTCCGCCGATGGGCGCCATCGCGCCCGCCGCGGGCGGTATCGGGCTGCCGTGAAGGGGATGTGAAGAAACCCGCCCGCGGGCTGGAGGTCGGCTTCACCAGATTCTGGATGAAGCCGTCGCAGCCCGCGGGCACCTGCACCGCCGCCACCGCGTCCAGCGGAAGCGGCGAATCGCTACTCCTGGGCCAGGTCAGGCGCGGCCGAGCTGCAGTTCGCCGTGCAACTGATCTTCTTGGTCGAGCAGGCCACGAGACACCCGATCTGCGCCTCACCGCTGCTCGGACAGGCATTGGCGCACTTCGTGTACGCCCTATCGCAGGCGTCCGTGCACGCGGAGGTCGCTTCGACCGGAGCGGCCTCCTCCTCGAGGCTCCCAGACATTTCAGGACCGCAGCCTGCCATGAAGAGCACCGCACCAATCATCGCCACCAACGTCATCCGACTGCGCATGTTGGAACCTCCCTGGGGTGTGAGGGGGCGGACGTCGTAGCGCACTCGGAGCGTCGTCTTCCGTCGCGGCGCGCGAAGTGTCGTGCATCCGCCACTCCGCGCGGGCAGGCGACCTGGGGGGCGCAGGCGCCCACGCACCGCTTCCCGCGCGGCGGACCTTCACGGGCGGCCTGCTTCCCACGGGACGCCGAGTCACTCACGGAGCCCGTGAGCCCGTCTCGCTTGACTATGATTACTGCGCGGTAATAACAGTCTCCGCATGAACGCGGACGAAGGGCTCGTGTCCCTCGGGTTCACCGAGGTCGAGGCGCGGGTGTACTGCGAGTTGCTGAAGGGCGCGCCCGCGACCGGGTACCGGCTGGCGCAGGCGCTGGGGAAGGCGCCTCCGAGCATCTACCAGGCGCTCGCCTCCCTGGAGCTGAAGGGGGCGGTGCTGGTGGAGGAGGGGGAGCCCCGCTCCTTCCGACCGGTGCCTCCGGACGAGGTGCTCGCGGCGTTGCAGCGTGGCTTCGAGACACGCAAGCGCGAGGCCTCGAGCGCGCTGAAGAAGCTCCACTCCCCGGCGCAGGACGACCGCATCTACCACCTCAAGAGCACCGCGCAGGTGATGGAGCGCGCGCGGGCGATGATTTCCGGCGCCAAGGAGGTCTTGCTCTTCGACCTCTTCCCACCGCCCTTCGCGGCCCTCGCTCCGGTCCTCACCGAAGCGAGCGAGCGGGACGTGGCCATCGCGGGGATGGTCTACGACGAGACGCCCAAGCTGCCCTTCGACTGCGTGCGCTCCTCCGACGCGGACTTCGTCCGGGAGCGCTGGCCGGGCGCGCAGCTCACGCTCGTGGTCGATGCCCGCGAGTTCCTGGTGGCGCTCCTCACCCCGGATGGCACCGGCGTCAAGCAGGCCATCTGGAGCGACAGCGGCTACCTCGCCTGTCTCCAGCACAGCGGGCTGTCCGCGGAGGTGCGGCTGAGCGCGCCCCAGTCCGCGCGCGCACGTCTGTCCCGGTCCTTCTCCCTCATCGGCTCCAGTCCGCCCGGGCTGCGTCGACTGGTGGGACGACCTTCCTCCTCTTCCAATCGCGGAGCCACGACATGAGAGTCCTCGTTCCCATCTGGATGGCCCTGACGCTCATCCTCGTCCCCGCCTCGTCCAGGGCGGCGGACGCGGTCCAGGCGCTCATCGCGCGGCACCTCGCGTGGCGGGGCGGAGACGCGTTCGCGCGCCTGGAGAGCCTCCACGCGAAGGGGAAGACGGCGACGGGCGGACTCCAGGGGACGATGGAGTCCTGGCGCCACCGGGACGGCCGGGTCCGCCAGGACGAGGACTATGGCGTGGTGCGGGAGTCGAGGGCCTTCACCGCCGAGGACGGTTGGAAGCGGAACGCCAGCGGCCAGGTCGAGGACGCACCGGCCACCGACGCGCGCGACGCACGACACCGGGTGGCGCTCGACTTCGGGACCGCGTTGAGGGGCGGCGCGGGCGCGACGCTCACCGCTCGGCCGGACGAGCAGCGGGATGGCCACACGTGGAAGGTGGTGCGCGTCACCTTCGGCGACGAGGACCTCTATGACCTGTTCCTCGAGGAGTCCAACGGGGCCCTCCACGGCCTGCGCATCCGCGAGGACAACGTCACGCGCTTCGTGCGGCTGGGAGACTGGCGTGAGGTGCAGGGCGTGCGCATGCCCTTCCTGGAGGAGGAGTTCGACGAGAACCCCGAGTCGAACGGACGGACCGTGGTGGAGGCGCTGGAGGTGAACGTGCCCATCCCGCCCGCCGTCCTCGAGCGACCCCCGCAGGCGCTCACGGCGACCTTCGCGAACGGCCGCCACGGCACGGGCTTCATGCCCTTCGAGTTCTTCAACGAGAACCGCGTCTTCATCCCCGCGCAGGTGAACGGCCACGCGACGTCGGTGCTGTTGGACAGCGGCGCGGAGATGACGGTGGTCGACACGGCCTATGCGCGCGAGCTGGGCTTGAAGACCGAGGGGCAGGTCGCGGCGGTCGGCAGCGGGGGACAGGCCCAGGCCCAGTTCGCCGGAGGCGTGGACATCACCCTGGGCGACCTGCGCCTGAAGGGGCTGACGGTCGTCGTCATCGACCTGTCCGAGGTCTCGCGGCAGTTGGGGCACCCGCTGCCCGTCATCCTGGGCAAGGAGGCCTTCAACCCGCTCGTCGTGGACGTGGACTTCCCGAACCGGCGCGTCGCCTTCCACGAGGCCTCGGGCTTCAAGGCTCCGCGCGGCGCGGTGCGCCTGCCGCTCGTCGAGTCCGCGGGCGGGCAGCGCGAGGTCCTGCTCTCCGTCGAGGGACGGCCCGCCATCCCGGTGCTGTTCGACGTGGGCAATGGGGGCGCGCTCTCACTCTTCCCCGCGTACTGGCAGAAGGAGGGGTTGCTCGCGGGGCGGCGCAGCTCCAAGACGTTGTCGGGCGCCGTGGGTGGGCTGCGGGAGCGGGATGTGGCGACGCTGAAGTCCGTCGAGCTCGCGGGCGTCACCTTGAGGAACGTGCCCACCGTGTTCGACGACGCGGGCAACAGCATCTCCACCTCGGACCGGCTCCTCGGCAACCTGGGGCTCGCCATCCTCGCCCGCTTCCGGATGGTGACGGACTACGCGACCGACACGTTGATGCTGGTCCCCGATGCCCGCGCGTTGCGGCAGCCGTTCCGCAAGGACCGGTCCGGACTGATTGCGCTCCCTTCGGAGGGGCGGCTGGTGGTGAAGCTGGTGGCTCCGGGGAGCCCGGCCGCCGTGGCGGGTTGGAAGCCGGACGAGGAGGTCGTCGCCATCGACGGGAAGGCCATCGGCGCGGACTACTCGCGCTCGGAGCTCGCGAACTGGCGGTATCGCCCCGCCGGGCAGACCGTGGTCCTCACCCTGAAGGACGGCGGCAAGCGCCGGCTCACCCTGCGCGACTACTACTGAGGGGTGGGCGCTGGTCGGGGGGAATCCGCTTCCTCCACGACAGCCCCATCGCGAGGAGGAGCACGGCGAGGGACACGAGGCTGACGGCATCGCCGGCCCACATGATGGATGGACGCCGGTATTCCAGCCGCAGCGTCCCCTGGCCGATGCCGAGCAGGTGGGGATAGGCGCGGAACAGCGGCTGCTCCACGCCGCGCGCGTCCACGAGCCGCATGCCCGGGAACCACGACAGCTTGACCTTGAAGAGGCGGGGCCCGTCGTCGGGCAGCTCCAGGACATAGGTCCCTCGGCCCTCCTTGCGGAGCCCGGCGGGTTCGGGGGGCCGGTGCACGGTGGGGCCCGCGCGGTCGAGCGCCTCGTGCAGCGGCTGCCAGTCCGCGTCCTCCACGAGCGTCTGCCGCAGGTGGATTCGCGCCTCGCACGCGGGGCCCATGGGGTGGAAATAGGCGTTGTAGAAGTTCGGGGCCGCGCGCTCGTAGGGCATCAGCTCCGAGGGCGGGAACAGCTCCACCGCGGCGTTGAGCGCGGGGCCTCCGGGGAGGTCCTCGCGAGGCTCGGCGCGGAACGTGCGGAAGGGCACCCCGTTCACCGAGAACGACGGCTCGGCGACGAGGCGGAAGCGGGAGGTGCCTCCCTGCTCCAGCGTCCGCGCGTGGCACGCGGCGCGGGAGGTGAGGGCCTCCAGCGGTGTGCCCGCGTCTTGTGGCCGGGCCGTCAGCACGCGCGCGTCCACGGAGAAGCGGGTGATGTTGAAGTCCGCGAGGAAGTGGTCCAGCACGCACTGCTGGAAGGGACACGCGAAGGCGCCGAAGAAGAAGTGGTCGAGGATGACGGGGCGTCCCACCAGCGTGGCCATGTACGAGCTGACCAGGTGGTTGGCGGTGTTGCTCTCCCAGAAGAGTCCCTTGGGGCCCCGGAACGATTCGTCCATCGCGCCCAGGTAGCTCTCCACCGCGAAGTCGAAGGGGCGCCGGAACTCGAGGACGAAATGGCGCCCGAAGCTCGCGTCACGCGGAGGCTCGACCTCCCACGCGAACCGGCTCCCGGCCACGAGCCTCCCGGGGTGGGTGAAGCCGGAGCGCAGCGGGAAGAACACCGCGACGAGCACCAGGGCCACCAGGGCCGCGCCCCGCGTCAGGTGTGCCCGGGCGCGTCCCACCGAGGGGACCGCGTCGAGCACCGCCGCCACCACCGCGGGCACCAGCACGAGGCCGCAGATGTCGAAGCGGTAGTAGTGCAGCGCGGGCAACCAGGGTGCGCCCTCGAAGGCGCGGGCGAACAGCGAGGGGACGAGCAGGGCCACCACACCCGCCGCGAGCCAGCGCATCTCGCGCGTCCACCCGAGCACCACCACCCCCAGGCACGCGAGCGCGATGCTCCCGCCGGTCTGCTCGACCGTGACGAGGTTGCGGACCATCAGCCCGCGGTAGGCGAGGAACGGCAGCCAGAAGAAGGCGCTCAGTCCGGCGCCGAGCACCAGCGCGCCCACGAGCCGGGGGCTCCGGAGCAGTCGGGGCAGGGCGAGCAGCACGAGCACGCCCGCGGCCAGTCCCATGATGAGGTGCGACAGCACGACCCCGGCCAGGGCCAGGGCCAGGGGGAGGGGGCGCGGCGTGCCGTACAGCTCGGCCACCACCACGAAGAAGAACGCCGCGCCGAGGAACTGGCTGGTGATGCCGACCCGGATGAGGTCGAGGAAGCACAAGCCCTGCGCGAAGCCCTCGCCCTTGTGGGTGTAGAAGAGCGCCACCGAGCCGAGGACGAAGAGCCAGCGCGCCCACGTCCGCTCGAAGCGCAGGGCCAACGCGCCGGCGCCCGCGAAGTAGCCGACCACCAGCAGCGAGAGGAACACCGAGAAGGTGGTGAGCGGCTCCAGCGGCAGCCAGAGCAGCGCCCCCAGCAGGAGGTCCTCCAGGGGCGGGTAGAACAGGTTCTGGACGTAGCCCAGGAACGCGCTGTCGTTGAACTGGTGGAAGTACCCGCGGTGCAGCGCCATGCCGCTCGCGAGGTGGCCCGCCACGTCGATGCTGAAGACATCCAGCCGCGTCGCGATGAGCGCCGCTCCGTAGAGCGCCGCGACGCCGAGGAACGCGCAAGGCGCGAGGGGGTGGGCGAGGACGCGGAGGGACAGCCGCTTCATGGAGGAAGGCGCGAGGTGGGCGCGGCGTCAGGACGCGAGGGAGGGCACGGGTGCCGCTCCCCCGGCGTCGTCGGGGCTCAGCCCCCTTCGGAGGTCCCGCCGCCGTTGCCGCAGAAGTAGCAGCTTGGCTCGGTGCCACACCAGTTCGCGCCGCGCGTCGACGGGCAACTGGGTCCACACGCGTAGCAACTGGGTTCGTTGCCGCACCAGTACGCGCCGCGCGTCGACTCGCAGCTCGGTCCGCACGCGTAGCAATTGGGCTCGGTGCCGCACCAGTTCGCGTTGTTCCGGCTCACGGAGCAGGCCGGGCACACGTAGCAGTCGGGCTCGTAGCCACACCATCCCTGTCCCCGGGTATCGGCGCAGGCATAGACGCACGGATAGCAATTGGGCTCGGTGCCACACCAGCTCGGGTTTCGGCTGATCGAGCATGCCTGGTTGGGGCCAGGAGGCGGCACCTGCGGTCCGGAAGGCGGATCCGAAAGCTTGGAGCAATAAGGCTCGGTGCCTCCCCACCCTGGTCCACGGGTCTTGTAGCAATACGTGGGCTGACAGGTCCCCGAGGAGGCGTCCCACTCATCTCCGGGCATGCAGTTGTTGAGCGTATACGTGGCGGTGCCGAAGTTGAGTTCGCCGAACGGGTCGCCCTGCTGGGTCCATGACTCCTGTGGCGCCGCGTCCCCGTCGATACAGCCAGGGAGCAGGACGGCGAGCCCCAGGCCCAGACAGCCCACGAGCCACACCCGGGACAGCGTGTCGAGTCGCGTCCTCATGAGGTCTCCTCGCTAGGTGGATTGCTGCTCGCCGCCGCCGCCGCCGTGGCAGAGACAGCTGTTGGCGCCCGGGCACAGCACGTTGTAGTCGCACTGCCCCTGGTAGAACGGGTCGTTCCAGTTGGGGCCACCGCCGCCGCCCCCACCACCACCGCCGCCGCCTCCACCCGAGGAGCCCGGCGTCACGTAGACATCCATGCACCCGTACCAGAGCGTGTTCCAGTAGCCGCCATTGGGATACGAGGCGTTGGGAACCCACTGCTGGTCGACACAGTGGCTCACACAACTGTCGTAGTTGTCCCAGAGCGTCTGGTTGAGCTGGCACTGGTACAGCAGGTCCGCTCGAGCCGGTGAGGCGAGCGTCACCACGGACAACGCCGATACCACGGTGAGTGCACGAGACAGTCTACCGAGCATGGATGCGCCTCCTGGAGGAGTCCGTCATTGTCGTGCCGTTCGATTGGGAGCACAAGGCGCATTGCAGTTATTGTCTGTAAATCCGTTCGGGCTTGAATTGCGGGGTTGGGGTTGGTGATGACCCGTTGCCTGTGATTCAGCGCGGGAGTCGAAACGGGCTACCGGGGGCGGTTGGCGTCTGGCGGCCTGCCGTAGAAGGTCGTGGGCGCGAAGCCATCCCGACCCGCGGCGAGCATGAGCGCGAAGCCCTCGGGGCCGGCGCCGAGGGCGGCGGACGGACACTCCAGGACGTATCGACCCGGAGCCTCCTGCTTGAAGTGGACGCCGGGGAGGGCGGTCAGCTCGGTGCGCTCGGCGTAGGCGGTGTCGTAGCGGAAGTCATTGCCACCGGAGGCGCGGCAGAACACGCGGTGGGGTGAGTACACGGCGCAGTACCAGGACCACGCGTACGGCAGGTCCACGGCGTGCGCGGCGTCCTGGAGCACGTGCAGCGGCGCGGTGGGGGGCAGGGGGACGAAGAAGAACTGGAGGTTGGTCTGGGCCCAGTCGGTGATGGGGGCGGCCATCTCCAGCGAGACGGAGGTGGTGGTCGCGTCCCGGCGCAGCGCCACGCGCTCGAAGCGGTGGGAGCGCGCGTTCAATGAAGGGTAGAGCTGGGGCTCGGTGGTGCGGGCCGTCGCGGTGCGGGTGTCGCCTGGGGCGAGTGCGGGCACGGAGAGGTGGTCCACGAAGCCCACGTAGTCGCGCGCGGTGGCCAGCGTGACGGAGAGCGCGCCGGGCACGGGGGCGCCCTCGAGGCGGTAGTAACGCTCCAGGGGCACCTCCACGTGGACGCGGGCCCCGTCCACCCGAATCACGACCCCGGTGTCCGCGCCGACGGCGTCCGCCTTCACGGAGTCCCTCACGTAGACCTGGGGCGTGTAGCCCTGGACGTGGGGCGACATCAGCCCCACGCGGACGTCCGGCCGGTGGGGCAGCTCCAGCGACGTGCGGAGGGGATAGCCCACGTCCGCCGCGTATTGGGGATCGGCGGTGAGCGAATACACCGACGGCGCGCCGTCCGTGGGCTCGCCCAGGAAGAGATAGAGGTTCTGGTCCACCGCGTTGCGGAAGCCGCCTTGCAGGGTGGCCTCCACCACCACGTGTGTTGCGGTCCGCGTGGCGGACAGGGCGGTGAGGACCAGCTCCCGGGCGCCGGTCAGCTCCAGCCGCGTCACCTCCTGGTGCTCGGTGACGTGGAGACAGGTGGACTCCGTTTCCCCGCCGGACAACGCGCAATCCAGCGCATACGGTGGCGGCCTCGACGAACAGCCCGGTGCGAGGAAGGACAGGAGCAGCGAGGCCGCGAGGCTCCAGGGGATGTCGACTCCGCGCATCGCGCCTCTTTCCGTGCCCACCCTCGGGTCACCTCGGGGAAGGGCATCGCGAATGCCGGGCCGACGAGGCTGGCGTCCGCCGTGGAATATACAAAGACATCTCATCCGGAACACGCTCGCGACCGCTGCCTGGGGGGCCGTGGTGACGGACGCTGATGTCTATCGGGGCTTCCACGGAACTACCCTGCCCAGGGCGGCGCGGCCTCGAACACGAGGTCCTCGTCGTAGCGCGGCGGGTATTCGATGGCGCGCCCCCACGCTCTCTTCGCCACGGCGGCCCGTGTCCCTGGTCAGGTGGGGCGGTCCGGCTTCAGCCCCACGAAGGTCGCGAAGAAGCGCTCCCGGTCCACGGCGACGGTGATGAAGGTGTGTGTTCCGCTCGCGGGCTCGGAGCCCCATTCGCCGCGCTCGCGGACCATCTTCACCTCGGTCCAGGTGGCGATCCCCGGGTCGATGGCCGCGCACGCCGCGATGGGGTCGTGCAGGAGCTTCCCCTCGGGGCGGTCACGCAGGTAGCGCTCCATGGCCTCGAAGATGAGGGCCAGCCCGGGCGTCGTCGCGCGGTAGGGCCGCATGCGCTCGTGGAAGGCGCCGTCGTAGGCCACGCCATGCGTGACGTTCTTCGACACCAGCTCGCGCCGACCGATGCGGTCCGAGGACAGCGCCAACAGCGCGCCCTTGGGGTCGCCGTTGAAGTTGAACGTGGGGCAGGTGCGCAGGCCCTCGAACTTGGGCAGCCGGTGCTCCGGCGGGACGACGTTGTCCCCCGCGAAGCCGCCCTGGGCCACCCAGCGGCGCAGGGTCACCTCGGGGTGTCCGTCCAGCAGCAGCCGCAGGTTCTGGAGCGGCGCGCCCGTCAGCAGGGTCGCCTCCGGGAACCGGCCGAGCGTGAGCGCCAGCACCTCGTGCGCCAGGGCGTCCGGCTCCGAAGGGGGCACGGGGCCGAGCCACTTCGTGTGGAAGGGTGAGAGGCTCTCGCGCTCCGCCGCCGGGTTGCGCGCTCCCACGGGCACGTCGCTCCTCCCCGCGCGCGCGAGCAGGTGTCGCACCACCCCCACCTGGAGCCGGGTGCCCGGCGTCACCGTCACCGCGCGCAGCGTGACGTCGGGGTGGGTGGCCAGCAGACAGAGGGTGAGCGCATCGTCCGGGTCGCTCGTTTCCATGTCGAAGATGAAGTCCTGGGCCATGGGGAGGGCGTAGCCCGTCTCCCCTGGGGTTTCCAGGGGTTGGCGGGGCCCCGGAGAAAATCAGCAGGGCCGAGAATCGATTCACCCGGTCCCCGCCTCTTATCGTGTGACCGGGGATTTTCCTCCCCCCGCAAGAGGTCGCATGGGTTCGCCCGCCACTCCCGACGCGATGCTGCTCGCCGCCCACGCTGGTGATCGCGACGCGATGGTCCGCCTGCTCCAGGTCTGGCAGCCGGACCTGCGGCGCTACGCCCAGCAGCGCTGCCTCATCAGCGATGTGGAGGACGCGGTCCAGGAGGCCCTGCTCGTCATCGCCCGCCACCTGGGCGCGGTGCGCAAGCTGGCGTCGTTCTCCGGCTGGCTGTTCAAGGTCGTCCAGCGCGAGTGCCGCCGGCTGGCCCGGGTGACGCTGAAGGAGGACCCCTACGAGGAGGCGCTCGTGGACCGGTGGATGTCCGCGCACACTCCGGACTCGCTGCGCCTGGACATGGCGTCCGCGCTGGAGTCGTTGCCGCCGACCTACCTGGAGGTCGTGCTCCTGCGCGACTTCGAGCAGTTGTCCATCCGCGAGATGAGCGAGCGCCTGTCGCTGGAGCCCGCCGCGGTGAAGAGCCGCCTGCATCGCGCCCGCGTGATGATTCGCGAATACCTGCTGGCCTGATTCTCCATCCGAAACCCTGTTACCGGAGTCCCGTCATGGCGAACCCCCTGTCCACCCTCGGCATCGTCCATACCCTCGTGAGTGTTCCCCCCATCGTCCTCGGCCTCTGGGCCTTCGCGCGCGACGGCCGCATCGACCCGGGGACTCGCGTCGGCAAGGCCTACGTCGCGAGCATGGTGCTGTCGGTGGTGACGTCCTTCGGCCTGTCCAGCACCGGCGGCTTCAACCCGGGACACGGGCTGGGCCTGCTCGCGCTGCTGCTCATGGCCGTGGGCGCCGCCGCCCCGAGCCTGGGCGTGTTCGGCCGGGCCACGGAGTACGTGCGGACGCTGACGTACTCCGCCAGCTTCATGGTGTTGCTGGTCCCGGGCATCAACGAGACGCTGACCCGGCTGCCCGCGAGTCAGCCCCTGGCGGATGGCCCGCAGTCCCCGCTCGTGCAGGCGGCCCTCGCGGCGCTGCTGGGGCTGTTCCTCTGCGGTGCCACGTACCAGGTGGTGCGGCTGCGCGCCCGGACGCAGGCCCGTCCGCATCTCCAGGCGTGACGCGCCACCGGGGGCGGAGCCCGCCGTTCACTCCAGCAGGCGGAGGTCGACCGCGTCGGCCATGCGCGCCGCGCCCGCGTCGTTGGGATGCAGGCCGTCCGCCGTCAGCTCCGGACGCATCGCCTCGGGGTCGTCCGGGTCCCTCACCGCGGCCTCGAAGTCGATGACCGCATCGAAGGCGCCGGCGCCGCGAATCCACTGGTTCACGGCCTCGCGCTTCGCCTCGTGCTCCGGCGTGAAGTAGGCGTGGTGTTTCATGGGCGTGAGCGTCCCGCCATACACCTTCAGGCCCTGGGCCCTCGCGCGTTGGATGAGCTGCTCGTAGGCGCTGATGATTCGCGCGGCATCGACCTGCGCGGCCCCTGGCCCCGACTGGCCGATGTCGTTGATGCCCTCGAGGAGGATGACGGCCGCGACGCCCCTTTGGGCCAGCACGTCCCGCTCGAAGCGGTGCAGCCCCTTGGGCCCGTAGCCGTCGGTCAACAGCCGGTTGCCCGCAAGCCCCGCGTTGAGCACCCCCACGGGCCTGCCGCCTCGCGCCGCGAGTCGCTGGGCCAGGCGCGCGGGCCATGAGCGCTCCGTATCCTCCGTCGTGCCCGCCCCGTCGGTGATGGAGTCTCCGAACGTGACGACCAGCGCCGCGTTGGTCGCCGCGTCGACGTGCAGCGCGGCGAGGAAGTAGAGGCTGCGGGTGATGAGCGCGGGCTCGAAGGTCGCCTCCGCCGCGTGATTGCCAGCCGTCGAGAGATACGTCGGATGCGCACCCTGGAGGTGCCACGACACGGCGCCCGAGCGTTCGAGGAAGTAGAGCGAGACGGCCACGTCCCGCTGGCCGTCGACGGCCAGCTCGACGGCGTCGCTGGTGGCGGTGCGGCCCGGAGGGATGCTGACGGAGGTCCCTCCGCCGAAGCGCACCTCGCGGTCCGTGGTGGGGTCGATGGTCGCGCCGCTGACGCGCAACGCCACGCGGACCGACTCCAGCCGCAGGGGTTGGGTCCCGTACTGGTTGCTCAGCACGAGCCTCACCCGGGGACCCACGAGCGTGGGGCGCACGAACATGCGCACCGTCTGGTTCCGGAAGCTCGGCCCCGCCAGCGTGTCGGGGCTCGCGCTGCTGGCCGACGGGTGCAGCGGTGCGGTGAAGGCGGGGAGCCAGTGGGGTGGATTCGCCCCGAGAATCGACTGTCCCTCGCAATACGACGCGAGGAGCAGGCCCGCCACGGCGAGCACCTGGAAGAAGACCCCTCGCGTCCGCTGGACGAGGCGCGACATGTCCTGGCGCTGCATGAAGCCTCCCGGGCGTCCCATCCACCGCTGTGGCCCGAGGGCGCAGTCCACCAGCCCGACTCCGGGGTGGCCATCACCCGGAGGGCAGGCGGGTTGTCCGCGTCGAACGCTTCCCCGAGCACCGGGGCCGGGCGCGTGGCGGGGGAATGTCAGAATCGACGACGGACGTCCCGTCGACTCCGGCCATGCACCCATCCCTGGACGCGCCTCCTCGATTCCGGCCCTACGCCAAGATGCCCGGCGCCGGGGACCTCAAGTCACAACCGAGCCCGGGAGGGCCGTGGATCGCGCTCGAGAAGCTTCACGGCGCGCAGCTCGTCATCGCGGTGCGTGCGGGGCAGGTGTGGTTCGGGAAGCGGAAGACGTGGCTGGCCGAAGAGGAGTCCTTCTTCGGATGGCAGCTCCTGCGCGCGCACCTGCGCTCCGCGGCCCAGCGGATGGCGCAAGCGCTGAAGCCCGAGCACCGCACCGTGTTCTTCTACGGAGAGCTGTTCGGCGGTCACTATCCGCACCCCGCGGTGCCCGCCGCGCCAGGGCTGTCCGCCGTGCAGACGGGCATCTGGTACGCGCCGGACCTGCACTGGTCTCCCTTCGACGCCCTGGTCGTCGAGGATGACGAGGACGAAGGCATCCTGCTCGCGCATCACGAGCTGGAGGCCGTGGCCCACGACGCGGGACTCCTGACCCCGCCCGTCCTCCGCCGGGGGACCCGCTCCGACATGGACACCGTCCCCACGCGTGGCGCCACCCGGGTCCCGGGGCTGCTCGGGCTGCCGCTCATCGTCGGCAACGTGGCCGAGGGGCTCGTCATCAAGAGCGAGCAGCGCGGACCTCCTGGCGCGCGGGCCTCCGTCAAACGGAAGATCGCGGAGTTCAACGAGGGGCGCTTCGACGAGAGCGAGGCCTGGAACCCGCTCCAATCCCTCTCCGTGGAGGAGCTCGCGGGCTGGTCCGCGCGGTTGGTCAATCCCGCCCGCGTCGCCAGCGCCCTCTCCAAGTGCGGGAGGGACCGGGTCGAAGCCCTCCTCGACGAGGTGGTCCTCGACGTGCGCGTGGACCTGGAGCTGGCGTTCCCGCTGGCCTGCCGGTCGCTCGAGGGCGCGGCGGAGGACTTCCTCTCGGCCCGGATTCGGGAGCGCGCCTCGCCGCTCATCCAGGCGGCGCTCGCGCCTCACGGCCCCTCATGACGCCGGCGTGCACGCCACCACGGGTGCACGCCGGTGCTTCACCGCGAAGGACCGGCGCGGCGGAGTCCACCGGGCCGGTCCCTCCGGGGGCCTACTGCCTGCAGGCCGGGATGTTGGTGCAGGCGCCCGCGCCGCGCGAGAGACACTCCTGGTTGGAGGAGCAGCGCGAACAGTCGACGGTGCAGTAGCCCAACAGGCCCTGCGGCTCCTGCGAGAAGAGCACGGGCTGGACCTCGGTGGCGCTGCCGCTGCTGGCGAGGTCGGCGGAGGCGTCGCGCGAGGACGGGGCCACGGCCACTCCCGCCATGACAGCCAAGGTCAGCACGAATCCTGAGAGGGTCTTCGACATCATCGGGGTGAGCTCCTGGGTGGGTGACGTCCCGATGATGTCCCCGTCGCCTTCCTTGCCCCGCAGCGTCACTCCCGGTGACTGTGGGCCAATGGACAGTCCAAGTGCCCGGAGGATGGGCCGCGGAGGAGCAGGCTCAGTCCTGACCCAGGGTCCGGAACACGGCGGGCAGCTCCTGTCCTCCGAGCCCCGCGCCGACGGCTCGCCGGTAGTTCTCGAGCAACTCCCGGGGGAAGCGGGTGCTGAGGCGGGCGTCCGCGCTCAGCCGGACGATGTGCTCGATGGCCGCGACGTGGGTGTCGAGGCTGCACTGGTCGCCGGAGAACTGGTCGCGCGCGATCATGTCCTGGGCCGCGTCCGCCGTGACGGAGATCAACCCGAGGAACGAATTCTTCTGCGCGAAGAAGGCCTTCGGGTCGAGCCCCTCGGCCTTGCACATCGCCGCGGCGTGGAGGACGGCGAGGGAGCCTCCGTAGTAGGCCTCGAGGATGGCGCAGTCGAGCGTCGCGGCGGAGCCGATCTTCTCGTCGACGTAGACGGCGTTCCTGGCGATGGCCTGGAGGGTGTCGACGTGCCGGTCGAAGACGGCTCGCGACCCGGCATAGAAGACCGTGGCGTAGTCGGTGGCCACGAAGGCGGGATAGGCGAGGATGGCCGCGTCCAGGTAGTCCACGCCGTGCGCCCTCGCCCACTCCAGTCCTCCGCGTGCATCCGCGGGTGAGCCGCTGGTGAGCTGGACGAGCGTCTTCCCGGCGAGCGCCGACGCGACGCCGCCCGACGAGAACAGCTCGATGCTGGCGGCGTAGTTGGACAGCGACACGACCACCAGCTCGCGACCGGCGACCGCCTCGCGCAGGTCCTCGAACGCGACGGTGCCTCCGCCCACGGCCCTGGCCTTGCCGTGCGTCCTGTTCCAGACCGCGACCTCGTGCCCCGCTGCCGCGAAGGCTCTCGCCAGCGCGCTTCCCATGAGGCCGGTCCCCACCACCGCGAGCTTCGTCGAACGGCTGGATGCCATCTTCCCTCTCCCTGTGTGTCGAGACAGGACTGCTCTCGAGTCGGTGCGCGGGGATGAGAGCACAGGTCGGAAGAGGTGGACGCCGGGTGGCTGGCGAAGACGGGCGGCCTGGCGGAGCGCAAGGGGCGGGGAGTCGTGCTAGAGGCCGCGTCCTCATGTCTCTCCAACTCGCGACGTTGCCCCTGCTGCTCAGCCTGGGGCAGGCCCCCGAACTTCCGAAGGACGACCCTCGGGTGCAGGCCCGCCTCTCCTTCCTCGCCCGGGACCCGGAGGTCGGCACCCAGGACTCCTTCACGCAGTGGCACGCCGCCCTGGAGGCGCGCTCCCCGGAGCTGACCACGGGCCTGCGCGCGGAGGCCGCGCTGTCGTTCTTCGTGGACACCGAGGGCGGCACGAGCGCCGTCCGCATCGTGGACAACGCGAGCGCCCTCCGGCTGCGCTACCAGCCGTCCTCCTGGGGCGCCGGTGAGGGGCTGACGTTGAGCGTCTTCCCGCTGAGTGCCTCGCGCATCCACATGGGCTACGCGTACCCGGTGAGCTGGTCGCGCAAGTCGTTCCTGTCTCCCGTGGACGGGGAGCCCGGCGTGGAGCTGCGCCTCAAGCGCTCGCGGTGGAGCGCCTTCGCCGCGGTCAAGTCCGCGGAGCTCTCCTTCGAGAGCAACCTGGACCTCCGCTGGCAGCGACGATACCTCGGGTTCGTCGGAGGCGCGTTCGATGCGACTCCCGAGCTGCGTGTCGAGGCGAAGGGCACCCTCGGGAAGCGAGGCGTGCTGTCGCTTCCCTTCAACGACGACCGGGAGATTCCCTCGCGAGGGGCCTCGGCGCGGTTGTTCTGGCACCGGGGCGCGCCGGTCGGGAACACCGTCGACCTGTCGCTCTACGCGGGAGACCCGACCTTCTACGAGCGGTTCTTCACCCCCGACGTCGCCGCGACGGACTTCGCCGCGTCCGTCTCCCTGGAAGGCAGCCTCCAGTCGCAGGACCTCCAGGACCCGCACTCCCTGGCCCCGAAGTCCGTGACGGAGACGGCGCACGCCGCGGCCCTGGATGCCCGACTGCGAGTGGGGCGCCTTCGCCTCAACGTGTTGGGGACCTACCGGTCCTTCGCGTTCGTCCGGCTGGAGACGCCCGGGTTGTCACCCTTCTACTCGACGCCCGCCGAGGATGAGCCCCGCGCGGAGCTGACCGGCTCCATCGGTGTCGACTATCACTTCGCCCGGACGGGCCTGACGCCGGGGCTCCTGGTCCGCGGCTCCCTGCCCGCGTTCGCCAGGCTCTCGGACCCGTACAGCGGGAACCGCCCCCTCGTCATCCTCGAGCCGGGCCGGCTCTTCGCCCTGCCCTCGGGGGCGGACCGGTCGTTGATGACGACGGTGAAGGCCACCCTGCGGTGGGACCTCCTCGACGTGGCGGGTGTCCTGGCGGAGTTCACCTACCTGCGCAACCCGAACCGGACGGAGTTCATGTCCGACGACAATGGGGTCGCGGTCCCCGTCCATGTGGACCCGGACTCCTTCGGCGGGACGGTGATGCTCCAGGTGCGCCTGTAGTCCAGGCCCGGGGCGGGCCGCGTCCATTCTGCTCATGCAATCCGGCACGAGCGGGGGCATCCTCGCGCCGGTCTCCCTTCTGCCTGGAGGTTCGAGGGTGGCGATGACGCGGCGTTCGCGCGCGGAAGACTTCCTGGAGCTGGTGGAGCGGGGCCGTCGCGGGCGGCTCAAGCTCTACATCGGCTTCGCGGCGGGGGTGGGGAAGACGTACCGCATGCTGGAGGAGGCGCACGCGCTGAAGCGGCGCGGGGTGGACGTGGTGCTCGGCTTCATCGAGCCGCACGACCGCAAGGAGACGCAGGCGCTGGTGGAGGGCCTGGAGGTGGTGCCGCGCAAGGCGTACACGTACCGCGACGTCACCGTGGAGGAGATGGACCTGGACGCGGTGCTGGCCCGCAAGCCCCAGGTGGTGGTGGTGGACGAGCTGGCCCACACCAACCTCCCGGTGTGCCGACACCGCAAGCGCTACCAGGACGTGCTGGAGCTGCTGGACGCGGGCATCAACGTGATTGGCGCCTTCAACGTGCAGCACCTGGAGTCGCTCAACGACCTGGTGGAGCGCACCACGGGCGTGGTGGTGCGCGAGACGCTCCCGGACAGCTTCCTCAAGAGCGCGGACCAGGTGGTGAACCTGGACCTGGCGGTGGAGGACCTGCACGACCGGTTGAAGGCGGGGAAGATCTACGCGGAGGACAAGGTGCCCCGCGCGCTGGAGAGCTTCTTCAAGGGCGAGAACCTGTCCACGCTGCGCGAGCTGGCGCTGCGCGAGGTGGCGGAGAGCCTGGACCGGGCCACGGCGGGACAGTCCCCGCGCGTGGGGGAGGACCCCCTGCTGAAGGGCGCGGCCTGGGGGCGGGTGCTGGTGGCCATGTCCAGCTATCCGCCGCGCGCGGCCACGCTGCTGCGCCGGGGCTCGCGCATGGCGGGCCGGCTCAACACGGACTGGTTCGTCGTCTACGTGGAGACGCCGAAGGAGGCGCCCCACCTCATCGACGCGGAGGCGCAGCGGCACCTGCTGGCCAACATCGAGAAGGCGAAGGAGCTGGGCGCGGAGGTGGTGCGGCTGCGCGCGAAGGACCCGGTGGAGGCCATCCTCGACTTCGCGCGCTCCCACGGCGTGGGGCACATCATGATTGGCCGCTCGCACCAGCCCTGGTGGAAGCGGCTCTTGGGGCGCGCGGCGGACGTGCGCATGCTGCGCGAAGGGGAGGGCTTCGACATCCACGTCGTGGCCTTCGACTCGCCGCACGAGGAGAAGCGCCCATGACGCTGCGATGGCGGCTGTGGCTGGCGCAGGCCCCGCTGGCGCTCGCGTTGGTGCTGGTGGGGGTGATGGCCGTGTTCACGCTGAACCGGCTGGGGCGCTCCGGGCAGCGCATCCTCCAGGACAACTACCGCAGCGTGCTGGCCACGCAGCGCATGACGGAGCAGCTGGAGCGGATGGACAGCGCCGCGCTCTTCATCGTCGCGGGCGAGCGCGAGCGCGGCATGGCCCAGCAGGCCGCGCAGCGGCAGGTGCTGGAGTCCGAGCTGAAGGTGCAGGAGGGCAACGTCACCGAGCCCGGCGAGGCCGAGGCCACGCGCAACCTGCGCGCGGCGTGGCGGCGCTACGAGTCGGTGTACGACGGCTTCCTCGGAGCGACGTCGTCCGACGACCAGCGCACGGCGTACTTCCTGAGCGTGGAGCCCGCCTTCCGCGACGTGAAGGAGGCGGCGTCCGCCATCCTGGCGTTGAACCAGGACGCCATGGTGCACAAGAGCGAGGAGCTGCGCCGGCAGAGCGACCGGGTGAACACGCTGATGGTGCTCACGGTGCTGGCGGCCTTCGCGGTGGGCCTGGTCTCCTCCACGTCCCTCACGCACCGCGCGCTGCGGCCCGTGTCCGTGTTGTCCCAGGCCGTGCGGCGGCTGGGGCGCGGCGACTACGAGGTGCGCGCGGTGGTGGAGGGGGCGGATGAAATCGCGCAGCTCGGCCAGGACTTCAACTCCATGGCGGAGGCGCTCCAGCAGTACCGGCGCAGCAGCCTGGGAGAGCTGCTCCAGGCGCAGGCCGCGTCCCAGGCGGCCATCGACAGCCTGCCGGACCCGGTGGTGGTGTTCGGTTCGGACGGGGCGCTGATCAACGCGAACCGCTCCGCCGAGGACGTGCTGAAGCTGTCCCTGGAGTCGGGCGGCGACGTGCTGGGCCGGGTGGTGCCGGAGGCGCGCGAGGTGCTGGAGCGGGTGCGCGGCCACGTGCTCGGGGGCAAGGGGGCCTATCAGCCCCGGGGGTACGAGGAGGCGGTGCGCGTGGCGCTCACGGACGGCGACCGGTGGCTGTTGCCTCGGGGCAGCCCCGTGTACGGGGAGACGGGCGAGGTGGTGGGGGCCACGGTCATCCTCCAGGACGTGACGCGGCTGCGTCGCTTCGACGAGCTGAAGAACGACCTGGTGGCCACGGTGGCGCACGAGTTCCGCACGCCGCTCACGTCCCTGCGCATGGCGGTGCACCTGGTGGTGGAGGGGGTGGTGGGGCCGGTGACGGAGAAGCAGGCGGACCTGCTCTTCGCGGCGCGCGAGGACTGCGAGCGGCTCCAGGGCATCGTGGACGACCTGTTGGATTTGTCGCGCATCCAGGCGGGGCAGTTGCAGTTGCAGGTGCGCGCCGTCCCGGCGGACGAGCTGGTGGACGCGGCGTTGGATGCGCAGCGGGCCGCGGCGGACGAGCGGGGCGTGCGGCTGTCGAAGCGCGTGGGGTTGGAGGTGGAGTCGGTGGACGTGGACCCGGACCGGCTGGAGCTGGTGTTGGGCAACCTGGTGGGCAACGGGGTGAAGCACACGCCGGCGGGGGGCGAGGTGGAGGTGCACGTGTCGCGCGACGGCACGCGGGTGCGCTTCGAGGTGCGCGACACGGGCGAGGGCATCGCCCCGGAGCAGCAGGCGCGCATCTTCGAGAAGTTCTACCGGGCGCCGGGCGCGCCGGCGGGGGGCGCGGGGCTGGGGCTCTCCATCGCGCGGGACATCGTCCAGGCGCACGGTGGGGAGATGGGCGTGGTGAGCGCGCCGGGGCAGGGGAGCACGTTCTGGTTCACCCTGCCCCAGCGGGCCGCGGCGGTGGAGACGACGTGAGGGGCGGGAGGGGGCGCTACCGCGTCATCTCGCCCCACTCCTTCATCTCGTCGCGGCGGACCTTGGAGGCCTCGCGGACGATGTCCTTGCAGGACATGCCGAGGTCCTTCTCGGTGACGTTCTTCGCCACCTGGGGGAGGATGTTCTTCTCCTCGTCGGCGACGTGGCGCTTCACGACCTTCTCGAGCGCGTCGACGTTCATGCGCATCGCCTTCATGTCGTCGCGGCGGCGGACCAGCTCGCCCAGGATGCGCTTCATCTCCTGGTGCTCGCCCTCGGCGTGTTGAATCGTGTCGTCACCCACCACGCGCGTCGCCGCGGGATAGACCCAGCGCTCCTCGATGGTGGTGTGCAGCATCAGCGCCTCCGCGATCTGCACGCACAGCTCCTTGCGGCTCAGGTCGTCCGAGGCGCTGCGGAAGGCGGTGAAGAGGGCTTCGACCTCGCGGTGCTGCTGAATCAACAGGTCGACGACGTCCATGGCTGACTCCTGGTGACGGTGGATGTGCCCCGACACGGTCCACACGCCCCCCGTCCCCGGCAATCACCCGCGGCTTCGCGCGAGGTCTCTCGTCCTGCCCTCGCGGGTGGGGTGAGCGACGGGCCGCCGACAGAGTGGGGGAGGGTCAAGCCTCCTCGAAGGTCGCGCCCGTGACCTCGGCGCGCTCGATGGATGTCTTGAGCTCCTCGGAGACGATGAGGGCGATGCTCCAGCCCCAGGTGCGAAACACCTTGGCGTCGCCGACCCTCGAAGGGTCGATCCGAAGGTCGACCACGCTGCGATAGGTTCCCAGCTTCTCGGGTCGCCCATCCTCCGGCGTCCAGTACCTCACCTCTTTCGAGGCTGCGTCGTCGATGCATCGCACGAGCTTCGTGGCGACGAGCATGAGGTATTGGTCCGGATGGCCCGGAATGTCCACCGGGAGGAGTTGCACGTCCTCTGGGGCAAGCTGCGAGAAGAGCGTGGCCACTCGGACGTGGAGGATGGGCGCCAGGCTGATGCCCGCCAGGCTGAAGTCCAACCGCCTTCCGGGCTCGTCGATGGGGAGCGACAGCCGGCGGCCCTGTGGGAGCCGTTGTCCCGCCGAGAAGGCCCAGAGGTTCTCGACTTCCTGTCCCCGTTCATCCAACGGGTCTCCCAGGGACCAGTTCCCGGCCTTCATCTCCTGCTTGAGTCTGAAGTATCGACGCTGCGCCGGCATCAGGGACCCCTTGCTGCGTTACCTGCCATGGGTCACGAGTCTGTGAAGCTCGGTTCCCCGCGTCGAGACTTCCTTGGCCAGGGCTTGGAGTTCCGTCGTGAGGGCCTTCCTGCAGTCCACGACCTTCCTGCACTCCGCCACTGCCTGCCTGAGCCTCTCGAAGATCAGCTCATGATAACGCTGCGGATGCGGGCCCTGGTGACCCGCGACCGGAACGATGTTCTCGGGGTCCTTCAGCTCCATTCCCGCCTTCTTGAAGAGTCGCCTGAACAAGGGCGTCCAGGGTCCACCACGCGCCGTGGACACTTCATTCTTGTTCGTGGCGATGTGGTGCTTCCGGGGCCCGCCCATCTCCTGGCTCGCCATGGCCAGGGCATTGGGGACGAGCACGACGGTGAAGCCCTCCGCCGTCATGGCGACTGACTGCACGCTACCCACCGCAGCGTACTGGAAGCCCGCTTGTGACTCCACCGCGAGCGCGGCCTGCGCGGAGCCTGGGAGTCTCGCTGCCTTCGATGCCAGCCCCGCCG
Organism: Myxococcus dinghuensis; assembly: GCF_024198235.1. Classification (GTDB taxonomy): domain Bacteria; phylum Myxococcota; class Myxococcia; order Myxococcales; family Myxococcaceae; genus Myxococcus; species Myxococcus dinghuensis. The sequence continues at coordinate 317,310 of NZ_JAKCFB010000005.1, read as the reverse complement.
TGTTTCCGAGCGCGGCCGTTGCGAGCAGCACGAAGATGCGCGCCGCGTTCTCTCCCAGGACCGCTCCGTAGTCCTCCCCGGCGGCGCGGAGTTGCGCGAAGGTCGTGGACTGGTCCACCTGGCGCACCAGCGTCAGCCAACCGTCGAGCAGGCGCCACACGGTGTCGACACCCAGGTAGGCGATGGCGATGGCCGTCAACGTCGCGGCAACGCCCTTGGAGAGGGGCTCGGGGAGCGCCCACAACAGGAGATACATGGTCGCGGAGGCGGTGATGGCGGCCATGACCTGCGCAGGCTCCGCCATGTCCGCCAACGCTTCGGCCGTCTCGTCCCACACGGAGTCCATGGCGATGGCGAATGCCAACGTGTACTTGCCATCGCTGGCCAGGAGCGGACCCTCCGCCAACAGACTCAAGCAGTCCCCGGACAGGCCCTTCCGACGACACCAATGACCGTACCCTCGTGTCAGGTCGTCGTCCGCGAAGGACTCCAATCGATGCGGACCCTCCTGGGGGATGAGCCGAGGGGGACGACCCTCGTAGCGGTACACCCCACCCCTGACCGGAACGCCGAAGAGCCCGCGGGCCTCGTGCATGGGGTTGCCGGACACGCGCACCTCCCTGGCCAGCTCCGCGAGCGCCTCCGTGTATTCGCCACCCTCGAGTTCGGGAGGCCCCTCCAGGGTGGATTCTCCACGGGGGACGACGACGAAGGTCTCGTGGTTCGTCTCGAGCCGTACGATTCGGGTCGTCCCGCAGCCGGTGAGGGTTGTCAGCAGGAACAATGGTGCTGCCCAGCGAAGCATCAGGGTCCGCCCCCTTCCGAGTCCCGCTGGGGAGCGGGCAGGGTCCGACACCGCCAGAAGATACCGAGGCCGGCTGTCATGATGAGGGATGGCTCCCTCACGTGACATGCGTGACGGATGGCGTCGTGGCCCCGCGTCTTCCCTGTGTGGGCACTGTTTTGCCCACGCTGGGTAGGACGCTGCCCCGGAATCCCGACGCGAGGGTGAGGCTACAGCGCGGTGACCGCGTGGCGTGGGCCGGGCCAGGGACTTGCTTGGGGTCGCCCCTGCTCGAAGTGGGTACGCGGGGAGAGAGACACATGCGCGGATGGGTTGTCCTGGCGATGGGACTCGCCACCGGACCGGTGATGGCGCACGACCTTGTCGTGGACTCGACGGTGAACGGCGAGAGGTTCCACGTCATCACCCAGTACCCCACCGTCCTCCGCCTCGAGGTGACGGTGTCCAACGTGCACCCGACCCTGCCGTCCGTGCTCGACACCCTCTCCGCCCCGCTGATGGAGGCCCAGGGTTTCCGCTTCGACCCGCCACCTCCGTTGACCGTCCCCGTGGGCGGCGCCGTCACCTACGTCCAGGACCTCTTCATCCCGGACCGCGATGCCTGCGAGGCCCTCTTGGCGACAGGGCGCGGCACCGTCCCCTCCCTGGTCCGCAGCGGCGTGCACGCCACCTTCGGCGAGGGCGCCGCCGGCAGCGAGGTCCAGTTCAGCTGCGCCGACCCCGCGCCCTATACCTGCTGGAACACCTTCTTCCTCAGCGAGGGCGCCGCGACGCGCGTGCAGGCCCTCGACCTCTTCTCCGGCGCGCTCCACCCCGCGAGCGAGGCCTTCTCTCCTCCGCTCGATGGACTCGCCTACAGCCGCGGCAACCACTTGATGTATGGCTTCACGCCCGAAGGTGAGCTGATGCGGGTGGCGGGAGACGGCGCCGCGCTCCCCGTGGGCTACGTCCCCACCCCCGAGCCCTTCCATGCCGCGACGATGACCGACGACGACATCTACGTCGGCATCTCCGGAGGACACCTCTTCCGGCTGCTCACGGACTTCGGCGGTGTGCTGTCTCAGGTGGCCATCCAGGCACCCGAGGGTTTCCAGGTGGGGGACCTGGCCTTCAATCCCCTGGACCGGCTCCTCTACGCGTACAACCAGGCCTCGCATCGCCTCACCCGCATCGACGCGCGGACCGGCGTGTACGAGGACTTCGGCCCCGAGGTCCCGGTGGCCTCGGACGGCGAGGTGAACCCCGCGTTCGTCAGCGACGCGGCGATGTTCGACGCGTCGGGGCGCTTCTACCTCTTCGGCAGCGACCTCGAGTCCACGTCCCGCGAGCAGTCCTGGCTCTACGCCGTGGACCTGACCACGAGCGCCTTCACCCGCGTGCTCCAGACCCGCGTGGCCTCGCTGCCCGTGGATGGCGCGTCCTGCTTCCCGTGACGCCCGTCACCCCACGAAGAGAGGCCCGGTCATGAAGAGACTCCAACGGTGGATGGTCGCGGCGGCCTGCCTGTCGCTGGTCGCGTGTGAGGGGACGGGAGATGAGGCTCCGAGCGTGCCCGTCCTGGTGGACCCCGTCGTGCCCTCCTCTCCGGAGGTGCCCGCGCCGCCAGCTCCGTCGGACACAGGGAAGCCGCCCACGCGCCACGCGCCCGGTGAGCTGGAGGTGCGCCTGCTGGCGGTGAACCCGGCGGACTACGCGTCGCTCTCCCTGCGCGTGCGCGACATCGAGGTGTTCCGACAGGACGGCCAGCCCGTGCCCGTGCGTCGCCCGACGGTCGCGCCCTTCGAGCTGACCGAGCCGGAGCAGGCCTTCCTGGTGGGCCTGTTCCAGCCACCCCAGGAACAAGAGGTGATGAAGGTCCGGGTGACGTTCGACGGGCCGGGCAGCTACCGCACGGCGACGGAGCACGGCCTCGTGGCGAGCGCGCGGACCTCCATCGACGTGCTGGTGCGACCCGCGTCCATGCGGGCCCGGGGGCACGTCGTCGTGGAGGTGGACCTGGCGCGCTCGCTGGAGGCGCACGGGGTGAACCGCGTGTTCACCCCCGTCTGGCGCGCGCGGTACTGAGGGGCACGCGCGGTCAGCCCTCGCCCTTGCCGCCGGACTCGTACTTCTTGCGCTTGCGCCACAGCGTCGACGCGTCGATGCCGAGCACCTTCGCCGCCTCGTCCAGCGTGGGCGAGGAGGCCATGACGCGCAGCGTGTGCTCGCGCTCGATGTCCTCCAGCGTGTGCGGCCCGCCCAGCGTCACCAGCGAGCCCGCCGCCGCGGCGATGCGCTCCGGGAAGGCCTGGGGCTCCAGCACCCCGGCCGGCCAGACGATGAGGGCCCGCTCCACCGCGTTGCGCAGCTCGCGCACGTTGCCTGGCCACGGGTAGGCCAGGAGCATCTTCTCCGTCGCGGGCGACAGCTCCGGCGTCGTGGGGCGCTGGGACGCCTTCGCGAAGAAGGTCACGAAGCGCCGCGCCAGGAACAGCAGGTCCTCGGGGCGCTCGCGCAGGGACGGCAGCTTCACCTCGATGACGTTGAGCCGGTAGAAGAGGTCCTCACGGAAGCGCCCCTCCGCCACGTCCTTCTCCAGGTCTCGGTTCGTGGCCGCCACCACCCGCACGTCCGCCTTGCGCGTGCGCCCCTCGCCCAGCCGCTCGAACTGCTTCTCCTGGAGGAAGCGCAAAAGCTGCGCCTGGAGCGACGGGCTCATCTCCGCGATTTCGTCCAGGAACAGCGTGCCGCCCTCCGCCTGCTCCACGCGGCCCGGCTGGTCCTTCACCGCGCCCGTGAACGCGCCGCGCACGTGGCCGAACAGCTCGCTGGCCAGCAGCTGCTCGGACAGGGTGGGGCAGTTCACCGTCACGAAGGGACGGCGCCGCCGCGTGCTCATGGAGTGCAGCGCCCGCGCGAGCACCCCCTTGCCCGTGCCGCTCTCCCCGCGCAGCAGCACCGCCGCGTCGGACGTGGCCGCGCGCGACACCAGGCCGATGGCCGCGTGCATCGTGGGCGACGTGGTCTCCAGCGTCGCCTCGGGCACGGACTGCGCGAGCTGGCCCTCCAGGCTCTCCAACTGCGAGGACAGCGCGCGGTGCTCGCGCGAGCGGTCCAGCACGTGCCGAATCTGCGCGGGCGTGAAGGGCTTGGGCAGGTAGTCGCGCGCGCCCCGGCGCACGGCCTCCACCGCGGTGTCGAAGGTGGCGTAGGCGGTGATGAGCACGACGTCCAGGTTGGGTGACTCCGCGAGCAGCCGGGGCAGCAGGTCCAGGCCACTGCTGTTCCCCAGGCGCAGGTCCACGAACGCCAGGTCGGCCGGCCCCTGGGCGAGCGCCGCGAGGGCCGCCTCGGCGGTGGCCGCCTCGCGCACCTCGCAGCCGAAGGCCTCCAGGGAGATGCGCAGCGTGTGGCGGATGTTGCGCTCGTCATCCACCACCAGCACCCGCATGGGGCGCTCCCCCGAGACGGGGGTGGTTTCCATCCGTGCTTCCATGTCCCAAGTTTAAGGGGTCCCCTCGCGCCGGGCCGGGGGCTCGCACACGACGCGAGTCATCTCGCGGGCTTCCGTGCGACCCCACCCCTCGGAATCGTGCACTTCGCAACCCGGGAGGCTCGTCCGGCGGGGGGAATCCGGGGGGGGACCTGCACTCCGGGCGACGGAACACTGGCGTTGCCCACCGGTTTGCGGTGGAACAGGGAGATATGGGCTTGAACGGGATGATGGCTGGAGGGCCGACGCCCGGCGGTGATGGCGAGGACAACATCTTCACCCGCGACCGGGGCCCCACGGCCAGCGAGAAGCGGGTGCGCCAGGTGCTGGTGATTGGCGGCGCGCTGCTGGTGCTGCTCGTGGTGTGGATGTACCTCCAGGGCGGAGAGAACCGGGCCATCAAGGCCATGTCCCCCGTCCAGCGCGAGGCGCTCTTCATGGAGACGCGGGAGAGCTTCCGGCTGATGTGCACGGGCGACGCGGGCACGCGCTTCATCGAGCGCTGCCAGAAGCAGGCGGAGTTCCTCGCGCGCTTCGATGAGTGCGACGACGCCTGCCACAAGGAGATCGCCCCCATGCTCCGCAGCTCGGTCAGGTAGCCCGCCCTCCGGCGCGGGCCCCGACCTTGCGCGATGCAAGGTCCCGAGGGGGCGTTTCGTGCGGGATGCAGGGGGGCTCGGGCCCGTCTCCTCTGGCGCGCGAGCGCCCGGGCCGGCACGTGGCTTGCCCTGACGTGGGCGCGCATGCGTCCAGAACCGCTCCCCCCCGAGGTCCCTCCGCGTCCCCGTCCGCCCGCTGCTCCGGGAGGGCTGGCCCGTCCCTATTGGAAGGACCTGCTGGCCATGGTCGCGCTGGGGTGCGCGTTGGCGCTCGTCGTGGGGTGGCTGGCGTCGGAGCGGCGGGCCGTCATGTCGTTGGAGCCCGCCGCGCGCGCGGCCGTGTTCCGCGAGTCGTGGGAGGGGTTCCAGCGCTTGTGCGTGAAGACGCGCGAGCCGGCGCTCGTGCCCCGGTGTCGCGAGGAGGCCCGCTTCCTCCTGCTGTTCCCCGAGTGTCAGGACACCTGTCGTGAGCTGGCCCGCGCCCTGCGCTGACGGAGCGCGGAGGGGACGGGCACCCGCGTGATAACGTCCCCTCATGAAACAGGTCGATTGCGTGGAGCTGTTTCCCACGTTCGCGCCGGCGTCCCCCCGCGCCGCGCCCGCCATCGTCGCGAAGGGCACCCTCCCCTTCGTGGAGTTCCTCGCCTGGGAGCCACGAGGCTCCCTGCTGTCCATCGAGGTCCCCGCCACCATCCACGAGCGCGGTCGACTGCGCCGGTGGAGCGGGCCGCGCCTCGCGCTCGAGGCGGAGCTGCCGGACGTCCTCGGTCCCGGCGCCCTCTCGCCCGATGGACGCTGGCTCCTCGCGGGCGGCGCGCTGGTCAAGGGGCAGGCCGCGAGCTGCCTGGTGATCGACCTGCACGCCTTCCAGGTCGTCCATACCCTGCCCGTGATGCGGCCCTTCGTCTGGCTCGACGACGAGCACTTCATCGCCCAGTCCCCGAACTGGCAGGTCGCGTTCACGGACGAGGGCGTGGTCAGGGCCGAGACGCGTCGGGTGGCGCCGTCCCTCGCCACCGCGGTGCCCGCCCTGGTCACTCCGGAGCCGGCCCTGGTGCGGGTCTCCCGGAGCACGCTCACCTGTGAGCCGCTGCTGCCGAGCCTGCTGCTCGACGAGGAGGTGAGGGCGGTCCTCTCACCCGACGGCGACGTCCTCTACTCGGCCACGCGCTTCTCCCGCATCAGCGCGGTGCGGCTCTCCGACGCCCGACTGTTGTGGCAGCGCCCGCCGTCGCGGGTCATCACCGAGGGCTTCGTCGCGGACCTGGCGCTCGACCCCACGTCGAATCGGCTCGTCACCGTGGGCGGTGGCGTGACCCACGACATGCTCGTGCTGGACGCGGCGAGCGGCGACGAGCTGGCGCACCACTCTCTGGACGCGCTCTCCCGGGGCAAGGTGGCGGGGCCGACGACCCTGCGAGGAGAAGCCATCCGCTTCCGGGAGGATGGGCTGGGGGTCGTCGCCACCAACCATGGCCTGGTCATCGAGCTCGGGCGGGATGGGCGGTGGAGCGCGTACAAGGCGGGCAGCCGCGCGTTCCGGACCCTCGCGTTCTCAGCCGACGGCGGAACGCTGGTCCTCGGAGGTTCGGAGAAGAACCTCCGCGCCGTCACGCTCCCACCCGTCGAAGCGCGCCCCTGAGCGCGTCACGTCGTCGCCATCGGGTTGCAAGTATCGTCGGGAGAGGGACGTGGGGCGGACGTGGATTCATGCTAGGGAATCCGCGTGCCCACGGAAGACCTCACGAACCGCATCGTCCCCTACGTCGTGCCCTCCACCTACCCGCGAGTTCCCGAGCTGTCCCGGGAGCTGGGACACGGGCTCTGGGTGCTCCTGTCGAAGAACCTGGACGGCCTGGTCAGCGGCCTGAGCCAGGAGGACCTCGAGGACGCGGGCGCGATGTCCATCGACGAGGCCTGGAAGACGGCCGACGAGAACCTCGACGCGTACTTCAAGAAGGAGGGCACCGCGCGGCGGTACTCGGATGAGCCCGGCCTGCCGCCGTTCATCGTCCTCTCCGGGACGTGGTTGGTGGCCACCTGCATCGTCCTCCAGCGGCTCCACACCATCGCAGCCCGAGCCCTGCCGGACACGGAGCTGCTCGTGTCGATTCCCCACCGGGAGTCGCTCCTCATCTTCCCGAAGGGCACCGCGAAGTCGCGCGCGAAGATGCGCGCCCGGATTCGCCAGGTCGATGGCGGGGGTGACAAGCCGCTCACCTTCGAACTCTTCGACCTCACCGCGACCGGCGTGACGCCGTTCCACGAAGCCGGGGCGTGAGCCGGGTGGCCCAGGCGCCCTGACCGCGCCCGGGCCACGCCCTGCTCAGTGGAAGCTCACCGTCGTCCGCGCGAGCACCAGCCAGGACGTGCGCCGGTCGGGCTCCTCGAGCGGCGCGGTGTCGTAGCGCAGCACGTAGCCCGCGACGCCCAGGCCCAGGAAGGACGTGGTCCACCAGCGCACCGCGAGCGCGCCGTTGAGCGAGCCACCCGACTGCACGTCCGGCGCGCCGCGCCCCAGCCACAGGCGCTCGACGCGCGCGGCCAGCTCCAGCGCTCCGTCGGGGACCTTCCCCGCGCGCAGCGTCTCCAGCGCGTCGTCGTCGCTCGCGCTCGCCTGGGGCCAGAAGGGGCCGTCACCCCGGGGCTGTCCCCACGCCACGTACGACACCTCCAGCGACGCGCCCTGGCTCTGCATCGTGGGCAGGACCTCGCGCGGCGTGCTGGGGTTGCCGTCCGTGTCCCGGTCGCGGTGCTCCCACGCGGCGGCGGCCTCGGCGGCGACCCGCAGCCGCCCCGCGTCCAGCCGCGCGTGCGCCTCCGTCACCGTGCGCGCCCCGCTGACCGGCGGCGGGCGGTAGTACACGAAGCCCTGGGGCCCCGTGCCGCCGATGCCCGCGCGGTCGAACGCGCTCTCCACGTGCACGCCCGCGCCCACGCGCGCGCCCCAGAAGGACAGCGGCGCCCCGGCCGAGCGACCCCAGCGCCCATCCAGGCGGGCGTCGAGCGCGGGGAGCTGGTTGTCGTTGCCCAGCGGGCTGCGCGAGCCGTTGCCCACGCGCACCCACGTCTCCAGCGGCAACGTCGAGGGCGACCAGCGCACCTCCAGGCCCAGGTCGCGCCGGGGCCAGAAGGCCTGGTCCAGGCCGGACAGCTCCGGGATGGCGCGGGCCTCCAGGTGCTCGTCGTGCGCGCTGGGGAACAACGGCGTCTTGTTGTACCCCAGGGAGATGCGCCAGTCCTTCAGGCCCGTGAACGCCACGAAGGCGTCGATGAGCACGGGCTTCTCCAGCGCCCACTCCGCCACGCCGCGCGCCACCAGCCACGGCACCGGCCGGGCCTCGGCGCCCAGGCGCAGGCGCGCGAGCGTGAAGCCGTCGAAGCCCTCCACGTCCGAGCCGTGCTGGCGGTAGTCCACCTCGCCCACGAGGGTCGGACGCAGCCAGCCCTCCTCCGCGAGCGCCGGCGTCGCGGCCAGCCCGCAGAGCAACACCCAACCCTGTCCTCGCATCATTCGACCGGGATGATCTGCAGGAAGTGGGTGGTGCCGTTCGTCTCGTCGCCGTCATGGTCCGCGACGAAGAGGCGGCGGTTGGCGGCGTCGTAGGCGATGCCGTGCACCTGCTGATAGCCGCTGGCGAGCACGGACGTGGCGCCGTCCGTGGTGGAGATGCGCAGCACCTGGCCGGTGCGCGTGCCGGTGAGCAGCGCGCCCCCGGGGCCGAGCGCGAGCAGGTCCGGCTCGGTGATGGTGGCCAGCGTGGTCAGCTCCGACGGGTTGGACAGCGGCGAGCGGTAGATGCGCCCGGCGATCTGGTCGGAGATGTAGAGCGAGTCCTCCACCGCGAGCACGCCCACGGGCTTCACCAGCGCGCCCACGACCTCCTTCTCCGTGCCGTCCTTCAGGGAGACGACCGCCACCGAGCCGACGTTCACGTTGCTGTTGCGCACGAAGTAGCTGTCGAACAGCCGCCCGTCGCGCGCCACCGTCAGGCCGATGCGGCGCCGGTTGGTGGGCAGCTCGGGCACCTCGCCCGTCGTGCCGTCCGGACGGACGAAGAGCACCGCGCCGGCGGTGCCGAAGCCGAAGCGCACCGTGACCAGCGTCCCGTCCTGGAGGCGGACCACCTGGCCCAGGTTGGGGCTGTTGGCGGGCGCGGCCGAGAGCGCGGAGGCCAGCGAGACCCCCTCGCCGTCGCGGTACTTCAGCAGGCGGTGGTTCTGGTCATCCGCGATGTAGAGCGTCTGCGACGCCTCGTCCCAGAAGAGGCCGTTGGGGTCTCCGTCGAGCGGGATGGCGCGGGGACCGCGCTCCACCTGGACGCCGGAGTCGGGGGTCGAGGGGCCGGGCTCGGAGTCGTCGCAAGCGCCGAGCAGCAGACCGAAGACGAGGAGGGTGCTGGAAGGTAGGAGCCTCATGGGCGCGGAGGATGCCACGAAGGCCGTCCGGAAGGCTGCCAGGGGGACGAGGCCCGGCACCCGTGCCTGGGTGGGGTCGCCCCCCGCATCCCGCGAGGTGCCAGGGGGCCCCGGGTTGCACCGTGCAACGTGGCGCGGCGCGAACGGGCCTGTTTCCGCGGACCTGGCGCGGCGCTCCCGGGCATGGCGGATGCGATGGAGCGGGGGGGTCCGGGCGTGGGTGTCCGGCATGGAGGACCGTATGTGGCTGCCTCGTTTCGTGAAGTCGCTTCGCTGGTCGGGTGCTCCCTGCGCCGAGGAGGGCGCGTCGCCGTCGAAGGCCGTGCGGCTGCTGGGGGCGGCGCGGCTGGTGGACGCGCGGGTCACCGCGGCGCACGCGCTGGCAGGGGCGCGGCGGTGCACCTGCTGCCGCGGCATGCTGGAGCACCTCTACGAGCGGGTCGGCTCCACGCTGTTCCTGGATGACGACCCGGAGCAACTGGCGCAGTCGCTCGAGGAGGGGGAGCGCGACGGCTTCACCGCGCGCGTGCTGGCCGCCTGCATCGTGCTGTCCGGTCGCGAGCGCGTGGCGCCGGCGTCCTGACGCGCGGGCGGTGCAGCCCGTCCGACCGGGTGGCGACCTGCCGTCGCCCGGGAGGCTCCGCCGGGATGGGCGGCGGTCGTGGCGCTGGCGAGATTTCGTGAGGTCCGACCGACGCGGGATGGGACGCGTGGGGGACCTGGGTCGGGCGGTGGCGGCGCGGCGCCGTCTCCGGGCCCGGCCCTGGTGGGCGAGACATCCGCGGCGGGAGCTCCAGGCTCTCCGCCCGTGGGGGTGGCGAGGCGCCGCCCCGGGGAGACGCATCATGTTGAGGTGGACGGATTTCCTGGAGCTGGAGGCCATCAATCTCTCGTTGGAGGCGAGGAACCGGACGGAGGTGCTGTACGAGCTGGCGGGGCTGATGGCGCCGGAGGCGCTGGTGCCGCGTCAGGAGCTGGCCGTGCACCTGCTGGCCCGCGAGCAACTGGGCAGCACGGCCATGGAGGGCGGCGTCGCCGTGCCGCACTGTCGCCACGCCCGCGTGCCGCGCATCGTCACCTGCGTGGGCATCCACCGCGGAGGGCTGGCGTTCGGCGAGCCGGAGGACGGCCTGGTCCGCCTCTTCGTGGGCCTCGTCTCGCCGCCGGACACCGCGGGCCTGCACCTCAACGTCCTGTCGCGCATCGCGACCCTGGTGCGCGACCCGCGCCTGCGCGAGGCCCTGCTGGCCGCGCCGTCCGCCAGGGCCCTCCGCGCGCTGCTCGTCCAGGCCGAGTCCGCCATCACTCCCCCGTGGACCGAGGCCGCCCTCGCGCGATGAGCCACGCCTTCCAAGAATGTGGAGCGCGGCGGGGCGCGGTCGTCGTCGGGGCGCGCGAGGTGGAGGCCGCGTAGCGCCGACGTCGCCGAGGCACGGACGCGCCGTGCGGTCGTCGCGACGGTTGTCGGGGCGTGAACGCGCCGCCTCCCCCTTCGCGCGGGGACGCCGCGGGGGAAGTGTGTGGTGGGCCGCGCGCCGCGCATCGGAGGGATGCGGAAACGGAGCGCAGGCCACATCTCTGCGCCGGGACGGGCGCCCGCCGTCCGGAGGGGTGAGGCATGTTGAAGTGGACCGATTTCCTGGAGGTGGAGAACATCCGGCTGTCGCTGGAGTCCAGTGACCGGATGGGGGTGGTGCGCGAGCTGGCGGCGGTGATGGCGGCGCGCGCGCGGGTCTCCCCTCGCGACCTGGCGATGCACCTCCAGGCGCGGGAGCAGCTGGGCTCCACGGCCACCGAGGGTGGGGTGGCGGTGCCTCACTGCCGGCTGGAGGGCGTGCCCCGCATCGTCACCTGCGTGGGCATCCACACCCGGGGCGTGGACTTCGGCGAGGCGGGCGGCGTGAAGACCCGCATCTTCGTGGGCATGGTGTCGCCCCCGGACACCGCGGGGCTGCACCTCAACGTCCTGGCGCGCATCGGCGCGCTCCTGCGCAACAACCGGCTGTGCGAGGCGCTGCGGACCGCGCCCTCCGCCACCGCGCTGCGCGCGCTGCTCGTCTGTGTCGAGGACGTGCACGTGTCCCAGCGGGTGGAGATGACCGCGACGCGCTGAGGGCCGGAGGGATGGGTAGTGGACAGTCCCCGGGGTGTGGCGCGCCGGGGGCTCGAAGGGGCGATGGGTGTCCCCGGCGGGACTGGTAGCCTCCCCGCACGTGACGACCCAGAGCCCCGCTCCCCGTTGGTTGTTGTATGGCGCCTCCGGCTACACCGGCCGCCTCATCGCCGAGGAGGCCGTGCGCCGAGGTCATAAGCCCGTGTTGTCCGGGCGCTCGCGCGAGAAGCTCGCGCCCGTGGCGGACGCGCTGGGCCTGGAGGTGCGGCCCGCCGCCCTGGACGACCCGCGCGCGCTCGCCGCCGCGCTGGAGGGCCTGCCCCTGGTGATGCACTCCGCCGGCCCCTTCGTGCAGACCAGCGAGCCCATGATTCGGGCCTGTCTCGCCGCGGGCGCCCACTACCTGGACATCACCGGTGAGATTCCCGTCTTCGAGAACACCTTCGCCCACGACGCCGAGGCCCGCGCGCGCGGGGTGACGCTGATGTCCGGCGTGGGCTTCGACGTGGTGCCCACCGACTGCCTCGCCCGCCACGTCGCGGACCAGGTGCCCGGGGCCACGCACCTGGACATCGCCATCGCCGCCGTCTCCCAGGCCAGCGCTGGCACCGCCAAGACGGCGCTGCTCCAGCTCCCCGAGGGCGGCCGGGTGCGCCGCGACGGCGTGCTCCACTCGTACCCCATGGGCCACGGCGCGCGCCGCCAGCGCTTCTCCGACCGCGAGCGCACGGTGATGCCCATCCCCTGGGGCGACCTGGCCACCGCGTGGCGCACCACGGGCATCCCCAACATCACGACCTACGCGGCGTTCCCGTCCTCCTCCGCGCGCGCCCTGCGCTGGACCTACCCCGTGCTCCAGGGCGTCCTGCGGGTGGGGCTCGTCCGCGACGCCCTCATGAAGGTCGTGGACGCGCGCGTGAAGGGCCCCGACGCGGCGCAGAGGACGTCGGGCCGCTCCTTCGTCTGGGCCCAGGCCCGCGCCCCGGATGGCCGCCAGGCCCAGGCCTGGCTGGAGACACCGGAGGGCTACCTGTTCACCGCGCTCGCCTCGGTGCGCGCCGTCGAGGAGCTGCTGGCCCATCCCCGGACCGGCGCCCTCACCCCCGCCGGGGCCTTCGGCGCCGACTTCGTCCTGCGCGTCGAAGGGTGCCGCCGCCTCGACTCGCTGGGGTGATCCACCTCCTGTCCGTGTGGCCCGGGCATCCCCGTGAATGAAGGTCCATGTGGGATGGCTGTGCGGGGGGAGACCTAGCCGCCGCTCCTCAGTGGGATATCCTGCGATTCGTGGGAAAGCCCCCATCCGTCCAGGCCTCGGTCTGCCGGGGGGCCGCGGTCACGACAGGGAGTGGACCCGGTGCGTTTGAAGCTGAAGCAGAAGGTGATGCTGTCTCCAGCGGTGGCGGCGGCGTTCCTGGTGGCCATCTTCGGGGTGGTGCTGGCGGGGGGGCCCTCAGGGTTGGTGGGCGTGCTGGTCCTCGCGTGCCTGGGGTTGATGGTGGGGCTGGCGTACTGGCTGCACCGCGAGGTGGCGTCGCCGCTGGGGAAGCTGGCGGCGGTGGCCCAGCGCATCGCGAAGGACGGCGACCTGTCGCATCCCATCGACGTGAACTCGCAGGACGAAATCGGGGACGTGGCGCGGGGCATGCGGGTGATGGTGGACCGGGTGCGCGAGGTCCCCGCGACGCTGGACGCGGTGCTGGCGGAGCTGGCCGAGTCGACGGAGCGGCTGACGAAGGCGAGCCAGGACCAGGTGAACTTCCTCACGGACCAGTCGCGCACGCTGACGGAGGCGAGCACGACCATCGCGGAGATCTCCCAGACGTCGAACATGGCGGCCAGCCGCGCGGAGATGGTGCTCAAGGTGGCGGCGCAGGCGGACCAGTTCAGCGCGTCCGGGCAGCAGTCCATCGAGCAGAGCGCGGAGGGGCTCCAGCAGATCCGCCAGCGGGTGAGCGCGCTGGTGAGCAGCATCGCGACGCTGAGCGACCAGGCGGTGCACGCGGGCGAAATCATCAGCAGCGTGAAGGACCTGGCGGACCAGTCCAACGTGCTGGCGCTCAACGCCGCCATCGAGGCGGCGCGCGCGGGCGAGGAGGGCCGGGGCTTCGCGGTGGTGGCGCGGGAGATGCGCGCGCTCAGCGGTCAGTCGCTCCAGAGCACGCAGCGCATCGGGAAGATCCTCCTGGAGATCAACCAGGCCATCCGCTCGACGACGACCATCGCCGAGGGCGACAGCGAGAAGATGGAGCAGAACATCGAGGAGGTGCTGGCCTCCGCGACGACGCTGAAGGAAATCACCACCGTGGTGCAGGAGAGCAGCCAGGCCGCCCGGCAGATCGTCGCCTCCGTCACCCAGCAGAACGCCGGCATCACCCAGATGACGGACGTCATCACCCAGCTGTCCGCGATGATGGCGGACGTGGTGACCGCCACCATGACCTCCGAGGAGTCCGTGGTGCGCATCAACACCACGCTCGGCCGGCTCAAGACGCTGGCCACGACGTTCCGCGGGTAGGGGAGGGCTCGGCCGGCGCGGGTGACCGGGAGCGCGTGGCCCCTGGGCCGCCCTGGCCACGTGGGGGCGCGGGCCCCGTGGAGCCCGTCGCGGCGCCTGGCGGAGGAGGGCGGGGAGCGGGCCCCCGCCTCCCGCCGACCCTGAGCGCTACTCGCCCTGCATCAACCCGGTGATGCGGCCGTCGTCGTGGACGACGATGCGCCGCGACGCGGGCTCGCGGGGCAGGCCGGGCATGGTGAGCAGGTCGCCGGTGAGCGCCACCATGAAGCCCGCGCCCGCCGACAGCCGCACCTCGCGCACGGTGAGCGTGAAGCCGCGCGGGCGGCCGTGCTTCGTCGGGTCGTCGGACAGCGACAGGTGCGTCTTCGCCATGCACACCGGCAGGTCCGCGCCGCCCAGCTCGCGGATGGACTCCAGGTCCTTGCGCGCGTTGGCGGTGAAGACCACGTCGTCCGCGCCGTACACCGTGCGCGCGATGGCCTTCACCTTCTCCTCCGGCGACTGCTTCAGCTCGTAGAGGAAGCGCGGCGCGGGCGGCGCGGCGTCCGTGCCGTCGAGCATGGCCAGCACCTTGTCCGCCAGCTCGAGCGAGCCCTCGCCGCCGCGGGTGAAGCCCTCGCACACCGCCGTCTCCACGCCGCGCTGGTGGCCGAACGCCTTCAGCGCGTCCAGCTCCTCCTGCGTGTCCTGGGGGAAGCGGTTGACGCACAGCACGGCGGGCAGGCCGAAGGCGCGCACCGTCTCCAGGTGCTTGTCCAGGTGGTCGAAGCCCCGGGACAGCGCGGCGGCGTCGGGCTCGGCCACCTTCGGCAGCGGCGCGCCGCCGTGGTACTTCAGCGCGCGCAGCGTCACCACCAGCACCACGCCCCGAGGCCACACCCCGGCGCCCCGGCACTTGATGTCGAGGAACTTCTCCGCGCCCAGGTCGAAGCCGAAGCCGGCCTCGGTGACGACCTCGTCCGCGTAGGCCAGGCCCATGCGCGTGCCCACCACGGAGCTGCACCCGTGCGCGATGTTGCCGAAGGGCCCCGCGTGCACCAGGGCCGGACCGCCCTCGCGTGTCTGCACGAGGTTGGGCATGAGGGCGTCCTTGAGCAGCGCCACCATGGCCGCCGCCGCGTCCACGTCCTTCGCGCGCACCGGCTGCCCGTCCCGCGTGTGGCCCACGACGACGCGGCCCAGCCGCGCCTCCAGGTCCTTGAGGTCCTCCGCCAGGGCGAGGATGGCCATGACCTCGCTGGCGGCGGTGATGTCGAAGGCCCCCTCGCGCGGGACGCCGTTCGCCTTGCCGCCCAGGCCGACGATGACGTTGCGCAGGAAGCGGTCGTTCATGTCCAGCGCGCGGCGCCACCGCACGCGCGTGGCGTCCAGCGCCACCGGGTGGCCGTAGTACACGGCGTTGTCCACCAGCGCGGCGAGCAGGTTGTTGGCGCTGGTGATGGCGTGCAGGTCGCCGGTGAAGTGCAGGTTGATGTCCGCCGCCGGCTCCAGGCTGGCCTGTCCTCCGCCCGTGCCGCCGCCCTTCACACCGAAGACGGGGCCGAGCGACGGCTCGCGCAGCGCCGCCACGACGCGCCGCCCCCGGCGCCGCAGGCCCATGGCGAGCGCCACGGACATGGTCGTCTTCCCCTCGCCCGGCGGCGTGGGGTTGATGGCGGACACGAGGACCAGGCGGCCCTGCCGCCCACCGCGCTTGCCCAGGGCCTCCAGCGACACCTTGGCGCGGTTCGTCCCCCAGGGGAGCACGTCCTCGGGTGCCAGTCCCAGCTCGGCGCCCACGTCTGCGATGGGTCTCAGCGTCATGGTGGGGAACTCTCGGCGCGCCCCGCGCACGGGTCAACCGGGGAAGTGCCGTGGGCGCGGGCCTGTTTGCGCGAGGACCCTCACTCCGCGCGGTCGCGCCCCATGCGCAGCCGCCACCACACCAGCGGCAGGGCGACTCCCGTCACCACCACCACCCAGGGCCACGCGCCCGCGCCCGTGAACATCAGCCCCACCTTCGCGCGCAGCTCCACGGGGAGCTGCGCGAGGAGCAGGAAGCACGCCGTGGTGAGCACGAACACCGCGAAGCCCTTGCGCAGCGAGCCCGGCGCCACGCGCCCCGCGAGCTTGCCGCCCAGCATGCTGCCCACGAGCGCCACCCCGAGCACCTCCACCGTCAACGTCCACGGCAGCGTGACGTGCCCCAGCTGCCCGAGCAGCCCCGCCGAGCACTGGAGGGCGATGACGACCAGCGACGTCGCCGTGGCCACGGGCATGGGCAGGCCCACGAGCGCGAGCGCGGGGACGATGAGGAACCCGCCGCCCGCGCCCACGAGCCCGGAGAGCACGCCCACCGCCACGCCCTGCGCGAGGATGCGCGCCATGGCGGGGCTCGGGGCCGCGTCGCCCTCGGGACATGACGGGGTGTTCGTCTTGTCGGTCCGGCGCAGCATCGCCACCGACGCGGCGACCATCACGCCCGCGAAGAGCAACAGCAGCAGGGTGGGGGACAGGAGCGGGTTGAGCTTGCCGCCCAGGAACGCGCCCGCCATGCCGCCCGCGCCGAAGGTGAACGCCGTGCGCCAGCGCACCCGGCCCGCCCGCGCGTGGAGGAGCGCGCCGCTGGTGCTGGTGACGCCCACCACCACCAGCGACATGGCGATGGCGGTGCGCGGCTCCACGCCCATCACGTACACGAGCAGCGGCACCGTGAGGATGGAGCCGCCTCCGCCCAGGAGGCCCAGCATGACGCCCACGACGAGTGCCCCCGCCAGGCCCGCGTACAGCATCATCGCCGCGCGTCCCCGGGGCTCGCGACGGCGAGCAGGTCCCGCGCCTCGCGCAGCAGCCGCTCCAGCTCCGCCGGGTGGGTGACGCCCGGTGGCGGCGAGCGCTGGAGCACGTCCAGCACGTGGGCGAGCGCCTCCCGGGACGGCTCGGCCGGCAGGACGGTGGTGCCCGGGGGCACGAGGCCCTGGAGTCCCCGCGCGAGCAGGTCCCGGACGTCCTCCAGCGAGGGGAGCGGCGCCGGGGACAGGCGCACCACGGGCAGCGACGCCGTGTTCCACGCGAGCATGCCGCCGCGCAGGTTCATCACCCGCGTGAAGCCCAGCTCCACCAACTGCGCCGCCGCCTTCCCCGAGCGGACACCCGAGCGGCAGACCAGCAGCACCTCCATGTCGCGGGGCCACAGCGCGGCGCCCTCCTTCACGCGGCCCAGGGGCACCGGCCGCACGCCCTCGATATGGCCGAGGAGGCCGTCCAGCTCCGCGGGCTCGCGCACGTCGACGACGGAGAGCGCGGGAGGCCGCTCGGCCGCGAGTCGTCGCACGTCCACGTCGCGATAGCCCGCGGGCTGTGGGTCGGCGCTGTCGAAGAGGTGACTCACTTCCAAGGCTCCTTCTGCT
Source organism: Myxococcus dinghuensis (assembly GCF_024198235.1). Taxonomy (GTDB): domain Bacteria; phylum Myxococcota; class Myxococcia; order Myxococcales; family Myxococcaceae; genus Myxococcus; species Myxococcus dinghuensis. Next base: position 299,998 of record NZ_JAKCFB010000005.1, on the reverse strand, counting down.
CGCGCCGTGCGCGCGGGCGAGGACGGGGAGGTCGTCCCGGTGGGCATGGGCCGGCTCAGTGGTGGCGGGACGCGTCGGTGTCCAGGCCACACGCGCGGTTGGCGGGGACGGCGACGTCCAGCTTGCGCGGCGGCGGGATGACGCGGGCCTTCATGAAGGTGATGAAGTCCTCGCGCGTCTTCCCCGCGAGGCGCGGGTTGTGCTGCTTCTCCTCGCCCACCGAGGACTGGATGTGGCCGGAGTAGTCGTGCCCCGGATAGACCTCCGTCGCGTCCGGCAGCGAGAAGAGCTGCTGGGTGATGGAGTCGTAGAGCTGGCCGGGGTTGCCGTTCTGGAAGTCCGTGCGGCCCGTGCTGCGGATGAGCAGGGCGTCTCCCGTGAAGAGCCGGCCGTCGCACAGGAAGGAGAGGCTGTCGTCCGTGTGGCCCGGCGTCTCCAGGACGCGCAGCTCCAGCCCGCCCACGCGCACCACGTCGCCGTCGCCCAGGTGGCGATCCACACAGGGCGCGCCCCGGCTCGACGCCATCACCTGGGCGCCCGTGCGCTCGCGCAGCCGGCCCGCGCCGGTGACATGGTCGGCGTGGACGTGGGTCTCCATGACCACCGTCAGCTTCAGTCCCAGCTCGCCGATGAGCTGGAGGTCCCGCTCCACCTGCTCGAGGACCGGGTCGATGAGCACCGCTTGCCGGGTCGCGGTGTCCGCCAGGAGATAGGTGTACGTCGAGGATTCGGCATCGAAGAGCTGTCGGAAGAGCATGCGCTGCCCGTCTCCTGTGAGAGGTCGCTACCCGCCCTCCACCAGTGCGAGCCCCGTGCCAGGGCTCCGGCGTCGGTGTCCCCAGAGGGGAGCGCGTGGCGCGGGGGCGCGGCCTGTTTCTCCCAGGAAACAGGTGAAACACCGGGGTGAAACACCCCGGGCTCAGTCCGTCGTCTCGCCCAGGGCGCGCAGGCGGCGCCAGAGTGTCACGCGGCTGACGCCGAGCAGCCGGGCGGCCTCCGTGCGGTTGCCGCCCGCACGGGTGAGCGCGGCGCGCACGCTCTGCGCGTCGAGCGCGCCGGCCGCGGGGGTGGCGTCGAGGGAGGCGGGAGGGCGCCGGACCTCGGAGAACTCGGGGGGCAGGTCCGTCTCGCGCAGCACGGGGCCCTCGCCGATGACGTAGGCGTACTCCATGACGTTGCGCAGCTCGCGCACGTTGCCGGGCCAGGCGTGGGCCTCCAGCAGGCGCCGGGCCTCGGGGGAGAAGCGCTCCACGCGCCGGGTGCCGCGCTGGTGGTGCTCGTCGAGGAAGCGCTGGGCGAGCGGGAGGATGTCGCCCCGGCGCTCGCGCAGCGTGGGCAGGAAGATGGGCACCACGCGCAGCCGGTACATGAGGTCCGCGCGGAAGCGGCCGGCCTCCACCTCGCGTCGGAGCGCGCGGTGCGTGGCGGCGATGATGCGCACGTCCACCGGCACGGGCGCGCGGCCTCCCACGGGGATGACGGTGCGCGTCTCCAGCACGCGCAACATCTTCGCCTGGAGGTCCAGCGGCAGCTCCGCCACCTCGTCGAGGAAGAGCGAGCCGCCGTGCGCTAGGCGGAAGTGGCCGGGGCTGTCCCGGACGGCGCCCGTGAAGGCCCCGCGCACGTGGCCGAACAGCTCGCTCTCCAGGAGGTTGGGGGGCAGCGCGGCGCAGTTGATGGCGCGGAAGGGGCCCTTGCCCCGGGGGGACAGCGCGTGCAGCGCGTGCGCGATGTGCTCCTTGCCCGTGCCCGACTCGCCGCGCACGAGGACGCTCGACTCCGTGCGCGCGACCTTCTCGACGATGCGGAAGACGCGCCGCAGCTCCGGGTCGCGGGTCCACAGGCCGTGGAAGACCTCGGCGCCCTCCGCGTCCGGCGTGCTCTCACGGCCGACGATCAGCGCCCAGCCCTGCGGCTTGCCCGCGTGCGACAGCGCCACCGCGCGCACGCGCAACGTCTGCGGGCCGGTGTGGAAGCGCGCGAGCGATGCGCGACTCTCGGTGAGGAGGGTGTCCGGGCGTTCGCCGCTGGCCTGGGGGACGAGCACCTCGGACAGGGGCGTGCCCTCCGTCACGGGGGCGCCGAGGAGGGCCTCCAGCGCGGGCGTGGCGGCCAGCACCTTGCGGCCGGTGTCCACGAGCAGCACGGCGCCCGCGAGCGTGTCGAGCGCGGACAGCGCGAGGCGGGTGGGGGACGCGGCGCGGGAGGAGGGCATCGCCTCCTGCATACCCCGACGCCCGCGCCGCCGCATCCTTGCCTCAGGCGCGCCCGCGCAGCATGAGCTTCCAGTAGAGCTGGGGCAGGCCGTACTTCTTCATCAGCCACATGTCCCGGCGCTCCTGGAGGGTGTCGATGAGCGGCAGGCTGGGCGTGGGCTTCCCGTCGTAGTCGAACTCGGCGAGCAGCAGCTTGCCGTAGCCGGTGGTGAGGGGGCAGGACGCGTAGCCGTCGTAGCGCGCGGTGGGGGTGCGGCCGTCCATGGCGGCGCGCAGGTTCTCCACCAGGACGGGGGCCTGCTTGCGGATGGCGGCGCCGGTGCGGCTGGTGGGCAGGTCGGACGCGTCGCCGAGGGCGAAGACGGTGGGGAAGTCCGGGTGCTGGAGGGTGTGCTTGTTGGCGCGCACCCAGCCCACGCAGGCGCCGTCCTTGGAGGTGAGCGGGCTGCGCTTGATGAAGTCCGGGGCGCTCTGGGGCGGGGTGACGTGGAGCAGGTCGTAGGCCAGGGTGACGCGAATCTTCTGGCCGTCCTTCGTCGTCTCGAAGGTGGCCTCGCGGCGGGCGCCGTCCACGGAGACGAGGTCGTGGGTGAAGTGCGTCTGGATGCCGTAGCGCTTCACGACGCCCTCGAGCACCTGGGCGAAGGGCTGCACGCCGAAGATGGCCTTGGCGCCGGAGCCGAACACGACCTGGGAGCGTTCGAGCAGGCCGCCGCGGCGGAAGTGGTCGGCGGCCAGGTACATGATTTTCTGCGGCGCGCCGGCGCACTTCACGGGCGTGGCGGGGTGGGTGAAGAGGGCGGTGCCGCCGGAGAAGCGCTGAATCATGCGCCACGTCTTGGGGGCGAGCTTCACGTCGTAGTTGCTGCTGACGTGCTCGGTCTCCAGGGCGTCACGCAGGCCGGCGACCTTGTCCCAGTCGAGCTGGATGCCCGGCGCGACGACGAGGAAGTCGTAGCCGATGCGCAGGCCGCCCCGGGTGCGGACCTCCTGGCGACGCGGGTCGACCTCCTCGGCGGCGTCCTTGAGCCACTTCATGCCGCGGGGGATGAAGTCGGCCTCGTCGCGCACGGTGTCCTCGACGCGGGCCTCGCCCGCGCCCACGAGGGTCCAGAGCGGTTGGTAGTAGTGGCGCTCGGAGGGTTCGAGGATGGCGATGTGCTTCTGGCCGGCGCGGGCGAGGCGGGCGGCCACGCAGATGCCCGCGGTGCCACCGCCGATGATGAGGACGCGGTAGCGCTCGTTCGCCGAGGCCACGGGAGACATCGGAGTGGTCACCGGGTCCTGACAGCCACAGTCCTCGCTCGGGTTCATGTCGCGCTCGCTCGCTCGGGATTCGTGAAACACGTCAGCGGTGCCCTAGCAGGGCGCGTGCCACCATCACCTCCAGGGGCAGCGCCCTGTGGACTGACGGCCACGGTGTTTCACACCGTTTCAGCGTGTTTCAGCGGGAGCGGGGGCGGTGCGGGCCTGTCACGGGATTGAAGAACACACCCGTATCGCCGATGTGTTCGAGGGCGGCCTTCACCTCGGCGGACACAATCAGTGCGAGTTCCCAACCCAGGGGTCTGAACACCTGCGCGTCTTCGACCCGCGTGGGGTCGATGCGCAGGCCGGAGAGCGCGCGGTATTCTCCCGCGCGCTCGGGAACGGCCCCCTCCGAGGGATACCGCTGGACCTCTCGACAGTTCGCCTCGTCGATGCAATCGAACCGCTTCGTCGCATTCACGATGAAGTGTCGTCGGCTGGCACCCTCGATTTCGACCGGGAACAGCTGGACGTCGTGGGGGGCCAGCTCCAGCAAGACGTGGGCGACGTGCTCATCGGCGATGGGCGTCCGGTCCGAGTGGGCGACGGAGAAGGTGCGTTCCGCTCCAGTCTGGAGGGGCCTCATCTTCAGCGGTCCGGGGTCCGCGACCCGCTTCCCTTCAACGAACATCCACGGCTCTTCGAGGGCACCGCCCTTCACGGGCTCGAGCGTATCGAGGCTCCACTGCGGCACATCCCCGATTTCCACCGCGAAGTAGTCGTGCGTCATGTCCTCCCTCGGTCGCAACGATCAATCGTCGCAGGTCCGGACATGACTGCATGACATCCCCCCCCGGAGGCTGACGAACGCGGCGAGGTGGGTCCGCGTTCGTCAGTCGGGTCCTACTTCCCGAAGATGCCCCGCAGGCGCTTCTTCGCCTCTTCCTCGGCCCGCTTCTTCGCTTCGGCCTCCAGGCGGGCGCGCTCGGCGGCGGCCTGGGCCTCCAGCTCCTTGCGCTTCGCCTCTGCCTGCTCCTGGCCACCTTCGATGATGCTCTGCACCTGCTTGCCGCGCTCACCGCCGATGAGCTCGCCCGCGAGCGACGAGGCCGCCAGCTTCGCGATGGTCGTCACCGCCGGCTTCACGTCCAGGCCCGTGACCTCCGGCTTCCACGCCTTGCCCGTCAGGTTGAGGCCCACCGGAATCGCCTCCGGCGGCGTCACCTTGCCCATCGTCAGCGTCTTCACCGTGGACGGCGCCAGCGCCACCGAGCCCGTCAGCGCCAGCGAGCCATCCAGCCGCACGCCGCCGCTGAAGCTCATCGTGGCCTCGGGGCGGTTCCACGCCAGCGGCTTCTCCAACTGCGCGACGCCGTCCTTGATCTGCACCCCGAACGGCAGGTTCTCGCTCAGCGACGTCACCGACTCGTTCTTCATCGCCTTGGACGCGAAGGGCAGCGCCTTCGCGAGCGGCTCCGACACGGAGGCCAGCAGGTCCTTGCTCAACAGCGTGCCGCCCAGGATGTTGCCGTTGATGGCGCCCAGCAGCGTCTGCTCCAGCCGGTCCGGCGTGTAGCCCACGCCCTTGACGTCCACGTTCCCGTTGAACGCGCCCGTCATCACCTTCTGCGGCGTGGCCTGCGCCAGCGCCTGCTCCACCTTCACGTTCTCCATCTTCACCTTCGCCTCGAACGGCCGCTTCTCCGCCGCCGGGCCCAGGCGCACCGTCGTGCCGTCCGCGACCACCTTCCCGCCGAAGATGCCCGTGGAGAACTTCTCCACCGTGATGAGGTCGTCGGTCATCTTCACCACGCCCGTCACGTGGGTCATGTCCATCGCGCTGTAGCGCAGCGTGCCCACCGCGAAGCGGATGTCACCCCGGTAGCCGTTGAAGCGCGCCGGGTCCTCGGGCGGCACCTCCGCCGTCTCCGGCGCCGGCACCTTGACGCCCCGCGCGGCCAGCTCCTTCTCGTCCAGCAGCAGCGCGTCCGCGTCCACCTTGGTGCTCTTCACGTCCGCGGAGAACGTCGTCGTCGCCTTCTTGCCCGTGCCCGCCGTCGCGAACGACGCGCTGCCCGTCACCGTGTCCTCCAGGATGTTCGCGCTCAGCTTCGGCACGTCCACCTTCATGCCCGCGCCGCTCTTGGCCGGCGCGTACGTGCCCGCCGCGGCGAACTCCATCCGCTGGCCCGGCGCCTTGTCCACGATGAGGCCCGGCCGCAGGTCCACGCCCGCCAGGTCCGCCTTCGCGTCGAAGCGCAGCGCGCCGCCGCTGGCCGCCGCGCCCGTCACCTTCGCGGTGAGCTTCATCACCCCGCCCGCGTCCTTGGTGAGCTGCGCGGGCACCTTCAGCCGCACCGGCGTCAGGTCCACGTTCACGTCCAGCGCCTGCGCGTCCTGCGTGCCGCTGCCGCGCACCTCCAGCCCGATGGGGCCGGCAATCATCCCGTCCAACTGCTTCTTCAGCGGCGGGTAGTACTCGGCCAGCGCCGCGGGGTCGAGGTTGCGCCCCACCAGCTCGAAGCCCTGCACCGACGGCTTGTCCGACAGCAGGGCCTTCACCTGCCCCTTGCCGGTGATGCTCGCCGGGCCCAGGTCCAGCTTCAGCTTGTCCAGGGACAGGTCGCCCGCGTTGACGTCACCCGCGACGTCCGTGTCGAGCACCACGTCCAGGTCCTTGCCGCCCTGCGAGCCCGCGAAGCGCAGACCCAGCGCCTTGATGACACCCACCAGCCGCGTGGGGCCCTTGCCGCCCGGCACCGCGCCGCCCAGCTCCGCCTTCCAGTCCGCGTCCAGCGTGCCCGCCTGGAAGCCCAGGTCCGGCGGGAGGAACGGCCCCAGCGGGGCCAGGTCGATGCGCTCCGCCTCGAGCGTCACCTGCTCCGGCGTGGGAATCAGCGTGGGCGGCAGCGGCGCGGCGTGCAGCGACAGGTGCAGGTTCTGCTTCTCCGCCAGCACCGCCGCGGCCAGGTCCACCACCAGCGGCTTGCCCGCGCGCAGGTCCTTCACCTCGACGTCCAGGTCCTTCACCGCCAGCTCGCGCGAGGCCGCGCCACCCGAGCGGTCCACGAAGCGGATGGTGCCGTCCGTGACGGCCGCGCGCTCCACGTGCACCCCGGACAGGTCCGTGGGCTGCGAAGGCTCCTCCGGCGCCTCCTCCTCCTGCTTCGAGGGGAAGACCTCCTCGAGCCGCTGCATGAGCCGCTGCACGTTGGTGGTGCCGTCGGCGAAGCGCACCACGTTGAAGGTGAGGCCGGAGACCTCCGCGTTCTGGACCTGGATGTCCTTGCCGCGCGAGGAAATCAGGGGGCCCGCCGCGACGCTGACGTTCAGCGAGGCCAGGTGCGCCAGCGGCAGCTCCTCGCCCTCGGCCGGGCCGATGGAGACCTGCTCCACCTCCACGCCCACGCGCGGGAACAGGTGCGTCGAGATGTCCTTCACCTCGATGGGGCGCCCCAGCTTCTTCGAGTACTCGGTCGCGTAGGCCTGGGCCGTCTTCAGCAGCATGGCGTCCAGCCGCGAGAGGACGACCATGATGGCGATGACGAAGAGGGCGAAAACGCCCCCGACGATGAAGGGCCACCGGCGCTTCTTCTTCACGATGTCGGACATCGCTTGGTACCTCCTCCAGCGAGCGGGCCACGGGTCGCGGCTCGGCGTGAGACCCGGGCGGCGTGCAGACGCTTAGCGCAGCCCGGACCCCATCGCACGCACGGACGCGACCCTGGGCGTCGGGACAGGAAACGACTCATCCCATTCCGGGACGTCCCTGGCGCGTGGAAATGCACGGGTCCACCGGACGTCGGGTGCGTCCGGCTACCCCAGGAGCGGGAAACGGGGGCACCCGCCGGCCCTCTGGCGCCCCCTGCCGCTCGACAGACTCCGGATGTGTGCACGCCCGGGCCGGGAGGGAAGGGGTCCGCCACCCCGTCCGCCGAGGTGCCGTCCGACCCCGCTGTCGCACCGGACGCCCGGTCGTGGGGGGAGCGTCACCGCGTGTCGGACGCAACGGGCGTCACGGTCGGGCCCCAGCGCACGGGCCCGGGGGGGACGGTGTTGCGTCGTGCCTGGGGTGAGGTCGGTTGGGTGGGGCGCAGCGCGCGACCGCGCGTGTCGTGCGTGAGGACGTCCTGCTCCACCTGGCCGAGGACCTGGCCCTGGCGCATGTCGATGAGCCAGCCCATGAAGAGGGCGAGGTCGCCCACCTGCTCCATCGTGTCGAGGCCCGTCATCCCCACCTCGTGCCTCGCGCCGGTGGCCACGTTCCAGAGCCACACCCGCTGCAAGTCCCGGTGTTTCTCCAGGTCCCGCCGGTGGGTGTCCTCGATGAGCAGGACGTGGTCCCCCTCGGCCATCTGCGACTCTCCACCGGGGACGGGCGTGGGCACCACCGCGCGACGCTCCAGGTCCACGACGATGGGCGACACCTTCGCGTTGCTCCCGGAGGGGTGGGCCCACACCATCCGCAGGCGCCCCTGGCCTCGGATGCTCTCCCGTCCCGTCCTCAGGTCGGGAACGGACCAGTCCAAGGACCGCCGCGTCCCGTGGCCGTACACCTCGAGCGGCAGGGGGCCCGCTCCCGAGGCCTCGCAGGCGACGAGGACCTGGCTCCGCGGTGCATCCACGTCGAGCACCTGGCCCGCGCAGCTCGCGGGGACCCACGCCTCACGCCGGCCGCGCGCATCCTCGGCGACGATGGCGCCGTCCGACAGGCGTCGCAGCATGCGGTCTCCCACGGGTTGGAGGAACTCGTCGCCTTCGAGGAGCGGGCCTCCAGCCACATGGCGCATGCGGCGCACGGGGCGGTCACCCCGCCAGCCGGCATGGGAGCTGACCGCGACCATGCCCCTGCACAGGGAGGGGGCCAACGTGGTCCTCGGCTCGGGCCACGTCAGCATGCCGTCCTCGTCCGTGTCCTCGGCAACCACGTCGAAGGTCATCCATCGCCCCTCGGCGTCCAGGCTGGCCTGACCGAGCAACCCCGCTCCCGCGTCGACCACGTGCTCGACCCCCCTGGTGACGTCGCGCAGGACCGCCACCGTCCTGCCCCCCTCGGGGCGCAGATAGAGCAGTCGGGTGCCATCTCGCGAGAAGCTGGCGCGCTTCGTGGGAAAGGGAGACGGGCTGGCGGTGAATGGGCCGGTGCTGAGCACCTGCTCGTCGCCGGAGCGTGTATCCAGCAGCCGCAGCGTCCCGTCCCGTGTGAGGACGAGGTAGCGCCCCGCCTCGTCCCAGGCCAGCGCCTCGTCGATGCGGACACCAGCGCCCGGCTCCAGGAAGAGATACGGCCGCATCGTGTCGCTGGGGCCTCCCTCGGCGGGGGACCCGTAGCCGCCGTGCAGGTCGTAGACGACCTCGATGCGGCCATCGTGGTTGGTGTCCTCGCGCGCCTGACACGCGATGAACCACCGGCCATCCGGCGCGGCGGCCTGGAGCTGGAAGGGATGGGGCGTGCCGTATTCGGCGTCGGCGGGGGGGGCCGGGCGCGAGCGCGGCGCGCGGGTGGCGCAAGCGGCTCCGAGCAGCCATAGCAACGCGAGGGCTCGACGAGACATCGCGCCAGCCTGTGCGATGTTCCCAGGGCGGGCAAGCGGTCGTTGCGCGGTGGAATGGAGGTGCAAGCAACGCCGCGTGGCGCACGTCGAGGGTGACCCCGAGGGTGAGGCGACTCCCCCTTTCATGCCCCCATGCGGAGACTGGCTCCGTCAATTTTGAAGAGAGTCGTCATGCGCCTTCGTGTCGTCGCCTGTCTGCTGTCCGTCGCTCTCTCCGCGTGCGCCTCGCACTCGAAGTCGGGGGCTCCGTCGTCGTCCGACCTGCCCACGCCCGAGCGCGCCGCCACCGCCGCGTACGCGCACTTCATCAGCGAGTACATGGACTGGTACCTCGCGGCCAACCCCGTGCGCGCCACGCGGCTGGGCTTCCATGAGCACGACTGCCACCTGCAGGAGGTCACCGCCGAGGCGCTGAAGCGCAAGACGGAGGCGCTGCGCGGTTGGATGACGCGCCTGGAGCAGGTGAACGGCTCCAAGCTGTCCGGCGACGCGGCCATCGACGTGGTGGTGCTGGACCACGCGCTGCGCGCGGAGCTGCTGGAGCTGGAGGAGGAGCACGTCTGGCAGCGCAAGCCCGGCAGCTACGTGGAGCTCGTCTCCGTGGGCCTGTCCAGCCTCTCCTCCCGCGAGTTCGCGCCGGTGGGCGAGCGCATGCGCAGCCTGCGCGCGCGCATGACGCGCATCCCCGGCGTGGTGGAGGCGGCCAAGGCCAACCTCCAGGACGTGCCCCGGCTGTGGGCGGAGCAGGCCATCCGGGACGCGCGCGGCACCGTCGTCTACCTGCGCGTGGACCTGCCCCGCGCGCTGGAGGCCCAGGGCCTGGAGCAGGTGCCCGGCGCGGAGCGCGAGGCCTTCAACGCCGCCCGCGAGGAGGCCGTGCGCCACATGACGGAGTTCGCCACGTGGCTGGAGAAGGACCTGCTGCCGCGCGCCACCGGCGACTTCCGCATGGGCCGCGCGCTGTTCGAGAAGAAGCTGGCGCTGGAGGAGTACGTCACGCTCGACGCGGACCAGTTGCGCGACATCAACGAGCGCGCCATCCGCGACTACAAGGCCTGGGTGGCGCGCGAGGCCGCGAAGGTGGACCCGACGCAGCCCCCCGAGGCCATCATGGCCGCGCTGGTGAGCGACCACCCGGCGTCCGAGGAGCTCATCCCCCTGGCGCGCACCCAGTTGGTGGAGCTGCAGCGCTTCGTGCGCGAGAAGGACATCCTCACGCTGCCCTCGGACGCGCTGCCCTCCGTGCGCGAGACGCCGCCCTACGAGCGGCTGAGCTTCGCGTCCATGGACAGCCCGGGCCCCTTCGAGCGCACGGGACAGGCGGCGTACTACAACATCACCAACGTCGAACCCGAGTGGTCCGCGGACGAGAAGTCCCAGCACCTGACGTACTTCAACCGCGCGGGCCTGTTGGGCATCACCGTGCACGAGGCCATGCCGGGCCACTTCGTGCAGCTTCTCTACGGAGCCAAGGTCCCCACCGACGTGCGCAAGGTCTTCACCCCCAACTCCGTCATCGAGGGCTGGGCCCACTACGCCGAGCAGATGATGGTGGACGAGGGGCTGGGCGACGGCGACCCGGCGGTGCGCCTGGGGCAGCTGCGGCGCGCCCTCCAGCGGCACGCGCGCTGGTACGCCGCGCTGGCCCTGCACGTCTACAACGAGCCCGTGGACGCGGTGGCGAAGCGCTACGCGGAGATCGCCTACTTCGAGCCCTTCCCCGCGCTGCGCGAGGTGGAGCGCGGCACCTCCAACGCCACCTACCTCTACTACGCCATGGGGCGCATGCAGATCCTCAAGCTGCGCGAGGACTACCGCCGCTCCCTGGAGTCGAAGGGGAAGAAGTTCGTGCTGAAGGACTTCCACGACCGCTTCCTCCAGCTCGGCCTGCCCGTGGAGCTCGCGCGCAAGGTGCTCATCCCCGGTGACGCGGCGCCGTCGCTGGAGTGAGCCCTCGCGCGCGGGCGGCGCTCACAGCTCGATGACGTCGTCGTCGGCCGCGGGCCGGGGCTCGCGGGCGGACAGGCCCTCGATGGTGAAGCCCCGGGGCGCGCGCAGGGTGCCGCCGTGGTTCGGGTCGATGAACATCCGCACCGGCGACGCCATCCCCTCGTAGCTCACCTCGAACACCTCCAGCCCCACGTACTCCGGCTGGGGCGGGGCGTCGCAGCACGGGCCCAGGCGCCTCCACGCCACGCGCTCTCCATCCGGTCCGCGCAGCAGCTCGAAGAAGGCCATGACGCCCGAGTTGCCCCAACCCACGCGCACCGGGTCCTCCTTCCGGTAGCCGTAGGCGTTCGGGTCCGAGGCCTCGCGCCCGCGGGCGCTGGCCCGGGCGGTGGGCTCGGGCACCACCGCGTTGTTGGATGAGGCACACGCCGCCAGCGTCAGCAGCCCCAGACAGGCCATCCGAAGTGACTTCATTCCGCACCCTCCGTCCCCAACCGTCCGGGGCGAAGGTGGGGCCTCGGTCCGCGCCACGCACGCCAGGCGGGCGCCCGGACGTCGGGGAGCGGACGCTTCCACGCCCTGGCGACGGGCCCTCGCCTCCCCGTCGGGCCAGGACCCGCGCCGGGGAGCGGTGTCACCCGCGCGCGGGGTGTCCGGAGCCGAGGGCCCCGGTGGGACTCACGGGCGCGCGGCTCAGGTGCCCCAGTAGTAGCTCCACTTGAGCATCAGCGCGTCGTTGGCGGGACCGGACAGCAGGCGCCTGGGCCACAGCGACGCGAAGGCCCGCTCGCCCTCCGGCGTCGGCAGCCCCTGCTGCGAGCGCGAGTAGACGCAGAAGAGGGTGGAGCCCAGCCGGTACTCCCAGCGCAGCACCACGTTCACGTTGAGGGCCGTGTCGTAGAAGTCGCTCGTGCTCTCGGGCGCGTACGGCTGGAGCGTGGACAGCCGCACCGGGGACTTGCGCTCGTCGCTCGCCGCCGTGAAGTAGGCGCCGTACTGGCCATACGCGGTGAAGAGCTGCGCGTAGCCCTGCACGGTGAGCCGGGGCGACAGCACCCACTGCTGGCGCAGCGTGAAGGACAGGTAGCGCGAGTCCAGCGCGCCCAGCAGGAAGCGCCCGTCGTCGAGCGTGTCCACGTAGCGCGGCCCGTGGTCCGTCCGGTCGTTGCTCACGGAGAACTCCGTCTGGAGCGACGGGTGGGGGCGCATCGACAGGGTGAGGTCCGCGGACCAGCCCCAGGCGGGCGGCAGCGGCCCGCCGCTCTGGAAGCGGTGCCCCAGGGCCAGCCACAGCTCGACGGACACCGGGCGGTTCGGGTTGGTCTCCGTCCACGCGGCGGCGAACCACCGGTCCGCCCGCTCCAGCGGGACGCCCGTGCGCCGCATCTCCCGCACGTCGAAGTCGTTCAGGTCCACGCCCGACTCGAAGCCGACCACGTCGAAGCTGGGCAGCGTGAGGGAGCCGTTGAGGTTGCCCCACGTCACCCGGTGCTCGCCGCGCGAGTCCGCCGTCCACCGCGAGCCGCCCATGGCGTTGACGAAGAGCGAGCGGAACGGGCCCACGCCGTTGGGCTTCGCGTAGCGCAGCACCGCGCGCGGCGACAGGTCGTTCTGGATGTACTGGAAGCCCGTGGCGCTCAGCGACAGGCGCGGCGACGCCACGTCCACGCCAATCTCCGGCCGCAGCCCCTCGCCGCCGAAGCGCCCCGCGCGCAGGTAGCCGCCCACGCCGGAGTCTCCGCGCGCCAGCCGCGTGCCGTCCGGCAGCACGCTCTCCGGCAGCCCGCCGTCGACCCGTGTCGCCAGCAGCATGCCGTACACGCCCCAGCTCGCGTCGGGCGTCTTCAGGTCGAAGTCGAGCGCGCCCGCGAGGCCCCCGCGACCACGGCACGACGCGGGCCGCTCGGAGGACTCCAGCGCCGCGTCCTCCGGCGTGCACGTGCCCTCCAGCGGGTTGGCCATGGCCACCGAGCCCCCCACGCGCGAGCCCGTGCCCACCTTGCCGCGCGCCACCGCGACCAGGAAGTGCGTCGTCGCCGAGGGCGCGTCCGGCAGCTCCACGCCCGGCCCCACGTGCATGGGCCGGCGCCAGTCCAGCCGCAGGCCCCGGTCCGGCCGCGCCTCGTCGCGCGCCTGCCACGGCCCCATCACCACCGCGTCCAGTACGCCCACCTGCACGCCGCCCACCGCGCCCGTCACCTTGGCCGCGCCGAGGATGGGCGTCTCCAGGCCGATGCGCCGGGAATAGAAGAGGGCCAGCGGCGCGTCGCCCACGTTCATGCCCACCGGCTGGAACAGCTCCATGCCCTGGGTGAAGAACGGCCGCCGCTCCGGATAGAACTGCTCGAAGGTGCCCAGGTTCAACAGGAGCTGGTCCGCCTCCACCTCGCCGAAGTCCGGGTTGAACGTCGCCGCCAGCGACAGGTTGCTGGTGAGCGCCGCGCGCACGTCCAGCCCCACGTCCAGGGACGGGCTGAGCAGCCGGGGCGCCGGCCGCGTCGCGTCCGAGAACTGCGGGTGCGCCAGGCCCCGCGCCGCCACGTAGGGCAGCAGCTCCCACCGGCCGCGCGGTTGGAGTCCCTCCATGCCCGTCAGGTGCCCCAGCCGCGACACGTTGGCGTTGTGCGTGCGCGGGTTCTCCACCGACTCCAGCTCCTCGTTCTTGCGCGCGATGTCCCGCCGCACGGAGAAGCCCCAGGTCTGCACGGAGGCCGTGGGGAAGCGCAGGAGCGACAGGGGGATGGCGAACTCCGCCACCCAGCCGTCCGGCACGCTCCCCGCCGCGCCGTCCCAGATGCCGCTCCAGTCCTCCGTGTAGAAGCGGTCGTCGTAGTACAGCCCGTCGCTCTGCACGCCCCCGGCGGACAGCGAGAACTTGTACGCGGTGCGGTGGTCGTGCGCCGGGTCGACGAGGACGTGGAGGGTGTCCGAGTAGGGCGCGCTGTCCCGCCGCCCCAGCCGCCGGTCGATGCGCGCCGGCTCCGAGTCCCGCGCGACGACGCCCACGTACAGCGTGTCGTCGTCGTAGAGGATGCGCAGCTCCGTGCGCTCCGAGGGCGTCCGCCCCGCCGTGGGAAACCGCTCCACGAAGGCGTCGAACACGGGCGCTCGCGCCCAGTCGTCCTCGTCCAGCCGCCCATCCACCTGGATGGACCCCGAGGCCCGGGCGGCCTGGAGGAACTGCTCCACCCCGGGGCCCTCCACCGCGGCCCCCGCGACCGCGCTCCACAGCGCGACACCGAGCCCGATGCCCGCCCAGCCTGCCGATGACATGCCCTCTCCCTCGACCACGGTGGCCGTGGCCGCTTCCCGCATCAGCGATTAGGAGACGAAGGAACGACCGCGCTTCCGGGGATTCCTACGGTGTTCCCTTGCCGCCCTGACCACCTCGAGACATGGAACGCATGAAGCGGTCATCGATTCCATGGATGCGCAGCCGGATGAGGTCGTCCGGGGTGATTTTCGTGTAGCCCGCATCGCGCATCTGCTTCACGAAGGCGGCCGTGACGCCGTGGATGCGGAAGGAGACGAGCTGCTCCCGGGTGATGTCGGGGAAGCCCAGGTCTCGCATCTCCTTCACGAATTCCGAACTCACGCCGTGGATGCGGAAGGCGACGTAGTCATCCGGCTCCAGGTCCTCGAAGCCCATGCCGCGCACCTCCTTGACGAAGGCGGGGGTGACGCCGTGGATGCGGAAGGCGACCAGCTGCTCGCCGCTCAGGCTCTTGAAGCCGATGGCCTTCATCTCCTGGGCGAACTGGGCGGTGACGCCGTGGATGCGCAGGCTCACGATGCCCTCGGCGTCCAGGTCCTTGAAGCCCATGCCGCGCACCTCCCGGATGTAGGCCGGGGTGACGCCGTGGATGCACATGGCGAGCAGGTCGTCCCAGGCGAGCTTGGGGAAGCCCGCGTCGGCCAGCTCCTGGATGCGCGGCCCCGTGACGCCGTGGATGCGGCCCTGGACCAACTGCTCGAGCTTCAGCTTCGTGTGGCCGAGCTTCGCCAGCTCGCGCACGTAGTCGGCGGTGACGCGGAAGAGGCCCACCTGCATGAGGTCGTCGCGCGGGATGTCCTTGTAACCCACCGCCGCCAGGTCCGTGAGCTGCCGCGAGGTGACGTCCGCGACGGCCAGGTTGAAGTGCTCCTCCTGGGTGAGGTTCGGGTAGCCCAGGCCGGCCATGGCCTTGACGTAGGACTCGCTGGGCGTGAAGCGGTAGTGGCCCGCGCCGTCGCCCTGCTGGAAGCTGCCGGTGAAGGCGAAGGTGCCCGCCTCGCGCACCAGCGTGAAGCTGGAGGGGCCGTCCTTCAGGGACACGCCCTGGAGCGACGAGAGCGGCTGCGTGAAGCCGAACGTCCCCCGCCGGTCCTCCCGGTCGGTCCGCGCGTGGGAGAGCTGGAGGTGGAGGTGGTCGACCTGCTTGGGCGACAGGGTGGCGGTCCACGTCCCCGCCGAGTCCTCGGCGGCGGCGAGCGTGGCCCACAGGAGGGCGATGAGGGACAGCAACGACGAGGGACGGCGACGCATGGCGAGGCTCCTTGGGAGTTCGGGACAGACCCCTCCCGACCGGGTCGCGTCCTGGAGGGAAGGACGCGCCCGGAGGGGAGGTGTGGGAGGGGAGGGGAGGGGTGCTGCGTGCTACGGCTTCGTGCCGCGGATGCGCCGGATGAAGTCGGCGTCCACGCCACCGGCGCGAAGCTTGACCAGCTCGTCGGGGGAGAGGTTCTCGAGGCCCGCGTGGCGCAGCTCCACGAGGAAGTCGAGGCTCACGCCGAGCGCGCGCAGCTCCGTCAACTGCTCCGGGTCCAGCGTCTTCACGCCGGCCGAGCGGATGGAGTCCAGCCAGTCCGGGGTGACGCCCACCGCGCGCAACTGCTGGAGGTCGTCCGCCGCCAGCCCGCGCAGCCCGCGCTGGTCGAGCGCCCGGACGTAGCCGGCGTCCACGCCCACCGCGCGCAGCTCCGACACCTGCTCCAGCGTCAGCTTCGAGTAGCCCGCGGCGCGCAGGGCCTCCACGTAGGCCGCGTCGACGCCGACCGCGCGCGCCTGCGTCAGCTCGTCCGGGTCGTCGGTGGAGAAGCCCGCGGACTTCAGCGCCTGGATGTACTCGGGCGTGACGCCCAGGTGCCGCAGCTCCACCAGCGTGTCCACGTCCAGCTGGCGGCCGAAGCGGGCGTTCATCTCCTTCACGTACTCGGGGGTGATGCCCGCGTGGCCCATCTCCACCAGGTTGGACACGGTGGGCTCGAAGCCCATCTTCACCATCGCGTCCACCTTCTCCGGCGTGACGCCCGCCACCTTCAGCTCCACCAACTGGTCGACGGAGAGCGGCTGGCCGGAGCCCACCTTCGTCCTCGCGTCCACGTCGTCACGGACCGGGCGGGGCGCGGCGGGAGCGGGAGCGGGAGCGGGGGCAGGACGGGGCGCCGGCGCGGGGGCGGGCGCCGCCATGGCGACGCGCACGGGGGCCGGGGGCGCGGGAGGCGCGGGAGGCGCGATGACCGCGGACGTGGGAGTGGGGGTCGAGGTGGCCGCGGGGGCGGACGTGGACGTCTGTCCCAGCACCAGCGCCGTCAGGGGCGCGGCCACCGCGAGGCTGCTGACCAGGGTGAGCACCGACGCGCCGGCGACCCAGCGGGAGGAGCAGCGCGGCGAGGGCGTGGCCACGAGCCGGCGCACGCGCTCGGGCAGCGAGCCTCCCAGGGCGGACATGGCCGGGCCCGGCAGGGTGTCCGGCATCACGCGCAGGGTCTCCAGCGCGGTGAGGGCGCGCGCGTAGGAGAGCGAGTTGCCGCTGGCGCCCACCGCCACGTCGTCGCAGCAGTGCTCGCGCTCCACGCGGACGACCTGGGACATCCACTGGACGGCCGGGTGGAAGAAGAAGAGCGTCTCCACGAACACCTGCGCCAGGTTCACCACGAAGTCGTGCCGGCGGATGTGCGCCAGCTCGTGCGCGAGCACCATCTCCAGCTGCCTCGCGGGCAGCCCCATCAGCGTGGACATGGGCAGCAGCACCACCGGGGACAGCCAGCCCACCGCGGCGGGCACGTCCACCTCCGTCGTCTGCAGCAGCCGCACCGCGCGGGCAAGGCCCAGCCGCCGCGACAGCACGTCCAGCCGCTCCTGCCACTCGGCGGGCGCCGGCAGGGCGCGCTTCGCCAGCAGGCGCAGCTTCACCCACTCCGCCGTCAGCCGGCCCGAACACAGTCCCACGCCCGCCACCCACGCCAGCACCAGCCACCGCAGGCTCCGGTCCACCGCCTCGCGGGCCCTCTCGAGGAGCGTGCCCAGGACGCCCCACGCGGAGTCCGTCGCGCCCTCCACGGAGGCGGGGGCGGCGCGCAGCTCCTGGACGGCGCGCGCCACGCCCTGCTCGCGCACCATGCGGGCGACGCGCAGGCCCCGCTCGATGCGCGCCTCGCGGCCGTCCGCGCTCACGCGCCCGCCCGCCGTCAGGTAGTGCCGCGCGCCGGTGGCCACCGGCAGCGCCACGGCCAGCACCAGCGCGCCCAGGGCCAGCGCGTAGCGCGCGTTGGAGGCGCGGCGACCCACCGTCGCCAGGGCCAGCCCCAACCCCAGCGCCACCAGCGTCCCCTGCCAGAGGGAGTGCAGCAGCGCCCAGCCCAGCGACTCCAGCATCAGGCCGTTCATTCGTCCGCTCCTTCCAGCGAATCGAGCAGTTGGCGCAGCTCCGCCAGCTCCTGGGGGCTCGTCTTGCGCGAGGACAGCGCCTGCATCGCCAGCCGCGCCGGGGACCCGCCGAACGCGCGCTCCATCAAATCACTGACCAACTGCCGCTGCGTGCGCTGCTCCGTGGCCTTCGCCCGGTAGACGTGCGCCCGCTGGGACTCGTCGCGCTCGACCAGGCCCTTCTCCGTCATGATCTGCATCAGCTTGAGCACCGTGGTGTAGCCGGTGCCCTCCTCCGGTTCGCGCCGGTTCAGCGCTTCATGGACCTCTCGGACGGTGCTGGTGCCGCGCTCCCACAGCACCCGCAGGATGGCCAGCTCCCCGTCCGTGGGGCGCGGCAGCTTCGATTCGCTCATGACTCCCTCGGCTCGCTATCCACGTCCTCATCATACGAATGAGTTCGTAGATGTCAACGAAGGGCTTCGTAGATGCCCTGGGTGAAGTGGGATTCCCGCGGCGGGTGTGGGGATTGGCCCGCGTGAGCGGGGCCGAGGGCCTTGCGGGGGTGTTCGGGGGCCTGCCCGCTCCTCGCGGGTGCCCTGGATGGGAACGCGCCTTCACCGCGACGGGGCACGCCCGTTCCACCCGGAGGGCACCGGACTGCCCATCAAGTCGTCCCCCGGTCCTGCTCGGCTCCTCCCCGGGGGAGGGCGCGCGTCCGCGTTCCGGCGACTCGCAGACGCGGTTTCCTGGCACAGCGGGTGAAAAAGGGCCACGCCAGACGGGCCATGACGGCCCACTACAGGAAGCAAGGCGAGGCAAGCGATGACGTCGTGGAGCAGGACTTGGAAGGGCGCGGCTTGTGCCGCGGTGCTGGGGCTGGCGGGGAACGCGGCGGCGCATGACCTGCAGTGCCTGAAGCGGGTGAACGGCGAGGCCTCCGTGGAGGCGACGACGTATCCCTTCACGGCGAACTACACGTTCGACGTCACCAATACGCATCCGACGCTGCCGTCGATCCTCCTGACGGCGGTGGATCCGCTCATGGTGCTGAAGGGCTTCGAGTTCCCCTCGTTGCCGGTGGAGATTCCGGTGGGGCAGACGGTGAGCCACGCGCTGTCGGTGGTGTTCGACAGCTACGACGACTGCGACACGCTCGCGCTGCTCGACGGCACGCTGGACGCGAACATCGACAACGTCTTCACCGCCACGTTCGACCTGGGCCTGTCGGTGAGCACCGCGCGTGTCACCTGCGGCCAGCCCTCGCCGGACCTGACGTGCGGCTCGGCCACGCGCACGCTGGGCTACTACCAGTCGCACCTGGTGCCGCTGACGGCGTGCCTGCTGGGCGGTCCCATCAACCTGGGCCCGGTGGCCTCGGTGCTCACGGACGTGGGCCTGGAGGGCATCCTCTGGGGCGACCCGGACCAGTTCCTCAGCGGCACCGCGCGCAACGACCTGGACCGCGCGCGCTTCCTGCTCGCGCAGCAGCTGCTGGTGGCCACGTGCAACCAGCGCCTGTTCGGCGCGTCGCCCGGTGGCGGCGTCCTCGCGCAGGCGCTCTCGTTCCTCGAGGGCACCACGTGCGGCAGCATGGACTCGATGACCGGCACGCTGCGGACGTTCAACGCGTCCTGCTCCCGCGGTCCGTTCCCTCCCCTCTACATCACCGGTCCCGCCACGCCGCTCGCCGCTCGCGCGCTGGGCATCGACCCCTCCCTCCCGTCACTCGGTACCTGCACGGATCCGCAGTGAGCCTGCATCGCCACGCTGACGAACGGAATTCACGACGAACCTTGAAGGAGTAACGCCATGAAGAAGCTGTTGTTGTCCGCTCTCGGGGCCTCGGCCCTTGCCTTCGCTGTCTCCGCCTGCGGCGGCGACGATTCCCGCAACAGCCCGGAGGGAGAGCCTCCCATCACCGAGGCCCCCGGTGGCGAAAACCCCGGCCCCGGTGGTGAGCAGCCCGGCCCTGGCGCCGGTGGCGAGCAGCCCGGCCCCGGCGCCGGTGGCGAGCAGCCCGGCGGCGAGAACCCGTCGCCCGGCGGCGGTGGCGACCCCGGTCCCTCTGTGCAGACGTTCGAGCTGCGCATGAAGGGCTCGAAGCTGTCGGGGTTCACCACCCTGCGCGTGCCGGTGACCGCGGTGGACGTCACCGTGGACGGCAAACCGCTCGAGGTCCGCATGGTGTCCACCCTGGTGGACCTGGCGGCCAACCCGGAGCACGCGCCGCTGGTGGCGCGCTTCGAGGTGCCGAAGAACGCGGGCATCGAGCACGTCCACGTCTCCGTCTCGTTCAACGAGATGGGCGCCTTCAGCAAGGACGGCGCCGCGATGGAGACGTCGCTCGACGCGCACGTGGCCCCGCTGTCCTTCGACATGGCGGTGCGCGACCTGGCCGTGCATGGCCGCGCGGTGCTGGAGCTGGACATGGAGCACTCGCTGGTGCCCCGTGAGTCCTCGTCCCTGCTGCTGCCCACCGGGTCGGTGAAGTTCTAGTCCCGGCGGGCTCCGGCGTGGGGGTGGTGTCGTCCGCCCCCACGCCCGCGTTTCACGCCGACGTCAGGACTCGTTGGCGTTCGCGGCGTCCGGCTGCGTGCCCTGGCCTTCCTTGCCCTGCCAGAAGCGGCGCGGGTGGTCGTCACCGCGCGTGCCGCCGGACAGCTTGTCCACCCAGGGGTAGCGCTGGGCCTCCTCGGCCGTGTAGCCCAGGTTGAACACGGTGGGGCTCTTGGGCAGGTCTCCGGCCTTCGAGTAGTAGGTGCCGAAGAGGCGGTCCCAGAGGTAGTTGGTGATGCCGTAGTTGCCCTGCTCGTTGTGGTAGTGGTGCGACAGGTGCAGGCGCTTGATTTCCTTCAGGAAGCCCAGCTTCGGCGTGTAGTTCAGGTGCTGGATGCAGTGGCAGAACTCGTAGAAGCACGTGATGGCCATGCCCCAGCCCAGCGCCATCGCCGCTCCGGCCTTGCCGTTGATGAGGTAGCCCACCGGCACCATGACCCCGCCCACCGTGGGGAGCACGTTGACCAGCGCGCCGAAGAGCACGCGCAAGTCATTGGGGTCCTGGTGGTGGTCGAAGTGGATGCGCTTCCACGTCGCGGCGGTGAGCGGCGACTTGTAGAGGAAGCGGCTGTGCAGGATGTGCTTGTGCACCAGGTACCAGCCGAGCGGGAACGCCACGCTGGCGGCGACCACGCACAGCAGCATGCGCAGCGGGTTCTCGAACCACTTCACCGCGTAGACGAAGGCGACGATGCCCACGGTGATGTAGGCGAGGACGGCGTAGTACGTGAAGAACGAGTACACCAGGTCCCCGAGCGTCATCCGGTCGAGGTTGTGCTTCCGGTTCTTCAGGAACGAAAAGGGTGCGCTGACCGCCACGGTATCCCTCGCAAGAGGCTGTTGCCCATGAGGGCAGTTACAGCAGATGGGCCCCGCGCGCCGCGCCCGCCGGCCGCGGGGCGTACGACGCCGCTGAGTGACTAGCAGGGGCCGGGCGCCTTCGCGCCACAATCATCTGGCGCGCTTCTACGATGTTCTTTCGCCTGAGTGAAGGACCGCTGCTGGCCCGGCTGTCGGTCGGCAGCCAGGTCCCAGGGGGAGCACGCACCGGGCGGGACTTCCCTGGGGGAGGGGGTCATCGCACCTTCGGGGGAGTGGGATGGACTTGGAGGAGGCTCCCATGGCGGACAGGGAACACCAACCGCAGACGCGGGAGAGCAGGCGTCGGGGGGGACGACACACCGCGCCCGACATGGCTCGCGAGGCCGGGGCCTCCGGAGAGCGGGGGGCTCTTGCCCTACGTCGCACCACTTCGGAGTACCGGGCGGCGGCCCAGGAGCAGGCGGACCGGGTGCGCGAGGAGATCGAAGCGGCGCTGAGCGTGGCCCGGAGCACGCGCGAGGACATCGAGCGGCGCATCGCGGACCAGCTCCACGCGCCGCCCGGCAGCCACCGCGCGCGTCAGCAGGCGCAGCGCAAACAGGCGACGCGGCACGGCGCGACCCAGCCACCCCAGCGGCGGGCCCGCGTGAAGAAGACGGCCCGGTGAGGCGCGCGAGGGCGCGCTCCCGTCGCCGACTCAGTGGGGGATGCGCTGTTGTCCGTGAGGGGGCGTGGCCGTGGCCGGGTCGTCGGCGAGCGGGGCCGGGGCGATGCTCCCGGGCTCCTCGCCCAGGCTCTTGAGCCGGCGCGCCAGGTGCGCGGCCTGCTCTCCCTTGGAGCCCAGCTCGTGGCCTTGCGCGCCGATGAAGGAGACGCGGGCGCGCTCCAGCATGGCCACCTGGGCGTGGAGCTGCGCGAGCAGCCGCTCGCGCTTGCGCGTCAGGGCGTCCAGGTGATTGAGCTCCTCACCGAGCGACGACGCGGCCAGCTCCAGCTGGCGCCGGGCCACCGTGTCCTGGGTGGCGGCGGCGCGCGCGCGCAGCTCCTTCACCTGGGCATCCACGTCGTTGGCCACCACGGAGTCGAGCTGCGCGGTCAGCGCCGCGTGGGCCTCCGCCAGCGAGAAGCTCTCCGAGGCCATCTTCTCCAGCACGCCCAACAGCTCCGAGCGGCCAGGGCTGGACGGCATGCGCAACACCGCCGTCTTGCAATGCCGATACAGCCCGAGCGCGCGCTGGGTGAGCTCGTGGGCCTCGCCCTCCTTGATGGCGTCTCCCAACTGCAGGCCCCGCGCCTCCACCGTGTCGGTGTGCAGCGTGACGTTCGCGGGCAGCGTGCCGATGGCCCAGAACAGCGCCACGCAGAGATAGCCCACGAGCCCCGACAGGAGGCCGGTGCCCCCGAGGAAGTGGGCGTCCAGCACCTGCTGCACGTACAGGCCCAGCGGGGTGAGCACGCCCGCGGCCGCGGCGCTCGCGGCGACGGCGGCGGGGCGGTTGGCCGTCTGGCCCCCATGGCCCAGCCACGCCACCAGCGCGGCGGCGATGCAGGCGGCCACGCTCTGGGGGAGCGGCTCCGGCGCGCCGAAGAAGAAGGGGAAGGCGGGCAGCACCGCGAGCGCCGCGCGCAGGCCCAGGTTGTACCCGGGGACGGCGCGCGCACCGACCAGGGCGGCCGCCACCACGGCGAAGTAGCCCGGCTCCAGCGACAGGTGCGCCCGCGGGGCGAGGAAGAGGGGGTCCCAGACGCGCCCCAGGAGGGCGGCGAGCACGCCCATGCCAGCTCCCCCCATCAGCGCGCGCAGGGTGCGTGATTCGAACTCCTCGCGGTGGAGGAACTGCAGGGACAGGGCCATGGTCGGGACCGTCGGGGCTAGTAGGCGTTGTTCTGGCCGAAGTTCTTCATGGTCTTCTTGTAGAGCTTGCGCGTCTCGCGCTGGATGTCGCCGTCGCTCGCCGCGCTCCCATAGGCTGCCTCCGTCTGGTCCAGGTCCGCAAGCTCCCCCTGGAGCGCGTCCCCGGACGCGCCGAACACCCTGCGAGCGCTGCTCAAGAACCCCAGGGCGGCCTTGCGGTTGCCGCGCTTCATCTCCTCTGCGGCGGCGACCATCTGCTGGGTTCCCAACGCTCGGGTGGCATGGACGCGCACGTCCCGGTCCAGGTGGGCGCGCACCAGGGCCGCGTCGTCGGTGACGCTGGCGGACAAGGAGAGCGCCGTCTGGGCGGGCGCGTCGCGCGCCACGTCGAGGTAGTGGGCGCCGACGTCGAGCACCGGACGCGCCGCCGCGCTCGCCTGGGTCTCCAGCGTCAGCTTGGCGACGACCCGCACGGTCTGCTCTCCGGCCAGGTCGTACAGCGGAACGGTGACGAGGTCGCCCTCGCGGGTGGACGGCACGCCCATGACCTCCACGCCGCGCACCTCGGGCGGCAGCCGCAGGCGCAGCTCGACGCGCCGGGCGACGGTGCTGGTGGCCTGGTCCAGCTCGCGGGAGAAGACCTCGGCCAGCTGCGCCGAATCGTCGATGAAGCCGGAGAAGCCACCGCCCTGCTCGGCCATGCCGCGCATCAGGGTGGTGTGGAAGTCCTCGCCCACGCCGAGCGCGCTGACGGTGATGCCCTCGTTGCGCAGGCGGCGCGTGAGCGTCAGCAGCTCCGGCTCTTGGAGGAGGCCCGCGGTGGGCTGGCCGTCGCTCAGGAGGATGACGCGGCTGACGCGGTACTGCGGGAGGAAGAAGCGCAGGGCGTCGCCCGCCTCGGTCAGCGCGCCGCTGATGTTGGTGGCGCCGTCGTCCTGGATGGCGTCGATGGCGGCCAGCAGCTCCTTGCGGGTGGCGTCCGTCACCGGGCGGCTGGGCAGGGTGGTGACCTCCGTCCCGTAGTGGATGAGCGCGAGCCGGTCCTCGGGGGTGAGGCGCCGGACCAGCTCCGCGGCGGCGCGCTTGGCGTCGCGCAGCTTCTGGCCGGACATGGAGCCGGAGCGGTCCACCACGAGCGCCAGGTTGACGGGCACGCGCCGACCCGCGACGGCCGGGCGCGCCTTGAGCTCCATCCACGCGAAGACCTCGCTGGCGCCGGTGGGGACGTACGCGCCGGACAGCTTGCCGGAGAGGACGACGGCGCCGCCCGCGGGCTGGGAGACCACGAGCGGCAGCACGGCCGTGGCGGGCATGTCGTCCGGGCGCGCCACGGTGTGGCTGGTGTCCGTGACGTGGGGTGTGACGGGCCTGGGCTTGCCCAGGACGAGCGCGCCCAGGGCGAGCAGCCCGGCGGCGGACAGCAGCAACAGCGTGCGGTTCATGGGGTGGCCTCGGTGGGGTGTGGGGATGCTGGGATGTCGCCACCCTCGCGCGAGTTCCCGGTGGGCCGCATCGGTCAGGCGACGGAGGGTCCGCCGGATGACCGATGGAGGTCCGTCTTCACTCGCCCCGCGCGGAAGGGCCCTACGCCTTCGCGCCCTGGCGCTGCGTCGCGCGCTTGAGCACCAGCTCCTCCACGACGCGGCGCACGCGGCCCTCGTCGAAGGGCTTCTCCAGCAGCAGGTTGGGGATGCTGGCGAGGAACTCGCGCGCGCCGGTGGTGAACGCGCCCCCGGAGACGAACACGAAGCGGCCCTCCAGGCCGGAGCGGGAGCGCCGCACGGACTCGTACACGTCGCGGCCCGTCAGGTCCGGCATCATCACGTCGCACAGCACCGCGTCCGGCTCCGGCCCCTGCTCCAGCAGCTCCAGCGCCTGGCGCCCGCTGCTGGCCACGGCCACCTCGTGGCCGCGCAGGATGCGCTGCAGCACGCGGCCCACCGCCGGCTCGTCGTCCACCACCAGCACGCGGCCGCGAGGCATGCCCGGCGGTTGACGCTGTCCGTTCTGGGCCGCCGCCGCGCGCGCCGTCTCGGACTCCGACTCCGACGTGGGCAGCACCACGCGGAAGCTGGAGCCCTTGCCCGGCTCGCTCTCCACGCTGATTTCCCCGCCCAGCCCGTGGACGATGCTGTGACAGATGGAGAGCCCCAGCCCCGTGCCCACGCCCACCGGCTTCGTGGTGAAGAACGGGTCGAAGATGCGGTCGATGACCTCGCGCGGAATCCCCACGCCGGTGTCCTGGACCTCCACCACCACCCGGCCCGCGCCGTCCCTGCGCGTCACCAGGCGGATCTCGTTCCGGTGCGCCATGCCCTCCGGAATCGCCTGCGCCGCGTTGACCACCAGGTTGAGGAACACCTGGCTCAGCTTCCCCTCGTTCGCCATGACGAGCGGGATGTTCCCGTACTCGCGCCGCAGCTGCGCGCGGTGGCGGATCTCGTTCGCCGCCATCATCGCCACCGACTCCAGCACCGCGTGCACGTCCAGCGGCGAGGCGTACTCCTCGTCCGGCCGGGAGAACGTCTTGAGCTGGCGGACGATCTGCCGCACCCGCTCCGCGCCCTCGCAGGCCTCCGTCAGCACCTCGGCCCACTCGGCCAGGTCGGGCGCGCCCCGCAGGCGCGCCTGGAGCGCCTGCGCCCCTTCCCCGGGCGGCAGGCTGTGGTGGAACTCCTCCGCGAGGAAGCTCAGGTTGGAGAGCACGAAGGCCAGCGGGTTGTTGATTTCGTGCGCGATGCCCGCCGCCAGCGTGCCCACCGACGCCAGCCGGTCCGCCAGCGTCAGGCGCGCCTGCAACTGCCGCTGCTCCGTCACGTCGCGGGCGATGGACACCACCGCCGGCTGACCGTCGAACCGCAGGGGCAGCGACACCACCTCCGCCACGCGCGTGCGCCCGTCGCGCCGCACCAGCCGGCGCTCGCCGGTGAGCGCGCCCGCCTTCGCGGCCTCCGGGCTGCGCATGTCCTTCATGAAGTCCGACAGCTTGCGGCCCACCAGCTGCTCCGCGCGCTCGAAGCCCAGCGTGCTCACCAGCGCCGCGTTGGCGTAGACGACGTGCCCGTCCCGCTCGATGGCCGCCGCGTCCGGCACGCCCTCCAGCAGCGCGCGGAAGCTCGCCTCCGACAGCCGCAGGGCCTCCTCCGCCTGGCGCCGCTCGGTGATGTCGCGCGCCAGGCCCTCCACCGCCACCACGCGCCCGGACGCGTCCATCACCGGCGCCACCACGTGCTCCAGCCACAGCGTGCGGCCGTCCGGGTGGAGGAAGCGCACCACCACCGGCGCCCCCACCGACGCGCGCGGCGTCTCCAGCAGCCGCTCCATCGCCGCCCGGTCCTCCGGGTGGATGCGCCGGTACCACAGGTCCGCGTCGCCGTAGTGCGCCACCGGCCCGTAGCCCAGCTTCGCGTGCGCCACGCGGCTGACGTACACGAAGCCCCGGGGCTGCTCGCACCGGTACAGGTACAGCACGTCCGACGCGTTCTCCGCCAACTGACGGAAGCGCCGCTCCCGCTCGCGCAGCGCGCGCTCCGACTCGCGCCGCTCCAGCGCCACCGACAGCGCGCCCGCCGCGGCCGACAGGAGGTCCACCTCCAGCCGGTCCCACCGCCGCTCCTCGGCGCAGTTGTCGAAGCCCACGAAGCCCACCAGCACGCCCTGCACGCGCAGCGGCAGCACCAGGATGGAGAGGATGCCCTGCGGCTCCAGCAGCTCGCGCTCGGACTGGGGGAAGCTCACCACCAGCCCCTCGATGACGTCCCCGCGCGACAGCGTCTCGTTCCACCGGCGCAGCACCGGCTCCATGGGCAGGTTCTGCAGCTCCGGGTTGTCGATCTCCGCCTTCACCCCCGGCGCGCACCACTCCGCGCGCTGGCTGCACAGGAGCTCCGCGTCCGCGCCCCGGTGCAGCTCGAACACGTAGACGCGGCTGGCCCCCGCCGCCTGGCCCAGCGACGGCAGCACCGGCCCGTACAGGTCCGCGCCGTCGCGCACCGCCAGCAGCCGCTGCTGCATCTCCACCAGCGCGGTGAGGTAGCGCTCGCGCCGCGCCAGCGCCCCGTCGGACGCCTTGCGCTCCGTGATGTCGTTGAGCGTGCCGGACGCGCCGAGCAGCGCGCCGTCCTCGCCCACCATGCGCCGCGCGAACACCTCCACCCAACGGAAGCCGCTGTGGCGCGACAGGTAGCGCACCTCGCCGCGCGTCGTCTCGCCCTCCTTCTCCATCAACTGGCGGAAGGCCTCCGCGCTGCGCTCCAGGTCCTCCGGGTGCACGAAGCCCAGGAACGGCTTGCCCACGGACTCCTCCACCGTGTGGCCGGTGATGTCCGTCCACGCCGGGTTGAGGAACGTCCAGAGCCCCTCCGCGTCCGTCTGGAACACCACCTCCTTCAAGCTGTCGATGACGAGCCGGTAGCGGCGCTCGTGAGGAGTCCAGTCAGGCCTGGTGGGCGGCGTCTGCATGTTGAGGCTCGAGGAGGAGGAGCACGCCGTCCGGGCACGGGGTGTCCGGGCGATGTACAACTATCCAACGATTCAGGATTTCCAGTAGTCCAGGCAAGGGGGCTTGCCTGACACCGCGAAGGTTGGGATTCGGACCGCTCACTCTCCCGTGTTGTGAGAGGGCGGGGGGCTGTCTTCCTTCCAGAAGGGTGGGGATGCCACCATGCAGCGAGCGGGGAAGCCTTCCATGTCCTCTGGTCGTGCCCAGCTTCCGATGCCGCACCCGTTTTCCGGGGAACGGACAGCGGAGCTCCGTCCACACGAAGCCGCGGTGCACCTGCTCGCTGAGCAGACGGGCGACGGACTCATCCTCGTGGACGCGCGCGGACACGTGCTCGCATTCAACACCGAGGCGGGGCGTCAGTTCCTCATCTCCTCGCCGCGCATGCTGGAGCGAGGCGCGCCGCCGGGTTGCGCCTGGGTTCGCGCGGACGAACCTTCCATCCCATTGGAACTTTCGCCATTGGAGCGTGCGCTCGCGGGCGAGGTGGTGCGCGAGGAGCGCTGGGGCGTGCGTCGTCCGGACGGGACGGTGGCGGTGCTGCGCGGGAGCGCGTGGAGCTACGGGGAGGGGGCGGGGGTGTTGCTGCGCGCGCGCGAGGAGCGGACGTCGCGGCTGGACGTCGCGGGCGGCGCGCGGCTGCTGGCGGAGGCGGGCGCGCTGCTGGGCATGGAGCTGGACACGGAGGCGCGGATGGAGCCGCTCCTGCGGCTGCTGGTGCCCACGCTGGCGGACGCGGGGGTGTTG
Organism: Myxococcus dinghuensis; assembly: GCF_024198235.1. Lineage (GTDB taxonomy): Bacteria > Myxococcota > Myxococcia > Myxococcales > Myxococcaceae > Myxococcus > Myxococcus dinghuensis. The sequence continues at coordinate 271,917 of NZ_JAKCFB010000005.1, read as the reverse complement.
TTCCTCGGCCCCGCGGGCGAGCCGGTGCGCCCGGTGGCCGCGCTCCACGCGGAGCCGGAGCGGCACGTGCTGCTGGTGGAGATGCTGCGTCGCTTCCCGCCGGATGGCCTGGAGCCGCGGGGCCTGCCGTCGCTGTTCCTCACCGGGCGCACGGAGCGGGTGGAGGCCCTGACGCACGCGCAGCAGGTGGCGTCCACGCGCGACGCGGAGCACGCGCGGCTGCTGCTGTCGCTGGGGCTGCGCGGCTACCTGGGGGTGCCGCTGGTGGCGCGGGGCCGCGTCATCGGCGCGCTGATGTTGTTCCGCACGGAGGGCGCGCGGGCCTTCAGCGACGAGGAGGAGCGGCTGGCGGAGGAGCTGGCCCGGCGCACGGCGCTGTCGCTGGACAACGCGCGGCTGCTGCGCGAGGCGCGCGAGGCGGTGCGGCTGCGCGACGAGTTCCTCGGCATCGCGAGCCACGAGCTGAAGACCCCCCTGACGCCGCTGCACCTCAAGGTGCAGCTGCTCCAGCGGCAGGTGGACCTGCTGGCCGCGCACGGCAAGCCCGTCAACGCCGAGCGCGTGTCCGAGACGCTCGACGTGGTGCAGCGCCAGGTGCGCAAGCTGACGAGCCTGGTGGACAACCTGCTGGACGTGTCGCGCATCACCGCGGGCCGGCTGAAGCTGGAGCTGGAGGAGATGGACCTGGCGAGCGTGGCGGCGGAGATCGTCTACCGCTTCGCGCCCTCCGCCATGCAGCTGCGCTGCTCGCTGGAGATGTACGCGCCGGTGCCGGTGCTGGGGCGGTGGGACCGGCTGCGGCTGGAGCAGGTGGTGACGAACCTCTTGTCCAACGCGCTGAAGTACGGCGCGGGGCAGCCGGTGCGGCTGAGCGTGGAGGCGGAGGGGCGCACCGCGCGGCTCACCGTGCAGGACGGCGGCATCGGCATCGCCCCGGTGGACCTGCCGCGCATCTTCGAGCGCTTCGAGCGCGCGGTGAGCGACCGGCACTACGGCGGCCTGGGCCTGGGGCTCTACATCACCCGGCAGATCGTCGAGGCGTTCGGCGGCTCGGTGCGCGCCTCCAGCGAGCTGGGGCGCGGGTCCACCTTCGTGCTGGAGCTGCCGCGGGGCGACATCCCGGACGAGTGCCTGTCGCCGCCCGGCGCGCCGGAGGTGCCGGCCTGAGCGCGGGGCTCACGCCGCGGCGTCGCGTCGCGCGTCGTCCGGCGTCGCGCCCTGCCGCTGCGAGGGGTTGAAGCGCGGCAGCCGCACGTGGAAGACGCTGCCCTGCTGGGGGCCGGGGCTCTCCGCCCAGATGGTGCCCCCGTGGCGCTCCACGATTTCGCGGCAGATGAAGAGCCCCAGGCCCAGGCCCCCGAAGTGGCGCGCGGTGGCGTTGGACGCGCGGGCGAAGGGATGGAAGAGCGTGGACAGGCTCTCCGGCGGGATGCCGATGCCCTGGTCCCGCACGTGGACGTGGACCTCCGTGGGCGTCTCCTCCAGCGTCATGTGCACCGCGCCGCCCTGGGGCGAGTAGCGCACGGCGTTGCTGATGAGGTTGGTGAGCACCTGGTCCAGGCGCGGCGCGTCCCAGTCCCCCTCCACCGCGTGCGAGGGCACCTCCAGCTCGAAGGTGATGCCGCCCTCCGCGCGGACCTCGAAGCGCTCCATCACCTCGCCCAGCACGGGCACCAGGTCCACGCGCTGGCGCTCCAGCTCGAAGCGGCCGCCCTGGATGCGCGCGGTGTCGAGCAGGTCGTCCACCAGCCGCGTCAGCCGCTCCGTCTGGCGGGCCATGGAGCGCAGCGCCTTGAGCAGCCGCTCGCGCTCCGGGAAGTCGCCGCTCTTCTCCAGCCGCTGGAGGGTGAGCGCGGCGAAGCCCCTCAAGGGGGTGAGCGGCGTGCGCAGCTCGTGGCTCGCCACGCTGAGGAACTCCTCGCGCGTGCGCACGGCCTGCTTCAGCTCCGCCTGCGCCGCGCCGGTGCGGTCCGCCATCTCGTTGAAGCCGCGCGCCAGCTCCCCCAGCTCGTCGTCCTCCTCCACCTCCACGCGCCGCTCCAGGTCGCCGGCGGCCAGCGCCGCGGTGGCCGCGTGCAGCGTGCCCAGGCGGCGGATGACGTCGCGGGCCACCACCTGCGACAGCATGAGCGACAGCAGCACGCCCAGCACCACCAGGCCCACCACCGCCGCGCTCATCTGGGTGATGGCCGCGTACGCCACGCCCAGCTCCTGCGTCACCACCACGCTCCACGCCGAGCCCGCCACCGGCGCCTCGGCCGCGAGCACGCGCCGGTCCGCCGCGTCGAAGGCCTCCAGCACGCCGCCGCCGGGCCGGTCCAGCTCCTCGCTCAGCGCGTCCGGCAGGTGCGCCCGGCCCAGCAGCTGCGCGCCGGCGGCCGTGTCCCGGAGGATCTCCCTCCCGCGCCGGTCGAGCACCTGCACGCGGAAGCGCTCGGACGCGGGCGTGGCCGCGTCGCTCAGCCGCTCCAGCGACAAGAGGCCCACCAGCATGCCCCGCCGCGCGCCGTCCCACTCCAGCGGCAGCGCCATGGCGACCAGGGGCCGGTTCCTCGGGCGGAAGAAGGGCGGCGACAGGGCGACGCCGCTCGGCGACAGGGGCTCCGGGAAGTGGGTCCGCACCGGGAAGCCCCAGCCCTCCAGGCCCTCGGACGTGGCCAGCACCGCGCCGTCCGCGTCCAGGGCCAGCGCCGCGTCGAAGGCGTGCTGCCGCGAGGCGAGGTTGGAGAGGTACGGCTCCAGCCGCTCCCGGTCCTTCGCGGCGAACATGGCGCGGAAGCCCGGCGACTCCAGGAGCAGGTGCAGCGACTCGCGCGAGTCCTCCAGGTAGCGGCGCAGGAAGTCCGCCTCGCCCGCGGCCGCGTAGCGCGTGTCGTCGAGCACCTGCTGCTCGATGGCCAGCTGCGCGAGGAAGGCCGCCAGCCCGCCCAGCGCGAGCAGCGGCACCAGCCCCGCGAAGGCCAGGCCCCGCAGCAGCTTCCAGCCCACGGTGCGCGGCGCGCGCGGACGCAGGCCCAACGCCAACGCCAGACACGCCAGCGCGAGCACCGTGTACACGCTGGCGCCCAGCCACGAGGCGCCCCGCGCCAGCGCGTACGCGAGCAGCGCGAAGGGGACGGAGAGCAGCCCCATCAACAGCCGCGTCACGCGCGGCGGCAGCCAGTGCGCGGGCAACAGCAGCCCCACGCCGCCCGCGGTGAACAGCAGGCCCACCAGCGGACGCAGCGGGGCCAGGTGCGCGTAGATGGACAGCGGGAAGCGCTCCGGCACGGACAGCATGGCCACGCCGAAGCCGGAGCCCACCAGCGCCGCGATGCCCTTGAGCATGGGGCGCTGGCGCATGGCGGGGAACGCCTCCAGCAAGAGCCCCATGAAGAGCAGCGGGTAGAGGACGATGCCCGTGAGGCTGCCGGGCTGGACGTTGAGCACCCACCAGTACAGCGCCATGGCCGCGCCGAGCAGCAGCCGGCCGCCCACGTCCAGCCAGCGCGGCGCGCGCGGATACAGCAGCGCGCCCATCAACACGATGCTGCCCGTGAGGAAGGTGAGCCCCAGCAGGCGGACATACGGGTACACGGGCCGGAACGCGGCCATCCGGAACTCGTATGGCACGTACGTCATCAGCACGCCGAACATCAGGCCGATGAAGGCGACGGGCCAGGTGACCGGCAGCAGGGCGTGGGGGTGGGCCGCCTGGAGCGAACGCGGTGCGGGATGGGAGGACATCGTCTCCCCGGATTCACGCGTGTCGGGGCCCATGGATTCTAGTGCTCGCTGGCGTTTCGTCCGGGGCCTGACACCCGGGGAGACCGCGGTGGGACACCCCGGCTCAGGCCACCTCGAGCACCGTCCACTCGCGCACCTCGCCCGCCAGGGTGACCTCGACGGTATCGCCCGCCTTGCGCCCCATCAACGCCCGCCCCACGGGGGACGCGGGGGTGATGACGGACAGGAAGCCGTCGCCGCCCGGGCCCGTCAGCTCCGTGCCCGCGCCCACCGGCAGCATGAAGAAGGTGCGCTCGGCGAAGCCGTCCTCGTCCTCCGTGCTCACGTCCACCAGCGCGCCCAGGCCCACGGGCCCCTGGCGCGAGAAGCGCGGCATGGGCCCCTTGCCGAACGTGGTCAGCGCCAGCAGCTCCTCCTGGACGCGGCGGGCGCGGTTCGCCTGTCCCGTGGCCAGGCTGCCGAACTCCAGCGCGGCGCGGCCGTCTTCCTTCTTCTCGGACTCGGTGGCCAGGCTGCGCGCGGCCTCGCGAGCCTCGGCCTCGGCCCGATGGGCCAGCCGGTCGCTCTGCTGGAGGCGCTCGGCGAGCTGGACCAGGAGTGCCTGCTTGTCGAGTGACATGGTGACCCATGACTGTAGCGGCCTGCCGCGACTCCTCCAGTTTTCGACCCGCGTCCCCGCGAGGCGCCCCGGTATCCCGGACCCGGCGCGCGCCCGCGCCCCGTGCCCCCGAAGTGCCGCGAGGGGAACAGGCGGCGCCACGCGCGCCCACTCAGTTCCCCGGGGATGGGGCATGCTGCGCGCCATGACGCCCCAGGAACTCTCCCAGAAGGCCCGGCAGCTCGTCGCCGAAGGCGCGGTGCTGCTCGACGTGCGCACCCCCCAGGAATTCCAGCAAGGTCACCCGGACGCCGCGCGCAACATCCCCGTGCAGGAGCTCCCCCAGCGCCTGGGCGAGGTGGGGCCGCCCGGCACCCGCGTCGTCGTCTACTGCGCGGCCGGCGGTCGCAGCGCCGTGGCCGCACAACTTTTGCGTGCAAACGGCTTCACGGAGGTCTTCGACCTCCGCTCCGTGAACAACTGGTAGCCATGGCGAGCACGCGGGACGCGTGACACGGGCGGTGGCATGGAGCAGGGTGCCGTCGCTCCCGCCATGAACCGCACCGCTGGCTTCCTCATCGTGGCCCTGTCCGGAGCGTGCTTCGGCGCGCTCGGGCTCTTCGGGCGCCTCGCGTATGCCGCGGGCGCGGACCTGCCCACGCTGTTGTTCCTGCGCTTCACCCTGGCGGGCGCGGTGCTGGGCGTGGCCATGGCGGTGCTGCGCCAGCCGTTGCCCCGGGGGCGCCTGCTGGTGGCGCTCATCCTGCTGGGCGCGGTGGGCTACGTGAGCGAGGCCGGCGTCTACTTCGCCGCGCTCCGGCACGCGCCCGCGGGGCTGGTGGCGCTGCTGCTCTACTCCTTCCCCGCCCTCGTCGCGCTGCTCCAGGTGGTCTTCTTCCGCGAGCGGCTGGGCCGCCTCAAGTGGGTGGCCATCGTGCTGGCCTTGTGCGGCACGGGGCTGACGGCGGACCTGCGCCAGGGCGAGGTGACCCCCCTGGGGGTCTTCCTGGGGCTCGTGTCGGCGCTGCTCTACGCGGTCTACGTCGTCACCAGCGCGCGGGCCGCGGGGCGGGCGGGGCCGCTCGTCTCCAGCACCGTCATCCTCACGTCCGCGGGCCTCACCTTCGGCGTGGCCATGCTGGCGCGCGGCCCGTCCTTCCCCACGACGGCGCTGGGCTGGGGCGCGGTGGTGGGCCTGGCGCTCGTCTCCACCGTGGCGGCGGTGTTCCTCTTCTTCCTGGGCATGGCGCGCATCGGCCCGGTGAACACGTCGCTGGTGTCCAACATGGAGCCGTTGACGGCGGTGGTGCTCAGCGCGCTCTTCCTCGACGAGCGGCTCAGCCTGCGGCAGGTGCTGGGCGGCGCGCTCATCCTCACCGCGGCCGTGCTGCTGGCGCGCTCCGACACGCCCGGGGAGAAGCTGCCGCCTCCGGGCGGGCCGGGGGCGGCGGAGCCGGGCTAGCGGCTCCACCGCGCCCGCGCACTACCGCGTGACGGCGCGCAGGAACTGCTTCACGTCGTTGTTGAAGCGCTGCGGCTGCTCGGCGTGGGGCGCGTGGCCGGTGCCCGTGTAGAGCACGAAGCGCGCGTTCGGCAGCGCGTCCACCAGCGCCTGCTGCTGCGCGACGGGGAAGAAGCCGTCCTGGTCACCGCCCACCACGAGCACGGGGGCGCGCAGGGTGTGCAGTCGCGCGGAGTGGTCCTCCGCGATGAGCCCGTCGAGCGCGTCCTGCCAGACGCGCGCGGGGACCTTGAGGCTCTCCGAAACGAGCGTGTCGATGTACGACGCCGGCACGGGGCGGACGAAGGTGCTCGTCTGGAACTCGCGGACGAAGGCGGGGTCCACGGTGCCCACCTGCTCGTCCACCACGGCCTTGAGGCCCAGGGCCACCTCGTTGCCGGCCACCGTGGGCGCGGAGCCCACGAGCACCAGCGCCTGGACGCGCCGGGGCGCCAGCAGCGCCACCTGCTGCGCGATGAAGCTGCCCATGGAGTGGCCCACGAGGATGGCGCGCTGCTCGCCGAGGGCGTCGAGGAAGGCCACCACGTCCGCCGCGAAGAAGGGCTGCGTGTAGCAGCACGCCGGGCGCGTGGAGTCACCGTGGCCGCGCTGGTCGAGCGCGTACACGTGGTAGTCGCGCGGGAAGCTGGGGAGGTTCAGGTCCCACGTGTGGTGCGAATCCGTGTAGCCGTGGAGGAACACGACCGTGGGCCCGCGCCGCTCGCCCTGCTCCACGTAGCGCAGCGTGACGCCGGTGCGCAGCCGGACGGAGCGCTCCCTCGGCGCGGACGAGGACAGCTCGCTTTCCTGCGTCGCGGGCTCGAGGACGCCGGGCTCCCGCGCGGCACCGGACGACGCGTCATCGAGCGCGGGGCCACAGGCGGCGAAGAGGGGAAGCGCGAGCAGGGCGGCGAGGAGTTTGTGCATACGTGGGCGTGCCTTGTTCTGACGAGGCGGGGAATCCGCCATCGCACGCGTCATCCTACGACTACCTCTGACATTCCCTGCCTCGAACAGACTTCCGGGGTCGTATCCACTCAGGCCCGAGGCACGCGCGACCCGGAAGGTCGGGTCACCTCGTCACCCGCAACGGAAGGTTTCCATGCGGGCGTTCGCGATGTGACGAACAGGTCTCAAGGGAGACGTTCGAGCGCGGCGAGCAGGCCCTCGTCGGCGGGGCGGTCGTCCTTGTGGTCACCGACGTAGCGCCAGAGGACGCGGCCCTCGCCGTCGATGAGGAAGGTGGCGGGCCGGGCGATGTGGATGCCGTCCAGGCCGAGCGCCTTGTAGACGTCGAAGGCCTTCGCTGCGGCGCGCTGCTCGTCGACCAGGAGGGGGAAGGGGAGCGGGTTGAGGTTGAGCCAGCTTCGCACCCAGTGACGTCCCTGGCAGACGACGCCGACGAGGTCGACGCCGCGCGCCTGGAGGGTTTCGTGGAGGGGGACGAGGCGCTGGACGAACGTCTGGCACGACGAGCACCAGGTGCCGCGCAGGAAGGTGAGGAGGGTGGGGCGTCCGGGGCGCAGCAGCGGGCGCTCGGACTCCGTGAGGGAGTCGAGCAGCGACAACTGGGGCGCGAGGAGTGTTTGGGTCGGCGTGGCGACCTGCGGCATGGAGCACGTCCTGGAGGGGCGCGGCCAGGACGACGGCCGCGCGGCACCCCTGGGACGCGCGAGGGGTCCGGGCGTTTCAGCGCGTGTCGTCGTTCGCGGCCTGGGGCGTCTCCCGCGCGGGTTCGGTGGCCTTGTCGGGCTTGGATGAATCCGGGGTCGCGTCGGGTCCGTAGACCGTCTCCCCGGAGGGGTTCGGGTCGCGCCACTTCGGGAAGCTCTGCATTCGCGAGACGGGGGGCCCGTTCTCCGAACGCCAGGGAAGGTTCCAACAGCCCGTGAGCAACAGCCCCGCGGCGGCGGTGAGGACGTGGATTCTCATGGCAGGTTCCCCCGTGATGAAGCGCGCCCACGATAACGGACCGGGCCGCGGCGCGCGAATCGTCCTGGAGGCGCGCCGCGCGGCGCCCCGCCTCCTTCCTCGCCGTGCGGGCTCGTCTTCCCGCCGGCTGTAACCTTTTTCGCGCCCGCGTCGTGGAGCCGTCGGAGGCCCGGTATTCCAGCCGGGCCGACCGGACGGAGGTCGCACATGCAGGCGATGAAGGTGGCCGTGGTGGGGGGTGGGCTCGGAGGACTCACGGCGGCGGCGCTGCTGGCGCGGGGCGGCTGCGAGGTGACGGTGTACGAGCGCGCCAAAGACCTCGGGGGCCGCGCGCGGACCTCGGGCGTGGACGGGTTCTGCTTCAACCTGGGGCCGCACGCGCTGTACCTCGCGGGGGCCGCCGCGCGCGTGCTCGGTCACCTGGGCATCCGCCCGCGAGGCGGGATTCCGGGGCAGCGCGGCCACTCCTATGCGCTGCGCGCGGGGCAGTTGCACACGCTGCCGCGCGGGCCCGTGTCGCTGATGACGACGGACGTCGTCGGCCTGCCCGGCAAGCTGGAGCTGGCGAAGCTGCTCGCGAGCCTGCGCCGGCTCGACGCGGACGCGCTGGCCACGACCTCCACGCGCGACTGGCTGGGCGCGCGGCTGTCGCGCGACGACGCGCGCGACGTCTTCGGGTCCCTGGTGCGGGTGGGCACCTACTGCGCGGACCTGGACGCGCTCAGCGCGCAGGTGGCCGTGTCCCAGCTCCAGTTGGCCCTGGAGGGCAACGTCCTCTATCTCGACGGCGGCTGGCGCATGTTGGTGGAGGCGGTGGAGGCCGCGGCCCGCGCCGCGGGCGCGCGCGTGGTGACCTCCGCGCGGGTGGAGGGGCTCGTCCTGCGCGACGGCGTCGTCGAGGGGCTGCGCGTCGCGGACGCCGTGCACGCCGTGGACGCCGTCGTCGTCGCGGGGAGCCCGGCGGATGTCGCGGCGCTGGTGCCGGAGGATGGACACCTCGCGCGTGACGCGGCGGAGGCGACGCCGGTGAAGGCGGCGACGTTGGAGCTGGGACTGTCGCGTCTTCCCAGGCCCGACGCCGTCTTCGCCCTGGGCTCGGACCGCCCGTGGTACGCCTCCGTCCACTCGGCCGCCGCGCGGCTGGGGCCGGAGGGGGGCGCCATGGTGCACGTCATGAAGTACCTGGGCCCCCGCGAACCGGACGTGAGCGAGGCGGAGCTGGAGGCGGTGATGGACACCCTGCAGCCGGGCTGGCGCGAGCACCTGGTGGCCCGCCGCTACCGCCCGGGCCTCGTGGTCAACCACCTGCTGCCCCGGGCGGATGCGGGAGGTTACGGCGGACGCCCGCCGTCCCAGGTGCCGCACCTGCGCGGCCTGTTCCGCGTGGGGGATTGGGTGGGGCCCGAGGGCCTGCTGGCGGATGCCTCGTTCGCGAGCGCGGAGGCGGTGGCGCGCGTGCTCGCGCCGGAACAGCGGGACATGCCCCGCCGAGCGGTGGGAGCCTGAGGGGCCATGGATACACGAGCACGGAGTGCCCTGGTGGAGGCGGCGCGTGAGCACGAGCGCTTCCTCTGGGGGCTCTGCTACCGGATGACCGGCGTCGCGGCGGACGCGGACGAGCTGGTGCAGGAGACGTACGCGCGCCTGCTCGCGTCGCCTCCGGACTCGCTGGACGCGCTGCGCCCGTGGTTGACGCGGGTGGCGGTGAACCTGGCGCGCGACCACCTGCGCCGTCGCCGGCGCGAGGGCTATGAAGGGCCCTGGCTCCCCTCGCCCATGGAGACGGGGGAGGAGGAGGTGCCGCCCGCCGTGGAGGCCCGGCTCCCCGGGGGAGGGTCGACGGAGGGGCGCTACGAGCTGCTGGAGAGCGTCTCCTTCGCCTTCCTGCTCGCGCTGGAGGTGCTGTCGCCCAAGCAGCGCGCGGTGCTGCTCCTGCGCGACGTGTTCGACTCCTCCGTGCGGGAGGTGGCGCGCACGCTGGGCATGAGCGAGGTCAACGTGAAGGTCGTGCACCACCGCGCCCGCGCGGCGATGGCGGCGTACGACCAGTCGCGCTGCCTGCCCACGCGGGACCTCCAGCAGCGCACGCGCGAGGCGCTGGAGCGGTTGATGGGGGCGCTCTTGGAGGGAGACCTCGCGACGGCGGAGGCGCTGCTCGCGCGGGACGTGCGCGCGGTGTCGGATGGTCGGGGCGAGGTGCGCGCGGCGAAGGTGCCGCTGGTGGGCGCGCAGCGCGTGGCGCTCTTCCTGCGCCGGCTGATGGAGCTGCGCCCGCCCCCGACGGGGCTGGCGGTGCGGATGCTCAACGGGCTGCCGGCGCTGGTGCTGGTGTACCCCGTCGCGGAGGACCCGCTGCTCGCGACGCGCGCGGTGGTGCGCGTGGACCTGGACGAGGGCGGTCGCATCGCGCACATCCACGCGGTCCTCACCGAGCGGAAGCTCGCGCAGGTGCGGATGCCGCTCCCCGCGTGAGCGCGGCCGCGGGCCCGCCCGTCTCCAGGCGGGCCGTCGCGGTGGCTACCTCGCGGCGCTGACGGGGGTGCCCCCCGGAGGCGGCGCGGAGGAGGAGGTGCTCGGCATGCGGCGCAGCAGGCCCCACAGGCCGTAGGCCACGAGCGCGAAGCAGCCGTACTGCGCGGGCGTCAGCCCGAAGTAGCGCGCGTCCACGTAGCTCATGTCCGTGGCGCGCAGGGTGTCGAAGAAGAAGCGGCAGCCCGCGTAGAGCAGCGAGAGCAGGGGCAGCAGCCGGCCCTTCAGCTTCGCCGAGTCGCGCAGCGCGTAGAGGATGCCGCTGATGGCGAACAGCGCCAGCGCGTCGTACAGGCCCAGGTCGTGCCGCGCGCCGCCCGGGAAGGCCACCGCCAGGAAGAAGTCCGTGTGCGTGCCCGGGTGGTCGTGCACCGCGAAGCACCCCAGCCGCGCCACCGCCCAGCCCGGCGCCACGCCCAGCGCGAACGAGTCCGCGTAGTCGCTGAACCGCAGCTTGCGGTGCCGGAAGAAGAAGATCGCCGCGACGATGCCGCCCACGAGCCCGCCGAACGACGACAGGCCGTCCCAGACCTTCACGAGCTGGAACGGGCTCTTGGACAGCTCCTCCGGGTGGTAGAAGAGCAGGTGGACCAGGTGTCCCACCACCACGCCCACGCCCACGCCCCAGGGTGCATAGTCGGCCAGCGGCGTCGGGTCGAGCCCCTGGCGCTGTGCCTGGCGACCGAGCAGGTGTGCGGCCAGCAGGATGCCCGCGGCCACGAAGATGCCGAAGGGCTCAATCTTGAAGTCGGACCCCAGGTGAAGCGTGGGGGCATGCCAGTAGGGAATCACGTCGGTGGCTCCAGCAGCGGACCTTCCTGGCCCACTTAATCCGTCCCGGGGGACCTGGGCGAACAATTGTGGGGCCCCGGACTTCCCCACCCACCCACGCTTCGGGTCCGCTGCCCGACACCCCCCGTGTGACGTGCCGGGCACTCCCACCCCGTCCTTCATACTTCCCGACGCTCCCGCCAGGAGGGGAAGGACCGAATCTGGGGGGCTCGTGCGTCTACAGCGTGAAATCCCTGGTTAAATTGTCAGGCCCGTCCTGTCCAATCTCACTTCGGGTCCAGGGATTCCGGGAGGACGGCACATCGTCATGACGCGAGGAGCGGCGGTGCATGGGGGCGTGGTCGCGCGCGAGGGCGCGGGGCGCACGTGTGCGCGCCGGACGCGGGTGGCGGTGGGGCTGCTGGTGGACAGGGCCGGAGCCCAGGGCGCCCACGGGTGTCCTGGAGGAGCGAGGAGGTTTCGTGTGCCGGGGAGTGTGTCCCGGCGGTCTGGCGCGCCGTCCGTCGCGCGCGCCTTCTCCATCCGCCGCCCGCGAGAGGCCCCGCGCGCGGTGGACGCAGCTTGGGTGCTGGCGGCCCTCGGTTCGCGCCGCCGGCGTTGCACGGTCGTTCAAGGAGTAGACAACCCATGAAGTCCTACCTGTTGGTTCCCAAGGAGTCCATCGAGACGCAGGCCAACGTCGGGCCTCGCGGCACGCAGCAGGGCGAGCGCGTCTTGCAGCGCACGACGGCGCTTCGCTTCTCGACGGCCAACCGCGTCCCGGACACGCTGTCGCATCTGGGACTGCGCTCGGCGACCCTGCCGGGGCCGCGTCCCGCCGTCAGCGGCCAGGAAGCGCGCAGGCGGGTGAAGAAGGGGTCGAAGGTCGCGCGCCCCACCACCCGCGGCGCGGATGCCTCCACGCCACCCCTGCCCGGCGCCCCGGTGACCGAGCAGACGGGCAGCGAGGCGGGCAGCTTCCGGACGATGCCGCTCATCGGCGCCACCATGGCCCACTTCTATTCGGAGGAGACGGAGCGCGCGGCCCGCGGCGAGCTGGCCGCGGACTTCGAGTTCATCCCGGACGTGGTGCCGTTGTCGTTCCCCGGCCCGGTGTCCGCCGGACAGTCCGGACCCCGCAACCGCGGGATGAGCTCGCTGGCCCAGCGCGAGTGGCCCGACGAGAGCGGCGTGCCCCTGGCCCACGCCCAGGGCATCCGCGGCGCCGGCGTGCTGCTCGGCGTGCTCGACACGGGTGTGGACGCGGACCACCCGGAGCACGCGGCCAAGGTCATCCAGTTCCGCTACGTGTCGCTGTTCCCCAACTCGCCGCACAACCCGGCGCGGGACATCCGCGGCTTCGACCCGGACGGCCACGGCACGCACGTGTGCGGCATCGCCGCGGGCACGCACCACGGCGTCGCGCCGGAGGTGGACCTCTACGTCGCGTCCGTCATCGAATCGGAGACCATCCGCACCAGCCTGGGCCGCGTCGCCGCGGGCATGGAGTGGCTGCTGCACCAGTTCAGCAGCCCGCAGAACGCCACCCGTCCGGCGGTGGTGAACCTGTCGCTGGGCTTCCCGCTCAAGCCGCCCCCGGGCATCTCCGAGGCGGACTACCGGCTCAACCAGCGCGCGCTCCAGACGATGATTCGTCGCCTGCTCGACAGCAATGTCCTGCCGGTTGTCGCGGCAGGAAACAGTGGCCCGGACACGGTTGGTTATCCAGCCGCCTTTGAGGAGTCATTGGCTGTCGGGGCAGTCGACTTCGAACGCAACGTGGCTCATTTCTCCGCCAGCGGCGTGGTGGAGCAGCGCGTCGTACCCGACGTGATGGGTTACGGGGTGAACGTGTACTCGAGCACAGAGCGGCGTTGTAACAACCAGGCGTTCTACGAACGAATGAGTGGCACCAGCATGGCGGCGCCTTATGTCGCGGGGATCGCCGCGCTCTACCGGTGCCGGGCGCCTGACTTGACTGCGCTCGAGGTGAGGGATTTGATTTTGGCCAATGCGGTCAAGCTTCCGCGCTCCGGGCGTCACAAGACGGGCAAGGGACTGGCTGTATTCCGGTGACGGTGGTGGTCGAAGCCGGGGTCGGCGCCAGGTGAGCGCCGGACCCGGGGGAGGAAGAGGCCATGAGCAGGAAGATTGGCGAGCCTGGCGACGTCTTCGCCCGAGGTCTGCCCCACCACGTGTCGGCTGACGTGCGCCCGCTGCCCGGCAGTGGCGCCGTCGCCGACGCACGCCCCGAGCGCGACACCCCCCTGACGGAGTGGATCGACGTGACGGTGATGCCTCGCGAGGCGCCCCGCGCGCCCCGTGGACACACACCTCCCCGTCCTCCACCCAGGTCCAGGGCGGAGGTTCAACGGGCCGGGCTCGATGAGAGCGCTCGTTTCCACGAGAGCCTCATGCGCTGGCTCGAGGCGCGTCACCTCCTGGGCTCCGTACGCTCGGTGAGTGAGCCGGGGGCGTTACCCATGCTCCAACTGAGCTGCGCGCCCCGCGTGCTGGACCAGCTTCGGCGCGCGCCGGAGTTCGAGGCGGGCGCGATGATGCCCGTCGACCTCTTCTAGCGTTGGGTGCCCCTCGCCGCGCACCCCTGGTCTGGGCCCCCCATCCGATACCGCGGAGGGCAGCCCTGGGCGGTGGTTCGTCCCACCGTCCGCGCGCGGCACCCCGGTGCCGCCCGGAAGCCCCGTCGCCCGCGCCCGTTCCCTTCCTGGCAACCACGGGCCTGACGGCTTCTTCCTGATTAGCCTAGAAAGTCGTGATTCTCCCGTCGTCTCGCAATGGCCCCGAAGGGCATGTAGGGATGGGGCGTCTCTCGCGGCTCATCAGGGAAGAGTGAAGGGCGCCATGTATTCGTTGAGGACCGAGGCCTGGGTCGACGCGCCGCCGGAGGCGGTGTGGCGGGTGCTGACCGACTTCGCGACGTATCCGGTGTGGAACCCGTTGCTGGCGGAGGTGGCCGGGGTGCTGCGCGTGGGCGCGCGGCTGGCCATCAAGGTCCGCGCGCCGGGTGGGCAGGGGCGCGTGGTGGGCATCACCGGCAGGGTGGATCGCCTGGAGCCGTCGCGGGAGGTGTCGTGGACGGGCGGCGTGCGGGGGCTGCTGCACGGGCGCCACTACTGGACGTTGGCGCCCGAGGGCGCGGGGACGCGGCTGGTGCACGGCGAGGACTTCACCGGCGTCCTGGTGTGGGGCGCGAAGCGGATGCTCGTGGGGCTGCGGCCCGCCTATGAGGCGATGAACCAGGCCCTGGTGGAGCGGGTGCGCGCGGGGGCCTGAGGGCCGACGCACCGGGTGGGGGGTCGCGTGCGCACGGTGGCGCGGGGTGTCGCAGGCGCGGCGCCGTGCTCCGTCGGCTTTCGTGCAGTGACGCTCGGAGGCCCGGGCGCGGATATCACCTGGACGACGGGGGCCCGGCTGGCGTGCGAGTCGCCAGTCGCCTCCTCGCGCGGTGAGGACAATCCATAGCAGCCCGCTTCCCGTGAACGAGGGCTGCATGGACGTGGATGGACGACGTCGGCTTCGGGCTGGTGCCATGGCGGTCTGCGTGGCCTGCGCGGGCCTGCTGGGTGCACCGGCCACCTGGGCGCAGGCGCCCGAGGCGGAGGAGGACCCCGGTGAGGTGTTGTCGGAGGAGCAGCTCGAGCAGCTCCTCGACACACCGACGGAGCAGCCCACCGGGGCGGAGCTGGCGGCGGAGGCGTTCGGGCCGGAGCAGCTGGCGCCGTACTTCGCGGAGGGCTCGCTGGCGCGGGCCCGGGCGGAGTTCACGCGGGGACGCTACAAGCGCGCGCGGGCCTTGCTGGCGGAGGCCCCGGCCACGCCGCCCGTCCGTTTCCTGCGCGCGTACGCGGCGCTGCTGGGGCGCGACTCCGTCGCCGCGGCGGAGGAGTTCACCGCGCTGGCGCCCGACTACGCGGCGCTGCGGGACCACTGCCTCCTGCGGGCCGCGCAGGCCCACGAAGCGCTGCGCCAGTGGGAGCTGGCGGAGGCGCGCTATCGCGACGTGGGGGCGGGCTCGCCGCTGTACGCGGACGCGCGCTTCAGCCTGGCGCGGGTGCTCAAGCGGCAGCGGGACATCCCCGGGGCGCTGGCGGCGCTGCAGGAGCTCATCGACAGCCGCCAGGCGCGGGGGCCGGACGCGCTGCGGATGAAGGCGCTCCTGGCCATCTGCGACCTGGCGCGCACGCAGGGGCTCTACAACATCGAGCACAAGGCGTTGTTGGAGGTGTGGGCCACCAGCCCGCTGTCGCGCGAGGCGCAGCGGGCGAAGCAGCGCCTCCAGGGGCTGTCGCTGCCGCTCAAGTGGAAGGTGCGCCGCGCGGAGGCGCTGGTGGAGCTGCACCGCAACGTGGCCGCCATGGAGCTGCTGGCGGGCGTGTTCCCGCACGTCGACCTGCCGGACGAGCTGTCGTGTCGCGCGCACCTCGCGTACGGACGGGCGCTGCGCAAGGAGCGCCAGCACCGCCGGGCCATCCAACTGCTGACGCCGGTGGCCGAGCGATGCGAGTCCCCGGAGTACCGCCCGCAGGCGCTGTACGTGCTGGGGTACTCGCAGTCGGTGGTGGACCCGGACTCGGCCATCACGACCTATGCGACGCTCGCGCGGGACTATCCCGCGCACGGGTACGCGGACGACGCGCTCTTCTTCGAGGCGTGGCTGCTGCAACGCCGGGGGCGGCTGGACGAGGCGCTCGCGCGCTACGAGGAGACGGCGCGTCGCTACCCCACGGGGAACTTCGCCTCGGAGGCGCTGTTCCGGGCGTTCTGGTTGCACACCCGCCGCTCGGAGCCGGTCGAGGCGCTGGTCGCGCTGGAGGCGGTGGAGGCGCTGCCCGCGGCGGCGCGGACGGACGAGGCCATCTGGCGCGCGCGGTACTGGCGCGCCCGCATGAAGGAGCCGGCGCTCCCGGCGTCCACGCCCGAGGCCGTGGCGATGGCGGGCCTCCAGGCGGTGCGGTCCTCGTCCACGCCCGAGAGCCCGAAGGGGGGACGTGGCTCCGCGCTCGTGCCGATGACCGGCACGGGAGGGAGCGGCACCAGCGGCACCGAGCCCGGGGGCCCCGCCCCGGCGAACCTCGTGGGGTGGACCGCGCTGGAGGGCGCTTCGCCTGCGCGGGTCCAGGGCGGCAAGGCGGGCGCGGTGATGACGGACGGCCAGGGGGGACGGCCGCTCCCCGGCGCTCCCTCGGGGGCCCCGAGGACCGGCCCGGGCGCGGCGTTCGGTATTGCGACGCCCGGAGGCGCCATGGCCGCCGCCCCGACCCCGCTCCTGGCCATGATGGACCGTGGGGGCTCGGGCCCCGTCTCCTCGACGTCCCCCGCCAGAGAACCGTCGAGGGGGTGGAGCGAGGGCGCCGGACCGCGAGGCGCGCAGGCTCCCTCCGACACCTCCGCGCTGGACGACTACGAGCAGCTCGCCACGGAGCGCCCCGCCACCTGGTACGGCCTGCTCGCGCGCTCCCGGCTCGCGGAGCTGGCGCCGGAGCGGCTGGCGCGCATCCAGCCCCCGCCGGAGCCGGGCGAGGAGGACGCGCCCCCGGCGGAGGTCTGGCCCCTGCCTCCGGGCCGGCTGCGCGACGACCCGAGGTTCACGGCGGGCGTGGAGCTCATGCGCCTGGGCCTGCCCGGCGCCGTGGACGAGCTGCTCGCCGTCGACGCGCGCGGCCTGGCCGAGGCGCCCGCGCGCCTGCTGTACCAGACGGTGCTGCGCACGGGCCGCCAGCGCGCGGCGCGGCAGGTGGCGCGCACGTCGCTGCGCCAGGAGGTCCACGGGCCCCTCAACGCGGCGTCGCGCCCCGTCTGGGAGGCCACCTGGCCCCTGGCCTACCGCAAGGTCATCCAACGCTACGCCCGGGTCTCCCGCGTGGACCCGGACCTGATGCAGGGCCTCATCCGCGAGGAGAGCCGCTTCCGTCCGGAGGCGCGCTCCGCCACGGGCGCGCTGGGGCTCGCGCAGCTCATGCCCGCCACGGCCCGGCAGGTGGCCAGCGCGCTCAAGCTCTCCGAGGTGAGCGAGTCCTCCCTGCTCCAGCCCGCGCAGAACGTCCGCCTGGGCGCGGCCTACCTGGGCCAGCTGCTCGCGCGCTTCGGCGGCAACAAGGCGTACGCGGTGGCCGCGTACAACGCGGGGCCGGGCGCGGTGGACCGCTGGCGTCAGGCGCTGCCGGAGGCGGAGCTGGACGAGTGGGTGGAGCACATCGCCTTCGACGAGACGCGCGAATACGTCAAGCACGTGCTCGGAAGCTACGGCGCCTACAAGCTGCTCTACACCGGGCAGCCCGTGCTGCTGCACGGCGCCCGGGCGGGGGACGCCAGCGGACGCTGACCTCCCGCACGCCGCGCGCGCGTCCCTCCTGAATACGGGCCGGGACGCGGCGGGCCCGAGCGCGGACGGCCTAGAAGTTGAGGCCGCCGTCCACGTCGATGGTGCGGCCGTTGAAGTAGTCGCACTCGAGGATGAACTTCACCGCCAGCCAGATGTCCTCCGGCAGGCCGATGCGGCCCACCGGGATGGAGGACACCAGCGCGTCGCGGGCCTTCTGGTTCATGCCCTGCGTCATCGGCGTTTCGATCATGCCCGGGGCCACCGCGCCCACGCGGATGCCGAACGGGGCGAACTCGCGCGACCACGTCACCGTGTTCGCCGCCAGCGCCGCCTTCGCGGACACGTAGTTGGACTGGCCGCGGTTGCCGTGCCGGGCGATGGACGACATGTTGACGACGACGCCGCCGCCGGTCTGCCCCGACTCCGCGTACCTGGCCACCACCTCGCGCACCATCAGCGTGGCGCCCGTGAGGTTCACGCCGATGACCGCGTTCCAGTCCGCGGTGGACAGCTTCTTCACCTGGCCCGTCGCCCGGTCCTTCTTCACCAGCAGCGCGTCGCGCAGGATGCCCGCGTTGTTGATGAGGCCGTTGAGGCCGCCCATGGCCCCGTGCGCCCAGCTCACGAAGGACGTGATGTCCTCCTCGGAGGACACATCCAGCTTGCGGCGGTGGATGCCCGCGGGCAGCGCGGCGAGCTTGTCCTCGGCCACGTCGCCCACCGCCACCTGCGCGCCAGCCTCGTGCAGGCGCTGCGCGAAGTGGGCGCCCATGCCCTGCGCGCCGCCCGTCACAATCACCTTCAGGTCCTTGAGCTGCATGTCGTGTGTCTCTCCGGGTTGGGGCGACCCGGAGCCCCTCGAAGGCCCGTGCCGCCCTGAAACGTGCGCCGGCAGGCTACGCAACCCGGCCCCTCGTGGCCAGCGACACGGAAGTTGAAACATGAATCGGGCTTCAACTTCGCGGAAGCAAAAGCGCCGCGTCGAGGACTTCGACGCGGCGCGGCAACGGCCCTGGGCTGTCCTGGGGACGGCGGCCTACAGCGCCGCCGCGATGACGCTCCCCAGCCGGCGCATGCCCTCGTCGATGAGCTCGGGCGGGCGGTTGGAGTAGTTGAGGCGGATGAACTCCGGGCGCGGGTTGCTGGCGAAGAACGGGCTGCCCGGGACGAAGGCGACCTTCTGCTCGATGGCCTTGGGCAGCAGCGCCTCGCCGCTCAGCCCCGCCGGCAACTGGGCCCACAGGAACATGCCGCCGTCCGGGTGGGTCCACCGCGTGCCCTGGGGCATGTGGGCCTTCAGCGCGTCGAGCATGGCGTTGGCGCGCTCGCCGTAGACGGGCGTCAGGGCGGCCAGGTGCTGGTAGTAGTCGAAGCGCTCCAGCAGCTTCACCACGGCGCGCTGGGCGACGGTGGCCGTGTGCAGGTCCGTGGACTGCTTGGCGATGGTGAGGCTGCGCACGAAGTCCTTGGGCCCGGCCACCCAGCCGATGCGCAGGCCCGGGGCCAGCGTCTTGGAGAAGGTGCCCAGCGACACGACGACGCCCTGCTCCTCGAAGGCGGCCAGCGACGGCAGGTGCTCGCCGCGGAAGCGCAGCTCGCCGTACGGGTCGTCCTCCAGGATGAGGAAGCGGTGCTGCTGCGCCAGCCGCACCATCTGCTTGCGGCGCTCCAGGGACAGGGTGGTGCCCTTGGGGTTCTGGAAGTTGGCGACGACGTAGAGCAGCTTCGGCTTGTGCGTGGCCAGCACGCGCTCGAGGTCGTCGATGCGCATGCCCTCGTCGTCGCTCTCCACCGTGGCGAAGCGCGCCTCGTAGCCGCCGAACGTCTGGAGCGCGGCCAGGTAGCTGGGGCTCTCCACGACGACCAGGTCACCCGGGTCCAGCAGCACCTTGGCGACCAGGTCGATGCCCTGCTGCGACCCGTTGGTGATGAGCACCTGGTCCGCGTTGCAGGCGCGGCCCTTCTTGCCCAGGTGGGAGGCGATCCACTCGCGCAGGGGGGCGTAGCCCTCCGTGGTGCTGTACTGGAGCGCGGCGCGGCCGTCCGCGGAGAGCACCCGGGCGTGCGCGTCCGCGATGGCCTCCAGCGGGAACAGCTCCGGCGCGGGCAGGCCGCCGGCGAAGGAGAGGATGTCGGGCCGCTCGGCCACCTTGAGGATTTCGCGCACCGCGGACGTCTTGATGCGCGACATGCGTTGGGCGAGTCGCCAGACCGGCGGGGGGGGCAGCGGGGCGCTCATGGCGTCAGCGCTCATCTTTCACTCTCCTTTGGCGAGCTCGGGAGGCACGCGGATGTGCGTGTCCTCCTTGATGGACGACAGGACAATCGTGGTCTGCGTGCGGGTGACGCCGGCGATGGTGCGCAGCGTCTCCACGAGGAGCGAATCGAGCGTCCGCGTGTTGGCCGTCTTGACCTTGAGGATGTACGAGTCCTGCCCGGCGACGCGGTGGCACTCCAACACGTCCGGCAGGGCGAGGACCTTCTTGGCGAAGCCCTCGAAGTACTTCGGATGCTCGATGTTCACGCCGATGAAGGCGGTGATGTCCTTGCCCAGCTTCGTCGCGTCCACGCGCGCCGCGTAGCCGGTGATGACGTCCCGCTCCTCCAGCTTGCGGATCCGCTCGGCCACCGCGGGCTGCGACAGCCCCACCGCGCGCGACAGCTCCAGCTGCGTCGCGCGGCCGTCGCGCTGCAGCAGGTCCAGCAGGCGGTAATCGAGCTCATCCATGGGCATCGAGGGGAAGGACCTTACTTTTATAGGTGCAGCTTGGCTTCCACAGCTAAATTAAATTTGGCGTGCAAAATAAGCAAGTGGGCCGAAATCGCAAGTCCGAATGACGGAGGGCCGCCGCCTGGCCGCCCGTCCGCTCATGGGCGGTCGGGGCTGCGCGGGCTCGATTGCACGCGTGGTGCCGGGCTCCAGGCGGGGCCGGGAGAGGGCCGGGTGGGAAGCGCGCGCGCCACCGTGGGTGGGGCGCTTCCCGCGACGCAGAAGGGGGGCACCCTCGGCGGAGGGTGCCTCGTAGAGAGCGCCGCGCTTCGCGCTCAGCCGTTGTAGTCGCAGACCCACTTGTTGAAGGGCGGGTACTGGCAGTAGCAGTTGCCTTCGGCGCCGTCGTTCCAGGTGCACGAGATGTCGAAGGTGCCGGGGCGGCAGAACGTGCCGATGAGCGACTCACACGCGCCGGCGAGGGCGGCGGGGGACTCGCTGGTGTCCTGCGGCTCCCCGGTCCGTGTCTCGTCGAGCGGCTCGACGCCACCACAGGCCGTGAGTCCGAGGGTCAATGCCAGGGCCAGGACTGCTCGCATGTCGACCTCCACGTAGCGCGCGGAATGCGCGGAATACGGGCGCATGCTACCCGGCCCGGCGGAAGGCGCCCGGCTCAGAGCGGCGCGCCGGAGGTCTGGAGCTCCACGGCCCGCGTGTTGATGGCGGTGGCGAGCCGCCGCAGCACGTCCTCGCGCTGGGCGTCCGTCATGTTCACCAGCGCACGGCGCATCGCCTGGGCGTCCGCGTCCGTCCAGCGGCGTTGGGACGTCGCGTCGTCGAGGATGCGCTGGCCCTCCTGGTGCGCGGCGATGTTGTAGGGCTGCGGCTCCGGGGCGGGCGGGAGGCCCCGGGGGTCGGGCGCCTGGGCGCGCTGCGCCGCGGCCAGCTCCTCGCGCACGACGCGGGCCAGCTCCGCGCGCAGCCAGCCCAGGTCCACCGCGGGCGCGGGCGTGGGCAGGATGGGCGCCGGGGGCGGCGCGTCGTGCCGCGCGACGAAGGCCTCGAGCACGTCGCGCTGGCGCTCGAGCTCCGCCCGCAGCACCCCGACGGGGGAGGCGGGCTCCGGCGCCGTGCTCCGCCCCGCGAGGAAGCCCAGGGCGGGCCCCAGCAGGAGCAATGGGAGCAGCGGCCACTTCATGCCCGTGGCCATCCGCGTCGCCCCCGCGCCGCAACGGCGCGAGGGGCGTCCTGCGTGCGTGCGGGCCTCATGGCGCCTTGGGCCAGTATTCCGACGAGTTGGTGATCATCAGCTGCGTGCACGCGCCCGTCTCGTCCCAGAAGAACTGGAGGAGCGTGTCGCCGTAGAGCCCCTGGGCCGCGTCCACGAGCTTGGGGTTGCTCGACGTGCAGGACGCCTGGGCGTTGGTGGCGTCGCGCGCGATGCAGTGCACCATGGGCGTGCCCACGGCGAACGAGAAGACCGAACAGCCGATGAACTGCATCCCGTCGAGGCTGCCCCGCGCGGAGGCCAGCGCCCCCGCCGCGTAGCGGTTCCCCACGTCGACCTTGACCGGAAAGTGCACCTTGAGCCCGCCAGAGGCCGCCGTCCCGAACAACAGGGTCGCGGTCAGGCCCAGCAGGGCCCCCCTTCGAATCGCCATGACGTGTTCCCTCCAGGATGGCGGAAGACCATCCTGGGACGGGAGTGTGCGTGGCGGCCTCGCGAGGTATCAGCGGGGCTCCGGTGCGAGCCTTGGTCTGGAAGTGGGCTCACTCCACCGGAGTGTCGCGGGGCAACTGCCGCACCACGTGCCCCTTCTTCTGGAGGAGGGCCACGATGCCCTCCGGGCCCACCACGTGCCCGGCGCCCACCACCATCAGGTGCGTGCCCGGCTCGGACAGCATGCCCTCCAGCCGCGCGGCCATCTGCGCGTTGCGCTGGAAGAAGACGCGCTCGTACACCGGGCGGTACGTCGGGTCCTCCGCCCCCTCCAGCAGCAGCGCCTTCATCCCCTCCGCGTCCCCCGCCTTCCACGCGGAGGTGAGCGTCTCCAGGATGTCCGCCGGCGCCCGCTCCCGGCGCAGCTGGTCGCGCAGCATCAGGTCCTGCAGGTCGTCCGGCGTCCCCGCCAGCATGCGCAGCTGGCTGTCCGCGGACTCCAGCTCCACCACGCGCTTGTGGTCCGCGTGCGCCCGGTCCAGGAAGGCCCGGTCCACGCCGTGGCCCTGCTCGTAGCCCGCCGCCTGGAACTCCAGGTTGGTGAGCACCATCCCCACCAGCCACGGCTTGAGCCGGTCGAGCGCCGCCTGCTGCACGCCCAGCCCGGTCGCCTTCCGGTTCAACAGCAGCAGCGTCCCCGCGTCCAGCCGCTTCGACAGGCCCTGGCCGTCCGGGTACATGCCCAGCTCCTGCACCAGCTTCTTCATCTGCGCTTCGTCCGTCCGGGTGGTGTCCACCTCCACCGCCAGCACGTCCGCGCGGGCGAAGGCCGCCTCCATGGACGGCGGCAGCGCCAGCGCGCCCGCCTTGCCCATGTGGATGGAGCCCACCAGGTACGCGGTGCCCCCGCCGCCGGCGCCCTTCACCTCCCAGAGGAAGGCCTTGCCGGTGTCGACCGGGACGTATCTCGGCGCGGCGGGCGTGGTGGCGCAGCCGGCGCCGAGGAGGGCAACGAGGAGCAGCGACAGCGGCAGGGACGACGGGCGCTTCATGACCAGGCTTTCCCCCGGAGTGAGCCACCATCGAACCACCCCTGACCCACCGCGGCAAAGCGCCCCGTCCCCGCCCGCTCGCCAGCAGGGACGCCCCGCCCTCCCGGTGCCATACTGCGCCCGCCAGCAGGTCGGGTTCTCCTGGAATGATCCGGAGCGCGTCGGCACGCCGGACTGGGGGCCCGTCGGTCATCGTCGTGACGCCCTGCGTCGCCCCCAGACAATGACGCGCGGAGCCATTCTCCGCGCTTTGACAACCCCGTCGGGCGGGTGTTACCGCTAGGTGAAACATGAATCGGCCTTCAACTTCTCCAGACCGCTCCGGACCCGTCACGCCGCGAGGGCAGCGGACGCGTGCGAAGCTGCTGAAGGCCGCCGAATCCGTCTTCGGAGAGAAGGGCTACGAGCGCGCCTCCATCGCGGACATCACGCGCAAGGGCGGCGTGGCGCTGGGCACGTTCTACGTCTACTTCCCGGACAAGCAGTCCATCTTCGTGGAGGTGGTGGACGACCTGGGCACGCGCCTGCGCCGGCTCATCGGCGAGTCCACCGCCGCGTGCGACGGCCGGATGGACGTGGAGCGCGAGGGCCTGCGCACCTTCTTCCAGTTCGTGCGCCAGCACCCCAACCTCTACCGCGTGGTGCGCCAGGCGGAGTTCGTCGACGCGGACTGCTACCGCCGCTACTACGACCGCTTCGCCAAGGGCTACGTCACCGGGCTGTCGCGCGCCATGGAGGACGGCGAGGTGCGCCGCATGGACCCGGAGGCGCTGGCCTACTGCCTGATGGGCATCGGCGACTTCCTCGGCATGCGCTGGGTGCTCTGGGAGGAGGACCCGGGGCTGGAGCGCGTGCTCGACACCGCGATGAGCCTCATCCGCCACGGCCTGGACGCGCGCCCCGCGTCCCCGTCGCGCAACAACGTCAAGTCCGCCGCGTCCCGCGCGGCCCCCGCCAAGAAGAAGAACACCCTGCGTCCCGCGCGGCGACCCGCGCGCGGCGCCCGGAGCTGAACGACACCCATGCGATACGCGCAGATCCTCTCCACTGGCCGTTACGTCCCCGAGAAGCTCCTCACCAACGCGGACGTCGAGAAGATTCTCGGTGAGCCCGTGGACGAGTGGCTCCAGCAGAACGTCGGCATCAAGGAGCGCCACGTGATGGCCGACACGGAGGCCACCAGCGATCTGTGCGTCGCCGCCGCCCGTCAGGCCCTGGAGCGCTCCGGCACCAGGCCGGAGGAGCTGGACCTGGTCATCGTCGCCACCGACACGCCGGACTACCTCAGCCCCGCGACCTCCTCCGTCGTCCAGGCCAAGCTGGGCGCCTCCAGGGCGGGCACCTACGACCTCAACTGCGCGTGCGCCGGCTGGGTGACCGCGCTGGACGTGGGCTCGAAGACCCTCGCCGCGGACGACAGCTACCAGCGCATCCTCGTGGTGGGCGCGTACGGCATGACCCGCTACGTGAACTGGAAGGACAAGAAGACCTGCACCCTGTTCGCGGACGGCGCGGGCGCGGTGGTGCTGGGCGCCGGCGAGAAGCCCGGCTTCATGGGCGCCAAGCTCCTGGCCAACGGCGAGTACCACGACGCGCTCGGCATCTACACCGGCGGCACGCACCGCCCGGCCACCGCGGAGACGCTGGCCCTGACGGGCGGCAAGCCCGCCGTGCAGTTCGTGCGCAAGTTCCCCGCGACCTTCAACACCGAGCGCTGGCCCATGCTGCTGGACCAGCTCCTCAAGAAGCAGGACCAGACGCTGGACGACGTGAAGCTGTTCGTCTTCACCCAGCTCAACCTGCGCACCATCGAAGCGACCATGAAGGCGCTGAACCAGCCCATGGCCAAGGCCCACTACACGATGGACAAGTGGGGCTACACGGGGTCCGCCTGCATCCCCATGACGCTCGACGACGCGGTGGTGCAGGGCAAGGTGAAGCGCGGTGACCTGGTGGCGTTCTGCGCCAGCGGCGGCGGCCTGGCCATGGCCTCCGCCCTCTACCGCTGGACGGCCTGAGTCATGGAGGCGCGCATGTTCATCGGCGACTGGATGGGGCGGGGCGCCCTGTACTGGCCGGAGCAGGTGGCGGTGGTGGACACGGCCCGCGGCGACGCCGGCCGGTTCACCTACCGCGCGATGAACGCGCGCGCCGAGGCGCTCGGGGGCTGGCTGCGCGACGTGGCCGGCGTGAAGAAGGGCGACCGCGTGGCCCTGGTCGCCCACAACGGCGTGGAGTACCTGGACGTCCTCTTCGCCTGCGGCAAGCTGGGCGCCGTCTTCGTCCCCTACAACTGGCGCCTGCACGCCTCGGAGCTGACGGACCTGGTGCGCGCCATCCGCCCGCGCGTGCTGCTGTTCGGCGACGACTTCCGCGACGCGGTGGCCCAGGTGCGCGAGCAGGTGGGGCCGTCCCTGCGGCTGGTCTGCCTGGAGCCCCGGGGCCTGCCCGGCGCGGACGCCTACGCGGACGTGCTGGCGCACCGGCCCGCGGCGCCCGTGCGCAACGACGCGGTGTCCGAGGAGGACACCCTCTGCCTGCTGTTCACCGGCGGCACCACCGGGCGCTCCAAGGGCGCGTGCGTCAGCTACCGCATGGTGGCGTGGAACACGCTCAACACGCTGGTGCACGAGGTGCGCGCGGGCGACGTCACGGTGACGCACACGCCCATGTTCCACACGGGCGGGCTGCTCGTGTACACGCTGCCCCTGCTCACCGTGGGCGGCACCGTGGTGGTGATGCGGCGGTGGGACCCGGAGGAGCTGCTGTCGCTCGTGCCGCGGGAGAAGGTGTCGCTGTTCTTCGCGGTGCCCACGCAGTACCAGCAGCTGCTGGACTCGCCGCGCTTCGCGACCACGGACTTCTCCTCCGTGCGCTTCATGACGAGCGGCGGCGCGGCGCTGCCGGTGCCGCTCATCCAGGCGTGGCAGGCGGTGCACGCGGTGCCCTTCAAGCAGGGCTTCGGCATGACGGAGTTCGGCCCGGGAATCTTCAGCATGGGGCCGGAGTTCGCGGTGTCCAAGGCGGGCTCCATCGGCCGCCCCAACTACTTCATCGCCGCGAAGCTGGTGGACGACGACGGCCGCGAGGTGCCGGTGGGCGACGTGGGAGAGCTGGTCCTCAAGGGCCCCTCCATGTGCTCCGGGTACTTCGAGGACGAGGCCGCCACGCGCGAGGCCATCGACCCGGACGGCTGGTTCCACACCGGTGACCTGGCGCGTCAGGACGCGGACGGCTTCTTCACCATCGCCGGTCGCAAGAAGGACATGTTCATCTCCGGCGGGGAGAACGTGTACCCGCTGGAGCTGGAGACGGTCCTCTACGAGCACGCCGCGGTGCAGCAGTGCTCCGTGGTGGGCGTGCCCGACGCGAAGTGGGGCGAGGTGGGGCGGGCCTTCGTGGTGCTCAAGCCCGGCGAGGCCGCGTCCGAGGACGTGCTGCTGGAGCACCTGCGCGGCCGGCTGGCGCGCTTCAAGGTGCCCAAGCGGGTGGTGCTGGTGGAGCGCCTGCCGGTGTCCGCGGCGGGGAAGATTCTCAAGCGCGAGCTGCGCGAGGCGGCCATCGCCGCTGATACAGAAGGACGTTGATTTTCACGGCTCACGCCGCGTTGCGTCGCGTCTGTGATTCCGTTGAAGCGGGTCTGTCTTTGACAAGACGACCTGGATGCGTGTCGGCTGTCGTGTCATCCCGGCGGTGACGCCGGAGGGAAGAGGAGCACTCACATGAAGAAGAAGCTTATGTCCGCGGTGATGCTGTGCGCGCTGAGCCTGGTGGGCTGCGGGGACGACAACGACCCCGTGGTGGAGAAGCCCAAGCTGGACAGCTCCGCGAACATCCTG
Source organism: Myxococcus dinghuensis (assembly GCF_024198235.1). Classification (GTDB taxonomy): domain Bacteria; phylum Myxococcota; class Myxococcia; order Myxococcales; family Myxococcaceae; genus Myxococcus; species Myxococcus dinghuensis. The sequence goes on along the minus strand of NZ_JAKCFB010000005.1, from coordinate 245,256 downwards.
GCCTTCCTCGAGGGCAAGACCCTCACCATGGAGGGCGCCAACATTCCCTCGCACCCCAACGGCTTCAGCGAGGACACCGACTACGGCGCGTCGTCGCAGTGTTACCAGAAGGTCACCATGTCGGTGGCGGGCGGCAACTTCAAGGTCGACAGCATCCCGGGCACCATCCAGGAGGGCGCCTGCAACCACGAGCTGGCGAAGAACCCGCTCTCCTTCACCTCCACCACCGTCCTCATCGAGAACGTGGCGACGGACGGTAGCTGCTTCGACGTGACGTTCACCTTCCCGGGTGGCCTGGTGCAGGAGGGCCGCGGCGGCTTCGCCACCGACCAGAAGACCCTCAAGCTGGAGCTGTTCTTCAAGAACCAGTCGACGGGCAGCCGCTGCGCGGCCGGCGCCGTGGGCGCGGCGGGCACGGTGACGCTGAACGCCAGCCCCTTCACGGGCAACGCGGTCCAGACGTACGCCATCAAGTAGTCCCGCGGGAACCGCGGGCCGGGGGAGGGCGTGCTCCTCCCTCCTTCCGGCCACATGCGCCCGGGACGTCGTGCGCGACCCGGGCGCCCGCGGTGTGGTGGGAGCCCCCGAGGCCCGAGTGGGTTGGACGCGGGAGCGTCCGGGCACGCGACAGCCAGGTTGTGACAGCCGAGCCCGGTGCGCCGGGCCTGCCCCGCGCGCGGGGTCGAGGTGGATATGACGGGAAGTGGGTTTGACGCAGGGGTGTCCCTGCGCCGTGGCGCGATGGCGTTCGCCGCGCTGGGGCTCTGGGCCGTGGCGACCCCCGCCGCCGCGCAGAGCACGCCGGTGCCCGGCGTGTATGCCGAGTGGACGGAGGCGAAGGACCGCGAGGAGGACGCGCAGCCCCGCGAGTTCTCGCTCATCAACTACTTCTTCACCCGCGTCTCGGTGACGAACCAGGTGGGAGACCCGGCCGGCCTGCGCGGCGTGGCCCTGGGCCCCATCGGGTCGCCGGTGGGCAGCGCGGTGAGCGTGGAGGGCGGGCGCTCGGCGTACTTCGTCGAGCAGCGCTGGATTCCCGTCATCGAGTACAGCCCCTTCTTCGTCGACGGGCTGGCGTCGTTCCGCGCGCAGTTCGAGGTGGACTTCCTCTGGGGTCGCTCGGCCAACACCATTGGCCAGAACGAGGGCGGCGGCTTCAACGCCGACCAGGTGAACATCCAGACGAAGAACGTCAACGTCGCCATCTACCCCACGCGCAACCCCAGCCAGCTGACGCTGCTGGTGGGCACGCAGCCCGTCTACGACAGCGTCTACGACCCCACGCGCACGCCGCTGTCGGAGCTGACGCGCACCGGCTACAAGCTGGCCTTCCTCGGCAGCGACGCGACGGGCCTCTCCATCTTCAGCAGCTACAAGGGCCACGCGCGCCTGAGCCTGATGCCGCTGGGCAGCGCGCAGTCGGACCGCGCCACGCGCAACGACCCGCGCCTGAAGTACATCTGGCTGGCCATGGCGGACTACGTCTACCCGGTCCGCCCCGCCACCAACGTCGGCGTGTCCGTGTGGTACCTCAATGACAACACCAAGGGTGACGCGTACGCCTTCGAGGGACTGGTGAAGAGCGGCCCGTCGTCCTCGGGCCTGCCCGGCTTCACCGGCACGGCGCGCTTCGACATCACCCGCCCCAAGGGCAACGTCTTCTGGGTGGGCGCGCACTTCAACCACAACATCGACTTCAAGCTGGGCCGGCTCGGGGCCTCCGGCTTCGTCATGTACAACGGCGGCAAGTACACGAGCGACGACCCGGACAACTCGCCCATCGACGAGCTGAGCATCTCCGGCCTCTCCGCCAACCTGGAGTTCATGTACCAGTGGGGCCGCGGCCCCGGTGACGTGCTCACGCTGGAGGGCATGTTCACCACCGGCGACGACAACGTGAACGACGACCGGTACACGGGCGCCTTCACGCTCAACGAGTACGGCCTGCCGGGCGCGGTGTGGTTCAACCACAAGATGCTCATCCTGTTCCCGTTCACCAGCACGGTGAACAACTACACGGGCGCGGTGACGGACATCTCCAACCAGGGCTTCGGTCTGCGCACGGGCATCGCCACGGCGGCGTGGGACGTCATCCCCAACAAGCTGAACCTGAAGCTGGGCGCGGGCCTGGCCAACGCGGGCGCCACGCCGCCCCGGTGGGACCCGGCCGTGCGGCGCGGGCGCTTCATCGGCGCGGAGGTCAACGCGGAGCTGCGCTACCACATCCGCTACCTGATGACCGTGGGCCTCCACGGCGGCTACCTCTTCCGCGGCAGCTTCTACGACGGCGCCACCACGGTGAAGAGCGACCCGTGGGCGGCCTTCACCACCTTCACCTGGTACGCGTTCTGACCATGAGCACCTCCCGCGCCTTTTCCGCCCTGCTCCTCGCGGCGGGGCTTTCCTCCGCCGGCTGCGTGCGCTCCTACGCGCGCGAGCCCGCGCTGTCCTTCCAGGACCTCGATTACTCCACGGCCGGCGCGAACCAGGCCTGGCCCGTGCACCGCGTCGCGCTGCCGGAGATCGCCGCGCAGTACCACCTGGCCACCGTGCCGCACGTGGCCTACGTGGACATGCCCGGCGCGTCGCCGGACGCGAAGACGGTGGTCTTCGTGCACGGCCTGGGCTCCTACCTGAAGTTCTGGCGGGCGCAGCTGGACGCCTTCCACGCCCAGGGCTACCGCGTGGTGGCGGTGGACCTGCCGGGCTACGGCAAGTCCGACAAGCCGGCCACGTTCCCGTACACCATGGAGGCCATGGCGGACGTGGTGCTCGCGCTCACGCGCCAGCTCGGCGTGGACAAGCCCATCCTCGTGGGCCACTCCATGGGCGGGCAGACGTCGCTCTCCTACGCCATCCGCTACCCGGACGCGCTGGAGGCGCTGGTGCTGGTGTCGCCCGCCGGCTTCGAGACCTTCACCTGGAAGGAGAAGGCCTGGTTCTCGCGGGTGATGAGCGTGGACTTCATCAAGTACGCGCCGGAGGCCAGCATCTGGGGCAGCGTGCGCCAGGGCAACTTCATGCACTGGCGGCCGGAGCTGGACTGGCTCATCGAGGAGCGCGTGCGGCTGGCGAAGTCGCCGGAGTTCGACGCGTACGCCTACGCCAACGTGCGCACGGTGCAGGGGCTGGCGCACAACGACTTCGTGCGGGAGAGCCTGGAGCGCATCACCGCGCCCACGCTCATCGTCTACGGCACGGACGACCGGCTCATCCCCAACCCGTTCCTCCACGGCGGCGAGGCGCGCGACCTCATGGAGCACGGCGCCTCGCGCATCCCCGGCGCGGCGCTGGTGGCGATGAAGGGCTGCGGGCACACGGTGCAGCTGGACTGCCCGGAGCCGTTCAACGAGGCGGTGCTCGGCTTCCTGAAGGACCCGGCCGCCGCGCGCCCCTTCTCCGCGAAGGTGGCGCCGGAGCCGAAGGCGCCGAAGCCGGGGGAGCCCGCGCCGGTGCCGGGCGCGCCGGGGACGCAGCCGTCGCCCACGCCCGCGCAGGACGACGCGCCCGCGCCGTCGAAGAACCCGAGCCCCTGAGCGCGGCGGGCCGCCCCATCCACTCCCCCACGGTGTGGATGAGGCGGCGCGCGCGAAGGTCGCCGCGGCCTGCTTCGTGGGCCGCGGCGCAAGAGAGTCCCGGGGTGTGGTGGACCGGCGCGGCGTCTCGTGAGGGCACGCCGCGCCGTGTGGCCGACTACGGGATGCTGTGGTACTTCACCATGTTGAGCTGCACCGCCGCCGTCAGGTCCTTCGAGTTGTAGTGGCCGTACGGGTAGGCGCTGTAGACCTTCTCGCCCGTCTGGCTGGGGATGCGCGACGTGTAGTCGCCGTACACCACGCCCCCGTAGCCGATGATTTCATCCGCCGTGGAGTAGATGGAGTAGCGGTAGGCGCCCTCGTAGCCGCTCTTGCTGCGCAGGTTGTCGAGGAACGAGGAGCGGCCCACGACGATGCCCAGGTAGAGGTAGCCCGGGTACAGGCCGTTGGTGGCGCCGCAGGTGGGCGTCGACGGGCCCGTCATGTAGCAGGAGGTCAGGCCCAGGTTGGCGCCGGCGATGCCGACGAAGGTGTCCACGGAGCTGGTCAGCGCCGCGCCCACGTCGTACGAGCCGCCGTTGAGCGAGTCGTTCGCGCTGCCGCCGAGGATGGCCTTGCGCGCCAGCGTCACGCCCATGGAGTGGGCGATGACGTTCACCTTGGTCGCGCCGGTGTACGCCTTCACCGCCTCGATGAACTTGCGGACGCGCAGGATGTTCGTCTTCGAGTGGTACTGGTTGGCGCTCTGCAGGACGTCCGCGGGGCCCCAGGTCGTCGCGTACAGCTCGCTCGACTTGTAGCCGTTGGCGAGGAAGTACTCGATGGAGTTGTTCCAGCCGGACTGGCCCGCGGTGCCGGTGCCCACGGCCTTGTCCGAGTTGCCGTGGATGAAGATGACGGGCACGTTCACCACGGTGTCGCTGGCGCTGGCCTTGCCGCCGAAGCTGCCGCCGGTGAGGTCCGTGCGCGCGAAGTCGTAGCTGCTGTAGCCGTTGGCGGAGAGCCACGAGCGGAAGTGCGTCGTCAGGCCGGACGTGGAGACCGCGGCCGACTCGGCGGTGCCGAGCTGGTCGGCGGCCGGCGCCTCGATGGAGGGCACGTCGGAGGTGGGCGTCGTGTCGAGCCCCTCTCCGCAGCCGGTGAGGGTGCCGAACAGCAACGGGCCCATGAGGAAGAGCGATTGCCGCAGTCGCATGGTGTTCTCCTTCGGTTGTGGGGGATTCGCGCCCGGACTCGGATGAGTCATCGAGCGCGAGACACAGTGTAGAGACATCTCGTGCGCGCGTCGTGCGTCGTGTGGCCGCGTGAGGACGTTGTCGCGCTGCGTCGCGTGATACGCATGGGGCATGCGCGCACGCAAAGTGGTCATCGCGAAGGCCGGTGGTTATGGGCAGCTCCGCATCGAAAACCTGAATCAGGTTTCACCCGGGCCGGGGGAGGTGGCGGTGGCGACGGAGGCCATCGGGGTGAACTATGCGGACTGCGTCATCCGCATGGGGCTGTACGCCTCCGCCCAGGAGTATGTGGGGTGGCCGATTACCCCTGGCTTCGAGTTCGCGGGGACGGTGCAGGCGGTGGGTCCGGGGGTGGAGGACCTGTCACCGGGAGCGCGGGTGTTCGGCGTGACGCGGTTCGGCGGCTACGCGACCCACGTGGTGGTGCCGCGGCATCAGTTGTACGTGCTGCCGGCGAAGCTGAGCATGGAGCAGGCGGCCGGGTTCCCGGCGGTGTTCCTGACGGCGTACTTCGCGCTGTTCGAGCTGGCGCATCCGCGGCCGGGGGCGAACGTGCTGGTGCACTCGGCGGCGGGCGGGGTGGGGAGCGCGCTGTTGCAGTTGGGGCGGTTGGCGGGGTGCCGGATGGTGGGCGTGGTGGGTGGGACGCACAAGGTGGAGGCGGCGCGGGCGCTGGGCGCGGACGTGGTCATCGACAAGAGCCGCGAGGACCTGTGGGCGGCGGCGCGGGAGGCGGCGCCCGGAGGCTACGACGTGGTGCTGGACGCGAACGGCGTGGCCACGCTGCGCGACAGCTACCGGCACCTGGCGTCGCCGGGGAAGCTGGTGGTCTACGGGTTCCACTCGATGCTGCCGCGCAAGGGTGGGCGGCCGAGCTACGCGAGGCTGGCGTGGGATTGGCTGCGCACGCCGCGCTTCAACCCGCTGGCGCTGACGAACGACAACGCGAGCGTGATGGCGTTCAACCTGTCCTATCTGTTCGAGCGGCGCGAGGTGCTCACGGAGGGCATGGCGATGCTGCTGGGTTGGGTGGAGGAGGGGAAGGTGGTGTCGCCGCAGGTGACGCGCTTCCCGCTCGACCAGGTGGCGGACGCGCACCGGGCGCTGGAGTCGGGGACCACCGTGGGGAAGCTGGTGCTGGTGCCGTGATGTGCGAAGTCGTGGCGGAACGTCGGTGCCTCGCTGGTTTGTTCTCTGGGGGTTGGGATTGGGGCTCGGGGGATGTGCCCATGGAGGGCGTGGACTGGCACGAGAAAGCACCTGGGGGACCTGTGGGTGGGATTCGATGGAGTTTCCCGTGCTCGTCCCACCGGCCACGCCCGCCATGCACTTCGACGAGGAACTCAGGCCGATTCCTGGGGGCGAGGACGCAGACGTTGCCTCGCGTCCAGGGCCCTACACCTCTTGAAAGAAGGGTCCCTCTGGCCGGCCGCACCGGACACGGAGGTCTACCGGTTCTTGTGGGCGCGCTCCCTCAACAACTCCCTGAGCATCCGGGTCGAGCGTCGTGGGGCGGTGTACCAACTCTATGTCAGTCAACAGGAGAAGGACGGGAACGAGGCCGACAGCTCTTGGCGTGCGTCTCGGCGTTCTCGATTGCTGTCGGACGGTGAGTGGCTCGAGCTGCGACGCAGGCTGTCCGCCTTCCGCTTCTGGGAGAGTGGATGGTATCGCTCCCCGAGCCCGGTCAATACGGTGTGGTTCGACGCTGGAAGGCACGGATGGTCGCTGTTATCGCGTCTACATTGTTTTCGATCTTCAGGAGACAGGCGAGGCGGCACATCTCCGCGAGGTGTGCCTCTGCCTGGTGGAGCATGCCGGGCTCTCCATTGCCAAGGAGGACCTCTACTGACTGCTTCACTGCTCCGGATGCCGCGCGTGTTTGAACGGACCAGGCATCGCGATGGCACTCCCCCTGACGCACGGGCGTTTACGGCCCGCCTCCGTGTTCGGGTCGAGGCGGCACGTCAAGGTCGAACAGACGCCCTACGTCACGGAAGAGCTTGTCGAAAGAATTGGCACGGCGTGCAGCACGCAAGTCGAATGCACTGGTGAATGCTGGCTGGTCGAGCGCCTCGCTGTAGCCTCCGGGCATCTTCTTGCTCAGCCATCCCTTGCTGTCCCGGATACTCTCTGGCTCAAGAGGGGCGGTGAGATCTAGTGGAAGACCGCGCTTCCCCTTCAGTGAATCTGCGGAGGCGAGGAACCACGCTTCATACTCACGATGCGCTACCACAACGGCGATTCGGCGATTCGGCCGTTTCACGCTGGCCCAGCCCAGAAGCTTCGGACCCAACACACAAGGCAAGTCATCATCCGAATCGAGGAGCACAAGGATGCGACCCTCGTCACCCACTCGCCTTGCCATGAACTCAATGGCCCGATGCAGCTCAGCCTCTTTGACCAACTGCCCTCGAGGGACCCGGTAGGGTGGCAAGATCTGAGGAGGCCCGTCGGAGGACAGCTCTTGGAGAATGCGTCGAATTAGAATGGGAAGTGCATGAACCTCTCCATGCCCTTCGACGATGAGCCCGAGCTTCATCAAGCGTCCCGCTCCCAGAGCTGCATCTGCTTGGGCTCAGGAATGGCTTCCAGGTCGGGTACCAACTGGTTCGCCTTGAGCAGTTCGCCCGCCGTATAGAGCCTGTCCTTAAGAACCGAGCGGGTAGCATCGTCAACACGCGCGATCTGTGTCTTCCCCTGAGTTGCTGCGACCGATACGACCTCTTCTGCACGGATGCTGGGATCGTCCAGGAGCTCGGGGCTATGACTGGTCACGATGACCTGCGCATGTTGGGAGCCATCACGTAGGGCGTCGCGGAGGATGCCTGCTGCGGCAGGATGCAGGGCGATTTCTGGTTCCTCAATACCCACGACAGGGACTCGACGTTCAACCTTGGCTTGAAAGAGGGCGACAAGGACGCCTAGCGCCCGCAGCGTGCCGTCGGACATGTTGATGGCAGGGAATCTCCACGGATCCTTGGCTCCTTCTACATTCTGGCGGAACTCCAAGGTTTCCATGTGGCCGACACGCTTGGGATCCGCTCCGAGGATGGAGGGGACGATCCTGCTCAGATACTCCTCGATGCGGTGCTTCGTGACGCCATCATCGAGCTTCTCCATGCGTTCGAGAACACTGGAGAGATTTCCTCCATCCCGAACAAGCAGCTCGCCTTTGTCTGGGGGCTGCAGCGCTCGAATCTTGTCGGGATTCAGGTTGTAGAAACCCATGTTCGAAAGCAGATCGAAGACTGGGCGAAACTCGGGTAGACCTGCTGCGTTGACCAGATAGAGGCGGTCGCTCGATGCAGGCGGTGCGACCTGGGCGGGCTTCACGACAACCATGCCTTCCCGTACGCGATAGAACGCGCCATCGATGCTGCATTCCTCATTCTGGACGACATAGTCGCCATGGGACCGTGCTCCCACTCCAAAGGAGAAGTGTCCGTGGGCTCCCATGGGGAGCTGGAAGTCGACCCGAATGCCGAAATTGGTGGGATGCCCACTTGAGCGTCGCCTGACCTCGTGGACTCCGCCTCTCTCTCGAAGCGCATGATCCAGAGATGTCCGCAAGGCTTCGGTGATGAGCCTCAGCGCATCGAGGAAGTTGCTCTTGCCGGAGCCATTGGGTCCGACGAGGAACGTTAGGGCTCCTAGCTCGACGTCGCATCCTTCGATGCTTCGGTAGTTGCGCAGCCGCACCCTGGTCAAGAAGGGGGTGTGGGCTCCTGGGAGGTGGAAGGAAGTCTGTCGGGAGCTCTCCGAGGATGACATCGAGACTTCTCCGTTCAAGGCGGGGGGCGGGCGGTGCCTGCACTAAATAGTGCGCGGACATCACTAAATAGTGCAGCGTCACCGGAGTGCATAGGTCGATATCCGTCAAGAGCGCGAACCTTGGGAACAAAGGCGTCCCTGATGCTCTCGCGGAGTCTCCGCGAGCGGTACGACCGCTCCTTCTCTGTTTCGTGGGGAGGAGGGGTTGCCGCTGCCCGGGACGGCTCGGGTAGCCTTCGGGCATGCCCATCGTCCATGACTGGCTGGCCCGGCGCGCGGCGCTGGACCCCGACCACCTCGCCCTCGTCGACACGAGCCGGGGCGAGCGGCGCATCACCTTTCGCGAGTGGGATGCCGCGGCGACGCGCGCCGCCTCGTTCCTGCACCACGTGCTCGGCGTCCAGCGAGGCGACCGGGTCGCCGTGCTCGCGCACAACCGCGTGGAGTTCCTGGACGTGCTGTTCGCCTGCGCGAAGCTGGGCGCCATCCTCCAGCCGCTCAACTGGCGGCTGAGCGCCACCGAGCTCGCGGGCATCCTCGCGGACGCGGAGCCCGTCGTGCTCGTGTCCGGTCCGGAGCTGCGCTCCCAGGTCGTCGCCGTCCGCGAGCGCGCCCCCTTCGTGAAGCACTGGCTGTCGTTCGACGAGCCCGGGCCCGGCGAGCGCGCCTTCTCCGAACGGGACGCCGCGCCGTCCACGCCGCTGCCTCGCGTGGAGTTGGAGCCGGACGCCCCTTGGGTGCTCTGCTACACGGGCGGCAGCACGGGCGTGCCCAAGGCCGCCGTGCTCACCCATGGCTCCATCACCGCCAACGCGGCGAACACCGTGGTGAGCTGGGGCCTCACGCCCGACGACGTGTCCCTGCTCAACGCGCCGCTGTTCCACACGGGCGGGCTCAACGTCTTCACCCTGCCGCTGGTCTACATCGGCGGCGCGTCCGTGGTGTGCCGCGCGTTCGACGTGGAGCAGGTGTTCGACAAGATCCACCACGGCGCCGTGTCGTTGGTGTTCGGCGTGCCCACCATGTTCATCGAGATGCAGCGCCACGCGCGCTTCGAGGCGGTGGACTTCTCCCGGTTGAAGCTGCTCGTCAGCGGCGGCGCGCCCTGTCCCGCGCCGGTGTTCGAGCGCTTCTTCGCCCGGGGCGTGGCCTTCAAGACGGGCTATGGCCTCACGGAGGCGGGGCCGAACAACTTCTGGCTCCCGCCTGGGGACGTGAAGCGCAAGCCGGGGGCGGTGGGCGTGCCGCTGTTCCATGTGGAGGCGCGCATCGACGGTGAGCAGCGCCCGGGAGACGTGGGCGAGCTGCTGCTGCGCGGGCCGCACGTGTGCGCGGGCTACTGGCGCCGGCCGGAGGACACGGCCCGGACCCTCGTGGATGGATGGCTGCACACCGGCGACCTGGCTTCGCGAGACGAGGACGGGTGCTTCCGCATCGTCGGGCGCAGCAAGGACCTCATCATCTCCGGCGGTGAGAACATCTACCCGGCCGAGGTGGAGAGCATCCTCGCCGGCCACCCGGACGTCGCGGAGGTCGCGGTCATCGGCGTGCCCGACGCGAAGTGGGGCGAGACGCCGCGCGCCGTCGTCGTCCCTCGCGCGGGGGGCTCGCTCACCGAGGCCGCGTTGCTCGGCTACTGCGACGGACGACTGGCCCGCTACAAGACGCCCAGGTCCGTGCGCTTCGTCGACGCGCTCCCTCGTACCTCCGCGGGTAAGGTGGACCGCCGCGCGCTCGCGGCGGCACACTCCGTCGGTTGAAGGAATCAGGAGGCGGGGGATGCCCCGTGACTGGCAGGGGGTTCCTCCCGAACACATCGCCCGCTGGAACGAGGTGTTCTCCCGCGCAGCGCCCACGCTGCGGCTGTCCGAGGCCTGTCCCGTCTGTGGCGAGAGGGCCCTGCGTCGCTACTTCCTGGAGGGGCGGCCCATCGACCGGACCCTCGATGGCGTCCGCTACCGTTCACGGGGTGCGAGCTGGGAGTGGTGCGGTTCGTGCCGCGCCTACGAACACGCATCGGCGCTCGTGCCCGAGGCCTGGACCTGTGACCTGGACGTGGACACCTCCGCGCTGACCGCCGAACCCGAGGCCCTGGAGGTCGCGCTCCGCATTCCAGGGAGGTGAAGTTTCTCCAGTGTCCGATAGAAGTTCTGTGATTTTCTGTCAAAACTTGAATTGCTTGACTTGAGCCCATGGCATCGCTTCCGTGGGGACTTCCTCGTTTCATGAAAGGAAGTCCCATGGCTCGCAAGCTCCCGCTGTTCTCCACCGCGACGGCGCTGTTGGCTGGCGTGGTCTCCGTGCAGCTCGCTCCCGCTGTTGTGTTCGCCGCGCCGTCCGATGACGCGGCCTCCGTGGGGGAGGTCTCCCCGGAGGTGCTCGGGGCGATGCAGCGCGACCTGGGGCTCACGGAGTCGCAGGCACGCCGTCGGCTCGCGGCGGAGGCCGTCGCCGTGCGCACCGAGCAGACGCTGCGCCAGGACCTGGGCGCGTCCTTCGGCGGCGCGTGGATGAGCGACGAGGGTGACCGGCTCATCGTCGGTGTCACGGACGCCGCGGGCGCCGCGGCCGCGCGTCGGGCCGGCGCGGAGCCCCGCTGGGTCCTGCGCACGGAGCGGCAGCTCGACGCGCTCAAGTCCTCGCTCGACCGGGGCGCCGCGCTCGCTGGCAAGGACATCCATGGCTGGTACGTGGACGTCATGACCAACACCGTGGTCGTGCTCGCCAAGGACTCCGCGGTGCAGAACGCGGAGCGCTTCGTCGCGGACAGCGGCGCGGCGGACAGCGCCGTGCGCGTCCTCGTCTCCAACGAGGAGCCGCGCCCGCTCTACGACACGCGCGGCGGTGACGCGTACTACATCAACGGCAACACCCGCTGCTCCATCGGCCTGCCCGTGGCCGGAGGCTTCGTCACCGCCGGCCACTGTGGCGGCGTGGGCTCCACCACCCAGGGACACAACGGCGCGGCGCAGGGCACCGTGCGCGGTTCGTCCTTCCCGACCAACGACTACGGCTGGGTCCAGACGAACGGCTCCTGGGTCTCGCAACCGTGGGTCTACAACTACGCCGGCGCCAACGTCCTCGTCTTCGGCTCCGCGGAGGCCGGCGTCAACGCCTCCGTCTGTCGGTCGGGCTCCACCACCGGCTGGCGCTGCGGCGTCATCCAGGCGAAGAACGTCACGGTCAACTACTCCGTCGGCCCCGTCTACGGCCTCACCCAGACCAACGCCTGCGCGGAGGGCGGCGACTCGGGCGGCTCGTGGATGTCCGGCAACCAGGCCCAGGGCGTGACGTCCGGTGGCTCCGGCAACTGCTCCACCGGCGGCAACACCTTCTTCCAGCCGGTGAACCCCATCCTCTCCGTCTACGGCCTCTCCCTCACCACCACCAACGGCGGGCGCCCCCTCGTCGGCCTCGCCGGCAAGTGCATCGACGTGGACCACTCCAACACGGCGAACGGCACGCCCATCCAGCTCTGGGACTGCAACGGCACCGACGCGCAGAAGTGGACCTTCCACGGCGACGGCACCCTGCGCGCCTTCGGCAAGTGCATGGACGTCACCTGGGGCTCCACGGCGAACGGCGCCCTCATCCAGCTCCACGACTGCACCGGCAACCCGGCCCAGCAGTTCGTGCTCAGCGGCGCGGGGGACCTGGTCAACCCGCAGGCCAACAAGTGCGTGGACGTGCAGGACTTCAACAGCAACAACGGCACCCGGCTGCAGATCTGGGAATGCGCCGGCACCGCCAACCAGAAGTGGAGCGTCCGCTGACGAAGGTCGGGTCGAGAGGGGGGGCGGGCCCTCCGGGGCTCGTCCCGCCCGCCCGCCGGGAGTGCGGGCGGGCCCGCCTCCTGGTGCGGTAACAATTCGTCATCCCGGCGAATCATCCGGGACATCTCCTGGTGCCACGGTGACTTCGTGGCCCGGGAGCCCCTCCTCGGTGGACCCGGCCGGAGTCCGGCGAGGCGCCAGACCCCCTTCCCCTGCTCCCGGGCCACGGCTCCGCTGTTACCTTCTGTCCTGGAAGGCCGCGGACAGGAGACGCCGGGACCATGGAACAGCTCAACCGCCCCACGCAGGAAGAAAGCACCATCCAGGTCCTGCTCGTCGAGGATGACGAGCGGCTGGCCCGGCTCACCGCTCGCTACCTCCAGGAGCACGGCGTCATCGTCACGCTGAGCCACACCGGCACCGACGCGCTCACCGAGGCCACCCGCCACTCCTTCGACGTCATCCTCCTGGACCTGATGCTCCCGGGGCGCGACGGCCTGGAGGTGTGCCGCGACCTGCGAGGCCGCACGGACGTCCCCATCATCATGGTCACCGCGCGCGGCGAGGAGGCCGACCGGGTGCTCGGCCTGGAGACGGGCGCGGACGACTACCTGCCCAAGCCCTACTCGTCCCGGGAGCTGCTCGCGCGCATCCGCGCCCAGGTGCGCCGCGCGCGCGGCAAGGTGGGGCCCGTCTCCCAGCCCGTGCTCGCCGGGCGCATCATGCTCGACCCGCGCAGCCTGCGCGCCACCCTGGACGGGCGCGTGCTGCACCTCACCACGTACGAGTTCAGCCTGCTGCGCGCGCTGGCCGAGCGCGCCGGCCGCGTGCTCAGCCGCGAGCAGCTCCTGGACCTGGTGAAGGGCAGCGCGGACGAGGTGTTCGACCGCTCCGTCGACGTGCACATCTTCCGGCTGCGACAGAAGCTCGAGGTGGACCCGCGCAACCCCGTGTTGCTCAAGACGGTCCGCGGCGCGGGCTACATGCTCGCCACCGGTGAGGACGTGTGAGCCGGCGTTCCCAGACTCCTGGCCGGCTGCTGCTGCGCATCTACCTGGTGGGCATCGCCCAGCTGGTGCTGGTCAGCGTCACCCTCTTCCTGGCGCGCTCGTTCATCGTGGAGAAGCCGCTGCGCCACGGCTTCGCGCGCAACGCCGTCTACAACGTGCGGGAGTGGTACGAGCTGAAGGACGACCCGGTGGCGCTCCAGGCGTCGCTGGACCGCGCCGCGCGCCTGCTGGACGCGCGCGTGACGCTGCGGGACGTGTCCGGGCGGCTCATCGCCACCAACTCCGCCACGCCCGCGCCGCCGCTGAGCGAGGAGGAAGTGGCGCACCTGAACGAGGCGCGGCAGCGCTTCGCCGGGCCGCCGCCGCATTCGCTGTCGTTGCCCATGCCGGAGCACGGCCCGGTGGAGGCCTACGCCACCATCGTCATGCGGCCTCCGGGGCCGCCGCCGGAGAACACCACGCTCGTGGTCGTCGCGGTGCTGGTGTGCACCGCCATCACCTCGCTGGCGTTCGCGCGCACGCTGGGCAGTCCGCTCCAGCGGCTGGCCGAGGTGGCGCGAGAGCTGGGCTCCGGCAAGCTGGACGCGCGCACGGGCATCCGCCGCCGCGACGAGCTGGGCCAGGTGGCCGAGGCCTTCGACGAGATGGCGGGCCGCATCACCCACCTGCTGCGCTCGCAGAAGGAGCTGCTGGCCAACGTGTCGCACGAGCTGCGCACGCCGCTGGCGCGCATCCGCGTGGCGCTGGACCTGGCGGAGGAGGGCGACGCGGCCACCGCGCGGGAGATGCTGGGCGACATCACCGGCGACCTGTCGGAGCTGGAGCGCCTGGTGGAGGACGTGCTCACCACCGCGAAGCTCGACCTGGCGACGGAGGGCACGGGCGCCGGTGTCCCGCCGCTGCGCGTGGAGCGGGTGGGCGCGGTCGCCCTCGTGGACAAGGCCGCCGCGCGCTTCCGCACCGCCCGGCCGGGGCGCACGTTGGAGCTGGACGTGGACCCGGGGCTGCCCGCGCTGGACGTGGACCCCGTCATGGTGCGGCGCGTGCTCGACAACCTGCTCGACAACGCGGCGAAGTACTCGGAGGCCCGCACGCCGGTGCGGCTGCGCGCGCGGGTGCATCCGCCCTCGGGGTTGGAGTTCGAGGTGTCGGACCAGGGCATCGGCATCGACGCGGAGGACCTGTCGCGCGTGGGCACGCCGTTCTTCCGCACCGACCGCAGCCGCGCGCGCAGCTCGGGCGGCGTGGGCCTGGGGCTGGCGCTCGCCCGCCGCATCGTGGACGCGCACGGGGGAACGCTGGCGCTCGACAGCCAGCCGGGAGTGGGCACGTCCGTGCGCATCGTCCTGCCCGCGTCGCCGCCGGACCTCCGGGCCGAGGGCTAGCCACGTCGCTCGCGCCGCGGCCCGGCCGCCGCGCGCGACGCGTGGGACACGCCTCGTAATCCCGACGTCATCCATTGAAATGCGTGCCCGCGTAGACGTTGACCCCATGAAGGTCGCGAGCGAAGCACCGGGGGAGCTGTCGGTGGTGCCCCCCGGGGAGCCAGAGGTGGAGGGGCGAGGGCGCCGCATGCCGTGGTGGGGCTGGGCACTCCTGGCGCTGGTGGTGGTGGCGGGCGTCTGGGCGGTGCGCGCCCGGAGTCGGCCGGAGGACCCCGCCGCCGCGTTCCAGACGGCGCGGGTGGAGCCCCGGCGAATCACGTCGAAGGTGACGGCCACCGGCACCCTGTCCGCCCTGGTGACGGTGCAGGTGGGCAGCCAGGTCTCCGGCCGCATCCTCGAGCTGAACGTCGACTTCAACTCGCCGGTGAAGAAGGGGCAGGTCATCGCGCGCATCGACCCGCAGTTGTTCCAGGCGGCGGTGGAGCGCGCCCGCGCGAACCTCGTCGCCGCGCGCGCCAACGTGACGAAGGCCCGAGTGGAGGCGGAGAACGCGCGCAAGCAGGCGGAGCGCTCGCGGGCGCTGCGCGACAAGCAGTTCATCGCGCAGGCGGACCTGGACACCGCGGAGGCCACGGCCGAGTCCGCGCGCGCCCAGGTGTCCGCGGCGGAGGGGCAGTTGGCCCAGGCCCAGGCCGCGGTGTCCGAGGCCGACGTGAACCTGCGCTACACCACCATCGTCTCGCCCACCGACGGCATCGTGATTTCGCGCAGCGTGGACGTGGGCCAGACGGTGGCCGCGTCCCTCCAGGCGCCCACGCTGTTCACCATCGCGGAGGACCTGCGCAAGATGCAGGTGAACACCAGCGTGGCCGAGGCCGACGTGGGCCGCCTGCAGGACGGCATGCGCGCCACCTTCACCGTGGACGCGTGGCCGGGTGAGCGCTTCCACGGCACCATCCGGCAGATCCGCAACGCGGCCACCACGGTGCAGAACGTCGTCACCTACGACGCCATCATCGACGTGGCGAACCCGGACCTGAAGCTCAAGCCGGGCATGACGGCCAACGTCACCATCGTCACCGCGCAGAAGGACGACGTGCTGGCGGTGCCCAACGCGGCGCTGCGCTTCAAGCCCGCGGTGCCGGAGGGCGCGCCGCCCCCGGGTGGGGCGCCGGGCGCGAGGCCCGCGCCCCCCGTCGAGGACGGGAGCCGGACGCTGTACGTGCTGCGCCAGGAGCACCCGGGGCCCGTGCCCGCGCGGGTCCACACCGGGCTGACGGACGGCAGCTACACGGAGGTGACCGGCGAGGTGAGCGAGGGCGACACCGTCGTCACCGGCCAGGCGGCGAGCGCCGCGGCGGCGGGCGGCGCGGGCAACGCGCCTCCGGGAGCGGGCGGCCGGATGCCCATGCGGCGCGGCCCGGGGCCTTTCTAGGGCGGCGAAGGAGGCAGGTGGTCATGGAGGCAGTCGATGGCGCGCAGCCGCTCGTGGCGTTGCGCGCGGTGAGCAAGGTGTACCGGACGGGAGACGTGGAGGTGCGGGCCCTGCGCGGCGTGGACCTGGCCGTGCAGCCCGGCGAGCTGGTCTCCATCATGGGGACCAGCGGCTCCGGCAAGTCCACGCTGATGAACATCCTGGGCTGCCTGGACAAGCCCACGCAGGGGCAGTACCTGCTGGACGGCAAGGACGTGTCGCGGCTGGACCGGGACGCGCTGGCCCGCGTGCGCAACCGCACCCTGGGCTTCGTCTTCCAGAGCTTCAACCTGCTGGCGCGCACCACCGCGCTGGAGAACGTGGAGCTGCCGCTGCTCTACGCGGGCGTGAAGACGAAGGAGCGCCACGCCCGCGCGAAGGACGCGCTCCAGCGCGTGGGCCTGGGCGACCGGTTGGAGCACCACCCCAAGCAGCTCTCGGGGGGACAGCAGCAGCGCGTGGCCATCGCCCGCGCGCTGGTGGGGCGCCCCCGGCTCATCCTCGCGGACGAGCCCACGGGCAACCTGGACTCCCGCACCAGCGTGGAGGTGATGGCGTTGTTCCAGCAGCTCCAGCGCGAGGGGCTCACCCTCATCATCGTCACCCACGAGCCGGACATCGCCGCGTACACGGGCCGGGTGGTGGTGGTGCGCGACGGCCGCATCGTCTCCGACAAGCGACAGCCGGCCCAGCCGGCGGTGCCGCTGCCGGAGGAAGAGGAGGCCGTGCCATGAACCTCCTGGAGACCATCCGCCTGGCCATCCGCGCGCTGCTGCGCAGCAAGACGCGGTCGGTGCTCACGGCGCTGGGCATCATCATCGGCGTGGGCGCGGTCATCGCCATGGTGGCCATCGGCGACGGGGCGCGCGCCAGCGTGCAGCGCGTGTTCGACTCCATGGGCACCAACATGCTCATCGTGCTGCCCGGCTCGTCCAACTCCGGCGGCGCGCGCGGCGGCTTCGGCAGCCAGCCGTCGCTGACGTGGGACGACCTGGAGGCCATCCGCACGCAGTTGCCGTCGGTGCGCGCGGCGGCCCCGGAGCTGCGCTCCAGCGCGCAGTTGTCCTCCGGCGAGACGAACTGGGCCACCAGCGTGGTGGGCACGACGCCGGACTTCTTCGAGGTGCGCAACTGGCCCATGGCGCTGGGCGCGCGCTTCTCCGAGTCCGACGCGGAGCTGGGCTCCAAGGTGGTCATCCTCGGGCAGACGGTGGTGGACAACCTGTACGGCAAGGGCGTGGACCCGGTGGGGCAGGTGGTGCGCATCAAGTCCACGCCCTTCACCGTCGTCGCCGTGGCCGCGCGCAAGGGGCAGTCCCCGGTGGGCCAGGACTTCGACAACACGGCGTTCATCCCGACGACCAGCTTCCGGCGCAGCGTGCAGTCGCAGAGCCTGGGCGCGTACATCACCGGCGTCGTCTACGTGCAGGCGGCCTCCGCCGGGCAGACGGCGCAGGCGCAGCAGGACATCACCCAGCTCTTGCGCGAGCGACACCGGCTGGACGAGGGCGAGGCGGACGACTTCGACGTGCGCAACCTGGCGGAGCTGGCCAGCGGTCAGCAGGAGAGCACGCGCACGCTGAGCCTGCTGCTGGCGGCCATCGCGGCGGTGTCCCTGGTGGTGGGTGGCATCGGCATCATGAACATCATGCTGGTGAGCGTCACCGAGCGCACCCGCGAGATTGGCGTGCGCGTGGCCATTGGCGCGCGCCCCCGCGACATCCTGCTGCAGTTCCTGGTGGAGGCGCTCACGCTGTCCATGCTCGGGGGACTGCTGGGCGCGGCGCTGGGCGCGGGCGTGGCGCAGCTGCTCGCCGCGCAGTTCCAGTGGCCCATGCTGGTGCGCCCCGACGTCGTCCTGCTCGCGCTGGGCTTCAGCGCGGCGGTGGGCGTGGGCTTCGGGCTGTACCCGGCGCGCAAGGCGAGCCGGTTGGACCCCATCGATGCGTTGAGGTACGAGTGATGCGCGCGTTGTCCTGCGTGATGATGTTGGGCCTGTGCTCCGTCTCCGCGGCGGAGCCAGTGGGGGCGCCGGCGCGCGTCCTCACGCTGGAGGAGGCGGAGTCCATCGCCCGCGAGCGGCAGCCGCAGTTGCAGTCCGCGCAGGCCGGCACGGACGCGGCGCGCGCGCGCGCGGACCAGTCCCGCGCGGGCCTCCTGCCCCAGGTCAACGGCAACGCCGGCTACGACGTGGGCAAGAACCTGTCGTCGTCGTCGGAGGTGCCGGGGAGCGGCGACCTGACGAAGCGCTTCAGCGCGGGCCTCACCGCCAGCCAGCTCCTCTACGACTTCGGCCGCACGTCCGGGCGCTACAAGGCCGCGCGCCAGTCCGCCCAGGCCCAGGAGTCCTCCCAGGCGCAGACGCTGGAGGACGTGCTGCTCGACGTGCGCACCGCGTACTTCGACACGCTGACGCAGGCGGCGCTGCTGGGCGTGGCCCAGGAGACGCTCGACACGGAGGCGCGCCGGCTGACGCAGGTGCAGGCCGCCGTGGAGGTGGGCTCGCGGCCGGAGATCGACCTGCTCCAGCAGCGCACCGCGCGGGCCAACGCGCAGCTGTCGCTCATCCGCGCGCGCAACGCCTACGCCACCGCGAAGGCGCGCCTCAACCAGGCCATGGGGCTGGAGGGCTCCACGGACTACGCCGTCCGGGACGTGGCGGTGACGCCCCTGGACGGCGAGGACGCGGGCACGGAGGTGCTGGTGGAGCGCGCCCTGGCCGCGCGGCAGGACGTGGTCGCCAGCGAGCTCCAGGTGCGCTCGCAGGAGACGCAGGTGGGCGTGTCCCGGGGTGGCTACTGGCCGAGCCTCAGCGCCACCGCGGGCCTGCAGGACGCGGGGCGCAGCCCGGCGGACTCCGACCTGGGCGTGAGCGGCGGGCTGAGCCTGAGCTGGAACCTGTTCGACAGCGGGCGCACGCGCGCGGAGGTGCGGGAGCGCGAGGCCCTGGTGCGCGACGCCCGGGCCCAGCAGGACACGCTCCGTCAGCAGGTGCGCCTGGAGGTGGAGCAGGCGCGGCTGGCCGTGGTGGCCTCGCGCGAGGCGCTGTCCGCCGCCGAGGAGGCGCTGGTGAACGCGCGCGAGCGGCTGCGCCTGGCCGAGGGCCGCTACGCCGCGGGCGTGGGCAACATCATCGAGCTGGGGGATGCGCAGGTGGCCTACACCAGCGCCGCCGCCCAGCGCGTCCAGGCCACCTACGACCTGGCCACCTCCCGCGCCAGCCTCGCCCGCGCGCTGGGGGCCCAGCCCCAGGTGGCGTGAGGCCTCGCCCCGCGGGGCAGGTCCCCGCCCGATACCGGACGGCGCCCCCGCGGGTCCCGCGCTCCGGGTTGATGTATCGGGATGGCAGATGAATCCCGATGATGATGGCGGCGCCGTGCCCGACTCGAAGGGAGCGTCGCCATGGGAAGCCTCCGCGTGAAGTGGGTCCTGGGGTTGCTGGTCGTCTCGTCGCTCGCGGCCTGTGGAGGGCCGGCCGACGTCCAGGACGCGGCCACGGGGCCGCTGGGCGAGGCCGAGCAGGGCCTCGCGTGTGTCCAGCCGGACAACTGGTGCCCGGAGGGCTCCGTCTGCAGGAACGGCCTCTGCAGGCCCGTTCCCGTGGGGCCGTGAGGACCGTCGCGCGGGGATGTAGGCGCGAGGCGCCGATGTGCCCGCCCCGCGCGACCCCGCGAGCACAGATGCAACCCAGTCATTTATGCAATTGAGCTATTCTCCGGGGGCCGTACCTACCCGGACGAGGAGCTTTTCATGCGAGGAATCCACAAGGGGCTGCTGGGCTTGATGACGGTGCTGACGCTGGCGGGCTGTGGCGGCGCCCCGGAGGCGACGGAGGACGCGTCGCTGGGCCAGACGGAGCAGGGGATTGCGTGTCGCTCCCCGGACAACTCGTGCCCCGGCACGACGGTGTGCGTGGACGGCCTGTGCCGCGACTGCGTCCGGCAGCCGCAGTTCTGCCAGTAGGGATGGCGGCGCGTGGGCCTACAGGCCCACGTGGAAGGTGGTGAGCGCGCGGCCCTCGTCGTGGTCGACGAGGGTCAGCCTCGCGGTGGGCGCGCCGCCGTGCTGGAAGGCGTAGGTGAGCAGGCCCCGCGCGAAGTGGGGCGGGTCCGCCAGCCGGCGCGGGTGGTGCTCGAACTCGCGCACCGGGTGCAGCCGCAGCTCCCAGCCGCCCTCGTCGCCGTGGGGCTCGAGCGAGACGTCGAGGAAGTTGTTGGTGGAGCGCAGCGCGCGCGACAGCCGCAGCAGCATCTGCTCGGTGCCCACCACCTGGGCGAAGCCCTGGAGCACCGTGCCCATGCGCGCCTGGATGAAGCGCTCCGCGAACGCGCGGCCCAGGGCGTCCTCCGCCTGGTCGCGCCCCAGGTGGGGCAGCGCGGCGCTCGCCAGCAGGTGGATGGCGGCCGGCCACACCGCGCACGGGTAGGCCGTGTGCAGGGGGCGGCCGGCGAAGACGCCCTGCCGCTCCAGGGCCTTGAGGGTGAGGGGCGGCAGCGGCGATGCCGTCGCCAGCAGGGTGTCCAGCGCGTAGCCGAACACCAGGGGCTCGCGGTCGGGGACCCGCAGGGTTGCCAGTGCCATGGAATCGCTCCTTCGGTCGGGAGCGCCTTCGCGCTCCAGTGAGGATGGCGAGACTGCCGGCTCCACCTGTCCCTGGCGTTGCGCGTGTATGAAGAAGCGTTAACCGCCCCGGGCGGGCGTGGTGAAGCGGGCGGCCAGCTCGCGCAGCCGCGAGGCCCGGGCGCGCAGGTCCTCCACCGAGCGGGCGATCTGCTCCACCCCGGCCACCGCCTCCGTCGAGCGCAGCGACAGCACCTGGATGCGCCCGGCGATGTTCTCGCCGGAGGCGGACTGGCGGGTGTTCTCCTCCGCCAGCGTCCCCACGCGCTCGCCCATCGTCTTCGTGCCGGCGAGCAGCCGCGCCAGCGCCTCGCCGGCCGTCGAGGACAGCGTCAGCCCCTCGTGGACCTGGACCGTGCCCTGCCGCATCAGCGTGGCCGCCAGCGTCGTGTCCGCGTCGCTGCGGTCCTGGAGCGCCTGCACCTGGGCGGCGGCCTCGCGCGTGCGCTCCGCCAGCTTGCGCACCTCGCCCGCCACCACGGAGAAGCCCTTGCCGTGCTGCCCCGCGCGCACCGCCTCGATGGCCGTGTTCAGCGCCAGCATCTGCGTCTCGTCCGCGACCTGCTGGATGAGCTTGAGCATCTCCCCCGTCACCCGGCCGGACTCCTGCAGCCGCGTCACCGTCTCCGCCGAGCGCTCCACCACCTCCACGATGTCGCCCATCTTCCGCGACGCCTCGTCCACCGCGCGCCCGCCCGTGTCCGCCACCTGGCCCTGCTCGAGGGCGGCGTCCACGGCGGCCCGCGCCGCCACCGCGCCCTGGGACACGCGCGCGCTCATGTCCTGCACCGCCTCCGCCGCGTGCTGGAGCGCGTCCGCCTGCTCGCGCGTGCCGCGCGCCAGGGTGTCCGCGGAGGCGCGGATGCGCTCGGCGTCCGCGGCCGTGGCGCCCGCCGCCTCCACCAGCGCGCCCACCACGTCCCGCAGCTCCGCCACCATGGCGTTGAAGGCCTCGGAGAGCTGGCCCACCTCGTCCTCGGAGGTCGTCTCCACCCGCACGGACAGGTCGCCGCGCGCCACGCGCCGCGCCGCGTCCGCCAGCGAGCGCACCGGCCGCACCACCTGCCGCGACACGTACACCCCCGCCAGCGCCGCCAGCACCAGCGCGCCGCCCACCGCGACGAGGATGCGCCGGGCCACGGACGCCACCTCCCGGTCGATGTCCTCCACGTACACGCCCGTGCCCAGCACCCAGCCCCACGGCTGGAAGAGCTTCACGTAGCTCTCCTTGGGGATGGGGTCCGGCGAGCCCGGCCGCGTCGCCTCGTACGCCACCGCGCCCTGGCCCTGCGCGCGCGCCAGCGTGACGATGTCCACGAACACCGGCTTGCCGCGCAGGTCGCGGTAGCCCGTCATGTCCTTGCCCACCATGGCCGGCAGGTGCGGGTGCATCACCAGCCGCGTCTCCAGGTCGTTGACCCAGAAGTACTCCACCTCCGCGTAGCGCAGCGTCTGGAGCAGCGCGGCGGCCTGCGCCTGCGCCTGGCCGCGCGTCAGCTCCCCGGCGCGCTCCCGGGCCTCGTAGGCCTGGAGGACGCCGTACGCCGTCTCCACCGCCTGCCGGAGCCCGCGGATGCGATCCTCGTGCAGCTGGGCCCTCAGCTCCGGCAGCACCACGGCGAGGATGGCGACGAGCAGCGGCAGGGCCACCACGCCCATCGCCACGCAGAGCTTCACCAGCAGGTTGCGCTGTCCGGCCGCCATCGGCCGCACAGCCTAGTCGGCTTTGACGCCCCGCGTAGGCTCGCCTGGTCGCCCGGACCCCACCTCTCACCCCGGGTCCTCGATGCGGCGGCGGACCGAGGACGCCGAGTGCGCTTCGGGCCCTCCCGGACCCCGTCCGGAGGACGCATCCGGGCCTCCGGGAAGGGGGGCGGCGCCGGTCCGCGCCGCCGCGCCCGGGGGACGAGACAACCCTTGGGGGTGGCCCCGGTCGCAGGACTCTCCGGCACCGTAGGAACGCCGCCGCCCGACGCCATGGGTCGTCCGACTCCGGGGCGATTCCCCCCCGTTTCGGGGGGCCCGGGTGACCCGGGAAGACGGGTCTTCCGTCGAGAAAAACCACCGCCTCCCGGTGGCCTCCGAACCCCGAAAGTCTCCCTCTATGACGGTAACCCTATGGGTGAACAACTGGAGGCTGACCCGACAAGTTCTGTCTGTCTGCCTCTATACGTCCTATGCCGTGGGCCAAACGTTTCGGGTCGGTAAGGCATGGACAAGAAACTGGCAACCACCATCGGAGCAGCGGCGAGAGCCGCGCGCAGCCGGCTGGAGCTCACCCAGGCGGACGTGGCCGAGCGCATCGACGTGGCCACCGAAGTCTACGGGCGGCTCGAGCGCGGGGGCATGCTTCCCAGCGTGCAGACGCTGCTGAAGCTGTGTCACGAGCTCCACGTCTCGGCGGACGAGCTGCTGGGGCTCGCGGCGCAGGGACCGGCGCCCACGCGCGCGAGCGACGCGCCCGTGGCGCCCGCGGAGCGGCCGGAGGTCCGGCGTCTGTTGCGCACCGTGCGCCAGTTGGAAGGCTCGCACGTGAAGTTGCTGGGGCTGGTGGCCAACGCCCTGGGCCGGCGCTGACGCGCGTCGCCCAACGCCCCGGGCGCCGGCCCGCGCCCCGACAGGCATTGCCTCACAGGTTGGAGAGGAGTCGATCCAAGTCGTCTGGCTTCACCGGCTTGACCAGATGCAGGTCGAAGCCCGCACGAAGCGCGCGGTCCTGACCCTCCGGCCCTCCGTAGCCCGTGATCGCCACCAGACGGATGTTGTTGCCCACGCGCGAGCGCAGCTCGGCCGCCACGCGATAGCCGTCCAGCCCCGGCAACCCGATGTCCACCAGCGCCAGCTCCGGCGGCTTGCGCAAGGCCAGCTCCACGCCCTGGAGCCCGTCCGGCGCGACCTCCACCTGGTGGCCCCACAGCTCCAAAAGCTCGCGCATGGCCTGGCGCGCGTCCGGGTTGTCCTCCACCAGCAGGATGCGGCGCGCCCTGCGCGTGTCCAGCAGGGCGCCCGGCTCCAGGGGCGCCTCCACCGCGTGGGCGAGCGGCAGCTTCACCACGAACTCGCTGCCCCGGCCCGGCCCGTCGCTGTGCGCGCAGACGTGTCCGCCGTGCATCTGCACCAACTGGCGCACCAGGGTGAGGCCGATGCCCAGCCCCCCGCGCGTGCGCTCCAGCGACGTGTCCGCCTGCGCGAACAGCTCGAAGATGTAGGGCAGCACCTGCGGCGAGATGCCGATGCCGGTGTCGCGCACGCGCACCACCGCCTGCGCCGTGCCGTCCACGCCCTCGCGCTCCACGCGCAGGGAGAGGGTGCCGCTGTCCGTGTACTTGGCCGCGTTGTCGAGCAGGTTGGTGAACACCTGCTCCAGCCGCGTGGCGTCGCCGCTGAGCCACAGCGGCCCGGAGGGCAGGGACACCTCCAGCCCCAGCCCCCGCGCCTCCGCGATGGGCCGGATGACCTGGAGCACCTGGACGAGCACCGCGCGCAGGTCGAGCCGCCCCTGCCGCAGCTCCACCTTGCCGCGGGTGATGCGGCTGACGTCGAGCAGGTCGTCCACCAGCCGCGCCAGGTGGTTCGTCTGGCGGTGGATGATGGCGCGCATGCGCGCTTCCTTGGAGTCGTCCGTGGGCCTGCGCTCCAGGATGCCGATGGCCGTCATGATGGCGGCCAGGGGATTGCGCAGCTCGTGCGCCAGCATGGCGAGGAACTCGTCCTTGCGGCGGTCCATCTCCACCAGCTCCTCGGCGCGGCGGCGCGCGGCCTGCTCCGCCTGGCGCAGGCGCTGGAGCGAGCGCACGGTGGCGACCAGCTCGGACGCCTCGAAGGGCTGGGTGAGGTACGCGTCCGCGCCCGCGTCCAGGCCGCGCGCCTTCTTGTCGGAGGTGACGAACGTCGCGGAGGTGTGCATCACCGCGATGGCGGCCGTGTCCGGGTTGGCGCGCAGCCGGGCGCAGACCTCGTAGCCGCTGATGTCCGGCAGCTTCACGTCGAGGACGATGACGTCCGGGCGGTGCTGCTCGGCCAGCAGCAGCGCGGACATGCCGGTGGCGGCCTCCAGCACGTGGTAGCCCGCCATCTCCAGGATGCGGTTGACCAGGTAGCGGTTGGCGTCGTCGTCGTTGACGTTGAGGACGGTGGCCAGACGGGGTTCACCCACGGCGAGCCTCCTGGGATGGGTAGGCGCCCAGGCCCGCCTTGGCCAGGGCGTCGCGGATGCGGCTGATGGCCACCTCGCGGCTCAGCGTGTGCTTGGAGAGGATGGAGGCCGTCTCGTTGGCGAGCCGCGCCCGCTCGTCCTCCGCCAGCTCGTGGGAGGTGTGGAGGATGACCGGGATGTCGCGCGTGCGCGGGTCGCCCTTGAGGTCGTCCAGCACGTCGAACGCGGTGATGTCCGGGAGCACGAAGTCCAGGAAGATGAGCTGCGGTGACTGCTCGCGCGCCAGGGCGAGGCCCTCGAGGCCCCCCGCCGCCTCCAGCAGCGCGTAGGGCAGGTCCTTGAGCAGCTGCTTGAGCAGGTAGCGGTGCACGTCGTCGTCGTCGATGATGAGGATGCGCTCCACCGGACCGCTGCGCGCCAGCTCCTGGAGCTTCTTGAGCAGCCGCGACTCGTCCACCGGCTTGAGCCAGAACTCGTCCGCCCCGAGCGCGCGCGCCTTCTGCTCGCGGTCCGTCACCGTGACGACGAGGATGGGGATGTCCCGCGTGGACTCCCCGTTCTTCATCTCCGCCAGGAAGCTCCAGCTCGTCTCACCCTCCAGCATGACGTCCAGCACCATGGCCGCGGGGCGCACGCGCTGGAGCACGCGGCGCGCCTCGTCCGTGCTGCGCACCGGCAGCACCTGGAAGCCCGAGCGGGCCAGGTACTTCTCGTAGAGGAAGAGCGTCTGCCGGTCGTCCTCCAGCACCAGCACCGGCGCGCGCCCCGGGTCCAGGTGCTGGCTGCGCTCCGTCATGCCCGTCATCTCCGACACCTCCGCGTGGACGCGGGGGAGGGTGACGGTGAAGGTGGCGCCCTCGCCGCGCGCGCTCTGGAGCGTCAGCGTGCCGCCGAGCAGCTCCGTCAGCCGGCGCGCCAGCGGCAGGCCCAGGCCCGTGCCCTTCACCTTGCGCTGCAGCGGGCCGTCCAGCTGGGTGAACTCCTCGAACACGCGCTCGTGGTCCTCCGGCGCGATGCCGATGCCCGTGTCCTTCACGGTGAACACCACCGTGTCGCGCGGGCCCGGCGCCACGCCCACCGTGACGCTGCCGGACTCCGTGAACTTCATGCCGTTGGAGACCAGGTTGCGCAGCACCTGGCTCAGCCGCGTCTCGTCCGTCTCCAGCTCCAGCGGCTCCGGGGGCTCGACGACGCGCAGCTCCACCGACCGCTCCGGCGGCATCAACGGGCGCATCATGCCGCGCAGCGCGCTGAGCAGGTCGTGCGCCACGAAGCGGCTGTGGCGCAGCGTGGCCTTGCCCGACTCCACCTTGGACAAATCCAGCAGGTCGTTCACCAGCTCGAAGAGCGCCTCAGCGGAGTTGCGGATGAACTGGACCTGCTTCTCCTGCTCCGGCTGCAGCGGCCCGTTGATGGGGTTGAGCAGCACCTTGGACAGGCCGAGGATGGAGTGCAGCGGGGTGCGGAACTCGTGGCTGACGTTGGCCACCACGCGGCTCTTGATTTCGGCTGCGCGGTGCAGCCCCTCCGCCTTCTCGTCCAGGGCGGCGTGCAGGCTGCGCATGCCGCGGTTGGACTCCTCCAGCTCGTGGTTGAGCCGCGTGAGCTCGTCCGCGCGGCGCTTGAGCTCGCGCCGCTGCCCCTCCGCCTCGCGGTGCAGCGTGGCCAGCTCGCTCAGCGTGCTCGTCACCTGCGTGAGCGCGGCGCCGTAGTCCTCCGGCACCAGGCTGCCCACCAGCAGCACGCCGTGGCCCTCCGCGGGCCGCGCGTGGAAGGCGAAGGTGGTGGGGACCTCGCCGCGGCACAGGATGAGCTCCCAGCCCCGGACCCGCTCGTCGCGGGCCTGCACCAGGAGCCGGTCCACCTTCTCCTCGGTGCCCAGCGCGGCCAGCGCGCGCAGGGGGCTGCCCACCTTCTCCCCGAGGAGGGCGCGGGCGCGCGCGTCCATCCACGTGAGCACCCCGGCCGCGTCGCAGAGGAGCGACACCTCGCGGCTCAGGTCGTCGAACAGCCGCGGGTCCACGGACGAAGGCGGGCTCATGAACGCGTCTCCTCCCAGGAGACCCCGGCCGTGGCGAGCAGGGCGCGCGCCTCCGGGTGGCCAACGCCGAGCGACACCTTCAACATTCCGAGGACGGACGGGAACGCGAGCAGCCCGAAGCCCCGGCGCGGCCAGAAGCCCACGTACCAGCGCACGTGGTCCGCCATGAGCTCCGGCTTCTGCTCGGCGAGCGCGTCGGCGAGGTATGAGAGCTGCAATCGCAATTCGTCCTCCAGGCGGGGCTTGTCCTCCGGCGTGAGGTAGAGCGCCAGCCGCGCGGTGGTGGCCTGGGCCAGCGCGCGCGCCGCGTCCTGCAGGCGTCGGGCGGGCCCCTCCGGGTAGCGCAAGGCTTCCCGGGCGGCGCGCACGTGGGCCTGTGGTTCGGTGTCGGGCCCCCACCCCTCGGCCTCCAGCGCGGAGGCCAGCCCGGCGAAGTTCGTGTCGAGGTGGAGGGTGCACATGCCCCGCGAGACGAGCAAGGTGCGCAGCCATCGCGCATATCCCTCCATCACGGACGGCTGGTGCTCCTCCAGCGACTGGACGAGGTAGCGCACATGGAAGCGCGCGTCCTCGTCACCGAAGCGGCGGGCACGCTCGGCGCCGTAGCGGGCCTCCCAGAAGGGGTCCTGATACATCGCCTCCATCGAGGCCCGGGCGAGCGCGTCGGCGCGGGCGTCCACCTGGTGGGCGGGTGTCTCCATGTGCGTCCTCAAACTCCCAGGGTGCGGCACGCGGCCGCGACCAGCTCTCGGGCGTCCTTGCCGTGGAAGCTCACGTCCAGCGAGTCCTCCAGTCCCGGCGCCCAGCGGAAGGCCAGCCCACCCACGGCGATGGGCAGCCCGGGCGCCACCGCGCGGGCGTGCTCCACGGCGCGGCGCAGCGCGGGCAGGTGGTACGACATCGTCACGGACAGGGCCAGCAGGTCCGGGCGCACGTCGCGGAGCATCCGCCCCAGGTGCTCGTGCGGGACGTTGGCGCCCAGGAAGCGCACGTCGAAGCCCGCCATCTCCAGGAAGTCGCTCGCCATGCGGGCGCCCACCTCGTGCAGCTCGCCCTCCACGCACGACACCAGGACGACCTTGCCGTTGGGCGGGTCGCGCGGCAGGTGGCGGTACAGGTGCGCCAGCGCGAGCTGGGCGATGGCGGTGGCCTGGTGCTCCTGCGCCACGGAGATGATGTTCTCCTGCCACAGCCGGCCAATCTCGTATTGGGCCGGTTGGATGACCTCCAGGTGCAACACCTGGAGCGGGACGCCGCTGAGCAGGCCGTCATCCACCAGCAGGCGGAGGGCTTCCGTCCGGTTGCCGGCGAGTTGCGCGGCGAGGTACCGGGCCCGGAGGTGGGGCAGGGTGTTTTCGGTCTCGGGAATCACGGGCTCGGAGGGGGACGTCGAGTACCGGAAAGTAGTGACGGGGTCCTCCACCGTTACAGCCGAGCCTGGCTGTTTTCATCTGCAACCTGACACTCCCCGCTCGGGATTGCGAGCGGTCGTGGCGTCGGCTGCCCTGTAGAAATTGCAGCGCGCGGCCGTCAGCGGCACTGGCCCGCTTCACAGCGCGCCACGCACTCGGGCTGGGTGGATGCCGGGGGCGTGGTGGGGCAGTGCGCCTTGCGGTACGCCATGCTCATGGCCTGCAGCTTCGCGGCCGACGCGCGGTCCGCCACCGCCAGCGTCTTCTCGAGCGTGAGCACCAGGTGACAGCCGCAGTCCGCGTCCTTCTCGCAGGTGGTCTTCACCGCGCTGCGGAACTCGCCGTAGCGCTCCGCGATGGTGCCGCAGATGTTGGCGGGCTCGGCCGGCTTGTCCGCGGCGGGGGGCCGGGCGGGTTCCGAGGGCTTGGAGCACGCGACGACGACACACACCAGGCAACACATCAGGGCTCTCATGAGGCCGTGCACAGTAGGGAATGGCGCCCCCGGACTCAACGACGGGCGAGGGAGCGGACATGGGGGCCCGGGGTTTCGCGGAGGGCGGGAAACGGGGTAGGCACGACGGGCGAAGGCCGGCGGTGACAGATTTTCCGCGCGCCGGTGTTCCCTTCGCCGGAACGAGGGAGGCGTGACGCCGGTGTCTATCGATGTGGAGGCCTACTACCGCCGCTACGGCCCCCAGGTGCTCCGGCGCTGCCGCTTCCTGCTGCGCGACGAGGAGAAGGCCGTGGATGCCATGCACGACGTGTTCGTGCAGTTGCTGCGCTACCAGGGGGCGCTGAAGGACTCCGCCCCCTCGAGCCTGCTGCACCGCATCGCGACCACGGTGTGTCTCAACCGGCTGCGCGGCGCCCGGCGCCGGCCGGAGGACCGGGAGGACGAGATGGTGCTCCAGATCGCCGCCGCGGACGACACCGAGTCGCGCACCGCGGCGCGGGGCCTCCTGGACCGGTTGTTCGGCCGGGTGCCCGCGTCCAGCCGCGACATCGCCGTGCTCCACCTGGTGGACGGGATGACGCTGGAGGAGACGGCCCGTGAGGTGGGGCTGTCCGTGTCCGGTGTGCGCAAGCGCCTGCGGGCGCTCACCTCGGCGCTGCAGGAGCTGGAGCTGGAGGCCGCATGAATTCCCAATCCCCCCGCCGCACGCCCGACTGGATGCTGGAGCGCATCGCCCTGGGAGAGCTGCCCCCGGAGGAGCTCGCCGCCGCGCGCGAGCGCCTGGCGCAGGAGCCCGGAGGCCCGGAGCGGCTCGCCGCGCTGGAGGCGGACGGCCGCGCCACGCTGGAGCGGCTGCCCCCGGAGCGCGTGGCCCGCGAGGTGGAGGCCCGGTTTCGCCGCCCCCCCGCCCGGGCCCCCGCGCGCCCCGCCTGGGTGAGGCCCGCCTGGGGGCTGGTGCCCGTGCTCGCCACCGTCGCCCTGTTCGTGCTGGCGCGCCCCCCGGCGGAGACGACGACCGGCGAGGGCGTGGGTGGCCCGGTGGCGGGGGACTTCGAGCCCACCCGCTCCAAGGGCCTCCTGCCCCGGCTGGAGGTCCACCGGCAGCGGGGCCAGGGCGGCGAGGCGCTCGCCGACGGCAGCCCGGTCGCCGCCGGTGACCGGGTCCAGCTCTCCTACATCGCGGCCGGACGCACCCACGGCGTCATCGTGTCGGTGGACGGCCGGGGCGCCGTCACCCTCCACGTCCCGGAGGAGGGCATGACGCAGGCGGCGGCGCTGTCGCCCTCGGGCACACAGCGCGTGGGGGGCTCCTACGAGCTGGACGACGCACCGCGCTTCGAGCGCTTCTTCCTCGTCACGGCCGAACACCCCTTCGCCCTGGAGCCGGTCCTGGCGGCGGCGCGGACGCTGGCGGCGTCGGCGGACGCGCACACCGGGTCCCTCTCGTTGGCCGAGGACTTGACGCAGGTGTCCTTCACGCTGGAAAAGCAGAGGTGATGAAACCCTGCGCCCTTCTCGCACTGTCGTTGTGGGCCGGGGCGGCGACCGCCGGAGTCCGGGCGGTGCGCCCCCTCGCGCCGCTGGAGGAGGGCACTGTCGCCCTCGCGCAACAGGCGGGTGAGACGGACCCGCCGCCCGAGCAGTACGGGCTGCGCAAGGGCAACGTCCACATGGAGATGTGGGCGAGCGACATCCAGCTGGCCAACCTCGCGGTCAAGGTGGGCGGCGGGCCCTTCTACCTGACGCTGCTCGCGGGGCTGGAGCCCGGCGGCCACGACGACGCGCGCTTCAGCTTCGGCCTGGGGCTGGGCGGGCACATCGTCGTGTCGCACCGCTTCTGGGTGGACCTGGACGTCACCGGCGGCGCGGTGCAGCCGGTGCAGAAGCCGCTGGAGGGCGACGGCGGCAACGTGCTCGGCCAGGCCCGGGTGATGGTGGGGTTCCAGATCCTCCCCCGGCTGGCCGTGTTCGCGGGGCCCACCTACAACCTGTGGTTCGTGTGGGGCCAGCCGGACTTCGCGACGGTGACGCGCATGTCCGTCAGCGAGAGCCGCCCCAAGGCGGACCAGCGCCTGCAGCACTGGCCCGGCCTCCAGGTCGGCCTGCACTTCTGAGGCGTCAGTCCACCGCGGTGGCGCGCAGCACCGTGGCGTCGCCCGCGGGGCCGGCCTTGGGGCGCGTCTCCAGGGTGCCCCGCACCTTCAGCCCGCCGCCGCGCGTGCGCTGCATGAGCGACTCCAGCGCGGAGTCCGAGCCCTTCGTCACCGCCTGCAGGTCCAGCTCGTGGATGGGGATGGCGTCCATCTCCGGCTTGTCCGCCAGGACCGCGTTGTAGGTGGGGCAGGGCGGCGCGAAGCAGCGCACGCCGCTGTCGCGCACGATGTAGACGGCGCTCTCGCCCGCCTTGGGCTCGCCCGCGTTGGACGGCGGCGTGACGGGCTGGGACGGCGTGCCGCTCTGGTCCTGGCTCGGGGCGCCCACCTCGGCGGACGGAGGCTGCTCCGCCTGGTTGGCGGTGCCTGGCTCCGACGAGGGCAGCGAGGACGAGGACGCGGAGGGCTTGCTGCACCCAGCGGCGAAGCCGAGCGCGAGCGCGGCGAGCAGCAGCGGACGGACGTTCATGGAAGGCTCCGGAAAGTCGGGGAGGCCCTCAGTGTCCATCGCCCGGAGGCCAAGGGCCAGTCCGACTCGCCTCCCTGACCGGCGGTCATCCATGGAAGCGCACCTGAACGCCCAGACAGGTACACGGGGAGTGGGAATCCTCGGTGTTGGTTCATGAAGTGGGCCTGAAGACGGCGTTCTGGCGTCGTTGACGCTCCCCATGTCACGGGCTACATCGGCCCCCTGATCGGCCTCTCGGGGCCGGACCCTTTAAGGACGCCCTCGATGGAATTCCGCATCGCCGCCGACGAGCTGAAGAAGGCCCTCTACCGCGCCCAGGGCATCGTGGAGCGCAAGACGACGATGCCCATCCTCGCGAACGTGCTCGTCAACGCGACCAAGAGCGGCATCACGGTCACCGCGTTCGACCTGGACATCGGCATCGTGTCCGAGCACCCCGCCGAGGTCATCAAGACGGGCGCCGTCACGCTGAGCGCCAAGTACGTCTTCGACATCGTGCAGAACCTGCCGGACGCGCAGGTGACGCTGAAGAAGCTGGCGAACAACTACGTGGACATCGCCAGCGGCTCGGCGCACTTCAAGATCGTCGGCATGGCGGCGGAGGAGTACCCCAAGCTGCCCAAGGAGGAGAACGCTCCGTTGGTGCAGGTGGGGGGCAACACGCTGCTGGAGATGATCAAGAAGACCCAGTTCGCCATCTCCAGCGACGAGACCCGCTACATCCTCAACGGCGTCTTCTTCGAGCCGCAATCCACGGGCAAGGTCCGGATGGTGGCCACGGATGGCCACCGCCTGTCGCTGGTGGAGCGCGAGCTGCCGGGGGACTTCAAGCTCAAGAGCGGCGTCATCATCCCGCGCAAGGGCCTGATGGAGCTCAAGCGCCTGTTGGACGAGGCGCCGGACGCGGAGTGCCACCTGGGCTTCGCGGAGAACTCCGCGCTCTTCAAGAAGCCGGGCCTCACCATGGTGATGCGGCTCATCGACGGGCAGTTCCCGGAGTACCAGCGCGTCATCCCCAAGGAGGGCGAGAAGGTCGTCCTGGTGCCGAAGGTGCGCTTCCTGGAGGGCCTCAAGCGCATCGCGCTGCTGTCGGCGGACAAGAGCAACGCGGTCCGCATCGGCCTGGAGGAGAACAAGCTGGTCATCACCGCGAGCAACCCGGACCTGGGCGAGGCGCGCGACGTGGTGGAGCTGGCCTACCGGGGCAACGACATCACCGTGGGCTTCAACGCGCGCTACCTCACGGACGTGCTCGCGGTGACGGACACGGACGAGGTGAGCTTCGAGCTGGGTGACGAGCACAGCCCGGGCGTGCTGCACGCGCCGGGGGACCGCACCTTCACCGCGGTCGTGATGCCGATGCGCGTCTGAGTCGTCCCGGGGCCGTGTCCGGCCCCGTCGTCCCGGGAGAGGTCCGTGGAGACCGCCCCGGGGCGTGCCGCATTCTGGACGAGGCCCTGGCCGCGAGCGCCGGGGGCCTGCTGGAAGGCGGGAGCCTCCCTATAGTGGGGCGGTGGCCACGCATCCGGACAACCTGCGCGCGAGGCTGGAGGACCGCGCCGACCTCCTGGAGGCGACGCGGCTGCGCTACGTGGCGCTGCGCCGGATGTTGGAGGCGTTCTTCTGGAAGGACCGGGTGCGCGCGCACTTCGAGCTGCTGCGGGAGGTGGCGCAGGCGCAGCCGGAGGTGGACGCGACGCTGGCTTCGCTGAAGCGCCGGGCCGCGGCGGAGGGCTGGCCCGCGCGGTCCGCTCCCGTGCAACTGATGACGGAGGTGGAGCGGCTGCGCGACGCGGTCCAGGCGAGCGCGCTGCACCGGCTCTCCGGGCGCGAGCCGCCGCCGACGCTGGGCGAGGTGTTGCTGACGCTCGAGGAGGTGGTGCTGGAGGCGGGGCCGTTGCTCGGGCGGCGCACGTGGACGCGCGCGGTGGAGCTGTTGCCGCGCAACCTGCCGGAGCTGCGCGCGGTGTGCGCGGCTTCGGAGGTGTTCGAGCGGGTCTTCAAGCGCCCCATGGCGGGGGCGGCGTTGCCCTTCGACGTGGCGGAGGCGGACGCGCTTCGTCGGGCGCTCCCGTTGGCGGAGTCCGCGCAGGCGGTGGTGTGGCGACGGCTGGAGCACTTCGACACGAGCGGGAAGGTGGTGGAGTTCCTGAAGCGGCGGGCGTCGCGCGCGCCGCTGAACGTGCCCCGGAGCGGGCCGGAGCTGCTGCTGCACGCGCTGTTCTGGCACGGCGTGGCGCGAGCGCGGCTGCGGGGGGTGATGGAGTCGCGCCTGGCGCCGGTGTCTCCCGTCGAGGTGGAGGTGCCGGACT
This sequence comes from Myxococcus dinghuensis, assembly GCF_024198235.1. Classification (GTDB taxonomy): domain Bacteria; phylum Myxococcota; class Myxococcia; order Myxococcales; family Myxococcaceae; genus Myxococcus; species Myxococcus dinghuensis. Next base: position 211,449 of record NZ_JAKCFB010000005.1, on the reverse strand, counting down.
TGTTGCCGTGGCTCGCGGCGCGCGAGGTGGCTGGGGCGCGCGAGACGCGGCTGGTGGCGGGCGAGGCCTTCGGTGAGGGGCGCGCGGGGTTGTTCGAGCTGGCGGCGGAGGTGGCGGACCTGTCGCGTGAGCGCCCCGTGGGGGCGTGGGACGAGGAGGCCGCGTGGACGCGGCTCTGGAGCGCGGCGCGGCGGGCCCAGGGGGAGGAGGGCGCGGACGTCGAGCGGCTGCGGGATGCGCTGAGGCTGTTCGTCCTGCTGCGGGGCAAGGCGCAGACGCCGGTGCGGCTGTTCTCTCCGGCGAGTGCTCCGCCGCGCGGGGTGGAGGTGGGGCCCCAGGTGAGGGACCTCGCCGCGCTCGTGCAGGCCGCGCGCGACGCCGTGTCCCGCGAGGGGTGAGCGGGAGCGCGGTGTCGCCCGTTTCCTTCCGTGAGTGCCGCTACGCGCGCGTGTGCTTGTCGTGCGGTGTTGGCGCGCAGGCGCGTGGGCACACGCCTGGCGCCCCTTTCCTTCCCCGTGAGTGTCGCCACGCGTGCGTATGCCGCTCACGTGGCGTCGGCGCGTGTGGCGAGCCCCGGTGAGGGCCACCATGCGCGCGTATGCCGCTCACTCAACGTGTGGCGAGCCCCCGTGAGGGCCACCATGCGCGCGTATGCCGCTCACTCACGTGGCGTCGGCGCGTGTGCGCGTGGCGAGCCCCCGTGAGGGCGCACCATGCGCGCGTATTCCGCTCACTCACGTGGCGTCGGCGCGTGTGCGCGTGGCGAGCCCTCGTTGGGGCCACCGCGCGCGCGTATGCCACTCAAGCGGCGTCGGCGCGCGTGAGGGCCACCGCGCGCGTGTATGCCACTCAAGCGGCGTTGGCGCGCAGGCGCGTGAGCACGCGCGTGGCGAGTGCCGCGACGAGCGCGTCCTCGGCGAGCGCCGCCGCCACGCTGGGGATGCGAAGCCGGGTCGTGGCCAGGCGCCGCAGCGAGTAGAACGCCCAGCTCGACGCCACCGCCGCCGTGGCGCCCAGCGCGGCCGCGAGCGCGACGCGGTGCCGGGGTTGCTCCCCGACGGACGAGGCCGCCGCCACCGTGCCCATCAGGATGCGCCCCGTGAGCGGCACGAACTTCACCCGCGCCGGTGTCCTCGGCAGCTTGTCCGCCACCAGCTCTCCCACGGCGAGCACCCTCAACACCTGCGGAACCCACGGCCTCGTCAGCGCCCTGGACAGCGGGTCCTCCGCCTCGCGAGGTGACTCGGACAGTCGTTGGCTCATCAACGCGGGCGCGCTCAGGCTCCGCATCCCCGCGAGCACTCCGAGCCCCACCGGCGCCAACCAGTCTTCTCGTTCCACGGTCTCCACCTCCTCTTCCATCAGGGTCGTCAGTCGTCCCGGCGCGCGGCGCGAGAAGAAGTGCACGTGGCTCGGCCGCAGCCGGTCCGTGGAGTGGTCCACCTTCCCGTGGTGCACCGAGCTGCCCACGAGCTCCGGGTGGTGCCACGTCAGCTCCCGCAACCGCACCTGCGTCTGTTCGTGCCACGCGCGCTGGTAGTACCGGCCCACCACCGCGAACCCCAGCCGGCTCCACGCAGTGGGGAAGCGCCCCGGCCTCCAGGCCGCCTCGATGCGGAAGCGCACCTCGCCATCCGCGTGGCGCTTCTGGAGCAGGAACCACTCGCGGCCTTCCTCGATGTGGCCCTCCAGCGTCTCGAAGCTGAAGCCGAACACGCTGAACTCCTCGCCCTGCTCCTCGCGCACGTCCCCCACGCGCGCGCCGACGAGGTGCCGCACCCACTGCCGCACGGACTTCAGCTCCAGCAGCACCGTGCGCCCGGCCAGCGGCGCATCGGCCAGGAAGTGCCAGCGCACGATGCGCGGGTCCGAGAAGTCGAACGTCTCCAGCACGCGCCGCGCCCGCGCGAAGAGTCCATCCGCGCAAGGAGGGCCCGGAGGCTCGTGGCCCAGCGACGCCTCCGAGTGGACCTGGTTCCACCCGCGCTCCAACGTCATCTCCCCGGAGGCGGCGGTGAAGTTGCGGGGCAGCCCCTCCGCCTCCCGCAGCAGGAGGGACAGCGACTCCTCGGACCAGCCCTTGCCGATGCGCCACCTAATCATCGCCACCACTCCCGAGCGCGAGGAACGTCGGCCCCGCCTCCACGTCGCCTCCCCGTGGCTCCGCGTCCAGGTGCGAGGTGTCCGCGTGGATGACGCCCAGGACGCCGTCCCCCGCGGAGACCGCGACGCGCGTCACGAACTCCGTCCAGGTGTTGGTCTGCATGGCCTCGCCCGCGGTGACGAACCCCCAGTAGTGCACCGGCGAGCCGGAGCGCGCGCGGCTGCGGATGTGGAAGATGACGTCGCGGTGGACGTTCCGGTAGGCGCCGAAGGTGATGCGGCCGGCCTCCGGGTGGCCGGGCAGGGTGGCGAGCGTGAGGCTGCGCGCGTTCTTGTGGATGACCCGCACCCCGAACGTGCCCGCGCCGTGGATGTGCACCCGCAGCGTCTCGCCCTCCTCCAGGGGTTGGTCCTCGCGCGACGCGTCCTCCCGCGCGAAGACGCACAACTCCTCCGGCGCGAACTCCGGGAAGTGGCGGCCCACCCAGTCCATGATGTCCGCGGGCGCGTAGCGGCACCGCCGGATGACGCCCCAGTAATCACGTTGCAGCAGTGGCCCCGCGCCCATGTCCGGGAGCAGCAGCCCCTCCGCCACGTGTTCCGCTGGATGCCTGGGTCCGTGCGCCATCTCGCCGTTTCCCCTCGCCGGTCCCAACATGATGGGGACCGCGACGGTGGGAGGCATGGGGCCTGGGCCCTCGCGGCGGGGAGGTGGCGCCCGACGCACGGCCGCCCGGGGAGGGAGCATGAGCATCGACGTCAACCCGGCCAGCGTGGCCTCGGAGAAGGAGTACGAGGCGCCCCCCGTGCGCCGCGCGGAGCACGCCGAGGGGTCGTTCACCCGCCTGATCGAACAGCAGGCGGCCAAGATTCCCTCGCACGTGTTCCTCTTCAGCAGCCTGTGCTCGATGGGCGTCTCGCTCGGCCTGGAGCTGATGGGCCGCGAGCGGCCCGCGCGCTTCATCGGCTCGTGGGTGTCCCCCCTGCTGGTGATGGGCGTCTACAACAAGCTGGTGAAGATGCTCGGGCCCCGCTGAGCGGGAGGCCTCACGTTTCGACTTCCACCGCGCCCAGCGGCAGGTCGAGCCCGTTGATGCGCGCCTCGATGCGGTGGCTGCCGGGGTAGTGGCGCCGCGTGGAGAGCTGCGCGAGCGAGACGCGCTTGCCCACCTCTTCCGTCGCTCCGGGGCCGAGCGTCAGCTCGCGCACCTTGAAGACCTTGGGCTGGGGCGCGTCTCCCCGCGCCTTGACGAAGTAGATCGCCAGGTCCACCACGAGCGACTGCGCGCGGCGCGAGCGGTTGGCCACCTCGAAGCGGATGTCCATGGCGCCGCCCACCCGGGCGCGCGCGGGCAGCGACGTGGCCCGGACCTCGATGCCCGTGGGCTTGCCCGCACCCAGCGCCTCCAGCGCGCTCGCGTCGCCGCGCTTGATGGCGAAGCGCAGGGCGTGGCGGATGAGCCACTGGCGCTCCGGCGTGGCGCCCTGCTGCCAGGCCTTCGCCACCTGGACGAGCACCTCCGGATGGTCCTTGCCGATGTCGTTGAGGTTGTTGGCCACCGAGCGGCGGACGTACAGCTCCGGGTCGTCCTTCAGCAGCTCCAGCAGCGCGAGCACCGGACGCGGGTCCTTCTGGAACGCGCGCAGCCGCGAGCCCCAGGGCAGGCGTGGGCGCGTGCCCTCGGAGACGAGGCGGCGCACGTGGACGTTCTCGTCCGTGGCCCATTCGCGCAGGCGCGCCAGCGTCTTCTCCGGATGGCGCTCCAGGAAGGGGCGGATGGCCCACTCACCCGTGAAGCGCTGGGTGAGCGTGTGCAGCGCGAGCATGGACTCCTCGAAGTGCTCCAGTCCGTGCTCGGACACGAACAGCGTGTGGGGCAGGTAGAAGAACACGTCCATGGCCTTGCGTTCGGTGTCCTGCCGCGCCGGGCCGAGCGAGCGCAGCATCACCTTCAGCGCGCGGGGGTAGTCGGACGGGAGCGCGCGGCGCATCGCCCCCATGATGTGGCGCGCGCGGTCGATGAGCTCGTGACGCTCCAGGTCCTGGATGGCCTCGCGGACGAACGTGTCGCGGGGGAAGGAGGGGAGGGCGCGGTGGAGCTGCGACCCCAGCTCGCGCACGAGCGGGGCATCGAAGAAGGTCTTGAGGGAGTCCGCCATCGTGGCGGCATCCTCGCATGCCCTGGCGGCGGGCCGTGGACCTCTGGACGTGTCGTGCCTTTCCGCGATGCGTGGCCATGAAGTCCTCTGCTAGGTCCTCGAACCGTGGCGACTCGCAAGGGCCAGGGAACTCGGGGTGGGAAGCAGTCGAACGCGCCGGTGACGCCGCCGCGTCGCGCGGACGCTCGCCGGACGGCGCGCGTGTCCACCGCGTCACGGCCGTTGCGCGAGCGGCTCGCGGAGATGTCCGACCCGCTGGCGCTCCTGGAGGGGCTGTTCCTTCACTCGCCCGTGCCGTACGCCATCTTCGGCGCGGACGGGTACATCCGGCTCATGAACCCGGCGTACGAGGCGATGTTCGGCGTGCCTCCGCCGCCCGAGTACAACCTCTTCCAGGACGAGCTGGTGGAGCGCCTGGGGCTCGCCGCGCTCATCCGCCGCGCGTTCGAGGGGGAGACGGTCCAGACGCCGGTCATCTGGTACGACGTGAAGGAGCTGCGGCACATCTCCGTGGCGGACGCCCACCGCATCGCCATCGCCTGCACCTGCTTCCCGCTCGCGTCGCCTGGGGGCGAGGTGGGCCACGTCGCGCTCGCGTACAAGGACGTCACGGCGGAGCTGACGGCGCGCGAGGCGGAGCAGGTGGAGCGCCGGCGCCTGTTCCAGCTGTTCACCCAGGCCCCCGTGGCCATCAACGTCCTGCGCGGCCCGGAGCTGCGCTTCGAGTTCGCCAACCCCCTGTTCCAGACGCTGATGGGCGGACGCGAGCTGGTGGGGCGCGCCCTGCTGGAGGCGATTCCGGACCTGTCCTCCGCGCAGGTGGACCTGTACCGGGGGGTGCTGGAGACGGGTGAGCGGGTGAGCGCCAACGAGTACCCGGTGACGCTCGACTACGCGGGGCAGGGAGAGGTCGAGACGCGCTACTGGAACCTCCTCTACGAACCGCTGCACGACGAGCGTGGGAAGGTGGAGGGGCTGGTCACGTTCGCCTTCGAGGTGACGGAGCAGGTGCACGCCCGGCAGGCGGTGGAGAACCAGCAGCGCTGGCTGGAGGTGGTGCTCGACCTGATGCCCATGCCGGTGGTGATGGCGGACCCGAAGACGCATGGCCTCGTCTTCTCCAACGCCGCCGCGGACAAGCTGTACGGCGCGCCCCTGCCCACGCACGTGCCCGCCGCGGACTACGGCGGACTCTTCCGGCTCGAGGACATGGAGGGCCGCCGCCTGGGCGCGGACGAGATTCCCTCCACCCGCGCGGCGCGCGGCGAGAAGCTGGAGGGGGTGGAGGTCGTCTGGAAGACGCACACGGGCGAGTACGTGGTGAGCATCTCGTCGGAGATGTTGCCCGCGATGCACGGCCACCCCGCGGTGACGGTGCTGCCCTTCCTGGACATCACCCGGCTGAAGACGGTGGAGCGCCATCTGCAGGAGGCGGTGCGCGTGCGCGACGAGTTCCTCTCCGTCGCGAGCCACGAGCTGAAGACGCCGTTGACGGTGCTGGGGTTGCGGTTGCAGGCCTTCGTGCGCGCCGCGCAGGCGGACCCGGAGGGGGCGTGGATGGCGCGCCACGGCCGCGAGGTGCAGGGCATGCTGCGCCAGGTGATGCGGCTGGCGGGGCTGGTGAACGGGCTCCTGGACGTGTCGCGCATCGGCACCGGCCGGCTCAAGCTGGAGTACGAGCAGGTCGACCTGGGGGAGCTGGTCCAGGACGTGGCCACGCGTCACCAACTGGAGGCCGAGCGCGCGGGTTGCACGCTCGAGGTCCAGACCCGGGTCCTCACGGTGGGGACGTGGGACCGGATGCGCGTGGAGCAGGTCGTCACCAACCTGGTGTCCAACGCGCTGAAGTACGGCGCGGGCCAGCCCGTGCGCCTGGAGGTGTGGCGGGAGGCGGAGCGGGCGCGCCTGTCGGTGCGCGACGAGGGCATCGGCATCAGCCCGGAGGCCCAGGCGCGCATCTTCCACAAGTTCGAGCGCGCCGTGTCCGAGCGCAACTACGGAGGGCTCGGGTTGGGGCTGTACGTGTCGCGCACGCTGGTGGAGGCGATGGGCGGCGTCATCCACGTGGAGAGCCGGCCCGGCGCGGGCGCCACCTTCACCGTGGAGTTGCCGCTGACGCCCGTGGAGACGCGGGCCGGGGAGGAGTCCCCGGCGGCCTCCACGGGCCTCGCGTCGTGAGCGGGCCTGGCGAAACGCTCCAGGGCCGGCGATGTCTGTGATTGGAGGTGGAACCCTGGCGGCGCGTGCCGGGACGGTCAAGGAGGCCCGGGGTCCGCTCCACGTGGGAGGGATGTGGGCAAGCGGACGTCAGGAATCCGACAATGCCGCCTGTCGTCGCCTCAGCCCTTCTCGGGCCTCATCAGCGTCTCCATCCGCTCGATGATCTGGAGCTTGTAGACCTGGGAGCCACAGCCCGGGCATTCTCCCTGGGGAATGCTCGTGACGACGACCTGGCGTCCGGAGACCTCCATCTCCACTTCGATGAAGCGTCCCTCGTAGGCCCCCGTGCAGGGACAGCGACCATAGTCGTACACCACGCCACCTTCGTTGGTTCCCATGGAGTCCGCCAGGATAGAGCGCCCATGACCAAGATATCCCAACCTCCCCCCAGGTCACCCGGTTCGGTGCGAGCGCAGCAGCGCCCCACGGAGCGCCGCCGCGCCTCCCGAGGTCAGGCGGCGCAGGGGACGGCCCCGTCGCAGATCGACGAGCTGGACGAGGACGAGCTCGGAATCGACGAGCAGAAGGAGGTCGGCTCCTCGGACCACCATGGCGAGCGGCCGGACACGCAGGAGCAGGCGTGGCAGCGCATGGAGGAGTTCCGCCGGCGGGGCAACACCGACTCCGGTCAGGCCCAGGCCCGCGAACAGCGCGACGCCCGCGAGGGCATCTCCGCGCAGCACCTCACCGCCGAGGTCCAGAAGCAGGCGCAAGGGCAGGGCTCGCGCAGCATCTTCGGGGCGCGGACCCAGAGCTCCGAGTCGCTCTCGCGCGTCTCCACGTCGCCGGGTGGGATGACTCCCAGCGGTGGCGTGGGCGCCGTCGGTGGCCCTGGCGCCGGGATGACCCCGAGCGGTGGCGTGGGCGCGGTCGGTGGTCCTGGCTCCGGGATGACTCCGAGCGGTGGCGTGGGCGCGAAGGGCGCGGCCAGTGCCCCTGGCGGGATGACGCCCAGTGGTGGCGTGGGCGCCGTGGGCGCGGGAGTGGCCGCCACCGGAGGTGCGAAGGCCGCCTCGGGCGCGGCCCCGGCCAGCGGCCTGGGTGCCGCCAGCGCGCCGTCGACGCCCGTCCCGACCGCGCGGCCCTCCGCGCCGCTCAACGCACACGGGCTGCTCGCCACCGGCAAGGCGGTGGGTAGCTTCGTGCGGGAGCTGGCGCTCGCGTCGCTGACGGACTCGGACCTCCACGTGCAACTGCGCGCCGCGGTGGGCGAGGCCCAGCGGCTGTTGTCGGGCAAGGACGGCATCGGGCGCGTGGCGCTGGGCGAGGACAAGGACGCGCGTCCGGTGGTCCTCGTCGTCGCCCGCCGGGGCGTCAGCCTCCAGCAACTGCTCGCCACGGTGCCGGAGGCGGTCCAGGGCATCGCCACGCGCATCTCCATCCCCTTCGACGTGCTGCCGCTGCGGCGGTCCAGCCTCTCCGGCACACCCCCTGGGGGCCTCTCCCGGTGAGGGCGCCTCCCCGGGCCCACCAAGCCCGGGGGCCCGGTCCCCGCACCCATGATGGGTGACGGCGCGCGCCCGCCCGGCGTCGCGGCCGGGCCCAGGGCAGGCAGGCCACGGCCCGGGGCTCACGGGGGCGTGAAGATGCTCCCCGCTCGGAGGCGCGGCCAGGGTATACGAGGGGCGCCGTGCGCCTTCTCGCACTCCACGTCCAGGACTTCCGCAACCTCGCGCAGGTGTCGCTCGCGCCCAGTGCCCACGCCACCATCGCGGTGGGGCAGAACGGACAGGGCAAGACGAACCTGCTGGAGGCGCTCTACTTCCTCTCCACGCTCAAGCCCCTGCGGGCCGGGCGGCTGTCGGAGCTGGTGCGCTGGGGCACCCCGTCCGCGCGCGTGTCGGGCCGCTTCCTGCTCAAGGGCGCGGAGCGCGAAATCTCCGTCGAGGTGGGCGGAGGCACCCGGCAGTCCTTCGTGGACGGCAAGAAGGCGGCGAGCCTGGAGGAGTACTTCGGCGGCGTCTCCGTCGTCGCCTTCACCCCGGACGACCTGGAGGTGGTGAAGGGCGGTCCGGATTCGAGGCGCGCCTTCCTGGACCGCGCGGTGTTCAACCGCTTCCCGGCCTACCTCCGGGAGAGCCGCGAGTACGCGCGCGCCCTGAAGAACCGCAACCGCCTGCTGCGCGAGGGGCACGCCGTGGACCCCGCCTACCTGGAGGCCTACGACGAGACGCTGGCCCGGGCGGGCGCGCGCATCTACGCCCGGCGCCGCGCGCTCATGGCGGAGCTTTCGCCGCGCGCGCAGGCGACCTTCGGAGCCATCGGCCGCACGGCGGACCCGGCGACGTATGGCTACCACCCCGCGCACCTGGGCGGGGACTTCGCCACGGCGGACGAGCCCGCGCTGGCCCAGGCGCTGCGCGAGTCGCTCACCGCGCGCATGCGCCGCGACCTGGACCGGGGCTTCACCTCCGTGGGGCCCCACGCGGACGACGTGACGGTGACGCTGGGGGGGCGCAGCGCGCGCGCCTACGCGAGCCAGGGCCAGCAGCGCGCGCTGGTGCTCGGCTGGAAGATCGCCGAAATCGAGAACCTCGCGTCGTGCCTGGGCTTCCTGCCCCTGCTGCTCCTCGACGACGTGTCGAGCGAGCTGGACCCCGAGCGCAACGCCTACCTGATGGACTACCTGGCGCGCAGCGGCGCGCAGGTGTTCCTCTCCACCACGGATGGCTCGCTGGTGAGGGGCGCGGCGGCGGACGACACGCTGTGGCTGGCCGTGTCCTCCGGACAGGTCGTGTCGCGCACCCCGGACGCGGCCCCCGAGGCGTGAGCGGCGCTCACACCGTGCGGCGGCGGTGCCAGGGCCAGTGCACGTTCATCCTCCGCGCGTGCTGCGCGTGCGGCGGCGGCAGGTCCTCCTGCCGCACGTGGCCGAAGTAGGGGAAGCGGAACTCCGCCCAGAGCGTGGCGTACGCCACCGAGAACAAGAACGCGCCCAGCACCAGCCACCACCGCGAGCCCACGGCGAGCGACACCACCGCCGCCACCAGCAGCACCCCGCTCAACCCCAGCGACAGCTCGCGCAGCTTGCGTGATTCGCTGAACGCCATGCCCATGGACACCACGGCGACCACGACGAGCGTGAACGCCAGCCCATAGGCGGTGCGCGCGTAGAGGTTGGCTATCGAGAACAGGAAGAGGCAGAAGCCGAGAACCGCGAGTCCTCCATCCATGGGGTCCTCCTCTCGTCTGGTCGCCCCCCGAATGAGGGAGGTGGGGATGGGTGCACCGGGACCGGTGCCGAACCAAACATGCGAATCCTCCCAGCCGCCCGGGACTCCTCCGTCGGCGGAAGGCTGGCGCGAACGACCGGGGGCGGAGCGGACATCCACGCCGTCGGACTTCACGGGAATGCAACGGGACTGGAACGTTCCGGAGGGAGACACGACCTGGAAGGTCCAGTGTCATCCACCCGTCATATCAGGTGGCGCGCCATCGTACTTCCGGGCACTATTCCAGACGGAATTGCTTGCGGTAGGGCCGCCGCTGACGCATGACACTCGCGCAGGGCCGGAGAACGATACGAAGAACGGTGCCATGCGGCGGATGATGATGCTGCTCGTGCTGCTCGCATCCCTCGGGGGCTGCCGCCGCGTGAGCTTCGAGGACTCCGTGCTCTCCAAGCATGACGTGCGCTACCGCGTGGGCGAGCTGCCCCGGTCCTGGCGCCGCGTGTGGTTGGACGGCAACGACCTGGCGTTCTCCGAGGAGGGCACCGGCCGCGCGCTCTCCGTCAACGCCACGTGCAAGGGCCACGACGACCCGTCGCTCCAGGTGCTCACCCGGCACCTGCTCACGGGCTTCACCGAGCGCGAGGACCTGGGCCAGTGGCTCATCGCCATGGACGGGCGCGAGGCGCTGCGCAGCCGCTACCGGGTGAAGATGGACGGCGTGCCGGTGGAGCTGGAGCTGGTGGTGTTGAAGAAGGACAACTGCGTGTTCGACTTCTCGTACGTGGCGCCGCCGGGCACCGCCGCCGAGCGCATGCCGGACTTCGACGCGCTGCTGGCGGGCTTCCACGCGGAGCGCAGGGGATGAGTCCTCAGGTGGAGGCGGGCGCCACCACGCTGGCGGGAGACGCGCAGCCGGGGGTGGTGACCCGCGCGAAGGCGCGCCTGACGTCGCTGGGGGAGATGGCGCGGATGACCGGGCAGGTGTTCTCCCGCGCGGTGCGGCCGCCCTTCAACGGCAGCGCGCTCGTCTACCACATCGAATCGCTGGGCGTGCGCTCCATGCCCATCACCCTGCTGACGGCGATGTTCGCGGGGCTCGTCATCTCGCTGCAGTTCGGCTACTTCCTGGCGCGCTTCGGCGTGCAGTACACCGTGGGGCGCGTGGTCGTCCTCACGCTGTTCCGCGAGCTGTCGCCGGTGCTCACGGCGCTGACGGTGGGCGCGCGCCTGGGCAGCGGCATGGCGGCGGAGCTGGGCGCCATGACGGTGACGGAGCAGGTGGACGCCATCCGCGCGCTGGGGGCGGACCCGCTGCGCAAGCTGGTGGTGCCGCGCGTGCTCGCGTCCCTGGTGGTGATGCCGGTGCTCACGGTGTTCGCGGACGTGGTGGGCCTGGTGTCCGGCGCGGTGGTGGTGAAGGTGCAATACGCCATCTCGTTCGACCAGTTCTTCCAGGGCGCGCTCGACTCGGTGCTGATGGGCGACTTCGTGTCCGGCGTCTTCAAGGGCGGGGTGTTCGGGCTGCTCATCGGACTGGTGGGTTGCTACAAGGGCCTGACGGTGGAGGGGGGCACGGAGGGCGTGGGCCGCGCCACCACGCAGACGGTGGCCATCACCTCCGTGGCCGTGTGCCTGGCGGACTTCTTCATCACCAAGGTGACGCTGTACCTGTGACGCGCCATGTCCTTCGTCCGCCACCACGAGAAGCGAGCGCCCGGCTTCGAGTTCCACCGACCCTACCCGGGTGAGCAGCTCATCCACTTCGAGCACCTGCGCAAGGCGTTCGGCGCCAAGCGCGTCTACGACGACCTGGAGCTGGACGTGCGCGCCGGGGAGACGCTGGTGGTGCTGGGCGGCTCCGGCACGGGCAAGAGCGTGCTCCTGCGCTGCCTCATCGGGTTGCAGCGGCCGGACGCGGGGCGCGTGCTCTTCCAGGGGGCGGACGTGACGGCCTTCACGGAGGAGCAGTTCATGGAGGTGCGCCGCCACGTGGCCATGGTGTTCCAGGGCGCGGCGCTCTTCGACTCGCTGAGCGTGGGGGAGAACGTGGCCTACCCGCTGCTCGAGCACTTCCCGGACATGCCGCCGGACGAGGTGCGCCAGCGGGTGGCGCAGAAGCTGGAGCTGGTGAGCCTGCCGGGCACCGAACACCTGATGCCCGCGGACCTGTCCGGCGGCATGAAGAAGCGCGTGGGGCTGGCCCGCGCCATCGCCACGGACCCGGAGGTCATCCTCTGGGACGAGCCCACCACGGGGCTGGACCCCGTCACGACCCAGTCCATCAACGCGATGATCAACTCGATGAAGACCAAGCTCGGCTGCACCTCCATCGTCGTGACGCACGACCTGGTGAGCGCGTTCGAGGTGGGGGACCGCATGGCGATGCTCGCCGACCGTCGCATCGTCCAGGTGGGCACGCCGGACGCGTTCCGCCGCTCCACGGTGCCGGAGGTGCGCGCCTTCCTGGACGCGCGCCGCGCGGAGCTGGTGGCGGACGGAGGCACGCGATGAGCCTGTTCTCCTCCGCGGCTGGCGAGCGGCGGCTGGCGCTGCGCACCGGCCTGTTCGTGGCGCTGGGCATGGCGGTGGCCGGGATGGTGGTGTTCTTCATCGGCCAGGAGTCGCGCCTGTTCCAGCAGCAGGTGTACTTCCGCGCCTACTTCGCCAACGTGCAGGGCCTCAACGACAAGTCCCCGGTGTGGCTGGGCGGCCTGAAGGTGGGGCGGGTGACGGGCATCTTCTTCTCCAAGGACCCCACGGACCAGCGGCTGGAGGTCCAGCTCCAGGTGTCGGAGCGCTACGCGGACCGCGTGCGACAGGACTCGGTGGCGCAGCTGAGCAGCATGGGCGTGCTGGGCGACAAGGCGGTGGACATCTCCCTGGGCAGCCCCACCGCGCCGCCGCTGGAGCCGGGCTCGGAGCTCAAGTCCTCCACGGGCGGGGACCTGTCCGCGCTGCTGGATGGCGCCAGCGAGGTGATGGAGAACTCGGTGGCCATCACCCACTCGCTGCGCAAGACGGTGGAGTCGTACGGCGACCCCCGGCTGGTGGCGGACCTGCGCCGGGGCCTGGGCTCGCTGTCCGACATCCTGGAGGAGGTGGAGAAGGGCGACGGCGTGCTGCACGCGCTCATCTACGACAAGTCCGCGGGCCGCGAGGTGCGCGGGATGATGACCAACGCGTCGCGCGCGGCCGAGCGCATCGACGGCGCCGTGGGGCACGTGGAGGCGCTGCTGCGCGAGGTGCGCACCGGCGACGGCACCGCCCACGCGCTCATCTACGGCGACGAGGGCACCAAGGCCCTGCGCGAGCTGGGCGACGCCGCGGAGCAGCTCGCGGGCCTCATCGAGGACGCGAAGAAGAGCCCCAACGGCGCCGTGCACCAGCTGGTGTATGGCGACGCGCGCGGCATGTTCGCGGACCTGGGCAGCGCGGCGGCGGACCTGAAGAAGATCACCTCCACCATCGCCAGCGGCGAGGGCACCGTGGGTGGCCTCATCAGCGACCCCACCGTGTACGACGACCTGCGGGAGGTGCTGGGCAACGTGAAGCGCAACCGCATCCTCCGCGCCCTGGTCCGCTTCTCCCTCGACAACCGCCAGGACCTGGAACAGATGGGCAAGGTGGAGCACGTGGAGCCCAAGGCCCCCGTCCAGAAGCCCCCCGCCTCGGAGGTCCCCCCGGACGCCGCGGGCGTGGGCGGCGCCTCCCCCTCGACGCCCCGCGAGTGAGCCCGCACGGGCCCGGCCCGGGAGGCGCCGCGCCCACCGACCCCCGGACGGGGTCTCTGGGACCCGTTTGACGTATGGGGTTTCAATCATGAGAATTCCGACTCCCCCGATTTTCCAGAGGAGTCTGGAATGTCTCGTCTCGTTCGTCGCACCGGTGGTTTCGCGGTCCTGGTGGGTGGCCTCGTCGCGCTGTCCGGCTGTTCCAACGCTCCGTCGTCGCAGCCGGAGCCCACCACGCCGCCGGCGGAGGAGGGGCAGCCCACGCAGCAGGCGGTTGGCCGCGGCTGCGGCGTGAACCCGTCCGAGGCGGAGCGGGCGCGGATGGAGGAGCGCTACGCGCAGGAGCGCGTGGTGAGCGCCATGGTGCGGGCCAACGGGTCGGTCTCCATCCCCGTCTACTTCCACGTCATCAACAAGGGCACGGGCATCGCGAACGGCGACATCCCCGACTCGCAGATCACCGCGCAGATGAACGTGCTGAACGCCGCCTACGCGAACACGCCGTTCAAGTTCGTGCTGACGGCGACGGACCGCACCACCAACGCGTCCTGGTACAACCTGGCGTCGGGCAGCACCAACGAGCGCAACATGAAGACCACCCTGCGCAAGGGCGGCAAGAACGCGCTCAACATCTACTCCGCGAACCTGAGCGGCGGCCTGCTGGGCTGGGCGACCTTCCCCTCCAGCTACGCCAGCAACCCCACGCAGGACGGCGTGGTCATCCTCTTCAGCAGCGTGCCGGGCGGCACCGCGTCCCCGTACAACCTGGGCGACACCGGCACGCACGAAATCGGCCACTGGCTGGGCCTGTACCACACGTTCCAGGGCGGCTGCTCCGGCTCGGGGGACTCCGTCAGCGACACCCCGGCGGAGGCGTCCCCCGCGTACGGCTGCCCCACGGGCCGCAACACCTGCTCCTCCGCGGGCAACGACCCCATCACCAACTTCATGGACTACACGGACGACTCCTGCATGAACACGTTCACCGCCGGCCAGACGGCGCGCATGGACTCGCAGGCGCTGACGTACCGCTGACGCACGCTGTCAGCCGTGGGCAGTCCCTCGACGCCGGAGCGCCTCCTCACGCTCCGGCGTCGTCGTTTTCAGTGACTTCCGCGCGCGGCCTGGGCTCCAATCCGCGCCATGCAAGCATTGACGCTTCGTGAGGACCGTTTCCTGGAGGTGCTGCGGCGCCTCATCGCGCTGACGCCGCGGCTGCAGAACAACCCGGGCGGTGGCCTGGTGCCGGAGGAGCGGTTGGCCGCGCAGGTGGTGCTCGACACGCTGGCGCCGCACATCGCCAGCGGCTTCATCCACGCGGAGGCGCTCGCCGCGCCGGGGTGCGAGTCGCGGCCCAGCCTGGTGCTCACCGTGAAGGGCACGGGCGAGGGCGCGGTGGGCTTCGTGGGCGCGCACTTCGACGTGGTGCCCGCGGACCGCGAGGCGGAAGGCTGGGAGCGCGACCCCTTCACGCTGTGGGAGGGCCCGGACGGCACCCTCTACGGCCGCGGCGTCACGGACTGCCTGGGCCACGTCGCGGTGGCCACGGACCTGCTCGCGCAGCTGGCGGAGCAGGGCGTGCGCCCGCGCCGCACGCTGAAGGTGGTGCTCATCGCCAACGAGGAGTCCACGGACCTGCCGGGCCTGGGGCTGGGCTACGTCGCGGAGGCCGGGCGGCTGAAGGACCTGGTGGGCCACCCGGTGTTCTGGCTCGACAGCGCCAACTTCGGCCCCACCGTGGGCACCGGCGGCATCCACCTGTGGGCGCTGAAGGTGACGGGCGTGGGCGGGCACTCGGGCATGCCGCAGAACTGCGTCAACGCGCTGGAGCTGGGCATGGCCGCGTCGCTGGAGCTGGCGCGCTGGTTCCACGCGCGCTACCCGGCCTCCGACGACGAGCAGCGCTGGGGCTTCCTGGCCTCCTCCAGCCTGAAGGCCACGGTGGTGGAGGCGCCCAACACCAAGGAGACGAAGATTCCCGCGGACGTCACCGTGCGCGGCGACATCCGCCTGACGCCCTTCCACGACCTGGCGGAGGTGCGCCGGGCGGCGGAGGCCTTCATCCAGGAGCTGGACGCGCGGCTGGAGCGGGGCGACGCGCCGCCGGGCTTCCCCCGGACGCGCACCGAGGACGGCCGGCGCGGCACGCTGTCCCTGCGCTTCCAGGGCAACGGCACGGAGGGCATCGCCTGCAAGCTGGACTCGCCGGGCCTGCGGGCGTTGAAGGACGCGATGAAGGCGGTGCGCGGGGTGGACGCGCAGCCGTTCTCGCTCACCGGCTCGCTGCCCCTGGTGAGGGACCTGCAGCGCCAGGGGTGTGACGTGCAGATAACGGGCTTCGGGGAGATGAAGTACTACCACGCGCCCAACGAGCAGGCCCGGCTGGAGGACTTCCGCCAGGGCTTCGCCATCCTGCGGGAGCTGTTGGTGCGACTGTGAGCGCAACCGGCCCCGAAGTGTGGTTCCGCCCGGGGCCGGGACTCCCTATGTAGTGTGACTGCCGTGAACGGCCCGGGCCCCCGTGGGCGTCCGGGCACCCTCGAGGAGTGGTGACACCGTGAGAGACCTGCTGATGATTCCGGGGCCCGTGGAGTTCGAGCCGGAGGTGCTCCAGGCGCTGGCCCTGCCCACGCTCGGCCATACGGACCCGGCCTTCATCGCCATCTTCGGCCGCGCGCTGAAGCGCCTGCGCGAGGTGTGCCTGGCGCCCTCCGCCCAGCCCTTCGTCGTGTCGGGCTCCGGCACGCTGGCCATGGAGCTGGCGGTGGCCAACCTGGTCGAGCCCGGCGACACCGCGCTGGTGGTGAACACGGGCTATTTCAGCGACCGGATGGTGAAGATCCTCGAGCGGCACGGCGCGAAGGTGACGCAGGTGCGCGCGGCGCCCGGGGACGCGCCGAGCGTGGACGAGGTGGAGACGGCGCTGGTGGCGGGCGGCTTCAAGCTGATGACCGTCACCCACGTGGACACGTCCACCGGCGTGCTGGCGCCCGTGGAGGGGCTGGTGCGGGCCGCGCGCAAGCACGGCGTGCTGAGCGTGGTGGACGGCGTGTGCGCCACCGGCGGCGAGGCCTTCCACCAGGACGACTGGGGCGCGGACGTGTACCTCACCGCCAGCCAGAAGGCGGTGGGCGTGCCGCCGGGGCTGGCGCTGCTGACGGCGGGGCCGCGCGCGCTGGAGGCGTGGCGGAAGCGCAAGGCGCCGGTGGCCAGCGTGTACGCGGACTGGGCCGAGTGGCTGCCCATCATGGAGGCCTACGAGGCGGGCAAGCCCGCATACTTCGCCACGCCCCCCGTCAACCTCGTCTACGCGCTGGACGTGAGCCTGGGGCAGATTCTCGCGGAGGGACTGGAGGCCCGCTTCGCCCGCCACCGCCGCATGGCGCTCGCCTTCCGCGCCGCGTGGAAGGGCCTGGGCCTGCGCATGCTGCCCACCTCGGACGCCGTGGCCGCCCACCTCTTGAGCGCCCTGTACTACCCGGACGGCGTGGACGCGGCCTTCGTGGGCCAGGTGAAGGCCCAGGGCGTGGTCGTCGCCGGGGGCCTGCACCCCGACCTCAAGTCCCGCTACTTCCGCGTGGGCCACATGAACCGCGTGGGCCCGGCGGACCTGCTGGCCGCCGTGGGCGCCGTGGAGCGGGCCCTCGTCGCCGCCGGCCACCGCGTGGAGCCCGGTGCGGGCGTCGCCGCCGCCGAGTCCGCCCTCGTCGCCCGGTAGTGTCGATCGGCACCCATTTCCGCCCGGAATCCAAGGGGTTCGTGTGCTGCACGAAACCTCTTGGAACCCCAGGGTCGCCAGGAATCATTCGACAGGAGTGAAAAAATATGAGAGGGTTGCTATCCAGGAAGTGGGGGGATTCCGGCGATTCCTGTAACTGAGTTCCGAATGCCGGGCATGTCCCCCCGTGTGAGCGAGCGTTGAAGCCTCCCCGGGAGATGGTCATGCACATGGGCACGGAATCGAGCTGCGGCGGCGCGGCGTGGGAGCTGGAGCAGCGTCGGCTCGCCGCGACGAACGACGACCAGGCCCGGGGCATGTTCTTCCAGGGCGCGCTGAGCGTGGTGTCGAGCCTGGGTGGCCAGGGCTCCGTGGCGCGGTGCCAGGGCGTGGCGGGGATGTGGGAGATCCACCCGTTCCACATGTACCCGGTGGCGCGCTACCTGCGGATGATGTCCACGGCGGCGCGGCTGCTCAGCCCGCAGCTCAACGGCTTCGACCGGGTGCTGCGGCGCATGGGCGAGCAGGCCTCCGAGGACTTCATGGGGTCGCAGTTCGGCCAGGAGCTGGTGCGGGACGCGGCGGGCAGTCCGCGCCGGCTGCTGGAGTCGCTGGGCGAGGCGTACCGGGTGGCGGTGAGCTACGGCGAGCGCTACCCGCTGTGGACGGCGGAGTCGAGCGCGCGCTTCGTCATGCGCCGCGACTTCATGCCGGTGGCGTACCACGAGGGTGTGCTGGCGTGCGCGCTGGAGTCCGTGGGCGCGCGCGACGTGCGCGTGCGGGGGCGCCAGGTGGCCATGCTGGACAGCGAGTTCGACGTGACCTGGACGCAGCAGGCGCTCGCGTAGGGCGCAAGGCCCGTGTCCCGCGCGGGCGGTCAGTCGTCGACGGCCAGGTCGGGCAGCTCCTGGAGCCCCGGGCCGCCGCCGACGTCGGCGGTGGAGGCCACGTAGGCCTGGGTGACGGCCGTCGCGGGGTCGAACCCGGGCGTGGGGGCGACGAGCGCCCCGACGAGGGCCTCGAGCACCACGTAGTGCTGGGCCAGGTTGCCTTCGATGGAGGCGGCGATGAAGCGGTGCTCCGCGCGCGCCAGCCCCTGGACCACGACGTTGAAGCCGATGGCGGCGCGGCGCTCCTCGTTGGCGCCCAGCTTCAGGAGGTTTCCGACGGAGGGGGAGAACCCGGAGGGGGACTTGAAGCGCGCGTCCTCCGCGCGCAGGGGCGTGCTGCCCAGCGCCCGCACCACCTTCGTCAGCAGCTCGGCGTGGTCGGCGTGGTGCCGCTGGAACGCGGTGGCCACGTCGTGCGCGAGGCCGGCGGCGTCCCGCTCCTCGCTCGCGCGGGTGGGGTCGTCGCGCAGGCGGGCCAGGGACTCGAGGCCCTGGGTGTAGCCGTCGACGGCCTCCAGCGCGAGCGCGAGCAGCGTGTTGAGGATGCTGGCCTCGCGCGCGAGGTCGAGGGCGTTGTTGAAGGGGCGGTCGGGGTCTCGGAGCGAGCCGTCGCCGCACGCGGTGAGCGCGGACGAGGCGGCCAGGGTGGACAGGCCCAGCAGGAGCTGACGGCGGTTCGGTGTCTTCATGGTGGAATCCCCCTCACCGGCTCACGTCGTGGAAGGGCAGGTCGCGCTCGTCCTCGAGGCCGGGCGAGTCGCCCTGGGTGACGACGAAGGCGCGGGGCACGAGCCGGGCGGTGGAGGCGGCGAGCGCGTCCGCGGGCTGGTGGGCGGTGGCGGCGGGAGGGAGCACGAAGCCCCGGGCGACCAGGTCGAGCAGGACGAAGTGCTGGGACTCGGTGGCGCTGATGGCGGAGGCGAGCCCCGCGTTGCCTCCCTCGGTCAGCGTCTTCTGGGCCTCGCCATGGGCGAGCGCGGCGTCCTTCTCCGCGTTGGTCGCCAGGTCGATGACGTTCTGGAGCGAGGGGACGAAGCCCGCGGGGATGTGGGCCTGTCCCTCGCCCACGTCGTCGGTGCCGCCCTGCTGGGTGAGGTAGCGGACCACCAGGGTGGCGTGCTCGCGGTGGTGGTCGCGGAAGTGGAGGGCCGTGGCCTTGAGCACGCCCTGGAAGAGGAAGAGGGGGTCGGTGCTGGAGACCGCGTCGATGGCGGCGAGGACGACGTCGTACGTCTTGAGGGTGTCGCGCTCGGTGGTGAGCAGCGCGCGCAGCACCGCGCGGTCGTCGGGGGCGCCGCGCGGGAGCTTGGGCGACAGGCGCCCGGTCGGGAGCACGAGGCCCGCGGCGGCGGAGAGGCTCCGGAGCGCGTCGCGGCGAGAGGAATCGTCGGTCATGGTGCGTCGTCCGAGGGGCGGATGGAGAGGCGCCGGCGTCCCCCATGGATGACTCGCCGGCACCGCACGCTGTACGTGAAGCCGGGTGACGGCGCCGTGCGACCCGAGGGCGCGCTTCGTCCCGAGGACAGTCGCGGCGCGCGGTGCCCGGGACCCTTAGGTCTCCGGGGTCGGAGGCCGTCCGCGTGACGACGCCTCCAAGGGACTGGCACGGATTCCAGTCCATGGGAGCGGCCCCGTCGCCGTCCGCGTGTCACGAGGGCGTGTCGGCGCGCGCCCGGTCGGGAGTCGGAGCGCCCGGCCCCGTGCCTGCCCGGGCTGTTCCATGGAACCCGTTTCATGGAATCCGAGGATGCAACCGGCGCCCGCGCTGGATATTGGCGGATGCTCAACACCTGGATTCCGGTGGGGCCGGACGGAGCGGGGACAGCCCCCTTCTGCTCGCGTGGGACGCCCCATCCGTCGGGTCCACGCGCTAGGCTCTTCCCGACACGGGCGCGCGCCCACGCGGGCCGCGCGCACGGGGTGGCGGCGAGACGAAGGAGGCGAGTGAGTGAGTGGGCCGTTGCTGGTGGTGGACGACGACGCGGACCTGCGCGAGGCGCTGGAGGAAGTGCTGCGGGACGCGGGCTACGAGGTGATGGGGGCCCACAACGGCAGCCACGCGCTGGAGGTCCTCGGTGGCGCGGCGACGCGGCCCACCCTCGTCCTGTTGGACATGATGATGCCCGTGCTCGACGGCGCGGGCTTCGCGCGCGCCATGCGCCAGGTGCCCGCGTGGCGCGACATCCCCGTGCTCGTCTTCTCCGCGTCCGCCAACGCGCGCCAGGTGGCGGATGAAATCGGCGCGTGTGGACACCTGCGCAAGCCCGTCGACGTGGACACGCTGCTGGACGCCGTGAACCGCCACCGCGCGGCCTGAGCGTTCACGGTGTCTGCCTGCTCTCCGACATGCCCGCGCGCGCGGAAGCAGGCGGGCGCAATCGAGGTTTGACGCTCCGCGAGAGGTGCTGGTAAGTGCCCACTTAACACGCACGTCTTCGACGGAGGGATGGATGCACGCCAACGAGCTCACGCTGCTGCTCATGCAGCTCATGGTCATCATCGGCGTGTCCCGGCTCATAGGGCGCGGTACGCGTTGGCTGGGGCAGCCGCTGGTCATCGCGGAGGTGGTCGCGGGCATCGTCCTGGGGCCCTCGCTGCTCGGCTGGCTGGCCCCGGACGTGATGAACGCGCTGTTCCCCAGCAGCTCGCTGCCCGTGCTGAAGATGCTCAGCCAGGTGGGCCTGGTGCTGTTCATGTTCCTGATCGGCCTGGAGCTGGACCCGAAGATGCTCAAGGGTCGCGGGCACGCGTCGGTGGCCATCAGCCACACGAGCATCGTCGTCCCCTTCGCGCTGGGCGCCGTCGCGGGCGCGCTGTGGCTCTACAAGAGCCTGTCGAGCCCGACGGTGCCGTTCTCGTCGTTCGTGCTCTTCATGGGCGTGTCGATGAGCATCACCGCCTTCCCGGTGCTGGCGCGCATCCTCACGGAGCGGGGGCTGTTGCAGTCGCGCCTGGGGGCCATCGCCATCACCTGCGCGGCGGTGGATGACGTCACGGCGTGGTGCCTGCTGGCCTTCGTGGTGTCCATCGTGCGCGCGTCGGACCTGGCGCACGCGGCGCTCACCACGGTGTTCGCCATGGGCTACATCGCCTTCATGCTCCTGGCGGTGCGCCCGTTCCTGGCGCGCCTGGGCGCCCGGGTGGCCAGCCGCGAGGGCCTCACCCAGAACGTGGTGGCCGGCACGCTGCTGCTCCTGATGGCGTCCGCCTGGGCGACGGAGCTCATCGGCATCCACGCGCTGTTCGGCGCGTTCCTCTTCGGCGCGGTCATCCCCAAGGAGGGCGGGCTGGCGGCGGCGCTGGTGGAGAAGCTGGAGGACGTGGCGGTGGTGTTGCTGCTGCCCATCTTCTTCGCCTTCAGCGGCCTGCGCACGCAGGTGGGCCTGCTCAACACGCCCGAGTCGTGGGTGACGTGTGGGGTCATCATCCTGCTGGCCTGCGTGGGCAAGTTCGGCGGCAGCGCGGTGGCGGCGCGGATGACGGGCCTGCGCTGGCGCGAGGCGGGCGCCATCGGCGTGCTGATGAACACGCGCGGGCTGATGGAGCTCATCGTCCTCAACCTGGGCCTGGACCTGGGCGTCATCTCGCCCACGCTGTTCACGATGATGGTGTTGATGGCGCTGGTGACGACGTTCATGACCACGCCGCTGCTGCGCCTCATCTACCCCACGGAGGAGATCGCCAAGGACCGGCTGGTGCCGCTGGACGCCCCCGCGCCGGTCGCGGGAGGCGCGGCGCCCTACACGGTGCTGATGTGCGTGTCGCACCAGCAGGCGGGCCCCGGCATGGCCCACCTGGCCAAGGCGCTGTCGGAGGGAGAGGACGCCCAGCTCCACGCGCTGCACCTGGTGTCCCCGGAGCGGGTGTCGCTGCGCCGCGAGCCGGAGCCCTCCCAGGACGCGCTGCTGGAGGGCGAGCGCGACGTCGGCGAGAGCGCCCTGGCGCCGCTGCTGGGCCGGGCGAAGAACCTGGGCCTGGCGGTGCGTCCGCTGTCCTTCGTGTCGGGTGAGCCCGCGCAGGACATCTGCCGCACGGCGCAGGCCAAGCACGCGGACCTGGTGCTGCTGGGCTGGCACAAGCCGCTGTTCAGCCAGACGGTGCTGGGCGGCACGGTGCACGAGGTGATGGAGGCGGCGTCCTCGACGGTGGCGGTGCTGGTGGACCGCGGCCTGTCGGACGTGAGGCGGGTGCTGGTGCCCTTCATCGGCAGCCGGCACGACCGGGCGGCGCTCAAGCTGGCGCGGCGGCTGAAGAAGCACTCGGGCGCGGAGGTCACCGTGCTGCACGTCACCTCGCGCGACAGCCAGGGCGCGCGCGCGCAGGTGGAGGAGCTGTTCCCCGCCACCGAGGGCGTGGGCGTGCGCCTGAAGGTGGTGCGCCACGAGTCGCCCGAGGACGCCGCGCTGCAGGAGGCGCGCGAGGGCGGCTACGACCTGGTGGTGGTGGGCGTGGGCGTCGAGTGGGGCCTGGAGGACCGGCTCTTCGGCATCCAGCGCGAGCGCATCGTCCGGGACGCGCCGGGCTCGCTCCTGGTGGTCCGCGAGCCCGAGCCGGTGGTGGAGGCCGTGGTGGAGGCGGAGCCGGTGGCCCCGGTGGCGGCCTCCTCGAGGAGCTGAACGTCATGCACCTGGGCGCGACCCTGAGGTTGCTGCGGGTGGACGCGGGCGTGTCCCTGAGGGACATGGCCCGGCGCATCGGCGTGTCGAGCGCGTACCTGAGCCGCGTGGAGCACGGCGTGGACGCGCCCCCCACGGCGGAGCGGCTGGCGGCCATCGCCCGCGAGCTGGACGTCCCCCCCGCGCTGTTGATGGACGTGGCCAACCGGGTGAACCCCTACGTGGCGGACTACGTGGAGGCCGTACCGGGCGCGAGCACGCTGCTCCTGGAGATGGCGCGTCGCAGGCTCTCCGGTGTGCAACTGGCCCGGGTGCGGGACTTCCTCGACGCGGAGTTCCCCACGCGCGGGGAGCCGGTCGACGCGGCGGTGCCGGCGCTGGCGCCGCTCCTGTCCCCGGAGCGCATCGTGCTCCAGCTCTCCCACGAGGACCGGGCGGACCTGCTGGACGTCGTGGCGGGCAGGCTGGCGGAGGCCGTGCCGGGGGCCGACGCGAAGGCCCTGGCGAAGGCCCTGCGCCAGTGCGCCGACGAGTCCTCGTGCACCGTGGGGGGCGGGGTGGCGGTGCTCCACGCCTCGCTGCCGGGCACGGAGCCCGTGGCGGCGCTGGTGACGCTGGCGCGAGGGCTGAAGGTGGAGACGCCGGACGACCAGCCCCTGCGCCTCGTCGTGGCGGCGGTGGACGGCGAGCGTGGCCGCGCCCGGCTGGTGCGCATGGCGCACGTGGCCCGGCTCGCGTCGCGAGGCCTGTCGGAGCGGCTCGCCGACGCGCGGCAGCCCTCCCAGGTGCTGGCCCTCCTCGAGGAGCTGGAGGCCCTGCGCTGACGACCGGGCCCGCGGCCGGCCCCCTCACGGCACGCGGAACACCCAGTTCTCCAGGTCGCCCAGCTCGCGGTAGCCCAGGCGCCGGTACACGCCGCGGCCCTCCTCGGTGGCCTGGAGGACGGACGCCGCCATGCCCCGCGCGCGGGCGCCGCAGAGCAGCCCCTTCATCACCTCCGAGGCGAGCCCCCGTCCCCGCCCCTCCGGCGCGGTGACGACCATGTACACGCCCGCGGTGTCGTCCACGTCGAGCGAGAAGCCGCAGGCGAGGGGGACCCCCTGCTCGCGCGCCACCAACGTGTGCACGGGCAGGCGAGGCGGGCGCTTCCACACGGTGAGGATGTCGTCCCACTTCCCCCACACGCGGATGTTCAGGTCCACCAGCACGTCCTGGGTGTCCGGCGTGTCCAGCGCGAGGCGGGGCGGGGCGTCGGGCACGTCCGCCAGGGCCAGCCCCATGCCGGGGAGACGGTTGTCGGGGCGGTAGCCCGCGGCCTCCAGCACCGGGGCCCCGGCCTCCTGGCCCGGCGTCACCGCGACGCGCCAGGCGGTGACGCCCTGGCTTTGGTAGAAGTCCGCCAGCGCGGGCAGGCCCGCCTCCAGCGCGCCCGCGTCCGCGAAGTAGGCCTGCTGGAAGTGCGCCTCGGCGGGGTGGCCGGGCAGGGCGAAGGCGTCCAGTCCCGGACGCCCCCAGTGCGTCAGCAGCCCCCGCTCCCGCTGCAGGTGCTTGAAGGCGATGACGTTGGTGAGCAGGCGCTGGTTCAGTTCGGCATCGGTCATGGGGCGCGCCCAGCGTAGGGCGGGCGCGCCGGGCTTCGAACAGCCCCCGAGCAAAACCGCGCGCTCGTCCTCCAGGACGGCTAGGGTGCGTCCGCACACATGAGCAGCCCCCGCTTCTACGCCTTCGACCCCCGTGCCACCCGCATCGGCCTGTTCCTGGGCGCGTGCGTCCTGGCGGTCCTGACGGCCTGGGCCCTCGCGGACGCGCGCTCCGGCGGCGGCACCCTCGCCATGGCCCGCGCCGGCGTCTCGTTGGGGTTGATGCTGGCCTTCCTGCTCGCCTTCCACCGGCTGCGGCCCCGCTCGGGGTGGGGCGTGACGCTCGACACGCGCGGCGTGCGCGTGGCCCGTCCCTTCAGCGCCCGCGAGCTGGACCTGCACTGGGGCCAGATTGATTCCGTGCGCCGGCTCGGCCGGAGGGGAGACGTGCTCGGTCTGTTCCTGAAGGAAGAGGGCCGCGTGCTCGTCACCCGGCATCTCTTCGCCCGCAAGGCTGTTTTCGAAGAGCTGATCGCGGCGCTGGAGGACCGCCTTCCGCCGTCGCGATTCGACGCCTGACGCCCGGTTTCCGGGCAGCGCCCGCCGAGGGGGCGGCGCAACGATTTTCACGAATATTTACGCAGCCTTGCGTGGCCTCGATAATCTTGTTCAGTGTGCCCCGAGATGGTAGGCACAGGCTTGTTGCAAGGCTCCTTTTCCCAAGGACAGCTTCACATGGAAAAGACCCCCGCTACCGGCGCCGCGGCTGCTCCGCCGCCCGTGGACTATGGGACCGACAGCATCACCAAGCTGGAGGGCCTCGAGGCCGTCCGCAAGCGTCCCGGCATGTACATCGGCGACACGATGACCTACGGGCTCCACAAGCTCGTCTACGAGGTCGTCGACAACGCGGTGGACGAGGCGCTCGCGGGCTTCTGCACGGACATCGAGGTCACCATCCACGTGGATGGTTCCTTGAGCGTGTATGACAACGGCCGCGGCATCCCCGTGGGGCCGCACCCGGACCCCAAGTTCAAGGGCAAGGACACCCTGGAGGTCGTCCTCACGGAGCTGCACGCCGGCAGCAAGTTCGGCAACGGCGCGTACAAGGTCTCCGGCGGTCTGCACGGCGTCGGCGTCACCTGCGTCAACTTCCTCTCGGAGTGGTTCAAGGTCCGCGTCCAGCGCTCCGGCAAGGTGTACGAGCAGTCGTATGCCCGCGGCGTTGCGCTGAGCGCGCCGCAGGAGGTGGGCACCACCGACAAGCGCGGCACCACGGTGGCGTTCAAGCCGGACAACACCGTGATGGAGGTGGTGGACTTCAACTTCGAGACGCTCAGCCAGCGCCTGCGCGAGCTGGCGTTCCTCAACGCGGGGCTGCACATCTCCATCCGCGACGAGCGCACGAACAAGGAGCACGACTTCAAGTTCGACGGAGGCATCTCCTCGTTCGTGGAGTACCTCAACAAGTCGAAGACCGTCCTCCACGACAAGCCCATCTCCTTCAAGGTGGAGAAGGACGGCGTGTCGCTCGAGCTGGCCATGCAGTGGAACGACGGCTACGACGAGCGCATCTACACCTTCGCCAACAACATCAACACCCACGAGGGTGGCAGCCACCTGTCCGGCTTCAAGGCGGCGCTGACGCGCACGCTCAACAGCTACGCGGAGAAGGGCGGCCTCTGGAAGGACCTGAAGGAGGCGCCCACGGGCGAGGACGCGCGCGAGGGCCTCTCCGCCGTCATCTCCGTGAAGCTGCCCAACCCCCAGTTCGAGGGCCAGACGAAGACCAAGCTGGGCAACAGCGAGGTGAAGGGCCTGGTCGAGCAGATGGTGAACGACCAGCTCGGCTCCTTCCTGGAAGAGACGCCGCTGGTCGCCAAGAAGGTCGTGGTGAAGATCGGCGACGCCTGTCGCGCCCGCATCGCCGCGCGCAAGGCGCGCGAGACGGTGCGCCGCAAGGGCGTGCTGGACGGCGGCGGCCTCCCCGGCAAGCTCGCGGACTGCCAGAGCCGCGACCCCAACGAGAGCGAGCTGTACATCGTCGAGGGTGACTCCGCAGGTGGCTCCGCGAAGCAGGGCCGCGACCGGCGCAACCAGGCCATCCTCCCGCTGCGCGGGAAGATCCTGAACGTGGAGAAGGCGCGCTTCGAGAAGATGCTGACGAGCGCCGAAATCGTCACGCTCATCACCGCGCTGGGCACGGGCATCGGCGCGGAGGACTACGACCCGGAGAAGGCGCGCTACCACCGCATCATCCTGATGACGGACGCGGACGTGGACGGCAGCCACATCCGCACGCTGCTGCTCACCTTCTTCTTCCGCCAGATGCCGGAGCTGCTGCAGAAGGGCTACCTCTACATCGCGCAGCCGCCGCTCTACAAAGTCACGCGCAACAAGAAGGACAAGTACGTCAAGGACCAGCGCGCGCTGGACGAGTACCTGCTGGGCATCGCCACCGAGCACGGCCGGGTGCTGACGCCCGCGGGTGAGCTGGGCGGCGCCGACCTGAAGGCGCTCCTGGAGAAGGTCATCACCTACGAGCAGCGCCTGGAGAAGCAGGCCAAGCGCCGCGACGCGCGCGTGGTGGACGCGGTGGTCCAGGGTGGCCGCCTCACGGCGGACATGCTGAACGACGAGGCGGCGCTGGAGGCGGCGGTGCAGGGCGCCTACGCCGAGTTCAAGCGCCGCATGCCGGACGTGCTGGGCCGCGTGGAGCACGAGGCGGTGGTGGACTCCGAGCACCAGGGCAAGAAGCTGGTCTTCCGCTCGGACGTGAACGGCGCCATGCGCGACACGGTGTTCGACCACGCGTTCCTGTCGTCGCCCGAGTACCAGGACCTGCTGTCGCTGCGCGCCTCCTTCGACTCGCTGGGCAAGGCGCCCTACGTGGTGAAGGTGGACGGCGGCAGCGTGACGGCGTTCTCCGTGCAGGAGGTCCACGCCGCCCTGCGCAAGGACGCGCAGAAGGGCCTGGGCATGCAGCGCTACAAGGGGCTGGGCGAGATGAACCCGGAGCAGCTCTGGGAGACGACCATGAACCCGGCCACGCGCACGCTCCTCCAGGTGCGGGTGGAGGACGCGGTGGAGAGCGACGAAATCTTCTCGCTGCTGATGGGCGAGGCGGTGGAGCCCCGCCGCGAGTTCATCGAGCGCAACGCGCTCGACGTGCAGAACCTCGACATCTGAGCGTGTCGGGCCGCTCGGGCGGCCCGTGACGAGCAACGGGGCGCGGCGCCGCACAGGCACCGCGCCCCGTGTCGTTTCGGGCCGTCGCCGCGCTCAGGGGTGGCCGGGACGGGGCCCGCCGCCGCCCTGGCCACCGCCGCCCGGGGGCCTGCCGCCGAAGCCGCCGTCACGGGGGCCCATGGGGCGCGAGGGCAGGGTGATGGCCTCGTCGTCGAGCGTGGCCTGGCCGCACTCGGGGCCGAAGACGAGCGTGTGCACGGTGCCGTCCGCCAGGGTGCGTGCTTCCGTCCCGGACACCGGCCACGCGCAGGTGGACGGCGGCACGCGGACGATGTCGGTCAGCGTCACGGTGGACGCGCTGCCGTCCGCGAGCGTGGCGGTGAGGGTGCCGTTGCTGGTGCGCGTGGGCGTGGTGGCCGTCGGGTCGAAGACCTCGGACAGGTTGCCCGCCAGGTGGAGGCTGTCGAGGACGGCGCCCTCCGCGTCCAGGTGCGTGCGCGTGGTGTCGAAGGTCGCGGCGCGGCTGAGCGTCTCCGCGCCTGGGATGCGCACCGTGGTGGAGCTCACGTTGCCCGTCATCCGCGCGCGCTGCCCGTCCGTCGCGGTGTGGGTGATGTCGTGGGTGGACTGCTGCTCGAAGCGCAGCGGCGCGTGCTCTCCGCACGCCTCCTCGGGGGTGATGGCCGTCACCACGTCCACCGTGCCGGCGGACACCATGCCGCCGTCCTCCGTGGGGGTGCCGGCGTCGTCGGCCGCGGGAGGGGGCGGAGCCCCGGGGCCGCCCCGGTTCCAGCCACAGCCGCCCCGCCCTCGGACGCGGGCCTGGCAGTCGCTCCAGGACAGGTGCAGCTCGGACGGATACGCCTGACCGCACACCTCCACGGTGGCCGTCTCCGGCGCGTCGTCACACTGCTGGCCCTCGTGCTCCCAGCGACGGACCTCCAGGGGGAAGCCACCCAGGAAGCGGGCGCCGAGCGGGACGTCCGCGGACTGGGCCTCGCCAATCGCCGCGGCCACCGCGACGGTGGCGGAGGACTCGGGGGTGTTGGACGACTCCGGCGACTGCTGGGAACAACCCGCGACGAGCAGCGCGGCGGCCGACAAACCTGCCTTGAGTCTCATGGGTGACTCCGGATGCATGGACTTCGAAAGGCGCATGGCCGGCCCCGCGCCCATGCCCAAGGTAGGAGGCGAACCTTGCGACTTCCTTAAGCGGTCCGCGCCGCGAGGCCGGTCGGGATTGACGCGGCGTGTGGTCCTGGGGGACGCATGGCGGCATGTACATCCCACGCCACTTCCAGGAGCAGGACCTGGAGCAGCTCCTGCCCCTCATGCGCGCCCATGCGTTCGCCACGCTGGTGCCGGTGGGGGAGGACGGCGCGCCCTTCGCCACGCACCTGCCCTTCCTGGTGGAGCGCGACGCGGCGGGGGAGGTCCACCTGCTCTCCCACATGGCGTTGCCGAACCCCCAGTGGCGGAGCTTCCGCGCCGAGCGCGACGTGCTCGCCATCTTCCAGGGCCCGCACGGCTACGTGTCGCCCACCTGGTATGCGAGTGCGCCCCAGGTGCCCACGTGGAACTACGCCACCGTGCATGCCTATGGCCGCGTCCAGGTCCTCGACGCGCCGGACGCGGTGCTGCGCATCCTGCGCGACACCGCCGCGCGCTACGAGGCGGGCAACGCGCCGCCGTGGGCGCCGGCCCAGGCGGAGGAGTATGTGCGGCGGTTGATGGGCGGCATCGTCGCGTTCGACCTGCGCGTGTCGCGGCTGGAGGGCAAGTTCAAGCTCAGCCAGAACAAGTCGGAGGCGGACCGGCGCGGCGTCATCGACGGCCTGGAGCGTGGCCAGCGCCCGGACGACCTGGCGCTGGCGGGGTTGATGCGCTCGCGCGAGCGGTGACGGGGCCTGGATAGACTCGTGGGCCCGGTGCCCTCCTTCGGCTCCGCGCCCACGTGCCTTTCCCGTCTTGTCGAGCCGGGCCGACCGTCCTGCCTCGGCCCTCGCTGGCCCTTACGGAGGAACCCGTCCGGAAAGCTTGGCCGCCCTCGTGGAGACGTCCCCGGGAGGGGGCGCCGCGAGGAGCGCGGCTCCGGGAAGGTTGGACACCGCGACCCGGTGGGGGAATGCGCGGGGCCGGGCTCCCGGCGCGAGGCTCCGACGCAGGCCCGCACACCGGGCGGAGCGGGTGGGGCCCGTCCGCCCGGCTGCTGGGTGCGTGGGGGGCTCAGCGCTCCGCGCGGCGCGAGCCACGCAGGGCCTGGGTGCGCTCCTTGCGGGACAGCGTGGTGACGTCCACCACGTCCACCTCGAGCGCGCCCTGGTTGTCGCCCCGGCGGGTGTCCGGGAAGAAGCAGCTCACGTCCTCGGCGCCGGTGACCTGGTAGCGCTTGCCCGTCTCGAGGAGCCGGTGCGACACGCGCGCCGACACGGGCGAGGTGCCGCGCTCCACGCACAGCACCTGCTGGACGCGGCCGTTGGCGCCCGGGCGCAGCTCCGCGAAGTCGTCGCGCACGGTGAACAGGTACGTGGCGCGCGGGTTGAGGCCGCGCAGCAGCACCTTGTGCTCGGGCTTGAGCTGGAACGCGTTCGCCTTCGCGTCGAAGGTGAGCGAGCGCGGCGGGACGTAGGCGGACTGGCGGACGACGACCTGGATGGTGCCCTCGTTGTCCTCGGGGCCGTTGTCGTCGATGGCGAAGACATGCAGCTTGCGCGCGCCCTTCACGGTGCGCGTCGAGTTGCTCAAGAGGCCGAAGCTGTCGTCGACCGGGCCGTCGCCCTCCGCGAAGTACACGAGCGTGCCGGAGGCGGTGTTGCGGCCCTCGGCGAGCGACGCGCTGCCCTGCGTCCAGATGGAGTAGGAGACGGTCGGGTTCAGGTCGATGGTGGCCGCGGGGTACTCGGGGATGGGCGCGGCGTTGAACATGGGCCGCAGCACCAGCAGGCGGGTGGGGTAGTCCACCTCGTTCATCTCCCGGAAGGCGTCCGACTTCGGCTCCGCGTTCTCCGGGGGCTTCGCCTCGCCCTGCGCCACCTTCTCCGCGACGCCGCCGTCGGCGTCCGGGGGCACGCTGCCCGCGTCCGCGGCGACGGGGGCCGCGGCCACGGCTTCGCCCGCCGGCGGCGTGTCCGTGGCGGTCTTCAGCACGGGCGGCGGGGGGGCCTCCGCCGCAGGCGTGGCGAGCTTCTGCAGCTCCGCGTTCATCGGCTCCATCATCGCCGAGGCGGGCGTGAAGCGGCGCGTCCACGCCAGGTGGCCCGGCAGCGTGAGGACGAGCGTGTTGGCCTCGCCGATGAGGACACCCTCCACCATCAGCGGCGTCTTGCCCGTGACGTCCCGGCCGTTGAGCTTCACCGCGGCGCCCGCGGGGACGGAGGTCAACCACAGGGTGCCCGTGGGGTGGGCGCCCGCGCCGGGCGCGTCCGACTTGATGACGAAGTGGTAGAAGAGCGCGATGAACAGCAGGACGATGGCCGAGCCGAACACGTAGAGGCTCATCGTCTTCACGGCCTTCTGCTGCTTGGCGCGCGCCTCTTCTTCTTCCTGCTTCAGCTTCTCGCGCGCCTCGTCCACCGTCGTGCGGTAGCCCGCGCCGGTGTACGTGCGCGCCACGACGGGCGCGCCACCCTGGGCCGCGGCGGCCGCGGCGGTCGCGGGGGTCTCGATGGGCGTGTCGTGCGGCGCGGCCAGCGTCGCCACGGCGGCGGGGACGACGGTGGGGACCATCGTCTGGATGAGGTGGGCCGCGTCGGTGTCCGGTTCGTCCGGCAGGTTCGGCACGGGCGGGCCCGGGCGTTCGCTGGTGACGGGGCGGCGCATCGACCCGGTGTCCGCGCGGGCCATGTTCGGGTTCGTCACCCGACGCATGCTCCCCGCGCTCGTGACCTTGCGGCCACCCGGAGCGCTGCCCGTGACGGGCCGGCGCGTGCCACCCTCGCTGGCGGGCATGCCCCCGTCACTGCCCGGCCGCGAGCGCAGGCCGGAGCTGGAGGGGCGGATGCTCCCGGAGCCGGAGGAGACGGGGCGCGCGCGTCCGGCGGAGGACTCCACGGCGCTGCTCTGCCACAGGGCCACCTGCTCCTTGAAGGCGGGCGTCACCTCCACCTTGCGGCCCTCGGCCGCCAGCTCCTCGGAGAAGAGGTAGGCCATCAACTGCGACAGCAGCGCGGGCGTGAAGCGCGGGTTGTCGCGGTAGAGCAGCTCCACCAGCGACTCGCTCAGCTCCTTCGCCGTCTGGTACCGGACCTCGCGGTCCAGCGCCATGGCGTGGGAGATGACCGTCTCCACGTCCGGCGTCACCGACGAGTTGAGCGCCGAGGGCGGCAGGCAGTCGCCGGTGAGGATGCGCGGCAGGACGGTGACGAACTCGCCCTCGTACGGGCGCTTGCCGCACACCATCTCGTAGAGGACCACGCCGGCCGCGTACACGTCCGTGCGCGAGTCCAGGTCCTGCCGGCCCTGCGCCTGCTCCGGGGAGAAGTACGGGTACTTGCCCTTGAGCGTGCCGGGCGACGTCTTCGCCTCCACCGCGCTCGTCGCCTTGGCGATGCCGAAGTCGATGACCTTGACCTCGCCCTCGTAGGAGATGAGGACGTTGTCCGGCGACACGTCGCGGTGGACGAGCCCCATCTCCTGGCCGTCCTCGCCCACGTGGCGGTGCGCGTAGTCCAGGCCGTCACACAGCTTGCTGGCGATGTGCAGCGCGAGCGCCTCGGGGAACAACCCCATGCCCGCCTTCTGCGCGCGCCGCAGCAGCTTCGACAACGGCTGGCCCTGCACCAGCTCCATCGCGATGAAGTACTGGCCGTCCACCTCGCCGAAGTCGAAGACCTGGGCGATGTTGCTGTGGCTCATGCTGGCCACCAGCCGCGCCTCGCCCACGAACATCTCGACGAAGTCCGGGTCGTCGACGTAGTGCGGCAGGATCTGCTTGATGACGCACGGCTTGGTGACGCCCGCCGCTCCGGTCATCCGGGCGCGGTAGGTAACGGCCATGCCGCCCGCGGCAATCTTCGAAAGAAGGACGTACTTACCGAATTGCTGGGGCTGGGGGGATTCCGCCACGGTTACAAGGCCAGGTCAGGTCGTTGTGAAACAGTGAGCATACTCCTCTTCCGGTGAAAGTCCCGGAACCGGCTCGCGTCGCACGCGAAGTTTTCGCTGGAGGTGGTGGGTCACCTTCCCGCGCCGCGCCCGCCCATCCCCCAGGGCGCAATCCCAGCCACTGGGGTGTGGATGACCTCAGGGGACAGCGCCTCTCGGACTGAAGGCTGTTGGTTCTCAGAATGATTCGTCAGGGGAGATGGATAGTCCGGGGTCCGGGGGATGTCGCCCGTTTCGACTCGGGATTCCAATGGGTTGCGGGTGTGTGACCCTCCCGGAACGGAACTTCTGTCGGGTCACTTCACATTTCTTCACGGGGGTTCGTGCGGCGCGGCGCGGATTGCCGGTTATGAAGGCCGGCGGCGGGAAGGGTGATCGCGCCCATTCCGGAGGAAACGAGGCGATGGCGATGCTGTCCGGGCTGGCTCCGCGCGCGAAGGTGGTCTCGGGGATGTTGCTGGGCGCGTGGATCTCCCTGGCGCCCCGGGCCTGGGCCCAGGAGGTGGAGTCCACCCGCCCGTCGGCGTTCGACCTGCTGTCGCGGGGGCCGGAGCTGGGCGGGACGGACCTCCCGAGAGACCTGCCGGGTCGGGTGACGGTGGGCCCCGCGAAGCGCGTGACGGGCTGGGAGGCGGGGGCCGCGGCGGGGGCGGACGTGCCCCTGTCGTTGCCGGTGCCGCCCCCCGCCGTGCCCGGGCCGTCGTCGGAGCCGCTGTCGCCCCTGGCGCGGCGCGAGGAGTTCCGGGTGCTGCCGGCGGCGGTGTCGGTGGTGCCGGGGCTGCTGTTCCACGGGCTGGCGCCGCTCGTCGCGGGGGATGGGCCTACGGCGGGGCGGCTGTTCGCGATGGAGGGCACGGGGCTGGGGCTCATCGCGCTGGGCGGCGTGCCCATCGTGCTCACCGGGGCGTCGCGGCGCACCATCGCGCCGCTGTACGCGGTGACGCTCGCGGGCTTCAGCGTGTTCGGGGTCTCCGCGCTGGCCAGCCTCTACTCGGTGGTGTCGCCCACGTTCGACCCGGGCGTGCCGGCCGCGTCGCTGCCGCCGCTGGAGCTGGAGATGGGCTACCAGTACGTGAGCGACACGTCCTTCGACTACGACCACTTCGTGACGCTGGGCGGGCGGGCGCGGCTCGACACGATGACGCTGGAGGCGACCGCGCGCTTCGCGCCGGACGAGGGCAACACGCAGGTGCGGCTGGGCGGCGCGTACCGGCTGCTCGGGGCGCCGGCGCGTCGGCTCGGTGGGTCGGATGGCTCGTCGCTGGACGCGGAGCTGTTCGGCCTGTTCCACCGCTTCCCCACGGAGGGCTTCACGGTGGGCGGTGGCGAGGTGGGGCTGCGGGGCCGCTACGCCATGGCGCGCGTGAGCCCCGCGCTGGCGGGCTCGTTCGCGGAGGCGAGCATCGGCATGGCGCTGCAGGGCTACAGCTACATGGGGCCCGTGGACGACGGGAACCTGCACGAGCAGTTGCTGTTCACGTTCGGCTACGGCGTGTGGCTGGGGCGCGGCGGGCCGCTGCGAGGCGAGGCGATGCTCTACTACGACCACCGTAAGGACGGCTTCGCCGGAGGGCTGCGCACGTTCGGCGGCGGCGTGGTGGGCAACTTCGGTCTGCGCGGCCGCGTGCTGCTCGATGAACGCTGGGGTGTGGCGGCGGAGATGCAGGCGGGTGGCGCGTTGGTGGGGCGCCTGTCGCTCATCTACGCGCTGGATGGTGACGCATGAAGCGCGTGGGCCTGGTGGTCGGGCTGGTGGCGGGGCTGATGCTGGGGGCGTGTCTGCGTCCGGCGGAGGAGCGCGCGGTGCGCGACGCGAAGGTGGGGCTGGGCGAGGGCGGCGGGTTGTCGCTCGTCGTCGAGGGCGGGCTGGCCTCCGTGCGCGGCGTCGCGCCGGGTGAGGTGGTGTTGTGGGGCAACGCGCCGGTGTTCACCGCGCGGGCCACGTTGGACGCGGACGCGCGGCCGGACTGGCTGGTGACGGTGCGCAACGCGATGCCGGATGCGCAGCTCGTGGCGGAGCTGGAGGACGGCGGCGAGGTGCTCGCGGTGGAGCCGGTGGCGCAGGTGGTGCCCACGGTGAAGATGTGGCGCGTGGCGCTGCGCGCGGGCGCGGTGGCGCGGTTGCGCGTGGCGCCTCCGGGGTGGGACTCCTCGGCGCCGTTCCGCTTCGCGGCGCTGGCGGACGTGCAGGAGGCGCTGCCGCGCGTGGGGGACATCTACGCGCGCCTGACGCGCGACGACTCCCTGCGCTTCATCCTCTTCGCGGGAGACCTGACGGAGAACGGGACGCGGGAGCAGTTGATGGAGTTCCAGGAGCGGCTGGAGGCCGGCTCGCGCATCCCGCTGTACGCCACGCTGGGCAACCACGAGACCTTCACGGGGGACGCGCGCGAGTACACGTCGCTGGTGGGCCGGGGCAGCCAGAGCTTCGTCTTCCAGGGCGTGCGCTTCACGGTGGTGGACTCGAGCAACGGCACGCTGGACCCCATCGTGGAGGAGCAGCTCGAGGGTTGGCTCGAGGCCTCGCGTCAGGGCACGCACGTGGTGGCCATGCACGTCCCGCCGCAGGACCCGGTGGGCCTGCGCGGCGGTGGCTTCGCGAACCGGGGCGAGTCCGCGGCGCTGGTGGGGAAGCTGGCGCGCGCGGGCGTGGACCTCACGCTCTACGGGCACATCCACTCGTACTACTCGTTCACCAACGCGGGCATCCCCGCCTTCATCTCCGGTGGGGGCGGCGCGATTCCGGAGACCTTCGACGGGGTGGGGCGCCACTACCTGGCGGTGGATGTGAGCGCGGACGAGGGGCTGCGCGAGGTGTCATTGATCCGCGTGGACTGACCGGCGGCCGGAATGGGCGGCACTGAACAGGCGCGCCGCTGGCCGTGTGGGGCACGAAACGCGCGCGAGGCCGACTTTCCGGCCTGGCAGCGTACCCTCTTGATCTGACACTGAACACGTGAGCAGATGGTGGGCACCAAGCGAGGAGCCAGGAGGCCCGCCATGTTCGACTCGAACGAGAACGACCCCATTTCCCCGGCGCTGCGCGCGCTGCTCGAGCTGTTCACCACGGACCTCGCGGAGGTGCGCTTCCCGGACATGAACGGGGACGTGCTGGACGAGGCGGCGGCGCAGGTGCGGGCGAAGGCGGAGGCGGTGGCGAAGGCGCAGGGGGCGTTGGAGGCCGCGCGTCAGGCGCTGCAGGAGAGCCAGGACGCGCTGGCGCAGAAGGGCCAGCGGGCGCTGGCGTACGCGCGGGTGTTCTCCGAGGAGAACCCGGAGCTGAGCGCGAAGCTGGACGCCATCCACCTGTCGCGCGCGGTGCGCAAGAGCGGGAAGGTGGAGGCGGCGGTGTCGTCGGAGCCCGTCGCGGCGAACGGCAACGAGGACAACGCCCCCAAGCGCCGCGGCCGTCCGCCGAAGGTGCGTCCGGCGCCGGGCGCGACGCTGTTCTCCGAGGGCCCCAGCCCCGAGGCCCTGGCCGTCGCCCACGAGGGCAACGGCGTGCTGCCCACGGCGTAGCGTGAGGAGGGGCGCTGGGAGAGGGGACTCTGTCTCCCAGTGAAACCCCTCCGTGTCGGGCATTGAAGGGTTCTGAAATACCTGGCGCCGCTTCGGTTCGGTATTTCAAGACTCCGCCCGAAATAGTGCCCGGTAACGTTGAGGCCTATTTCCGTGGTCCATGACTGGGGGGCGGGCGATGCGGGCAGGCACGTATGTCCAGCAGCACTCGGGGGACCGGGCGTTCATCCCCGCCGCCCTGCCACCCGCTCCGCCCGTGAAGCTCGAGGGGGCGCATGACGCGACGGCGACCGCGCGCCATCCTCAAGTTGCGCGAGCAGTCGCGTCATGCGCTCGCGCAGGGCGCGCAGGCGGTGCGTCTGCTGGACTTCCTCTTCGCGCGGCCCGTGACCTCGGTCCGCGCCACGGAGGAGTTCCTCGGGTGCTCCTACGTGACGGCCAGCTCGGTCATCGAGCAACTGGTCGACGCGGGCCTGCTGCGGGAGACCACGGGGCAGAAGCGCAATCGCCTGTATCGCCATGAGCCCTACCTCGCCCTGTTCGAGCGACAAGGCCTCGAGACGACACGCGAAGAGGCCCGGTCCGGGTAGGGCCCCCCGGAAAAACCGCGGCCCGGACGCGGGGCCTCCCCGGAGCCCCCCTCCGGAAGAGGCCCGCGACCGGGCCCACGGTGCCGGTGCTCCGCGTGGGCAGCTTCGCGGAGCACCGGTTCTTCATCCACGTCCGTGTCGGACTAGTTCTCCGGGAAGGCCGTCCAGCCGGCCAGCCAGTTGGTGGTGCCCACCGCGCCCACGAAGCGGGCGGTGGTGTCGAAGCCCGCCGGAGGCGTGGCCGCGTTGTCCGGGTTCAGCGCCGGGGAGCCCGTCTTCGGCATGAAGTTGGGCGCGAGCAGGTTCAGCGCGTCCGTCAGCTGCGGGTCCACGACCTTCACGCCGTTGGCGGCGACGATGATCTTCTCCGCCTCGTTGAACTTGCTGACGTCCGGGTCGGTGGTGACGCCGTTCTCCACCTTCGGGTTCGGCGCGAAGGGGATGGTGTCCGTCAGGTTCGCGTTGTCCCAGAAGAAGGTGTTGCGGATGGCCAGGCGCGAGTCACCCGGCTCGTTGAAGAGCGCCGCGGAGGCGGTGCCGTCCACGTCCACCGCCTGGTCCTTGAAGTAGGCGACGATGATGTTGCGCAGCTTGCCGCCGGCGCCCGTGTTGAACACCAGGCCCTCCTGCGAGGGGTTGCCGCCCGGGTTCGCGTTGGAGCCGATGAACGTCGCGTTCCAGATCTCAGGGATGCTGATGGGCTCCTGCGTGGCGGTCGTCTTGTGGCTGGACGCCTCGATGCCACGGTCACCCACGGCCGCGCTCTGCTGCACGATGAGGAACTGCACCTTGCCGCTGTAGCCCTGGTCGTAGTCCAGGCCGTCGTCGTCCGCCTGGGTGATGAGGATGTGCGTGAGCGGCGCGGTGCCGCCGAACATCTCGATGCCGTCGTCCAGGCCCTTGTGCACCTGCACGTAGTCGATGTTCGTGGTGCTGCCGCACGCGCCCGTGGTCAGGCCGTTCAGCTCGTTGTTCGGGGCCAGCTCGTAGCCCGCGAACTCGATGCGCGCGTACTTCAGCGTGCCGCAGTTGTGGGTGTCGTCGCTGCCGCCGTACTTGGTCAGGTCGTTGCCGCTCGAGGCGAAGAAGCCCTCGATGGTCGTCTCGCCGCCGGAGACGTTGATGCGGGCCCGGCCGAGCAGCACCACGCCGCCCCAGTTGCCGGACTCGCGGGAGCCCACGGCGCGCGACGACGTGAAGACGATGGGCTTCTGCGCGGTGCCCACGGCGTTGATCTTCGCGTTGCGGGTGATGATGAGCGCGCTGCCCTGGTCACCCAGGACGGTGGCGCCCGCCTCGATGGTGAGCGTGCCGCGCTCCACGAAGATGTACTTCGTCAGCGTGTACGTGTTCCCCGCCTTCCAGGTGGTGTCGGCCGTGATGTTCTCGCTGACGGTGATCTTCTCGCCCTCCGGGTCGGTGGGGCCGGGATCGACCGGGGTCGGCTTGTCATCATCGTCGCCGCAGCCGAACCCCAGGGAGAGGGCGGACAGGGTCAGGAGGGAGGCAAGCAGGCGCTTCATGGAGAGACTTCCTTTCGAGAGAGGCACTGACGACTACAGGGAGAGGCCGAGCGCCGCGGAGAACGCGATACCCGGCCGGTACTGGAGGAGCGTGACGTCGCCCTGCTGGAGGGTGACCTTCGAATCGAGGATGTTGGAGGCGGTGAGCTTGAGCTGCGTGGCGCGGCCCAGTTGCTGGGTGACGGCGATGTCCACGCGGTGGAACGGCTGCTCGTAGACGTCGGGCAGGTTGTCGGTGCCCACCTCGCTGATGCGCCGGCCGTACACGTTGTAGAGCAGCGCGACCTCGGTGCCGCTCTGCGGGCGCTCGTAGCCGACGTTGACGTTGACCACGTAGGGCGACTGGCCCTGGAGCGGGCGGCTGGCGTTGGTCTGCAGGCCCTGCACGTTGCCCAGGTCGATGCTGGACTCGATGAGGGTGAGGTTGGCGCCCAAGCGCACCGGCTGGAGCGCGGGGGTGATGCGGCCCAGCGACGTGCGCGCCTCCAGCTCCACGCCGTAGGTGTTCGCGGCGGGCGTGTTCTCGAAGTTCATGTCGCCGGCGCCCGCGGAGTTGATGACGCGCTCGATGGGGTTCTCGAAGCGCTTGTAGAAGGCGCTGGCGGCGAGCACCTCGTTGTCGCCCACGAACCACTCCACGCGGGCGTCCGCGTTGTGGATGCGCGTCTGCTTCAGGTCCGGGTTGCCGGAGATGTTCCGGCGGCGCACGAAGTCGTAGAAGGTGAAGGGCGCCAGCTCGCGGAAGGTGGGCCGCGCCAGCGTGTAGCTGTAGCCCGCGCGCAGGTTGACGGTCGGCGTGAGCGCGTAGATGGCGTTGAAGGTGGGCAGCCAGTCCAGGTAGTCCACCTTGTTGCGGGCCTGCTCGGTGCCGGTGAACTGGTTGATGGCGGTCAGGTCCTGGGTGGAGCCTTCCAGGCGGATGCCACCCACCAGGCGAAGCTGCTCGGTGGGCGTGACGTCCGCCGTCGCGTAGCCCGCGTACACGCTGAGCGACGCGTCGTACGCGTCCGAGTCCGGGCGGGTGCTCTCCGTGACGCGCATGCCGTTGCCGAGCAGGTCCGCGCTGAACAGCTGCTCGGGGGGCAGGAAGCGGTCCACCTCGCGGCCCGGCTGGATGCCGAAGCGGAAGCGGCGGGCGCGGAAGTCGCGGAAGGAGAACTGCGTCAGGCCGCCCAGCTTGAGGCGCACGTCGGTGAAGGGGACGGTGACGTTGACGCTGCCGCCCGTGGACGTCTCACCCAGCTCGGCGAAGAAGCGCTCGCCGCTGTTGGCCTGGTTGGGGAAGGAGACGGCGCCGGCGGGGGAGCCCAGGCTGTCGCTGTAGAGGGTGTCGCGCGTGTCCGGCTCGTCGCGGTCCACGCGGGAGAGGTTGGCCTGCCAGTCCACCTCCGCGTCGCCGAGCAGCCCCAGACGGTGGAAGCCGCGCACCTGGTTGAAGGAGAGCTGGCGGACGATGAACTGGAGGCGGCTGCCCTCGTAGAGGTCGCCGCGCAGCATGTCCGTGCCGCTGCTGGTGGTGGTGCGCGTGTCGGTGCCGCGCGTGAAGAGGCTGAAGACGGTCAGCTCGTTGTCTCGGTCCAGCTGGTAGCCCACGCTGGCCAGGCCGCTGAGGTTGGCCGTCTCCACGCCCAGCTTCGCGCGGGCGTCGTCGTACGTGGTGAAGGTGCCGTCCAGGTCGAACGCGGCCTTGGTGTAGCGCGTGTCCTGCACGGACTCCTTGTGGCCGTAGTTGACGGTGGCCAGGTAGCCCAGGCGCTGGTTGCCGAAGCGCAGCGTGTCACCGAGCGACGCGCTCAGGCCCATGTTGGGCAGCGCCGTCTTCTGCCGCGCCTTCCACACGTTGGGGAAGCTCTCCCACTGCGACTCCAGCTCGGCGGGGGACTCGCTGCCGTTGCCGAGCGCGTGGTCGGTGGGGATGGCGTCCGGCAGCTTGCGGCTGCCGCCCGGGAAGCCGAGGAACTCGAGGGCGCCGCCGCCGCGCTGCGCGTTGCGCTCCTGGCCGGTGGTCTGCGTGTCGCCGCCGAAGGTGATGCGCGGCTTGAACTCGAACTGGCTCGGGTAGGTGTTGGTCTCGATGAGGAGCGTGCCGCCGCCGAAGGAGCCGGGGAGGTCGGCGGTGTAGCTCTTCACCACGTTGAGGTTGGCGAGCAGCGAGGTGGGGAACAGGTCGAGCGGGACGCTGGGCTCGTCGGGCTCCGGGCTGGGCAGCAGCGCGCCGTTGAGGAGCGTGGTGCTGTAGCGGCCGCCCAGGCCGCGCAGGAGGACGTAGCGGCCGTCGACGACGGTGGCGCTGACCACGCGCTTGACGGCGTCGGAGGCGCTGGAGTCCGGGGTGCGGGAGATCTCCTGCGCGCTGATGGCGTCGGAGACGGCGGCGGCCTTCTTGCGCTCCTGGAGGAGGGCGCCCTCGGCGCGGCGGTCCGCGCGGGCCTCGACGACGACCTCCTGCACGGCGCCCACGTCCGCGCTGAGCGCGACGTCGAGCTGGGTGGCCTTGCCCTGGGTGACGACGACGCCGGTGATGCGGCGGCCCTGGTAGACGTCGTAGAAGACGCGCAGGTCGTACTTCCCGGGCGGCAGCGCGACCTTGTAGTGGCCGTCCAGGTCGGTGAGCACCTGCTTGTCCGCGCCGGTGACGACCTTCACGGTGGCCTCGATGAGGCCTTCCTTGCTCGTCTCGTCGACGACCTTGCCGAAGATGCCGGTGAAGCCCGGGGGCGGCGCGGCGGACTCGGCCATCAGCGCCTCGTCGTCCGCCGCCGCGTCACCCGCCACGGCCTCGTCGGCGGTCGGCTGCGCGTCGGAGGGCTGCGCGGCGCCCGGCTGCGCGTCCTGCGTCTGCGCGGTGCCCGTCGCGGGCTGCGCGGCGTCCTGCATCTGCGCGGCGCCCGTCGCGGGCTGCGCGGCGTCCTGCGTCTGCGCGGCGCCCGTCGCGGGCTGCGCGGCGTCCTGCGTCTGCGCGGTGCCCGTCGCGGGCTGCGCGGCGTCCTGCATCTGCGAGGCGCCCGTCGCGGGCTGCGCGGCGTCCTGCATCTGCGCGGCGTTCGCGGGAGCGACGCCCGGGGAGGGCTGCGTCTGCGCGGCGCCGGGCGCCGCGGGAGTGACCTGGGCGAGGAGCTGCGTGCGGGGCGAAGCGGCCACGGACTGCGTCGGCCGGACGGAGGGAGGAGACACGACGGCGGTCGTGGCGGTCGCGAGTGCCACGGGCGCGGTGATGAGTGAGAGCGCAGCCACGAAGGCGCGCGGGAAGGTTGAGCGAGACAACACGTCTCTCCTTGCCGTCGGGTCGCGCCGTAAACAACGCGACACACATGGCATTGGAATGGATGGCTTGTGACGATTGAGGCGGCGGATCGAAAACTCGGCGTCACGACCCGCCGCCGGTCGACAGCTTCAGTCCGCGAGCTTGTCCGGCAGCACGCCCACGGTGATGTTTCCACCTCGGGCGATGTCCAGCACTTCCATGGCGGCGCCGTAGGGCACGTCGTCGCCCGCGTCGAAGAAGACGATCTTGTCCGGGCGCGCGTTGAGCATGCGCTGCAGCCGCGCCACCACCTGGTCGCGCGACACTTCCTCCCGGTTGATGCGCAGCACGCCGCCCTTGTCCACCGTGAGCACCACCGGCGGTAGCGCGTCGGGTGGCGGTGGCGGCTGCTCCTCCTGCTTGTCGTTCTTGGCCGGCACCGTCATCCACATCTGCTTGGTGAGCAGCGGGGTGACGACCATGAAGATGATGAGGAGGACGAGCACCACGTCCACCAGCGGCGTGACGTTCATCGAGGGCTTGAGCCCCTTCTTTCCGCCTCCGAGGTCGAATGCCATGGCGCGCTCCTAGTGCTTCGGCCTGTCCACGACCTGGAGGTTGATGCCGGGGAAGCCCAGGTCCTGCATGCTCTTGAAGAGGCTGCGCACCTCCGAGTAGCGGACGCCCCGGTCGGCCTTCAGCACCACGGGGGAGTCCGGCTTCTTCTCGCGCAGGCCCTTGAGCTCCGCGATGAGCGCGTCCTTCTTCAACTCCTTGCGGTCCAGGTAGAACGCCCCGTTGGACGCCAGGCTCACCGTGGTGGGCTCCAGCTCCTTGTTCTCCTTGTCCGGATTCGACGCGGTGGGCAGGTCCACCGCCGCGCCCGCTTCGATCTGCGGCGTGACGACCATGAAGATGATGAGGAGGACGAGCACCACGTCCACCAGCGGCGTCACGTTCATCTCCGGGGTGAGGCTGCTACGCCGGGCGGACATCGAGCCCCTCCCGGCGGGCCATCGTCTCCGGGCCCGTGGCGACGGCGCCGTTGTTCACGCCGGAGCGCTTGTCTAATGACATGTCCTCCAGGTGGTCCATCAGCTCGCTGCGGGCCGCGTCCAGGGACAGCTGGAGCGCGTCCGCGCGCGTGGACAGGAAGTTGAACATCAGCACCGCGGGGATGGCGACGAGC
The DNA here is from genome assembly GCF_024198235.1 of Myxococcus dinghuensis. Lineage (GTDB taxonomy): Bacteria > Myxococcota > Myxococcia > Myxococcales > Myxococcaceae > Myxococcus > Myxococcus dinghuensis. Next base: position 168,901 of record NZ_JAKCFB010000005.1, on the reverse strand, counting down.
AGGCCCAGGGCCGTGACGACGAGCGCCTCCGCAATACCGGCGGAGACCGCGCCCAGGCCGCCGGAGCCCTCCTTGGCGATGCCGGAGAAGGCCTCGATGATGCCGACCACCGTGCCGAGCAGACCGACGAACGGCGCCACCGAGCCCACCGTGGCGAGCACGGACATGCCGCGGCGCACGTCGGCGCTGACGCGCTCGTTGATGCGCACCAGCTCGCGGCGCGTCAGCTCGACCGGGCCCAGCTTGCCGGCCGGCTGGCGGGACTTGGCGAGGAAGGTCTTCATGCCACCGCCGAGCAGGACGGCCAGGTGGCTGCCCTTGGTCGCCTCGGCCTCCTTCACCAACTCCTCGTGCTGCTGCTGCGTGAGCAGCTGCCCGGCGCGCGCGGCGAAGCGGCGGGACACGCTGCGCGAGCGGAAGAAGACGAACAGTCGCTCGAAGAACACCGCCAGCGACGCGACCGCGAAGGCGATGAGCGTCCAGGCGATGCCCAGGGCGAAGACGCCCATGTGGCTGTAGATGTCCCGAAGATTGAAATTCATGACGAGTAGCTCCTGGGGGGCAGGGCAGGTGAGACGAACGGCCTACGACTTGAGACGGAACGGAACCTTGAAGATGCGGAACACGGCGGTGGGCCGGCCCTCGACGACGGCGGGCTTGAAGCGCCAGGACTTCACGGCCGTGAGCGCCGCGCTGGCGAAGGGCTCGTCGCCACGCATGACCTTGAGCTGCGTGACGCGACCATCCACCTCGACGACACCCTTGAGGATGACCATGCCCTCCAATCCCTTGGAGCGCGCGTCAGCGGGATAGTCGGGGATGAGGTTGGACTCGAGCGGCTCGGGAGGCGTGGCCGACTCCGGGAGGTTGATGGGCGCCGCGCGGCCACCACCGCCGCCGGCCAGGCCCTCACCCGCGCCCGTGCCACCCACCACGCCGCCGGGGACCAGCGAGCCCGTGCCACCCACGGCGATGGGCGCGGCGGCCACCGTCTCCCGCTCCGCCTCGGGCGGCTTGTCGAGCGGCACCGTGGACGGCGCGACGATGGGCGCCGGCGTCACCACGGGCGCCGCGGGCGGCGGCGTGTTGGCGATGGCGGGCGGCGCGGCCTTGGGCGCCAGCTTCGGCTTGGGGGGAGGGGGCGGCGGAGGCGGAGGTGGCTTCACCTCGACCACGGGAGGCGGGGGCGGACGGAAGACCACATCCGTCCCCTTCTTCTCCTGGATGACCTCGCGGACCTTGCCCGCAGCGGAGACGACCGCGACGCCGATGAGGACGAACACCCCGACCGAGGCCGTGGTGGAGAGCGCGAACCGCCGCGCCGAGCTGACATCGGTGGCGCTGTCGAACGTTTCGAACATGGCTGGGCCGCATATAGCGACGCCATGTCTCAGGGGTGTTCTGCCCCCGTGACACTTCGAGGCCAGCCGGATGACGGAACTGTCACGGCGCTCGGACGCCACGCAGGGTGCGTGGCAGACGGGCGAGGACTCCACCCGGCGTCACCGCGCGAGGCGCACCCGCGCGCCGGACCTGCCACAACATGGCGATCAACAGCGCGCCGTACGCGAGCGCGAAGGGCCTCGCCAGCAGCGCGTCGCGCGACAGCTCGCCCAGGCCCGTGTCGGAGATGAGCGTCCCCACCAGCGCGATCATCCCGACGAGCGCGAGGTTGGGGCGGTAGCGCCCCTCCGTGGCGGCCCGCACCAGCGGCCACGCGAGCACGAAGTTGGCGCGCCAGGCCAGCGGTGACAGGAGCGTCACGCCCAGGCAACAGACGGCGAGCAGGTCCGCGGGGCCGGGGCGCGCCCACACCACGGCCGCGAGGAACAGGACGATGGCGACCCCCTGCGCCAGGGTGATGGCGGAGGAGGGCGGGATGACGGTGCTCGGATAGAAGAGCGACATCAGCAGCGAGGGGAGCCCCTGCGCGTTGCCGGCCAGCACCCAGGGCGGCGTGGTGCGGGCGAGCGTCTCGCTCCACAGGTGGAACTGGGTGAGCGTGCCCGCCCAACCGTAACGGGCGAGTGTCGGCAGGGTGAGCAGCACGCCGAACACGGCGGTGGCGCCGAGGACGCGCCAGTGCCGGCGCCACAGGAAGAAGAGGCCGACGAGCGCCGCGGGGGGCTTGAGGAGGAAGGCGATGGCGAACGCTGCGCCGGGACGCCACACCTGGCCACGCTCGGCGCCGAGCGCCGCGACGACCACGAGCAGCAGCATCACGACGTCGACCTGGCCGTAGAACAGCTCGAAGGTGAAGGCGGGCAGCAGCGCGATGGTGGCCAGCGGCGGTCCCCAGTCCCAGGACGCGGCCTCGCCGGGGCCGTGCTGCTCGCGGCGCGTGAGGCGGGCCACCGCGGCCAGCGCGAGGATGGAGCCCACGTTCCACAGCGCCACCGCGAGCCGCGCGGGCAGGAAGCTGAAGGGCAGGAAGAGCGGCGCGGTGATGGGCGCGTACTTGAACGGCATGGTGCCGTCGGAGAGGCGGTAGAGGTCGGTGCCCTCCAGGAAGCGCTCCGCGGCGGTGAGGTAGACGCGGAAGTCCACGCCCCGGCGGGGGTGCTGGCCCACCGCGACGGCGGCCACCAGCAACACCGCCATCACCAGCCACCACAGCCACCGCGCCCACTTCGAGTTCATGAGGTCGGAGGGACTCGCCGCGTCATCCAGCGCGGCGGCCGATTGGGATGAGGACGTCACGGCGCCAACCTCCAGTCCGTGTGGTTGGGAGCGGGGAGGAGCCCATTCACTCGGAGTGATGGGCAGGGGCGAAGCGGGCCGTGGAGTCGGAACGGCCCCGGGGCGTCGACGGTCATCGAGGATGCTGGGAGCGGGGGAGGGTGTTCACCATTTCACGCCCGAGGCCCACCCGGCAACGCCCTCCGTGGCGCGAGGGCCTGGAGGATACCTTCGGAGCCCGGCCGCCTGCTGTCACGTGCGGGTCGAGACGAGGCCCGGGGCGTCTCCGGATGTGCGGGGCCCCCCGTGCCGCGCGCGGCCCGCGGCTCAGCGGGCCCGCGGCGGCTCCACGTAGCGTGCGAGCTCCGCGTGTCGGACCCTCCCCTCGGCGACGTCGACCTCCACGGCGAGCAGCCTGCCCACGCGCCCCGTGGGTGGGACGGGCGCGTCGAGCCCCGGGACGGCGAGGACCTGGTACGCCAGCGTCCGTCCGTCGAACACCGGTGGACGCAGGGGGTCGCCCAAGCCCTTGTCCACGAGGAGCGACGCCGCGAGCCCGCCGGGCTCCACCCGCATCCCGAGCCGGTGCTCCCTGTTGAAGGCGTCGGCGAAGCCCGGCGCATCGGAGGCGACGGCGGCCCGTCGCTGGTCCCAGGTGAACGGGCGCAGCGCCTGCGCGAGCGAGATCAGCTCGTGGCCGGCGATGGCCGTGCAACGACGGGTGCGCAGCCGCTTCTGCCACTGCTCGGTCATGGACGCTCCGGGGGCGCGGGGCCCGCGACTCTAGGGGCCGTGTCCCCGGAGGTACGGCCAGCGCGCGCGGCTCACAGGCCGTAGGTCTCCAGCAGCCGCAGCCACACCTCGCTCATGGTGGGGAACGAGGGCACGGCGTGCCAGAGCGTGTCGAGCGACACCTCTCCCGCGACGGCGATGGTGGCCGCGTGCAGCATCTCGCCCACCTCCGGGCCGGTGAACGTGGCGCCCACGACGATGCGTCGCTTCTCGTCCACGACGAGCTTCGCGGTGCCCTTCAGGTCCTTGCCCAGCAGCGACGTGCCGGTGACCTTGCCCAGCTCGTACTGCACCGTGCGCACGGGCAGCCCCTCCTTCCGGGCCCGCGCCTCCGTCAGCCCCACGCTCGCCACCTGGGGGTGCGTGAAGATGACCTGCGGCGTCGCCTTGGTGTCCGCCCAGGCGCGCACCTGCTTGCCGGCGATGACGTCGCCCACCAGCCGCGCCTGGTACTTGCCCATGTGCGTGAGCAGGTTGCGCCCGTTCACGTCGCCGCACGCGTAGAGCCACCCGCCCTCCACGCCCTTCGCGCGAAGCTGGTCGTCCACCTCCACCACCGCGCCGGGCTTCAGGCCCACCGTCTCCACGCCGAGCGCGTCCGTGCGCGGCACGCGGCCCATGGCCACGAGGAGCGCGTCCCCGCGCAGCTCCTCGCCGCTCTTCAACTTCACCGTCGCCTCGCCCTGTCCCCCCGGGCGGCTGACGCTCGCGACCTCGGATTCGAACAACACCTTCACGCCGTCGTCGCGCAGCGCCTGCGCCACCTGCTCGCCGACGAAGGGCTCGAAGCGCCCCAGCAGCGCCTTGCCGCGCTCCACCAGGGTCACCTCCGCGCCGAGCGCGCGCCAGGCCTGCGCCAGCTCCACCGCCACCACGCCACCGCCGAGCACCAGCAGGCGCCGGGGCACCTGCTTCGCGCCGGTGCCCTCGCGGTTGTCCCAGGGCTTCGCCTCCCTCAGCCCCGGGATGTCCGGGATGCGCGGCCGGCTGCCCGTGGCGAGCACCACCGCGCGTCGCGCCTCCAGCTCCCGGACGCTCCCGTCCTTCGCCTCCACGCGCACCTTGCGCGGGCCGGCCAGCTTGCCGTGGCCGCGCACCACGGTGAGCTTCGCGCCCTCGGCCCACTTCTCCTGTGACGCGTCGTTGTAGTAGCCGACCATGGCGTCGCGGTGCTGGAGCACCGCGCTGGCGACGAGCGGCCCCTTGAGGGCCTCCCGCGCGCCGGGCGTGTGCTTCGCGAGCCACAGCGCCTCGCCCGGCCGCAAGAGCGCCTTGCTCGGGACGCAGGCCCAGTAGGAGCACTCGCCCCCGAGCAGCTCGTGCTCCACCAGCGCGACGGACAGCCCGGCCGCCGCGGCCCTCGCCGCCGCGTTCTCGCCCGAGGGCCCTCCGCCCAGCACCACCACGTCGAAGCCTTCCGCCATGCGCGCGTTCCTCGTTCTCCGCTGCGTACGCAGGGACAGTCGTCACGGCCAATCCCGCCGGAGGCTCCTCGTCGGATGGTGGAAACAGGGGGTGGCGCCCACCGAACATCGCCGCGAATTCCGGGGGCGTGCGGGCGCGATTCGCTGTCCTCCATCCGACGGACGCATTGTCTGGAGGGACGCGCCCGTCAGGACCGCGAGGGCGGATGCGTCGGGGCTCCGCCCGTGCCAGGATGCGCGGGGGATGACGGCCCGTGCCGACGCGCGGCGCGGCGGGAGGTGTGCCATGGGGACTGTATCCAACGGTGTCTCGGGTCGCTTCGCATCGCCCCGGTTCCTCCTCGGGTGAGCGCCTCCCTCCCCGGCCCTCGGGTCGGGTGGAGGGGAGCGGGCTCGTTCCTGTCGTGGACCGCGGTGAGCGCGGAGCGGTTTGCCGTGCATTCCGGTCGTCGCGTGGCGCGTGTCGCCTCCGGGAGTCGTGACTCCCGAGGGACGACGGCCCCCGCGCGACCTGCTGAGAGCCGTTCGTCCACGCATGTCTTCTTCCAGGAATCGCCGTTCCCGCGCGTCGCGTCGCCGTGACGCCGCCACGTCGTCGTTCTCGTTGTCCCCTTCCGACAGTCCCAACGCGCGTCACCTGCGCGTGCAGTCCTCCCTCTCCCAGGAGATCGACCTGCTCTTCCGGAGCGAGCTGGCCGACCCCCGGCTCGAAGGTGTCTCGCTCACGTCCCTGGCGCTGACGCCGGATGGCCGCCTGGTGCGCATCGGCTACACCCTCACCCCGGAGGCGGAGGCCGCCGGGACACACGCGGCGCGGCAGGCGCTGGACCGGGCCTGCGGCTACCTGCGCTCGCGGCTGGCCGAGCACCTCGACCTCAAGCGGGTGCCGCAGTTGCGCTTCGTCTACATCGGCGTCTCCGAACCCCCGCGCGAGTCGCTCCCGCCGCCCCCCGACGCCGCGTCGGAGGGTGAGGACCCGGAAGGGGGTGGACGATGAGCGCGCGTCGGCTCGAACCCGACCCGGGCGCGGTGCCCATCCTCGTGTGGGCGCGCGTCCTGCCGCCCGGCGCGGAGGAGCAGCTGCGCCACATCCGCCGCCCAGCCCTATGTCGTCGAGCACGTGGCCGCCATGCCGGACCTCCACGTCGCCCAGGGCATCGCGGTGGGCACCGTCTTCGCCACCGAGCACCACGTCGTCCCCGGCGCGCTGGGCGGGGACCTGGGCTGCGGCGTGAGCGCGCACCACTTCCCGTTCCCCGCCGCGTCGCTCGGGAGGGACGTGCTGGAGCGGCTGCTCACGCGGCTGGCCCGGGGGGTGCCCGTGGGCGACGCCGTACACCGCGGCGCGGGGCTGCCCCTCCCTCCGGAGCTGGAGTCGCCCGCCCTGTCCACCCAGAAGCTGGCCCGCGCCTGGGAGCGGCTGGCGCCCAGGCACCTGGGCACGCTCGGGGGCGGCAACCACTTCCTCGAGCTGGACCGCGACGCGGGCGGGGACCTGTGGCTGCTGCTGCACACCGGCTCGCGGGGCGTGGGGGCCGCCATCGCCGACCACCACCTGCGCGTGGCCGCGACGCTCGGCGTGGGGAGCCTGCCGGGGCTCGACGTGCGCACGCCGGAGGGCGCCGCGTGCCTCGCGGACGTGGCGCTCGCCTGCCACTTCGCCCGGGCGAACCGCGACGTGCTGGCCGCGCGGGCGGTGGCCCTCGTGGCGGAGGCGCTGGGCGTGGCGCCGGAGGACGCGGACACCGTGGACGTCCACCACAACCACGTCTCGCGTGAGGTCCACTTCGGCCGGCCGCTGTGGGTCCACCGCAAGGGCGCGGTGGGGCTGGAGCGGGGCGAGCGGGGCCTCGTCCCCGGCTCCATGGGCACCGCCTCCTACGTCGTCGAGGGGCTCGGTGAAGCGCGGGCGTTCCGCTCCTGCTCCCACGGCGCGGGGCGCGTCCTCACCCGCCGCGAGGCCCGCGAGCGCATCCGCCCGGACGCGCTGGCCCACGCCCTGCGCCGCGTGGTGTTCGACGCGGGCCGCGCGGCCTCGCTCGTGGAGGAGGCGCCCGCCGCCTACCGCGACATCGCCGAGGTGCTCGAGGACGAGGCGGACCTCGTCGCGCCCCGGTTGCGGCTGACGCCACTCGCCGTCCTCAAGGGCTGACGCTCCACGCCATGGCCCGGGGGCACCGCCCCCCGGGCCTCGGCTCCAATACGCGCGGGCGGGATGCCTTCACTCCAGGTGGAATCCTGCGCGCGGACACCTGTCCGGTACCGGTGCTTTCCTGGGTTGATCCCCACCGCGAGGCGCGGTAGCTCCGACATGCGTCAGGGTGGGTTCCCGAGCCCGTCCAGATGCCGTAGAATCGGCCGCCAGAAGTACACGTGCGAACCTGCTGGGGCGTCGTCTAATGGCAGGACATCAGACTTTGACTCTGAGTATCAAGGTTCGAATCCTTGCGCCCCAGCCACTCCGCTCCGGGGGGACGCGGTCGTAGTCAGCGCGTCCGTCCGCGTGCATGAAGGACGGTGGCCCGATGCCGCAGAAGACGCTCCTGCTGGTCTCCGTGGGTAGCCCGACGGCCTCCCTGTTGAAAGACCTGCAGGACCCGGTGGCTGCGCACATGGGCACTGCCTCGGTGGTGGCGAAAGCCGCGCTTCCGACGCCGGCCTACGCCTTCAACAAGGACCGCTCCCAGTACCACTGCAACGCCATCATGCGGCGGCTGACGCCGATGATGGAGCCGGGGCAGCAGCTCGTGCTGGGGCTCACCGACGTGGACCTCTTCGTCCCGGACTCGCCCTTCGTCTTCGGCGAGGCGGACCGCGAGTCGCGCACCGCCGTGGTGAGCATCTCCCGCCTCCGCCAGGGCGCGGACGGCGACCACCTGCGGCGGCGCGTGCAGGTGGAGGTGGTCCACCAGACGGGGCACCTGCTCGGCCTGTCCTACTGCGAGGACCCCCGCTGCGTGATGTTCTTCGCGCAGTCCCCGCAGGACTGCGACCGCAAGCAGCTCTCGCTCTGCAACCAGTGCCGCAACGAGCTCCACAAGCTCAACCGCTGAGCGGCCCCTTCGCCTGCCTGCCTGCCGCTCCATGCGTTGACGACCGACCCGGCGCGCCCTCTAGTACGGGGCTTCAACCAGGCCGGGACGCGGAGCGACTGTGAAGACGGGTATTCGGTTTTTCCTCGGGGGAGTTCTCGCGGTGGGGCTCTTGGGTGGCTGCGAGCCCCTGGATGACGGTGGTGGCGGTGGCGGCGGGACGGTGGCGTTCACCCGGGGCTTCGCCTTCGTGCGGGAGAGCGACCGCAACGTCTACGTGGTGGATGACGCGGGTGACCCCAACAGCCCCCAGCGGTTGACCTCGGTGGGTGGGGTGTACACGCCGGCCGTGTCGCGCGACGGGCGCAGCATCGTCTTCGTGCAGCGCGCCGGGGCGAGCACCGCGCTGCGCACGGTGCCCTCCACGGGCGGGGCGGTGGCCACGCTCTTGAGCGCCAACGACCCGGTCTGCATCCAGGGCTGCTTCGACTTCCGCTCGCCCACGTTCAGCCCGGACGGGCGCAGCGTGGTGTTCTCCTTCTCGAAGAACGGCAGCTCGCTGTCGACGCTGGGGCGGGTGAACACGGATGGCAGCGGCTTCCAGGAGCTGACGCCCAACGGGGGCTACGCGTACTCGGCGCCGTCCGCCCTGCCGGATGGGGGCGCGGTGGTGGCGCTGGCCAACAACGGGTTGGGCTCCAGCCAGGTGGCCTACGTGCCGCTGAACGGCGGCGCCATCATCTACTCGCTGCTGGGCAACGAGGTGCTGGCGGTGGTCAACCGCGTCGTGGCGTCCCCGAGCGGCGCCCAGGTGGCCTTCGATGGCCGCGGCGCATCCGGCAACACGCGCGTCTACGTGGCGGAGCTGACGGCGGGGCGCATGGGCAATCCCCGGCGCGTGACGAACTTCGGCAGCGCCAACGCCCAGGAGACGTGGCCCACGTGGACGCGCTCGGACCAGGTGGGCTTCCTCTTCGTGGACACCAGCGGCGGCGACCCGGGCATCTACCGGTCCACCGTGGCGCTCCAGCCGTCGAACTCCGTGACGCTCGCCGTGCCCAGCGCGCTCGAGCCCTCGTACGGCCCCCTGTAGTCCGACCCTCGCTGGCGTCCCGTGTCCCGGGGCGCCATGCTGGGGCGCTGGAGGTGGTGATGTCCCTCTTCGATGCCGTGCTCGCGGGTGACCGCGACTCCCTGGAGTCCCAGCTCGCCGCGGGGGCGGACCCCAACCCCTTCGACGACGAGAACCGCACGCCGCTGATGCTGGCGGCGCGCCACGGCCGCGTGGACCTGGTGCGGGCGCTGCTGGCGGCGGGCGCCGACCCGGAGCTGACCGACGCGGTGGGTGAGACGGGCTTCATCATGGCCGCCGCGCACGGGCACCGGGCGGTGTGCGAGGTGCTCCTGCCGCACGCCTCCGACGACGAGCGGGACCTGGCCGGCACGCTGCTGGCCGGCGTGGGCCTGACGGACCTCCGGCCCGACCCCGCGACCCCGCCGGAGGGCTTCAGCCGCAAGCTCGCCTCGGCCGGCGCGTACGTGGCCGGCAAGCTGGGTGACGACGGGCCCACGAAGCGGCTGGAGCGGATGCTGCGCTCGGAGAAGCAGCGCAAGCCCTGACGGTCGTCTCTTCCTGGAACGACGAAGGCCCGGGGCTCCCCGAGAGGGAAGCCGCCGGGCCTCGTCGTGTGTCGTCAGGGGCGCGGGCCCGGAAGGCCCGCCCCGTGTCCCGTGCCTACTCCGGCTTGGCGCTCAGCGTCGTGCCGGGCGCCACGCCACCGGCGGCGCCACTGCGCGTCTCCAGCGCGTCGGCCACCAGCTCGGTGATGTCCTTGACCTTGATGTTCTCCTCGCGGCCGGTGTCGTTGACCGCGTCCTTGAGCATCGTGGAGCAGAAGGGGCAGGCCACCGCGACGACGCCCGTGCCGCCCTTCTCCTTGTAGTCGCCCACCTGGCCCGGCTTCTTCTTGTCCGCGGCGTCGGGGAACGGCGTGGACGGGTCCTCGGCGTGCTTGAGCGTGAGCGCCGCCTCGTTGAGGCGGTTGTGGTTGATGCGCGTGCCGATGTGCTCTTCCATCCACATCCGGCCGCCACCGGCGCCGCAGCAGAAGCCCTCGCGCTTGCTGCGCTGCATCTCCACCACCTCCAGCCCGGGGATGGCCTTGAGCACTTCGCGGGGCGCGTCGTACACGCCGTTGTGCCGGCCCAGGTAGCAGGGGTCGTGGTAGGTGAGCTTGGTGTTCATCACCTGGGACAGCTTGATGCGCTTCTCGCGCAGCAGCTCGTTGATGAGCTCCGTGTGGTTGATGACCCGGTACTCACCGCCGAACTCCGGGTACTCGTTCTTGATGGTGTTGAAGCAGTGCGGGCACTGGGTGATGACGGCCTTCACGCCCATCGAGTTCCACGACTCGACGTTCGTCTTCGCCATCGTCTGGTACAGGTACTCGTTGCCCATGCGGCGCGCGGAGTCGCCGTTGCACATCTCCTGCTTCGACAGCGTCGCGAAGCTCACACCCGCCTCGCGCATGATCTTCACCAGCGAGCGGCTGACCTTCTTCTGCTTGTCGTCGTAGCTGCCCGCGCAGCCCACGAAGAAGAGGTACTCGTACGGGCCGCCCTCGTCGCCCCACGTGGGCAGCGCCAGGTCCTCCGCCCACTCGTCGCGCCGGTCCTGGCCCAGGCCCCAGGGGTTGCCCTGGCGCTCGATGCCCTCGAACACGCGCTGGATTTCAGGCGGGAAGTCCGCCTTCACCTGCACCTGGTAGCGGCGCATGTCGATGAGGCGCGGGACGTTCTCGATGAACACCGGACACGCCTGCTCGCACCAGCCGCAGCTCGTACAGGCCCACACCGTCTCGGACTTCAGCGCGGTGCCCACGATTTCCGGCAGCCCCTCCTTCACGTGGTTGGGGCCGTAGCCCTCCTCCACCCACTGCTCGTTGTCCCAGAGCCAGTGCTTCAGGTCCTGGTTGACGGCCTTGTGCGTGAGCGGCTTGCCGGTGATGTACGTGGGGCAGTGCGTCTGGCAGCGGCCGCACTCGGTGCAGGAGTACAGGTCCAGGCCCTGCTTCCACGTCAGGTCCTTCACCGTCGCCGCGCCGAACTCCTCCTTCTCCAGGTTCGGCGTGGACAGCTTGCCGGTGGAGTGGGTGCGCTGGAAGAAGACGTTGGGCAGGCCGGTGATGATGTGGAAGTGCTTGCCGATGGGCAGGAAGTTCAGGAACGCCAGGACGATGGTGAGGTGGATCCAGAAGCCCGCCGTGCCCAGCACGTGCGCCGCCGTGGCGCCCAGGGGCATCATCGCCATGCCCACCAGGCTGGTGAACGGCTCCCACCACACCAGCGAGGGCGCCGTGGACGCCTGCGCCACGCGCGCGGCCACCATGTGGCTGCCGCCGAACATGAACTCCGAAATCATCAAGCCGGAGATGAAGCCCAGGATGAGGTACGCCTCCCAGGACTGCGTCATGCGGTCCGGCTTCACCTTCCAGCGCGTCCACACGTAGTAGCCGCAGGCCATCACCGCCAGCGCCGCCACCACGTCCTTGATCAGCAGGTAGACGCGGTACAGCCCCGAGAGCGCCGGCTGGTCGAGCCAGAACGGATGGCTCAGGTCCGTGAAGAGCTCCAGCGCGCCCGTGGAGAAGCCCATCGCGAACATCATGAGGGTGCGCAACTGCAGCACCAGGAACGCCGCGAAGATGAGCACGTGCATCAACCCCGGCGTGAACTCCTCCGGATCCACCATGCGCCTCTGCCCGAGCCCGAAGCGCACGAGCCGCGTGATGCGCAGCGGGATTTGGTCGAGCCGGTTCTCCTTCTTCATCGCGAGCAACACGCCCACGCGACCGGACATGGTCATGACGAAGATGGGGATGGCGATGGCGAGCAATAGGCCGGTGATGATGGGACTCATTGGGACTCGGGGGACCTCTGTGGGTACGCGGCGGAAGGCGCCCGTTGCCGCGACGCGGCAAAGCTTGAGTGTGCGTCCACCCTAACAGGGGTGATTCTCGAATCAAGCGCCGAGCCGTCGCGGTGTCCGCGAGTGAAGCACGGACCCGCGCCCTCCTGCATGGGAATGCTCGCGATACACAGATTTACTGCACGAACCCCATTCCCGTGCGGGGTTGAAAATGCACCGGTGTTGACCGGTGTGAGGTTCCATCCGGCGGCGGTCGGCCCTACCTTGTACGACGGCCTCGCAGGTTGTCGGTCAGTGGACGCATTCCCAAGTGACTGAAAAGACTTGGAATCGTGTGTCCTGGCGGACAGGGGAGCGAAGGGGGCCCAGGGTGAACGAGACTTTGACGTCCCAAGGGCTTTACAACGCGAGGCAGCATGGGCACCATGGTTCGTAAATCGGTCAACGACTGAGGACGGGGCTTCGCATGGGGCGGGCCCACGGTGACCGAACAGGGGGCGCCCAGGAGAGAGGCGAGCCGCGAGGCCGTCCACCCTCCACCCGTCGGAGCGCCCGTGAGGAGCCGGACATGGTTCACGATGACACCACGTACATGGACGATGAGGGGCTGCCGTATGTGGACCTCGCGGAGGATGGCGAGTGCGAGTCGGTGATTCCCGTGGAGGGCTCTCCCGGCGGCCGCATGTGGAACTACTCCGAGGAGTCCTGGGGCGGCTGGAGCGGCGTGGATTGATGGGCTGCCCCCGCGGCCCGTGGAAGCGCGGGGGCCTCGTTCGAGGTCCTTGAAGTCGTCGTCATCCCGCCCGTGTGGTGGCCCCCAGGTGGGTGGCTCCCGGGCAGGCCTTTCGCCTCTGGACGTCGCGTCCAGGTGGCGCGTGTCATCCCCTCCTCGTGAAGCACGTCGGCGCTCGCGCCCGCGCGGCCCATCCTGGGAGCCCCGTGTCCGGGCTCGTGCGTGGAGGGTGGGATGGAGGTGCGCGGGTGCTGGCGCTGCCAGTCGGATGTCCCGATGCTCGACGAGGAGGAGTTCGAGCCGGTGTGGGCGCTGCATGTGGGCGCCAGGCTCGGGCTCGGGGCGTCGAGGCACGGTGACGTCCCCGTGGAGGGCCTGGAGGCGCTGTTCGCGCCCGTGTGCGAGGCGTACACGCGGTTGACGGGCTTCGCGGAGACGAACGCGAACGCGGTGATGCCTCACCGGCTGAGTTTGTACGGCCCGCCCTGCGCGGCGTGCGGCAAGCCGCTGCGCACGCCCGAGGCCCGGCACTGCGCGGCCTGTGGCGCGGTCCGCTGACGCCGAGCGGCGTGTGGGTGCCCCTCGACCGTGAGGGCTCGGTGTGGGAGTCCCCTCTTGCTTCCGGGGCGGGAGTGCCGACATCCTCGTCGCAGAGGCACTCCCCCGAGCCCGCGCGCCCTGTCGTTGTGACCCACGCGACGTCTCGCCGTCGGGGGCACCGGCCCTCCGGGGTGGTTTCACGGCAGAATGGCGGGCGGTACACGCGGGAGCGCGGATGAAGCAGACGGCCTGGGCAGTGGAGCGTGACGCCGAGCATGGCCGCGAGGTGCTCCTGCTCGTCTCCTTGGAGGCGGACGCGGACGCTCCCCGCGCGCCCGTGGCGGTCAACCTGGCCATCGACCGCAGCGCGTCCATGCGGGGCGTGCCGCTCCTGGCGGCCATCCAGGCGGCGCAGGCGCTGGTGGAGCGCGCCACCCCGCGTGACTACCTGGGGCTGCTCACCTTCGACGCGGAGGCGGAGCAGGTGCTGCCGGTGCGCGCGATGGACACCTCCGCCAAGGCCCAGTTCCTGCGCACGCTCGCCCGGCTCGAGTCCGGCGAGGGCACCGCGCTGCACGAGGCCGTCGAGCGGAGCGCGGAGGCGGTGCGGCGCGTGTTCGTCCCCGGCGCCCGGCCCCAGGTGCTGATGCTCACCGACGGCGAGCCGTCCGTGGGCCCGTCGCACCTGGCGGAGTTCCGCACGCTGGGCGGCCGCGTGGCGGAGTCCGGCGTCGTCATGCACGCGCTGGGGTTGGGGCGGCACTACCTGCCCGACATCCTGGACGCGCTCACGTCCCCGGCGGGCACGGGCTTCGTGCACGTGGACGACCCGGAGAGCCTGCCGCTCGCCGTGGCCGCGATGTCCGCGGAGCTGTTCGGCGAGGTGGCCTCGGACGCGCGCGTGTACGTGCTGCCCACGGGCTTCTCCGCGCTGCGCTGCCGCCATCGCTACCCCGCGCGCGTGGAGGGAGACGCGATGAGCGCGGTGCTCGGCTCCGTGTCGCAGTCCTTCGCGCGCCGCGTCCTCTTCGACGGCACGCTGGACGCGTCCGTGGGCTCCGCGTGGAACCTGGGCGTGACGGCCTCCTACGTGGAGAACGGCGACACGCGCCGCGCGCCCGTGACGGTGACGCGCCTGTCGCCGGACAGCGACCAGGGGCGCTTCGTGCGCGCGGTGTCCGCGGAGCTGGAGCTGGTGGCCGCGGAGTCGGCCGCGTGGAAGGCGCTGGGCCGCAAGCAGCAGGACGTCGCGGAGCAGGCCCTGGAGGTCGCCGACCTCGCCCTCTACAAGCTGGCGCGGCTGGGCGCCCCGGAGGTGCTGCCGCAGCGTCACATGGAGCGGCTGGCCGACCTGCGTCGCTACGTCGAGAAGCGCGCGGCCAACCCGCAGGGACTGGTGATGCGGCGCGCGCGCTCGGAGGTGTCCCGCATCACGCTGAGCCGCGTGGGGCCCGCCGCCCCCGTGTCCGTGATGAACCCCTGGAAGTCGGAGGACTGAGGGGCGCTCGCCTGGTTGCCCACACGGGGCCTGGGCCCCGCGCGCCCGGGGAATGTCCGCTCGCCTGGAGGGTTCCTCCCTGAATGAGGTGCGTGCCGGGTGCTGGCGGGCGGGCCTCGTCTGGGTTAACGGGAGGCACATGAAGCACACGGTGTCCAAGAGGCTCGTCCCGGTGGGCGGTCTGTGTCTGTGGCTGCTGGCGACGGTGGCCCACGCGGCGTTGCCCCCGTCCGCGGTGGCCACGAGCGCGCCCGACGAGGGCGACCCCCGGGTGGAGGCCTCGCTGCTCGTCGACGCCACCCAGGTGAAGCCGGGCGACACCTTCCGCGTGGGCGTGCGCTTCCGGTTGGATCCGGGCTGGCACATCTACTGGAAGAACCCCGGTGACTCCGGCCTGGAGACGGAGATCGACTGGGACACGCCGGGCAGCACCGTGGGCCCGCTCCAGTGGCCCTTCCCCAGCACCTTCCGCACGCCGGACGGCTTCATCGTCACCCACGGCTACGAGGGCGAGGTGCTCCTGTTCGCGAACGCCACCGCGTCCGCGCAGGCCCAGGGCTCGCTCCAGCTCTCCGCCGCGGTGAACGCGCTGGTGTGCGAGGTGCACTGCATCCCCGCGGACATGATGCTCACGCGCACCATCCCCGTGGGGCCCCAGACGCTCCCGGACGCGGAGGCGATGCCGACGTTCGACGCCGCGCGCGCCCGCGTCCCGCGCCCCATGGCGGACAGCGGCTACGATGTGAAGGTGGAGCTCGCCACGAAGCCGCTCACCGCGGGCCAGCCCTTCACGGGGACGCTCACGCTGACCTCGACGAAGGGCGCGCCGCTGCCGCCGCTGGAGAAGGACTTCTTCGTCCCCGCGCGCATCCCCGGCGTGGACGTGGTGCACCTGAAGGAGACGGCGCCCGGGCGCTTCGCGCTCGAGGGCAAGGCGGAGCCGGACGTGCCGCAAGCCGAGCCCCGGCTCGAGGGCGTGCTGCGCCTGGGCACGGCGGCCACGGGCTACCACGCGCTGGAGGTGGACGCCCCGCTGGCGCCCGTCGTGGCCGCGGCGGCCGTTCCGGGCGCGGCGCCCGCGGCGGTGGCGAAGCCTCCGTCCATCAAGGACTCGCTCGCGGCGGTGAAGCCCGCGGCCGTGGTGCCCGCCGCCGCGCCCGCGGAGTCGTCGCTGGGGCTGGGCATGGCGCTGGTGTTCGCGTTCCTCGGGGGCGCGCTGCTCAACCTGATGCCGTGCGTGTTCCCGGTGCTGGCGCTCAAGGCGTACGGCTTCACGCGCATGGTGCGGCAGGAGCAGGGCCGCGTGGGCGCGCACGCCGCGGCGTATGCCGGCGGCATCGTGGGCAGCATGCTGCTGCTGGCGGGCGCGGTGCTCGCGGTTCGCGCCGGCGGCGCGGGCGTGGGCTGGGGCTTCCAGTTCCAGGAGCCGCTCTTCGTCGCGGCGGTGAGCGCGGTGCTCGTCGCCTTCGCGCTCAACCTCTTCGGGGTCTTCAACGTGGGCCTGGACGGCACCTCGCTCGCGGGCAAGGTGGACCAGAGCCACGGGCTCATGCACAGCGCGGGCGAGGGCGTGCTGGCGGTGGTGCTCGCCACGCCGTGCTCCGCGCCGCTGCTGGGCACGGCGGTGGGCTTCGCCTTCGCGGCGGGCCCCATCACGGTGCTGGCCGTCTTCACCGCGCTGGGGCTGGGGCTCGCGCTGCCGTTCTGCGTGCTGGTGCTGGTGCCGGGGCTGGCGAAGCGGCTGCCCAAGCCGGGCGCGTGGATGGAGCGCTTCAAGCAGGTGCTGGGCTTCGCGCTGCTGGGCACCACGGTGTGGTTGGTGTGGGTGATGGGCGGCCTCGCCGGCGTGGACGGCATGGCGCGCCTGCTGGCGTTCCTCGTGGCGGTGGGCCTGGGCACGTGGGTCTACGGCCAGTCGCAGACGCAGGAGGGCGGCCGCCGGTGGGCCTCGCTCGGCGTGGCGGTGGTGGTGCTGGTGGGCGCGGGCGTGGCGACGCTGCGCTTCGACGACGCGGCCGCGGCCACCCCGCGCGCGACCTCCTCCACGGTGGCGCAGGCGCAGCCCTGGAGCGACGAGGCGGTGTCCGCCGCGCTGGCGGCGGGTCAGCCCGTGTTCGTCGACTTCACCGCGGACTGGTGCCTCACCTGCAAGTTCAACGAGCGCACCGTGCTGTCGCGCGAGGAGGTCCGCGCGGCCTTCACCGAGCACCAGGTGGCCTTCTTCGTCGCGGACTGGACGCGCCGCGACGCGCGCATCACCGCCCGGCTGGCGGAGCACGGCCGCGCGGGCGTGCCCATGTACCTGGTGCTCGACCCCGCGGCGCCGGACGCGCCGGAGGTGCTGCCGGAGCTGCTGACGGTGGATTCGGTGGTGGACGCCGTGAAGCGCGCCTCCGCGTGCTCGCCCTCGAACCGGGCGGATGGCTCGAAGGTCCTCTGCGCGGCGCGTCTCCCCAAGCCTTGAACACACGCTGCACCCAACCAGGAGGTACGCCATGAAGCAGGTCTTCACCGCCGTCGCGCTGGGTTCGCTCTTCGCGGGCGCGCCCGCCTTCGCGGACGCGGAGGTCGGCAAGCCGGCGCCCGCCTTCACCCTGAAGGACGAGGCGGGCAAGGAGCACTCGCTGTCGCAGTACAAGGGCAAGGTGGTGGTGCTGGAGTGGACCAACCCGGAGTGCCCGTTCGTGAAGCGGCACTACGAGGCGGACACCATGGCCAACACCCTGAAGGGCTTCGACGCCAAGAAGGTCGTCTGGCTCGCGGTGGACTCCACGGCGCACAACACGCCGGAGAAGTCCGCGGCCTGGAAGAAGGACGAGGGCTTCACCTATCCGGTCCTCCAGGACGCCAGCGGCGCCACGGGCAAGGCGTACGGCGCCAAGACGACGCCGCACATGTACGTCATCGACGAGCAGGGCGTGGTCCGCTACGCCGGCGCCATCGACGACGACCCGCGCGGCAAGAACGAGAAGAAGGTCAACCACGTGAAGACGACGGTCGACGCGCTGCTGGGCGGCAAGCCCGTCCCGGCGTCCACCACCACGCCCTACGGCTGCTCCGTGAAGTACAAGTCCGCGAGCTGAGCCCCCGCGTCACACGGGATGATACAGGCCCACTTCTCCTCTGGGGGGAGTGGGCCTGCGTGTTTCCCGAGGGGGCTCGTGTGCGCGGTGTCTCATCCTCGGGTTGCCCTTATTGTCTGTGTTTTCCAGGGGCCTACGATGGTCGTCATGCTGACCACGACCGCCGGGGAATACATCATCCGCAAGGCAGGACTCGCGGAGCTGGAAGACGTCATCCGATTGCGGCTCGCGTTGATGTGTGAGCTGGCCGCTCCCCATCCCGAGGAGCTGGCGGTCTGGGCGGAGGCCACGCGGCGCTACCTGCCGACCGCGCTGCCCGCGGGCCGCTTCCACGTGTGGCTGGCCTACGTCGACGGGGAGGCCGTGGCGTGCGCGGGGCTGGCGCCGTACGAGCGGCCCCCGTCCCCGGAGGGGCTCTCCGGCCTGGAGGGCTACATCGTCAACATGTACACCGCGCCGCGCTGGCGGCGCCGGGGCATCTCCCGCGCGCTCATGACGGACATGCTCGACTTCGCGCGCGAGCTGGGGCTGGGGCGGCTGTGGCTGCATGCCTCCAACGACGGGCGTCCGCTCTACGAGGCGATGGGCTTCTCCACCAACCCCACGGCCCTGGAGTGGAAGCCCGGGGCGTGAGCCTCCTGGGAGCGCCCTAGTCGTGGCGACGGCGGAGGTGGAGCCCGAGGCGTGAGGTCGCGCGCGGAGGGTGGGGTGGGGGCGGTGTGTCCTTCGCCGCCCCGCCGCGCGTCAGCCGGCCCACGTCGCGCGGGAGCATGAGCCAGGAGCACAGCGCGCCCACCACGCACAGCCCCGCCGAAATCCACAGCGCGGTGCGGGTGCCCGCGAGGAACGCTTCACCCGTCTTGCCCGCGAGGCCCCCCAGCAGCGGGAGCAGCGCCACCGCCAGCAGGCCGGCGATGCGCGCCACCGCGTTGTTCACGCCCGACGCGATGCCCGCGTGTCGCTCCTCCACCGCGCCCAGCACCACGGACGTGAGCGGCCCCACCGTGAGGCTCAGGCCCACGCCCAGCACGAGCACGCCCGGCAACACGCTGCCCACGTAGCCTCCGCCCCGGTGCATGCGCGTCAGCAGCGCCATGCCCGCGCCGGCCAGCAGCGGCCCCACCGTCATCAGCGGCCTGGCGCCGGTGTACCCCGCGAGCCGTCCCACGGGGGGCGACAGCACCAGCATCAGCACGGTGAGCGGCAGCAGCGAGGCGCCCGCGGACAGCGCCGAGTAGCCCAGCTCCTGTTGCAGCGCGAGGATGACGAGGAAGCTGACGCCGCCGAGCGCGAAGTAGACGGCGAGCGTGGTGAGGTTCGCGCCGGAGAACGTCCGCGAGGCGAACAGGCCGAGCGGCAGCATGGGGTGGCGTCCCCGCGCCTGGATGCCGAGGAACACGCCGAGCATCACCACGCCGCCCACGGCTGCGAGCACGGTGGAGGCCCTCCAGCCGTGCGCGGGGCCCTCGATGAGCGCGTAGATGACGCCGCCCAGGCCGAGCGCCGCCGTCACCGAACCGGCCACATCCAGCTTCCGCGGCGTCCCCGACGGCGTGTCGTCCGGCACGTGCCGCAGCGTCGTCCACGCGGTGATGAGCGCCATGGGCACGTTGATGAAGAACACCAGCCGCCACGACGCCACGTCCACCAACCAGCCGCCGAGCAGCGGCCCCAGCGCCGTGGTGACGCCGGACAGGCCCGCCCAGGCGGACACCGCGCGCTGCCGGTCCTGCTCGGGGAAGGACGTGCGCAGCATGGCGAGGCTCGCGGGCACGAGCAGCGCGGCGCCCAGGCCCTGCGCCGCCCGGAAGAGGGCGAGCGTCCAGGTGCTCGGCGCCAGGCCGCACAGCACCGAGCACACGGTGAAGGCGAACACGCCGAACAGGAAGACGCGCCGCTGCCCCCGGACGTCCCCCAACGCGCCACCGGTGAGCACCAGCGCGCTGAGCGTGAGCAGGTAGCCATCCACCGCCCACTGGAGGCCGGACAGGCCCGTGTGCAGCTCCCGGCCCAGCGCGGGCAGGGCGACGTTGACCGCCGTGGAGTCGAGGAAGGCCATGCCGCTGCCGAGCACGCTCGCCAGGAGGACGGCCTTCCCACCGCGGCTGTCATACGAGACGGTGGTCGCGTCGGCGGGCATACACTCCAGCGTGGGACTCCGGCCCCGCGCGCGCCACCCGTCCCCGGGCGAGGCCCGACACCGGCTCCTCCACGCGAACGGGGGCCCGCCTGCCCGCGCCCCTCGTGGATGGTGGACGTGGCGCGGCGTGCGCAGCATGTCGGCCGGGACACGTGTCCCCAATCCCAAGGAGGGACGGCACATGGCGACCGAGTGCAATCACATCGCGCGGGCGGGGAACCCGGAGCCGCGGACCCAGGGCTGCGAGGAGTGTCTGAAGATGGGCGCCCGCTGGGTCCACCTCCGCCGCTGTCTGGAGTGTGGCCACGTGGGGTGCTGTGACTCGTCGCCCAACAAGCACGCGACGAAGCACTTCCACCAGACGCGCCACCCCGTCATCCAGTCCTTCGAGCCGGGGGAGACGTGGGTGTGGTGCTTCGAGGACCGCATCTTCATGGACGACCGGCCCCAGCAGGCGGGCGAAGTCCGGACCTAGGCCCGCGCGTCGCCTCGACGCTCCTCTCGGGAATCGGCTACGGTGCGCGCCTCTTCGAGCACGGCGGCACCGGCCGCCACGAGGTGGCGTGAGATGGAGGCGCGAAGCGGGGAGGGAGTCCTGGCTCCCTCGGGGTGGCGGCGGTTTCGGCCCGAGCTGGGGCTGGCCCTGGGGGCCCTGTGCGTGGGGGCCGTCGTCTTCGGGCTGATGCGGCTGACGTGGCCCTCGCCCCTCCCGGCCCAGCTGGAGCGGCGCCTGCTCCAGACGAGCGACATGCTGCTGGCGCTCGCCACCACCGTCTGCACGTTCGTCGTCGCCTGGTCCTTCACGCTGGGCGCCCGCCGCGAGGACCCCGTCTCGGTCCGTCACCGCTGGCGGAGCTTCCTCGGCCTGTGGGCCCTGTTCGCGGTGGTCTTCTTGACGTGGTGGGTGGGCGAGTGGCCCGGCCACTACATCAGCGACTCGCGTCAGTCGCTGCGCGTCTCCAGCGAGTTCCGGGTGGAGCCGTGGCTGAGCACCTTCTGGGGCATCTGGGCGCACGGGCTCCACCGCGCCACCGGCCAGTTCTCCACCACCACGCTCTTCAACGTCCTCGTGTTCGCGGTGGTGCTCGCGGACTTCTTCTCCCTGCTCCTGCACCTGGGGTTGTCGCGCAGGGTGGGGGGCCTCTTCATCGCGCTGGTGGTGACGTCCATCCCCCTGGGCGTGCTCGTCATCTTCGTCTCGCACGACATCCTCAACGCGCTGCTGCGCCTGGGCATCGCGCTCATCCTGCTGCGCGCCATGGTGCGGCGCTCGCTCACCGGGAGGTCCGGCGTCACGCCCGTCACCCTGCCGGCGCTGGTGCTCCTGACCGCCACGGCCACCTTCCTGCGCGGCGACAGCCTGGCGCTGGTGCTCTACGTGCCCGTCGTGCTGGTGCTGTCGCGCCAGGTCCGCGTGGCGCTCGCGGTGGCGGTGCTCGTGGGCACGGTGGGGCTCATGCAGGTGTTCCGGCGCGGCATCGAGCCGCGCCTCCTGGTCGAGTGGCCCGAAATCAAGCAGCGCTACACCCTGACGCTCCTGCTCAACCCGCTGGGCTTCATGGTCAACAACCACTACTTCACGCCGGACCCGGAGGGGGACAAGGCGGCGATGGAGGAGGTGGTCGCCTACTCCTGCCTGCGGGACCGGTACCTGCTCGAAGAGTCCCCCTGCTACTGGGACGCCCTCCACCCGCCGGTGACGCCCGAGAAGATGGCGGAGCTGAAGCGGGTCTACTTCCGCATGGCGCGCGACAACCCCGCGCTGCTGCTGTCCAACCGCCTCATCACGTTCGCGGGCGTGCTGGGCCTGAGCGTCAGGGTGCCGCCGCCCTTCATCCCGCACCGGGAGACCGCGGACGTGAACGCGGCCTACTCGCCCGCGGGAGCCCAGTTGCTCGCGGAGCATGGCCTGGACCCGGCGAAGGCGCCCCAGTCCATCGCCCGCGTCACCCACTGGCTGCGCGACGCGAGCTGGCCGGAGGCGCTGGGCGGACGCTACCTCTTCTTCCCCTGGAACGGCCTGCCCGCGCTGCTGCTGGCGCTGTGGCTGGTCAGCCGGTGGCGCACGCTGCCCGTCTCCGCGGTGACGGCGGGCGCCATCCTGGGCCCCGCCGCCATGGTGTTCCTGGCCGCGCCCGCCAGCCACCCGTCCTACGTCACCGACCTGTGGGTGTTCGGCTATCTCGCCGTGCCGCTGGCCTGGTTCGAGGCGCGGGTGCTCCGCGCGCGGGTCGCCGCCCAGCCGCCGTCAGCGGGCGGGGAAGGCGGGGCCGCGGGTCCGGTCGATGTGGCCCCCGCTCACCTGCGCCACAACGGTTGAGGTGTAGGGCCGGCCCGGGCGGCTGCTCCAGTCCTTCGCGAGGAAGGCCTCCGGGTCCTGCGCGTACTCCAGCGCGATGCGGCCCGTCTGGAGCGACTGGCGCACCATGCGCACGTTGCTGACCTGGTCCTCCTCGCGCCAGCTCAGCGGGAAGAAGCCGAAGTGCGAGCGCCGGTGGATGCCCGCCAGCAGCAGGTGGATGTTGAACGTGAGGTTGTCCGGGAAGCCCAGGTAGAAGCGCGGCTCCAGGTAGCGCACCGAGTACAGGTTGAGGCCGGAGCCCAGGTCGTACACGCGCCGCCGCGCCGCCGCGGAGAACAGCAGGTTGAAGACGTGGTTGCCCAGGGTGCGGAACAGCGAATAGCCCTGCAGCCGCGAGCCGCGCATGAAGCGGCTGCCCAGCAGCGAGTCCTGCTGCCGGTAGTTGCCGGCGTCGAGGATGGGGACCAGGTCGTTGATGTCCGCCTGGTCATCGCCGTGCAGCACCACCACGTGGTCGAAGCCGTGCGCGAGCGCGTACTCGAAGGCCACCTTGTGCGAGCCGCCGAGGTTGTAGTTGTCGTCGTTGACGAGCACCTTGCCCGGCAGGTGCTGGAGCTTCGCGAGCCCCTGCGCCGCGGCCTCCACGCCGTTGTCGCGGCTGCCGTTGTCCACCACGATGATTTCGGCGAAGCGGCGCTGCACGTCCTCGCTGAAGCGGCCGAGCACGCGCGGAATCTGCCGCTCGCAGTTGTACATGGGGACGAAGACGAGGATGCGTTCGGCGGCCACGGGAGGCTCCTTCGCGGAAGATGCGTCGCGGCTCCCCTACCGCGACGCCTGACGCCGTTCAAGGCGTCGTGGGGCCCTGGGCCTCGTACTGACGCAGCTCCTCCGGCGTGCCGAAGGAGGCGTAGCGCGCCACCCGCGCCGCCCGCACCGTGCCCCCCGCCTCCAGCAGGAGGTTGTAGAGCAGCGACAGGTAGTACTCGCGCATGCCGTCGGAGATGGGGCGGTCCATGAGCTGGCGGCCCGCGGTGAGGAAGTGGCGTTCGGTGGCGAAGAAGTAGGCGCCCATGATGGCCGCGTCGGAGATGACCACCTTCTCCGCCGTGCGCACCACCCGCTCCCCCTCGCACTTCGCATAGCTGTAGCGCGGGAGCTGGGAGGGGAAGGTGAGCAGCCCTCCGGCGAGCGTCGGGTCGTCGCTGGCGAGCGCGGCGCGCACCAGCTCGCCGTACGCCGGGCTGTCGAACCACAGGTCGCAGTCCATGACCAGCAGGCCCCGCTCCCCCGTCATCCGCCCGGACGCGGCGAGCGCCGTCTCCACCGCGCCCCGGGTCATCTCCTCCAGAATCACCACCTCCAGCCCGGGCACGGCCTCGCGCAGCAGCGTGGCCAGCCGGAACTGCTCCTCGTGCGGCCGGCGCACCACGGCGGTGTGCACGACGTCCAGCCCCCAGCCCGACAGGCTGGAGAGGGCCTTGAGCACCATGGGCACGCCGTCCACCGGGATGAGGGGCTTGGGCGTGGTGAAGCCCGCGTCGGCGAAGCGCGAGCCGAGGCCGGCCATGGGCAGCAGGACGTGGAGCGGACGCATGGGAGGGGCTTTCGAGTGAAGGGGCGCGCCTGGGGTCAGGCCGTGCGCTGGAGGGAGGTCGACGACGTGGGGGCGTCCGGGCCGGAGCCCAGCGCCTCCGGCGTGTACTGGGCGTTGAAGGCGTTGAACAGGCGCACCGCGGTGGCGAAGAAGGCCACCAGGCTGTCGGGGTTGATGCGGGCCCGGTAGGTGAGCATGCGGCAGTAGTGCACCGCCTCGTGGAAGAGGACGGCGCGGCGCACCTCGGGGGGCAGCGTCGTCTCGAAGCGGCGCTGGAGGTGGGTATACAGCTCCGCGTAGCGCGAGGACGTGGCCTCCTCGTACTCCACCACCGCGTCCTCGCTGCGCGCCCGCTCGAGCTGGCAGAGGAACTCGTAGCCGGAGTGCAGCGACTGGCACAGCTTGCCCAGGTCCACCACCGGGTCGCTGATGGCGTTCTCGTTGTTCGGGTCGAGCACGAGGAAGTCCGCGTCCTCGCGCCGCACGATGAGGTTGTCCACCGTCAGGTCGCCGTGGATGGGCGTGTCCCGCACGCTGGCCAGCTCCGCCAGCGCGCGCGGGTTGGCGCGCAGGCGCGCGAGCGCGGGGAACACGTTCTCGTAGCGCTGCCCGTTGATGGAGAGCGTGTCGTGCGTGAGCAGCTCCGCCAGCCGGGGGCTCAGCGCCGCCGCGTCGCGCACCTTGTCCTCGACCTTCTCGCGCAGGTAGCGCTCCAGCAGCGCGGGCTCGTCGCGCCGCTCCCCCTTCGCGTAGATGTGCGTGCCCACGAAGTCCAGCACCTGGTCCAGCACCTGCTTGGAGCGCTCCACCTCCTCCGAGTGGATGAACTGGAAGAAGGGGATGTACTGCTCGCGGTACTCCAGGTCGAAGGCGTAGGAGTCGTCGGTGCGCAGCTCGCGCAGGATGCGGGGCAGGTGCGGGACGTCCTTGCGCGACAACAGCCAGTCGTGCTGCACCTTCAGCTTCTCCGCGTGCTGCGGCAGCGTCACCTTGCGCACGCTCAGCGCCTGCCCGGCCCACACGAGCAGGGTGCTGGCGTTGGAGCCGCCCTTGAAGGTGCGCACCATGCGGAAGTCACCGCGCAGCTCGCCCGTGGACAACACGTGGCTGAGCGCCTGCCCGGAGAAGTACTCGTCCAGGAAGTGGCTGAACTCGCGGCTGATGTCCGCGTCCCGGTGCAGCTTGTTCTTCAGTCGCTCCAGCCGGGGCGTCGCGGTGGCGGCGCGCTCCCGCTGGCGCTCCACCAGGAAGTACAGGCCCACCAGCGCGAACGGGCCGATGAGCACCGCCCACGTCACCAGCGACAGGCCCACGGGCACGCCGGTGATGCCGAGCAGCCCTCGCGCCAGCTCCGAGTAGTAGTAGTGGAACGTCCCCACGAAGCCGGGGCCGGAGGGCACACCCACGGAGAGGTAGGCGCCGATGGCGGTGCCCAGGGTGCCCACGGGGTCCCGGTCCGGCAGGTAGCCCCACACCAGCGCGGCCGCCGAGGCGAGGTAGAGCGCCCACATCGTCATCGACGTGAGCACGAAGCGGCCCAGGCGCGCGGAGCGGAAGATGACGTGCGTGCCGTAGATGAGCGACCAGAGGACGAAGCGGATGCGGTCCTTCAGCCGGTCGTTGAGCAGGGCGGTGAGCCCGCCCAGGGCCCGCAGCATGCGGCGGTTCTGCGTGTACAGCAGCCAGATGAGCAGCGCCGCCGTGAGGCTCACCGCGCCCACGCCCAGCGCGAGCCGGAGCATCAGCGCCGCGGCCTCGGGTGCCCGCGTCCAGGTGGCCACCACCACGCCCAGCGCGCACAGGCCCAGGAGCAGGCCGTCCACCGCGCGCTCGAAGAGGATGGTGAACAGCACCACCGCGCGGCTGATGCGCATGCGCGTGCCGATGAGGTGCGCGCGCACCAGCTCACCCAGGCGGAACGGCAGGATGGCGTTGAAGAGGTAGCCGACGGACAGGCCGGAGAAGAGGATGCGCCACGTGGTGGGACGCACCACGCGCAGGAGGCGCTGGGAGTTCTTCGTCCGCAGCGCGTGCGCCACCACCTGGCAGAGCACCGCCACGGGGATGGCCCAGAGCGGCACGTGCCCGGAGGGCACCCACTGGCCGGACTCCCGCGACTCGTCGATGAACCGCGTGAGGAAGAGGGCGCTGACGAGCAGTCCCAGGCCCACCAGGGCGAGCGCCCACAACCGCGAGCGCTTCACGTCGGCTCCTGGATGCGGACCACGTGGATGCCCGCCGCCTCGGCCGCGGCGATGCCGCTGGGGCTGTCCTCGAAGGCCAGGCAGTCGGCGGGGGCCATGCCGACGAGCTTCATCGCGCGCTGGTAGCCCTCCGGGTCCGGCTTGGGCTTCGCGACGTCCTCGCCGAAGACGGTGACGTCGAAGAGGTGCGTGAGGTCGAAGTGGCGCATCAAGGCGCGCGCGTTCGGCGTGGCGGCCGTCGTCACCAGGCCCGTGGCGTGGTGCCCGCGCACCGAGCGCAGGAAGCCGATGAGCGGCAGGTTGGGGCGCACCTGGTCGAAGGACTCGGGGTAGTAGCGGGCCTTGGCCTCCTTCACGCGCGCGGCGTCCTCGGGGCTCAACCGCGCGCCGACCTCACGCACCATGGCGTCGAAGCGCAGGCCGAAGGCCCGCTGATACGCGGCGCGCTCGAGCGTGAAGCCCACGTCGGCGAAGGCGCGACGGTATGAGACGAAGTTCGCCTCCTCGGTGAAGAGCAGCGTCCCATCCATGTCGAACAGCAGGCAGCGGATCATCGAACCCCCCTGCATGCTGGGATTCCGCAGCACGCCAGGTGCTGGCGGAATACTTGGACGGATGCCATGGATGCAAGCCGGGAGACGGGGGCGCGGCGAGCCTCGCCTGCTCAGTCTTTCCTGGACAAGGTGTTCGACCCGTGCGGAGGGTGAAGCCTTGATGGTTGCTCACTGAGCGGTGGGGCGTGCTCCCGGCAACACGAGGTCCGCGTCAGGGCCGTCTCCTCCTGGCTTGCCGTCCGCGCCCAGGCTCCAGAGGAGGATCCGTCCTTCACACGAGGCGTACTCGTATTCGTCGCCCCACGGGTCGAACGGCCGCGTTTCGAGACCTCCCATGTCCAGGAGCGGTTGGAGTCCCTCGGCCTGGGTGGGGTATCGCCCGGTGTATCGATGGTGGACGCGGAGCGCGGCTGCGATGTTCCTCAGGTCCAGCAGGGCTCTGTCGTGTCCCGAGTGATGGCTCCTGTTGCGGTATGCGTAGACGCTGAGCTCGCTGGCCACTCGGAGAAGCCAGTTCGGGAGGAGCACCCCCGCGCACAGGGTGGCGGCGAAGAACGTCGCCTTGCCAGCTTCGCGCAAGGCATGACTCAGGGGCCTGCTCGGGACGGGAGGGTGCATCCCCGATTCACGATTCAACCCGCGTGCCTGTCATCGCGCGGCACCTGTCTCCCGGGAGCACGCCTGCGGTGAGGCGCGCGGGGCTGACAGGACGACAGGGATTGGGAATCGGTGATTGTCATTCCTGCCCGCGCGGGGCCCACGCCACGTTCGCGTGGGCCCCGGGGCTGGAAGACTCACGCGGCGAAGGACTCGGGGCGCGGGCGGGTGCGGGCGGAGAGCTGCTTCCTGCGACCCTTGCGCAGCACCTCCAGCGAGACCTCTTCGTCCGTGGCCAGGGCCATCAAGCGCTGGAGGTCGTCCACGCTGCTGACGGCCCGCTGATTGATGGCCAGCAGCAGGTCGTCCGGCTGGAGACCCGCGTCGTCCGCCGGGGTCCCCTCCTTGACGTGGAGGACGCGGACCGCGCGCGGCTGTCCGGCGTCCTTCGCCCGCGCCGTGTCCAGGTTCACCGCCGTCGCGGCGATGCCGAGGAAGCGGCGCTCCACGCGTCCTCGCTGGATGAGCAGGCTGGCCACCCAGGCCGCCGTGGTGGCGCTCACCGCGAAGCCGATGCCCTGGGCATACGGGAGCACCAGCGTGTTGAGCCCCACCACCTCTCCGCGCGTGTTGATGAGCGGCCCGCCCGAGTTGCCCGGGTTGATGGCCGCGTCCGTCTGGAGCATGCCCTCCAGGATGACGCCGTCCGGCAACGTGACGCTGCGGTTGACGGCGCTCACCACGCCCATGGCCACGGACTGCTCCAACCGGAACGGGTTCCCGATGGCCATGACCAGCTGCCCCACGCGCACCGTCTCCGGCGCCGTCAGGGGCAGCGTGGGGAAGTCGGTGCCCTCGGCGCGGACGACGGCGAGGTCCGTGGGCGCGTCTCCGCCCACCAGCGTGCCCCGCAGCTCCTCCCCATTGGAGAGCTGCACCGTCAGCTTGCGCGAGCCCCGCATCACCACGTGCCGGTTGGTGAGGACGTAGCCATCCGGGGTGAGGAAGAGGCCGGTGCCATGGCCCCGGGCATGCTCCACGCCCACCACCGCGGGCGAGGCGCGGGAGACGAGCGTCTCCAAATCATCCGAGAACTGCTGCAAGAGCTTCATGGTGTGTCCTCGCTCCTCACGAACGCCGGCCGATGGTGACGGGCACTTCGCGCACCTCACCGGCGCGCAGCACGCGGGCCTGGACGGTGGTGCCCACCTTCTCGTCGCCCAGGTAGCCCAACAGGTCCTCCACGCCGAGCAGCGCCTGTCCGCCCAGGCTCACCAGCACGTCGCCCAACACCAGCCCCGCCTTGCTCGCGGGCCCGTCTGGGTCCACGGAGAGGAAGATGAGCCCCGCCTCCGTCCCGGCGGCCTCCCACTGGTGACGAGGCAGCTTCACGGGATACGCCCCCACGCCCAGGTAGCCCCGGCGGATGCCGCCGTGCTCCTTCAGCGTGGAGGCCACGCGCGTCAACGTGTCGACGGGGATGACCACCGCGGCCGTGCGCGAGAAGGCCGCCGTGAGCAGGCCGACGAGGCGCCCCTGGGAGTCGACCAGCGCGCCACCGGAGAAGCCGGGCGGCAGGTCCGCGTCCGTCTCGAGGTAGCGGTCCACGCGTCCGCCCGCGTGGGTGCGCCAGCCCTCGCCGTGGGTGCTCACCATGCCCAGCGTGGCGCGCGCCGTGCGTCCCGGCCGGGCGACCGTGACGACGAGGTGGCCGACCTTCACGTCGTCCAGCACCGCGGGCGTCAGCGGCGCGTGGCCCGAAGGGTCGAGCTTCAGCAGCGCGAGGTCGGTGCTGGCGTCCCGGCCGACGAGCTCGGCGGAGACGGTGCGGCCGTCGGGGAGTCCTACCTGGATGGAGCCTTCGTGCTCGACGGCGTGGCTGGTGGTGAGGATGTGGCCTTCGGTGCTCCAGACGATGCCGGTGGCGCCGCGACGACGGCGGGCCTCGATGCGGACGACGCTCGGCGCGACGCGCTCCACGACGGAGGCGAGGGAGTGGGAGAGGGATTGGAGGAGGTCGGTGGACATGGCGTGTTCCTTTCGAGGAGGAAGGTAAGAGCCTCGAAGGCACGCCACATCGGCGGACCGGGCAGGATGCGGACCTGCCCGTTCGGGGAGGTCACCTCACTGTCCGGGGAGGTGCTGTGTCGACCTCCGGCTCACACACGCTCGAGCAGGGCGCCGCCCGGACCGAAGCCCAGCGTGAGACACAGGATGCGACGGTGGTGTGTCAGCCGCACGTCCTCACGGGCCGCCTCGGCCGCGAGCTCCGCGTCGTTCATCACGAGGACGTCGCCCACGCCGGAGGGGAGCACGTCCGCCTCCGTCAGGATGTCCCGGACGAGGGACGCATGTCCTTCCCACCCATACGTGCAGCCCCCGGGCCGCAGGGCCTCGTCGAGCGGACACGGCAGCGCCAGGCAGAGCGCGTCGGGCGTGACGTAGTCGTCCGGGGCCAGGTTCGCGCGCAGGGCGTCCGCGATGAAGCGCACCGCCGCGACGACGTGGCTCCCATCCTCCGGGCGAGGCGCGCCGATGAGCAGGCGCGGCAGCGCCGTGATGTCCCGCTCGAAGACGTGGGAGCCGCCGAGGCCTCGGCACTTGATGCTCGTCTGTCCCACGTCGAGCGCCAGGGGACGTCGCGCACCCGCGCGCTCCAGCACCCGCAGCCCCGCCTGGACCGGCGCGAAGCGGGGCTCCGGGGCGACATGCACGGGACGGCCGAGGCCCACGGTGGCCTCCTCGAGCCGCGGACCGAAGTCCTCCAGGCAGGCGAGTCCGCCGCTGAGCCAGATGGCGTCCACTTCGTGTCGCCGCGCCAGCGTCTCCAGGGCGACGACGAGGGGCGGCATCAACGTGTTCGCGAGCCGCTCCTCGGGGACACCCGTCCAGCGCGCCGCGTCCAGGCTCGGCGCCCCGAGCAGCTCCCACAGCTCGTGTCCCAGGACCGGGAGGTTCCACACCTCCAGCGGCGTCACGCCCGCCGGACGGTATCGCCGGGGGCTCCAGTCGTGCGTGTGGAGACTCACGAGACGAGCCCGACGATGCGCTCCGCCGCCTCCCGCGCTCCATCGCGCGCGCGATAGGACTGGGAGATGTCGGAGGCCTTCTGACGCAGGGGCGTCCCGGGGGCGAGGAGCTGACGGAGCGCCGCGCGACACGTCTCCACGGTCAGGCTCCCCGGCTCCAGCGCGAGCCCCGCTCCGGACTTCTGGAGGAAGTGGGCCTGGATGGGCTGGTCGTTGCAGACGGGCAGCAGCAGCATGGGGACGCCGGCCGTCATCGCCTCCATCACCGAGTTCGCGCCGCCGTGCGAGACGAAGGCCGCCGTGCGTGGGAGCAGCTGTCGCTGCGGGGTGTAGGGGACCGCCACCACGTCGCCGGGCAGCGAGCGCGAGAAGTCCGTGTCCGCCAGCTCACCCGCGCTCAGCACCACCGTCACCTCCAGCGGGGCGGCGGCCTCGGCGATGGTGCGGAACAGCGCGGGCTGCCATGAAATCTGGCTGCCGAAGGACACGTACACCACGGGCCTCGCGCCGAGCCGGCTCCACGGGAAGTCGACCTCGTCCCCGCGCTCGTCCGGCGGAATCGAGGGGCCCACCAGGTGCGTGGCGGGCGGCAGGTCCACGTCGGGGCCGAGGAAGGCCTCGGTCGTGAAGAGGCTGTTGAGGCGCGGCGAGAGGCACTCGCAGTTGCGGAAGCGCGCGTCGAAGCCATGGCGCGCGAAGAGGGCCCGCCGGTCCTCCGCGAGCAGGCGCACGTTGCGCCGCAGGCCGTAGTCCTCCATGGGCTCCAGCAGGGACAGCGCGGAGGAGACCCCCGCCCAGGGGATGCGCTCCTGGTGCGCGGTGAGCACCGCGGCGTACTGCATCCCATCCAGCGCCATCACGTCCGGACGGAAGGCGCGCACCACCTGCCGCACGGGCTCCAGCAGCGAGGGCACCGCGTCCAGCAGCAGCCCACGAATCCATCCGCCGAGCGCCGCCTCGTCGCGCACCAGGTCCGCCAGCGCCTCGCCGCCCGTCTCGAGGGGGGGCGCCTCGGCCGCGACGTGGGGCAGCGTGAGCACCTCCACGCCCATCCGCGCCAACTGGGGCGCGGGCTCGGGCAGGCACAGCCAGCCCACGGTGTGCCCCATCCGGAGCAGCCACTGCGCGACGCCCGTCATCGGGTTGATGTGGCCCTTCTCGGGCGAGGTGGCAATCAGGACTCGGGACATGGCGGGGGCGTCCGTGCGTGGGCGCGCAGAATGGACAGGGAACACACCCGCATCAACAAACGATCCACTCCCGCGGCTTCGGGGGCCTCGACGGGCAGGCGCGCGTAGCGTTCCAGGAGCGCGCGCGTGGCCCCCGGGTCGATCACCCCCAGGGGTTCCAGGCGTTCCGGGGAGAGCCAGGCGCGATACAGCTCCAGCCAGCGAGCCCGCACGGGACTGGAGAGCGCGGTGTGTCCGTAGCGAGGCGTCTTTCGCGCCAGGCGCACCGGTTCGGGCACGAGTCCTCGGACCGCGTGACGGAAGAGCCACTTGCCCTCGCCCGCCCGTGTGAGCAAGGCGCCGGGGAGCGCGAGCGCCACGTCCGCGACCGGGGTGTCGAGATAGGGCGTGTGGACCGTGAGCCCGTGCGTCCGCGCGCCTCGCAGCTCGGGAGGGAGCACCAGCTCGCGCAGCACCCACGCGGCGTGGCGGACCTCCTCGGAGACCGCCGCGTCCTCGGGGGCTCCCGCCCAGGGCATCACCCCCAAGTCGTCCACAGGGGGGCGGCGCAGCACGGCGCGCGCGAGTCCACGGTCCTCCGCGACGCGTGCCGCCGCCGACCCGAGCGCGCGCGGGTTCCCCAGGAGCACCTCGTCCGCGCCCGCGCCGCTCAACAGTCGCGTGGCGCCGTGTCTCCGCGCGCCCGCGTAGAACGCGAAGCTCGCCACCGCGCGGGCGTTGATGATGACGCCCTCGTTGCTCACGACCGCGGGCTCGAAGAGGTCCGGGAGCACGTCGTCCGGGATGGTGATGTCCACCAGCTCCACGCCGGCCTCGCGCGCCACCGTCCGCGCGTGGTGGCGCTCCTGCGCGTCCGCGAAGTGGACGTCCATGGTCCACGCACGCACGCGGCCCGGCGCCGCGCGCGCGGCGAGGGCGCACAAGGTCGCGCTGTCCACGCCGCCGCTGAGGCTCACGTCATGGACGCCTGACGCCACCCGTGTGCTCACCGCCTCGGTGAGCGAGGCCAGGAGGCGCCGCGCGAGCGCCTCCTCGGTGTCGGCGGGCTCCGCGGCGCGCCGGACGCGAGGCAGCGGCGGGAGGACGCGCGTCACCCCGCCGAAGAGGCTCGCGTCGGCGGGGAGCACATGGCACAGCAGGGCCGCCACCGCGTCGGGGTCGAGCGCCGTCGCCAACGGCCACACGGAGTCGGCGGGGCGGGGCGAGGACGTCCCGGTGGGCCGGTGGCCGGGCAGGGTGGCGAGCGGGCCGCTGGCATCGCCGGGGCGGGAGGACACGCGCGGACTGTCTCAAGCCCCTGGGGCCCGGGGCAACCCCGCTATAGTCCTCCTCGTGCATTACGAGCTGCACGACGGTCGCATCCTCACCTGGTCCCTGGAGACGCATGTCGTCACGCACTGCAACCTGCGCTGCGTGCAGTGCTGCCCCATGTCGCCCCACCTGCCGGCCTGGGCGGTGGAGCCCTCGGCGCTGGGCGCGGACCTGACGCGCCTGGCCCGCGTGCTGCGCCCCAACGTCTTCAAGCTCACGGGGGGCGAGCCCTTCCTCCACCCGGACCTGCCCGCCGTGCTCGACGCCGTCCGCGCCTCCGGCATCTCCGAGCAGGTGTCCGTCACCACCAACGGCTTCCTCGCCCAGCGCGCCCCGGACGCGGTCTACGAGCGGTTGGACCGGATGACCCTCTCCGTCTACACGTCCGCGCCGCTCCCGGAGAAGTCCATCACCCGCATCACCGAGCGCTGCGACGCCCACCGCATCCACCTCACCGTCAAGCGCATCGACGCCTTCCAGCAACTGTCCCCGGACGCGCCCCACGAAACGGAGGCGGTGACGCGCGAGGTCCACGCGCGCTGCTGGCTCAAGGTCCGCTGCCACCTGGTCCACCAGGGGCGCTTCTACGCGTGCACGCGGCCTCCGCACGTCGCCACCGTGCTCGGGCCCACGCACCCGGAGCTGCGCGGGCTGGGAGACGTGGACGGCGTGCGGCTCGACGCGCCGGAGCTGCTGGAGCGGATGCTCGCCTACCTCGAGGCGGACACGCCGCTGGCCACCTGCCGCTACTGCCTGGGGGCCAGCGGCGCGTGGCTGCCGCACGCGCAGCTGGCTCGGGACCGCGCCTGACTCAGCGCTTGCCGGACTTCGGCAGCGTGCTCTGCGCGGCCGCGGGATAGCGGTCCCCCACGGCGACGCCCGGAGGCGCCACGGCCTCGATGTCCGCCAGGTCCTTCGCCGTGAGCTTCACGTCGAGCGCGCCCAGGTTCTCGTCCAGGTACTTGCGGCGCTTGGTGCCCGGGATGGGGACGAGGTCCTGGCCGCGCGCCATCACCCACGCGAGCGCCAGTTGCGCCGGCGAGCAGCCCTTCTCCTTCGCCAGCCGCTCCACGTGGCCCACCAGCGCCAGGTTGCGCGTGAAGTTCTCACCCTGGAAGCGCGGGGAGTGACGGCGGTAGTCGTCGGCCTCCAGGTCCTCGAAGCGTTTGAGCTGCCCCGTCAGGAAGCCGCGCCCCAGCGGGCTGTAGGGCACGAAGCCGATGCCCAGCTCGCGGCATGCCTCCAGCACGCCATCCTCCGGGTCGCGGCTCCACAGCGAGTACTCGCTCTGGAGCGCGGCGATGGGGTGCACCTTGGAGGCGCGGCGCAGCGTGTCCCCGTCCACCTCCGACAGGCC
Source organism: Myxococcus dinghuensis (assembly GCF_024198235.1). Lineage (GTDB taxonomy): Bacteria > Myxococcota > Myxococcia > Myxococcales > Myxococcaceae > Myxococcus > Myxococcus dinghuensis. Next base: position 134,911 of record NZ_JAKCFB010000005.1, on the reverse strand, counting down.
CAGGTGGCGCACCTTGCCCTCGCGCACCAGGTCCGCCATCGCGCCCACCGTGTCCTCGATGGGCGTCTTCCCGTCCATGCGGTGCAGGTAGTACAGGTCGATGACGTCCACGCCCAGCCGCTTCAGGCTCGCCTCCACCGCCTGCTTCGCGTACGCCGGCGTGGCGTCGATGGTGCGCGCGTTGGGGTTGTTCGGGTCGCGGCGGATGCCGAACTTCGTCGCCAGCACCAGCTTCGCGCGGTGCGGCCCGAGCACGCGCCCCACCAGCTCCTCGTTCCTTCCGGCGCCGTACATGTCCGCGGTGTCGAAGAAGGTGACGCCCCGCTCCACGGCGTGCAGCAGCGTGGCCTCCGACTCCACGTCGTCCCGGCCCGCGTAGAAGTCGGACATGCCCATGCAGCCGAGCCCCATCGCGGATACCTTCAGTCCCTGCTTCCCGAGCGTCCGTGTCTCCATGTCGACATCCCCTCCTCGCGCCGTCGGGGCGACGGCGTCCAGGTGCGAGGGCGTTTACTGCGAGGGAAGGGCCTGCACGTCAACCGGAAGCGCGTGCTCGCGGGGGAGATCCACGGTGAAGGTGGAGCCCCGGCCCTGCTCGCTCTCCACGCGGACCCGGCCCCCCATGGCCTCCACGAGCGTCCGGGTGATGTAGAGCCCCAGGCCCAGGCCGCCGTAGTGCCGTTCCGACACGGCGCGCTCGAAGCGGCCGAAGAGGCGGGGCAGGTGCTCCGGCGCGATGCCGATGCCCTGGTCCCGGACCCGCAGGCGCGCGCGCGTGGGGCCCTGCTCCAGCGTCAGCGTGATGGGCTTGCCCGCGCCGTACTTCACCGCGTTGTCGATGAGGTTGGTGACCACCTGCTCCAGGCGGAGGCGGTCCCACCGGCCCACCAGCGCCGTCTCCCCGCCCTCTATCTGGAGGACGGAGCCGGCGCGCGCGGCGTGGGGCTCGTACCGCTGCGCCACCTCGCGCAGCAGCTCGCCCAGGTCCACGTCCTCCAGCTCCAGCGCGAGCCGGCCCGCCGCGATGCGGGACACGTCGAGCAGGTCGCCCACCAGCTCCGCCAGCTTCTTCACCTGCCGGGCGCCGGTGTCCACGTACCCCTTCACGACGGAGTAGGGGATGGTGTCCGGGTGGCGCTCCAGCTCGCGGGCGAGCGCCTGGAGCTTGAGGCTCAGCGGGGTGAGCGGCGTCTTCAGCTCGTGGCTGGCGATGGAGAGGAACTCGTCGCGCAGGCGGATGGCCTCCTGGGCCTCCCGGTACAGCCGGGCGTTCTCCATGGAGAGCGCCGCGCGGTAGGCCAGCTCCAGGCCGAAGGCGAGGTCCGCCTGCGTGTAGCGGCGGTTGGAGAAGGAGGTGAAGAAGCTGAACACGCCGAGCGTGTGGCCGCGCACGACGAGGGGCACGGCGATGAAGGAGCGCAGGCCGGTGGCCAGCATGACGCGGGCGTGGTTCTCGTTGTGGGCGCTGCGCTTGATGTGCGCGGGCGTCATCTCCTCGAAGAGGATGGCCTCGCCCCTCAGCAGCGCGGCGGTGGGCGGGTGGCGGGGGTTGCCCTCGGGCATGAGGTTGAAGTTGATGACCTCGGCGGCCACGGGGGCGTCCTCGGGGCGCGCGTGCGCCACCTCCAGGCGGCGGAAGGCGCCGTTGGGTTCGGCCAGGTCCACGAAGCACCAGTCCGCGAGCGCGGGCACCACCAGCTTCGCCAGGTTGCGCAGCGTCGTCTCGTGGTCGAGTGACGAGGCGAGCACGGTGCTGACCTCCGCGAGCACGCGGGTGCGGAACTCCGCTTGCCGCAGCTCCGTGGCGAGCGCCTCCGCGCGCTGGCGGGCGTGGACCAGGTCGGTGACCTCGAAGCCGAAGCCGGCGATGCCCTCCACGTGGCCGCGGTCGTCGCGGGTGGGCTGGTAGGTGAGGTTGTAGAAGGCCTCCTTCTCCGTGCCGTCGGACTGGGGGATGCGCAGGGCCACGGCGCATCCCAGGAAGGATTCGCCGGTGGCGTAGACGCGGTCGAGCACGCCGCGCACGTCCTGGTCTCCCACCTTGAGCATGCCCTCGCGCAGCGTCATGCCCGGGGCGTCCTGCTGCTTGAGCAGGATGCTGTTCTGCGCGTTGGAGAAGTCGAACGCGTGGGTGGGGCCGCGCAGGAAGAAGATCTGCGCGGGGGCCTGCATGAAGATGGTGTGCAGGCGGGAGCGGGCATCCTCCGCGGCGGCGTGGGCCTGGTGCTCGCGCTCCAGCAGCGCGGCGCGTTCGGCGAGCGCGTGGGTGAGCGTGACGTTGAGCTTGGTGATGAAGACGGCCAGCAGGCCGAAGACGCTGAGCGCCAGGATGTCCGCGGAGCGCATCTGGATGGAGAGGCGCGGAGGGAGGAAGTGTGTGTCCACCACCGCGACGGACAGGGCGGTGACGAGCAGCGCGGGGCCCCAGCCTCCCCACCAGCCGGCGACCATGACGGCGCCGTAGAAGAAGAGGAAGGGCCCGGACGACATGAAGGGCAGCAACTGGGATTGGAGGAAGAAGGCCACCAGCAGGCCCAGCAGCGCGATGCCGTAGCGGCCGGCCCACGACTTCTGGAGGGAATGCCAGAACCGCCTCGGGTCCGGGGCGACGCGCGGCCCCGGGGAGGTGGACGACAGCAGGGGCCGGACGGTGGTGTCTGGCGAAGGGGCGGTGGCCACCGGGGAGGAGTGCGTGCGCAAGGCGGGGCTTCCTCATGGCGAGATGACATCCGCCCCCGAGAGTGACGGATGTGCCCCTCCGCGAGTGACCGGAGCGTGGTCCGCGGAGCGAGCCGTTTCCCTCATGATGGTCCGATTCGAAAGGCCCCTGCCTCGGGTCCGTCTTGCAATTGATTGACGGATGAACGCTCCGCGCTCCTCGGACGCGCGTCAGGCGTTGGCGTGTTGAATGGCTGTCGGCACGACAGGCAATGGGGTGTGAAGCAACCCGCTCTCCCGCGCTCGCGATGACGCTGGCGATGAAGTCTTGCAGGGGCGCTGCGCAGGGTGGGTCATGTGTGATTGCCCTCGCGCGGGATTCGTGTGCGGAACGGCAGGGGCTTGGTGCCGGTGACGAGGCTGTCGCCGCTCACGGCGCGCACGTCGAGGCGTGGCGCGTCGCTCCACCCCAGGTTGCGCAGCGCCCCGGTGAGCCGCTCACGGAGAGGACCCGGCTCCGTGGCGTCCACCAGCTCCAGCTCGAAGTGCGTGGGCGCGAGCTGCGTCAACCGGAAGGCCCGGAGCGCGTGGTGCTTGAACACCCACGCGAGCGCCCACGCATCCACGCTCCGCCCCGTGGGCGTGGTGAACCCGCAGGCGCCACGGCCACCGAAGCCCTCGAGCGTCCAGCCCTGGAAGCCACATGCGCACGCATCCCTGCGCACCGTCCCCGCGTCCGCCGGTCGGTAGCGCAGCAACGGCAACACGCTCGGCCGGAGCCGCGTCACCACCACCTCGTCCTGGTCCGGCTCCAGCCACACGTCGGGCGCGAGCACGTGGAAGTGGCCCGTGGACCGGAAACACTCCCACGCCAGCGGCCCCGTCTCCGTCGTCGCGTAGTAGTTGAGCACCGGCACCGGGAGCACCCGCGCCAGCCGCTCGCGCAGCGCCTCCGACAGGTGCTGCGCCGAGCTCAACACGAGCCCCGGCACCGGCAGGCCGTCCTGCTCCGCCCACCAGCGCAGCCCCTCTGGATCGGAGAAGACCACCGTGGGCGAGACGCGGCGCAGGCGCTCACGCGCGTCACCCCGCAGGACGGAGACGCGATGCAACGCCCCGTCCTGGAGGATGGGCAGGCGCACCGAGTACTCCAGCCCTCCCGGCAGCGCGTCCAGCAGCACCACGCGGGGACGCGGGGGCAGCGCCACCTCCGCCCGCTCCAGCCAGAAGCGCAGCACGGCCCACATGTGCAGGCAGTCGCGCCGGTCCCTCACCACCCGCACCGGCTCCCCCGTCGAGCCGGAGCTCCTCACCACCACGCACCCCTCGTCCTCGGAGGGGAGCGCCGACACCTCACCCCAGTGCAGCGCGAGCCCGGTCCTCTCCAGCGTCGGGAAGTGCCGCAGGTCCTGGAGCGATTGCAGGTCGCCCGGGTGGAGCCCCACCTGCTGGAGCCGGCGCACGTAGTACGGCGACGCGAGCAGCGCGCCCCGCAGCCACTCCAGCCGGGCGTCCAGGAGCGCGCGGGCCTCGTCCTCGCGGGGCACCGCCGCCAGCCGCGACAGGCCCGCTGCGATGGACTCCGCCCACGGGACGTGTGGGCGCTGCGAGGCCGTGTCCCGGCGGATGTTCGCGCGCGGCGCCACGCGCGCGTCCACGGAGAGCGCTCCCGTCACTCCCGCCAGCCGCGCGCCTCGGTGGCGCGGAGGGCCGCCTCCTGGAGCTCCTGCTTCCGCCGCTCGACCTCCTGCTTCCGGGCCTCGTCCGCGCGCTGCATCTCCTGCAGCGCCGTGCGGTAGTCGAGCTGCTTCAGCCGCGCGGCGGACTGCTGGGGCGCCTCGTCCTTCACCCGTCCCTCCACGGCGTGGACCCACTTGCGCAGGAACTCCTCCAGCCGGAAGACGTTGGAGCGGATCATCTCCGCCGTCAACGGCTCCACCTCCGTGAAGAACCTCTGGAGGAGCGTCGTGGCGTCCATGTTCGGGCGCAGCGTCGCCGCCGTGGTGGCGCGCAGCTCCGTCGCCGTCAGGAGGTGGGCGAGCATCATCACCTGCTCCTTCCACAGCCCCGCCCCGCGGTCGCGCTGTTCCAGGACCGTCCAGTCCTGCCGCGAGGGTGGACGGAGGTTCGCCAGCCGGAACGTGTCGCAGATGATGGCCACCGAGAGGTCGTGTGGATACGGCGACACGAGCGGCGTGTCGGCGAGCTGCTTCCGGATGTGCTTGATGTCGAAGTCCATCACTTCTCCAACAGGGCCCGGGCGAGGTCGGCGGCGGCCGGACCGAAGTCCGACATCCACTGCACCACCACCAGCCGGAAGCCCCGCTCCTTCAAGGCGGGTTGAAGCACCTGGCGCGCGCGCCGCTCGTCCGGGAGCGCCAGCAGCGCGACGACCAGCCGCGAGCGCCGCGTGGCCTCCACCAGTCGTCGCATGTCCTCGGGGTTGCCCACGTTCGCCAGGAAGTCGCTGTCGGAGATGATGACCCGCAGCGCGTCCGGCCGCTCCCGCGACAGCTCGGTGAGCACCTCGAATGGATAGTCCGTCCCGCCGCCGACGTAGTGCAGCAGGAAGTCCCGCGCCGTCTCCTCGTCGTACATCCACGGGGACACGAGGGGGGGACCGCTCGAATAGACGACGCCGCGCACCATCGCCTTCTTGCGCACCGCGGACGCGGCCAGCACCTGCGCGGCCAGCGTCATGCTGTTGAGCGTGTGCGCGGGGTTGGGCATCGAGCCGCTGGTGTCCAGGTACAACTCCACCGCCGCCACGCCCAGCTCCGAGGACGGCGGCACGTCCGCCTCCAGCTCGCGGCGCAGCGGCGACACCGCGGCCAGGTGTCCCTGCGACAGCACCGTCAACGTCCAGTCGATGGCGGACGGGTCGTCCCCGTACTCCCACGCCTGGGGCGTGGTGCGCAGGTACGGCTCCGGACGCGACGGCGCGGCCGGCAGCGGCAGGATGTGCTGGTCCACCAGCCGTCGGTAGTGCCGCGAGACGAGCGCGCGGCGCACCTGGCCCTTCTCGTGCCCCGGCATGTGGTGGGTGATGCGGTCGATGGCGTCCAGCGGGTCCTGTGCCTTGCCCTCGGCGGCCGCGTCCAGCCAGTCCCGCGCCCGGGCCTCTTCCAGCGCCTCCTCCCACAACCCCCCGCTCTGGAGCGCCCCGTCCAGGTCGTCTACGTCCGGCATGGGGACGTCGCCCCCCAGGGGGAGCATGTACGTCAGCTCGTCGGGGCGCTCGAGGTAGCGGATGAACGCGGCGCAGAAGTAGAGGAACTGGAGGCGCGGGTCGGGCAGCGCGTAGAACGTCTGCGCGAACATGCGCGCCTCCGCGCGCGTGCCCGGATACGCCTCCTCCATGGACCTCAGCGTCGCCTTCGGCACCAGGTCCCCGGGCGGGAGCCCCCACAGCTCCTCGTAGATGGCGAGGTAGAAGTGGAACAGCGGCGACACGGCGGGCTTCGCCGTGCGCTGGAAGCCGCGGTACACCCGGCACAGGTCCTCCGCGTGCGTGCGGCCCACCACCTCGTTCACCTGGAGGTCGTAGAAGAGGTTGGTGAGCGACTGCTTCAGCCCTGGGATGAGCCGCTGCTCCATGACCCGGAGCTGCGCGTCCCAACCCAGCGTGTGCGGGAAGCGCGCGTGGTGCCCGATTTCATGCGCGAGCACCGCCGTCAGGCTGTCCTCCGCCCCCATCGACGTCAGCAGCGTGAAGTGGACGTAGACCTGCCGCTTCACCAGGTCGATGTACGCGAGCGGCTCGTTCGCGTGCGGCGCGTCCGGCTGGAAGGGCGCATGGGGTTCGGGAGGGCCGAGCCGCACCTGCACGTCCCACAGCGCCAGCGCCTCCCGCCAGCACCGGTCGATGTGCTCGGGCGTGAAGACGGACGCTTTCATGCGGGCACGAGCACCACGACGTGCTGGGAGGTGTCCAGCGTGCCCGCCGCCCGCCAGTCATTGGTCACGGTGGCGAACCACGTGTCCACGCGCGGGTCGTTCCACGCCACCGCGGACAACTGCGGCGTCAGCGCGTGGGTCACCTCCGGCGCCTCCCGGCAGCCCATGCTCCCCAGGGGCAGCACGGTGTCCGCCAGCAAGAGGCCCTGCGTGGCCGCCTCGCGTCCGGCCACGGCCTTGCGGTGCCGGTCATGCACGCACAGCACGCCGGGCGACAGGAAGTGCAGCGCGCCGGGCAGGAAGCGGCTGTCCTCGCGCGACAGGTCCACCAGCACGGGCTTCGCCTGCTCGCCGAGCTTCCGGTCCGGGGGCTCCATGGCCAGCGCGGACGTGCGCCGCAGGCGCTCCTCGATGTCCACCAGCGAGTCGAGCCGCTGGCTGACGCGGTGGAAGATGCGCTGCACCCACGGCGGCGTGGACTCCAGGTTCTCCCCCAGGTTCCAAAGCTGCGCGAGCGTGCCGGCGCGCGCGGACTCGGGCACGCCCGCGAGCAGCCGGGGCACCAGGTCCATCCACGCCAGGGTGAAGAAGTTCTGCCGGCCCGCGGACGCCGGGTACAGGTAGCCCAGGCCGATGCCCTCCGCGCCCAGGTTCAGGTACGCGCGCAGCACCTCCTCGGAGCGCTCCGGGGGCGCGCCGGACTGGCTCAGCGCCGCGCCCAGCCGTGGGGCCGGGCCCGCGAGCAGCTCCTTCCAGACGTCCGGGTTCCAGCGCACGAAGCGCGCGCGGGCGTTGGCCTCCAGCTCGTCCGCGAAGCTCACGGCGTGCCTCCCGGGTTGTCCTTCAGCCACGTCGCGTAGTTGCGGTAGCGGCTGTACATGGACTTGAGGTGGATGAGGTCCTCGTAGGTGGGACCGGACAGCTCCTGCTTCGTGAGCAGCTCGTTCATCAGCGCGGTGACGGAGGCCAGGCGCTTCTCCGTGGTGCGCAGGTCGATGCCGGACAGGCCCTTGTCCAGCTCCGCGCGCAGCACCGCCACCTTGCGGCGCACGGGCACGTGCTGGTCGTGGTGGCGCATCGCCATGTCGAACATGTTGCGGATCCACGCCACGCGGTCCTGGAGCAGCAGCCGGTGGTTCTTCGCCTCGAAGAACGCGCTGCGCGTGTTGGGGACGAGCTTCTCGTGCAGCACCCAGGGGGCGATCTGCCGGAAGTCCTCCAGCTCCACCACGGTGCGGCCCCGGAAGAAGGCCAGCGCCTTCGCGTAGTGGAGGATGGTCTGGTAGGCGCGCACGCTGACGCCGTTCTCCGTCTGCGTGCAGAGGTGGACCTTCTTGTCGAGCGGGCACTGCTCGTTGCACACCGCCGCCACGCTCTGCCCGGCCAGCTTCAGCGTGTCCTTGTGCTTGAACTCGAAGCGCGGCGAGGCCATGCGGCAGAAGTCGAGCTGCCCCAGGAAGAAGGCCACCCGCTCCAGCACGTCGCGCGGCACCTCCACCTCCAGGATGGAGGCGTAGGCGCGCTCCAGCTCGCCCGGCGTGAAGACGATCTCCTTCGGCAGCAGCTCCTCGGGTGACTTGTCCGCCTCGATGCGCTGGAGCAGCGTGTCGATGAAGTTCGAGTTGAAGGGCACGGCGCGCACCACGACGTCGAGCCGGTCCTTGAGCGCCTCGATGACCTGGAAGGTGCCGCCGCCCTGGTCGTCGTTGGCGGTGAGGAACCAGGACGAGCGCCCCGCGTAGACGTACTGGTCCATCATCTCCGCGTAGCCCTCGGCCATGAGGGACAGGAGCGCGGACTGCGTCTTGGTGGGGATGCGGTTGTACTCGTCGATGATCTTCACCCGTTGGGTGATCCACTTGCGCCAGCTCACCTTCACGGCGGACAGGTCCTCCGCCTTGAGCATGTCGGAGGGCAGCGGCGCGCCGAGCAGGTCCGCGATGGACAGCTGGGGGTGGCCGCGCTGGATGGAGCGGTGGATGTCCTCGCGGCTCATGCCGGACAGCAGGGCCATGAGGATGGCGGACGTCGTCTTCCCGCGCCCCGGCCCGCCGATGAGCAGCGCGCGCCGGCAGGTGAAGAGGGTGAGCAGGGGGATGAGGACGAACGAGCTGTAGCTCATGTCCTCGGGCAGGTGCAGCTCGTCCCCGGCGGAGTTCTTGAGCGCGGCGGACGAGCCGAACTCGATGTCGTAGTAGGGGCAGATGACGGCGTTGTTGGTGATCCACCAGTACGCCTGCCGCATCTTGTCGTGGAGGCTGCCGCCGTCACGCTCGGAGAGGTGGACGTTCAGCCCCTTGTCCACCGACGCGCGCCCGGAGAGCAGGCGCGACACCCAGTCCTGGTTCGCCATGCGGGCGGCAGCCTATCACCGCCCGCGCGCTCAGAAGGTCCCGAACTCCGCCTCCAGGTGCGCGCGCATCAACGCGGGCCTGCGTCGCGCGGCGTCGCGCAGCCGCTCGACGTTCGCCAGCCAGGTCCCGGGGGACGGAGGCAACTGCCAGCGCGCGATGTGCTCGGCCATCTCCGGCGCGAGCCGCGCCGCCGCCGCGTCGATGGCCGCGAGGACGCGCGGCGTCGCGAAGGTGTTCGCCAGGTGCCAGGAGAAGCGGGAGAGGAAGCGCGCCCTGAACCCGGGTGCCTTCAACAGCCGCCGGAGGAGGAGGACGAACGGCTGGGGGATGAGCGGGTCGTGGAGCACGCGGGCCAGCGTGTTGCTCTCCGGCGGGAGGTTGAAGGCCGCGTCCAGGTCGTACACCAGCCAGCGCCAGCGGCCGTCGCCCTTGCCCGGCAGCGGGCCTCCGTCCTCCGCGCGATAGCGCCACACCTTGTAGTTGTTGGACGGCCAGTCGTCGTTGCCGAAGAAGAGCTGCGCGACGTGGTAGTCGATGAACTCGTCCACGTCGATGCGCCCGGCGACCTGCGCGTAGTGCTCGGGTTGGGCCAGGTCGTGGGTGCGCGCGTACTCCAGCAGCGCGTGGTAGGGGATGGCGTCCGCCGCCTTGCCCACCTCCACCGTGCCCTGTCCCTCCAGGACGACGACCTTGTCCCGGTCGAGCCCGTGGTGCGCGGCGAAGTGGTGCTCGTCGAAGCGCTCGCGCAGGTCGTGCTGTCCCCAGTACTCCCCGTCGAGGAACACCACGGCGGGGCGGCAGGCCTGGATGGGCAGGTCCGTCTCGCGCAGGAGGCCCTGGAGCACGCAGTCCTTGAGCCGGGTGGAGAGGAGGTCCTGGCCGCCGTTGCGGACGATGAGCCGCTTGAAGCGCTTCAGGGACAGCTCGGGGAAGAAGGGCGCGTCGAAGGTGCTGGGGCCGTAGGACTCCTTGGCGTACAGCCGCAGGCTCTTCTGCGGGAGCGCCGCGCTCCCCGAGCCGTGGATGCGCACGCCCGCTTCCTGCGCGAGGACCCGCGTGCCCGACGCGTCGAACCACTCGACGTGGACGGGGCGCTCCCAGGCCTCGCCGCTCTCCATGTAGTTGCCCGTGCCCCAGTAGCTCTCCCATTCGGGGTGCTCCGCGTGGACGCGCCCGGGGACGTAGAGGCCGACGTCGAAGTCGAAGAAGTTCGCGGGCGCCGTGGCCAGCGACAGGACGGGCAGTGAGTAGGGCGCGCGCCCGACCAGATAGGTGCGGGTCTGCACGGGGCCCATGGGGAGCCGCCCCACGTACTGCTGGAAGCGCACCACCGTCGCGAGCGTGACCTCGCCCGTGGGGGGGCGCCACCGCCACTCCGCGGGCGCGTCCTCGGGGTTGGTGGGGATGTGGCTGAGCGGGGCGGATTCACCCTCGCGCCCCAGCAGGGCGAGCGGCGCCGTGTAGACGGGCGAGTCGGGCGTCGGGGGCGAGCCGTCGAGCGTGAAGCGCGTCTTGCCGATGGGTTGCGTGGGCAGGGTGAGCAGGGTGGGGCGGTGGTAGAGCCCCGCGTCGTCCAGGGCGGAGCGGTGCTGGAAGTCGACGCGGTCCTTCGCCTGGGCGCCCGTGCCGTCGTAGGCGACGACCCGCAGCGAGTGGCTGTCGCGCGTCGGTGTCCACGGGAGGGTCCACGTGTTCGTGGAGAGGCGGGCCGTGCCGAGGAGCCGGGTGCCCTCGTAGACCTCGACGCGGGTGAACGGGGCGTCACCGCTCAGGCCGCCGTGGAGCAGGTGGCGGAGGTTGTCCATCGATTGGATGGAGACGGTGGGCGGGGACAGCGTGGAGTGCGCTTGCGCCTCGGCGTCGGGCGACGCGGCGAGGCAGACGAGGAGGGGGAGGAGCGCGGTGAGGCCAGGAGGTCTGGGGTGCATGCCGTGCATGGCTGCGATGCATGGGCACTCGCCGCGCGGCGCGGGGCCGCGTTCGTGGAACGGTGAACGGCTGGACCGTGGCGGGGATGCGGGAGGCGACAGCGGAAGTGGACTTCACGGACGCTGGTCGCGCGCGCCGGGTGTCTACAGCGTGACGAGTCCCATCCGCGCGGCGCGGACGACGGCCTCGGTGCGGCGCTGGACTCCCAGCTTGGAGAGCACCGCGTTCACGTGGAACTTGGCCGTGTGGTCGCTGATGGAGAGGCGGTCCGCGATGGCCTTGTTCGACAGGCCCTCCGCGAGCAGGGCCAGCACCTCGCGCTCCCGGGGCGTGAGGGCGTCCGGGCCCAGGGTGCCCGTCGCGGGGCCACTGCGAGAGGCGGGGGCACGCAGCTCCGCGAGCCCCGGCTCGTAGACCGCGAGTCCCCGCGAGACGGCGAGGAGGGCCGCCGTGAGCGGCGCGGGCGCCACGTCGCGGAACAGGAGGCCACGCACCCCCGTCGCCAGGACCTGCTCACCGGAGGTCTCGTCCGCCACCAGGGCGAGCACGGGCCCGCCCAGGTCCGGTGCCTCCAGCCGGGCCTCCGGGTCCGCGGGGCGCAGGCCCGTGTCCCAGAGCACGACGTCCACGGGCTCGCCGCGCGTGGACTCCAGCTCGGCCTGGGTCCCCGCCGCGACGACCAGCAGCTCGGTCCCCTGCTCTCCCAGCACCCGGGAGAGCGCTCCCCGGGCGAGCGGATCCTCCGCGACCAATGCCAGACGAAGCGGTGCGAGGGAGGTGTCCAACACGAGGCCTCTTCCATAACCAGCCACCGCCCCTTCCGCTCGTGGGGCCGAGACGGACGAATCCCTGGCACGACCGGGCGGGCGTGGCTGCTAGCGTGGTCGCCACAGGTCACGTCCGGGCGGGGCGCCGTCCATGAAGAAGTTTGAAGGAGGACCCATCGCATGAAGCGTCAGGAGCCACGGGGCATGGGGATGCGAGCGCGCGGAGCGCTCCTGGCGGGTTGCCTGCTGCTCGCCTCGGTCGTCCAGGCCGCGACACCGCCGCCCTTCGCGAAGCTCGGTGACGAGGTCGTCGAGCTCGTGCGCACCCGGTTCTTCGACGCGAAGCGCGCAGAGGCCTGGGCCACGGCGCACCAGGGTTACGGCGCCGCCGCCACCAGCGCGGAGGACTTCGAGCGGCGTACCACCGAGGTTCTCTCGGAGCTGAAGGCCTCGCACACCGCCTACTACCCGCGCGGCAGCCAGGGCCACACGGCCCTCTCCGCCATCTTCCAGCGCTACCTCGAGCTCGCGCGCGTCGACGCCCCCTCCATCGGCGCGGACGTCCAGGAGACGCCGGAGGGCTTCTTCCTCCGCCACGTCTTCGTCGGAGGCCCCGCCGCGAAGGCGGGCCTGTTGCGGGGAGACCGGCTCGTGTCCGTCGAGGGCAAGCCCTTCGTGTCGCTCGCCGCCCTCGACGCGCGCGTGGGCAAGCCCACCCGCTTCGGCGTCGAGCGGACCCGCGGCGGCGAGCCCCTCACGCTCACCGTCACCCCGCGGCGCGTGAATCCGAAGGGGGAGTGGCTGGAGGCCCAGCAGGCCAGCTCCCGCGTCGTCGAGCGGAGCGGGCGTCGCGTGGCCTACCAGCAGCTCTACTCGTGCGCGGGGCCCGAGCATCAGCAGAAGCTCGAGGAGACGCTGGGCGGCGACTTCGCCCAGGCGGACGCGCTCGTCCTCGACTTCCGCGACGGCTGGGGCGGATGCAATCCCCAGTTCCTCAACCTCTTCGACCGCGCCGTGCCCACCTTCACCGGCATCCGTCGCGACGGCACGCGCAACACCTGGGCCCCCACGTGGCGCAAGCCCGTGGTGCTGCTCGTCAACGACAACTCCCGCAGCGGGAAGGAGCTGGTCGCCTTCGCCATGAAGCGCCACGGCCTGGCCACGCTGGTGGGGCAGCGCACCGCGGGCGCCGTGCTCGCGGGCACCCCGCTGCGGTTGTCCAACGGCGCTCTGCTCTACCTCGCCGTGGAGGACGTGGAGGTGGACGGCACGCGGCTGGAGGGCCAGGGGGTGCCGGTGGACGTGGAGGTGGCGGACTCGCTGCCGTTCGCGGGTGGAGGGGACGTCCAGCTCGACAAGGCCCTGGACGTCGCCGCGAGGGCCGTCGCCGCGCCTTGAGCGCTCAGCCGCGCGCGGACCACCACAACCAGCCGAGCCCCGCGGCCAGCGTGCCCATCATGCCGAGGATGCCCCAGGTCAGGATGGAGCAGCCCGGCCCCGAGGAGGAGACGATGGGCAGCTTCCGCGTCTTCAGCTCCTCCACCAGCTCCGCCAGCTTCGCCGTGTCGTAGGGCACGGCCTCGCCCAGGTGGATCTTCCGGCCCAGCGCCAGCAGCTCGCGCTCGGAATGGAACCGCTCCGACAACAGCAGGCTCCGCGCCTGGAGCATCCGGTCCGTGCCGGCGCGCGCGGGGTCCAGCCCACACTCATCGCAGGGCGTGAACGCGCCCTCCTTGGTTTCGCCGCATCCGACACAGACGGCCACGTTCATGAAGGCCATCCTACCGCGACACCCCGGGTGGGCTGCCACGGTCTCCCGGTGTCATCACGCCCGTGTGACACCATGTCCCGGCGCGTCAGAACCCAGACTCAATGTTGCACCCGAGTAACTGATGCCACCTTGGAACGGATGGTGCGCGATGAAGAGGGGGGTGTCCAGGTCCGCGTACGTGAAGCCGCCCAGGCCCGCGGCCAGGTGCGCGGACGCGCTCATCGCGAGCACGCTCTCCACCATGCCCCCCACCATCAGCTCCAGGCCCGCGGCGCGCGCCAGGCTCCACAGCGTCAGCGCCTCCACCACGCCGCACTTCATGGTCTTGATGTTGATGCCGTGCGCTGCCTGCTCGCGGATGAGGCGCAGCACGTCCTTCGCCGAGCGGGCGGACTCGTCCGCGTACACCCGCACGCGCGAGCGCCGCGCCACCTCCGCCATCCCCGCGAGGTCCGACGCCGGCACCGGCTGCTCCAGCAGGGCCAGCGGCACTTCCGCCCGTTCCAGCTCTTTCAGGAAGGCCAGGGCCTCCGCCACGTCATAGCCGCCGTTGGCGTCCGCGAGGAGCCGCGCGTGGGGCGCGACTTGATGGATGGCCACCATCCGGGCCGCGTCCTCGTCGGGGGGGAGGGCGCCGACCTTGACCTTCAGCGTGGTGATGCCGCGGGCGAGGATGGCCCGCGCGGACTCCGTCGCGTGCGCCACGTCGCCCGCCGTCACGGTCATGTCGATGTCCAGCGTCGTCCCCGCGCCTCCGAACAGCACGGACAGCGGCACGCGGTGGTGCCGCGCCAGCGCGTCCAGCACCGCCGTCTCCACGCCTGCCCGCGCGGCCGGCGCCAGGGGCAGGAGGTCCCCCAGCCACTCCGACAGCGGGCGCCACGCCCGCACGTCCTTGCCGAGCAGCGTGGCGCGCAGCGGCTCCAGCGCGGCGAGGGTGCTCGCCTGCGTTTCGCCGCTCACCGCGGGGAAGGGCGCCGCCTCGCCCAACCCCACCGTGCCGTCCGCCAGGGTGAGGGTCACCAGCACGTTCTGCGCGACATGCTGCGCGCCCGTGGCGATGGCGAACGGCTCCGTCAGCGGCAGGTCCAACGGCGAGAAGCTCACGGCGGTGATGAGGGTGGGCGTCATGTCGGTGGCCGCATCCTGGACTACTGCTTCGATGGACGGGGAGCGCGAATGAGGGACGCCGTCGATTCATCAGGAGGCTGGCGGGATGTGCCCTCGTGGGATGGGGCAGGTACAGGCTTGAATCGAGGCCAGCGATTGTACCCGACGGCTGGATTGTTCGATTGCCACTCCCGGATGAGCTGGACCTCCACGCGGCTTGTTTCCTGGTTCGTGGCGGTCGTGGACTCCCAGAGAATCTCGCGCCTGATGGTGAAGTCCCGGCGCTCCTCGTCACTGAAGTCGAGTGCGATGACGCGGCTATCGGCACTCCCGAAGTAGTTGATGCTGTTCGTGAGGTCCTTCCCTATGTAGATCTTCCCATTGGGATAGGTGACCTTGAAGATGACCTTCTTCATGACCCCTCGCTCTGGCGCCATTTCCCGGCAAGGAATGAGTCGGAGGAGCGTATCGTTGCGGTCATGGGTCGGCGTCTGCTGACTGCCAATATCCATCGATTCGGAGTGCCTCGCATGTCGGCCGCCTCGCCTCTCGCCCGCCCGGAGCCCTGGGACCTCGTCGCCCCCGAGTACGTGCGCGAGCTGATGCCCGTGTTCGAGACCTTCGCCGTGGACGCGCTCGCGCGCACGACGGTGGCGGCGGGCACGCGCGTGCTCGACGTGGCGGCGGGGCCCGGGACGTTGTCGCTGCTGGCGGCGCGGGCCGGGGCCCGCGTGACGGCGGTGGACTTCGCGCCCCGGATGATGGCCGCGCTCCAGGCGCGGGCCTCGCGCGAGGGGCTCGACATCGAGGCGCTCGCGGGGGACGGCATGGCCCTGCCGCTGAAGGACGCGCGGTTCGACGCGGCGTTCTCGCTGTTCGGGCTGATGTTCTTCCCGGACCGGCTAAGGGGTTTCCGCGAGCTGCACCGCGCGCTGGTCCCCGGAGGGCGCGCCGTCGTGTCGAGCTGGATGCCCATGGAGCGCTCGCCGGCGATGAACGTCGTGTACAAGAGCTTCGCGGAGTTGATGGACGGCGGCGGCGCTCCTCGCGACGGGATGATGCCGTTGTCGGACCCCGCGGCCTGCCGCCGGGAGATGGGTGATGCGGGCTTCACGGACGTCGAGGTCCACGAGCTGACCGCGCGGGTGGACTACGCGTCGACCGCGGCGATGGTGGACGCGATGGTCCGCTCCAGCGCGCCGGTCGTCCTCGCCCGTCAGGCGCTGGGCGAGCGGTGGCCCGGCATCCACCGGGCGCTCGAGGAGAAGGTCGCCGCGGTGATGGGCGACGGCCCCCAGGTCTTCCTCTTCAATGCCTACCTCACCGTGGGGACGCGGCGTTGAGCGCGCACGCGCGCGGAGGACTCGCGGGATTGCCTCGCGGATGACCCCTCGAGGGTCTCCGAATACCTCTCGAAAGATGTCGGTGGATGCCCACCCGCTGTCCTTGCTTGTGCCAGCACTCCTTTCATGGCGACATGCGGGGACTCCGGACGTTTCCGAGAATTTTGGTCCCCCGTGGGGCCTGGAGGGGATTGCCTCCGGGCCGAGCATTCGCCCGGAGTGGGCGTGACATGTCGGCGACGGACACCAGACAGCCGGGAACGGGCGCGGACACGTTGTTGGCGGCGTTGGAGGAGGCCGAGCGCCACGACTCCGAGGGCTGCATGGTGCTGCTCGCGGTGCGCGACGCCGCGGGCGCCATCGTCGACTTCGAGTGGCTGTGGGCCAACCCCGCGGCCTCGCAGGCGCTCCGGTTGGGATCGGAGCCGCTGCGGGGCAAGCGGCTGGGGGAGCTGCCGGCGAACGCGGGGCTGGGCGGACGGCTGGCGGTGCTGCGGCACGTGGTGGAGTCGGGCCGTCCCGCCGCGGACAGCTTCCCGGAGGGGGACGCGGTGCTGCACAGCACTGCGGTGCCGCTGCGCGACGGCGTGCTGCTGCGCCTGCGCGACGTCACCAGCGCCCTGCGCGTGGAGGAGGGCCTCCGCGACACGCTGGACTGGGTGCGCGACGTGCTGGAGAGCACGCCCGAGGCGTTCTTCACCGTGGACGCCGAGTGGCGCGTCACCTACGTCAACCGGCAGGCGGCCGAAATCACGGGGCGCTCACAGGAGCAGGTCTTCCGCCGCGTGCTGTGGCAGGCATGTCCGGAGCTCATCGGCACGCTGTTCGAGCGCGAGCTGCGGCGCGTGGCCGATCAGAGCTCCTCCACCGTCTTCGAGGTGCGCTCCGCGCCGGACCGCTGGCACGAGGTGCACGCGTGGTGCTCCGGACAGAACGTGTCTGTCTTCTCGCGCGACATCACCGGCAAGAAGCGCGCGGAGGCGGAGCGCGACGCGCTGCTCACGCGGGAGCACTCCGGCCGCCTGGAGGCCGAGGCCCTGGTGCGCGAGCGCACGCAGGAGCTGGTCGCCGCGCGCGAGCGGCTGGTGCAGTCGGAGAAGCTGGCCATGGCGGGTCAGCTCGCCGAGGGCGTGGGCCACGAAATCAACAACCCGCTCTCCTACGTCAGCGGCAACCTCCAGTTCGCGCTGGAGCAGTTGGAGCACCTGGACGGGGGCGGCGTGAAGGGCACGCCGCTGTGCGAGGCGCTGGAGGCGCTGCGCGAGGCCCGCGAGGGCGCCGAGCGCATCCGCGTCATCGTCCGGGACCTGCAGACGTTCGCCCGCGCGGACGAACCGCACCTGTCGCCGGTGGACGTGCACGCGGCGCTGGAGTTCGGCCTGTCCATGGCGATGCCGCACCTGCGCTACCGCGCGGAGGTGGTGCGGCGCTACGCGGAGGTGCCCACCGTCATGGCGCACGAGGCGCGGCTGGGGCAGGTGTTCCTGCACCTGCTGGTCAACGCGGCGCTGGCGATTCCGGAGGGTGACTTCACGCACCACCGTGTCTCGCTCACCACGCGGGTGGACGGCCCGTGGGTGGTGGTGGAGGTGGAGGACACGGGGCACGGCATGACGCCGGAGGTGCTGGCGCGCGTCTTCGAGCCCTTCTTCACCACGCGCCCCATCGGCGCGGGCAGCGGGCTGGGGTTGTCCACCAGCCTGGGCATGGTGCGCAGCATGCGCGGCGAGCTGTCGGTGACGAGCACGCCGGGGGCGGGGAGCACGTTCCGCGTGCGGCTGCCCGTCGCGGCGGCGGTGAGCCCGCAGGTCTCCTCGCGCGCGTCGGACGAGGTGCCGGTGCGCAAGCGGGTGCTGGTGGTGGACGACGAGCCGCAACTGGCGTCGCTGCTGCACCGGCTGTTGGGGCGTCACCACGAGGTGGTGGTGGTGCACAGCGGACGCGAGGCGCTGGAGCTCCTGGCGCGCGACGACGACTTCGACCGCGTCTTCTGCGACCTGATGATGGCGGACGTGACGGGGATGGACCTGCACGCGGCGCTGGTGGCGCGGCGGCCTCAACTGCTGTCGCGCTTCGTCTTCATGACGGGCGGCGCGTTCACGGAGCGGGCGCGGACGTTCCTCCAGTCGGTGCCGCTGCCGCGCATCGAGAAGCCCTTCGACCCCGGGACGCTGCGGGCGCTGGTGGAAGGGGCGCCGCCACGCGTCGGGGCCCTGGGGGCACCGTCACGCGTGGCGGGCGGGAGTTGATTACAGCTTCACTTCCTCGCGGTCCGGGTGGGTGATGTAGCCCGTTCCGGCGGCCACCAGCTTCTCCATCAGCTTGTCCATGCCGTTGGAGCGGGCGAAGGCCATCTCGTTCTTGGTGACACCCACGAGCGTGAGCAACTGCACCTTGCCGCTGGGCAGGGCGAAGTGGTCGGGGCGGGACGGGTCGCGCACGAAGGCGAAGCCGCTGAGCTTGGACTCGCCGCCGTCGAGCGTCCCCTCCACCGGATAGCGGTGGTTGAGGGCGAAGGCGCGCATGCACACGAGGTTGTAGGCCATCATGTCCAGCAGCCGGAACACGGGCCACTTGGCCTCCTCCGGCGTGTGGATGACCATCTCGTAGCCGATGCCACTGGGTGCGTCGTCGGGGAACTCCTCTCCGGGGGTGATGGTGAACGGGTTGGACAGCCCGCTGGTCACATAGGTCCAGTAGGGGTAGTCCGCGCTGGGGGGCGCGACGCGCACGCCCATCGGGCCCCAGTTGGGGTCCGGTTCACCTTGTACCTGCGCGAGGTCGCTCTCCATCCACGCCTGGATGGCGTCGGTCTGGTCCAGCGTGAAGACGCCTTCGTCGATGGCGCCGAACATCTTGGGGTACTCGACTTCATCGCGGTCCGCCCAGCAGTCCTCGTACCACTGGATGAAGTCCTCGTCCGTCTCCGGGGCTTTCATACGCCTCCACTCTAGAGGGTCGCCCCGGTTTCACAACATTCCGAAGAGGGCCCCCCACCGCCTGTCTGCTGGGGGACGGGGCCCTGTCCGCCGGGGGAGCCGCCGGCCGTGAAGGTGGGGGCTCCCAGGGAGTGCCGGCTGTTCGCCATGAGGCCCCGTGGCGGGCCGGGAGCCCGGTCAGGCGCGGTCTGGCGGCGTGCGTCCGAGCACGACGGCCTCGAGGTGATCCCACGCGTCGAGCAGGTTCCAGGCGCCTGGCTGCCCCGCGCCCACGGTCGCGCAGAGGGTCAGCACGCGCTCCAGGTTGGGTTCGGTGGGGGATGACAGCGCGAGCGCCGCTGCTCGCGCGAGGAGGCGGCCGCGTCCGGCGGGGGTCATGAGGTCGATGGGGCGCTCCGTCCAGCCCTCGGCGCAGAGATTGCGCGACAAGTCTCGGGGGCCGCCGTGCCCCGAGGCGAGGGCCTCCCTGGCGGCGTGGAGCGCCGTGCCCTCCTGGGTGTGCTGGATGGCGCGGCCGAGCGCCCAGGCGATGACCTTCCTGCGTGCGGGCTCATCGAGCCGGGCCACGAGCTGGCCGGGGCCCGGGTAGTCCCAGGGCCAGTCCGCGCCTCGGGCGATCAGGTCGAAGGGGACTCCGGGGCGGCCCTTGCGGCGATCCGCCCGCACGCCGTCGAGGATGCGCTGGAGCAGCTCGGTGTCTTGCGTGCCGCTCGCGAGGCGCCGCCAGTCCGGGTCGAGTGTCTCCCAGCGGAGCCCGCCTCGGGCGACGCGCGCCTCGGCCATGGTGAGCAGGGCGTGTCGAGCCGCCGCGAAGGCCTCGTCCGCCGAGGGCGGCGCGGCGTGGACTTCGTCCAGCGCCAGGTCGATGACGTCGCGGCTCAAGCCCTGGCGTCGCGCGTCGAGTTCCTCCAGCTTCGCGGCGAGCCAGGTGTGGATATCGGGAGACGCGGAGGGCAGGGGCTCGGCGGGGTCCACGGAGTGGGTGGAGACGAGGTCCTGGGAGTAGGCGCCGACGCCATGGGCACCGAAGCGGTGGTCGAGTGCCCAGGCGGAGTCGAGGTCGCCGCGCTCCGTGGTGAACAGCATCCACTGCGCGGCGCGAGCCACGCCGTTGAGCTCGGCCAGCTCCAGGTGTCGGTCGTGGTCATCGAGCAGGCGCGGGGTGCTGAGCAGGCGCAGGCCCGGAACCAGGTCTCCGTCATCGAGCTCGATGGGCGCGACCCACACGATGCCGCGCGCGACGAGCAGCTCGCGCAGGTCGTCCGGGAGGTCGAAGCCACGCCGCCAGAAGGCGGCCTCGTACGGGTCGAGCTGTTCGGGGGAGAGCGGCTCGGCACCGTGCAGCCCCTCGAAGCCCGCGCTGACCTGCCGGGCACACCATTCATCCCACAACGCGACGATTCCAGGCATCGCGGGTCAGACTATGCTAGGGCTGCCCGCGTCGGTTCGTCGTTCGAGGAGATTCATGCCACTGAATTTCAGGGTTCGCGTGCGCAATGCCCTCTCTGAATCCGCCTATCTGGTGCTGGAGCCATGGGGCCGCGCGCATACCCTCGACGTTGGAGGCGTCATCGACGTCGAGGTGGAAGGGCCCGAGAAGGATGAAGTCGTGGATGGGAAGTCCGTTAGAGGGGATGGTGGCTTGCTTCCCGTCGAATTGGACGCCCAGGCGCTCGTGCTTTGGGGGTGGAGCCACTCCAATCTCGACTTCGTGGCGCCTCCGGGACAGCCGAGCGGGACGCTTCCCGCCAGGCCCATCTCGAGGGTCACGCTTCGCGTGCAGAACGACCGCAAGACGCCGGCAAGGATGCTCCTTGCACCTGGGGCACGGGAGGTGTGTTTCCAGCCCAAGGGAAAGGCCGATGAGCGTGAGGAAGGTACGCTCCAGGTCAGCGAGGAAATCGATGTCGAGGTGCGGATCTCCGGCGCTCGACGGGAGTCATCCATTCCTGTCATGGAGTTCGACCTGGACACGCAGGGACTCGTCATCCGGGTGAACGAATCCCTCTGTGCCGTGGAGCGGCTCGGGGACCTGAAGAAGCGATAGGGATACCGACGCCCACGGACGGATGGGGCGAGGCGCGGGCCTCTACGGGCCGCTGGCCGCGTCGACGGTGATCTGCTCCAGCCTGCCGATGAGGCGGCTGTTTTCCGTGCCCCCACCCGGGCAGTTCTTGCCGTTGCTGGAGAGGAAGATGCTCGCCGGTATCTCTATGCCCGTGGTGACGTCCACCGTCGAGTTGCCCGAGTACACCTCCAGGCCGCTCGAGTCGTAGACCTCCACGAACACCTGATGCTGTCGCCCCACGGGGACGTCCAGGAGGGCCCCATGAATGGCGTCGTCCGTCACCTCGAGGGGCGTCGGGTCGATGTGTCGAACCGGTCCGCTCAGGGACGCGGTCGCTGACGCGACGTCGCAAGGACTCGTCGCCAGGGGGACATGCACCTGGATGGCGAACGAGGTCGTTGCTTCATCGTCTCCAGCGCAGGCCACGAGCAGCGCACAGCCTCCTCCCAGCATCACATCCCGCAGGACTCGCTTCATGGGCTCTCCCGGATATTCCGGACATGCTAGGCCAATGAAGAGCGGCCTGTCAGGTGACGACAGGGCTCGGTCGAGTCGACGGGACCCTTCGCGGGTGCGTCAGCCCCGCCCAGGCAAAGGCCACGGCTTGAGGCCGGCGATCTGCTCCGCCTCCTCCACCGCGACGTTCAGCCGTGCCCGCTCGCGGCGCACGTAGTCGCGCACCGCGCCGTCCAGTCGCCGGTCGAAGATGACGTGCGCGCTGTGCACCGCCGTGGGCTCGAAGCCGCGCGACACCTTGTGCTCACCGCCGGCCCCGGGCTCGAACACCTTGCGCCCCGCGCGGATGCAGTCATCCACCGAGTGGTAGAGACACACGTGGAAGTGCAGGAACGGGTGCTCCTCGACGCTGCCCCAGTAGCGGCCATAGAGCCGCTCCTTCGTCGCCAGGTTGAACGCCCCCGCGATGACCCGCCCCTCGCGCACCGCCTCCACCAGCTCCACCGTGTCCGGCATCGCCTGGAACACCCGCGAGAAGAACCCCGGCGTGAGCTGTATCTGCCCCCACGCGTGCCGCTCGCACGTCGCTGTGTAGAACCCATACGCGCGCTTCGCGTGCGCCGGCGTCAGCTCCGTGGTGCGCACCGTGCGCAGCGTGATTCCCTGCGTCGCCGCGGCCCCGCGCTCGCGCTTGAGCTGGTTGCGGCGCTTGGAGTCGAACCGGGCCAGATAGTCGTCGTAGCTGCCATACCCCGGGTTCTTCCAATGGAACTGGAGCGTCACCCGCCGGGCCAGCCCCGCCTCCTCCAGGAAGTCCGCCTCCTCGTCCGTGGGATACAGGAAGTGCACCGACGAGCACCCCGCCTCCTGGGCGCTCTCCACCGCCGCCGACAGCAGCGCGCGCCGCAAGCCGGGCACGTCCTCGCCGGGGGCGACGAGCAACCGGGGCACCGTGGCCGGGGACAGCGGCCCGCCGACGATGAGCTTCGGGTAGTACGCCACGCCGAGCCGGGCGGCGGCGTCCGCCCACCCGAAGTCGTAGATGTACTCGCCCATGCTGTGGAACTTGCGGTACGCGGGCGCGGCGGCCACCAGCTTCGGCCCCCGCCACAGCGTCAGGTGGTGCGGCGCCCACCCGGTCTCCTCGGTGGCGCTGCCACTCTCCTCCATGGCCGCCAACCACGCGTGGCGCACGAAGGGGGGCGCGTCCGGGCCCAGGAGCGCGTCCCAGCCGGCGGCCGGGACGTCCGTCACTGCGTCGAGGATGCGGAGGCGGAGCGAGTTGTCGGCGGGCACGGGGCCAGTTCTAACGCGAGCCCCGTGCGGGCGCCGCTCCACGCCTCCTGGGACGTCAGGCGGCCTGGGCCGGGGCGCCCGTCTCCCGGGCGGCCTGCCGCGGCTCCGGCCACACCGCCCGCTGCGGGGTGGCGATGCGGATGACCCCCAGCTTCGCCAGCACGCGCATCACCTGCCACGTGGGGTCCACCTCGAACCTGCGCGCCGCGAAGTTCGGGCTGCTGCCGTACTTGTGGTGGTTGTTCTGGAACAGCTCACCCATGCACAGCAGCTCCACCGGCAGCGTGTTGCGCGACTTGTCGCTGCTCTCGAAGTTCCGGTAGCCGTACTTGTGTCCGCACCAGTTCACGATGGCGCCGTGCACCGGGCCCATCAGGAAGTGGACCGGCAGGAGCAGGAACTGCCAGGGCGAGGTGGCGAACGTCAGGTAGAACGCCGAGTACAGCGCCACCCAGCCGAGCGTCGCCAGCCACGAGGTGCGCAGCGTGTCGTCCACGAGCTTCCACTCGGGATAGCCGCCGAGGAAGCGGGCCTCCGGCTGCCCCTCTCCCTGGGTGTACGCGTCGTAGCGCTTCTTCGTGTGGAGCATCATCCGGAAGACGTCCGTGAAGAAGTGCGGCGAGTGCGGGTCCTTCTCCGTGTCGGAGAAGGCGTGGTGCTCGCGGTGCAGGATGGCGTACGCGCGCGGTGACAGGTACGACGAGCCCTGGACCAGGTAGGTGAGCAGGTGCATCGCCCGCTCGGTGCGCGGACCCATGGTGTACATGCGGTGCGCGGCGTACCGGTGCTGGAAGAAGCTCTGGAAGAAGACACAGAGCAGCCAGTGCGAGATGAAGAAGAGGAGGATGGCCACGGCAGGCTCCCGGTTCGTGACTGAACCCGGGTAACACCGGCCATGTCATGGCAGCGTCATGGCGCCCCCGAAGCCGCCTCCACCGAGCGGGGAATCAGCCCCTGGCTTCAGGGCGCCATCAGCCGGACCGCTGGGCCTGACGCATGACGCACCTCGTCCAAGGTGCATCTTCCGGTACGGAGGGCACGCACACCTTCGAGAGGAGCACACGCGTGGAGCGGGCGGACATCGTCAAGCTGGACAAGGGGCACGTCTGGCACCCGTACACCGCCATGGAGGCGTACATCGCCAGCACCGACCCGCTGGTCATCAGCCGGTCGGAGGGGCCGTACCTCTTCGACGTGGACGGGCGGCGCTACCTGGACGCGAACGGCTCCTGGTGGGTGTCCACGCTGGGGCACCGGCACCCGCGCCTCGTGCGCGCGCTGATGGAGCAGGTGGGCCGGCTCCCGCACGTGTCGCTCGCGGGCATCACCCACGAGCCCGCCGCGCTGCTCGGCGCGGAGCTGGCCGCCATCGCCCCCGGGGCGGACCGGGCGGACGTCCCGGCGGTGGAGCGGCTCACCCGCGCCTTCTACTCCGACAACGGCAGCACGGCGGTGGAGGTGGCCATCAAGATGACGGCCCAGTACTGGGCCCAGAACGGCCGGCCCCGCCGCACGCGCTTCATCACCCTGTCCGGCGCGTTCCATGGCGAGACCCTCGGCTCCACCAGCGTGGGCGGCGTGCCGCTGTTCCGCGAGGTGTTCGGGCCGCTGCTGTTCGACGTGGTGCACGTGCCGTCGCCCGCGGAGGAGGGCGGCTGGGAGCGCGCCTTCGCCCAGGTGCGGGCCGCGCTGCGCGAGCACCCGGAGGAGATCGCCGCCGTCATCCTCGAGCCCATCATCCAGGGCGCGGCCGGCATGTACATGTACTCGC
The DNA here is from genome assembly GCF_024198235.1 of Myxococcus dinghuensis. Taxonomy (GTDB): domain Bacteria; phylum Myxococcota; class Myxococcia; order Myxococcales; family Myxococcaceae; genus Myxococcus; species Myxococcus dinghuensis. The sequence continues at coordinate 110,552 of NZ_JAKCFB010000005.1, read as the reverse complement.
CGGACTTCCTGCGCGCGGTGCGCGAGGAGACACGCGCGGTGGACACGTTCCTCATCGCCGACGAGGTCTTCACCGGCATGGGGCGCACCGGCGCGCGCTTCGCGGTGGACCTGGCGGGCGTGGTGCCGGACATGCTGTGTCTGGCCAAGGCGCTGTCCGGCGGGCTGATGCCCTTCGCGGTGACGCTGGCCTCCGAGCGGGTCTTCTCCGGGTTCCTCGGCGCGTCGTCGCGGGCGCTGTATTACGGGCACTCGTACTGCGGCAATCCGCTGGGCGCGGCCGTGGCGCGCGAGGTGCTCGCGGTGTACCGCGACGAGGACGTGCTGGGGCAGGTGGCGCGCAAGGCCCCACGCGTGAAGGCCGCCTTCGAGCGCATGGCCGGCTCGCTCCCCGGGCTGGTCCGCCCGCGCGCCGTGGGCATGGTGGGCGCGGTGGACCTGGGCGGCGGAGGCTACCTCGCCCAGAGCGGCTGGCGCGTGTACGAGGCGGCGCGCAAGCGCGGGCTGTACCTGCGCCCGCTCGGTGACACGGTGTACGTCGCCCCCGCGCTCAACATCCCCGACGCCGCGCTCGACGAGCTGCTCGCCGGTGTCGAGGACGCGCTGCGCGAGGTGCTGAAGGGCTGACGGACACGCCGGGAGGGGCGCGGGTCAGCCGCTCCCCGAGCTGGGAGGCGGCGTGGGCGCCAGGCCCATGCGTCGCTCCTGTCGGTAGAGGATGACCTCGCGCACCACGACCTGCACGGCGGCGGCCACGGGCACGGCCACCACCGCGCCGACGATGCCGCCCAGCTCCGCGCAGAAGAGCACCGCCAGCAGGATGATGAGCGGGTTGACGTGGACGGTGCGCCGGAACACGAGCGGCGCCAGCACGTTGCCCTCGAGCTGTCCGTACAGCACGAAGTACGCGAGCACGCCCACCGCGAGCCAGAAGCCCCCGGTGGCCCAGGACAGCAGGGTGATGAGGCTGCCGGCCACCACCGGCCCCGCGTAGGGCACCATGCTGGAGAAGCCGCTGACGATGCCCAGCGGCAGGAAGTACGGCACGCCGAGCACCGCCAGCACCGTGGAGGTGAGCAGCGCGTTGACGGTGCAGATGACGGTGAGCCCCATCAGGTAGCCCCCCGTGGCCCGGTACACGTTGCGCAGCACGCGCACGTAGCGCAGCCGGTGTTGGGGGTGCGCCAGGTCCAGCAGCCTGCGCAGCAGGCCCCCGCCGAACACCAGCATGAACACCACCAGGAAGAACACGGTGATGCCGCCGCCCGCCAGCCCCACCATGCCGCTGAGGACGCGGACCACCAGCCCGGGCAGCTCCCCCGTGGCGAGCCGGGGCGTGGCCTCCTCGAGCTCGCGCGACCACCCCATGTTCGCCAGCCGCTGGCTCACGGTGTGGACGAGGCGCGACTCGCGCACCTCCTGGACGAGGTGGGGCCACTGGCGGAGCAGCTCGTCCACCTGGGCCGCCGCGGCGGGGATGACGATGAGCGCCAGCATCGCGAGCACCGCCATCGCGCCCACGAGCATCATCGCGATGGCGAGCGCCCGGGGGACGCGCAAGCGCTCCAGGCGCGACACGCCGTGCTCCAGCGCCAGCGCCAGCAGCGCCGCGATGCCGGTGAGCGTGAGCGCCATCCGCGTGCGCACCACCAGGAACACCAGCGCCAGGACGCCCAGCACCGCGAAGCACACGGTGAACACCGTCTTCGGCGTCACCTGTGAGCGTTGTCCCGCTCCACCTTGCTCGGCCACCGTCCCCTCGCGCGCTGCCCGACCCACACTCCGCCCCGCTGGAGTGTGTCGTGTCGGGCGCGAACGCCAGTGCCCCCCCGCACGACGGCGGCCATCGAGGTGTGGACTCGTCCACCGGGAGGCGGACGCGAGCGCCCAGGCGTCCGGTGTCGGACAGGAGGACCGGCCGGGCCCGTCCTCCCTCGGTTCACGCGGTCGCTAGTCCCGCGACGGGAAGACGCCTTCGACGGCGATGATGAAGTTGAGGCACAGGAAGGGCGACATGTTGTTGTGCGGCTGGCTCCCGCCCGCGACGCCGATGGCCGCCGGGTTCATCGTCCCGTCGATGGGCCCGGCCCGGTAGTTGAGGATGGTGCCGTTGGTGTCGGTGGCCAGCACCGTGCCGATGGGCGTCTCCACCTCTCCGGCCTGCGAGCTGACGTTCAGCGAGTGGGTGTGCGCGGGCATCTGGCTGGCGATGAGCGTCACCGTCTCCGAGCCGCCCTGCTCGCCGAGGGTGCGCGGCGACAACCCGGGGCCCTGGCCCGGCTGCATCGGATAGCGGCCGCGCAGGTCCGGCAGCGCGAAGGTCGTCTGGCCGTTGCCACCGTAGGTGGTGCCCAGGATGGCGAAGAGCGCCGTGTTCTGGGCGATGGAGAGCAACTGGCCCTGGCAGAACATCCATCCGCGCGGCGCGAAGTTGCCTGCGAACATGATGATTTCACCAATGTATGGCGTGGACACGGGAACACCTTTCTGTGGGGGAGATTCGGGGTCGGTCGAGACCGCTGCTGCGGTGTCGGAGCCGGTATCAGCAACTCTTCGGCCAGCCTCCGAGGTCCGGAAATTCCCGCGTGGTTGACACGATTCACGACATCGCTTCGAGAGGCGTCGACAGCCTCCGAGGGGGACGTGCGCCCGAGCGCGTCATGCGTTCCGCCCAGACGCGACGTGCGTTCACGGGGAACGCGGTTGGCTGCTATCGCGCGTGAGCCGAGTTGAGAGACAATGTGATTCACCCTGTCGGGTTGGATGACGGACGGGGGCCAATCCATCCTGGCGCGTGACTTGCTCATGGGCGGCACCCTGAGTGTCACGACGAGGAGAAACATCATGGTTCGAGTGAACTGGCGACGCCCCACGCAGTGGACGGGACTGCTCCGCGTCCTGCCCATGGCGACGTTGTTGTGCGTGGCGGGCTGCGACAAGGGCTCCCAGGGGCCACAAGGACCTCAGGGCCCGCAGGGGCTGCAGGGGCAGGCGGGTCCGGCGGGTCCGGCGGGCGCGAAGGGGGACACGGGCGAGGCGGGGCTCCAGGGCATCCAGGGCCCGAAGGGAGACACGGGCGCGGCGGGCCCCGTGGGTCCTCAAGGTCCCCAGGGCCCGGCGGGCTCCGGCAACGGTCCCCAGGGCGAGGCGGGCAAGAACGCGCTGGCGCGCACCACCGCGGAGGCCGCGGGCGGCAACTGCGCCACGGGGGGCGTGAAGCTCGAGGCCGGCGTCGACGATGACGGCGACGGCACGCTGGACGAAGACGAGGTGGATACCACCAGCTACGTCTGCAACGGCCCGCAGGGGCTGCAAGGTGTGCAGGGCCCCCAGGGGGAGATGGGGCCTCAGGGCCTGCGCGGCGAGACCGGCCCGCAGGGCGCGGCGGGGCTCCACGCGCTGTCGGCGACGAGCACGGAGGCCGCGGGGAGCAACTGCGCCACCGGCGGCGTGCGGCTCCAGTTCGGGCTGGACGCCAATGGCAACGGCACGCTGGACGCGGGCGAGGAGAACGCGGCGCTGACGCGCTTCGTGTGCAACGGCGCGCGGGGCCCGGACGGGCAGCAGGGCGCCCCTGGTGATACGGGGCCTCAGGGCCAGCAAGGTCCTCAGGGGCAGACGGGCGCCACGGGCGCCACGGGTGCGACGGGCGCCACGGGACCTCAAGGTCCGGCGGGCTCGACGGGGATCTACGGTGATGGGACTTCGGGGGCGTGGAGCGTCCCCTCGGGCACGAACCTCGATCTGACGATCGCGTCGGGTTACAGCACCCTCGTCTCGCAGGGGCGGCAGGCCCTGCAGTTCACCAACGTGACCATCGCCGGGACCCTCATCGTCCCCAGCGGCACGGTCATCCGGGCGACGGGCGATTTCACGGTGACCGGCAACATCATCGTCGACCAGTCCTCCACCGACAATGGCGTGGGGCCGGCGGAGTCGGGCTCGGCGCGCTCCTCCGCCGGTGAGCCGGCGGGCGGAGTCGGGCTGCAGCCGCTCCAGTCCGCGCAGTTGCTGCGGCCGGGTGTCAAGGGTGGTGGTGCGGGAGCGAAGAACAACACGGCCGTCGGAGGCGACGGTGGCGGTACGCTCGTCGTCCTCGCGCAGGGCACGGTCCGCATCCAGAACGGGGGCGCCATCAATGCCTCGGGTGACGGCGGGTTCACCGCCGCGGATACGGCCAACGTGCCGGGCGGCGGCGGCGGTGGCGGTGGCGTCATCGTCATCGTGGGCAAGGCCGGCATCACCATGACGGGGAGCCTGTACGCCGTGGGAGGGAACGGAGGGGCGGGAGACAACACGGGCAGCCCGAGCCCCGGCAAGGGCGGCGGCGGCGGCGGTGGCGGCGGAATCATCCACCTGCTCTCCTCGATGACGCCCGTGGCGAGCGGCACCCTCAACGTCAACGGAGGCTCCGCGGGCACCACCGAGGGGCCGAACGGGTCGAGCACCGCCACCACCGCGGGCGGCGGCGGCGGCGCGTCGGGCGGCAATGGTGGCACGGGTGGCGCCACGAACATCACGCCCACGGCGGGCAGCATCGGATACGTCTTCCAGACGGTGACGCCGCTCCCGGAGAACCTCTTCCTCTAGTCGAGGACGCCTCCCTCACCCGGAGGTGGAGGAACGGCCCGCGGGCGCACCAGCTCGCGGGCCGTTCGTGTCTTCAGGCCGTGCGCGCGCGGCCCCTCGCGCGCCGCGGGGCGGGCTCGCGGCGCAGGTAGCGGTCGAGCAGGACGACCACGTCGTCGATGAACTCGGGGCGGTCCAGCAGCTCCGGCCGCGCGCACGCCGCCTCGTGAATCACCGCGTGCAGCGTCACCCGCAGCACGAACGCCGCGAGCGCCAGGTCCGGCACCTCGCGCGCGAAGGGCTCCAGCACGCGCATCCAGAAGCGCTCCACCTCCGCGTCGGAGACGTCGGGCGCGGCGCGCGCGGAGCGGGGCAGCTCCTCGGTGAACACCCGGTGCAGCTCCGGCGCCACGCGGTGCTCGGCCACCGCCGCCTCGACCACCCACCTCAACATCACCGGCAGGGACGGCTGCGCGCGCAGCACGTCGACCGCGCCCCGCATCCCCACGCGGGACTTCGCCACGTGACGGCGTTGCAGCTCCACGACGAGCGCCTCCTTGTTGGGGAAGTACTGGTACAGCGACGCGATGTTCACCCCGGCGCGCTCGGCCACCCGGTTCGTGGTGAACCCGTCCCAGCCGTGGCGCACCAGAATGTAAGCGGCGGCTTGCAGGATGGCGTCGACCGTCGCCACCGCGCGCTCCTGCGTGGGCCGCTTCCGAGGCGCGGTCCGGGGTCGTCTCGTCGCCATCGTGCCCTCCGGGATGCAAGTTGTGGATCCAAGCTCCAACTTACATTCTCGACGCATGTCCAAGCCATCCTCCGACGCCGCCCGGTGGGGTCACTTCCAGGCGCTCAACGAACACCGCCGCGCGGTGCGCGACTTCGACGGCGCGCCGCTCGACGACGCGGACGTCCGCGCCGTGCTGGAGGCCGCGCTGCTCGCGCCGTCGAGCGGCAACCTCCAGCCCTACGAGCTGCACTGGCTGCGCGACGAGGCCGTGAAGCGGCGCGTGGCCGAGGCCTGCAACACCCAGCGCGCCGCCCGCACCGCGTCGACGCTGGTCGTCGTCGCCGCGAGCCGGCGCATCGGCCAGCGCACGGCGGCGTCTTGGTGGGCGCACCTGGACGCGCCCTCGGGGCTCGACGCGCGCTCGCGGGCGTGGCACCAGGCGGAGGCTCGCAAGTTCGCTCGCTTCCTGCGCTTCGCGCCGCTGCTCGTGTGGACGCCGGTGCGCATGCTGCTGTCGCTGTTCGACCCGGTGTACTCGCTGCTGCCCATCGGCACGTCGGGCATGCGCCACTGGGCGGCCCGGAGCGGCATCTACGCCGCGCAGACGCTCATGCTGGCGGCGTCCGCGCGGGGGCTGGACTCCTGTCCCATGGAGGGCTTCGACGCCGGCCGGGTGGCCCGGGCGTTGGGGCTGCCGCGCGGCACCGTCATCCCGCTGGTCATCGCCCTGGGGCGCCGTCGCCCGGACGCCCGCATCGAGCCTCGCTGGCGGCGGCCCGTCGCCGACACCATCGTCGAGCACTGAGCAGCCCTCGCGCAGCGCGACGGCCTGGAGCAATCGGCGCGCGTGTCATTCGTGTGGAGGGGGCAATGGCTCGCTCCCCCTCGGCAGGGCCCATGTGCCCTCAGCCCGCGTTCGTCGCGGGTGTCCACCGCATGGCCACGTACGGCTCCTCCGGCCGCGCGGGCGCGACGTCGAGGAAGCCCAGCCGGCCATACAGTCGACGCGCGGGGTTGGCCTGGAGCACGTGCAGGGTGAGCGGCCTTCGCGCCGCCCCGGCCTCCGCCAGCAGCTCCCGCAGCACGCGCGTGCCCAGGCCACCGCCCTGGTGCGAGGGCATCAGCGCGACGTCCACCAGGCTCCACACGGCCCCGCCGCGGTCCACCAGCAGCCGGCCCACGGGGCGGCCCTCCATCAGGACCAGGTGGTCGCTCGCGCCCGGGAAGAGCGCGGCCCACGAGCGGCGCTGCGCCAACCACTGCATCCGCAGGAACGCCTCGCGCTGCGGCGGTGTCCATCCCCACGTGGCCAGCTCGCCCTCGCGGTTGGCGGCGTACAGCGTGAAGAGGAACCCCTCGTCGGAGTCCTGGGTGGGACGTGAGCTGAAGGACACGGTGCCACCCAGCATGGCCGCGCGGGCCGGCGCGCGTCCATCACCTGACGTCCCTCCGGACCCAGCGTCGCGCGCCTGACGCGACATGGGGGCTCGGCGGGCCCGGACGTCCCTGGAATCACGGTCCACACGTCAGACCTGGATGAGAGCCTCGGGCGCATTCGAAACAGGAGCACGAGATGAAGAAGACGCGAGACCAGGAACTGACGCTGGCCCTCCAGGAGGCCCGCGAGACGGAGGAGCGGTGGCGGGGGCTCGCCGCGCGGCTGATGGAGCTGGGCGATGACGCCATGGACGCGCAGCTTCTCGTGGCCTTCCGCGCCGCCCGGGAGGAGGGGGTCGTCCCGCCCGATGCGGGCTTCTTCCTCGTCGCCCACATCCTCACCGCCATGGCGGACGAGGCCCTGACGGAGGTCCCTCGCGTCCAGCGGCTGGCGCTCGAGCTGGACGTCATGGAGCGCGAGTACGGCCTGGATGACGGCGTCTGGGCGGACGACACGGAGCCGGCCCCCGAGGACTGGGAGGCCCTGTGTGTCGAATACGAGTCCGCCTGCGACGAGGCCCGCGCCGCCTTCTTCCGCGCCTACGGCGAGGAGGACATGGCCCGGATGTACCTGGAGGACCGCACCAGCTTCCACCGCCGCTTCGAAAGCGGCCGGCGCTTCTTCCACGGCCTGCCCATGCACTCCGAACACCTGCACTGAGCAGGCGGCGAGGTGTCTCCCACCGGACACCCGGCCCCGCGCGGGAAATCGACCGGAGTCCCGGGAAGAAATCCCCCGGCCCCCGTTCACACCGGCACGACCCGGGCCCGCCACCACGCGGCCCTCGCGTTCGCGCCGCTCCCGTCCTCCGCGCCCCAGCCACGGAGCCCAGGGGTGTCGTGCCCGGGCCGACTTCGGGATGCCGCCGGGGGCCCGGTGTGGGGTTCCCGGTGGAAGAGGGTGGAGGTGGACCTGGGGGTCTGTCTCCGCCCTCGCCTGCGGGAATCAGCAAGGGAGCAGACGCGTCGCGTCACACCTATGGCGCAATCTTACGGTAACAGGCACGTCAATTAGTCGCGCTTCAGGATGGCGCAATGCGGCTTTGATGCGCGGCCTTGTGTCGTGCTGGCGTTTTGACTCGCGGCACCCTATTTCGCCGCGCGACTTCGGTGGCGCGGGAAGGTGGCGGAACGGAAGTCAATGCATACCATGGTTGTAGAGACTCGAAACTCCAAGGCGAGTCTCTCGCGGGCGGCGCGCGTCTCCGAATGGAACCCCTCCAAGGGTTCGGGGCCGCGCGCCGCCACGCTTCTTTTCGGGGTGGGGGGCACGGGCTCGCCCCGGCGCGCGCGGCGGTAGAGTGCGCCGCCATGACGACCGCCCACGCCACCCGGCTCCTGGACCTGCTCTGGGAGCGCTACGCCGCCGAGGTCCCCCATGCGAGGACCTTCGTGACGCTCTCCGGGGGCCGCTTCCGTAACGACCACGTCGCGCTGCGCTCGCTGGCGCGGCCCGGGGGTGGCATCGCGCTGTTCTCCCGTCCCTTCGAGCGGCTGGGCTGGCGGCCGGCGGGGGCGTACCGGTTCCCGGACGCGCACCTCTCCGCCATCTATCTGTCACATCCGGCCGGGCTGCCCCGGGTCTTCATCTCCGAGCTGCTGTCGGAGGAGCTGTCGCCCCGGGCGCGCGAGCTGCTCGCGACGCTGCCCGAGGACCCCGCACCGCCCGAGGACGTGGACGCGCTGGCGGCCTGGTTCTCCGCGCCGCCGCCGCCCTCCGGGGCCGCGCTGCTGGAGCTGGAGAAGGAGTCGCAGTACGGCGCGTGGCTCCTGGCCTTCGGCCGCAAGGTGAACCACTTCACCGGCGCGGTGGACGACGTGGAGGCGTGGCAGCGGCGCATGCGCGAGGCGGGGGTGCCCATGAAGTCGGACATCGAGGGCGCGCCGGGCACGGCGCTGCGGCAGACGGCCACCCACGCCGCGCCGCTGCCGGTGGCGCTGGCGGAGGGCGGCACCCGCGAGTGGCCCTATGCGTACTTCGAGATTGCCCAACGCGCGCCGGACTTCGACGGCTTCCTGGGCCCGCAGGCCCACGCGCTGTTCGACATGACGAAGCGGTAGGCGCGGCGCCGCCCTCAGCGCAGCGAGCGGATGACGCGGCAGGGGTTGCCGGCGGCGAGGACGTAGGGCGGGACGTCCCTGGTCACCACGCTGCCGGCGCCGATGGTGACGCCCTCGCCGATGGTGACCCCCGGCAGGATGATGGAGCCGCCGCCCACCCACGTCTTCGCGCCGATGGCCACGGGCTTCGCCAGCTCCGGGCCCTTGATGCGCTCGTCCGCGTCGAGCGGATGCGTGGCCGCGTAGACGTGGACGTTGGGGCCGAAGGCGACGTCGTCACCAATCGTCACCCGGTTGCAGTCCAGGATGACGCATTGGAAGTTCATGTAGACGCGCGCGCCCAGGCGGATGAACGCGCCGTAGTCGCAGTGGAAGGGCGGCTCGATGTAGACGCCCTCGCCCAGCTCGCCGATGAGCTGCCCGAGCAGCGTTCGTCTCGGCGCGGCGTCCTCCATGAGGGTGTCGTTGAAGGCGCGCAGCAGCCGCCGCGCCCGCGCGCGCGCCGCCACCAGCTCCGGGTCGTTGCAGAGATACAGCTCGCCCGCGAGCATCTTCTCTTTCTCGGTCTTCGCCATGGCGCGCCAGTGTCGGGGCCCCCCGATGTTCCGGCTCCATGCGCGGAGGCTCGGGGGCCCCTGGCCGACGCATATCGCCACGCCCCTCCGGTGAAAAGTTCCGAGGTCCAACGATTGGGCGACGAACGAAGTCACCTGGAGTCGCGTGTCCTTCGAGCGGGGAGTCGTGGGCGCCGCGTGTCACGCAACTGGATGCGTGAGGGGCTCCCCCACTCAGGTAGTGTGCCGCGGACTTCCTGACCCATTGGGGGACATGTGATGTGGACGGTGGCGAGACTCGCGAGCGTGGGGCTGGTGTTGCTGGGCGCGCTCCCTGGCTCCGCTCAACAGGGAGGTGGGTTTCCGCCTCCGTCGCTGGTGGGCGCCCAGGAGTCCGCGGCGCGTGCCGCCGTGAAGCCACCTCCGCGGCCCTCCGTCGAGTCGGTGCTGGACGTGTGCCAGCGCGCGCCGCGCTTCGTGGAGGTGGTGGTCTCTCCAGCGGGGGACCGCGTGGCCTGGGTGGAGGTGGCCCAGGGCGGCACGCTCATCCAGGTGGTGGCGCGTGGCGAACCCGAGTCGCGGGCGGTGCGCGTCACCGCGTGTCCGCAGGCGCGGGCCTGTGACGAGTCCTCCCTGGCGTGGAGTCCGGATGGGCGCCACCTGGCGTTCCTCTCCGACGCGGGCCCGTCGAAGCAGGCCCAGGTGCACGTGGTGGACGTGGCGGGAGGGGAGGCGCGCCGGCTGACGTCGTTCGAGACGCCGCTGGCCTCTCCGCGCTGGTCCCCGGATGGGAAGACCGTCGCGGTGCTGGTCATGCAGGGCGAAGGGGCCGAGCACGCGCGGGGCCCCACGGAGGCGGCGGCGCGCGAGACGGGCGTCGTGGGCGAGTCCGCGCCGGTGCAGCGGGTGGCGCTGGTGTCGGTGGCGGACGGCGGGCACCGCTTCGTGTCGCCGGAGGGGCTGCACGTCTACGAGTACGCGTGGAGCCCGGAGGGGCGCCGGTTGGCCCTCGTCGCGGCGGCGCCGCCGGGGGATGCCCATTGGTGGACGGCGAAGCTGCACGTGGTGGACGTGGCGAGCGGGCGCGCGCGCGTGGTGCATGTGCCGAAATGGCAGGTGGCCGAGCCGACGTGGAGCCCGGATGGACGGCACATCGCCTTCATCGAGGGGCTGATGAGCGACCAGGGCGTCACGGGCGGCGACGTCTGGGTGGTGACGGCGGAGGGCGAGGGCAAGGCGCGCGACCTGACGCCAGGGATGAAGGCCACGGCGTCGAGCCTCGCGTGGGTGGCGCCGCGCAAGCTGCTCTTCGGCGGCCAGGTCCGAGGCGAGTCGGCGGTGGCGTCGGTGGACGCGGTGAAGGGCGGGGCGACGGTGCTGTGGACGGGGCCGGAGCGCCTCAGCGCGGGCGAGACGGCGCTCCTGTCGCTGTCGCGCGACGGGGAGGTGAGCGCGGTGGTGCGCGAGTCGTTCACCCGCTCGAAGAACCTCTGGGTGGGGGCGGTGGGCGAGTGGGAGCAGCTCACCCATCGCGACGACGACCTGGGCGCGCTGGCGGGGGCGGTGCGCAGCGTGTCCTGGAAGAGCGACGGGCAGGAGGTGCAGGGCTGGCTGATTGCTCCCGCGCGGGGCGTGGCTCCGGCGCAGGGCGCGCGGGCGCCCATGGTGACGATGATCCACGGCGGACCCGCGGCGGGCGTGGTGCCGCAGTTCCTGCCGCAGGTGCTCGTGCTCGCCAGTCGGGGCTACTACGTGTTCCTCCCCAACGCGCGCGGCAGCTACGGCCTGGGCGAGGACTTCGTGCAGGCGAACCGGCGGGACTTCGGCTTCGGCGACCTGCGCGACGTCCTGGCGGGCGTGGACGCGGTGGTGGCGAGCGCGCCGGTGGACCCGTCCCGCCTGGGCGTGTCGGGCTGGAGCTATGGCGGCTACATGGTGATGTGGACGGTGACGCAGACGCAGCGCTTCAAGGCGGCGGTGGCGGGCGCGGGCATCTCCAACTGGCAGAGCTATTACGGCACCAACCGCATCGACACGTGGATGCTGCCGTACTTCGGCGCCACCCTCTACGACGAGCCGGACGTCTACTCGCGCAGCTCGCCCATCAACTACGTGAAGCTGGCGCGCACGCCCACGCTGATGTTGCACGGCGAGCGGGACATGGAGGTCCCCGCGACGCAGTCCCACGAGTTCCACCGGGCGCTCAAGTCGCTGGGGGTGAAGGCGCAGTTGGTCGTCTACGCGGACGAGGGCCACATCTTCCGCAAGCCCGAGCACCAGGTCGACCGCCTGCGGCGCACGGTGGAGTGGTTCGACGCGCACCTGCAAGCGGGCGCGCAGGGGCCCGCGCGGGTCGCGGCGCCGACGCGCTAGGGTCCGGGCGGGACGGGGTCGGGCGGCGGCTGGGGGGCGACGAGCGAGGTGAGGACATGGTCCCTCCAGCGCCCGTCGATGAGCAGGAAGTCGCGCGCGTAGCCCTCCACGGCGAAGCCCAGGCGGCGCAGCACGGCGGCGCTGCGCAGGTTCTCCGGCAGGTGGTTGGCCTGGATGCGGTGCAGCCCCATGGAGATGAAGGCGTGCGTGCACACCGCGCGCAGGGCCTCGGTCATCAGGCCCCGGCGCTCGTGGCGGTGGTCCAGGCCGTAGCCCAGGTCCGCGGCCTGCAAGGGGCCTCGGCGGATGTGGGTGAGGGAGATGTTGCCGATGACGGGAGCGGAGGAGAGCGGCTCGGAGCGCGGGAGGATGACCAGGCGCAGCGAGACGTCGAGCCGCGCGTCCTCGAGGTCCTGCGCGAGCCGCGTGCGCCAGTAGGTGAGGGTGAAGAAGTTGGGGGGCCGCGTGGGTGACACGGGCCCGAGGTGGTCCCGGTTCGCTTCGTGGTAGGCCACCACCCGCGCCGCCGCGTCGGGAGGCAGCTGCGTCAGGCGCAGGCGCTCGGTGGTGAGCAGGACGGGATGCTTGTCGGAAGCCATGGCGTGGGCGCCCCGGAGGCTAGCGCTTCCGGAGCCTTCACGCCCCGGATTGAGGGACGCGTACGGGGCGGGGCGCGGTCCTCCCGCGCGGCGGACGCGCGAGAGGACCGACCGGGTTCCGGCGGAGGACTCAGCGAGGCGACAGGTCGTTGCTCCCGCCCGACTGCGTGCCCTGCTGGGACGTGTCGCGCGTGGAGCCCGACTCCTGCTCCTGCCCCGCGCCGCCCGTGCCCTGCGAGGACGAGCCGCTGGAGGTACCCCGGTGGTGCTGGTGGCCACCTCCGCCGGTGCCCTGCTTCTCGCCGCTGCCGCCCACGGCGCGCTGGCCGCGCTCGACGACGATCTCCACGCGGCGGTTGTTGGCGCGCCCCTCGGCGGTGCTGTTGCTCGCCACCGGCTGGTACTCGCCCAGGCCCCGCACCTGGATGCGGTCACCGGGGATGCCCCGGTCCATCAGGTAGTCCTTCACCCGCTCCGCGCGCTGATAGGACAGCCGCTGGTTGAGTTCATCGGAGCCCTGCGAGTCGGTGTGGCCCTCGATGAGCAGCGGGTTGTCCGACTGCTTCAGGACCTCCGCCACGTCCGAGAGCCGCTGCCGCGCCACGGGGAGCAGCTCCGACTTGCCCGACGCGAAGAGCACGCTCCCGGAGAGGGTCAGCACGGTGCCGCGTGCCTCCTCGCTGACCCGCAGGTCCTTGTTGGCCTGCTCGAGCTGGGAGAGGGCCTCGCTCGCCTTGCGCTCGGCGTCCATGCTGGCCTGGCGCTCCGCCTCCAGCTCCGCCGTGCGCTGCTGGAGGACCTGGTTCTCGGAGGCCAGCCGTTGTGTCTCCGCCTCGAGCTGTTGTCGCCGCGCACTCTCCTCGGAGAGCTGCTGCGCGCCGGCCTGCTGCTGGCGGGACCACTCCTCCTGCCGGGACACGTCCTGCTGCCGCATCCGCGACGCCTGTTGCTGGAGGGCCTGCCCCTGCGCGAGCTGCGACTGGGCCTGGGCCAGTTGGCGCGCCGCGAGGTCCGCGTCACCCAGCGCCGCGGCGGTCTCCGCCTTGCGCAGGGCCACATAGGACAGCACGCGCACCTTCTGCGAGTCCTCGTCGCGGCGGTAGGCCTGCTCGGCCTTCTTCAGCGCCGTTCGCGCCTCGGAGACCTCCCGCGGGCGCTCGCGCCCCTGTCTGCTGCTGACCAGCTCCTTGTAGGCGGAGCGCGCCTCGCTCAGCTCCTGCGGTTCCTTCGCGCTCGCGCCTCCGGCGGCGAGGAGCGCCGTGGCCCCGATGAGGGCCTTCCATCCACGCTTGCTTCGCACCATTGCACTCTCCTCCGGGACGGGTGGCTCACTCGAGGCCGCGGTGCAGCTGCTCGGCCTGCTGGGTGGTCTGTCGGGCCTGGGCCTCGAGCTGGGTCGACTGGGCGATGGCGTAGGCGAGGTCCGCGTCGGCATCCGCCTGCATGAAGCTCAGCTCCGCGCCCTCCTTGTCCTTGTCGAGCAGCAGCTCCTCGCCGCGGTTGATCTGCTGCCGGGCGAACTCCAGGTGTCGGGCGGCTTCGGGGACGCGGGACGCGCCTGCGCCCTCCGCGGCCCTCATCGAGGCCACGGCCTCCGTCCGCTCCTTGTTCGAGATGTGGGTGACTTGCTGGCTCGCGCAACCCATCAGGGTCGTGAAGAGCACGGCGGCAAGCAGCTTCGGGCGCACGGTTCACCTCCGGCCGTCGGTCCATGGAACGCGGACGTCGCGCTCCAGGGCAGAAGTGTGTTCGAGGGGACACGGTGGCAATTCGCATGGGCTCGGGCCGCCCGAGCAGGAGGCGAGCGGCCCGGTGTCGTCCTCTCTCGCCCTTGCGCTCGCGCCGGGGCGTGACGGGGCAGGCGGCACTGGCCGGCGGGCATGGGGAAGGGTAGGAGGTGCGGCATGCGCCTGCACCTCGTGGATGGGACGTATGAGCTGTACCGGGCCCACTTCTCGCCCCGGCCGGGACACACGTCGCCGGACGGGCGCGACGTGAAGGCGACGGTGGGGGTGATGTCCTCGCTGCTGATGTTGCTGCACGACGCCGACGAGGCGGTGACGCACGTGGCGGTGGCGTTCGACAACCCCATCCGCTCGTTCCGCAACGCGCTGTTCGACGGCTACAAGAGCGACGAGGGCGTGCCGCCGGAGCTGCACGCGCAGTTCGACCTGGTCGAGGAGGCGGTGGCGTCGCTGGGCGTGCGCGTGTGGTCCATGAAGGAGTACGAGGCGGACGACGCGCTGTCCACGGCGGCCGCGCGCTGGGCGGGGGAGGTGGAGCAGGTGCGGCTGCTCACGCCGGACAAGGACCTGGGCCAGTGCGTGCGGGGGCAGAAGGTGGTGCAGGTGGACCGGCGCCAGGAGAAGGTGCTGGACGAGGACGCGGTGCGCGCGAAGCTGGGCGTGGCCCCGGTGAGCGTGCCGGACCTGTTGGCGCTGATGGGGGACGACGCGGACGGCATCCCCGGGCTGCCCGGGTTCGGGGAGAAGGGCGCCTCGGCGTTGCTGGGGGCCTACGGGCACCTGGAGGCGATTCCGGGTGACGCGTCGACGTGGTCGGTGCGCCCGCGCGGCGCGGACAAGCTGGGCGCGACGCTGCGCGAGCACCGGGACGCGGCGCTCCTGTACCGCAAGCTGGCCACGCTGGTGACGGACGCGCCCCTGCCGGGCACGGCGTCGCTGGCGGACCTGGAATGGAAGGGCGTGCCCCGCGCCACGTTCGAGGCGCTGTGCGACCGGCTGGGCGTCAACACCCTCAAGCGCAGGCCGAAGCGCTGGGCGGCGTGAGACAAAGCCTCGTCGAGGCGCTATTTCTGACGATGTTTTGTCTCCACGCCCATCACCCGCGAGGCGCTTCCAGCGAGAGGTCGGCCTCATCCGCTCCCGGGGCGGGCTGCTCCGCATGTCGGAGGCGCTGTCGCTCGGCGTCTCCCGGCGGGCGCTCTACGGCATGCGGGACGAGGGCGTGCTCGAGGTCCTGGGGCGGGGACTCTTCCGGCTCTCCTCGCTGACGCCGCTCACCCAGCCGGACCTCGTCGTCGTCGCGAGGCGAGTCCCGCGAGGTGTCATCAGCCTGGTCTCGGCGCTCGCCTTCCATTCGCTGACGACGCAGGTGCCACACGTCGTGGAGGTGGCGCTCGAGCGTGGACGCCCGAGGCCGCGCCTGGCGCATCCCCCCACGCACTTCGTGTGGTTCTCGGGCGACAGCTTCCATGAAGGCATCGAGACCCATGTCCTGGATGGCCAGCACGTCCGCGTCTACGGACCCGAGAAGACACTCGCGGACTGTTTCAAGTACCGGAACAAGCTGGGGCCGGACATCCCGGTGGAGGCGCTCAAGGCGTGGCGGGCTCGACGCCGCAAGCACCTTCCGGCCCTGCTCCTGCATGCGCGCCAGTGCCGCGTCGAAAGCGTGAGCGGGCCCTACGCTCCTGGCGTCGTGGGGGGGCTGCCGCTCGTGGGCGGACGCCGAGGCAGGCGCACCGTGAAGGTGGTGCCGGCCTCGGTGGTGGACTGCACCTCGACCGTGCCGCCGTGGGCCACGACGATGCTGCGCACGATGTAGAGCCCCAGGCCGATGCTGCGTCCGCCCCGGTCCTCGGGGCGCTCCATGCCGCGCTCCAGCGGCTCGAAGATGCGCGGCTTGAGCTCGAGCGGAATCGGCAGGCCGTCGTTGTGCACCGTCAGCACCACGCCGTGCTCCTCGCCGCGCGCCTCCACCCGCACCCGCGTGTCCGGAGGGCTGTACTGCATCGCGTTGCCCACCAGGTTGCCGAGCACCTGCGCCACCCGGTCGGGGTCCCACTCGCCCGCGCCGCTGCCTTCGTAGCGCGCCTCGATGCGCCGCTCCGGCCAGGCCGCCTGCAGTTCGTCCAGCGCCGCGTGCACCACCTCGTGCAGGTCCATCCGCTGCGGATACACCGGCAGCCCCCGGCCCTGGCGCGCGCGCGTGAAGTCGAGCAGGTCCCGAATCATCCGCGTCGCGCGCTCCGCCGCGCGCTGGATGCGCTGGGCGTGCCGCAACTGCCGCTCGTCCTCCGCCTTCTGCAGCAGCATGGACACCGCCAGGGTGATGGCCCCCAGCGGGTTGCGCAGGTCGTGGCTGACGATGCCGATGAGCTGCCGCTCGAAGTCCGCCTGCGCGTGCACCTCCGCGAGCAGGCGCAGGCGCTCGGCCTCCGCCTCCTGCTGCGCGGTGACGTCCTGCATCGCGCCCACCACCTGCACCGGCCGGTCCTCCGCGTCCCGCACGATGTGGCAGCGGTCCACCACGAAGGCCCACGTCCCGTCCCCGCGTCGGAACCGGTACGTGTCCTGCCACTCGTGCTGGGTGCTCGCGAGCACCTGGTCCAGGCCCGCCACCACCCGCTCGCGGTCGTCGGGGTGAAGCTGCGCCTCCCACCAGTTCCGGTCGTCGCGCGTCCGGCCCGGCGTGTGGTCGAACAGCTCGTGCAGGCCGCTCGTCCAGTCCACCGCGCCCGTGCGCGGGTCCCACTCCCAGACGGCGTCCCGCGTGGCGCGCGCCGCCAGCCGGAAGCGCAGCTCGCTGCGCCACGCACGCTCCTCCGCGGCCTGGACCTCCGTCAGCGTGCCCTCCGCCAGCACTCGCCGCGCGCGCTCGTCCTCGAACTGCTGGCGCCGCTTGCGCTCCCGCGCCGCCAGGGCCCGCACCCGCGCGGTCAGCTCCGCCGCGCGGAAGGGCTTGAACACGTAGTCGTCCGCGCCCGCCGCCAGCGCCTCCTCCACGTCCTCCACGCGCGTGTTCGCCGTCAGGAGCAGCACCGGCACCAGCGCCGTGGCGGGATGGGCCCGCACGAAGCGGCACACCTCCAACCCCGACATGACCGGCAGGTACCAGTCCAGCACCAGCACCTCGGGAGCCGCGCCCTGGCCCAGCGCCTCCACCAAGGCCGGCCCGTCCGGGAACGTGCCGACGTCACAGCTCACGGCCAGGGTCTGGCGGATGGCCTCGCACTCCACGGGGCTGTCGTCGACGACCCAGACGCGCGGACGTGGAGCCTCGGCGTACGAAGCTTGGTGGGAGAGGGACACGCTGGGCCCCAGCCTCTAGCAACCGCCTCTTTCGTGGGTCAAATCTTCGATAAGCAGGACGCCTGACGCCCGCCAACCTGTCTGCTTGTCGCCAGTTGCATCGCCGGGCGCTCCGGGGATTCCTCGTGTAGGGATGGAAGCCGCTGACGCGAGGTGTTGACGCAAGCCATGCCCGTTGAACTCAAAACACCCTCCCCCTCCTCCGACGACGACTGGCTCCCCTCCCTGGAGGACACCCCCTTCCAGCGGATGGGTGGCGTCGAACCCGTGAAGGCGCTGGCGTACGCCTTCTATGACGCGATGGACGCGCACGAGCCCGACCTGGCGAAGCTGCACGAGCTGGACGCCCAGGGGCGGGTGAACCAGGGCACACGCGACCGCTTCGCCCTCTTCCTGGTGGGCTGGCTGGGAGGCCCGCAGGACTACCAGGCGCTCCACGGCCACCCCCGCCTGCGCATGCGCCACGGCCATGTGCGGGTGGACGTCGCCATGCGCGACGCGTGGCTGCGCGCCATGGGGCGGGCCATGGATGCCCGTGGCCTCACCGGCGGCCTGCGCCGCTTCCTGAACGAGCGGTTCGCCCAGGTGGCGGACTTCCTGCGCAACACGGAGGAGTGAGCCGCCCGCTGGACCGCGACTTGCGGAAAAAAGCACGAGCGTTTAGAACTGTCGCATGCGCAAGGGCGAGCTCACCCATCAAGCCATCCTGGAGCGGGCCGTCCAGCTCGCCAGCCGGGTGGGCCTGCAGGGGCTGAGCATCGGCGGGCTGGCGGAGGAGCTGCAGCTCTCCAAGAGCGGCCTGTTCGCGCACTTCCGCTCCAAGTCGTCCCTCCAGGTGGAGATATTGGAGGCGGCCACGGCGATGTTCACCGAGCGCGTCATCCGCCCGGCGCTGACGCGGCCCCGGGGTGAGCCCCGGGTGCGGGCGCTCTTCGAGACGTGGCTGACGTGGGCGAAGGAGCTGGTGCCGGAGGGCGGCTGCATCTTCGTGGCGGCGGCCACGGAGCTGGACGACGTGCCCGGCCCCGCCCGGGACCGGCTGGTCCAGACGGAGCGGGACTGGCTGGACTGCCTGGCCCAGGCCGCGCGCATCGCCGTCGCGGAGGGCCACTTCCGCAAGGACCTGGACGTCGAGGCGTTCGCCCACGACGAGAAGGCCCTGCTGCTCGGCTTCCACCACGCCGCCCGGCTCCTGAAGGAGCCTCGCGCGGAGGCCTGGGCGCGCCGGGCCTTCGAGGCGCTGCTCCGCGCCGCCCGCCCCGTGGCTTCCTGACCCCCTGGTTGCGGTGTTCTTCGAGAGAGGACCTCGTCATGGCAGAAAATAGCACGAACGTTCGGGCCAAAATGTCGGTGTGGGGGCTGCGGACGGCGTTGGGTGGCGCGGGGGCGGTGGCGCCCGGGCTGGTGGCGAGGTGGGCGGAGCGGCGGTTCCTGACGCCGTTGCGGCCGCGTCGCTCGCGCACGGCCGACGCGATGCTGGCGCGAGGGCAGCCTCGGATGCTGGCGCTGCGGGGCGAGCAGGTGCGGGTGTGGAGTTGGGGGGAGGGCCCGCGCGTGCTGCTGGTGCACGGGTGGAGCGGGTATGGCGGTCAGTTGACGGCGTTCGTGGAGCCGCTGGTGGCGGCGGGGTTCTCGGTGGTGACGTACGACGCGCCGGGGCACGGGCAGTCGTCGGGGCGCACCAGCTCGTTGCCGGAGCTGGCGGAGTTCGTGGCGGACGTGGCGCGGGCGACGGGTGGGCCGTACGCGGTGGTGGCGCACTCGCTGGGCGCGGCGGCCACGGCGGTGGCGATGCGCAATGGGATGAAGGTGGGGCGCGCGGTGTTCGTGTCGCCGCCGTCGGACCCTCGCGGGGGCATCCGCGCGTTCGCCCGCTACGTCGGGCTGACGGACGGCGTGTGGCTGCGGATGGAGGCGCGCATCGAGGCGCGCTTCGGCGTGCGGCTGCGCGACCTGGCGCTGCCCCACTTCGTGCCGCTGTTCCACCGCGTCCCGCTGCACGTCTTCCACGACGTGGAGGACCGGGAGGTGCCGCTGGCGGCGGGCGAGGCGGTGGTGGAGGCGTGGCCGGGCGCGAAGCTCACGCGGACGCAGGGCCTGGGGCACCACCGCATCCTGTACGCGCCGGAGGTGGTGGGGCAGGCGGTGGCCTTCCTCGCGGAGGGCCGGCCGGAGCGCCTGGCGCAAGAGGTGGAGCCGGTGGCCGAGCAGGTCGTGGGCGTGCGCGCGCCGCTGCGGCTGGTGCACACGGCCTGAGGCCCGTGGGCCGTGTGAGGCGTTCGGCCATGTCGGACCTCGTGCCCGGCGCGAAGGATTCCACGCGTTCTTCGAGATGTGCATCGGGTTGGGGCACCACCCTCGAACAGCTCGAGCGGTCTCACCAGCGGGCAGGCTGCCCGTGGCGCGCGTGCTGCGCGCCGCTGCACCGGCTCTCGGCGTGAGCCCAGGCGGGCGAGCCCGACGGCGTCACGCCTGTCGGGACGGCTGCGACGGGGGAGGCGGGGCCATGGCCTTCCAGGCCACGCGAACCTCGTAGCCCCCGAGGGCCAGCAGTCCGAGCGCCCCGAGCAGGAATCCACCTACACCCTCGAGGGCGACGGAGCCGTTGGTGAACAGGCTGCGAATGGAGCCGACGACGAGGAAGACGAGGAGCCCGCCCCCGGCGAGGGCCTTCGCCAGCCCCGTGATGATTCCCAGGGCGATGGGGACGGAGCGCTGGGGTTTGTCGCGGTTGAGCTGGACGGTCAGCAGCCCCACGACCACCACCACGCTCAGGACTCCGAGCGCGACGACCGCCGTGAACCAGGCGCCCAGGGCGCTCTCGGCCCCCTGCGCCCAGGCGGGTGACGCTCCGAGGAGCCCGACCGCGCCGAGCAGCCGAGACAGCCGCGGGGTCATCACGACGCGAGGAGGTCGACGAGGGGCGAGCGAGAGCATGTGCCGGAGCATAGGTGCATGCAGGGGGGCGGTGACGATACCCAGGTGGGGCAGGCTCCTCCGTGGAGAGGCCTCGGCCCGGTGTCTCGCCTCCCGTCCCGGGAAATGAGGGCGGGCCTCCATCCGTAGGAGGTCCATGCTCTCCCTCCGCAATCTGGTGAAGGTCTACCCGGGGCCCGTGTCCGCGCTCCGCGGCGTGGACCTGGACGTGCCACGCGGGATGTTCGGCCTGCTGGGTCCCAACGGCGCGGGCAAGTCCACGCTGATGAAGATCCTCGCGGGCCTGCTGGAGCCCACCTCGGGCGAGGTGACGCTGGACGGGGTCGACATCGTCCGCCACCCCGAGGCGCTCCGTCCCTACCTGGGCTACCTGCCGCAGGAGTTCGGCTTCTACCCGTACCTCTCGGGCGAGGCGATGCTGACGTACCTGTTGAAGCTCAAGGGCGTCACCGCGCCGCGAGGCTTGAAGACGCTGTGCGCGGAGCTGCTGGAGCGGGTGAACCTCACCTTCGCGGCGAAGCGGAAGGTGAAGGAGTACTCGGGGGGCATGCGGCAGCGGCTGGGCATCGCGCAGGCGCTGGCGGGAGACCCGAAGCTCATCATCGTGGACGAGCCCACCGCGGGCCTCGACCCGGAGGAGCGGCTGCGCTTCTACCGGCTGCTGGCGGAGGTGGCCAGCGAGCGCACGGTGTTGTTGTCCACGCACATCGTCGAGGACGTGGCCATGCTGTGCCCGCGCTTCGCGGTCATCCGCCAGGGGCGCGTCATGGCCATTACGTCGCCCACCGAGGCGAAGGCCGCCATCCAGGGCACCATCTTCGAGGGCACCGCCTCCACCGCCGAGCTGGTCGACCTGCAGCGCACCCGCCGCGTCACGCAGGCGGTGCTCTTCGAGGGGCGCAACCGCGTGCGCATCCACGCGCCCACCGGTGACGTGCCCCCGGGCTTCGAGCGGGTGCCGCCCACGCTGGAGGACGCGTACCTGCTGCTCATGAAGGACACGCGCGAGCCCGACGCCGCGCGGGCGCCCGTGGCGGAAGGGGTCCGCGAGGTGGCGCGATGAACGCGGGCCGGTTGGCCACGGTGGCGCGCACGGAGCTGGCGCACCAGCTCCGCCGCCCGCTGTTCGTCATCCTGCTGGTCATCACCTTCCTGACGGTGGCGGGCTTGTCGTCGGGCAACGTCACCATCCAGTCGGGCGCCAGCCAGGTGGGGGGACAGAAGGCGTGGGTGACGAGCGAGTTCGCCGTCGCGCAGACGCTCATCTTCCTCACCGTGCTGCTCTACAGCTTCTTCGCGTCCGTGGGCTCGGGGCTGGGCATCATCGCGGACGAGGAGGCGCGTATCGGCCCCCTCCTCCACGCGTCGCCCCTGACGCCGCGCGAGTACGTGTGGGGCAAGTTCCTCGCGGTGCTGTCGGCCTACCTCCTCGCGCTCGTGGCGCTGGTGGGCTTCCTGCTGTTCTTCCACCACGTCGTGCCCGCGGGGGAGAACGCGGAGTTCCGGGGTCCGTTGTCGCTCGTCAACTACGTGCGCCCCGCCGTCCTCTTCGGCGCGCCGCTGCTGGTGTTCGTCACGGGCGCGGCCTTCGCGCTGGGCGAGGGGACGCGGCGCCCGGTGCTCGTCTACTTCCTGCCGGTGACGATGCTGTTCGTCTGCGCCTTCTTCCTCTGGGACTGGTCCCCCGGGTGGCTGGACCCGCGGGTGAACCGGTTGCTCCAGGCGGTGGACCCGTCGGGCTTCCGCTGGCTGACCGAGACCTGGGTGAAGGTGGACCGGGGCGTGGCCTTCTACAACCACGAGCGCGTGGGGTTGGACGGCGTGTTCCTCGTCAACCGCGTGGGCTTCCTCGTGCTGGGGCTCGCGTGCGTGGCGTGGACGGCGCGTCATGTGGAGCGGGGGCTGAGAGGCGCGCAGGTGCGGCCGGTGCGCGGCAAGACGCTCGCGGACATCCCGGTGGCCACGCCGCTGGGGACGGTGGTGTACGAGGAGGCGCCGCTGGCGTCGCTCGGCATGGGCGCGCGGGCGCCGGGGGTGCTGTCCGGGCTGTGGGTGGTCGCTCGCGCGGAGGTGCGCGGGCTCCTGTCCCAGCCGGGGCTCTACCTCTTCGTGCCGCTCATCCTGCTCCAGACGGTGGTGCAGGCGATGAACCAACTGGGGCCCTTCGAGACGCGGCTGCTCCTGTCGCCCGGCTTCTTCGCGGTGCGGTCCATGGGCGTGGCGTCGACGCTCGTGTGCCTGCTGCTCATGTTCTACACGGTGGAGTCGTTGGAGCGGGAGAAGGCCTGGAACCTGGCGCCCATCCACGACGCGACGCCCGTGCCGACGCTGTCGGTGTTGCTGGGCAAGGCGCTCGCCAACAGCCTCGTGGGCGTGGCCATCCTGGTCGCGGTGTCGGTGGCGGGCGTGCTCGTCCAGCTCTCCCAGGGGCGCGTGCCGCTGACGCTGACGCCGTACCTGGTGGTGTGGGGCCTGCTGGTGCCGACGTTCGTCGCGTGGACGTGCTTCGTGTTGCTGGCGCGCGCGGTGTCGGGAGGACGCCTCGGTGCGTATGGCCTGGCGCTCGCAGCGCTGTGCCTCACGGGCTACGCGGCGGTGCGAGGTCACCTCAACTGGGCGACGAACTGGCCGCTGTGGGGCTCGGTGCTCTGGTCGGACATGGGCGCCTTCGAGCGGGACCGGACGGCGCTCCTGCTCAATCGCGTGGGGATGCTGGGCCTGTCCGTCTTCTTCGCGGTGCTGGCGACGCGGCTGGACGGGCGGCGCGCGCCGGACGCGGTGAACACGCTGGAGCGGTTGCGTCCGGCGGGGCTGCTGCGCGGCGCGTGGCGGATGCTGCCCTGGGCCGTGGTGCCGCTGGGCGTGTTGCTGCTCGCGGCGGTGGAGGTGGGGCAGGGCTGGCAGGGCGCCGCGGCGAAGAAGCGCGCGAAGGAGTACTGGCAGAAGAACCTGGCCACGTGGCTCGACGCGCCGCGGCCCGCCATCCAGTCCGTGGACCTGGACGTGGAGCTCGACCCGGCGGCGGGGACGTTCCACACGCGAGGCAGCTACACGCTGGTCAACCGGGAGGCGAAGGCGCTCGCGGCCTACGCGCTCACGGGCGGGGACCATTGGGAGGACGTGCGCTGGACGGTGGAGGGGCAGGACGTGACGCCGGAGGACCGCTCGCGGTTGTATGTCTTCAGGCCGCCAACGCCGCTCGCACCGGGCGCGGTGACGCGCGTGGGCTTCGACTTCCACGGGCGCTATCCCAGGGGCGCGACGAAGAACGGAGGCAAGACGGACGAGTTCATCCTCCCGTCGGGCGTCGTGCTCACCAGCTTCGGCCCCAGCTTCGCGCCGGTGCTCGGGTTCCTGGACGACATCGGCATCGACCCGGAGGAGAACAAGTACGAGCCGCGCGTGTATCCGGATGACTACTACGAGGGCCCCACGCGCGCCGCCTGGGGCACGGGGGTGCCCTTCACCACGCGCATCCGCGTGACGGGGCCGGCGGAGTACACGCTCAACTCGGTGGGCGTGTTGGAGAGCGACGAGGTGAAGGACGGCCGCCGCGTGAGCGTGTGGCGGAGCGACCATCCGGTGAGCATGTTCAACATCGTCGCCGGGAAGTGGGCGGCGCTGCGGGGCGAGGGCACCACCGTCTTCCACCACCCCGCGCACGTCTACAACGTGGAGGACATGCGCCGGGGCCTGGACGCCGCGCGCCGCTACTATTCCGAGTGGTTCTACCCGTACCCGTGGAAGGAGCTGAAGCTGTCGGAGTTCCCGGGCCTGGCCACCTACGCGCAGGGCTTTGCCACCAACATCACGTTCTCGGAGAGCATCGGCTTCCTCGCGAGCAGCACGCCGGAGGCGAACGCGGTGCTGCTCATCACCGCGCACGAGGCGGCGCACCAGTGGTGGGGCAACCTGCTCGTGCCGGGCAAGGGGCCTGGGGGGGAGGTGCTGTCGGAGGGCACGTCGCACTACTCCGCGATGAAGCTGATGGAGCAGTTGGAGGGTCCCCAGGTGCGGATGGAGATCGCCAAGCGACTGGAGGAGCGCTACGCGAAGGACCGGCGCGTGGACGCGGAGCAGCCGCTGGTGAAGCTCGACAACACGCGGGAGGGCGACAACACCGTCCTCTACGACAAGGGCGGCTGGGTGTTCACCATGCTGGAGGACCTGATGGGCCGCGAGGCGATGCACGCCGGCCTCCAGGCGTTCCTCCGCCAGTACATCCCCGACGCGGACCACCCCGTGCTCCAGGACTTCATCGCCACGCTGCGGCCCTTCGCGCCGGACGCGGCGGCCTATGACGCCTTCGTGCGGCAGTGGTTCCACGAGGTCCACGTCCCGGAGTACCGCCTGTCCGACGCCCGCGTGAAGCAGGAGGGTGGCCAGTGGGTGGCCACGGTGACGGTGCGGAACGTGGGCGATGGCCGCATGCCGGTGGAGGTCGCGGCGGTGAAGGGCGCGCGCTTCGTCCCACGTCCGGACGGTGAGTCGGGTCCCTCGAAGCCCTCGCCGGACTACCGTGACGCACGCGGCCGGGTGGTGCTGGGCGCGGGCGAGACGGCGGAGGTCACCGTGCGCGCCGACTTCGAACCCGAGCGGTGGGTGGTGGACCCGGACGTGCGCGTGCTCCAGTTGCGGCGGGAGCAGGCGGTGCTCGCGCTGTGACGCGGTGACAGTTTGTCCCGCGAGCGCGGGGCGTGCCGTGTCTGGGTGGCGGGAAAAGGGCCTGCCGCCGGGGAAGATCCCTCGGAAGGGTCGTTGTGCATATGAATTGCACGAGGTCCGCGCGTCCATGGCGTCGTCAGGGTCATGGACACTCCGGGGGAATCCCACACATGAAGCCCATCTCGATGATGTGTCTGTCGTTGCTGTTGTCCGCCAGCGCCACCGCCCACGCCGACGAGGCCGTGCTCGTTCCTTCGGAATCCCAGGTCCGGGACACGGTGCTGGGGGTGTCGTTCGCGCCCGATGACTTGGGGGCGGTGACATTGGAGGGTGAGCGGGTGGTGGGGCCACGCACGTCGCTCGGCGTCGGTGTGCGGGTGGGGCTCACCCGCGCCGTGGGGACCACGGAGTCTTTCGGGACGGCGTTCCCCAGCGAGGGAGACGACGACGTGCATTCCTATGTGGTGGGCGCGGGGCCGCGGGCGCGCTTCTTCCTCACGGGAACCGCCCCCGAGGGACTGTGGCTGTCCCCCGGTGTGGAGGTGAGCTACCAGTGGCGCTCCATCGACACGGGGCCGGAGTCGCTCCGGCTGGAGCGGCGGGAGCGTCAGTGGGGCGTGGGGGCCACCTTCCTCGTGGGGTACACCGCCATCCTCGGCAAGGGGCTCGCGGTGCAGGCGGGACTGGGCGCCGAGGCGCGCCACGACTGGATGAAGTACGAGTCGCGCGCCATCACGCTCGGAGAGGAGAATCCGCAGAGCCGCCTGGGCAGCCGAATCAAGCAGTGGTCCGTCCGCGAGCGGCTGGCGCTCTCCGTGGGTTGGGCCTTCTGACCTGGAGCGGTGACGGCGAGCGCGCCGGGGCGCAGGGGCAGCGTGTCCGGCGTCTTCACGTCGTGCACCAGGCCCAGCGTGGCGAGGACCCGCACGCACCACCAGCCCGGGTCCGGCTGTCGCCAGCCGAAGCCCATGCGCGCGGAGCCGGGGTAGGCGTGGTGGTTGTTGTGCCACGACTCGCCCAGGCTCACGAGCGCGAGCCAGCCCGCGTTGCGTCCCTCCTCGGCGGTGCCGGGCATCACATAGGGGCGCTCGCCCTCGACGTGGCTCACGTAGTGGACGAACCAGAAGCCGTCCTGCGTGAGGGCGAGCCGCAGCAGCACGCCCCAGGCGACCCACGCGGGACCACCGACCGCGTACAGGACGAGCGCCAGCGGCACCTGGAGCCAGAGGCCCGCGCGCTCCAGGAAGCGGAACCACGGGTCGGTGGCGAGGTCCGCGTCCACGGGGGGATACACGGACGCGTCGCGCGGGTGCCAGGTGCGCAAGAGCGCATCGGCCATGGCGCGCGTGAAGCCCTCGCGGTAGCCGAAGTAGGGCGGGCAGTCGGCCTCCGGCTGGTTCTGGTGGAAGTCGCGCAGCGCATGCATGCGGCTCATGCCGATGATGCCGCCCAGGCCCGCGAGCACGCCGAGCGTGCCGAGCCACCGCTCGACCGTGCGTGATGCGCGGAACGCGCGGTGGATGAGGCCGCGGTGGATGCCCACGGAGACGCCGGGCCCCATCGTCAGCACCGTCAGCACGGCGAAGACGGACACCGCGCTCCAGGAGTGGAAGGTCGCGCAGCCCGCGATGGCGCCCGCGTGGAGGAGCGTCCAGCGCGCTGCCTTGCCCGCGTCCCACCGTGCCTCGCCCCAGTGTGTCTCGCCCATGTCCATGATGCGCCGTTCCTTTCGGAAGGGGCCCATCGCAAGGGGCCTGCCACGCGGGCGCGGGCCTGATTCCGAGGGGTTGAGGGGGCTCGGCGGCGGGACCGTCAACGCCGTTCACGACGCGGTGCATACGGCGTGGACGGTGGAGTGTCAGGTGGTCACCGGGGGACGGGAGCCGGATCGGATGCGCTGCTACCGTGCGCCGCCATGAACCCAGGACTGCTTCCTCTCGTCGTGTCCTTGCTGGCCACCCAGGCTCCCGCGACCGCCACGTCGGCGCAGAAGCCCGAGGTCGCGAAGCCGGCTGCTCCTTCGCAGGTGCCGGGTATCTCGCCGTTGGCGGGCCTGCCCGACGTCTGGGTGAGCAACGTTCCGCCGGTGCCCGAGCCGGTGCGCCAGCGGTTGGACCAGTACCTGGAGTCGCGCTCGGCCGGGGTGCAGGACACGAGCGACGACGGCAAGCAGGTGCTCATCTCCACGCGCTTCGGGAACACCAATCAGCTCCACGTGGTGGAGATGCCCATGGGGGCGCGGACCCAGCTCACCTTCACGGACGAGCCCATCAACAATGCGCGCTTCCTGCCCGGTGATGCGCGCACCCTCTTCTTCCTCCAGGACAAGGGCGGTGGGGAGTTCTTCCAGGTGTTCCGGTTGGATCGTCGCACGGGGCGCTCGGAGCTGCTGACGGACGGGAAGAGCCGTCACGAGGAGTTGGAGGTCTCCCCGGATGGGCGCTGGCTCGCGTACGCGGGCACGGGGCGCAACGGCAAGGACACGGACGTGTACGTGGCGCCCACGTCGGACCCGAAGCAGGCGCGTCGGCTGACGGAGAAGGAGGGCACGTGGCAGCCGATGGAGTTCTCGCACGACGGGTCGAAGCTGCTGGTGCAGCAGTTCCGCGCGGCGGACGATTCGGACCTGTACGTGGTGGACGTGAAGACGGGGGCGCTGCGCCAGGTCACGCCGAAGGAGGGCAAGGGGAGCGTCGACGCCGCCGTCTTCACGCATGACGGCAAGGGCGTGTACCTGGTCACGGACCGGTACAGCGACTTCGCGCAGCTCTATCAGCTCGACGTGGAGAAGTCGCCGCCGGCGGGGACGCCGGAGTCCCTGACGAAGTCGGTGAAGTGGGACGTGACGGACCTGGCGCTGTCGCCGGATGGCAAGCAGTTGGTGTTGCTCTTCAACGAGGATGGGTTCAGCACGATGTCGGTGTTGGACGCGCGCACGCGGGCGTTGTCCCGGGTGGACTCGCTGCCCAAGGGCGTGGCGAGAGGGCTGGTGTTCCCGAACCGGCGCTCGGACGTGGTGGCGTTGTCGTTCGGTGACGCGAGTGGTCCCATCGATGCGTGGACGGTGGACCTGAAGGCGCGCAAGCCGACGCGGTGGACGCGCTCCGAGGTGGGCGGGCTGGACCCCTCGACCTTCGTGACGCCGACGCTGGTGCGCTACCCCTCCACGGATGGCGTCGAGGTCCCGGCGTTCCTGTACCTGCCGAAGAACACCTCCGCGAAGGTGCCGGTGGTGATGGTGTTCCACGGCGGGCCGGAGGGGCAGTCGTTGCCGGTGTTCAATTCGTTCGCGCAGTACCTGGTGAACGAGCTGGGCATGGCGATGCTGTTGCCCAACGTGCGGGGCTCGACGGGCTACGGCAAGGCGTATCGGGCGATGGATGACGGGGTGAAGCGGGAGCAGAGCCTGGCGGACATCGGCGCGACGCTGGACTACATCGCGTCGCGCAAGGAGTTGGACGCGTCGCGGGTCGGCGTCTATGGCGGCTCGTACGGTGGCTACATGACGCTGGCGACGGTGGCGTTCTTCCCGGACCGCGTCCGGGCGGCGGTGGACGTGGTGGGCATCTCCTCGCTGCCGAGCTTCCTGCAGAACACGCAGGCGTACCGGAGGGATTTGCGGCGCGCGGAGTACGGCGACGAGCGGGACCCGAAGGTGCGCGCGGTGCAGGAGCGCATCTCCCCGTTGGGCTCGGTGGACAAGATTCGCGCGGCGCTCTACGTGCAGCAGGGGGCGAACGACCCCCGCGTGCCGCAGTCGGAGGCGGAGCAGATCGTCCAGGCGGTGCGCAAGCGGTCGCCGGACGTCTGGTACATGCTCGCGACCGACGAGGGCCACGGCTTCCAGAAGAAGCCCAACCGCGACTTCGCGCAGATGACCGCGCTCATGTTCTTCGAGAAGCACCTGGGACAGGGCACCACGGCGACGAAGCCCTGAGTGTCACATCGGGGCTGGGTCCGCTCGTCGGGGGGCCATTCGTGATGAAACGATGAGACACGGGTGGTTCAACAGTGAGGATGATGGGGCCCGTGGTGAAGATGATGGTCTCGTTCGGCTCCGCGACCCCGCGAGGGGCGCGGACCGTCACCGTGGTGACGCCTGGCAATCCCGAACGGGGGACCTTGTCGCGTGGGGTGGTGGATGCCTTGGAGGGCGCGACGAGGCCATGAGCGGGCAGCCAGGCGTCATCACGGGGCTTCTCCCGGGGATGGGGGAGGGGCCCGGTATGCGGCGGACGGGTGGACGTTCATAGACTGGTTCGAGGAAGGGACGAGGAGGTCCACAGATGAAGCGTTTGCTGATGCCGCTTCGACGCGGCGTATTGATGGTGGGAATTCTGATGGGCACGGGCGTCGCGGTATCCGCGCCACGTCAGGACGCCATCGCCCTGCGCATCGCCCGGCAGCAGTACAACCTGGTGATGACCGGTGACGAGGTGACCGGCCAGGACTTCCAGGTCTCCCGTACCCCCGGCGCGCTCCGAGGCCGCAACCACGTGGGCGTCGTCGACCTCCAGCTCAAGAAGGGAGACGTATCCGGCACCCTCGCGGGCTCCATGGTGAACCTGAAGGTGACCCAGGAGGGCGACACCCTCTCCGCCAAGGGAGGCTTCGGCGGCCGTCCGGCCACGGTGAAGATGTCCCCCGACTACCTCGAGATCTACCTGCGCAACTGCACCTACCGGTTGAACGCCCGGGAACCGGGACGCTCCTACGCGGGGCGGCGTAGCTGCGACCGGGCCTCCGTCCCCGAGTCGGAGATCTGGCTGCCAGACGAGTTCCTGGCCGCCAGCCCGGAGGAGAGGGCCGCGCTGCTGCTGCTGGCCATCTGAGGCCTCGGCCGGCGCGAGCCGTCACGCGGGGCGGGGAAGCTCCACGGTGAACGTGGAGCCCACGCCCAGCACGCTGTGCACCGTGATGTTCCCGCCCATCGCCTCGACGATCTGCCGGGTGATCCACAGCCCCAGCCCGAAGCCTCCGTAGTTGCGCTCGGACACGGCGCGCTCGAAGCGGTGGAACAGGCGCGGCAGGTGCTCCTCCGCGATGCCGATGCCGCCGTCCTTCACCTCCACCCGGACTCCGCCCGGGTGCGCCTCGAGCACGACACACACCGGATTGCCCCGCCCGTACTTCACCGCGTTGCTCACCAGGTTCGTGAGCACCTGGTCCAGCCGCAGCTTGTCCCAGCGGCCGTGGACGTCCGGCGCCAGCACCAGCTCCAGCCGCGTGCTCGTGCGCTCCAGCTCCGGCTCGAAGCGCTCCACCACCTCGCGCACCAGCATCTCCAGGTCCAACGGCTCCGGGCTCAACTCCAGCCGCCCCGCGCTGATGCGCGACACGTCCAGCAGGTCGTGGATGAGCTGCGTCTGCCGCTTCACCTGCCGGTCCACCACCTCCAGCGCGCGGCCCAGCCGCTCCGCCGGGACGCCCGCCGGAGCGCGCGCGAGCGCCGCCAGGCTCTGCACCTGGAGCTGGAGCGCGCTGATGGGCGTCTTCAACTCGTGACTGGCGATGGAGAGGAACTCCTCGCGCAGGCGGATGGCCTGCCGCGCCTCGCGGTACAGCCGCGCGTTGTCGATGGCCAGCGCCGAGCGGCGCGCCAGCTCCTGCGCCAGGCCCAGGTCCTGCGCGTCGTAGTCCCGCTTCGAGGTGACGAACGTCAACGCCCCCAGCGTCTGCCCGCGCACCTGGAGCGGCACGCACATCCACGCGCCACACCCGGGCCTGCCCGGCGGCGGCCGCGCGCTACCGGGAGCGCCGAAGCCCACGCCCGTGCGCAGCTCCGGCACGCCGGACGCCACCACCCGCGCCACCACCACGGCCCCCGGCGCCGGGAGCGCGTCGAGCGAACCCTCGCCCTCGTGCGCCGCCGCCACGCACCGCGCCTCGCCCGAGTCGTCCGCCAGGAACACGCCGCACGACTGCGCGTAGGTGGGCACCGCGAGGTGGGCCACCCGCTCCAGCGTCTCCTCCTGGTCCAGGCTCGTGGCGAGCACGCCGCCCGCCTCCGCGAGGAAGTGCTGCGCCGCCTCGCTGCGCTGCCGCTCGGTGACGTCCACCGCCATGCTCAGCACCTGCTCGGAGCCCCCCGCCGGATGCACCAGCGCCGTCCACAGCGCCACCTGGATGAACGAGCCGTCCTTGCGCTGGCGCTGCATCACCGCGCCGCCCAGCGACTCCCCGCGCGCGGCCTTCTCCAGGTTGCGGCGGAACTCCGCGTGCTTGCCGTCGGGCACCACCGGCAGCACCTCCCCCAGCACCTCCTCCGCCTTCCAGCCGAACATGCGCTCCGCGGCGGGGTTCCACATCCGCACCCGCCCCTCCATGTCCACCAGGAGGATGGAGGCGGGCGACGCCTGGATGATGGCGGCCAGCCGCTTGTTGGCCTCGGCCAGCTCCGCGCGCGCGGCCTGCTCCTGCTCCAGCAGCCGCGCGCGCCCGACCGCCTGCCCCGCGTGGTGCGCCAGCAGCTCCAGGAACGCCTGCTCGTCCGAGTCGAAGTCCCGCTGCTCGGGGAACGCGAACAGCAGCACGCCCAGCGCGCGCCCCTCCGCCATGAGCGGCAGGGCCGCCACGGACGGCGACGGCGTGCGCATCACCCCGGCGCGCCGCGTGGCCTCCTCCGGGTAGCGCTCCGCCATGGCCTCCAGAGACTCCACCCAGATGGGGCGCGCCTCCAGGATGGCGGCGGTCATCGGCCCGGTGCCATCCAGCGTCATCAACCCGAAGGTGTCGATGAAGCCCAGCGAGTCGTCATAGCCGGAGCAGCGCAGCATCCGCGCGTGCTGCCCCTCCACCACCCACAGCGCGCCGCGCCGGGCCCCCACCGCGCGCAGGCCCTGGTCGACGATGACCTCCGCCACGCGCTCCGCGGTGAGCACCTGGGACAGCTCCGCCGTCACCTTCTGGAGCCGGGACAGTCGCCCCGCGGCCACCTCCGCCGCCTGCCGGGCCTTCTTCTCCGCCGCGTACGCGCGCGCCACGTCCAGCGCCAGCGCGGCCCGGTCCGCCAGCTCCTGGAGCAGGAGCTGCTCCCCGGACTCCAACGGCGGCGCCGCCGTGTCCCGCCACACGGTGAGCGTCCCCAGGCTGTGCCCGCGAGCCCGCAGCGGGAGCAGCATCAGCCGGGTGAAGGGGAAGTGGTCCAGGAGCCCCTGCTGCTGGGGCGGCACCATGCTCCGCAGCTCCTGGGGATCCGCGTCCAGCACGCGCAGCGCCTCGCCCGTGCGCAGCACCTCCGCGGAGGGGCCCTCGTCCGCCCGCAGCGCGGTGGGGCTCAGCGTCTGGAACAAGAGCCGGGCCTCCGGCGTGGAGGCGGCCGAGGCCACGGTGCGCAGCCAGAGCCCATCCTCGGACAGCAGCCTCAGCGTGCAGGCGGCTCCGAGGAGCGGCACCACCAGCGCGCACAACCGGTCCATGACGGCCGGGGGCTCCAGGCTGGCGTCGGCCAGCACCCGGGAGGCCTCCGCCAGCAACGCCAGCCGCTCCTCCACCTCCGGGGCCTGCCCCCCGAACTGCCGCGCGTCTCCGACCCGAGATGCTGCCATCGTCATTGCGCCCCCGCGGCAACCATCGGAACACGGGAAAAGCAGACAGGCGATCGAACCCGACGCCCCCCGGCCCTCGGTCATGGCTGGACAACATACGTGCCTCCGGGACTGTTCACGCCGGACGCACGCTCCGTCGCACAGCCCGCGCGGAAAGCGTGGGAGGAGGACGCGTGCGCACATGCGCCCACCCATCGGATGATGGAGGAGGAGGCGTGGCCCCCGTTGCTACCCACCGGGGTTCGGCTAAACGGGGGCCGTGAAAGCCACCACCACTGGAGTTCCTGGCGGCGAAGAGGTCCGGGAGGGTCCGGACACCTTCAAGCGCACGGCGCTCCTGGCCCTCGGGGCCCTGGGCATCGTCTACGGAGATATCGGGACGAGCCCGCTGTACGCGTTGCGCGAGTGTTTCAACGGACCCCACGGCATCGCCCCCACGCCGCAGAACGTGCTCGGGGTGCTGTCGCTCATCTTCTGGTCCCTCATCATCATCGTGTCCGTGAAGTACCTCATCTTCGTGATGCGGGCGGACAACCGGGGCGAGGGCGGCATCCTGGCGTTGATGGCGCTGGTGATGCAGCGGCAGAAGGGGCAGCAGGCGCATACGACGCGCCCGGTGCTCATCGTGCTGGGCATCTTCGGCGCGGCGCTCCTCTATGGAGACGGCCTCATCACCCCGGCCATCACCGTGCTCAGCGCGGTGGAGGGCCTGAGCGTGGCGACCCCGGTGTTCGAGCCGTACGTGGTCCCCATCACCCTGGTCATCCTGTTCGTCCTCTTCACGGTGCAGCGTCACGGCACCGCGGGCATCGGCGCGGTGTTCGGTCCGCTGATGTGCGTGTGGTTCCTCACGCTGGCCGCGTTGGGCGTGAAGGAGCTGGTGCACAACCCCGCGGTGCTGGGGGCGCTGCTGCCCACGCACGGCGTGCTGCTGCTGGTGCACAACGGCTGGCACGGGTTCCTCGTCCTGGGCGGCGTGTTCCTGTGCGTGACGGGCTGCGAGGCGCTCTACGCGGACATGGGCCACTTCGGTTGGAAGCCCATCCGCTGGGCGTGGTTCTCCGCGGTGCTGCCGGCGCTGATGCTCAACTACCTGGGGCAGGGCGCGCTCTTGCTGCGCGACGGGTCTGCTGCGCGCAACCCGTTCTTCCTGCTGGCGCCCTCGTGGATGCTCTACCCGCTGGTGGTCCTGGCCGCCGTGGCGGGTGTCATCGCGTCGCAGGCGCTCATCTCCGGGGCGTTCTCGCTGACGCGCCAGGCGATGCAACTGGGCTACAGCCCGCGCATGGAGGTGGTGCACACGTCCGCGGAGGAGATGGGGCAGATCTACCTGCCGGGCATCAACGGGGCGCTCATGGTGGGCGTCTTCGCGCTGGTGCTGACGTTCCGCTCCTCCAGCGCGCTGGCGGCCGCGTACGGCATCGCCGTGTCCACGACGATGGTCATCACGTCCCTCATGGCCTACGTGGTCGCGCGCGAGCGCTGGGCGGTGAGCCGCTGGGTGGCCATCCCCGTGGCGGGCATCCTCTTCACGGTGGAGCTGTCCTTCTTCACGGCCAACGCGATGAAGCTGGCAGACGGCGGCTGGTTCCCGTTGCTGCTCGCCATCATCGTCTTCACGCTGATGACCACGTGGAAGCGCGGGCGCGACATCCTCGCGGGCAAGCTGCGCGCGTCGAGCATCCCGCTCAAGGAGCTGTTGGGCAGCTTCGGAGACCACCCGCCCGTGCGCGTGCCGGGCACCGCCATCTTCATGACGGGCAACGCGGAGGGCACGCCGCCGGCGCTGCTGCACAACCTGAAGCACAACAAGGTGCTGCACGAGCAGGTGGTGCTGCTGACCATCCTGTCCGAGGACGTGCCGCACGTCCCTCCCGCCGAGCGCGTGGAGGTGGAGCCGCTGGAGCAGGGCTTCGTGCGCGTGGTGGCCCGCTACGGCTTCATGGAGAACCCCAGCATCCCGGACGTGCTCAAGCGCTGCCGGGAGAAGGGGCTCCAGTTCCAGTTGATGGGCACCAGCTTCTTCCTCGGTCGCGAGACGCTGATTCCCACCAAGCGGCCCGGCATGGCCGTGTGGCGCGAGGCGCTGTTCGCCTGGATGAGCCGCAACGCGCGCAGCGCCACGGCGTACTTCCGGATTCCGCCCAACCGCGTGGTGGAGCTGGGAAGCCAGGTGGAGCTGTAGCGTCTCGCCTCGCCCCGCCCGGGAGTCCCTCCGGGTGGGGCGAAGTCCCCGACGTCGTGAGACGCAGCGCTCCCGCGGTTCCGACGCGGGGGCTCGCGGTGGTCGTCGCGTCGACGCCGTCCGCGTCGGAGGACGCCGGTTCGAGTCCGCCCGGGCACCCCTTGCTTCGTCACGGTGCGCGCGTCACGCTCGCGTGCGCTCGGGTGAGGGGTGTAGCGCAGGGGTCGTCGCGCCGGAGGCTCATAACCCTCGGAGGACACCGGTTCGAATCCGGTCGCACCTCGCCCGGGCGCTAGCTGCACGGTCGCTGGCCATGACGCCATGCTCGACTGTGTCCGGGCGAGGGACGTCGCGCGACGGCTCATGACCCTTGGAGGGCGCCGGTTCGAATCCAGCCGCGCCTCGTCCCGGTGTTTTGCTTTGCATGACTCGACGGAGGCGTGCACCGTGCGTGTGCCTGGGCGGGGCGTGTAGCGCAGCGGTTGTCGCGCCTGACTGCCAATCAGGAGGACGCCGGTTCGAATCCGGTCGCGCCTCGCCCCGGTGTTTTGCTTTGCATGACCCGACGGAGGCGTGCACCGTGCGCGAGCCCGGGCGGGGCGTGTAGCGCAGCGGTTGTCGCGCCTGACTACGATTCAGGAGGACGCCGGTTCGAATCCGGCTCCGTTCCGCCCGGGCGCTGCTCGTCGGACGCGCGCGAGCCCGGTCGGTTCGGACCGCCTTGTCCGGGGGCTCTGCCCTGCCCGATGCGGGCAATTCGTGCAACCGTGTCCCTGCCTGGGCGGGGGCGTGTAGCGCAGGGAGGTGGTCGCGCCCGACGGCTCGTCGGGAGGACGTCGGTTCGAATCCGGCCGCGCCCCCGTCCAGGCGCGGCTTGCGTGGCGCGTGCATGCCCGGCAGGCTCGGGCGGCTCGGTCACGAGGCGTAGCGCAGCGGTCGTCGCGTCTCGTTTGCAACGAGAAGGACGCCGGTTCGAATCCGGTCGTCTCGTGTCCGGGCGTGACCTTCCGCCCAGCGGTCCTCCTGTCGCCAACAGCGGCGCGGGGGAGGGCGGTTCGGAGCGCAGGGATGACGCGGGAAGAGGCAGCGCGTAGACACGACGAGACCGACACGTCGGAGCCGGACTCCGCCCCACCTCCGGAGCCCTCCGCCGAGGACGTGGCCCGGTGCCTCGAGGTGCTGCGCGCCGTGGCCCGGCTCCCCGATGACCACCCCTTGCGCCACCAGGTGGAGGCGGCGGCGACGCAGGTGCAGCGCGGGTTCAAGAAGCGGCTTCGCCGGGCACGGCGGGTCGTCACCCGGCAGGAGGACCGCGCCACCCTCCAGGAGCTCGCCGACGCCCGCGTCGAGGAGAACGGCGTGCGGGTCCTGCCCGCGCCGGAGGCCATCCCGGAGGACGCGCCCGCGGTCCACACGCGCCGCTCCCGCCGTTGCTACATGTGCGGCGACGCCTTCAAGCAGCTCCACCCCGTCTATCTCTCGCTCTGTCCGGACTGCGCGGAGCTGAGCCTCGGGCGCCGCCGCGCGCGCCTGTCCCTGGAGGGGCGTCGCGCCCTGGTGACGGGGGGCCGCATCAAGGTCGGCTTCCACGTCGCCCTGCGCCTGCTGCGCGACGGGGCCCACGTCCACGTCACCTCCCGCTTCCCCCGTGACGCCGCCGCGCGCTTCGCCCAGGAGCCGGACTTCGAGCAGTGGCGCGAGCGGCTCGTCCTCCACGCCCTCGACCTGCGCTACCCCCAGCAGGTGCTCGCCTTCGTCCACCACCTGGACGCGACGCAGCCCCACCTGGACATCCTCGTGAACAACGCGGCCCAGACGGTGCGCCTCACCCCCGAGCGGAGCGTGGCGCTCCTGGCCGGGGAGCGGGAGCTGGCCCAGGCCCTGCCCACCCCCGTCGCGGACCGGGTGCGCGAGGTCCCCGGCCTGCCCTCGCCCGAGGCCCCTGGCCTCGCCCTCCTGCCCGTGGGAACCACCGCCCCGGAGGCGACCTTCAATGGCTGGGTGGCGCGCCTGGACGAGGTGGCCCCCCTGGAGCTGGTGGAGGCGCAGCTCATCAACGCCGTCGCCCCCTTCCTCCTGTGCAGCCGGCTCAAGCCGCTGCTGACGCGCTCCCCCTTCGCGGACCGCTACATCCTCAATGTCTCCGCCGTGGAGGGGCAGTTCACCCGCGGGAACAAGACCGCCTTCCACCCCCACACCAACATGGCGAAGGCCGCCCTCAACATGCTCACGCGCACCTCCGCCGAGGACTACGCCCAGGACGGCATCTTCATGAACAGCGTGGACCCGGGGTGGATCTCCAACGAGAACCCGGAGGCCAAGCGCCGCCAGATGGAGGCGGAGGGCTTTCTGCTCCCGCTGGACGGCGCGGACGCCGCCGCCCGCGTCTGCGAGCCCCTCTACCTGGGCTTCCAGGGCCACCCCGTCCATGGCCGCTTCCTGAAGGACTTCCGCGAAGCCCCCTGGTAGCCCGCCATTTTCCGGCGAATTTCCCGGGCACTTTCCCCTGGAAGAGCAGAGAGACTGGAATCCTTCCGCCCAGCCATCACTTCTGCTGACGGGTCAGGAAAGACGCACTGCGTCCAAGACCCAGTGGAGGTGTAACTCTTCGGAAACACGGCGCCTGCGGGCTCGATAATGGGGTGCTTTGAACCCCACTTCTCGCGCTGACACCATGCGTTGAGTGTGGGTTCAAGGGCCCCAAAGCCTCACGTGGGGTGACACCGAATCAGCGTTTTCGTCGTGTCTCAGCGGAAAGTTACAGCGTCCAGGCAACTCCGCGCGCGCCATGACGAGAATATTTTCACCAGACAGAAATAGTTCTGTACTGGCGGAAGCTTCCTCGGTTACCTTGCTTCCAGGTGTCGCGCAGAACCCTGCGTCCGAATTGAGGTCAGCCCCATGCTCGACGTCGCTCCCTCCGTTGCTGCCGCCTCGCTCCGCTCCTCCGGCCTGTCGTCCAACGTCACCTCGCCGGTGACGCCGTGGACCGAGCAGTCGGAGCTGGACTGGTCGAACGTCGCGCCGCACACGGTCCTGAGCGCGTCGGACCTGTACCCGCGCATCTGCGTGCGTGATCCGTACTTCGCGCTCAAGGACGTGACGGTGATGGGCAAGGGCGAGGTGGTGGCGCGGGTGCCGGTGCAGCAGGACCCGGACGCGGAGGCGGGCATCATCGGCATCGCGGAGGCGGGCCGCCACATGGCCATCCTGGGCTCCTGCGCGTCCGCGCTGATGTCGCCCAAGGACGGGCAGCACTTCTATCTGGCCTGTGGCGCGCGCGGTGAGTGGCTGCGCCGCGAGCCGATGAAGCGCGGCAACGAGCTGCTCTGGGGCCTGGCGCAGGCGTCCTTCACGGGCAAGCGCACCGCCACCGCGCGCACGCTGCTGTCGACGCCGGACGGCACGCCGGTGTTCCGCCTGGAGGTGGACTACAACGTGCTGTCCGCCGCCGCCTTCACCCGCCTGTTCGGCGAGGCCCGCGTGGAGATGCGCCGCGAGCCGCGCCGCGACGACGGCGTGCAGCGCACCCCGGAGGAGTGGGCCCGGCTGCGCCAGAACCCGTACAGCAAGCAGCTCGAGCTGCGCGACTGGCGCTCGGACGGCGAGAGCCTCAACGCCACGCTGGGCCCGGTGACGAAGGACATGTGCAAGGGCCACTTCGCCCTGCACCCGGTGATGCCCGTGGCCATCGTCGCCAGCGGCATGACCCGCGTGGCCACCACGCTGCTGCGCAAGCTCGAGGGCGCGCCCTGGGCCCGCTGCCTCGCCAAGGACGTGCGCCTGTCCGCGGACAGCCTGGCCTACGCCGGCCAGACGGTGAACTTCGGCGCCGTGCGCCGCTCGCAGGACGGCGCCAACCACACCTTCACCTGCCAGGCCTCCGTGGGGGAGCGCGTGGTGGCCGAGCTGGACGTGACCTACGAGCGCGTGGAGTAGCCCGAGCGTGTGCGCCCGGCCCGGCGCCGCTCACTCCCACTGGATGTCGTAGTCCACGCGGTCGATGCCCTGCGGGTGGGCCTTCGCCGTGCCCTTGAGTCCCAGCACCTTCAGCGCTCCGGTGAGGATGCCCTCGTGGTACGCGGGGGGCAGCATGTCCCGGCGCACGCGCAGGGTGCCGCACTTGGGCCCCGTGGTGATGTACTCCCGGCTGCCGTACGTGACGGCCGCGCTGTAGCCCATCTGCGCGCCGGAGAAGAGCTTCTGCGGGTCGCCGCGGGAGATGATGCCGAAGATGAGCATGCCCGGCCCCGTCGAGTAGCGCGTCACGTTCGACTCGCCGCACGCGTGGTACACGGCCTCCTCCGCGCCCATCGCCGGCTCCAGCGCGTCCGCCGCCGCGTAGAGCAAGGTGAGGAAGTCCTGCACCGGATAGCTGCGCAGGTCCGAGTAGTCCTTCGCCAGGACCCCCGTGCGCACCGACTCCAGCGCCGGCATGCCGGCCTTGGCCTCGACCAGGTTGAACACCGCCTTGAAGAACAGTCCCCGCACCGCGTCGCCGGGCTGCGCGGCGGCCAGTCGGGCCGCGAGCTCGGTCTTGTTGGACGGCATGACGACCCTCCTGCTGCTTTCCCACACCGGGGCGGGCCGTCGAGCCCTCCCCGGTGCCTTGTCCGACTTCACACCTCGTCGAGCAGCAGCGGCGTGAACCCCGCCGCGTCGCACGACGCCAGCACGTAGCGCACCCCCGCCCGCATCCCCGTGAAGCCCGCCGCGATTCCCGCCGCGTGCAGGTGCCCGTACACGCACACCTTGGGCTGGAACGCCTCGATGGGGGCGCTGAACGCGGTGGGCTTCTCGTTGGCGTACAGCGGCGGGAAGTGCACCGCCGCCACGCGGATGAGCGGCGTGGCGCTGGCCGCTTCCTTCTTCTTCGCGTCCTCGATGGACGTCGCCAGCCGGCGCGTCTCGCGCTCCACGTAGCCCGCGTCGATGGGCTCGTCCCCCATCTCTCCACCCGGCATGGGCGGGGCCTCCGGCGCCGTCCACAGCCGCGTGCCCGCAATCACCCACGGCCCCATCACCGCCGCGCTGTTGTGCAGGAACGCCTCCAGCGTCTTGAACGGCTCCAGCAGCTTGCGCAGCTTCGACGCCGAGTCTCCCCACCAGTAGTCGTGGTTGCCGCGCACCAGCAGCTTGCGCCCCGGCCGCGCGTCCAGCCACGCCAGGTCCTCCATCACCTCGTGGGGCCGCGTGGCCCAGGAGATGTCGCCCGCCACGATGACCACGTCCTCCGGGCGGACCTTCTCGTCCCACGCCCGCTGGAGCGGCAGCGGGTGCTCCGCCCAGCCGAACCGGTGCATGTCCTTCTGCCGCGTGGAGGGCAGGTGTGTGTCGCCAATACCGAAGAGCCGCATGTCCTCCTCATAGCGGATGGCTTCACCGTGGTGGCCTGCGAAGACCATGCCCGAGCCCCACACTCCCCGTGCCCGTCACCCCCCTCGTGACACAATCCGGCGCTACTTGAAAGATTTGAATTAACGGGAATGAAGTAAGGATTCTTTACAGGGGTCCTGTCTCGAAACGCGCCACTGCGACAAAGCCGGCCATCTGGGCACGACGTCGGCGCCACACGACAAGTAGGTGTCATGTGATTCCAGTGGGTTGGGGTCATGGGTCTGGAGGGAGCCGGTGTCCCGGGGCGCGGCCGGGTGGAGCATGGATGCTCCAGTCCCCAGCGGCTGGATGGGCTGTTTCCGGGGCTTTCGAGGCTGGCACGCATGCTGCTCACAGCCGGGCCCTGCGCCGCTCCCGTGGAAGGGGGCGGACGGCTGAGCTGCTGACCCCCTCTCAAGGAGCTCCAAGTGCACGTATTTCGCAAAACGCTCGCGGCGACCGCCGCGGCCATGGCCCTGGCCGCCTGTGGTCCCCAGCCCCAGCCCGAGACGCAAGCCCCGGAGGCCCCCGCTCCGGAGTCGCCCGCCCCCACGGAGAACCCCTCGGGCACGGCGGATGACCCGGCCCGCGAGGTGGCGGACGTCGCGCGCCGCACGCCATACGAGCTGGACGGGCTGTTCGCCCAGGCCGCGAAGGAGTTCGACGTCCCGGTGAGCCTGCTCAAGGCCGTCTCCTACGCGCAGACGCGGTGGGAGCACGTGAAGGGCGAGGAGGAGTTCGCGGGCCGTCCGGCGGCGTTCGGTCTGCTGGCGCTGCGCGGCGAGCACGTGACGGAGGGCGCGGCCCTGGCGGGTGTGAGCGCGGAGGCCGTGCGCGGCGAGCCGCTGGCCAACCTGCGCGCGGGCGCGGCGCTGCTGGCGAAGTACGCCGCGGAGGACGGCATCGACCGCGCGGACCTGGGGGCGTGGGCCCCCGCGGTGGCGCGCCTGTCGGACGTGACGGACCCGGGCGCCCAGGCGCAGTTCATCCACGGTGACGTGTACCGCGTGCTGCGCGAGGGCGCGGGTGCCTTCACGCCGCAGGGCAAGGTGGCGGTGTCGCTCGAGGGCACCCCGGTGGAGGCGAAGTTCGCGCTGCCGAGGGTCTCCGCGATGGCGGCGGGCCCGGACTACGCGTCCTCCATCTGGCGCGAGTCCCCCAACTA
Organism: Myxococcus dinghuensis; assembly: GCF_024198235.1. Lineage (GTDB taxonomy): Bacteria > Myxococcota > Myxococcia > Myxococcales > Myxococcaceae > Myxococcus > Myxococcus dinghuensis. Next base: position 69,298 of record NZ_JAKCFB010000005.1, on the reverse strand, counting down.
CAACGACCGCCCCGCGGGCACGAAGGTCTCGCTCATCATCATCCACACCTGCGAGGGCAACTACGCCGGGTGCTGGGGCTGGCTCGTCAACCCGTCCGCGCAGGTGAGCGCGCACTACGTGGTGAACGAGAGCGGCAGCGAGGTTTCGCAGCTGGTGCGCGAGTCCAACCGCGCCTGGCACGTGGGCGCGAGCTACGACTGCAACCTCAACGGCGGCACCCAGTGCGGCCTGCAGGGCGTGTCGGTCAACCACTTCTCCGTGGGCATCGAGCACGCGGGCTTCGCCAGCCAGGCGTCGTTCCCCGCCGGGCAGATCGACGCGTCCGCGAAGCTGTCCTGCGACATCACCAAGGGGAACACCGCCGTGACGCGCGACAGCTTCCACATCGTCGCGCACGGCCGGCTGCAGCCCGCCACCCGCACGGACCCGGGTCCCAACTGGCCGTGGAGCAGCTACATCTCGAAGGTGAACTCCTTCTGCGGCGCCTCGGCCATCGTCGTCGACAGCCACCAGGCGAACAACGACGCGTCCAAGGCCAGCGTCGAGATGACGGGGGACTGGGCGCAGGGGACCAGCGCCGGCTACTACGGCAGCGGTTACTACTACGCCGGCACGGAGGCCGTGTCGCAGCCGTTCACCTTCAAGTTCTACCTGGCCGCGGCGGGTTCGAAGACCATCAGCGCGTGGTGGGTGGCGGGCACCAACCGCTCGGCGGCGGCGCCCTTCATCATCCACCACACGAGCGGCAGCACCACGGTGGCGGTGAACCAGCAGGCCAACGGCGGCAAGTGGAACTCGCTGGGCACGTTCAGCTTCGCCGCGGGTTGGAACACCGTGCAGCTCAGCCGCTGGGCCGCCGAGGGCTCCGTGGTCATCGCCGACGCCATCAAGGTGGAGTGACGTGAGCGGGCGAGGCCTCGAACGGAAGCCGCGTTCCTGGCCGTGGCGGGCGGGGTCCCTCGGGGCCGCGCTCGCCGTGCTCGGCGTCGGATGCGCGGGCCGCTGCGGCGGCGAGCGGGCATCGGGCGCCGGGCCGCTGTCGAAGGAGGAGGCGCGCGCCATCCCAGGCGTGGTCGTCTTCCTGTCGGAGCGGGCGGGTCAGAAGGACGTGTGGACGGTGAGCCCTGACGGGACGGAGACGCAGGTGACGCGCGGCCCGGAGGACGACTATCCCGGCCCGGTGTCGCCGGATGGGAAGTCGTTGCTCGTGGTGGCGGTGCGCGAGGAGCAGGGGCTGCTCTTCCAGCAGCTGCGGGTCCAGCCGCTGTCGGGCGGTGACGCGCTGCCGTTGCACGCGCCCCGCGCTCGCTCGCGCAACGCGAGCTGGGCGCCGGATGGCTCGTGGCTGGTGGCCGAGTCGGACGCCCAGGGCTTCAGCGACCTGGTGCGCCTGGAGCCGAAGGCGGGTGGGGCGGAGGTGCGGCTGACGCAGGTGCCCCAGGGCTGCTTCGAGCCGGCGGTGTCGCCGGACGGCCAGTCGCTGGCCTACGTGTGCAGCCGCGAGGGGGACCCGGAGGTCTACGTGGCGAAGGCGGACGGCTCCCAGGAGCGCCGCATCACCACGTTCCACAAGGAGGACCGCTCCCCGCAGTGGAGTCCGGACGGGACGTGGCTCCTGTTCGTCAGCGACCGGGAGGGCCCGGACCGGCTGTTCCTGGTGCGCCCGGACGGCTCCGACGTGCGCGGGGTGTCCGCCCATGCCTTCGCGGGAGAGGAGCGCGAGGGGACGTTCAGCCCGGATGGCCAGCGGCTGGCGTACGTGAGCCGCTCGGAGGACGGACGCAGCCGCATCTGGAGTGTCCCCGTCGAGGGCGGCTCGCCGGTGGCGCTGACGGACGGCTCGCACCGGGACGACATGCCGGCGTGGAGTCCGGACGGGAAGTACCTCGCGTTCGTGTCCGAGCGGGAGGACGACGTCGACCTCTACCTCATGCGGGCGGACGGCTCCGGACAGACGCGACTCACCACCGCGAAGGCGCCGGACTGGCTGCCTCGCTGGGTGGCGCGGCGCTGACGGGCCGCCTCACCCCACGCCTTCCGGGCCGGAGCCCGCCTTCATCGAGGGCGCGTCTCCGCCCGGTGGGCACAGCGGCAGGCTGAAGCAGAAGGTGGCGCCCTGGCCCGGCGCGCTCACCACCCAGATGCGTCCGCCGTGTGCCTCGACGATGAGACGGCTGATGTAGAGGCCCAGCCCCAGGCCATGGGTGTCCGCCGCGCTGCCCTGCCGCGTGCGGTAGTACTTGTCGAAGATGTGCTCGGCCTCCTCGGGCGTGAGGCCCGCGCCCTCGTCGCGCACCGACACCACGGCCTCGCTGTCGCGCGTGACGACGCGCACCTCCACGGGACGGTCCGGCGGTCCGTACTTGGCCGCGTTGGTCAGCAGGTTGCTCAGCACCCGCTCCACGCGCGCCGTGTCCAGCCATGCGATGGGCAGGGGCGTGGCCACCTCCAGCCGGAAGCGCTCGCGCAGGGCGGGGGGCAGGTCGCGCTCCAGCGCCTCCTCGAGGAAGCGCGCCAGGTCCACCGGCTTGCGCCGCAGCGTCAGGCCGCGCGACTCCATGCGCGAGCCCTCGAGCATCTCCTCGATCATGCCGCTCATCCACCCGACGTCGCGCAGGATGGCCTCCGTCATCGACTCCTCGCGCGGCAGGTGGTGCTCCCGCAGGTGCCGGCGCAGCAGGCTGGCGCGCAGGGTGATGCCTTGCAGCGGCGTGCGCAGGTCGTGGGAGATGAGGCTCACGTACTCCTCCCGCAGCCGCTCCAGCTCCTTGCGGGGCGTGAGGTCCTGGCCCGTGACGACCACGCCGCGAATCCCCCCATGGGAGCCGGGGACGGGGGCGGCGGTGATGAGCACCGGCATCGTCTTCCCGTCCTCCGGTCGGACGATGAGGACCTCCTGCGGCCCCACCACCTTCCCGGTCCGGAACACGCGCGTGGAGGGCAGCTCCTCCAGCGTGAGGGGACGTCCATCCAACGCGCGGACCCGCCCCAGGTAGGCGCCCCGCTCGATGCCGCCCGGGCCACGGCCGAGCATCGTCTCCGCGAAGGGGTTGGTCACCGTCAGGCGCTTCGTGGGGTCGATGAAGAGGACGCCCACGGGCGCGTGGTTCACCACGGCCTGCAGCAACCCGCGCTGCATCTCCGCCTCTTCCCGGGCGTGTTCGAGCCGGGAGATGAAGTGCTCGCGCTCGGTGACGTCCCGCAGCGCGACGAGCAGGCACATCCCCTCCGGGCTCTCCACCGGACGCAGCCGCGCCTCCAGGTGGAGGTCCGCGCCATCCCCGCGGACGCCTCGCAGGGTGTGCTCGACGGTCTCTCCCTCGGCGCGGTCCTGGCCGACGAGTCCGGCCGGCACCAGCACGTCCACGGACTGGCCCAGGAGTGAGTCGCGCGGATGCCCGAACAACCGCTCCGCCTCCGAGTTGACGAAGCGCAGGCGTCCCTGGGGGTCCACCATGAGCAGCGGAGTGGGGGTCGTCTCCAGCAGGCCCCGGTAGCGGGACTCGGAGGCGGCCAACGCCGAGGTGGCGCGTTGCCTCCCGACCTCGAGCACGTCGAGGGCCCGCGCGGACAACAGGACCAGCATGACGCCGCCCGCGCTCAACAGCGTGGCGAAGATGGGCAGCGGTGCTCCCCGGCCCAGCAGCCCCTCCGCGAACATCAACACCAGCATGGCGCCCAACAGGGTGGGCCCCAGCATCGCCACGGGGACGAGCCGCCGCGCGAGGAACCCGCCGAGGGAGTCCTGGGTGATGCGTCCCACGAGGCCCCGCTCGGGCTGGACGCAGAGGACCCCCAGGCCCAGGAGCAGCAACGCCAGCGAGGTATGCAGCCCCATGCCCCGCTGGGCGGGGAAGGGCGTCATCCCCTTCGCGACGAGCGTGCCGAGGAGCAGCCCATTGAGCCCCAGCAATGCGACGAGCAGCGCCAGCAACGTCACGGCATCCCGGGCCAGGGTGCGAACCGGCCGATGGGCGGGGAGCAGCAGGGCCACGCCGAGCAGCAAGAGGCTCGTGCCGGTGAGCGGCGAGGGGCGCGGTCCGATGCCCCAGGCGAAGGGCTCGATGCCCAGCAGGTCCAGCATCAGCCCCGCGGAGCCGATGAACGCCATGCCCAGCGCCGACGTCCTGGAGAGCCACTGGCGTATCGACGACTGCGCGCGAGGCAGCCGGAGCCCCAGCGCGAGTCCCCCCAGGATGAGCGAGACGTGCGTGCGCGGGGTGGTCAGGGGGAGGTCGATGGAGGAGGCGTCGGCGAGCGCCAGGTCGAGCGTCACGCCGGCCAACCCCAGCGCCCCGAGCAGGGGGACTCCCACCGCGGCGCCCCAGGCGAGCGCCCGGGCCACGGCCTGGCGATGGGGCTTGGGCCTCCAGGTCCGGTTCATCGACGTCCCCCCGGAACGCTCGGGCGCTCGGCGACGCGGTGTCGGGGAGGGACCCCTCGGTGCGCGAACACCCCTGGGACATGGATGCTCACGACGGACCCGTGCCGCGTCGAACGACGGTGCGGGGTGTCGCCGGATGCGTCGTCCGTGTCCGCCCCGAGCGGCGGGGTGGGCGCTCGCCTCCGCCTACGGAGGGGGATGGCGGCCCGGGTACAGCGTGAGCACCAGTCCCCAGCCCGGCGCGACGTCGACGTTGCGGCCGACGTAGCCCTCCCGTCCGTCCACGCCCAACTGGAACGCCTCGGCGCTTCCGCCAGAGTGGACGTAGACGAACAGGCCGCTCGCCGCCGTGCCCTCCTGTCCCATGCTGGCGAGGTCCTGTGCCGGGTAGAAGACGCGCTCGGCGAGCTCCGCCCGGTCGGGCACCACGCGCGCGCCAGCCACGGGCGCGCCATCCTCGTCCACCACGCGCCCGAGCACGAAGCCCGCGCCGCTCAACGTCTGGGCCTGGTCGTCGGTGAGGCCACGCAGCCGGGCCTCGCCCAGCGCGGCACTCAACGCGTCGTGGAAGGCCGTGGGCAGCAGCCACACGCGCGCCTCGATGATGTCCGTCCGGGGACGCGCGCCGGTGAAGGCGCTGTCATAGAGGACGGTGGTCGCGCGCGTGAGCCCCGAAGCCTCGGGCCGCGCCGCGAGGCTCAGGTGCATCTCCTTCACCGGAATCCCATCCACGCTGAACGCCCCCTGCGCGCCCGTGGTGCTCGCGCCGAACGTGGCGTTGGCGTCGTTCACCGCCGCGCGCAGCGGCTCCTCGACGGTGAGTGGGAGGCCCTCCAGCGCGGGCATCGACTGGCCCTGGGATGCGAGCAGGCTCGCCGCCTCCGGGAACACCTCGACCTTGCCGCTGATCCGGATGCGGAGGTTCTCGAGGTCCACGGCCTCCGCGTCCTCGGTCTGGAACCCCGGGTCCGGCGTGGCTCCTCCCGACCCGCAGGCTGACGACGCGAGCCCGAGCACGACACACGTGACGAACAGGAATGGGCGCTTCATCGGGGAGCAACATCTCCATGCCCCGTCGCGCAGGCAATCCAGTGTCGCCTGGTCACTGCCCCCCATTCGACTTCTGGCGAACAGGTGCCGCAAAGCGCGACACCGGGCCGTCCGCCCGCCCGTGTCGGACGGAGCGCGGAGCCCGGTGTCGGCAATCCTTCAATCGTCCTGCGAGACTCCGCGCGACCCGAGTCGGGGGCGCGCGGCGTCAATCAACGCCAGCCGTTGTTGCCGCCCTTCGAGTTGGAGCGCCCACCCCGGCTGCCGCCCGAAGAGGAGCCGCCGCTCGAGCGAGGCGAAGAGGAGCCCGACGAACCCCCGCTGCTCCACCCGCCATTGTTGGAGCTGCGCCCGCCGCTGGAGCTGGAGTCGCCCCGGCTTCCACCCGAGCTGCCGCCGCTGCCCCAACCACCGTTGCTGGAGCCGCCGCGGCTGCCACCCCGTCCGCCTCCGTCGCTGTCCCGGTCCCGCCCGTAGCCACCACCACTGGAGCCACCGCCGCTGGAGCCACCACCACTGGAGCCACCACCACTGGAGCCACCGCCGCTGGAGTTGCCCCAGCCGCCGGAGCTGCCACCGCCACTGGAGCCGCCGCTGCCGTAACCACCCCCGGAGCCGCTGCCGCCAGGCGTGCCGCCGTAGCCGCCACCGGAGTTGCCGCCACCGCTGGAGCCACCGCCGGAGTTGCCGCCACCACTGGAGCCTCCACCATTGGAGCCGCCACCGGGGTTGCCCCAGCCGCCGCCGCTGTTGCCACCGCCGCTGTTGCCGCCGGAGTTGCCGCCCCCGGAGTTGCCGTAGCCGCCGCCGTTGTTTCCGCCAGAGCCGCTGCCACCGGGCGTGCCGCCGTAGCCGCCACCGGAGTTGCCGCCACCGCTGGAGCCTCCGCCGGGGTTGCCCCAACCGCCGCCGTTGTTGCCGTGCCCACCGTTGTTGCCGTAGCCGCCGCCGTTGTTGCCGCCGCCGTTGTTGCCGGAGCCGCTGCCGCCGGGCGTGCCGCCGTAGCCTCCGCCGGAGTTGCCCCAACCGCCGCCGTTGTTGCCCTGGTCGTCGTCGTTGCCCCGGCCCGGACGGGGGCGGGGGCCGCCGTTGTTGCCCCGGCCGCCGCCGTTGTTGTTCCCACCGCTCCAGCCGCCGCCGTTGTTGTTGTTGTCGTAGCGCGAGCCACGCGGAGGCTGCGTGCCCCACCCGGTGCCTCCCGGAGGCGCCCGGCCCGGACGGTTGTCGTCGTCACGCGGCGAGTAGCCTCGCGAGGGGGCCTGCTGGGGCCGGGAGGAGGGCCGCACGTAGCTGTAGCCCGCGGACGCCGCGTGGGTGCGGTCGTAGACGTAGCCCCGGCTGCGCTCCCAGCGGTAGGCCCGGCCGGTCGAAGGGTAGTAGTCGTGGGAGTGGCGCCCGTGCAGGTGGCACGCGACGCCGATCGGATCCAGGTGGTAGTCCCAGTACCAGACCACCGTCGGCCCCGAGTAGTAGTACACGTCGTTGGTGTACGTGTACGCGTCCGCCACGGGCTGATAGCCGTGCGAGTGGACGTGGGAGTAGGGGCACCAGCCGCCGCCGTCCTCGTCCGGAATGGGGTGGTTGCCCGAGTAGCTGTAGTCCACCACCACCGAGCCGTACCGCGTGGCGGGGCCGTGGTAGTGGGCGTAACAACCTGTTCCCATCAGCAGGGCGAACGGGACGGTGAGGGCGAGCAATCGGCGCATGTGACGAATCTCCCGGGCGAAGTGGACTCCCAGCCTGTCCTTCTTCGCAACCACGGGCCTCCTGACGCGGACTCGGCGCTGGAAATTCACACCCACCGGTTTTCCCGGTTGCCTGCCCGCTCTAGAAGGGAGTGTACCCTGGTGGACACGGGGCGGGCTGATGTAGGCCTGGATGACGTGCACGGGGCGAGGGTGGCTCGGACCCCCCGCCCGATGGAGAAGGCGTCATGGCGGAGATGGACGAGGGGCGGCCGGGAGGCGCGGAGTGTGCGCTCCACCCGGGGCGCAACGCGCTGCGCACCTGCAAGCGTTGCGGCAACTTCATGTGCGGGACCTGCAGCGAGGGAGGGGCCCACTGGGCCTGTCCCACCTGCCGGGAGCGCGAGGGAATCGGCCCCGCCTTCTTGCTGGACCGCTCCGACCTCACCCTCGGCAACCTGCTGGACGTCTGTTGGACCACCTTCCAACGCGACTGGGTGATGCTCTCGCTGGGCATGTTCCTGGTCTTCGCCGCCTCGATGGCGGGAGGACTGCTGTCCCAGGCCCTGAACTTCATCGGGGGGGTGATGGACAGCATGACGGCCTTCGTCGTGTTCACCATCGCGGGCACGCTGCTCTCCAGCCTCGTTCAGGGCGTGGCCACGCTGGGGTTCCTGCGCATGTGCATGGACGCCCTCAGCGGTCAGCGCGCGGACCTCGCGACCCTGTTCAGCCAGATGTCCAAGGCCTTCCGCTTCGTGCTCATCCAACTGGCCGGCATCCTGTGCGCGGTGCCCCTCATCATCCTGGGCGGCGTGGGCGTGGTGGCGACGCTGGCGATCCTGGGTGTCCCCTGGAACTCGGGAGAGGATGTCTTCGCGATCCTGTCGGGCGTGTCCGCGGGGCCGCTGGCTGCCGCTCTTGCCGTCGGCACCGTGGTGATGCTCGTCCCCGCGGCCTGGCTCCTGACGCCCTTGGCGTTGGCCCAGCCGGCGCTGGCCTTCCGTAACGACGCGGGCGTGATGGAGATCCTCCGTCACTGCTTCGCGGCGGCCCGGGGACACCGGATCAACATCATCGTCACGCTGCTGCTGGGCGCAGCCCTCAGCATCGTGGGTTTCATCCTCTGCTGCGTGGGCCTCGTGCCCGCCGTGGCCCTCTTCTACGTGATGCTGGCGGGCCTCTACATGGCGCTCGTCAACGGACTGGAGGAGGAAGGCCAGGACTGAGGTCCGCTCCCGCCGGGGCCCTCCAGGACGAAGGGGGCCCCTGCGTCGCGCGGGACGTCAGTGGAACATCCGCTCGGACGAACCCGAGCGGGGCGTGGCCACCCGGCCCATGCAGGCCAGGATGTGCTCGCGGTACTCCGACAGCTCGCGCAGGCCGCACAACATCCACCGGCCGCCGATGACCAGCGTGGGCACGCCGCGCACGCCCCGGCCCGCCGCGTCGCGGTGCTCGTCGAGGATGAGCCGCCGCGTCTCCTCCGAGCGGAACGCGGCGGAGAACTCGTTCATCGCCAGCCCCACGCGCGACGCCAGCTCGAACACCACATCCGGGCGCGTCACGTTGACGCCCTGCTCCAGCGCCGCGCGCTGCATCGCCCGCGCGAGGAACGCCCGCGCCTGTGGCCCCTGCAACCGCGCCGCCTCCAGCGCCGCCAACGCCGGCACGCTGCTGCGCGGAGGGTCACCCCCCAACCACAGGTCCGTCGACAGCATCGGCGCCACGAGGTCCGGCTCGCGTTGCGCGCGCTGCACTTCCTCCACGAGGCCGCGCTTCTCGCGCTCCGTGGGCAGCACGTCGTGCACGCGAAGCGGATAGGGCCTCACGCTCCAGCGGACGGTCTCGCCCAGCTCCTGGCGCAGGACATCCAGGCGCGTGTCGGCGAGGTAGCACCAGGCGCAAAGCACGTCCTGGTAGATGGTGATCTGCAGCGGCTTGTGCAGCGTTTTCATTGGGGGACGCCAGATTAGAGGCCCCGCCGCGCCGCTGCCAACTCCCCATGACACGTGGCCGCGAGATGCATTCCTGTGTTCCTGAGGAGCATGCAAGGCGCCTTGCCCAGGCTGCCCGCCTGCTCCACGGCATGCGACCAACCGTCGCGCGCCACGCCGCGCTCACCCCTCCGACGCGCGCGCGCCGCCTGCCCTCGCCTCCGCGTAAGCCAGCGCGTGGTCGATGATTTCTCCCGCGATGTCGCGCCCCGTCGCGCCCTCCAGCCCCTCGAAGCCGGGGCTGGAGTTGATCTCCATCAGCCGGGGACCCGCATGGCCCTCCAGCATGTCCACCCCCGCCACCTCCAGGCCGATGATGCGCGCGGCCTGCACGGCCGCCTGCATGTACGCCGGCGGAAGCTCGATCGCCTGCCCTTCGCCACCCCGGTGGATGTTGGAGCGGAACTCGCCCTTCTTCGCCTTGCGCCGCATGGCCCCCACCACCCGGTCGCCCACCACGAGGGCCCGCACGTCCCGCCCTTCGCTCTCCGCGACGAACTCCTGGAGGACGATCTCCTGTCCCAGGTCCCAGAACGTGTCGAGGATGGTCTGCACCTCCGGCAGCGTGTGCGCAATCATCACGCCCACGCCCTGGGTGCCCTTGATGAGCTTGATGATGACGGGCAGCCCCCCTACCTCCTCCACCAGCCGGCGCACGTTGCTGCGGTCGTGCGCCATGACGGTGCGCGGGATGTCCAGCCCGGAACGCGCCAGGAACTGGAGCGCGCGCAGCTTGTCCCGGCTGCGGGAGATGGACGTCGCCGGGTTGAGCACCGGCACGCCCATCATCTCGAAGTGGTTCACCACCGCCAGCCCGTACGCGGTGATGGACGCGCCGATGCGCGGCACCACCACGTCCACGCCGCGCATCTCCACACCGCGATACGTCATGCGCGGCTTGCCCTGGGCGAGCAGCAGGCAGCAACGCAGCGTGTCCAGCACCAGCGGCCGGTGCCCCCGCTCACGGACGGCGGCCACCAGCCGCCGCGTGGAGTAGAGCGAGCGCTTCCGGGACAGGATGGCCACCGTCCGCTTGATGCGCGGACGCCGGGCGCCACGAGCCACAGGAGACTCGGGTGCCGGGGACCCAGGCGGAGCCAGGGCCTTCTTCGGCGGGTTTTTTCGGGGAGACATGGGCGGAGTGCGGCAGCCTAGCACGTCTCACCGGAGAGGCGGGCCGCGTGGAGGGCCTTTGCTAATCTCGGCGTAGATGAGCGCTACCGATCCACACCCCGACGACATCCACACCAGCCCCGGAGACGCCGCCGGGCTCGACCTCGCCCACTCCCCGTCGCTGGGAGAGACGCTCGTGGTGGACCCGCGCACCACGGTGAAGCTCCACAAGTGCAAGCTGGCCGTCGTCTCCGGACCGGACACCGGCCGCTCCGTCATCAGCGACAAGGAGCGCCTGCGCTGCGGCGCGCACCCGGGCAACGACCTGGTGCTCGTGGAGGACCGCACCGCCAGCCGCCACCACTTCGAAATCCAGTTCACCGAGCGCGGCTACCTGCTGGTGGACCTGGGCTCCACCAACGGCACCTTCCTGGATGGCCGCCGCATCGAGCGCGCCTACCTGTCGCCCGGCTCGCAGATTCGCGCCGGCTCCTCCGTGCTCACCTTCGCGCCGCTCGACGAGGAGGTCACCATCGAGCCGGACCGCGACGGCGAGCTGTGCGGCATGGTCGGGCAGAGCATGAAGATGCGCCAGATATTCGGGCTCATCAAGAAGATCGCCCCGCTCGACGTGTCCGTCATCATCCAGGGCGAGACGGGCACCGGCAAGGAGCTGGTGGCGCGCGCCATCCACGAACTCTCCGGTCGGCAGCGCGCCCCCATGGAGGTGCTCGACTGCGGCGCCATCCCCCCCAACCTCATCGAGAGCGAGCTGTTCGGCCACGAGAAGGGCGCCTTCACCGGCGCCGTCGCCAGCCGGCCCGGCGCCTTCGAGCGCGCGCACGGCGGCACCATCTTCCTCGACGAGCTGGGCGAGCTGCGCCTGGACCTGCAGCCCAAGCTGCTGCGCGTGCTGGAGAACCGCGAGGTGCGGCGCGTGGGCGGCAACGACGTCATCGAGGTGGACTGCCGCGTCATCGCCGCCACCAACCGCGACCTGATGAAGGAGATTCAAGCGGGCAACTTCCGCGAGGACCTCTACTTCCGCCTGTCCGTCATCACGATCCAACTCCCGCCCCTGCGCCAGCGCCGCGACGACATCCCCCTCATCCTCAAGGGCGCGCTCGCGGACCCGGAGGTCGCGCGCAAGCACGGCAAGAAGCGCTTCTCCGCGGAGGCCATGGGCCTGCTGATGTCCTACGGCTGGCCCGGCAACGTGCGCGAGCTGATGAACGTCCTGTCGCACGTGCTGACCTTCAGCGAGGGCGAGGAAATCCAGCCCGCACACCTCCCGCCCCGCGTGCGCGGCCAGGCCCGCGAGGGGCCGCTGCCCTTCAACGAGCACCTGTCGTTCAAGGACGCCAAGGAGCAACTGCTGGAGAACTTCGAGCGCGAGTACGTCACCAGCGTCCTCACCCGCTGCGAGGGCAACCTCTCCCGCGCCGCGCGCGAGAGCGGCCTGCACCGCAAGTCCATCGAGCGGCTCGTGAAGAAGTATCAGCTCGACACCAAGGGCATGAAGTCGCGCTGACCCCGCGAGGAACCCACGACCCCCACCCCCACGCGCGCCGAGACATGACGCGTGGCGGTGGGTGCGTTGAAATGTCACACAGTGATGACATGGCAACTTGACGGATGGTTGCCATTGGGACGGAAGCAGGAAGGTCTGCTCCACGATGAAATCCGTCCATGCCAGGAAGACGAGTCAGTCCGGACAGGCCATGGTCGAGTCGGCCATCACGTTGCCGCTCGTGGTGTTCCTGCTGCTGGGGACGTTGCAGCTCTTCCTGATGCTCCAGGCGCGGGTGCTGGCGCAGTACGCGGTGTTCCAGGCCACGCGTGCGGGCAGCGTGGGGTATGGCGAGTGCGAGCGGATGACCCACGCGGCCATCCTCGCGCTCCTGCCCTCGTTCCACTCGTTCGTGGGGTTGTCCGGGGGCGCGGCGGAGGTGCGGCACGGTGGGGGGGCCGGAGCGCCCGCGCGGCTGGCGGCGGCGTTCGCGGCGCGGCGTGGCAACCGCTATCGAGGAGGACCGCTGGGGGCGGGGCCCGCGCTGGACGGGGTCCACACCGGCAGCATCGTCTGGATCGACCGGGCGCTGGTGGGGGGCGGCATCGACGGGCCGCAGGACCGTGACTTCGACGAGCCGGGGCACCTGCGTCGCCTCGAGGTGCGGCTCACCTACTGGTATCCCATGCGCATCCCGTTCGCGAACTGGGTGTTGTCGCGCATGGTGATGGCCCAGTTCGGCATCCAGGACTACACGGGGGCCAATCCGCTCCAGGTGGCGGAGCGCAACGCGAATTGGCGACAGGGGGAGTTCACCGACCCGTTCACGCTCGTGGGCGCCATCCGCGAGGAGCTGCGGCAGCGGGCGGCGCGTCAGCAGTACGTCTTCCCCATCGAGACCCACTTCACCATGCGGATGATGACGCCGGCCAAGGCCCGTCACTTCGCCACCATGGAGTGCCCCCGATGACACACGCCCCCGCCCGTGGTCAGACGCTGGTGCTGTTCGCCCTCGGCACGCTGCTCCTGGTGTTGATGGTGTCGCTCACGCTGTCCTTCACCCTGAAGGTGCGCGAGCGCATCGAACTCCAGACGGTCACGGACGCCACCGCGTACTCCAACGCCGTGGCCACCGCGCGCACCTTCAACAACATCGCGGTGATGAACCGCGCGCAGATTGGCCACGCGGTCGCGCAGGCGGGCGCCACCAGCCTGGTGAGCTGGGCCAGCCTCTACCGCGCCCAGCTCAACGCGGCGAAGAAGGGCTTCGGCATCGGCAAGACGCCCTATCAGGCGCGCATCGCCAGCGGATGCCCCTGCGCCTGGAAGAGCTCCTGGTGCGCGCAGAAGTGCCGCTGCGGACGGCAGGGGGTGTCGGACCTGGGGATGCTCCAGACCCAGCTCGAAATCGAGCAGCAGCGCGTGGAGGCGGTGTTCCAGGCGATGGACCCCATGGTCAACCTCCAGATGCTCGCGCACCAGGTGGCGCAGGGGGCCTTCTACGCCTCGCAGCAGGCGAACTACCAGGAGCTGCGGAGCACCGTCGGCGACCAGGGCTTCGCCAACAAGCTCCTGCGCGACGTGGTCGGGGGCCGCAATCCCCTGGACGCGGCGTGGGTCGTCCCCTCCATCGGGGACATCAACAAGAGGGAGCTGGGCGGCGGGCTCGCGTGCACGGACGAGGGCGCGGTGTGCGACCTGCCGCTCACCGTCGCGCACGCCGTCAACGCGGCCATGGGCAGCCGCGGCTTCCACTTCGTCACGCACCGGCGGCTGGAGCTGGGGGACTACACCGCGCACCAGGCCAACCTGGACTTCGTCATCTGGTTCCCCGACGACGTCATCGTGATGCCGGGGACGAACGGCACCACGTACTTCGGCAAGCCGAAGCGCCAGGTGTCCATGATTCCGCCCTATGCCCCCGCGCTCGTGGGCGACGACCTGGGCTCCGTCTTCTGGCGGTACGACCACCTGCTGCACGGCGGCGACCCGGTGGCGTGCCCCGCGTCCGTCGCGGGCACGCAGGCGACGCAGGCGACGCTGGTCACCTCCGGAGGCGTCATGCCCAGGCCCGAGCACACGTGGACGGGAGGGCGGGACCTGGGCGGACCGCTCAACCACATGCTGGTGCCCTGCCTGGGCGGGCCCTCGTCGTGCCCGGGCATCTGGCCGCCGTTCCTCGACTACAACCTGGTGCGCATCAACGACGAGGGGAACAACTTCGGACAGCCGAAGAACTTCGCCGTCATCCAGCGCGACCTCACCGCGCGCAAGCCGGACCCGTGGGACCTGTCCTTCCGCTACCGCTTCGAGTCCGGCGGCTCGGGCAGCACCTACGACGCGCGCAGCTTCACGCTGGCGGACGGGACGCCCAACGGCACGCAGACGGCGCTCTCCACGGGCATCGCCTACTACCACCGCGGGCGCAGCCTGAGCCTCAACCACTGGAACGAGCCTCCCAACCTGCTCAATCCCTACTGGCGGGCCACGCTCGTCGGCGCCGACATCGACGACGACGGGGTGGGGGATGCCCTCCGGACCTTGAACCTCAGCGCGCCGGTCGCCGCCCGGACGCTGCAGGAGCTGCGCGGCGCCGGCTTCCGGGGGATGCAATGACGACACGGCGAACCCGACGACCCGTTGCACGTCCCGCGCGGGGCCAGGCGCTGCTGGAGGCGGCCATCGGCACCACGCTCTTCGTGACCATCATCGCGGTGGGCATCCACCTGGCGGAGGTGGGCTTCCTGTCGCTCAAGGTCCAGGAGGCGGCCGTCTCCGCGCTCTGGGACGGCACCCACGGGCGGATGCACCACATCCCCGTCACGTACGACGAGGCGAAGGGCTCCATGCGGGACGCCGCGCGGAGCGCCGAGGGCCGCTACGCGGACTTCAACGGACTGTCGGCGGTGGCGGGAGGCGGCATCACCCAGGCCTTCACGCGCGCCGCGGGCATCCAGGTGCGCTGCGACATGGACGTGGGCGTGGGCTGGCCCGGCGCCTTCCTCACGCGGCTCGTCTACCGGGACAACGGCGGCACCGCCTGCGGCGCGCAGGCGACGTTGAGCGCGTGGCGAATCCCCACCTCGTTCCTCGACGGGCCCTCCGACGGTGCCCTCTACAAGGAGCGCAACCTGGACCCCGGGCTCACGAGCCCCCGCGTCTGCGCGGTGGGGCGCGCCTTGAACGGGGTGTGTACGGGGCGCTTCTCCATGCTCGTGGACGACTGGGGCCTGGCGGGCGAGCTGGAGTCCGCCACCTGCAACATCCTCATGCAGGACCAGCTCATCCCCTGCACCAACGTCCCGCTGCACACGGCGGTGTGGTCCACGTACGCGCCCACCGCGCTGCCCATCCCGGGGTCGGCGAGCCGGCTGGCGGAGGCCGCGCTGTTCTGGAACCCGCTGCCGCCCACGGCGCTCGCCATGGTGGGGCTGGGCATGAAGGAGAAGACGTTCTGGATGAGCGCGGCGGGCGAGGACCTCCTCGACTTCGTCCAGACGCCGGTGCCCATGGACCCCATCTCCCGCTTCTGGCCCACCACGCCCGGATCCGTCATCGGCGTGTCCACGTTCCCGTACTTCCTGGCCCACGGGAAGCGGGCCCTGAATGGCGGCTGCTTCCTCGGAAGGAAGTGTGATTGAGCATGCGCGCACGGTTCGCGAAGGCAGTGGGATGGCTCCTCGGTATGGGGTTGCTGGTCGCGTCGACCGCGTGGGCGGACGGCGCTGAGTGCAACATGGAGTGCACCGCCAAGGCGGACGCCGTCCTCCAGCGGTGCATGAGCTCCTGTCCCACGCAGGGGGACCCGATGAAGCCCGGCCCCATGCGCTCGTGCGCCTTGCGCTGCCAGGAGCGGCAGGAGGAGCGCTTCGCGGACTGCGACAAGCGCTGCGCGAAGCCCGAGGGCGTGGAGTCTCCGCGCAAGAGCAAGAGCCGCGGCGGTGGTGGCGAGCCGAGGCAGCGGTGAGGCGGGCGCTCGGCGGGCTCGCGGCGGGCATCCTGGTGCTTTGCGGCGGCGAGGCCGTCGCGCAGCGCATGCCCTTCTCCTGGGACGTGCCAGACGTGGTGGGCGTGGTGGACGTGTCGGGGCCCATCGTCGCCAACGGCGTCCCCGTGAAGATGAGCGCGGTGCGCAGCAAGGCGCGGACGGAGGTCATCCTCCAGCACCTCGTCGACCGCTTCCTCGTCTGGGGCCTGTACGTGCCGCCCATGGCGAAGCAGCCGCAGTTGCTGCGCGAGCCGATGGTGACCGCCATCGATACACGCGCCTTCGTCTCGTATACGGCCATCCTCCAGCCCAACCCGGACGGGACGACGACGGTGTTCCTGGGACAGGCGGACTTCACCCGGGGCCCGAGCGCCGCGTCCTCGCTGGCGCCCGTGTATCCCGGTGGAAAGGGATTGCTGCAGACACAGATGGAGGGAGCCCGGACGCTCGTCTACTCCGTCGTGGCGAAGGCGGCGGACGTGGAGGTCTTCTATCGCGACACATTGGCGGAGGCGGGGTTCCAGGAGGTCGACCCGCTCGTCTTCCAGTCGAGCCAGGACATCCTCCAGGTGCGGCTCACGCCCGCGAAGGACGGCGCGCTGTCCGTCGTCGTCGTGCGTCGCGCGCTCTCGGAGGAGGAGCTGGTGAAGCCGGTCGGTGATTGAAGCATCGCACCGAGCGTGTTACGGGCGCTGTACCCATGAGCGACACGCCCTCCAAGGACAAGGATTACAAGGACTCGGTCAACCTCCCGCGCACGGACTTCCCGATGAAGGGAAACCTGTCCCAGCTCGAGCCGAGGATGCTCGGCTGGTGGGCGGAGAAGGGCATCTGGGGGAAGATTCAGCAGAAGAACGCGGCGGGTGAGCCCTTCGTCATCGCGGACGGTCCGCCGTATGCCAATGGCCACCTGCACGCCGGCCACGCGCTCAACAAGGTCCTCAAGGACATCGTGGTGAAGTACCGCAACCTGACGGGGCGTCAGTGCGACTTCATCCCGGGTTGGGACACGCACGGGCTGCCCATCGAGCAGGCGGTGGAGAAGCGGTTGAAGGACAAGAAGGTGGACAAGCGCACCCTGCCGCGCGACGCCTTCCTGGAGCAGTGCCGGACGTACGCGCTGGAGTTCATCGACATCCAGCGCGCGGAGTTCCAGCGGCTGGGGGTCTTCGGCTCGTGGGACGCGCCCTACCGCACGCTCGATTTCGCGTACGAGGCGCAGGAGATTCGCGAGCTGGCCGGCTTCGCGCGCAAGGGCATGCTCTACCGGCGCAAGAAGCCGGTGTACTGGTGTCTCCAGGACCAGACGGCGCTGGCCGAGGCGGAGGTGGAGTACGCGGAGCACGAGTCTCCGTCCGTGTACGTGGCCTTCCCCGCGGGCCCGGAGGTCGCCGAGCGGGTGCCCGCGCTGAAGGGCAAGGACGTGGACTTCGTCATCTGGACGACCACGCCGTGGACGCTGCCGGCCAACCTGGCCATCGCGGTCAACCCGGAGCTGGAGTACGTCTTCTACCAGCTGGGCGCGCGAGTCATCGTCGTCGCGCGCGAGCTGCTGCCGCGCGTGCTGGCGGAGACGAAGGCGGACGAGCTGGCCGTCAAGCACGTGGAGCTGCCGGGCGGCGAGGTGTCCGCGGCGGCGCTGGTGGACCCGTCGCGCATCCTCGCGTACGCGCGCGGCGAGGAGCTGGAGCACCTGACGTACCGCCACCCGCTCTACGAGCGGCGCGGGCGCATCGTCCTGGGCGGGCACGTCACGCTGGACGCCGGTACGGGCCTGGTGCACACGGCGCCGGGACACGGCCAGGAGGACTACGAGGTCGGCCTGAGCTACGGGCTGGACATCTACAACCCGGTGCGCCCGGACGGCCGCTACGACGACACGGTGGGCGAGGCGCTCGCGGGCAAGCGCGTGTTCGAGGCCAACCCGCTCGTCATCTCCCTGCTGGTGGAGAAGGGCGCGCTGCTCAACGACGCGAAGGACTCGGTGAAGCACAGCTATCCGCACTGCTGGCGCTGCCACAACCCCGTCATCCTCAGCGCGACGTACCAGTGGTTCATCCCCATGGACGCGCCCTTCCAGGGGCAGAAGACGTTCCGTCAGGTGGTGCTGGAGCAGGTGGACCAGGTGCGCTGGGTGCCCTCGTGGGGACACAGCCGCATCCGCGGCATGCTGGAGACGCGGCCGGACTGGACCATCAGCCGTCAGCGCACGTGGGGCGTGCCCATCTGCATCGCCTACTGCGAGGGCTGCGAGGACGCGGTGGTGTCGCCGGAGCTGATGGAGAAGGTGGCCGCCGCGGTGGAGCAGGAGGGCGTGGGCGTGTGGTACCGCACGCCGGTGAAGGACTTCCTGCCCGCGGGCTTCACCTGCCCCCGGTGCGGCAAGGGTGAGTTCCGCCGCGAGACGGACATCCTCGACGTG
Source organism: Myxococcus dinghuensis (assembly GCF_024198235.1). Lineage (GTDB taxonomy): Bacteria > Myxococcota > Myxococcia > Myxococcales > Myxococcaceae > Myxococcus > Myxococcus dinghuensis. The sequence goes on along the minus strand of NZ_JAKCFB010000005.1, from coordinate 51,148 downwards.
TGGTTCGACTCGGCGTCCATGTTCTCCGCGGTGCTGGAGCGCCGGCAGCGCACCCCGGCGGACCTGTTCCTGGAGGGCAGCGACCAGCACCGCGGCTGGTTCCACTCGTCCATGCTGGTGTCGGTGGGCACGCGCGACGTGTCGCCCTACAAGGCATGCCTCACCCACGGCTTCGTGGTGGACGGCAAGGGCGAGAAGATGTCGAAGAGCCTGGGCAACGTGGTGGCGCCGGAGAAGATCATCCAGCAGTACGGCGCGGAGGTGCTGCGCCTGTGGGTGGCGGCGAGCGACTACCGCAACGACGTGCGCCTGTCGGACCAGATCCTCAAGGGCCTGTCGGAGGGCTACCGGAAGATCCGCAACACCCTGCGCTACGCGCTGAGCAACCTGTACGACTTCGACCCGGCGAAGGACGCGGTGCCGGTGGCGGAGCTGCTGCCCCTGGACCAGTGGGCGCGGGGCCGGCTGTCGGAGGTGGTGTCGCGGGTACGGCAGGCGTACGAGGACTACGAGTTCCACCTCGTCTACGCGACGGTGGTGGACTTCTGCGCGGGCGACCTGTCGGCGGTGTACTTCGACATCCTGAAGGACCGGCTCTACACGTCGCGGACGGACGGCCACGCGCGGCGCAGCGCGCAGACGGTGCTGCACGAGGTGGCCTCCGTGCTGCTGCGCCTGCTGTCGCCGGTGATGAGCTTCACGGCGGAGGAGGCCTGGGGCTTCCTGCCCGGCCGCGCCGAGGAGAGCGTGTTCCTGGCGGGCTTCCCCCAGCCGTCCGCGAAGCTGGAGCCGGCGCTGGCGGAGCGCTACGCGAAGCTGTTCGCGCTGCGCGGCGCCGTGCAGGGCGTGCTGGAGGCGGCGCGGCGGGAGAAGCAGATCGGCTCCTCGCTGGAGGCGCGCGTGCTGTTGATGGCGGACGGCGCGACGCGGGACTTCCTGCGCGCGAACCTGGAGGAGCTGCCGTCGCTCTTCATCACCAGCCAGGTGGAGCTGGTGGACGCCGAGGGGCTGAAGGCCCAGGCGCTGGACGTGACACAGGCGTTCGGCGAGGGCGCCCGGGTGCTGGCCGAGGTGCAGCCGGCCCGGGGCCACAAGTGCCCGCGCTGCTGGACGTACGCGGAGGCGGTGGGGCAGGGCGGTGAGGTCTGCCTGAAGTGCCGCGAGGCGCTGGCGGCGTAGGCCCTGGAAACGACGAGGGCTCCGCGTCCCGGAACGGACACGGAGCCCTTCGTCACCGCGAGCGGTGCCTGCCGCGCGCTACGGCGCGGTGCACTCCGCCACGGGGCGCTGGTCGGCGAGCTTGGAGTCGCAGTCCAGCAGGTTGGGGATGCCGGTGAGCGGCTCCACCATGAGCAGGCTGCGCTTGCGGCCCGACGTGAAGTCGAACCGGAGGTTGCCCGCGGCCGGCGAGCCCTGGAGGCAGGACAGGTTCCCGGGCTGCACCGCCCGCCCCATCCCGGGCAGGTAGCACATGCCGTGGATGGCGGTGGCATTCATGGACGCTGGGATGACGATGTCCGGCCCCACCTCGTCACAACAGGCGGAGTTGGCGCGACAGGTGGTGTTCACGCAGGCTGGCGTGGGGCAGGTGCTGTTGTCCCAGTCGTTGGCACACCTCAGCCGCTCCCACCGGACGACCGTCCGTCTGCTGCCGTCCGGCATCACCACGTTGGTCTCCCGGACGAAGCGGACCGGCTGGTTGGTGGACAATGCCAATTGGCGGGCCCGGAGCGCGGTGGACCAGATCTCCCGCGTCGCGGCGGCTTCCTTCTGCCGATCGATGGGCTTCTGGATGCCCACCAGCGCCAGCGAGACCATCAGGCTGAGCACGGCCAGCGCGACCATCAACTCCAACAACGTCATTCCTCGAGTGCGCATCATGCTCAGGATCCCTGCGGCTGGAGGCCCGCGGAGCCGAAGTTCCGGGGGGCCACGCGGAAGGTGAACGTCCGCCGCTTGAAGCCGTCCCGAGGGAAGTTCTCCTCGTCCACCGCCGCGGGGTTGGGGCTGGCGGTGGTCTCGTCCGACCGGCGTGTGCGGATGACCAGGGTGATCTCCAGCTCTCGCACGCGCTGCCAGAGCCGGCTGCGCAGGTCGTCGTCGTTCACGATGGCGGGTGTGCCTGGAGGGATGTCCACGGTGCAGGGGTTCGCGCCTCCGTTGGTGCATTGCTCGATGTAGGGGCGGACGTTGCCGGCCTCGGTGTTGGGGAACCAACGGTAGGGCAGGTTCGGCGTGACGAGGTCGATGACCGCCGCGCGGATCTTGATGCGCTCCACATCCCGGCTCACAGGCACCCAGACCGCGGAGTCTGGCGCGAGGTACTCCAACGTGGGGATGTTGCCCGCCCAGTTCACCCGGTAGGCCGCGCCCATCATGCGCATGGCGACCCACGCGGTCGGCGGACTGGAGAAGGAGACGTTCCAGAAGGGCGCGCCCGCCGTCGAGCAATCGCCCGTGGTGATGTTGCCCGCGGAGGTCCCCGGCGTGCCGACGAGACGCGGGGGCACCATGGCCGCGTTGACGCCCGTCACCCTCAGCGCGCAGCCCACCGCGCCGAGCAGTGGGTCCGCGATGATGGTCTGGATGCTCTGCCCCGCGGCGGGCGTCAGCCCCGCCACTGGCGCCGAGCCCGTGCAGAAATCATTGCCCGCGCGCAGCGGACCAGAGGCGCCCGCGCACGACACCATCGTGGCCATCGCCCGGGGGTCGCCCCAGAAGAGCTGGAGCACGTCGGACTTCATGTTGACGTAGGGGCCCGCCGGAGGAAGGGCGAACGTCGCGTCCGCGGGGAACGGGCCCACCGCGGCCAGCATGTTCGGCTCCTTCCACGTCTGCACGGCGAATCGCCGGTCGGCGTTGCCGAACTGGATGGGCAGGTTGCCCACACCCAGTCCGGCGCGCTGCACGTCGCCCACCAGCAGGTCCTTCACCGCCCGCCCGGTGACCTGGGCCAGCATCGTCTGCTCCTCGAAGAGCGCGCGACGCTGCATCTGCATGCCCACCACCAGGCCCACGCCCAGGACGATGACGCCAATCGCGCTGGCGATCATCACCTCCAGCAGCGTGAAGCCCCGTCCTGGATGTACTGCCCGCTTCATGGAGCCACCCGCGTCTGCATGACCACCACCTGCCGCCCCCTGCGGGACGGCTCCTTCCAGCTCACGGACACGCGCACGTTGGCCACGTTCCCCACCGTGCCGCTCACCCCGGGCAGCAGGTCCCGGTTGATGGCCGGCGAGCCCACCGCGCCGCCCTCGATGGAGCCCAGCAGTACTGGGCTGTCCACGTCGACGGCGATTTCATACGCGCGCGCCGTCACGTTGGCGGGCGGGGCGCTGGTCAGCACATCCCCCGACGCCGTCTGCCACACCGTGGTGCGCGTGTTGTCCAGCGTCGCCAGGTTGTTGCACGGCGGCTGGACCGAGCACCCCATGGCCGCGATGTTCTCCAGCGTGCGCTCGGCGAGCACCTGGGCCTGGGTCTGCGTGAGGGTGCGGCGGTTGGAATAGCTGATCTGCGTGACCAGCGTCATCACCGCCGCCACGCCCAGCAACATCACCGCCATGGTGGCCAGCACCTCGATGAGGGTGACGCCTCGAGGTGCCTGAGACCGCACGGACTTCATCGCGGAATCCTCCCATCCGGGATGGGGTCGTAGACGAGGACTCGCGAGCGCGTCGCGCCCGTGTTGGCTGCGCCGTTGTTCCAGTGGTCGTCGCCCACCATCTTCATCTCGCCGGTGGCGGTCAGGATGAACAGGTGGTTGTCATGCACGACCGGCGCGCTGACGCCGTGGCCCTGGAGCGAGGTGGACTTCAGGGCCACGTTCCCGCTGCCGTCCGGCTTCTGCAACGCCTCGTAGTAGCGACCGCTGTCCGTCGTGCTCAGGTTGCAGAGGTCCGCCGTCGTGCCCACGGCCGTGGTGGCGTACACCTTGTCGGCGCTGAGGGACACGCCTCCCCAGACCACCTGGCCCGGGTCCAGCGGCCTGACCCAGAGCGGATCGAGCAGCGCGCACGTCCCAGAGCCATCCGGGGCCGTATCCTCGAACGCCATCAGGTGGTAGCGGAACGAGGGCCGCTGGGCCGCGCTGGGGCCGTCGCCGAAGTCGTCCGGGCTGTCCGCGGTGCCCAGGTAGAAGCGCACGGTCGGCGTGGCTCCCTCTCGAATCACCTTCACGGCGATGTTGGAGTAGATCTGCTGCATCCAGGCCGTACCCGAGGGGTTGCTCGCGGCGTCGGGGTGCGTGGCGGCCACGGCCGGTGCGCTCGCCAAGCGGCAGGCCTTCACCTGCTTGCCCAGCTTCCCGCCCGAATCCACCGATTTCACGTTGATGCGATACACGGTGCCGGCCGTGGTGGGCACGTACATGACGTCGTAGCTGCCGTCCTGGTCCAGGTCCACCAGCGCCGTCTCCGCCGCCACGCCGGACCCCTCGTCCAGCGTGACGACACCCGCGTACTTGCCCGTGGTGGAGCCCTTGCTGAGCGGCTGGCCCGTCTTCATGTCCAGGATGTAGAGCGCGCCACTGCGATTCGCGGCGGGCTTGTAGTCGGTGCCCACGACAGCGGCCCAGACGCCGTCGGTGCTCCCGTCCCAGTTCAGGCGGGCGACGGAGGGCGAGTGGCGCGAACCGGACGAGTCGGGAATCAGCACCTCCGCGTCATCCGCGGCCTTGGCCGCGAAGGCCGTGGTGATGGCAGGCGTGGCCAGGTTGAACTCCCACAGCGTCACCGGGTAGCTCGAGTCCTGCGGCTTGGTGATGTCCAGCGCGAAGATGGCGGGGCTGGTGCGGCCGGATGCCGACACGAGCACCGTCTTGGCGCCCTTCGACTTGTCCGCCGAACCCGACACCTGCCACTGCTGGCCCAGGCCACCGAAGTCCACGTTGGCGATGGTGGGCGAGGCGTCCATGGACGGCCTGGGCGCGTTGGCCAGCGACTGGTGGATGACGTAGTTGTTCACGTAGCGCTGCAGCAGCAGGCGCGGCATGTAGGAGAACAGCTCGTCGCCCGTGCCGTACTCGCGCGGGGTGACCGGCGTCGAGCATCCCGAGCCCGTGCGCTTGAAGTAGCCGCGCAACTGGAAGCCGCTCGCGCAGTCATCCACCGCCTCGTTGCGGAACTCGCCGGAGGCGAACGCGTGGAGCACGCCGTTCATCGTGCCCACGTAGGCCACGGAGGGACGCGTCTTGAGCTCCTCGATGAAGTTCTTCTTGTACGCGTCACGCTCGGCCGGGCGGGTGTTCTGGGCCCAGCTGTCCAGGTACGGCGGCACCGCCACCGCGACCGTCGACAGGTTGATGCCACCCATCTGCCACGGCTTCCTCACGTTGGAGGGCCCCGGCGCCAGCCGGTCCTCCCAACCGTAGAGCCAGTCGCGCAGGAATGTACGGTCGTTCGTCTGGTCGGTGATGCGCTTGGACACGGGGATGACGATGGACGGCGTGCCGCACTTGCCGTCGTTGTTCAGGTCGTAGATGTCCTTGCCACCGATGTTGGTGTCGCAGAGCGAGTCGGGGAACAGCGGGCTGTTGTTGTCGTTGTTCTCCATCTCGTCCGCGATGGTGGTGCGGGTGCCCGTGGAGCTCATCGTGTAGAGCTTGCGGTCCGACGGATTGTTCCCGCCGCGGAAGGACATGGCCATCACCCGGCCCGCGTCCCAGCGCTCGACGATGTTGGTGACGTTGGGCTTCTCCGGGTCGTACAGGGACCGGAAGTAGAGGCGACCGCGGACGGTGTAGTCCTTGCGGTTGTCGTAGGCGCGCACGGTGGGGCTGGGCTGGCCCGAGCCCGGCCAGTTCGAGTCGTTCCACAGCTTGCCCGGCGTCTCGTTCACACCCCAGAGGATGGCGTTGCCCACCGTCGACGGAGACGAACGCGAGTACTCGCCGGACTTCACGGCCTGGTAGCCCACGTTGATGTTGTCGATGCGCGGCGTGCACTCGTCATGCGGGCTGGTGATGGTCGCCTTCCAGCACAGCTGCGAGCCGGTGAAGCCCAGCGCCAGCATGTCCAGCTCCACCGTCTTGTCGGAGGGGCTCGGGAACTCCACCGGAATCCAGGTGGGATTGGGGTTCTTGGAGCAGACGTTGCCTGCGCACAGCTTGCAGTCCACCGCCACGAAGTAGTTGATGGTGGGGGTGGGCATCCCTGGACGGGTACAGGCGTTGGCCCGCTGCTCCGTCCAGCAGGGAGGAGTACCGCAACTCCTGCTGGAGGGAGGCACCATGTCGTCTTCCCGGGTGAAGCGTACGCGGGTGATGACGAAGTCCTCCGCGACGTCGGGAGAGATGTCGCCGGACATGTGCCCGGAGCGGACCGTGCCACCGTTCTGCTTGTTGATGACGAACACCACGTCGTTGAAGTCGCGGTCACCGCCGCCGGGGATGTCTTCGAAGCCGAGGATCCACCGGTACTGGTCCGTGGTCGGCGCGCCCACGATGACGTGCGGCATGGGGTTGCGGAAGCCGGCCGGGCGGTTCACCTGCACCGCCTCCATGGGCATGTCCAGGTAGTTGTAGGAGGCCTCGTTCTTCAGGCGGTGGAGGGCCGTGCCCGCCAGCGTCTTCGGGCCGTCCAGCCAGCCGCACAGCTTCTCGCCGGTGGCCGCCACCGTGCACGAGTTGGCCGCGGGGCTGTTCTTGTTGCAGCCCGCGTTGTACGCGCAGCCGATGTTGCGCTTGGCGACCACCGGGTTGGAGTCCGAGTTCTGGTCCAGGTTCCACGCCGCCTTGGAGAAGAAGACGGAGATGGGCGAGCGGATGTGCAGCAGGCACTTGCCCTGGTCGGGGCCTGGGGCGGACTCCTGCTTGAGGCAGGGGAAGACGTTGCCGGTGCCCCGGTCGTCCGGGTCGTGGTTCGAGTCGTAGTAGACGATGAGGAAGAAGACGATCTGCTCGCCACCCTTGATCTCACCCAGGTCCACCGTGCGGTCCTGGATGGACAATCCGGGGTCCGGGTTGTTGGCGCGCACGATGCCCCGGTAGTCGTAGTTGGACACGTCGTAGTCGGGGATGCCGTCGTCACCCCACTCGTCGATGTCGCGGACGGGCGCCAGGTTGCCGAAGGTCTCCTTCTGGCCGTCGTCGTCCGCGAGCAGGAACACCATCTGCCCGATGCCCTTGTTGCCGTTGGCCTCGTCCCGGGGCTCCAGCAGGTTGGGGATGCGCGCGAACAGGCCGCGGTCGTTGAATGAGTCCGCCGCCGCGTGGACGTTGTCGCCGTCCTTGTGCAGCGTGCCCACCGCGTCGGTCACCATCAGCTCGGTGGTGTGGCCCGGGCGCGCGTCGCCGATGCGGTTGGCTCCCGTCAGGTACTGATAGGTCGCGTTGCAGCTCGACTTCATCGCGATCTCGGGCTCGGAATACTTCACGCCCTTGCTGTCCGTGAAGGCGACGTTGCAGCGCCGGATGGGCGCGCCACCTGCGGAGTACCGGCCGACCCAGCGCTCCGGCTGCTCGGGCGGCGACAGGTTGTAGAGGGCCTCGTGCAGGTCGAGGATGCCGTTGTTGTTTGTGTCCAGCAGGTCGCCGTTGGCGTTCACGTAGCCCGCGGCGATGGCGTCCTTCAGGTACAGGAAGCCCAGCGCGTGGGACGCGCCGGCGGACTCGAACACGTAGCTGATGGTGACGCGCTGGTCGAACGGGAAGGAGATGTTCTCCACGTCCAGCGGCTTCAGGTTCGTGCTGAGCTGGAGGTAGCCGTTGGGGCCCGGGTTGCGGACTTGGATGGTGTCCTCCGGCGCGCCACCGGTCTCCAGCGCGTCCGGGTCGGCGCTGCCGGAGGGACCATTGGCGGACTTGAAGCCGGCCTGCTTGTCCTGGTCCAGGTGGGATTCACAGAGGTTGCCGAGCTGGGCGCGCGCGGTGGTCGTCGCCAGCAGGAGGAGCACTGCGAGGCTTTGGGCGAGGGTACGCATCACTTCTTCCCCTGGGCTGGGCGGGTCGGAGACGAAGACGGGGCGGTGGGCTTGGGAGACTTCTTCGCGCTGCGCTGCTCGGCGATGTCCTTCTCGAGCTGCTCCTGGAGGAGCTGCTCGCGCGTCTTCGGCGGCGGCTTCACGCTGAGCGCCAGGTAGGCCATCAGCGGGTGCCGCTCCGCCTCGAGCAGGCCCTGGGTGTCACAGCGCGCCTTCTTCTTGACCAGGCTGGGATTCTTCAGCCAGGCCTCGAGTTGCTCGACGGTGCGCTGGTGGATGACCTCTCCGAGCTCCACGCGGCGCTCGGCGTCGGAGGTGATCCGCGTGGCGCGGCGCGCGCCCATCTTGTTGAACTGGGCGAGCTGCGCGGGCGGCGGGTTGAGGGTGTGGCAGCCAGCGCACTGCCGGACGAAGGCGCGCTCGCCCAGGTCTTCCGCGCCAGCGAGGCCGGGCAGGAGCAGGAGCGCGAGGAGGGAGAGTTGTCTCATGGGAGGCTCGCGTGACGGCGGGGCTAGGGGATGGTCCGCACGACGGTCGTGTCGGGAGATTCGGTGTCCTGGGTGTTGTTGAAGGTGTTGTCCGGGCCGCAGCCGCGGCTGGCGCAGCCGGGGCCGTTGGCCGTCGCGGCGCTCTGGTTGGTGACGAGCGCCTGGATGACGGCGCGCGTGGGGCGGCCCTTCGGGTTCACCACCTCGCCGATGGCGATGACCCAGACCTGGTTGTTGCTGTCCTGCGCGTTGCCGAGCGCGTCGTCGTTGTCGTCGCGCACGAAGACGCGGTAGCGGACGTTGTTCTGCAGCGGGTACTCGACGTAGGGGTCGTTGTCCGCGGCGGCCTTCTCCGACGCGGGCATCGCGCCCGGCGTCAGGCTCAGGTAGTTCCAGCCGCCCGCGCCCGTGCCGGGGAGGACCTCCAGCCAGGGCGGGTTGGCGCCCGCCAGGCCCACGTCCGCGGCGGCCGCGCCGGAGAGGGCGGCGAGCGTCGCGGTGTACGTGGAGTCACCCAACCCGCGTCGCAGCCGCAATGCCTCGCGCCCCTCCGCCAGTCCCGCCTCCGCCGCGAAGAACGCCTCCTTCTGCCGGCGCACATCGGATTGCGTGTCCGCCTCGCGGCTCACCACGCGGTAGCTCAGGAGGACCGCCATCGTCACGACGGCTACGACTCCCAGTGCGACGAGGAGGGTGAAGCCTTGGTCCGCCCTCTTCCGGGTTGTGGGTCGACGCATCTCGAACTCCTGTGAGCACCCCCACCCCGGGGAGGGATGGAACTGTCGTGCAATCAGCAATGCCTGTGCCCGCAGCGACAGGCAGGTAAACCCCGAGAATCCCAGCGGTGCGGGCTCGCGAAGTTCCAGGGGTGGGGTGGGTTCTACCTCGCAAACAGTGCGGGGTGCAGTTTCTTGCGGGGTTCAGGAATGACCACGCGCGGGTGGGATGATGCGAGGTGTCGTCGCGCCTCGAGCGCGTCGGGACACCCTCACCGTGCGTGTTCGTGTTCCCGCAGGCGGTCCACCAGGGCCTGCATGCGCTGGTGATGCGAGCCGGCCCAGAAGACACGTCGGCAATCCGGGCACTGCTGGAAGCGGGAGTGGCGCTCCGTGACGCCCGCGGGCACGCGGTCCACCACCTCCTGCGGGGTGGCGGTGGTCAGCGGGGCGTTGCAGGCGATGCAGCGGGAGAAGGGGCGCATGCGAGACGTCAGCGCGTAGCGGCGCACCAGCTCGACCAACTGCTCCGCGGGGTCCGTCTCCCGAGGGAAGTAGCCGTGGACGACCTCGCCCCGCTTGAGCACGCCCAGGTCCCGCGAGAGCACCACGCGCTCCTCCGTGGAGGACAGCCGGGCCAGCTCCGCGTCCGCGAAGTCGTTGCGCCACAAGGTGTCGAAGCCGAGCATCCGGAGGAAGCCAGCGAGTCGCCCCAACCCCACGTCGAGGACGAAACGCGGCATGTCGGGCAAGGGCGGACCGACTCGTACCGTTGGGTCTTCCTCGAACGGATGACGGGCCGGATACGCGTCCACTCGGGAACCCGGGTGGACCCGATGGGCGAAGCCCACCGCGTGGCCGTCCACCTGGACCACGTCGAGCTCCGGATGTGGGGGACCCACCGACTCGAGGAGGTCCTTCACGGAAGGTGTCCCCTGGAGCGGAACCACCAACGGAGCGCCGCGCTCGCGGGGCGGGAGGAAGTCGTTCAGTGCGCCATGCAACTGGACCGTCACCACCGCGTCGTGCCCCCGCTCCCGGCTCACCACGTTCCTCCGCATCCCTGGTCCGCGTGACGATGCGCGTTACGCGGTTGTGGCACTGCGTCACCAATCCTTCACAGCTGTAAACATACGATTCAGCGGCAAGTCACAGGACTGTTTCAATCTTGCAGCCTATACTCGCGCGGTCTTCGGCGTACCGGCGCTGGCGGACATCTCCCTCTGAATCGACTCCTACGGAAGCAAGGACTCAGGCCTGCGCGTATGAAGAAGACCCTTTCCTACCTCGTGGGGGCGTTGTCGGCTCTCATGATCCTCGTCCTCGCGTGTGGCGACTCGGACTCGCCGCCGCCCATTCCGTCACCGCAGGATGACGGTGGTGTCCTCTGGGCGGAGTGTGATCCGGCGAGCGACGCGGGTGGGTGCGGGGCCGCGGAGACGTGCGTCCACATCGAGGCCTACGAGCACTCCGTCTGCGTGTGGGCGTGCGACGCGAAGGGCGAGTGCGGGCACCCCGAGGCGGAGTGCTGCCCGTTCGGTGACTCGGACGGCGGGGTGGCCAACTACTGCATCCCGGTGGGCACCTGCGCCCGCGCGGACGGCGGCGCGGATGGCGGCGAGTCCGACGGCGGCGAGGTCACCGACGGTGGCTCCACGACTGACGGTGGCTCGACGACCGACGACGGTGGCTCGACGACGGATGACGGTGGCTCGACGACCGACGACGGTGGTGTCGTCACGGACGGCGGTTCGACGACGGATGGTGGCGTCGTCACGGACGGTGGCACGACGACCGACGGCGGTTCGACGACCGATGGTGGGAGCACGACGGACGGCGGCTCCACGACGGACGGCGGCTCCACGACGGACGGCGGCTCCACGACGGACGGTGGTTCGACGACCGATGGTGGGAGCACGACGGACGGCGGCACGACGACGGACGGCGGCACGACGACGGACGGTGGCGTCGTCACGGACGGTGGCACGACGACGGACGGCGGCACGACGACGGACGGTGGCACGACGACAGACGGTGGCGTCGTCACGGACGGTGGCACGACGACGGACGGCGGCACGACGACGGATGGTGGCGTCGTCACGGACGGTGGTTCGACGACCGATGGTGGCACGACGACCGATGGTGGCACGACGACCGACGGTGGCACGACGACCGATGGTGGGAGCACGACGGACGGTGGCACGACGGACGGCGGCACGACGGACGGTGGCTCGCAGACCGACGCCGGGACCGACGCGGGCACGGATGCCGGCACGGACGGTGGCACCGGCACGGGCAGCTACACGAACATCCGCATCATGGCGGCCAACCTCTCCAGCGGGAATGGCCAGGACTACGACCTGGGCCACGGCATCCGCCTGATGCAGGGCGTGAAGCCCGACGTGGTGCTCGTCCAGGAGTTCAACTACCTGAACAACTCCGCGTCGGACATCGGCTCGATGGTCAACCAGGTTGGCCAGGGCTTCTCGTACTACCGCGAGTCGGGCGCGCAGATCCCCAACGGCATCATCAGCCGCTGGCCCATCATCCAGTCCGGTGAGTGGAAGGACCCGGAGGTCGACAACCGCGACTTCGCCTGGGCGCGCATCGACATCCCCGGGCCGCGTGACCTCTGGGCCGTGAGCGTGCACCTGCTCACCCGCAACGCGTCCACGCGCAACACCGAGGCGAACGCCATCCTCAACTACATCCGCGCGCAGGTCCCCGAGGGCGACTACCTGGTCATCGGCGGCGACTTCAACACGGACAGCCGCACGGAGAGCTGCTTCAACACCTTCAAGAACGTGGTCGTCACCACCGCGCCGTACCCGGCGGACAAGAACGGCAACGTCAACACCAACGCCGGCCGCAACAAGCCCTACGACCATGTGCTGGTGGACGAGGACCTGAACCAGTACCGGCAGTCCACCGTCATCGGGAACAGCACGTTCCCGGGCGGCCTGGTGCTCGACAGCCGCGTGTACACGCCCATCTCGGAGATCTCCCCGGCCCAGACGAACGACAGCGGCGCCTCCCAGATGCAGCACATGGGCATCGTGAAGGACTTCCGCGTCCCGGCCTTCTGAGGTCGGGCGTCGTGCTTCACCCCGTGGCGGCCCGGATGGGTCGGGCCGCCGCGGTGCTCACATGCTCCACTTGTGCTTGTTGCGCTCGATGAAGCGGTGGATCGGAGGAATCCGGGCCACCAGTGGCGTGAGCAGGAACACCGCGGCCAGCCGCAGGGGCTTGACCACCTGGGTCAGCGCGTAGGCCGCGGCCCACGTCCCTGCCTGGGCACCCGTGCTCTCCGGCCGGAAGCCGAGCTTGATGGCCACGTAGAAGCCACCCAGCACCAGCCCGAAGATGGCGTAGTGCACCACGAACGCCAGCGGGCCGTACTCCAGCAGCAGGTTCTTGAAGCGCGCCATCAACGACGGCTTCTCGGCCTTCGCGGTGGAGGTCGGGGCGGGTGGGGGCGTGTCGGAGACAGAAGGATTCACGTCCGGCTCAACAGGCGGCATGTCCGCACCATGCCCCAAACGAGCGCTGGCCGGGAGACAGAGCGGCCATGCGGTTCACCGCCGGGTGGGCTCTCCGGGTTGTCAGGCCTCGGGGGGGCGGGTTAGAGGACACGGACGCGTCATGAAAGCCTCCATTCGCCTCCTCGTCCTCGTGGCCACCACGGTGCTCCTCGCCGACCAGGTGACCAAATATCTGGCTGTGTCCCGGTTGACGGATGCCCTGGACGGCAGGGAGGGCCTGTCGCGGGTGACGGGCTACTTCTCCGAACAGAATCTGGACAATGACCCGATGACGGAGGGCAACACGCGTCGCGTGACCCGGCCGCATCGCTTCATCGAGGACTACTGGCACTTCCGCTACGTGGAGAACCCGGGCGCCGCCTGGGGCCTCTTCGCGGACCTGCCGGAGAGCGTGCGCCGCGCCTTCTTCCACGTCGTCAGCCTGGCGGCGCTGGGCTTCATCTTCTTCATGTACCGCCGCACGGAGCCCGGCCAGAAGCTGGTGCGCGTGGCGCTCGCGCTCATCACCGGCGGGGCGCTGGGCAACTTCACGGATCGGCTCATCCGCGGCTACGTCATCGACTTCATCGACTGGCACTGGCGCAACCAGCCGGGCATGCGCTGGCCCACCTTCAACGTGGCCGACGCGGCCATCTGCGTGGGCGTGGCCTTCATGCTGCTGGACTCCCTCAAGGTGCGCCGCCCGGACCCCGTTCCGGCGCCCCTCAAGGAGAGCCCCAATCCGTGACGGGTGGGGGGCTCGTGGTGTAAGCCCCGAGCCGTGCCTCGCAAATACGTCATCCTCGTCGCCGTCGCCCTGGCCGTCATCGCCCTGGACCAGTGGACGAAGTACCTCGTCGTCCGCGAGCTGACCACGCAGATGGATGGCCAGGAGACGCTGGGCGGCCGCATCGGCGCCATGGTGGGGGAGCCTCCCGCCCAGGGCTTCGACGGGCTGCACTACCGCCCGCGCCGCCACATCGAGGTCGCCGACTCCTTCCTCCGCCTGCGCTACGCGGAGAACCCGGGCGCCGCCTGGGGCCTGTTCCGGAGCCTCTCCCCCGAGACGCGGGGGCCCCTGTTCCACGTCGTGAGCCTGGGCGCGGTGCTCCTCATCGTCTTCTACTTCCGCAAGCTGTCCGGCTCCGACCCGGCGGAGAAGTGGGCGCTGTGGGGCCTGCCGCTGGTGCTCGGTGGCGCGCTGGGCAACTACATCGACCGGCTGGCGCGCGGCTTCGTCATCGACTTCATCGAGGCGCACTGGTTCGACAAGGCGACGTGGCCGTCCTTCAACATCGCGGACTCGGCCATCTGTGTCGGCGTGGGCCTGCTCGTCATCGACGCCTTCGTCCGCAAGGAGAAGCCGGTGGAGAAGCCCGCGGCGCAGGACGCCACCAAGGGCTGACGCTCGTCCTCCTGGAGGCCCGCCGGGCGGATGCCAGGGTCCGCGTGGAGGCCTCCGCGGCTTGTCCCGCCGCGCGGCGCGGGTAGCCTTCGCGTGGCGCAGCCCCTCCCGTCTCCGTCCGGCAGGTCCCCATGCTCCCCATCCTCTTCCGCTTCACCTTCACCACCCTCTGGACGCAGCTCCTGCTGTTCGTCCTCATGGGAGGGCTGGTGGGCTACATCACCTTCAACGGCTGGCGCACGGCCGTGGGGGAGAAGGACCCGAAGACGGGCGTGCGGCGGGCGGTGTCCCGGCAGGACCGGCTGTGGCGCGCGGCCTACTACGGCGCCAGCGGCCTGGCGCTCGCGGCCTTCGGCATGTGGTACGCGCTCCCTCCGGACGTGTTCCCCGGTGGCAAGGGCGAGGGCTTCCCCCTGCACACCTACGGCGTGCTGCTCGCGGGGGGCTTCATCTCCGCGGTGACGGTGGCGTCCCGGCTGGCGCAGGACGAGTGGCGCAAGCTTGCGTGGGTGGAGGGCCAGTGGGTGGACACGGAGGGGCCCCGCAAGCGCGAGCAGGTGATGGACCTGGCCTTCTGGGCGCTCGTGGGCGGCATCCTCGGCAGCAGGTTCCTGTTCGTGGTCGTCAACTGGAAGGACTACGCGAAGGACTGGACGCAGGTGTTCTCGCTGGCCGGCGGGCTCGTCTTCTACGGAGGCCTCGTCGGCGCCGCGGTGGCGGCGTGGCTGTTCGCGCGCAGCCAGCACATCGACTTCTGGCGCCTGGCGGATGTGTGCATCCCCACCGTGTCCCTGGGGCAATGCCTGGGCCGGCTGGGGTGCTTCAGTGCGGGCTGCTGCTGGGGGGACGTGGCCCCGGCGGACTCGGGGCTGGCCGTCCACTTCCCGGGCCCCGGCCTGTCGCAGGACCTGCTGGGCCGGGCGGGGGCGGGCCCGAGCGCCGCGTACGCCTCGCAGGCGGACCTCCTGAACCCGGCGCGCTACGTGGTGGAGGCCACCGGCGAGGTGTTCAGCCAGGCCGTCCCGGGCGCGGTGCGCATGTCGGACTGGGTGCTGCAGCACGGGCACACCCTGGGGGTCTACCCCACCCAGCTCTTCGAGTCCCTGGGTCAGATGGCCCTCTTCCTGGGGCTCCTGTACGCGCGCCGCTACCGCCGCTTCCACGGCCACATCCTCGCCCTGTGGCTGATGGCCTACGCGGTGCTGCGCAGCACGGTGGAATTGTTCCGTGGCGACAACGAGCGGGGCACCCTGCACGGCCTGCTCGAGACGCTGGGGGGCTCCCGGCTAGCGGAGTCGGTGCCGATGGAGGCCTGGTTCAACGTGTCCACCAGCCAGTTCATCTCCCTGTGCATGTTCACCATTGGAGCGGTGCTGCTCTACCAGAAGGGTCGCAGGGGGGCGGGCGAGGTGGCGGGCGGCCTGGGGCCCACACCGACGGCGGCGTGAGGTTGATCCCCGCGCGCGGGTTGGGGACACTCTGAGGTGTCATGCCGCCCCCCGACGCCCGACAGTCCGCCGCAAGGTCCTCCGCAGGAAAGCCGCAAGGGGATGCCAGCTCCAGCGAGGCCGTCCTCCAGGAATGCGAGTCGCTGGAGGCGGACCTCGCCGTCCTCCGCAACCTCTTCGAGCAGTACTTCCTGGGCAACGAGCGGCACCCGCCCTCCAAGGCCCATGACGACTTCAAGAAGCGGGTGAACCGGCTCAAGAGCTCGTTCATCCGCAGCACCGCCGCGAAGTTCCGCGTCGGCAGCATCCACAGCAAGTACCTCACGTACGAGCGGCTGTGGGCGCGCACGCTGCAGGAGATCGAAGCGGGCACCTACAAGCGCGACCTGTTCAAGGCCCGTCGTCGCGCGGAGGTGCGCGGCCCCTCGAGCAAGGACGGCAAGAAGGGCGTGGTGGAGCTGCCGGAGGACATCTCCGACATGGACTTCGAGGAGGTGGAGGAGATGGTCCGCCCCCGTCCGGTCAACGAGCCGCCGCTGGCCGCGGGCGCTCCGTCCTCGACGCAGTCGCCGCAGGCCCCCCGGAGCACGCCCGCCGTCACGCCCGTGCCGGCGGCCGTGGCGCCCGCCGTGAAGCCCGCGTCCACGGGTGTCCCGGGCATCGCGCCCGTGGTTCCGCCGGGAGTGGCGCCGCGCGCGGGGGGGCCCGCGGTGGCGCCGGTGCCGGGGACGCCCTCGAAGGGCTTGCCCACGGTGACTCCGCCCCTGGCGGGGGCCGCGCCCTCGCGCCCCGCGGTGCCTCCGGTGAGCGTGGCGAAGCCGGCCGCGTCGACGGTGCCTCCCGCGCGCCCCGCCTCCGTGCCGCCAGTGGCCGCGTCGGCGCCCAAGCCTCCCGCCACCGGGAACAGCGGCATGTCCGACGACAAGCTGCGGGCCGTGTACGACGCCTACGTCACCGCGAAGCGGCGCTGCCAGGAGGACACGTCGAAGATGTCCTACGAGTCGGTGGCCGCCACGCTGCGCAAGCAGGTGCCGGAGCTGCTCAAGCAGCACAACGCGAAGGCGGTGGAGTTCAAGGTCGTCATCAAGGACGGCAAGGCCTCGCTCAAGGCCGTGCCGAAGTAGGCGCGGCATGAATCACGACCTGAAGTCACTCGAGGCGCGGGTGGCGCGGCTGTCGGTGATGATTTTCGACATCGACGGGACGCTCACGGACGGGCGCATCTTCTGGGTGCCTGGCTCCGGCTGGACGCAGATGTACAGCGTGCGCGACGGCATGGGCATCAAGCGCCTCCAGGAGGCGGGCCTCGAGGTGGCCGCCATCTCCGGGGGTGACAGCCTGTCCGCGCAGATGCGGATGCAGTCGCTGGGCATCAAGCACGTGCACTTCGGCAGCCAGGACAAGGTGGCGCACTTCGAGCGCCTGCTGACGCTGCTGAACGTGTCCGCGGAGAATTGCGGCTACATGGGGGACGAGGTCGTGGACCTGCCCTTGCTGAAGGCCGTGGGCTTCTCGGCCGCGCCGCCGGAAGCACCCGACGAGGTGCGTGCCCAGGTCCACTACGTCGCGCAGAAGGCCGCGGGTTTCGGCGCCGCGCGCGAGGTGTGTGAGTTCATCCTGCGTCACCGGCGGTAGCGCGCGGATGACCTCAGGCGCGCTGTCCGACGCGGACGCGCGAGGGCCCTCCTCCCGGAGACAGGGGCTGCTCGCGCGTCGGTGACCTCCTCGCAGGAGCGCCAGGTCCATCTGTCTCGAGCCAGGACCTGGCGTTCGACACACAGGGGCGTCTCAGAGGGCGCGGGCGCGTCGACGACGGGCGAGGCCCAGCACCGCGAGCACGAGCCCCGGCGCGCCGAGTCCACCCGCCACACCGCAGCCGCCGTTGCCCTGGCTCCCCTCGTTGCCGTCGTCGCCGCGAAGTCCCTCGAGGGACACGGTGAACGGGGTCTCCGCCTTGCCGCCGTCGTCGTCCGCCACCTGGACCTTCACTTCGTGATTGCCCGTGCCCAGGTCCTTGGGGTCGAGCGAGTACACACCCGCGGCGGAGACGACGCCCGGCCCGGAGCGCAGGCTCCACGTCAGCGGGTCGCGCGCTCCCGCCGGGTCGGTGGCGGTGAGCTTCAGCTCCAGCACCTTGCCGGCGGACACCTGCTGACGGGGCACCGGGGCGATGACGGGCGGCAGGTTGCGGATGTGATAGCGCTTCTGCTGCTTCGTGTTCAGTCCGGTGGCGTGGGTGGCGGTCAACGTCACGGTGTACTCACCGCTGTCCGCGAAGACGTGGGACGGCTGCGCCTCGGTGGACGTGGTCCCATCTCCGAAGTCCCACTGGTAGGCGACGGTCCCCGCGCCCTCGCCCGTCACGGTGGTCTCGAACTTCACCGGCGCGCCCTCGTCACCCTCCAGCGTGCCCGTCCAGCGCACGGACGGCACCGCGCTCGACACGGTGATTCGCACCGTGGCCGTCTTGGATGCGACCTGTCCGTCACGGACGTCGAAGGTGAAGGACGTCTCACCGGTGAAGCCCGCCGTCGGGACGAAGACGAGGTGAGGCGGAGTGCCGACGAGGGTGCCGTTCGCGGGTGCCTGGACGATGCGGTACTCGAGGTCGTCCCCGTCCGCGTCCGTCCCCTGGAGGGTGATGGCACCACCGCCCAGGCCGAGCGTCACGCTCTGGCCCAGGGCGACGGGCGCGTCATTCACCGGACGCACCGTCACGAAGATGCTCCGCGACACCGACAGGGACGGCGTCCCGTCGTCCTTCAGCGTGAGGATGACCTCCGCCGTCCCGTGGGCGTTGCGCTTGAGGTTGAAGCGGACCACCGCCCGTCCGTTCGCGATGCCGCCGTGGGAGACGCTCTCCACCACGTCCGTGTTGTTGGAGGTGCCGGTCAGGGTCAGCGTCTGGGTCGACTCGTTCGCCGGCCCCGCCGCCACGCCCGTGATGGAGGAGGTCTGCACCGAGTCGTCCTCGTCGAACGTCAGTTGCTCGGGCGTGGTCATCGTCGGCGGGTCGTTCACCGGCTCCACGCGCAGGGTGATGGTGGCGGGCAGGGACGTGCCCACCTGTGTCAGCGCGAGGAAGGTGAACGTGGTCGTCCCGTTCCAGTCCGCGACTGGCGTGAAGACGGCGGTGCTGCCGGACGACTGCACCGTCCCGCTGGACGCGGGCGGCAGGGTGACGAGCGAGAACGTGGGCGTCGTGCCGCTGAAGTCCGTCGCGGTGAGCTGGAAGGAGATGGGCGTGTCCTCGGGCGTCGGAACCGTGGCGTCGTTCGCGCGGGGCGGCTCCGCCGTCACCACCTTCCGGGCCCGCAGGCGTTGCGCGCTGATGCCCGGGCTCGCGTCCAGATAGGACGTCACGCCGAGGAAGGACCCGTCTCCGGTCGACGCCAGCCCCACCGCGCTGAAGTCGTCGCGGTGGTACTCCTGGGCGGGTCGCGAGGCGAAGAGCCTGAAGGGCGACGCATCGAACACGCCACCCGCGCGGGTGACGCGGCTCACCACGACGTCCGGCAACTCCGTCGACGACTTGAAGGATTTCCAGGCGGCCGTGTAGACGGTGCCGTCCCACGCGAGGGCGGTGCGCGGCTCGCTCGAGGCCTTCCCGAGGAGCGGCGTCGTGCTCGCGACCTGACCCGTGGACGAGATGGCGACCGCGCGGATGTCCAACGGCACCGACGTCCCCTGCGAATAGAGGGCGAGGAAGTCCACGCCGTTGCTGGCCACCTTCGGGTGGTTCCCCGAGCCCGCCACGTCGATGCGGCTGCCCTGCGCGGCCCCCTGCGTGTCGAAGCGCTGCGCGCGCACGCCGCCATCCTCCTCCCACGCCACCAGGTACTGGGACGGGGTGTTCGTGACGGTGACGTGGGTGCCGGCGTCCGACGGCAGCGAGCCGAGCGTCACCACGCCGCCGTCACCCTGGACCAGCCGCGCCTGGACGCCGACGTACGAGCCCGTGGCCCAGGCGACGAGGGAGCCGGACGACGCCAGCTTGTTCCCCGTGTTCCCGAGGGTGAGCGGGACGGAGTCCACCCACTGTCCGGACGAGGAGACGCGGCGTGCCCGCACCACGGCGCCGTTGCTGGTGGTGTACTCCACCCACGCGACCATCCAGTCCGTGCCGTTCCAGGACACGGTGGGGTAGTGCTCGTCGGACACGGCCGAGGCGATGACGATGCCCGTCGGGTCCAGCACCTCGCCCGTCTTGCTGAGCCGCGCGCCGTACAGGTCGGTGAGGTTGCTCACGTGCTTGCGGGTGTCGCGCCACGTGAGGAAATAGCCGTCGGCGTTGGCCGCCACGGAGGGCTCCAGTTGCGAGTTGGCGCTGAGGCCCAGCTCCCTCGCCACCGTGTTGCTCTCCAGGGGGCGGCCGAGCGCGTCGCGCCCGCCCTGGGTCAGCTTGCGGGTCCACACCACCATGCTCCCGGTCTCGTTGGCGGCGATGCGGGGCGTGTCGTGGAACTGGCCGGTCTGCGACGAGGAGAGCGTCTTGATGGCGCTGACGCCTCCGTCGGCGGGCTGCACCCACGCGCCCACCACGTCCGTGTAGACCGTGCTGTGGTTGCGCGTGTTCGACCAGACGACGCCATAGGCACCCTGGCTGGGCACCCAGGTGATGTCGGGGTGCTCCTGCGCCTTGCTGCTGGTCACGGTGTAATAGGTGGTGCCGCCGTCCGCGTGCTGGATGAGGCCGCTGATGCGCTCGCTGTCCTTTCCGTAGTTCGTGCCGTACTGGTACACGAGCGCGTACTGGTCGCCGTGGGTCGCGACCGCCGGATAGCGTGGCTGGTTGTCCATGTTGCCGGAGACCAGTCGGGTGCGCGTGCCCACCAGCTCACCGTTCGCGTCCAGCAGCATGGACCGCATGTCGTCCGCCGCCTGGGTGTAGACCACGCGGAACGAGCCGCCCACGGCGGTGACGGCGGCCTCCAGGACGGAGACGGAGTTCTCCGACAGCAGCTTCGGGGCCATCACCACGGTGCCCGTGGGCGAGAACACCAGCCCGAAGAGCGCGCCAGCGGAGTCGGGGCCGACGCCGGGCGCCGTCCACGTCAGCAGGAAGTTCGTCCCGTTGAAGGCGAGGTCGGGAACGCGCTGCCCGCCCCGGGGCGCGCTGGGGAACGCGATGGGCGTGGTGTCCAGGACGACGCCTTCCGGAGAGACCCGCACCATGCCGTCCGGGCACGCGAGGACGTAGTTGCCCCCGCCGAAGCTCGCCACGTGGGCGCTGCATCGGCTCGTCGGAATCTTGAAGCCGCCGACATCCAGCACCGTGCCCTGGGCGGACACCCGCGTCGCGATGTTCTCCGTGAAGCCGCTGCGCGTGTCGAACCACACCACGAGGAAGTTCGTCCCGTCGGTGGCGACGATGGGCGAGTGCTGGTCCGCCGGCTCCACCGACACCACGGGCTGGTCGATGCCGAACTCCGGGGAGAGCACGGGGTCGAGCACGGCCGGGAAGGCGCTCTCGTTCAACGTGTCCTCCGACACGGTGAGCACGATGGCGCCGTCCTGGAACCTCGGGACCACCCGGGTCCGCTTCCCCGTCGCGTCGATCCACGTGCCCAGGCCGTAGCGCAGGCTCGCGCCCAGCCGCTCGTCGGTGAAGTGGAGGCCGGTGCTCGTCGCCGCCTGGTATGCCAGACCCCGCACGGGGATCCGCACGGTGAGCGGCCCGCTGCCGGGGGGCGGCGCGGAGAAATGCCAGGACTGCTCCACGCCCGCGGCGCTGTTCTGGAAGTGCTCCTCCACCACGCCGCGCTGGACGCGGAGGGTGCCGTCAGGGGACACGGCGCTCTGGGGCGCGGCGAGGCGCATCGCGCGCGGGCCTCGCTGGAGGATCGGCGCGCCGAGCGTCAGCGAGCCCCGGTGCGCGTCCGCGGGCGCGACGCGATAGGCCAACGGGGTGACGGTGAGCCGCCCGTCGTCATGGTGCACCCGGTAGGTCCGGTGCCCGCCCGAGAACCCGTCGCCCTCGGGACGGAACGAGTACTGGACCTTCTCGATGACCTCCCGCGGCGTGAAGGGCAGTGGGTTCGCTGGAGCGGGCGTGGGCGCGGGAGTGCTGGCGGTGAGCAGCGCCAGGAGCGGAAGCAGACCAAGGGGGGCCATGTCGTGAGGGCTCCTCACCGGAGCGCCCTTCGGGGCGGACCGGGGGATGGCTCGGCGGGGGTGCGCCGTGAGGGGGGCGGGGGAATTCGACGAAAATTGAAACTCAGTTGCTCATGACTTGAGATGGCGGGTGCCGCGGGACACGGAGAGGGGACGTTCCTGGGGGAGGAGCGGAGGGGACCCGGGCCGTGGCCGAGTACTGCGGTGCTGCGTCACCCGGAGAACGCGTGGGGGCGTGTGTTGTCGCGCGGCATGCCGCGGCGCGAGTCCTCGAGCCGGGGCCGGCGTCGTGGAAAATTCCGAGTGCCCGGGACCCTCACTGTTCACCACGCGATGGGGCGCCGAAATCGGGGAAAACGGCCGAGCGGACGCGCCCGCGTGGAGGCAGCGAAGGCGTGCGGTACATGCCCATGACGGGCGAGGAGACACCTGCATGCACTGGCTCGCGTTTGGATACCGCTTCACCCGCTCCGCTGTTCTCGGTCTGAGTGTCGTCGTGTGTCTGGGGTTCGCGGTGGCGCTGTTGCTGCCCGCCCAGGCCGAGGCCCAGGAGGCGAACCCCTGTCCCTTCACCGGAGTGCTGTGCCTGTTCGACGGGCCGGACTACACCGGTGCGGTCTGGAACGTCATGGCGTGGCCGCCGGGCACTTCGACGTGCGTGGGGCTTCCGGAGCATGGCTGGGCGGACCGTGCCGTCTCCGCCATCAACCGGGGCGCGCAGGTCGCGGCGCTGTACCCGGGCGACAGTTGCTCGGGGGAGCCGCTGCTCATCGGCGCCGGAGGTTCGGTGAGCCCGCTCCCGTTCGCGCCGCGGAGCGTCTACGTCTACTGAGTCGCTCTGGCGTGACCTGCTCGCGCCGGACAGGGGTGGTGCCTGTCCGGCGTGGGTGGGGTGACCTGGTGGGTGACCTCCACGGAGGTCCAGGTGACCCTGGAGGGTGGTGGGGGCGGTGGCAGGAGGGGGGCACGCGTGGGAGGGCGCATCCGGAGCGCCGTGGCGGGACGCGGCGCAACCACATGGCGCGACTCGGATTTCTCGGGGGAGGCGCGGCCGTGGACGCCGCGAAGCGTTGCCTCCTGAAAAGTCGACCTGGGGGGTTCCCCGCACGGGTTGTCGCGTGGTGGGGGCCTCCCTAGCTTGGGGTTCGCGCAGCGGTCCGTCGGACGGCGCGAGACACGCGGGAGGCGACGTGGGGATGCAGAGGTGGCTCGGGCTGTCGGTGGTGGTGGTGGGCCTCTCGTTGGGCACGGGGTGCTCGACGCCCTCGGACGAGTACCAGGAGCGGCTCGCGGCGTTGGAGGCGGAGGCCCAGCAGATGGACGCCGCGCTGGACTCCGTCGAGGAGCGGCTCCTCGGCAGCCAGGCCATGCTCCAGACGTGGCAGGAGCTGGGGCGTCGTCACCAGCAGGTGACGGAGCTGCATTGCCAGTCGTCGGACGCGCACATGCTCGCGCGCATGAAGCACTACGAGAAGATGGAGGAGCGCGGGCGCCAGCTTCGCCGCCGCAGCAGCGTGGCCGCGGTGGACTCCACGGTGCTCACCTCCGGCAAGTCGCCCAAGCACCCGCAGGGCGCGAACTGACGCGGCGTCACACGCTCATGCGCTCCCGGAAGCGCTGGGACTGACGGCGCGACATCTCCACCTCCTGGCCTCCGCGCAGGCGCGCCACCAGCGTGCCGCCGGGGCCGGGCTCCAGGGACTCGACGAAGTCGAGGTTGAGGAGGTGCTGACGGCTGGCGCGGAAGAAGCGCGTCGGGTCCAGCTTCTCCTCCAGTTGGCTCAGCGAGCGCAGCAGCAGCGGCTGGTGTCCCTCCAGGTGCAGCCGCGCGTAGTTGCCCTCGGAGCTGATGAGCGGCACCTGGGACAGGTTCACCAACCAGCAGCGCTCGCCGTCGCGCACGAAGACGCGCTCCAGGGGCGCGCCCGTCGTGGCCGTGGGCGCTCGCGTGGCGGGGTTGCGCTGGCGGACGCGCTCCAGGGCCTCGGCCAGGCGGGGCGGCTCGATGGGCTTGAGCAGGTAGTCGAGCGCGTTCACCGCGAAGGCGCGCACGGCATGCGCGTCGTAGGCCGTGGTGAAGATGACGTCGGGGGGCTCGTCGAGCCGCGTGAGCACGTCGAAGCCGCTGCCTCCGGGCATCTGGATGTCGAGCAGCAGCAGGTCCGGGCCGAGCGCCTCCACCTGGCGACAGGCGTCGTCCACGTGGGTGGCCTCTCCGACGATGTCCACGTCCGGGTGGGCCGCGAGCAGGCGGCGGAGCTCGGCGCGGGCCAGCCGCTCGTCGTCGACGATGAGGACTCTCATGGGGGCAGGGGGATGCGGACGCGCGCGGTGGTCGTCGCGGCCTGGGTCTGGTCGAGCTGGAGGGAGGCGTTCGCGCCGCACAGCAGGCGCAGCCGCTCGCTCGCGTTGTGGAGCCCCACGCCGCCGGAGTGGGGGGCGGGAGGCGTGGAGGTGGGCGCGGCCGTGTTGGCGACCTCCAGGCAGAGGATGCCCTCGCGCACCTGGGCGGAGAGCGACACCTCGCCGCCCTCGGGCATGCGCGCGATGCCGTGCTTGATGGCGTTCTCCACCAGCGTCTGCACCAGCATCGCGGGCACGGGGACGCCGAGCGTGTCGGGGGCCACGTCCTCGCGCACCCGCAGGCGTTCATCGAGGCGCACGCCCTCGAGGCTGAGGTAGTCGCGCACCACCTGCAGCTCGTGCTCGAGCGGCACCGTCTCCGGACCGCGGGAGGCGAGCGCGTAGCGCAGGAGCGAGGACAGGCGGGTCACGACCTCCTGCGCGCGCAGGGGGTCCTCGGTGATGAGGGCGCGGGTGCTGTTGAGGCAGTTGAAGAGGAAGTGGGGCTGGAGCTGGGCCTTGAGGAAGCGCAGCTCCGCGGACTGTGCGGCGGCCTCCAGCTTCCAGCGCTCCAGCTCCACGGTCCGCGTGTGCCGGAGGGAGTGCACGGTGCAGTAGATGAGCAGCCAGATGAGCATCACCAGCGCCCAGATGATGAAGGGATAGACGAACCCCAGGAGCCGGATGGGCGGACGCGTGGGCGCGAGCAGGTAGGGGGGCAGGAAGGCCAGGAGGGTCTGCAGGGCGCCCAGCCCCAGCGACGCGCCGAGGATGTGTGCGCCGAGGGCGCGCGGAGGCAGGCGCACCCACTCGCGAGGCTTCAGCCACGCGCGGGCGCCGTGGGTGACGAGCAGCCCGCACAGAGAGGCGAAGCAGGCCCAGACGGCGACCGCCAGGAGTGGCGCCCCTCCGCTCATGCCGGGGTTCACCAGGAAGAGGAGGAGGTTCGTCAGGGCATAGAACGACCACCCTCCCCACTGACAGGCCGCGTAGACCCAGGTGTGTCGTGACGTCATCGGGGCTCCGGCGCTCGATGCGCCACGCGAGTCCAGCACAGTCAGCGCTGCGGCTCCACGGGGGGGCTGGCGAGGAAGGTGTCGAGCATCCGGAAGAAGTCCTGGGGCGCGTCCCACATGATGAAGTGCCGGGCCGTGTCGTGGAGCTCGACGCGCGCGGTGGACAGCCGCTGGTACTGGCCGCGGTAGACGGCCTCCACCGCTTCACGGGGAACGCGACCCTTGAGGCCGGACCACGAGCCGACCACGAAGGTGGGCGCGGTGATGCGCGACAGCTCCGGACGCAGGTCGGTGGTGCTCAGCTCGTAGTAGGCCTGGGCCAGGGTCTCCGGGTCCGAGTCCGCGCCCCAGCGCGCGGCGATGTCCACCTTGTCGGAGTCGGTGATGGCGCCGCGCAGGTAGTTGCGGGACTGGAGGGCGCGCTGCTCCACGGTCTGCATGCGCAGCATCGTGCGGAACTGCTCGGCCTGGGGGCGCGCGCTCTCGGCGGTGGCGCTGGGGTCCATGGACGCGGGCAGGAAGGGCAGGCTGTCCACGATGAACAGGCCGCCCACCAGCTCCGGTGCGTCGGCCGCGAGCCCGAGCGCCACCACGCCGCCCAGGCTGTGCCCGACGATGATGGGCTTCTCCAGGCCCTGCTCGCGGATGTAGTCCGCGAGCGCGCGGCGCACGGTGGGCAGGAAGGGGGCGGGGATGGCGGGCTGCCCGGCGAAGCCCGCGAGCGTGAAGACATGGCAGTCGTAGTGGCCCTGGAGGTGGGCGAGCGTCTCGTCCCACACCTCGCCGGACGAGGCGAGGCCGGGGATGAACAGCACCGGGCGCCCCTGGCCGGAGCGCTTCACCTGGAACGGGCGCGTGGGGGTGGAGGCATTCGCGCCGGCGGAGGTGGTGGCGCAGCCGGTGACGAGCGCCAGGGCGACGAGCGCGGCGAGCAGGGGAACGCGACGCATGGAGGACTCCCTCGGAAAGAGGCCTCACCGGGATGGCGAGGCCTGGACGAGCGAGGGACAAGGTACGGGGCCCGCGCGAGCGCACCCCGGATACTCCATGAGCGGTCCGTGGACGGGATGAGCGGCGCGCCGGCGAGTCAGGTCGCCTCCTGGTGGCGCAGCGCCTGTCGGACCTCCATGAGGATGCGGCCGAGCCTGTTCGCGCCCCGGCCGTCGCCACCGTCACCCCAGAAGTCGTCATTCGCGGTGTGCTCGACGAGCCGTGCCTCGCCCGTCGCGAGCAGGAGGCGCGCGAGGTCCAGGTGCTGCGCGAACTTCGCGTGGACCGCCTCGCGCATGACGGAGACCTTGATGGAGTCCCAATCGCGTCGGAGCTTGCGCCGCCGGTCCCGTCCCAGGCGCGCCGCGAGCATGGGCGTTCGCGCCCGGCGCACCTCCTCCTGGTCGCGTCGGTCCTCGAACTTCTTCGCCTGGAAGTAGTGCTCGCTCGTGGGCCACGTCCGCCCCTCCAACCGGATGGGGTAGGGCGCGAAGTTCGAGCACCAGCCGTGGTCGTCGGTGACGCTGTAGAACGTGATGACGTCGGGTGGCATCGGCGGCTCGCGAAGGGAGAGGTCGCTGGGTGACGCGGCCGAGGGGGCTCGCTGACGCGCTGTGTCCCCCGGCGCGGTCCCCTCACGTGGGGTGCGGCGGGTACTTCATGACACGCTTGCTTTCCTGCTTTGGTGGTGCTCGTGGCGCGTCCCGAGGGTGGGACTGGGCAGGCGGGCATGCTCACCGTTCCGTGACGTCCTGGATGAATCCAGGTAGAACCGCCGTCGTGAGACGCACCGCGCACGCCATGCTCGCCGCCGTCGGGGCGGGTCTTCTGGGCTGCAACGACCTGGAGGTCTGCGGCTCCACGTCCAAGGACATCACCCAGGGCGATGGGAGCGTGTACCGGTGTGTCACCGCCGAGGACTGTCCGCGCACCGCGCGGGTCAACGTGTGCGTGACGGACGTCTCGCCCATCGCCGAGTGCGTGAGCTGCGAGGACTCTCGCTGCATCACCGTCATTCCGGAGCAGTGCTAGTGAGGGCCCTCCGGTTCGCGCTCGTCGCGCTGGCCCTGGCTGGCGCGGGTTGCCGCGACAAGCCGGTGGACCACCTCCAGCGCGCCCGTGACGCCACCTTCGAGAAGCGGCCCGACGAGGCGCTCGTCGAGTACCGCAAGGCCTTCGACATGCTCCGGCACGACAGCACGCCGGAGGCGCTCGTGCTCCGGGCCCGCGCGCTCAAGGGCGCCGCCGACGTGTACTGGCTGGAGCAGCGCAAGGTGAAGGAGGCCGTGGGCGTCTACCGCGAGCTCATCCAGCAGTGCCCCGAGTCCCCCGAGGCGCTCGAGGCCCGCATCATCCTCGCGGAGCTGTTGCGCGTGTACTACCGCGACCTGCGCGGCTCCATCGACCAGCTCACCGCCGCCCTCCAGCGCAACCCGCCCCAGGGCGCGGAGCTGCACTACCAGGTGGCCAAGCTGTACTTCGAGCTGGGCGACTATCAGCAGTGCGAGCTGGAGACGCGCCGCCTCATCGAGCGCTTCGCCACCAGCTCCTACGTGGACGACAGCCTGTTCCTCCAGGCCCAGGCCATCTCGATGATCGAAGGCCGCCGCCAGGAGGCCTCGCGCACCTACGCCGACCTGCGCGCCCGCTTCCCGGACTCCGAGCTGGCGCCCTACGCCCTCTTCGAGATGGGCAAGCTGCGCTCCGACGCCGGTGAGCACGAGAAGGCCATCGAGACCTGGGTCGAGACGCTGAAGACACACCCGGACCCGTCGCTGGTCCAGGACTACATCGCCCGCGCGCGCAAGCGCATCGCCAACACCACGGCGGAGGGTGTGGGCCAGCGCGAGGTGGCGTTCGACCGTGCCCGCCCCGCGCGCTCCTCGCTGGAGGCCGTGGGTGGCCGTCCCGAGGAAGCCGCGCACGAGCACGACTGACCGTCGTCGCCCGGCCTAACCGGCCACGTCCAGCGCCGCCTCCATCAGCGGCGCGGCCACCGTCGGGTCATCCGCGTCCGCCACCAGCAGCACGTGGACGCGGCCCTGCTCCACCCAGGCGTCCACGCCTTCCAGCTTCACCTTCGCGTCCACTCCGTCGAGGAACATGGGCGTGCCATCCGGCGCCAGCACGCCGATGGCCGAGCCCGCCACCGCGCCGTCCGCGTACGCGTCGCGCGTGTCCTCGGCCGCCGCGGTGAACACGAGCCGGCCATCCGGCAGGGGCGAGGCATCCGTGAAGGACAGGCGTATTCCGCCGGCCCGTCCCAGCTCCCAGCGTCGCGTGGTGCGCAGCACCTCCGGCCCCAGCGCGCCCACCTCCACCGCGCGCAGCACCCGCTCGCGGTCCAGGTCCACGAGCGCGTCCACGCCCGCGTCACCGTTGCCGCGCTGGAGCAGCCGCAGCCGGCCGCCCACCACCGCCGCGCCCTCGATGTTCAGCGAGCCGAACTCGCGCGCGAGCTGGAGGTACAGCGCCGAGCAATCCACCGTGCGGGCGGGACCGGAGAGTGTCCCGGACGCGTCCAGCGGGAGCAGCGCGCCCCGCATCCGCGTCGGCGTGGAGCCGGAGGGCAGCGCGAGCAACGCGCCATGGGGGGCTCCGCCCAGTGGGCCCAGGAGACACAGCACCTCCAGATCCGGCTTGGCCGCCTTGCGAGCCGAGGCCTCCTCCGGCAGCTCGCCCGGGAACAGCCGCACCTGCCGTCCCGGGGCGTCGCCGCGCGCGGGGAACACCGCCAGGTGCAGCGAGTCGTCCGCGACGACGTAGAGCCAGTCCCCGGCGCGCACCAGCCCGCTGGCGGCGGAGACGTGCGCGGGACGTCCGGGGGCTTCCGGAGCCTCCAGGGTGAGGGTGCGCCGAAGGGTGGTGCGAATCATGGCCGGACCTCCCGAGTGGGACGCGGCGGGCGCGGGGCCTTCCGCCTCAGAGCAGCGTCCCCTGCAACAACAAGCTGGCGACGGTGAAGTAGATGACCACGCCGCTGACATCCACCAGCGTGGCCACGAAGGGCGCGGACGCGCTCGCGGGGTCGAAGCCGAAGCGCCGCAGCACCAGGGGCAGCATGGAGCCGGCCAGGGTGCCGAACGTCACCACGCCCACCACGGACAGCGCCACCGCGACGCCCAGCAGGAAGGCGTGCTCCCCGTAGGCGCCGGAGACGGACTGCCACACCAGGATGCGCCCCAGGCCCACCACGCCCAGCACGATGCCCAGCACCAGCCCGGACGCCACCTCGCGCCGGGCCACGCGCCACCAGTCCTTCAGCCGCATCTCGCCCAGGGCCAGCGCGCGGATGATGAGCGTGGAGGCCTGGCTCCCGGAGTTGCCACCCGAAGAGATGATGAGCGGCACGAAGAGGCTGAGCACCACCGCGCGCTCGATGGCGCCCTCGAAGCTGCCCATGGCGGTGGCGGTGAGCATCTGCCCGAGGAAGAGCACCAGCAGCCAGCCGATGCGCTTCTTGAGCATGCCGAAGAAGCCCACCTCGAAGTAGGGCGCCTCCAGGGCCTCCATGCCGCCGACCTTCTGGATGTCCTCGGTGGCCTCCTCCTGGACGACGTCGACGATGTCGTCCACCGTGACGATGCCCTTCATCCGCCCCGCCTCGTCGAGCACGGGCAGGGCCATGAAGCCATGCTCGGTGAAGAGCTGGCTGACGATCTCCTGGTCCGTGTTCTCCGCCACGGTGATGACGTCGTGTTGCATGACGTCCGCCACCCGCTTGTCGCTGGCGGCCTGGAACAACTGGCGCAGGGAGAGCACGCCCTGCAGGCGCTGCTCCGCGTCCAGCGCGTACGCGTAGTAGACGGTCTCCACCCGCTCGCGCGCCTGCTTGCGCAGATAGCCGATGGCCTCGTCGATGGTCATGTCCGGCCGCACGCGCGCGAAGCGCGGGTTCATCAGGCCGCCCGCGTCGTCCTCCGCGTAGGCCAGCAGCACGTTGACCTCGCGCCGGCTGGCATCGTCCAACTGGGCCAGGATGGGCTCGGCCTGCTCGGGCTCCACCGCCTGCACCAGGTCCGCCAGGTCGTCCGGCGGCAACAGCCGCACCCACGTCCGGCGCTCGGCGGGAGGCAGGTGGAGGATGAGCTCGGCCTGCTCGCGCGCGGACAGGCCGAGGAAGAAGTCGTCCGCCACCGCGGATGGCAGGAGCCGGAAGCCCTCCAGGCGCTCGTCGATGGAGAGCACCGGCCACGCTTCATGGAGTTCTTCCATGGAAAGCGAGGCGCTGGGAGGGCTGTCCATCATCGGCTCACCTCGGGCGGGCTGGGGTCGACGCGTCTTGGGGCGCGGGCCTCTCTACACCCGCGCGATGGACACGGCGAGAGGCAGGCAACCACCGCCCCGCGCTTTTTCCGAAGCGGTCACCGCGCTCGGGCTCGCGCACTGGCCGTGTGGGCTCCAAGAGAGTGTCCCAGGCCCGGCGCCCGAGGTCGTCAGTGGGGTGTCTGCGTATACACGACCGTGGACCCGCCGTTCTGTCGGGCGTCGCCGCCCCAGTAGAAGCGGGTGGAGGTGACGCGGGCGCCCTCGGACGGAGGAAGGGTGGGGGGCAACAGCTCCAGCCCCAGCGCGAGGCGTCCGGGCAACTGGCGCGGCAGCGAGGCCGTGGCGAGGTTGCGGGGGAACGTCAGCACGGTGGGCACGACGAAGCCCGCGCGCAGGGGGGCGTCGGGCACCTCGAGCGAGGGGTCGAGGATGAGCGAGCCGTACTCCACGAGCCAGCCATCCTCGAGGCCCCAGCGGTGGAGCATCCGCCCCTCCAGGGACGAGCCCAGTCGGGTGCCCACCTGGGTCCAGAGGATGCCCTCCTCGAGGCCGGCCGGCCGGCCCCTGAGGGACTGGCAGGTCTCCTGTGCGAAGGCGTACGCCCCCTGTGCGTCGAGCTCGAAGGGACAGATATCGCTGCGGTCCCCCGAGGAGAGGCTGACCGTCAACACCCGTCGCTCGGACGCGCGCACCAGCAGGCCCCGGGCGTTGTCGGCGCCGAAGGTGCCCGCCGCCCCCGTGGGCTGCTGCCACGGCGTCGGAGGGGACATGGTGAGCACGCCGTCGGCGGTGAACACGAAGCGGACGAGCATGTCGGTGGTCAGGACGACCAGCTCGGTCTCGGTGGCGAGCCGGGCCTGGATGTTGTCGAGCGGGGCCTGGGGACTCTGCAGCACGGACCCCGTCAACTCGAGGTCGGTGCCGGTGCCCGTGTCCTTGAAGCGCCGCACGCGCCCGTCCCCCACCACCCAGACGATGTCCCCTGCCACCGCCACGTCCGGCGGGACGCTGGAGGACCCCAGCTTCTGGGCCCGGCCCGTGGGCTCGCGCAGGGCGACACCGTCACACAGCCACAGCCCGCGCGCGGTGCGGTCCAATTGGGTGCACCGGGGCAGCGACAGGGTGACGGGCGTCTCCGTGCCACTCCAGGGCTCCGACGCGTAGAGGCCGAACTGCTGGATGCCGCCCACCGGGGAGAATGCGAGGAGGACATGGTGCCGTCCCACCAGGGCCGGCTTGAACCGGACGGTGGCGACCTGACTGGCCACGTCCATGGTGACGTCGGCGTCCACCAGGTGGTTGTCCGGGTCGTACACCTCCACCCGGGCGGTGTCGGGCGACTGCACCGTGCGCCCGCTGTCGCAGGTCAGCAGGCTCGAGGCGACATCCACCCGGACCGAGACCTCGCTATGGACGGGGAACACGGGGATGTCGAGCCGAGGTGTCAGCCCTGTGTCCACGCCACACAACGGCGGCAGCTCGTCGGAGGCACAGGCGAGGAGCGCGGCCAGGGGGGCCAGGATGAGGAGGGGGCGAGCGGTCTTCATCGGCGGTCATCCCTGACCTCCGAGCCCCTCCGGCAAGGGCGCTCGGCGGTACGGGCCTTCACCCGCCTCTTACTCCCAACCGGGGGGCCCGGTCAGCCCCCGATGGCAGCGGGTGTCGGCTCATGGATGCCTGGCCGGCCGTCCCCCCGGCCCGACATGTGACATGCGCCCGAAAAACAGACGCGGATATTCGAGCGTGTCAGGGCTGTGATTGAGGGCGCGTCATTTTCCGCTGAAAGGAGGCGGTGACCATGAACACGACGAACCTGCTGAGCCCGATGAATCCTGAGAACCTGAACGATCTTGTCAGCGGCATCGATGCGCTCGCGCCCGTCGCGCTGGCCGCCGCCCCTGCCCCCGCGCTTGCCCCGGCCCTGCTGGGAGATATCGCCGGTGGCGGTCCTCCGCCCGGAGCCTGACCTGACGCGCCCGTTCTCGAACGTGGCGCGGCATGCCAGGGGCCGGGCTCCCGAAAGGGGTCCCGGCCCTTCGCTTTTCCACCGGGCAGCACCACACGCAGCCGTGGCCGAGAGGCAAGGCACCTGAGCGCCACTCAGGACGACGCGGGTTCGACTCCCGCTGGCTGCTTCCTGTCGTTCCCGACGTGATTCATGGGGTCGTAGCTCAGCGGGAGAGCGCTCGGCTCGCATCCGAGAGGTCCCGGGTTCAATCCCCGGCGGCTCCACTTCAGCAAACGCAGTCGTTGTCTCGATGTCTGTCTTGAACGCCGCGGTGGCCCAACGGGTAGAGGCGCTGCACTCAGAATGCAGAGGTTGCGGGTTCGAATCCCGCTCGCGGCATGGTGGTCCAGTACGGGACGTAGCTCAGCTTGGAAGAGAGCGCGCGCTTGGGGTGCGCGAGGTCGCTGGTTCGAATCCAGTCGTCCCGACTCGTGGTGAAGCAGTGGATGTCTCCTGGATGTAGCTCAGTCTGGCCAGAGCGCACGGTTCGGATCCGTGAGGTCGCAGGTTCAAATCCTGTCATCCAGATGTGTCGTCGTTTCATGCTCCGGGATGCGATTGGATCGCAGCACGGCCGTCTACCGTGTGAACAGGGTTCGATTCCCTGTCGGAGCGCTTTAGGGTGCAGTAGTTACGGGTGGTTAGCGGCCTCCTCCTCTCGTGTTGCACGTATGTCGCATGCCGGAGCAACAGCGCGGTCCAAGACGCTGACCGCATCTCTTCGAGTGTCGGGGCTCAGGTGGGCGTAGCGCATCGTCATCTCGATGGTGGCGTGCCCCATCAGCTCCTGAATCACCTTCAGCGGAACACCCCTCATGGCGAGGTGGCTGCCGTAGGTGTGCCGCAGGTCGTGCCAGCCAATCTTCCCCTGCTCACGGGTGATGCCTGCCGCGTGGAGGACGCGACGAAGAGGAGATTCCATCTTTCCTCTCGTAAGGAGCTGCCCGTCCTCTTGGCAGAAGACGAACCGGCCCCGAAGGTGCCGATGGGCCTTGAGGGCATCAACCACCGATGCGGGCAGTTCGACAGCCCGTTCACGCCCGCCCTTCGGCAAGCCCTCTAGACCACGCCAGATAGACCGGCGGACGTGCAGCGTGCGGCGCGGCAAGTCCAGGTCACTCCACTGGAGACCGATTAGCTCCCCCTGCCGTAGCCCAGTCTTGAGGGCGACGAGCAAAATAGGACGCCACTCGGGCTCAGCGACGGCGACAAGCCTCTCGGCTTCCTCGAAGGTCAGGAAGTCGTAGGGCGGCTTCGGCAGCTTCCCGAAGAGCTTCACACGCGGAGCCTGCTGGATGACTCGCTGCTCCTCCGCGATGGCCAGCAGCTTGTGAAGCACCGTCAGGACGTTGTTGATGGTCTTCAAGCTCAGGTTCTTGGGCTCGACGTTCTGCCGCTCCCTCGTGCTGGCTTTTAGAGAAGCTTGTTTGTGGGCGCGCGCTGCCGACTTCTTCTTGCGCATGTGCGCCTTGAAGTCCTCGACCTCGGCAGGGCCGATGCTCGCGAGTGGCGACTTCCCAAAGAAGGGAAGGATGTGAAGCGCAAGAATCATCTTCTTACTGTCGACGCTTGAGTGTTTGTTGTTGTTCTCGCTGTAGACGAGGAAACGCGGGGTGAACTCCGCGAGCGTGATGGCGCTCTCCTCGCCGCACTTCTCCTTTCCGAAAGTCCCGTTGAGAAGGGCGTTGCGCAGTTCGCGTTCGTATTGCTCAGCACCCCGACGGGTCTGAACAGGCGAGAACTTCACGACTCGCTGTTTCCGTCCGTCCGCATGCTGGAACACGAAGTCCACTTGCCACGTCTCCTCTGACTTCCCGCTCTTCGTTGTCCACGTCCGCAATCTGACGCTCATTCTCGACCTCTAAGCGCAGAATCGCGGCCCTTCCCGGGGGTGGACTCTACCAGTGCCGCGCGACGGATGCGCAGTGCTTTCCCGATGCGAACAACCCCCGGCATCTGCCCCAGGCGAATCGACTCGTAGAGCGTCTTTCGGTTCACCCGGAGGATCGCCGCGGCTTCGTCGACGGTGAGGAACTCAGGAGGATGCATGGCGCTCACCTGGGGAAGACCTTCCGGGGTGCGAGGCGACCGAGGGCGTAGAGCCCGATGCCGACCGCGTCCCAAACGTTGTGCTGCTTGTCCTGGGCGCGAGGGAGCTGGACGCGGAGGTGTTCGCAGGGCCGCTTGTCCAGTCGCGTCTTGATGCGCTCGACCATCACGTCGGCATCCAGCGTCCCCTTCCATTCGCGGGGCAAGACGCTCCGTTCCGACGTGGCCCCCAACGCACCCGCGACGCGACCGACGACACCGGCAAGTTCGATGAGGTCGTTCGGGTCGCCCTTGCTCTTCCCGGCCGTGTAGACCTGGGGGCACTCGCTCACGACGACGACAGCGACGGCCTCACCAGCGGCCCTGAGCGGCTCCAGGAACGACGAAACGAACGCGGCTGCGGCTGTGGCCATGCCCGCCCATGCCGCCAGCCCACGGGCCTTGGACTCGGGATTGGTCGGCATGCCCGCGACGAGCAGCTCGCCCGTGTCGAGGTCGAAGAGCGCGACGCCGCACTCGCGAAGCCCAGGGTCGAGCGCTACGAGGAGCCTCACAGCTCGGCCACCTGGAAGTGGAGCGCGACAGGCTCGCCGTCGAGCGCGGACAGCAGCCGCAGTTCATCGAAGTCGGCGACATCGAAGGCGACCGCGTCGTCGATGTCGTCTTCGAGGTAGGGGGACGGGAGCGGAAGCAGCTCGGACGCGTTGGTTCGCGTGGCCATGCGTTGCACCTCTCAGGGCGTGTGCTCCCTAAATGGGTGCGGATTCCGCGAGTGGTTCAGGCCGCGCGCTTCGCGGAGGGCTCCCAGACCAGCAGACGCCCCGAGCTGTCGCGCACGGTGGCGGCATCCTTCGAGAGAATCCGAGACAGCGCGGGCTCGGCTTCGATTGCCGGCGCCAGGTCGGGAGTCGTCTCCTTCATCGCTTCACGCATGAGGTACGCCTTGCGCTCGGCCGCGTCGTGCAACCGCTGCGCGTCGTCGGCGAGTAGTTCGCTCAGCAGCTCGTCGTGCATGTTGAGGACGATTCGCGAGCCGTAGAGGGGTGAGCGGCGGTCGACGTACATCTCGCGACTGACGCGCCACATGGCCAGCTTGCACCCGACGGCGCCCAAGCCCTGAAACGGCGTGTTCAGAATCTGGGTGTAGCCGCACATGCCGCGCAGGATGTTGACGCCCGGAATCATGACGTCCGCGAAGCCACCGCCGTAGGAGAGTGCCTGTGCCTTCTCCTGTAGCTCGCGCTGCTCGGGCCATGCCCGCATCCACAGCTCGTCCAGTTCCTTCGCGACCAGGAGGCAGCCCCGGCAAACTCGCTTCGGCTTGCGTTGGACGGTGACTTCCTCGCGCGTGACACCGCACTCTTCGGCTCGCTTGGCGAGAAGGCAGAACGAGACGCGGTCCTTGGCGCGCGCGTTGTAGACGAGGGTTCCCGCTCGCATCCCGCCGCCCTTGCCGAAGTTGAGAATCTTCGCGAGCTGCCGGTAGGAGACGGCAACGGGGTCCTTCGCCTTCACCAACGGCAGCAGCTCGGCGTAGCTCGTCCCGAGGAACTCGGCCGCGGCAAGGGTGTGGACGTCGAGCCCGCTGTTGAGGGCGTCGGCCATCTTCGAGTAGCCCAGTTCCCAGATGGCCCGCTGAGCCATGGTGCGCAGCTCCAGGCCGCCATAATCGACCGAGCAGAAGACGAACCCAGGCCGCGCTTCGTGGACCTCGCGAATGCCGCCCTTCTGAGGGAGCTGCTGGTAGTCGGAGCTGACGCGCGTCGTGGACACCAGCACGTTGAAGCGCGGGTTGATGGGGTGCGTGGTGCCGGCCTCGACGACATCCAGGTAGGTGGACTTGTACTTGTCGACGCGTCCACTTCGCCCCAATTCCTCCAGAATGGGGTCGCCTGAGCCCAGCAACGTGTCACGGTCGGTCGCGACCTGACCGTCGGGGAATCGGTCGCTGGGGGAAGTGATGGGCGGCTGACTGTCATACGCGGCAGTCACGAGCGCGGCGAGGCGCTTCGAGTCCTTCGTGCCGTCCGCCCGGAAGATGCCCGCCGCCTGGAACTTCGCGCGGTTCTCGTTCCACTCCCGCTCGACGCGCTCCCGGAGCTGCGCCACGGCAACACCATTCGTGCGCAATCCCCAGATGGATGCGAGGTGGAGCGCGAAGGCGGCGCGCATCTGGTCGGCTTCGGAATGCAGGTTGCCGCCGTTGGACACCTCGCGGGCGAGGGTCTCCTGGCAGAAGTAGACGTCGAGCGTGTAGCGAGCATCGCGCTTCGGGTACTCGACAGCCGCGGCGGGCCAGCGCTCGACAGGGACGCCGTCGAGTTCCGCGTAGCGAAGGCGCCACGCGTCCGGGGCATGCTTGTCCGCGCTGATGTCGAGCCCCAGGTGACGCTGAACGAGGAGCGCGAGCGGGTAGCGGGCGCCTTCGTCGTCGTCGAGCCTTCGACCCGTCAACGGATGAACGCCGTAGACGCCCCGCGCGATGTCGATGAGCGCCTCGCGGACCTGGACGCAATGCAGGCGGCCCGCTTGGAGCGCCGCGAAGATGGGCGCCACGAGTCGCGGGTCATCCGCCGCCATGACGCCCAGGTCGTAGACGAGATTGGCCCCGACAAGGTGCGTGTCCGGCGCGGCGATGGCCTCGCGGAAGAACTCCCGAGCCTGGGCCTTGTCGAGCAGCCGTTCGCTGCCTGGGGCCCGAGTCGCGATGCTCCCGCAGACAAGAGGGGGCGCAAGCAATCCGGGCTGAATCAGCCACGTCTCCGTGTCGAAGGACCAGAGGTTCATGGGATGCCTTGTGTGGGAGGGAGAGCGGCCCGTGTCGTGGGCCAGCCGCCGACGGAAAAGCGCGCCGTCAGTCGCCGTCCGGCATCAGGCGAGGGCGTCGGAGAGCGCGGGCAGCTTGCTCGCCTTGCGCGACTGCTCGGCCTGGGCGAGCTGCTCGTCGTTCAGCTCGACGTGGGACCAGCGGAAGCCGGTGATGACCTTGCCGGCGTGGCCGTCCTTCACGGGGAGCTGCTTGGGGAAGACCTCGCACCGAATCAGGAGGTGCGTGCCGGCTTGCCGCTCGTCGAAGAACTTCTTCAGGACGGCCGGGTTGGCGAACTCGTGCTCTTCGGCGCCCACCAGCGTCATCAGGAAGGACTTGAAACGTCCGCCGCCGCCCTTCTTCTGGTCGGACAGGTTCTCGACGTAGTCGACCGTCTCGCCCACGCGGTTGGGGGACTCGCCACCCGGCAAGGGGGAGGACTCGCGGACCTTCAGCTCAGCAATGGCCGAGTCGCCCTTGAACCCCTCCTTCATGCGGATGACCGCGACTTCGAACAGGTAGTCCCCGAAGCGGGGGTAGCGGCCTCCGGTGGCGGCCTGGGCGGTGGCAATCTTCGTCAGTGCGTTGTTCATAGCTACGTGGGTCCTTGGGTTGCGTCAGCAGCGAAGTGCGCTGACCCCACGTAAATGGGTGCGGATTCTGGGAATGGTTCAGTGCCTGAAATTCATTTGGGCTGGGGCTATCGTGACCTCGAAGAAGGACTGCTCAGTTTGGCGTAGAATCGACTGGCAAGCTGACTTGGAAAGCGAGGGACTCAATGGGTGCGGTCGCCAAGAGAACATTCAAGGTGGGGACTCACGAGTTCGTTACGATGGTGGACCTCGACTTGGAGCGAGGGACCTTGCTTGTTTGGGCCCTGACGAAGTCAGGCGATCCTGTCCTTCTTGAGCAGCGCGACGGAACGCAAGAGATTCAGTCCTACCAGCCCTTCGGGACGAAATGGCTGTCGTCGCCCGCGAGCGTGAACGAAGAGGTCTCCCTGCTCATGGAGAGGGCGGAAAGTGAGGTCCGATGGTCCGCAGAGTTGAGCGAGCGCCGTCGTTATCGCATCGTGGATGTTGAACTGAGAGGTGTGTAGTTAGGGCCATGACGCCGCGTTGTAGCTCGCGAGGTTCAGCTTCTGCGTCGTGCCCTCCGTCTGTTCGATGAACCGAGCGAAGTCGCGGGCCTTCTCGAATGCGCCCGTCAGCTCGGCGGTGTGCTGGTACAGCTCCACCTCGACTTCGTCCGCAAGCTGCCCCTGTCGGTGGCATCGGCCGATGGCCTGCTCCCATGCGGCGCCGTCGGCGGGCGGGTTCACGAACAGCATCCGCGAGAACATCGTCAGGTTCTTGCCCGTCCCGTGGGCGCGCAGTGACGCGACGATGGAGCGCCTCCCACTCTCCCGGATGATGGTCGCCGATGCTTCCGGCCCGCCGCCGTAGAACGGCACGCCCGCCTCCTTCGCGATGCGCTCGCCTAGCTCGGGGAACTCAACCCAGACGATTCCCGG
This sequence comes from Myxococcus dinghuensis, assembly GCF_024198235.1. Lineage (GTDB taxonomy): Bacteria > Myxococcota > Myxococcia > Myxococcales > Myxococcaceae > Myxococcus > Myxococcus dinghuensis. Next base: position 12,536 of record NZ_JAKCFB010000005.1, on the reverse strand, counting down.
CTGTCCCTTGCGCAGCGCCCACTTCGCCGCGTCCTTCACGATGAAGTCTGACAGCCACACGGCCTCCGTGACGTGGACGACGCGCTTGTGAATCTCGCCCCAGGCGGGCCAGGACGCCGCGCGCCACGTTGGAAGCTCCCCGTCGTAGGGTGGGGATTGGTGAGCGCGAATCGCGGCGCGCACGAGTAGCCCCGGGGAGTCCAGGTGCTCGGCGGGCCGCTTGAGGCGCTCGCGCAGCTCCCGGTTGAACTCCTGCCGGCGTGAGAACCACCGGGCAATCAGCTCGACGTCCTGCGGCACTCCCTGGATGGCCGGGTAGCGCCAGCGGTGGAAGAAGCCGCTCGCGAGCTGCCGGGCACACGCCACGCGTTGCAGCTCGTCGACGAACTCCTCGCCGTCGGGGCGTTGTCCGCCGAGCGCCGTTTGAATGTGCGCGAGCAGCTCGTCGGGGACCTTGCCTGGGTCGCGGGTGCGGATGACCAGGGGCATGCCGACGGCACTCTCGTCCGTGGCCACGACACCCGGGGTCGCGTTGCGCCGCCGTCGATAGGCGTCTCGTACTCGTCGACGCTCGCGCTCGGTCTCGTTCTCCCCTTCGAGCGGGTCGAGTGGGTGTGACGGGTCAACGAGCCTGAGCAGCTCGCCCGGAGGCGCAACGGCATGGCCTGGGTCCAATGCCGCGGCCCACTCCTCGACGACATGGCGATTGAGTGGGAGCGGGCTCCCGTCGCGTAGCGCGTACTCCGCGAGGTGGGCGTAGTCCTTCACCGTTCGCGTCGCCAGGGTGCCCGACTGGGCCACAAGGCGCGTCTCGAGGTGCTGTTCCAGGTAGCGCAGGAACCGGCCCGTCCGAGCGCTCTTGCGGTCCTTCAGCTTGTGGGCTTCGTCGCAGACGATGAGGTCGGGGCGGATGCGCGTCAGGAGGTCGGTGCCTTCCTGGGTGCTGAACTTCTCGTAGGTGATGACGTGGAGGACCGGCAAGCCAGGTCGAAACCACCTGCCGCCCGCGAGATTGGGCAGGCGCCAGTGCCCACCGTAGAAGTGCCAGTCCACGTCGACGAGCTGCGCGCGCAGGTTGGACGGCAAGAGGAGCACGGCGACCTTGCAGCCGGGCATGACCAGGGGAAGCAGGAGGTCGACCAGCGTCTTCCCGTGGCCCACTCCGATGGGGAAGAGCCCGCCACCCGTGCGCGCGGCTTCCAGCAAGGCAAGGCGCTGGATGGGGAGCAACGACGACGGGCACCGCTTCCCGAGCGTCGCGCAGGTGCAGGGCGTTCCAGGAGGGGCCCGCAGCGAGGCTTCCAGCGTGGCGAAGTCCGCACGGCTGTAGCTCCCCGCGAGGTCCCGGCGTGGGAGGTCGAGCACCCGAGCGAGGTCCGGGGACCATCCGACGGGCTGCCCCTTCGTGAAGGTGGCGCGGTCGCCTGTGAGCTTCGCGACGACAACGGGCGCAACGGTGATGGGGTGCTCGGCATGCGGCGCCGCGCCCGGGTGGATGCGGTGAAGGAGTCTCATGCTTGATGTGAGAGGGCTGCCGCGCTATGAGGCTGTAAGTCGGGATGGTCGAGAAGTTCAGCCTTGGCGAGCCTATGGACCCAGGATCCACCTCATCAGCAGGAACCAAAGCGCGCGACGATGCCGAGGCGGCACTAAAGGGGCGCATTGTTGATTCAGTAGGTAGCGCATTTAAGGTTTCTGCTAGTGCCTTGCCATTTCTGGCTATTGTATTGACTGGGCTGATTGCTCTTCATCAGTTAACTGCCTCAATACTGATTGCGATGCTCTTGGCGTTGATCTCCGCTTGGTTTGGCGGATTCTTCTTTTTTGAACTCAAGCGCCTGAGTGAGTGTCGACGAGCGCTGGAGAGCGTATTGAAGACGGAGAAGAATTACGAAGACCTCCTCCGAGACACTCGGACTGAACGCGACCAGGCAGTAAATGAGCGCATCGCCATTGAGACCAAATCAATCTTCCAGGCGGAGGCTGCCAAGCTTGTTGCTGTCGTGCAGGAGCAGATGGCGCAGCCTCCTCAATCGCCTGTGAAGACCAAGCGCAGATCTTTGAAAGGAGTAGATAGGAATGTCGTCTCAGATTCCGATCCTTAACGTCGTTAGGATTTTGGATGACAGGAACTTGATTCTCGTTGGGTCTGAAATCGACAAGATCCGTGAGGGAGAAATCTTGGCGGTGCTTGCGGTTGGTCCGAAAATTGAAGAAATCGGAAATGTGCCTCTTGTTGTCAGGAAAGCCAGTGTAATGGTTACGACACATGCCGGTGGCTACATTGTAGCCTCTTCGCCGCAAGAGGAAGAGACAACATACGAGTCTTCCAATCTGATGGCCGTTTTGGGTGGCAAAGAAAGAACAAAGACAGTGTTGGTTCGAAGGCCGTTAGCTGTTTCTGAGAAGGATGTAATGGGAAATCCTGCTCGCCGGCCAATTAGCATCGGAGACCCGGTTATTCGTCGGGAGGATTTGAGGGAGTTCGTTAGATATCTTGCTGAATCAATGCCGTGAGGTGGCGATGTTTTCTGGGGTTGAGGCATTTCTGTTCTTGAGAGGGTTCTTTGGACGAGATGGGATGCCAATCACTCGGTGCCGTAGGCGCGTAAGGGCCTTGTCTAGCGGACCCCGCGAACGACCACGTCGAAGGAAGGCTCCAGCGCTTCGACGATGACCTGCATCAGCTCGGACTGGGCGGCCCCCAGCGCGACGTAGTTCCCGGGAGGGGGCAGCTCGGCACGCGCCGCCATGGCCAGCGCCCCGCGCCACTTCCCGAAGCCCAGCGGCGAGTCCGGGCCCGCGAAGCGCACGTCGTCGACACCGCCCGCTTCGGCGACCTTGCGATGCAGCTCGTCCACGTACGCCGTGAGGGACTCGGCGCGCGGCCCGAGGGACTCGGCGCGCGGCCCGTCGTGCTTCGTCGGGATGCAGTCGATGAACAGGACGCGGAGGTCGCTCTTGGGCTGCTCGGGCTTCGTGGTCTTCGGCCGTCCACGACGCTTCGGCGCGGGCTGCTCGGCCTCGGGGGCGGGCTGCTCGGTGACTTCGGGCGCCACCTGGACGGGCGTGGGCTGGGGCGCATCGGGCGGCAGGACGGCGGGCAGGTCGGACTTGTTGAGCAGCTTGTCGCGTAGAGACATCGTCTTGCTTCCTCCTGTGAGGCACTTCGCCATGAACGGACACCCGCCGTACTTGGTGCAGGCGGGGCCGTAGTTCGCGGGCACGTCGGAAGCTCGGGCGGCTTGCGCGTGCGCCTTCATCTGTTCGACCTGGGGCTCGACCCTCGTCCTCCACTCGCGCTCGACGTGCTCAACGGGCACGGAGGCGAGGACGGACGCGGCAAGGCGCTGGCCTCGGGTCTGGTAGTAGAGGTGTTCGAGTTCCAGTTCGCGCAGGCCCGGGAAGCGCTCGACCTGGCGGAGCGCCCACGCGGCATAGCCGAGCATCTGCAAGCCCGGCTCGGTGTCAGCGTCGGCGAGCTGCTCGCGCGTCGCGGCGTTCCTTGCGATGTTGCTGGTGAACTTGTGGTCGGTGATGCGCAGCACGCCGTCGGAGGCGAGCTGTCGCGCGTCGACAAGGTCGATGAACCCGGTGAAGGGGATGCCGCCCGCCGTCAGTGGCGGTTCACCGTCGAGGGGTTGTTCGACGAGCAGGTCCGCGCCGGGCGTCGGCAGGAGGTGGGCGCCCGACTTCGCGAACGCGCCCAGCACGTCCTCGCCCGTCGACAGGAAGTGCTCAAGCTGCGCGTGGCCTTCGGTGCCGACCTGCTGCGCCCCCGTGGTGGGCTCGGGGACGCGTAGCACCTTGGCGAAGTACCACGCGCGGGGGCACTGCTTGTGGCGCTTGAGCTGCGAGACGCTCAACCGCTGGATGACCCCTGCAACGACGGAGGGGCTGTTCGTGGGAGCTTTGCAGGAGGGCGTCACCCTTCCTAAATGGGTGCGGTTTCTAAGAGTGGCTCATGTGATTCACCTACGGGCAGGTAATGAGCAACGACGTAAGGGCGGTGCAAGACGCTGTGGCGCTGTCGTTCTGCGCGTTAGGGTCGGCCGGGCTGCTCGCGACTCGCGTTGCCGTTGCATTCAACTGCCCCAGCGCCAGCAGCCCGTAGTTCGCGCGGAAGGTCTTGATTGAGGACGATCCGTTCGCCAGTGCGCCCACCGGACACGTGACCTCACCAGCAGTCGCATCAAAGGTGCAATCCGTCGAAGTGATGGATGTCGCTGAAGCAGGTAGAGTTGTCGTCACTGTTGCGGATGACGCAGCGTGGGGACCATTGTTTGTCACCGTCAAGGTGTAGAGCACGTTCGCCCCCAAGAGTGGCGCCTGGGCAGTCAGCCCAACGGCCAAGTCAGCTTCGCCAGGGTAGACGGTATAGCTCATGAATGGCATGCGCTCGCTTGATGCTGTCCCTCCTCTTTCCTGAATGATGAAGAGCGGTCGCGTAGCGGCACTCACCGGGCTCGAAAGCGGCAACACGGTGAAGTATGCCGTGACCACACGAGTTTGATTGGCTGGGAGGTCTGGCGGGGCGACTACCGCTGTGAAGCTGTTTGACGCGGAACTACAAGCGGCTGCGGGTTCGCACCGGTCTAGCGCCAGGAGTCCTGCTAGAGAGTATTCTACGGACATCGAGGATACGTCTTGCGCCCTCTGATGAGTGAATGTGTGAGTGAACACGACTGTCTGGCCTGAGTGGAACTCGTTGTCGTCGACGTGAATGACTAGCTCGCCTCTTGAGCTGGTGTTGTTGATCGGCGCGGCGAATGCGACGCTGCCTCCCCATGTCCCAGCGAAGCACGCGACTGCGACGACCAGGACGAATGGGCGAAAGTCCATCATTTTGCCTTGCATGAACAGCCTCCTTGATTGGCTTGCCGTTTGATAGATGGAGGACTGAATGGTTGGCAAGTCACGCCTTCTGGATTAGCCATCAGTGAACACCAAGCGTCAGCTCGTGCCACCTTGTTGCGCTTGGGTGTGTCTGAGTGGTTCGCTCGCGCAGACGCTCGAATGCCGGGCGGTGAAATCAACCCCGCATATTCGCCCCAGCATGGTCACGCTTCTCCATGGGCGCGTTCCGGAGTTCGTCCGGGATGTAGTAGACGAGCGGCCGTGTCCCATCGCCCATTCGACGCTGGCCACGGGTGAAGTTCAGCGCCTTCAGGGCCGCGCCGATTTCGCGGGAGATGCGCGGGTCGACCTGGGCAGGGTGGAGTGAGAAGGCTTCGACGCCGACGTGGAGAATCGTCACGTCGTTGGGGCGCTTGTCGGCCGGCATCTCCAGCAGCCACTTCAGGATGACTTCCTTGCGGCTGTCCCCGTAGTTCTCGGCGCGCAGGGCGGCTTGCTGCTCGGCGCCCGCCGCTTCCTCGGACGTGAGCCACCACGACTCCCCCTGGTTGAAGCGCGCGACGGCTTCGGCCCAGATTTGGTCACGGTCGCGCGCGAGGGCGTCGGTGTCGATGTGGCTGCACTTCACCGGCCAGAAGCGCCGATGGCCCGTGGGGTCCCGCAGGTAGTCGTCCTCGTTGGTGGTTCCGACGAACACGCAACGGCGCGGGGACTTCACGTTGGTGCGTCCGTAGGGCGGCCGGTAGGTGTCTTCCGTCCTGGTGAGGAACGCCTTGAGGGCCTGGTCTTCTGACTTCCGGAACGTGGTCAGCTCGGCCAGTTCGATGAGCCAATACTGAGAGGCCAGCATCGCACTGTCCTTGTTCGTCACGTCGATGTACGCGTCGGTGAAGTAGCGCCCGCCGAGGATGCGGAACGCGGTCGACTTCCGGAGGCCCTGGGGCCCCTCCAGAATCATGACCGTGTCGACCTTGCACCCGGGGCGCAGGGCGCGCGCGACAGCGGAGATGGCGAACTTCGCGCCGACGGCCCGCAGGTATCGGGCATCCCCTCGGGCGCCGAAGTACGTCACGAGCAGCTCGTCGAGCCGCGGCGTGCCGTCCCAGACCAGTCCCCCCAGGTACTCGGCGACGGGGTCGTAGCTGTTCCGCTTCGCGACTCCGAGAATCTGCTGCGAGACGGTCAGCGCCTTGGGGCGCAGGCCGAGCTGGCCATAGGTGCTTTGCTGAATCCAGTTGGCCACGAGGACGTCCAGCGTCTCCAGGTCCGGATTCATCCCGAGCGGCCCGCCATCAACCTCAAGCTGCTTGGTGCTCTCGTTGAAGCGGAGCACGCCGCGCCACTCGGGGGAGTTGAGCAGCACCGCGAAGACGTTCGCCTCACTGTTGCGAATCTTGTTCGTGCCGTCCTTGCCCGGGTCGAGCGTGAGCTTGCTCATCCAGTTGTCGGGGGATGGGGTGTCTTCCTCTCCGCCTGACGCGTCCTGTGAGGGGGCCTCCGGGGCCGAGCCGCCCAGTGCCTTCCAAATGGCGTCGTTCTCCGCGAGCCGCCCGGCATCCCTAGCCCGGCGCCTCTCCCGGTGGCGTCGCAGCTTCAAGAGGGCCTGCTCGCACAGGTGCTCGGTGCCCTCCCGCCAGTCCGTTGCCGCGAACGACGCGCGGAACAGCTCGACGATGGCCGATTCGGGCGTGCTGAGCGGCAGGACGAAGGCCGCGCACGACATGAGGGCGTTCAGGGCCGTGTCTTGCCCGCCAATGGGGGCCAGGGGCTCGCCCGCGAGGACCCGTCGCACGATGACGACGTGCTCGGGCTTGCGGATACGGCGCAAGAGGGCCCGCAGCTCGTACAGGTCGGCGGGCGCCTCGGGGGTAGCCGTAGGCACCGGGGCCGCCGTGGGGAGGCCCGAAGGTGCCATGGCGAGCAGCGCGTCGACGTCCAGGGGCGCCCCCTCGCCACTCGCCGCGAAGGGTTCGGCACCTGTGGCCACGTCGGGCAGGTAGTAGATGCGCGCCAAGTCCTTCGTGGCGGGGTCGGCGGGAAGCCCGAGCATCCGAATTGCGGCCTCACGCACGGCGGGCCACTCCCGGGGCAGGACGGGCCGAGACAACGGCATGGCGAGCCGCAGGCAGTAGTCGTCGGGCGGGCGGTTGCTGTGCGTCGAGTGGAGGGCGTAGGCCAGTCCGTGGCGCTCGACGGCATCGAGGAACGAGAGCTGCGGCGCGTTGAGGTGGTCCAGGTCGAAGACGGCCACGGTGACGGCGCGCACGTTCTCGGTGCGTCGTCGCTCGACGATGTCGACGGGGCTCCAAGCGGGGCCGTTCTTCGCAGGGCACCCGCGCGGACACGGCAACGTAGGGCACTGACTGCGACGGTGGGCGACGAGCTTTGCTGACAGCTCGGGCCATGACAGGTCGACGACTTGCGGCACGTTGTCCTGAGCGGACGCGTAGAGCGCGACTCGCACAGGGGCGCCGGGGTGGACAGGAGGGGCGGCAGGGGCAACTGAAGATGGTGTGGTCACCCTGCGTAAATGGGTGTGGATTCTGGCGGTGGCTCACACGGCGATTTTTCTTCGCGGTGGCAATCATCAAGCTGGCAGAACCACTCTGTATAACTCCCTAAGCCAAAGAAGATGTAGGAGTAAGAACAAGGGGGATACGTACATAGATGAGGTGAGCGTGCTCTATGGATATTACGCGTACCCCTTTGGACCCTTGTTGAGGCTGACGCACTGCCGGGGACTCTCGCGCTGAGCCACTCGCGGAAGTCACACCCATTTACACGGTGAAGCGGCACTCCTGCCGCTGGGCCGGCTTCATGCGGCCGAGTCCGGGTGAGGGTGGCGATACACCGTGGCTGAGACTGTGTGTGAATGGGATGGGGTCGGCACGCGGCGTGCTTCGCGCGGGGCGATGTATCACGAGCCCAAATGTTTCAGGGCCGCCGCAGGGAGGGCCATTGCACGCTACAGGTACGCCACCGAGGCAGCGCAGCAGACTGTCCTCGTGGCGCGAATCGTTCAGGCCCGAGAGGACAGGGACGCCGAGCTTGAGCGCGTGCTGTCCGCCGAGCTGCTCGTGTCCGTGAGCCCCGTCATCCGCCGCGCCGTCGGGTGCTGCCTGTCCTTCGCGGGCACGGTGTCCCCTGAAGACCTCGCGCAGGTCGCCTCGATGGCCGTGCTTCGCACCGTCGACAAGTTCGACCCCACGAGGGGCCGCCAGTCGTTCGCCGACGTGGCCTACTTCCGCGCGCGCACGGCCTGCGAACAGTACGCGCGCATGCACGCCAGCGACGTTCACCTGAGCGATGGGGCTCACAAGGGCCGGACTCTGCGTTCAGCTCAGGACACCGGCAGCGACGCCACACGCGTCCAATGCATAGACATACCGTCTCATTTTTCGGACGGTGTCCTGGGCAATGAGCCTTTCATCGAGGCCCTGGAAACCTCACTGCGGGAGCGTTCGGGGCGCGAGGTCGACGACGAGACGCCCGAGGCGATGCTGCTGGCGGCTGAGCGTCGAGCCCTCGTGCTCGATGCCGTGCGACGACTGTCCCCCGAGCAGCTCGACCTCGTCTCCCGCGTGTTCGGGCTCGGCTGCCCCGCGCAGTCGGTGCGCTCCGTCGCAGAAGCATGGGGCGCGCCGAAGAGCCGCGTCGATAGGATGCTTGTGCGTGTATTGGATGAGTTGCGTCTCTTGCTTCTGGAGAGAGAGCAGACATAGGGCTGCTCTTTGGGAGGGGTGGTCTCGACTTGAAGCCTAAGGGGTTTGGGGCGCAAGGCCGCGAAGATTGTGTGTATTCCAGAACCGAGCAACCCGAAGGTCCGCCGGGTGGCCGTGGCTGTTTTCGTAGTCACGGCGAAATGCGGGTGGGGCGCGTCCAATGAAGACGGTGAGCTTAATGAGGAGGTCGTCGACATCTTTGTTGAGCTGACTGTTCTCGGAAGGATAGACCAAGACCTCCTTGGTGATGATGAATCCGTTGCTGTATTGACTTGTGGTCACGAGCCCGCGATGCAATGCGTCCGCCAATTCGACGTCGCCTGACGGGAGCTTGAGTCCGCCTGTCGCAGTGGTTTTGCAGAAGAATGCCTGACGAACAATCGGTGGCAGTAGTGCTAGGGCTGCTTTGAGATCTAGTATTCGAGCTTTGAATTCCTGTCTGGCTTCTTCCGGTGTTTGAGGTTTTGATGCTGTCTTTGTGGCGATCTGAGGTGTGGAGGTAGGGGGAGGTGGATTTGTCGTGGTATTGATTCGCGCCTGGAGGCCATTCAAAAATGTGTCACGTTGTTCTTCGAAGGTTCCGTGGCCTGATGGTGATATCCAGCTTTTCCTCCGATGTGCTGCCTTTGCGAGTTGATCGTATATTGATGATAGGTTCGACTTGTTGTCGATTTTTAGGCATTGGGTTCCCTTGAGGATGCCTTCTGCATCAGCAAAATCAAGAGGAGGCACGAGGATTGGAATGAGTCGTTCGAATGCCCATGCCGCGCCCAGTTCGGCCATTGTAAATGCGCGCTGGAAATACAGTGGCGTAATGACCGCGATTATGAATTCGGCTTCGCGTAGCGCGTGCCTGATGTCTTCGGTGAAGTTCGAGCCCGGGGCAATCGGGCCTGATGTTGCGGATGTGTTGAAGATGGCTTCTTGGGAAACCCCAATCCCTCTGATTAGTATCGTGTCAATGAAGAAGTTTACGAGGTCTTTGTCTGCGGCGGCGTGGCTAATGAAGAGGGGCCGAGTGCTGGGGCGTGTGATTGGATTTTTGGGCATCGCCTAATGTCGTGTCAGGACACCGAAGTTCGTTCGAGAGCCTAATATGCCTGGGCATGACCTTGATCCATTTTGTAGTCCGAGAGTTGCAAGCCGCTGAATCGTGATCTTGTTGAGGTGTGTAGGTGTGTTCAGGTGTGGGGGCTCCTGCGAGGCCCCCGGGAAGGAATTCCTTTCTGTGGGCCGAATTCTGGCTTGCTCGGCGCGCACCACTTTTGAGAAATTCCGGCCAAACTCGCTGATGTGTTCAGTGGGGCCCCGATAAATCTGAAGGGTTCGTGAACCGCTCGCGGAAGTCACACCCATTTAGAGGGAGTGCCTGCCCATACAAAGCTCACGCACGAGCTGATTAAGACATTCTGCGAGCACCTGAGAAATGGGCTCTTTCGTCGAGCTGCGGCGGGACTCTGCGGCGTCGAAGAGCACTCCGTTTCCAGGTGGTATCACCGTGGCGCGAGCGAGACGCGCGGGCTCTACCGCGAGTTCTTCGTCGCGGTGAACAAGGCGGAAGCCGAGTTCATGCAGGGCGCGACAGAGACGCTCCAGGCCGCGTCCACGACGAACCCCAAGCACGTCCAATGGCTGCTGTCCCGCCGCTTCCCGGAGCTGTACGGCCGGCGCGACAACGTCGAGGCGAAGAGCCCCGAGGACCAAGCCGCCGACACTGCCGCCCTGCGCGAGCTGCTGATCGACCGCCTCGGGAAGTTCCTGCCCGACGAACTGCCGGCACCTGCCGAAGCCGCCACGCCCGAGCAGCTCGACGACAAGGGGGCCACCGATGCGTAGCCTTCTGACGGGGGCCTGGGGGAAGTTCGCAGAGAACCTCGGGCCCCACGAGTCGCCCGCGTCGCGCATGGTCCAGACGGCGGGCTCCCGCGCGCAGCTCGCGAAGCTCTTCGGCGGCCTCGACGACAAGGAAATCGAGCTGCTCGTCTACGACCTCGACTTCTGGGCGCGGCGTGAGCAGGTGCCGCCGGACAAGTTCTCAACGTGCTTCGTCATGGCCGGGCGGGGCTTCGGCAAGACGTGGTGCGGCGCGCGGTGGGTCATCAAGAAAGCGTGGCAGGCGAAGAGCGTCGGGGCCCTGGTTGGACCGACGGCGGCGGACGTGCGCGACACGATGATTCGCGGCGCGTCCGGCATCCTCGCCCTGTCGCCCCCGTGGTTCACGCCGAAGTACGAGCCCAGCAAGCGGCGCGTGACGTGGCCGAACGGCGTCTATGCCATCTGCTACTCGGCGGATAAGCCCGACCGACTGCGCGGCCCGAATGCCGGATGGGGCTGGGGCGACGAGCCGGCTTCGTGGAAACACGACATGGCCGCGGTCGACCAGCTTCCCCTCGTGCTTCGCATCGGCTCGCGCGAGGACCCGCCGCAGCTCCTCCTGACGGGGACGCCGCGCCCGCTGAAGAAGATTGAAGAGCTGCTCTTCGCCGACTCGGAGAAGCAGATTCTCAAGCCGGGAGTGGTGCTGCGCTCGGGCTCGTCGCTCAGCAACGTCGCGAACCTGGCGCCCACGGCGATTGCCAACATGCGGGCGCTGGCGAACACCCGATGGGGTCAGCAAGAGGTGCTCGGACGCCTGCTCTTCGACGTGCCCGGCGCCATCTTCGGTTCTGCGAAGTGGCGGCGCGTCGACACGGACCCGCACGAGTACGCCCAGCAGCTCGACCGCAGAATCGTCAGCGTGGACCCGAGCCCCACCAGCGAAACGGGCTCGGACGAAACGGGAATCATCGTCGAAGGGTGCAAGTCGAGCGCGCTCTTTGGCCCCGACAACGTGCCGTTGAAGCGGGTGTCCGTGCTCGCCGACCTGTCGTGCCGGGCGAGTCCCCGTGAGTGGGCGACGAAGGCCATCCGCGCCTATCTGGAGTGGGGATGCGATGCGCTCGTGGTGGAGGTGAACACGGGTGGGGAGATGGTGGAGACGCTGATCTCCACGGTGGCGGGCGAGATGGGCGTGAGCGTCAACGTGAAGCCCGTCCGGGCGACGAGCGCGAAGAGCAAGCGCGCTGAGCCCGTGTCCGCGCTGGCCGAAGCGGGTCGCGTCGAGTTCGTGGGCACGTTCCCCAAGCTGGAGGCTCAGCTCAGCAAGTTCGCGGGCATCGCGGGCCGTCGAGATGACAGGGCTGACGCCTTCTGCTGGGGCGTCCACGACCTCGTGTTCTCCGAACAGTTCTTCGCCGTCTGAGGTGATGGGTATGGGGATGCTCGACAGGATGCGCGCCGCCCTCGGCGGTGGCAGCAAGCGCAAGGGGACGGGGCTGGAGCTGAGCCGGTGGACGTCCGCCCCGCCGCGCCGGGAGGTGCCCGCGCTGCTTGCGGCCTACGCCGAAATGCCGTGGCTGGGGACCATCGTCGACACGGTGGGCGACGCGTTCGCGGACGTGATGTGGCGAGCATTCATCCGGCAGGACCCGGGGACGCGGAAGGCGCTTGTAGACGTGTCGCTACGGCGGGCCTGCGGTGACGTGCGGCGGGAGCGGTTGAAGTCGCTCGTCGACCTGGGTGGCGCGGCGGAGCTGCCGGACCATCCGCTGTTGCGACTGCTCGCGGACCCGAACGACTTCATGACGGGCCGCGACTTCGCGAAGCTGTTCTGCCTGCACTACGACCTGACGGGCGAGTTCTTCGCCGTCCTCGAGGAGGTGGCTGGCGTCCCCGTGGGCCTGTGGCCGGTGCCGCCCGATTGCGTGCTCGCACTGCCGGACCTGAGCAAGCCGAAGGCGGAACGGACCTTCACGGTGACGGCCGGTGGGCGCCTGTTCTCACTGCCCGCTGTGAGCGTCGTCTACGTGAAGCGGTTGAACCCCGCCGACCCGCTCGGCCGCGGCATCGGCATCGCCTACGCGCTCGGCGACGAGGTCGACACGGACGAGCACGCGGCGCGCTTCACGAAGAATGCCT
>NZ_JAKCFB010000049.1 GCF_024198235.1 Myxococcus dinghuensis | reverse complement strand
GCGTGGCATCGAGCTGGGCGCCGAGCAATTCCTCGCGGATGGCCGGCACCTTGAAGCGGCCCTTCTCCAGTCGCTTGTACGTCAGCACGAAGCCACCCGCGTCCCAGCTGAGGACTTTCACCCTGTCGCCTCGGCGCGACACGAAGACGAAGAGGTGGCCGGCGTAGAGGTCCTCCTGCCACGCCATGCGCACGACGGCCGCGAGGCCATCGATGCTCTTGCGCATGTCGACGGGCTCGCGCGCCAGCAGGATGCGCACCGTCCGAGGAAGTCGCAGCAGCATCAGGTGCCCGCCGCCGTACTCGTACTCGCGAGGGTGACGAGGAGCCGCGCGACGTAGGCCGCGTCCGCGCCCACCGGGAATCGCAGCACCAGGCCGCCCACGGTGGCGACCTCGAAGAAGCTCTCCCGCGCCTGCGGCGCGGGCGACGCTACAACCTCCAAAGGCAGAAAGGCGGCGACCGATTCGGCAGCCAGGTCGGACGCCCGGAGGCCCCGCTTCTTGCGCTTCTTGTAGAGCCAGTACTGCAGCGTGCCCAAGGACAGGTCGTGCTTGGCCACGAACTCCTTCTGCTGCAGCCCACTTGCCTCGAACTCTTCCACCAACTTCGGCCATTCATCCGGATTGGGTCGTCGCATGCCCCAACAACCCGCGAGGACCGCTCAACTCAGGACGCCCGCCGTCGGTCGGTTACGATGCTGCAGCGAGGGGGCATGCACGACCTGTCCACGAGGGCGTTGCTCGAGGAGCGAATGCGCCCGCTCAGGCGCAGCGCCGTAGAGAGGATGCTGGGCGCGAGGGCAACGTCCCTGAAACACGTCCCGACTCGAAGGGGAGGATGTCGGATGCTCCCCAAACGCCTTCATGGCTCCGGCGTCAGTGGAAGGTCGCTCTCATCGGGGGCGTCGCATTGACGGCTGTGGTGGGCCTTGCGGTACCGGGATTGTCCAGGGAGCCGCCCATGGTGGCTCCGCCTTCTCTGGCTCCGGTCGGAGCGGCGGTCACGGTAGTCGATTCCGTGCCCTCAGCGACCGCTGTGCCTCAGAAGCGGAGGAAGACGAAGACGAAGCCCAAACCCGTCCAAGAAGTCGCGGTTGGGGGCAGCGGAACCGCGGATAGTGGTACTGCGGACGGCGGAACTCCAGATGCCGGCCAGGAATGGCCCCCTGCGGCAACCGAGGGACCGCAGGCGCTGGCTCCGATAAACGTGATTGACTGAGGCGGGGAGTTTGAGGGGCTCCCACGTTGAGCCCTGAGGGGACGGACCTGAAGCATCCCCTCATTTTCGATTTTCCCTCGGAGCTTGCTGGCTCGGCTGCCCGTGCGTTCTCCGAGGGGAATCCTCAAATGAGGGGATAGCTCAGGAGGCTATCCCCATTTGACTGACCACCTCCATCAGCTCAAGGAGATGATGGTCAGCCTCACCTCGCAGTTGATGCAGCAGGTCATCATCCAGCGCTTCGCCTTCTCGCTGCTCCAGGTCCACGACTCTGGAGCCGCGGTAGTCTCACGCGCCACGGTGCCTCAACTCGAGATGTAGATATAAGCGACCCAATCCCAAACTGCCGGGGGAGCACAAGTGTTGGATGCCTGTGCAGCCACCGTTTCCCCGGGTTGCACGGCCTGGACCGGCGAGACCGCGATGCGTCCGCGCTTGTTGACCCCATCGCACATGGACCAACGCACGCGCCCGTTGATGTCGAGAATATACAGACATGCATCATCCGTCATGGTTGGATCTGGCTTGGCACTCACCGAGTAGATCTGCGCTCCCCGAAGGTAGCGAACACCTCCAGTGTTCTTCCAACCGCCCCACTTCGTCGATTGTCTTGCCCCATTACAACTGATGGTCTGATCCGCCTGGGGCTGCCGCCAGACCGCGATCCCGGTGGTCTGCCTCCTGGTGGTCACGGTGTAGGTAAATTTCGGAGCGGCGGAGTTGTAGTTCAAATAGACAGTGGACCCAGGTGGAACCGAGAGCCCTGTGGCTTCAGCGGGATTGTCCCACCGGCCGGGGGGATAGGTTTGCCCGGAGTCCTTGACCGCTCCGCCTACCTCGCCCGCGCCCGCTGGGTTCTGGTCTGTCGAAAAACGATTGAGACACGCTCCATACTCGCCAAATCCCCCAGCGTCCGCTCCTGCTCCCTGGAGTTGGTCGATCTGTAGGTATGTTCCTGTGTTGTTCAGGAGCTTGACGTACACGCCTTTCTTGACGGTGAACGTGTATGTCCCTGAACGGAGTTCGCAAAGGAGTTGGTTCGAAGCAGGCATGGTGCAGCCTTCGTTGGCCGCGTCCGCCGAAGTCCACGACAGGGCCACCGACGCCCCCAGCAAAATGGCCGTCGCTGGCCGCATCATCTCTTTCGTCAAAGGCATTCGCGCATCCCCCAGTCCTCCATGGCAACCCCTGCCAGAGGCCAGTTCAGGGGTGGTGCAGGATCATGAGGCAGCTGTCCATCCTGGAGCAACCTGCTCCAGCCAAGATATCTTAAATAATGCAGACACGGTACCCGAAAGAGCCTGGGGGAGGGGGTGTGCGGCCACGGGATTCGCATCGCGGGGAGGCCATTGCTCGGCCTCCCCACTCCGTCTGTCCTTCTCCCCGCGCGGTCGCGGCGACGTATCGCCCAGACGACGGAGCGGCCGCCCCTCCCGTCTCCTGGGGCCGAGGCGCGCCCGCACGGGCTCCGGCTGAGCACCTTGGTCCGAAGGATCCAGGCAGGTCACCCGCGCCTGCGGCGCGGGCGACGCTACAACCTCCAGAGGCAGAGAAAGGCGGCGACCGATTCGGCAGCCAAGTCAGACGCCCGGAGGCCCCGCTTCTTGCGCTTCTTGTAGAGCCAGTACTGCAGCGTGCCCAAGGACAGGTCGTGCTTGGCCACGAACTCCTTCTGCTGCAGCCCACTTGCCTCGAACTCCTCCACCAACTTCGGCCACTCATCCGGATTGGGTCGTCGCATGACCCAACAACCCGCGAGGCGCGCTCACCTCAGGACACCCGCCGTCGGTCGGTTAGTGCGCCGGGATAAACCGGCATGGAGTCGCGAATGAAAGAGTCGTACATCGAAGGGCTAACCACCCGCGATGACCCCAAGTCATGCGACGGCCCTCGTAAGGGGGCTGGGCGAAGCGTTGACCGGGGCAGGTGCAGGCTGGGTATTGAGCTGCGAAATCAGACCTCCAGGACGCCGACGCTGTTAACCGAAGCGGAAGGCCCCACGGACGCGAGCGCTAGGGTGAGCTCGCGGACGGTCCTGCGCAGTCGGAGACCCCACGCATGCACTGAAACTCCATGCACGAGAACCGGGAGGTCCTCTGCTCGCCCGCCGAAGTTGGCGAGGCGGGACGCATCGGGAAGGTCGGAGACCGCAATCCGATGACGCATGAGCAGAGGAAGTCGGACAGGCTCGTAGTACCGGTGAAGTCGTCGAACAACGCTCGCAGTCGAGCTGCGGAGACGGTGGAGGGAAGGAGCCTGGCCAAGAGGAACGCGGGAGAGCAAAACAGGCCCCGGACGCAGTGCCGGACACGCCTGCCCAGTGAACTCGCCCGCGTACGTCAAGCTGCAAGGAAGGACAGGAAGGCGAAGTTCTCCGCGCTTCTACACCACGTCACGCTCGAAAGCCTTCGGACGTCGTTTGCGGCCCTGCGCCGCAACGCCGCTCCGGGAGTGGACGGCGTGACGTGGGGGACGTACGGCGCAGCGCTCGAAGAGAACCTTCGGGACCTGCACGCACGCCTCCACCGAGGCGCGTACCGGGCGAAACCCTCGCGCAGAACGTACATCCCCAAGGCGGACGGGCGGCAGCGACCGCTCGGCATCGCGGCTCTGGAAGACAAACTTGTCCAGCGCAGCGTCGTCGAGGTGATGAACGCCATCTACGAAGAGGACTTCCTTGGCTTCTCGTACGGGTTCCGGCCGGGGCGCAGCCAGCATCAGTCGCTGGATGCACTCGCGGCCGGACTTGGACGAAGGAGGGTGAGCTGGGTGCTCGACGCGGACATTCGTGGGTTCTTCGACGCCATCGACCACGAGTGGCTGATGAAGTTCATCGAGCATCGGATTGCAGACAGGCGGGTCCTGCGACTCATCCAGAAGTGGCTGAGCGCAGGCGTGATGGAGAAGGGGACGTGGCGGGCGAGCGAAGAGGGCACGCCCCAGGGAGCGACGGTGTCGCCGCTGCTGGCGAACATCTACCTCCACTACGTCCTCGACCTTTGGTTCCAACGGTGGAGGCGAACGCGGGCGCGAGGTGATGTCATCATCACGCGTTACGCGGACGACTTCATCGTGGGTTTCCAATATCGCTCGGATGCCGAGCAGTTCCTGGGGCTCCTCCGCGAGAGGTTGCGGACGTTTGCCCTGGAACTGCATCCAGAGAAGACGCGCCTCATTCTGTTCGGGAGGTTCGCCTCCCAGATGCGAAAGGAGCGTGGGCTTGGGAAGCCAGAAACCTTCAACTACCTCGGGTTTACTCACATCTGCGGCAAGTCGAAGGCAGGCTTCTACCTGATGAAGCGGCACACGATGCGGAAGCGGATGAACGCGAAGCTGAAGGACGTGAAAGCGGAAATTCAGCGACGCCGCCATCTGCCCATCCCGGAGCAGGGGAACTGGCTTGCCGCGGTGGTACGTGGCTACTTCGCGTACCACGCAGTTCCCACCAACATCTATGCCATGGGACGATTCCGAACCCAGGTCGGCCGGCACTGGTACCAGGCGCTTCGGCGCCGAAGCCAGCGTGACCAGACGAACTGGGGGAGGATGAAGGCCCTGGTGGACCGATGGCTTCCGAAAGCCCGTATCCAGCATCCCTGGCCAGAAGAGCGTTTCGACGTCACCACTCGAGGCAAGAGCCCAGTGCGTTAGCAGCGCCCGCTGGGATCTGTGCGGGGGGCGGCTCCAGCCTTCACGGGTGAAGAGCCGTCCCTACCGCGACCCTCGCAGTGACGCGCTGCAGAGTGGGGCAGTGTCGCGCTTAGGATGTGGCGACCGAGTTGGGGGTAGGGACGGTCCTCGAATATGTGGACCGCCAGCAAATGAATGCCCATGCACTCCCCGTCCGTCCACAGGCCCTTTACGTACTCATCCTTGTCACGCCTGTGGTCCTGCCAGAAGACTATTGCTTCTGGATAGGTGCCCATCAGCTCGTCGAGCTTCTCGAACTGCGTAGGCGTGATTCCGGTAGTCGAACAGGACTCTCGCATAAGTCCACGTGACCGGGTAGTTCTATTGGATGAGGGGTCACCCGGGCTAGAGTCGCAGCGCTTGACTCGGCGCTAGCCAGTGCGGTGAGTCTTGGATGCCGCTACCCTGGTGCTGAATCCATGAGGTGAGCCCTGGTGCTGGGTCTACCACTACCGCTATTCGCTGTTCTATCGACACGCCGCATCGTGCCACCCAGAGGAATTCATGGCTAAAATCACTCCAGAAGAGCTTGCGCAGAAACTTGGCGCTTTGTTTCTGAAACGCGCGAGGGACCCAGCTGGAGCCCTGTTCTCCATGGTTCTGCGGAACACTCAACAGGGGTCCTTCTTGATTAGTGGAAAGGTCATGTTCTGGGACGAGCCGCTTGAGGCCAGGACGGCAATTTTGAATCCTCAAATGACTTTGGTTGAGGAATGGATACCCGGAGGGTCGGTTGCCGTTCAACGACTGAAGGAGATTTTGGCAGGGCAGGGAAGTCTTGGCTCAATTCCAATTTCAGGCACTAGTTCTGACGCGTACATCGAGCCCACTGGGCGATGGTTTAAGAGCACGTCTGTTTGGCGGGAGTGGCGCATTCGGTCGAGGTTGGCGCGAGTAGAGTTCGTTGGCGAGGATGCTCTCCCAAGTGAGCCCATCATCGCGCGCGGCATGCGGCCTTTTCTAAGTGGAGCACATGCTTTGCGAGAGTGGCTCTTTGATGACAGAGATGCGTGGAAGGGGGAGAGTAGTCAGTTTTTATGGGAGCTAATCACCATCCTTCCGGATGCGCGAATTCGAATCAGGAATGCAGAGTGGCGGGATGCGTTCTTGGAGATCGAACTCGAAGTGAATGTGCCTGAGCAGTCTTACGAAGTTCAAGTGCTCTATGTGGGGAGCAGGACAAGGCGATACGATATTGTCCGTGCTGCGCCTATGCTTCGGTTGGAAATTCCTGAAGAAGTGGAGTCGGCCAAAATTTTCGTTGTCGATGAGTCTGGGGACGTCCTGGCGGAGCGTAGTGTGCATCGCTCCGAAGCCAAGCTCGCCACGTCTGCAGTCAGTGTATCCGAGGAAGAGCGGATCCTGATGGAGTTGAAGTCAGGAGAGAACGAGCTTGTTGAGTATAAGCCGTTCGTGGATGCTAAGGATCAACAAAAAGAGGCGGAATTGGTCAAGACGATTGTGGCGTTCTCTAACTCGAAAGGTGGGCGCCTCTATGTCGGTGTTGACGACAATGGAAATCCTCAGGGGTTGTCGGAGTTGAAGAAGGCGACCAAGCGCGCGGATGATGGTGTGGATATTCAATTGAAATCGGTGACGGATCGTCTTGAGCAATTGTTTAGGGCCAATGTTAAGCCATTTCCTAGCTACAGGCTCAAGGTGCATGACAAAGATGGGCGTCCAGTAATCGTCGTTGACGTGAAGGCCGGCGATCAGCCCCCCTACGCCTCGGCCCAGAATGAGTACTTTGTTCGGCACGGCTCCAGCAGCATGCGTCCAGACCCCTCTGAGCTACGACGCTTGCTGCACATCGGGAGCGGCAACGCTGGAACTTTTTTGGCCCCAGGGAACACGATTATCGACAATGTCGAGTAGGTTCTAGTGTCACAGAGGGGCGGGAACTCTCCGAGGAGGATTCCCCCTTTCGGAGAGTCGCAGCACTGGGGCGTAATCGAATCGTATTAGTTCAATTGTGCGGATTGGCCTGATGGTGTGCCGGTCGTCGAAGGCAATTCGCATGGACGGGAGCTGAAGGTGATGTCACCTGTCTCGTCCTCTATTGCGACGCTAATGCGACTCTCTGAGAGGAATGCTACGAGCTCGCCGCTCTTGTGGTTTATGCATTGGCTGAACTGGGAATACTGGGACCAGACTATGAGCGGTTTCAGTAGCGGCTTTCGCCATGCGCCGCCGGCAAAGATGCCTAGCCAAAGAGTTGCTATTCCTAGGAAGACCAGGCCAAATCCCCTGGCACTTACCGTCGACGAGGAAGGTGCGGTCCATTTGCTTCTTGAGCGAGCGAACAGAATCCGGAAGGTGGTGCTGTTGCGGATCAACAGGGCTGTTGTGAGAAGCCCTGAACGCTCCAGGATTTGCAACCAGGTGGCAAATGAAATGGAGAGAATTCCTCCAAGGCCGAGGGTGGCGCCAACGAGAGTGAGCCAGATGCTGGGTAGCAGCGTCCCAGTCAGTGCACTTACGGCGTACGGAAGTGCGGATGGATCAGTTCTGACGAGCTCGTTCACTTCGCTGCGGGCGACGATGGTGGCGATTCCTCCTACGATGAGCACCCCGATACTTACGAGGGTTGGGCTGATGAGTTTTGCGAGATTGGTTTTTAGGAGTGCGACTGTTTCCAGTGCTGCTGCGACAGCAAACAGGCAGGCTGAGAGATAGAGGATTCCCATGGCGTATGTGGGGGCATTGCCTCCGAGCCAGGATGCAATCCATTGAATAGGGAAGTACGCGAACAGGAGTGCGATAGCGGGATTTCGCCAGTTTCTGGCCGTGAGTGGGTCCGGCTTTCGTCCACCAAAAAGCATGAGGAACCTCTTGCGCCAAGGAAGCAGCTTGCGTACAGCCAGGGTGTTGATTTGACGCTGCGTCATCCCGATTGCCTCCAAGGCGTGAACCCCGTTCGGTCGAAGTACTAGGTGAGCGTCGTGGGGAAGGAAAGCACATCCCGGAGAATGGTGCGGTCACCCCCCCGAGGTGTCTCGCTGGTGTAGCGCCGGGGACGCGGAAGTAGGACATGCGCAAGCGTGCGTGGTTGCGGAGACGTAATCCGGATTGCTTGGGTGTGACCGTGCCCCGGGACGGGGGCGGAGGGGCCGATAGGTGATCACTGAGGTCCCAGGGCGTTGGCGCTTCAATGGTGCTGTCGCCGTACGCAGCTCTCGCAGCCCCAGCACTGGGCGGCGGCCGTGGCGCGCGCGCGGTCCGAAGAACGGCCGCTCACTCTCGTAGGCTAGGCGGCGGAGTCCTCAGCGAATCAGAGAATTCAAGGCGTGTCGCCCGCCGCCCCTTGTTGACCGCGAAGCTGGGATGCTGGTG
This sequence comes from Myxococcus dinghuensis, assembly GCF_024198235.1. Lineage (GTDB taxonomy): Bacteria > Myxococcota > Myxococcia > Myxococcales > Myxococcaceae > Myxococcus > Myxococcus dinghuensis. The sequence goes on along the minus strand of NZ_JAKCFB010000049.1, from coordinate 50,283 downwards.
CCCCATTCATCTCGGGTGGACGTGTGACCTTCCGTGCCTTCGGGCTGCACCGCATGAGGATGTGCTTCCACCCATTCCGCGCTGCCGCGGCTTCCCGGACGATCTCCACCACCTCGCTCACCGAGACACGCTCATCGGACGGCGCCGCGCAGGCCGCGAAGTCGTCGGCGAGCGTCATGCGTGCCTGGCGGTTGCTGCCGGTTTCGAGGATGCGGCTGTACGCCTCGCAGGCGTAGGCGAACGTCTCGCGCTTCCGGTAGTCGATGTCGAGGAGCCACTCACGCCGGCGTGTCTCGGGCAGGCCCACCGTGTGTCGCTTGCAGTTGTGAAAAACGTGGGCCGCCTCATGCACGAGGTAGTCGGCGAAGGGGGTCTCCTCGTCGAAGTAGGAGAGGGAGACGTAGCACGTGGTGCCCTCGCTGAGGCCCAGGAGCTGGGGCGCCTCGGGCCCCAGCAACTCGGCACCGGCGCTGAGGAGGTACAGGTTGGCCAAGTCCCAGGCCGTGCTCAGCCAGGAGGACTCCCGCAAAACTTGGGCAATGTTGGCCGGCGTGAGGATGACGACGGACTTCTCCAGAAGGGAGAGGACGGCGCCCTGTTCCAAGGCGGGGAAGAGGCCGCGCACCATGGGCTCCACCTTCCGCCGGGTGAGCGCGACGATGTCGAGGCCCCGGAGTCGCTCGTCGGCGGGGAGCGTCGCTGTTCGTCGCTGCACCTCCTCGACGAGCGCCTGCCGGAGCTCTTCATGCGCGCGTCGCTCCCGCTCAATGCGGTCGCCGGGCCAAGCTCGGCAGTGCGCGTCGTGCTCACCCGTGCGCAGAAAGTGTTGGACGTCGGCAGTCGTGCCCATGAAGGGAGGCAGTTCAGCCCGTGGCGACGAACGTCGCAACTCCCGAAGCGACGGGGAGCGCCGAGCCTACTGGCACGGTCTCTGCTCCGCGGGTCCTTCATGGACATGGAGAGGCGGCGGGCGCTCTCGGAGCGACTGGGACGGGCGGAGATGGGGTTGCAGCTTGCGCGGGCGATGGCGGACGGCAGTCCGGAGTGCCGGATGCTGCTGGCCCTGGCGAAGCGGGAGTATGGCGACGCGGAGGCGGCGGTGCTGGCGGAATTCGGCGCGCGCGGCCCTTGCGTTGGTCGAGGAACTCGAGGCGTGTGGAGGCCTACCGCTGGGCCTGTGAGGCAGGGGCGCTGCGGCCCGGGAGCATGTCGACGAGGTGGTAGGCCTCGCCGATGCCGGGCAGCGTTCGGACGACGAACCCGCGTCTTACGAGGACTCGCCGGAGCTTGAGGTTGGGGCGGGCACACCGTACCGCGTGGACGACCCACTCGATGCGGCCAATGCCCCTCTCCTGGGCGAAGCGGCGCACCAGACGCCAGAAGGTGGGGAGGATGCCCTCCCCGCCGCTGTCGATGTGGGCCAACTCCACGAAGAACGTGTCGGGCTGAAGCCGGAAGGAGCCGAGCAGCTCCGCGGAGCCGATGCGGATGACGACGGGCTCGCCCGTCAGCGCGAAGGCGGCAAGCTCCTGCTCCGTCAGGCGGAGCACCTCCTCAACGGTGTAACCCTCGATGAGAATGGGCTGGGCGCTGCCAGTCATGTCACCCTCGCGTCGCCAGTCCCTCGCGGACCATCTCGTCCACGAGCGAGGCGGCCTTCGCCTCGTTGGTTTCGCCATGCACGCGCAGCGCGATGGACTCGACGCGCAGGGCGTTTGCCACCACCCAGTCGACGTACTCAGGCAACGAGAGGCGCTCCACGCCGAAGGCGATGTCCTGCATGCCCTTCACGATTTGGACCGCCGTGCCCTGGAAGACACGGCCGTCTCGCATGATGATCATCACGGCTTCTTCTCCTTCACCAGGTGTGTGCGCCAGCAGCCGGAGGCGATGAGGGGGCGGCCCACCAGGCGCGCCTCTGGAAACAGGTATGCCTCGACGCGGCCGAAGCCGTCGAGCGCAATGGACGTGCGCTCGTAGAAGTGCGGGTGGCCCTCGAGCCTGTCGAGCGCGGCCAGCGTGAGAGCGTCGACTTCGTACACTTCGCCCACGACGGTGGTTTGGCCACCCGCGGCGAGGGCAGGGAACGGGCCGTAGTCGAAGAGGCTGAATGAGGCCGGCGTCAGTGTCGGCCCCAGGAAACGCGCTCCGCGAAGGCGCGGGTGGTTGGGTTGTCCCCGTATGAGCGTGCCGTAGACGAAGACGCGTGTGGGGGCGGCGGAAGATGCCGTCATGCGGCACCTCCGAGCGCACTGGCGAGCGCAGCGCGGTTGAAGCCCAGGCGTCCGTAGGCGTGCCAGAGGACCCGAAAGTAGCGGGCAGCCGGCGGCCAGACTTCGAAATCCTCCTTGGGCTGGAGGTACAGCAGGGCTCGGCGACGGTGGCCGGCGCTGTCCGTCACCAGCCGGGTGGCGCGGCGGTAGGCGAAGGGATGCCCCTCGAAGGCGTCGAGGGCGAGGAGGTCGTCCGGGGTGAGGCAGTACAGCAGTCCCTCGACGTGGGCGCCGCGCATGCGCTGGAGGCTGGCGACAGCACCGCCCCAACGGCGGCTGTAGCCGCCGAATACCAGCGCATGTCCTGGCAGCGTGGCGCGGGCTGCGACGGTGGCGGTGGGGCAACGGGCGCGCATCTGTTCCCTGTCGAGGTTGGAGCCGTAGGCGAAGTAGAGCATGGGGTGTCTCCCAATACGGAGGGCGGGCCTGTGGCCCGCGTGGTGGGGCGCCAGGGGCCTTCAAGGCCCCCGGCGTGAGGGCCACGTCAGGCTGCCAGGGCCTCATGGGGGTTGCCCTGGGAGGCCCCGCCCGTGCCGCCCAGCGGGCCCTCGCTGCCGGGCGTCCCGCTGCCGCCCGCGTTGGCCCGGTCGCGGCGCTGGCCCTTCCAGGCGGCGCTGCCCTCCAGCCGCTTGAGGAGGTGGAGGCGGGCCGTCTTGAACTCTTCACCAATCAGCCCCAGGTGGAGGAGGAACACCCGGAAGTCGTACTTGGCGGTGGCGGGGTTGAAGTCGCGGCGCTTGCTGGAGGCGGCCTTGGAGGCCAGGGCGCGGGCGGCGAGGGCCAGCACCAGTTGGACGTAGGCCTTCACCTCGCCGGCATGCACCGTGCCGTTGAAGTAGCGGAATTCAATCGTGCCCCGGAAGAAGAGGCTGTTGAGGTTGAGGCCGTGGTAGCGGCTGGAGTCGTAGCGCAGGGGCGTGGGGTTGCGGCGCCCGTACCAAGCCGCGTTGACGTCCTGCAGGGTGCGGGGGCGTCGAGCCTCCAGGCGCTGGAGGAAGGCCGCGTCGATGGGCTTGCAGTACCGGGCCAGCCGCGTGGCGCTCACCCCGAGGGCTGTCTCCAGGAGGCGCTCCTGCTTATGCACCATCTTCACCAGGTTGGTGACGCCCTTGGCGTCGAAGCGGCTGCCGTCGACGTGAATGTGGATGCCGGTGGAGGCATCCGCGCGGGCACCTGCGTCGCGGACGGCGCGCACCACCGCTTGCAGCGTCTCCATGTCCTGGTAGGTGAGGATGGGGGAGACGATTTCGCCGTTGTTGCAGTCGCCTCCGCTCAGCGAGGCGTCCGGCACCACCTTCCATGCGCGGCCCTGGGAGTCCGTCACCTGCCAGCCCCGTAAGTCGTCGGAGACGTGTCCGCCCACCGCGTCCCGAATGGCGTGGGCCAGCTTCTGGCGGCTGGCGCCCACCGTCTCAATTTCAATGCCAAATCGGAGCGTCTTCATGGGAGTTCGCCTCTCGCGTTTGCGCGGGGCGGTGTGGCCTCCGTCGCGAAACACATACACGCTCTTGTGTGCGAATGAGGCAAGTCCACTTCGGTCGGCGTGGGTGCGAATTCTGGCGTCTGAAATCGGCGCGAGAATTCGCGGGGTTCACGAGGGCTCTTGCAGGCGATTTCCAGTGTGTGTGATTCGGGCTGGCCAGTGGCCGCGAAGTGCCCCGGCGCAGGGGCTCTTCCCCCGCTTCAGCCCCTCAGGGTGTCGAGGAGCAGCATCCCGCGCAGGGCCTCCGCCTCGTCGCCTTCGGCCAGCTCCAGGTAGATGCGGCCATGGTTCGGCCCCACGCAGCAGTCGTTGTGAATGAGCCACCGCTCGTTGGCCGGGGTGTTCAGCTCGAGGTTGGCCGAGAAGGCATGAAGCAGCGCGCGTAACTGCCGGTGGGTGGCGCCGGCCGGAAGGAGGATGTCCAGTTGCGGCTGGGCCGTGCCGGCTTGGTTCTGGGTGAGGGCCAGACTCATCCTGGCGTCGCTGAAATCAATCACCTTGACTGGGAAGACGTGAAAAGGAATGGCCGAGGCGCTCATGGTGGGTGTTCCTGTGAGGTGGAGGGGGATTGCTGGGGCGTCCTATTCGTTGCTCGCTGCGCCTTGCTCTGCGCGGTTCATCTCCTGCTCGCCCTCCTCGATGTCCTGGTGGCCACGGTTCCTCACGCCTCTTCCGGAGCGAAGAGCGCGGCAGCCTCGGTGGCGCCCATGGCCGTGAGTTCATGGTGCACCGCCTGCCGGAAGAAGCGCGTCCGGCTCGGCAGGCCCGCATCGCGCCATGCCTTGTCCAAGGCCTCCAGGGCCTCGGCGTCGAAAGAGAGGGGGATGACGCGCTTGCCGTCCTCCCGCACCTTCACTTCTCTCTCGGGGCGCGGGCCCACCGAAACACGCCCGGCCTCTGCCTCCCGAATCTTCCACTGGAGGTAGGAGACGTTGCTGCTGCCTGTGGGGCGACCGACAACCTTGCGGTACTCCGCCTGCAGCTCCTGCAGCGACATGGTGCCGAAGCGCCCGCGCTGGCGGGAGGGGGGCGTGGTCTCCTCTGACGAGGGCGTGGCCCGGGCAGGGGGCGTCGGAGGTGGCGCGCTGGGCGCGGTGGCAGCCCCTCGGCGAGCGGGGCTGCGCTGCTTCTTCACGGCGAGGCACTCCTCGATGCGGCGGATGAGGTACTTCTTGTTGGGGCTGCGCGTCTCTTCGCCCACCACTTCGCGGTAGCGGGCGCGCAGCTCCGTCAGACTCAGGGACTCCAGCTTTTTCGGTGCGGCGTTACGGGGCATGGCGGTTGTTTCCTTGGCGGGCCGTGGGTACACGTCTGCCGTCCATGAGGCGGTCCGGAAGTCCTCATGCGGGTGGTGCCCCGCGTCGGCGGGGCTGAGGTTTCTATGGGGGTGGTGCTACGCCCCGAGAGGCTTGCTGCCGTCGGCCTTCCCGAGTTGGTACGCCTCTTCGAGGGCGGCTTTCAGTCCCCACACGGAGACTTCCTTGAAGTCGATGCCGCCGAATCGGGTCTCGAGCGTCTCGAAACTCGTATGTCTGCGTGCAATGCACTCAAGGCGCGTTTCGAGGGATTCGGAAGCGGGGCGTTTGGTGCTGCCATTGGATTTGGTGGGGGGCTTGGAAGTCTTCATGTTTTCCTCCCTTTCGGCCCGCGGTGTTGCGTGCGCGTGAATGCATACACGCTCTGCTTTCGCTTCAATGCAAGTCGCTGCCGTCGCTATTCTCGAAGGTGCGCGAAGCACGCCAAGTCGATGGCGCGCGGGTCGACATGCACGAAGGGCGTCGTGCCGTCCGGGAGAATGAGGGCCGCGTCGATGCAGTCCTCTGCCGTGACGCCCCCGAGGCGCGCCAGCTTCTCGTCGCTGTTCACATAGTAGTCGTCCGCGTCCGGGTCCGCGTCGGGGCGGAGGCCGCCGCGCAATACGCCGAAGATGCGGACTCTTTGTCCCTGGAGGCCGGGGATTTCGTTGCCGAGGTAGGTGGTGTCGGTGCCAATGAACATGCGTGTCTTCCTGGCGCGCGGTGGGCGGCGCGTGAAGACATACACGCTCTCTCTCGATGGGATAGCAAGCCGGTGGCGAGGGCTTCGCGATGCCCCGGGAACAGGGGGCTTTGCTGGCGGTGTATGTTTATCGACTGGACTCTTCCGGGGCGCGGTGCGGCTCGTCGGGAGGCACCGCAATTCGGAGCCCCTGGGGGAACCAGCGCGCGCGAGCCTCTTGGGACAGGGGGCGCAGCACCACCTTGCTGGCGCGTCCCCCCTTGGCCGTGAGGGCGGTGTGCAGGCGCCCGCGCTGGACGAGCTCCGCGTGGAGGTGGCCGACGAGCAGTTGGTGAAGGTGCCCGAAGCTGCCTGTCGCTGGGTGCAGCGGCTCGTCCTCGGATGCACGGATGAGGAACTCGGTGGAGCGGCAGGCGGGGCACGGCGGAAGCTGGATGAGGCCGTCGTCCACGTCCTCCCGACGAGCGACGCCCACCTCCAGGGTGCCAAGGGAGAGGCGATTGCCGCTGCCGCACTGGGCACAGCGCTGAAGCACGTCCTCGTTAGTGATTTCGTGAAGGGCCATGGGTGGAGTCCTCACGCGACGGCGGTGTACGCGCCGAACCAGTACGTCGAGGCGAGGCCTTGGAGGGTTTGGTGGGTGTAGAAGGCGAAGCCGTCCCTGTCCGGCACCATGACGGTGGGATTGCCGACGAAGCCTCCGGGGACTGCGTAGGGGCTGAGGGTGATGGAGGAGGGCGCGGTGGGAAAGCGGCTGCGGAACGTCACCGAGCCGCCCCCGGACAGGTTGTCGTGCGCGGCGGTGTCGCTGTTGCTGTACTGGAGGCCGAGCCGGCCCACCTCGCGCACGCTGCCCGCCAGCTCGAAGGAGGTGTTGCTGACTGTGCTGCTCAGCGGGAGCCGCAACGTGCGCGTCCAGGAGGCGAAGCTGGCGGTGAGACTGGCGTCATGGAGGAACTCGGCCTCGTTGCGCGAGAGGCGGAACCCGGCGGCAGCAGCGCCGGTGGTGTCCCGGGCCCAGGCGCTCCCACTCCATGCGGCGTTGAGGGTGAACCACACCGAGTCGCTGTCGGCGTAGAGGCGCAGCCGCGCGGCGACGCCTCCCGCGCCTTGGGCGTCGAGGAGAAGGATGCGGCCGGCGCCGAGGACGGGCTGGAGGATGGCCTTGTGCTGGCCTGCCGCCGCCTCGTTGCCGCGGAAGTGCCCGCCGCTAAAGGCCGAGAGGACTTCCGCGAGGGCCGCCTCGACGGTGCCCGCCGTCAGCAGGTTGCCCGCGTCCGCGACAGACACGGCGGAGGCCGCGTGAGCGCCAGCGGACTGGGTGACGTGCCCATTGAGGAAGCCCAGCAGCGCGGCGACCTGCTGCCGCATGCTGCTGGCGGGGAGGGCGTGGGGCGTCCCGGCCAGTGCGTCTCCTCCGACACGAGAGGAGCCGGGGCTGTTGGCCGTTGTCTCTCCGAGGCGGGTGACGACTTCCTGAAGCTGGGCCTGCACGCTGGTGCCGCTGACGTAGCCGTGGGGCGTGGCGCCAATGGCGCTGGCGTGGTGGGCCCCGGTGGCCGCGCCCTGGTGGGTGTTGAGGAAGCCCAGCAGCGAGGAGAGCTGCGCGTCCACAGTGCCCGCCGGCAGGAGGTGGGGCGTGCCAGGTACCGCGTCCGCGCCCACACGGGAGGCGCCGGGTGTGCCGGAGACAGCCGAGGAGAGCTTGTCGACGACTTCGTCCATGGCGGCTTGCACCGTCGTGCCAGCGACGAAACCGTGCGGCACGTAGTCCACGGCACGGGCCTCGTGCCTCCGGGCGGTGCCGGAGAAGTGGCCGGCCAACTCGGCGTCCACCGCGTCCAGTGTCGCCTGCACCGTGTCCGCGCCGGGACTCAGGACGTCCCAGGCGCCGCTCTCCACGGCCACAGAGGTGCCCCTCGCGAAGATGAAGGCCTGGCGGCGAGAGGTGTCCAAGTCCGCAGCGAGAATCTGCGTCTGCCCAGGCTGGCGCCGGACGTCGCACAGCAACAGCTCGTCGGGCTGGAGGGCGGGCTTGGGCGCCTGGCCGACGGGGGCCTCCGGCGCCTGGCGCACCACCAACTCGAAGGACTCGTCGCGCCGGAAGTACACCTGCTGGGAGTTGCCGTCCGTGCGCGGCTCGGACAGCAGGCGCGTGAAGCGCAGGAAGATACCCACCCACCGCTCGCTGCCGGAGGTGGAGACGTCGGTGGGGATGCCCGACATGTCCACCGCGCAGTCCACCGTCTGCCCGGTGCCGAAGAAGATGCGCTGGCCGAGGTTGTCGTAGGCGCGTCCCGCGGCCGTCAAGTCGACGGTGAGGTTGGGCACGGGGGCATGCGGCGCGGGCACTGCCCCGGAGATGACGCCGTGGACGCCCAAGTCCGAGGCGAGGTTTCTGTCCGCCTGCTCCAACTGCGCGAAGGCCAAATCCAACTCGGCCTCGCTGACACGCTGCCTGAAGAAAAAATCCAGCCGGTTGCTCATGCCTGGGCCCTCCAGAGGAAGGCAAAGGCACGGCGCGAGAAATCGGGGACATCCAGCAGGGCGCTCAGTGCAGCGTCGATGTCTCGCTCAGCTCGCTCGCCGCTGGCGCACGTTGCCTGAGCGACGAGGCAGAATGGCGAAAATCGAGTCAGAAGCCGTCAGTGCGCTTCGAGAACCAATCCGGCGGGAACACCTTGCGCAACGTTCCCGCGCGTCTCGCGCTCTCTACGATGAGGTCGATGCCACCGTCGTAGGGCGCGAAGACCTCACCGCTGGTCATCGAAAACCAAACCGCGCGGAGAGCGTCGGCAGCGACTTCATCGATGAGCTGGTCGAACCCAGTGTGGGGCCAGGTCGTCCGCGCGACGCGAGCCTCGAGGGGCTCCTCGAACAGCTCGTGCTCGTAGCGGCCTGCGTCCTCAAAGGCCAAGGACAGGCTCTGGAGTCCCTGGTGTTCTGGTTCGAAGGTGGGAACGACCAACCAGACGGGGCTACCGGTTGGAAGGACCTCGGAGGCCGCTGCCCACGCCCGGCGCCTTACCTCTGCCCGCTCAGATGCGTCCTCCGCGTAGCGCTTCGACTCGGGAAGCGAGTGGAGCCTCACCCACCGCTCGTGATGGTCAGCGCGGAGGCAGTAGCCAACCGGGGCGGTCGTGCCGAAGTGATTACGGAACCAGCGCTCGAAGTCATCCATCTCCAGCCATTTCGACCGCACGCATGGCTCAATGCAAGTCGCTCGTCTCGCCCAACTCGCTGAGGCCCAGCTCCCAGTGCTCAGGGACGACGGGAGGGAGGGGCTCCACCAAGTCCACGAAGTGGGTGTGGGCGGGCTTGAGGTAGTCGACGAGGGTGCGCAGGCGCTGCCGCTCCGCCGGAGAGAGGAGGCGCTCCACCTCGACGTTGAAGGCGTAGCGTGAGAATCGCTCCGAGGGGCCCAGCACCCAGTCCACGCCCAGCTCGGACTCGCCCAGTACAAGGGTGTCCGACGCGAAGGGGGAGACGGCCCGCACCTCGATGCCGAGGAAGAAGCGGATGGCGTTGCGCAGGCCCAGCGCGGTGCCCTTCTGCTGGTACATGTCCACGAGGATGCTGGCCAGGCGGCGCCGCCCAAGGACGTCCAGCTCGAAGGCGAAGGGGTTGCCCAAGTCCTGGAGTATGGCGTCCAGGAAGGCCTCCGGCGCGCGCTCCAGGTCGAAGACGTCGGGGAACGCGTCCAAGTCCGCGAGGAGCAAGTCCGTCACTTCCTGGAGGCAGGAGATGAAGCGGTGCAGGTCGCCCGTCACATCGTCGCGGCGGTTGTGCCGGGGCAGCATGTCCCAGAGCTGGAAGCTCCGGGAGGGCGGCCTGGCCGGACGAAAGCCCGCGAAGGTGGCGCGGTGGTAGGGGGCGAGCACCAGGTTGCCGTGGGCGTCCGTCACCCCCTGAACGAATACCTCGTACACCACGTCCGGCGTCAGCTCCGTGTCGAGAACGAGTTGGACAAGGGAGCCGTCCGCTGCGGCCTCAAGGGCGGCTACCGGGACTGCGGGAGCGCCGCGAGGTGTGAAAGTGAAGCGCGCCGTGGGTGGCACCCGCACAGCTTCGTCGAAGGCGAGGCGCACCGACTTTGCCGCCAGGGCCTGCGCACCCACGAGACGGGGCGCTGTCCTGTCCTCCACGCTGAATGTGTACGTCTCGTCGAGGAGGTGCGCGCCGCCGGCCGTGGCCGAGACGACGCGGACGGAGACGGTGGCCTGGCTGACCAGCGGCACCGCCGGGTGGAGCACCACACGCAGGGTGTCCGCCGTCTGCCTCACCTCCGCCAGCGGCCCCGCGAAGGCGGGTTGCACCTCGACGCTGGCCCCGCCCTCGAAGGCAAGGAAGCTGTCCACCCAGACGCGCGTGGCCGCCCGGGCAATGCCGTCCGCGCCGACGTCCGCCAGCTCCAGCTCCAGCACGGAGTCGACATGGACGTCCACCTCCCCCGGGCCCGGAGCGCGGTTGAGGAGGAGGGGGCGTCGCGTCTCGGCGAAGAGGGAGACGGTGTCGGCGTAGAGGGTGGGCAGCTCAACCGTGGCCATGGGGCTTCCTCACGGGGAGACGAGCTCCAGGCGGATGCCCACCGTGTGAACGCCGGCGAGCTTCGAGACGTTGGCGGCCATGTCCGTGACGAGGCGCTCGCGGCCGGGGCGTCCGAGGCAGCGGGCGTACTTCATCCCGTCCACGACGAGGGACGCTTCCCAGGCCAGGCCCGCCGGGACACATGGCGGCACACGGAGGCGCAAGGCGGCGCGGACCAGGTCCACTCCGGTGACGTCCACGGCTTGTGTCACCTCGGCCCAGTCTCCGGGAGCCAGCTCGAAGCGGCGCCCAGACTCCTCGTCTCCCAGCACGAAGAGGTACTCGCCTGAGGCAGGGGCGGCACGCTGGGGCCGGATGCGTCCCTGGCCCAAGCCCAGGCGATTGGTGAATGCGGTGACGGCCATGGCTTCACACCTGCCGGGAGAGCTCGAGCGAGTCGAAGTAGGCCCGGCGGGTGACGTCCCGCACCGCGAAGCCGAAGCCGCCACGGCCGGAGGTGAGGGGCTGGCTGCCGGAGTTGATGCCGAGGGCGTCGTCGATGAAGTCGGCCATGCCCTGCACGGGCTGCCAGTCAGGGGGCGTGCCGAGCGGATGCGCGGCCAAGTCATTCTGGAGGGCCTTGAGGACGACGTCGCCGTTGGCGTTGACGATGACGTCCAGCCGCAGGTGCAGCCAGGTGCCCTGTGTGAAGCTGGCCGACGACTTCAGCAGGACACCGGGCCCGTCCGCGTCAGGCAGGCCCGTGGCCACCGCGCCCTTGCGCAGCACCACCCGATGCGGCTCGTCGTCGGAGAGGCCGAGGAGGTAGGCGGAGTCGTTGACGGAGGTGCCCTGGCTGCACAGGAAGAGGAAGGGTGCGAAGCCGGTGGGGCCGCCACCGGGCCCTCGCTGGATGCAACCGTGGATGCTGCCTCCCTTGGCCATGGGGGCGAAGTCGGGGAGGTTGGCGAAGAGTGCGACGGCGCCCTGGGCGGCCGACAACGAGTTGAAGGCGAAGAGGAAGTTGCCGCCGCCCGGGGGACGGGCGATGCCCGCCGTCACGCCCCTGTCCACGGTGGCGATGTCCAGTCCGCCGTTGAGGTAGGTCCAGTCTGCGAGTGCCATGGTGTCCTCACTGCGTGGCGGCCAGAGGCCACCCGGTGTCGAAGTCCTCGGTGGGCTGCGTGGTGTTGAAGAGGGCCCCGCGCGCCGTCACGTCCTCCCAGCGCCAGGCGTAGGCCTCGTTGGTGTGCCAGCGCTGCTCGAAGTCCTCCCGCGGTGAGTCGCTGAAGAGGCCCTCCACGGAAGCTGCGTCCACCCAGTCCGTGAGGAAGGGCCCTTGGCCCCAAGTCTCGACGATGTTCCCCTCGAAGCGGTGCGGGACGAGCAGCGCGGGCGGCAGCTCGAAGAGGAAGCCGTCGTTGTCCCAGCCCCGAGAGAACGCCTCGAAGCCCTCGCGCAGGCCGGAGAAGAAGGCGAGGGCCACAGGGACGTCGGAGAGGGCGGCGCGCCACACGTACCAGCGCTCGAAGTCCTCACACGCCTCCTCCGGCACGCCGAAGCCCGCCAGGACTTCGAGGCGCGTCCCCGCCGTCAGCGTCCAGTGAGCAGCCTCGCCGGGCCGGGCGCCCGCGTCCTCGAAGCTGGGATTCAGGAGGGCCATGTCAGAGCAACCCTCTGGTGTCCCCGTCCTGGAGCGTGACGCTGCCCAGCACCGGCAGCTCGCGCACCGTCAGCCGCACATCCGCGGGCAACCCGTTGAGCGTCAGGTCCATTCGCGCGTCCCCCAGCTTCCGCACTCCGGGCACATCGCGAATGACGTTGAAGACGTCCGACCAGGCCACCTCGCCGGAGGGGAGGTCCTGGGCGTCCCGGTAATTGAAGCCGAAGTCGATGCGCGGATTGGGTGTGCCATCCGGCTCGCTGACGCGGAAGTAGGCGGCGAGCGCCTGGCGGACGCGCGAGGCGACGTCCTGGGCCGAAGCGCCCTGGCGTAGGAAGAGGCGCGCGGCGACGTCCACGCGCCGGTACACCGGCTCCTGGACGGACACCTGGAAGGTGAGGGTGCAGGGGTAGACTTCCGTCACCTGGCGCAGCACCTGAGCCTTGAGCGCGGGCGTGGGCACTCCGCCACCCTGGGGCACCACGTAAAGGATGCCGGCGTTCTCCGGAATGCTGGCGTCCTCGTTGGACGTCAGCATGAGGGCGCGGGCCACGCCGGGCAGGCGCCGGGCGTTGATTTCGAAGTCCTCGCGAGACACCGTGCGCGTCAGGGCCCGGAGACTCTCGGGGGCGAGCAGCTTCGCGGAGGCCACCGTCTGCCTGTCCGCGCCACCCGAGGCGGGGGCTGGGTTATGGGTGGACACCTGTACCGCGTGGCCGTGAGCGTCCCGGAAGCTGCCCTCCATGACGACAAGTCGCCCCGCGTCCACGTTGCCGGCGGCGCCGCCACCCGTCTTGTACACCACCGCCACGGTGCCAGCGGGCGGAAGTCCGCTGATGCCGTTGCCGAAGCGGATGGTGGCCCTGTCGCTCTGATCCACACTGACGAGGAAGTGGGCGTCGGAGGCGCGCGAGTTGAGAAAGGTGTCCACCTCCGTGAAGGCGCCCTGGGCAGTGGACACCCGGGAGGAGCCGTCGAGGTACGGGCCGAAGTCCAGTCGCGCCTCGAAGTCGGCGAGGCCGCGGGCGTCGAGGAGTTGGGTGTGCGTCTTCGAGTGCTCCACCACAGCGACGACGCGCGGCGGGGTGGTGCCAGCCGGAATAGTGGCGGACGAGAGGAGCTGGAAGCGGACGGCCTCTGTCACCTCCTGGGTGCGGACGACGGTGCCGGCGGGGAAGGTGACGGCGGCGGCGGGAGGCAGGGCCAGGCGCAGTTCCACCTCGGCCATGGCCGCCTGCGCGCCGTGAAGCCGGTAGCCCAGCATGCGCGCCAGGGCGATGACGTTGCGGCGCTGGGTGGCGGAGGAGAGGCGCGACTCACGGGCGAGGTTGTCCTGGTAGAAGCCGAGGACGTCGCCGACGAAGGCGTACATTTCCAGTAGGACGTTGCCGAAGCTCGCGACGTCGAAGTCCGTCCAGTCCGGGAAGACGCTCTTCACGAGCGCCACGAGGCGTGCGCGCAGAGCATCATAGTCTCTGGTGGTGTAGTCGGTGTTGTGAGGCAGCACCGGAATGCTCGCTTTCAAAGATATCGTTGGGCGATAAGCGCCTTACGCTCAAGTCTTGGTCCGGGGGCTCCATAAAGAAGCTGCACAATGCCGATGGCGCGCCTCTCGGAAGTCCATTGAGCGTAGGCCGCACCGCCTCGCTGACGAGGCGTGCCGTTGGTGTCGATTCCGAGCTGCTCCACAAGCCAATAGACCGTTGCGGGATGGCCGCAGTAGGCGGCTTGGAGGTAGCCACGCTTGGTGACGTGAAGGCAGCCGTTGCCGTCAAAGAGGCCACGGAGAAATGCCTGGCGCTCCTGTCCAACGAGATTGGGTGGAGCGCGAGGTACATACGTCTTGCGCGGCACCACTCCAAGTCGGCCAAGAGAGAGACAAAGTTTGCGGGAGCAAGCCATCAGGCTCCTCAGCCCACTCTTGGTCCAACTCAGTCGTCCGCCAATTTGCGCATGAAGCGTGGAAAGGTGGGATTCGTCCTTGGCGGCAAGGTGAACTCTGAGTGCCCAGCGCGGTTTGAAGACGACTGAACCGTCTGCGTAAATGAACCCGAGCCAGTACGCACGCTCCACGTCCAACGGCTCCTCGAAGTAGTCCTCGCGTACCCAGTTCTTCCTGGGTTGTCCCGTGCGTCGCTCTGGCGGAAAGAGTCCATCGATGTCGAGTGGTGGGGAAAATGCGAGGGGGTTGGCATGAGAATCGCCCACGATGCGAAGGCCTCCGAAGAGACAAAGGCATCGGACGTGGTGTGTTCGGGGACATCTCACATCTCCAACGAGACGCTCACGGAAGTTGTCGCATCGCGCTCCTTCACCCGGACATGCAGAGTAAACAGAGGACCTGCCTGCTCGACGCGGACCTTCACTAGCTGGACGCCAGGCAGCCAGCGAGCGAGGGCGTCACGGATGTACACCCGCGCGAGCTCTGCCAGCACGGCGTCGTTGCGCTGGTGGCGCAGCCGCGAGAGGCCCGCGCCGAAGCTGGTGCGCCAGGGCAGCTCGCCGGTGGAGTGGGGTGTGGCGCCTTCAGTCAGCAGCACCTGCCGCGCCTTCGAGGCGAGCAACTCGGCTCCGGTGCCGGAGGCGAAGTCGCGCTTCTTGTCGCGCCGGAAGGGGACGAGGAGGTTCTGGGGCGCTCGACTCATGATGTCCTCCTCACGGAACCGGGATGGCCGCGCGCACCTGCTGCAGCGTGCGGACGATGGCGTCGAGGGGGGCAATGGCTTCTTCCATCGCGCTCCCCTCCATGGTGGAGAAGTCCGGCACCTGGGGGCCGCCCACCAGGTCGAGGAGGACGTTGAGGAGGGCCATGAGCTGGGAGAGGGCGGCCAGGGCCTTGCCGACGTTGGCGGCCTCCTGGGCGACGTTGGCCTCCGCGCAGCCGGCCACCTCCAGGAGTCCCGCGTCTCCAAGCTGGGCGCCGCGTTGCCGGGCCCGCGCCACACTCGACAGGCGCAGATGCAGGTGGACGAGCTGGTTTCTCGCACGGCCCAGCTCGCCCAGGACGATGTCGATGACGCCCACCACGGTGTACGGCACCGAGAGCTGGGGGACGAGGCGGAGTAGCTTGGACACCTTCTCGGCCAGATTCGGCAGGGCCGCGGCGATGGCTGTTGGGTCCGGCGGCGGCCCCAGCGCGTCGGGTATGGCCTTCACGACTTCGACGAGGGCCAGCACCGCGCCGATGATGTCGAAGAGGGGCGTGAGGGGCGCGAGCGCCGGCTGGACGGCCTGCAGGAGTTGGTGGTGCTGCAACGTGGCGCCACCAGGCAGGGTGAGCGTGGGCGCCTCGGGCAACGGGGAGATGTGGATGCAGATGGGCAGTGCCATGGGCGTCCTCAAATTGGCTCGGCGATGGGGCGGACGACGCGGCCGGCGATGGTGACTTGCGCCGCCTCCAGGGAGATGGCGCCCACCGCGCGCAGGGTGAGGGCAGTGGTGGCCTCCAAGGTGACGGTGTTCTCCTCCGCGTCGAAGGTGAGGCAGTCGCCCGTCTGCCGGTTGGTGAGCTTCAGCTTGCGGTGGCCCGCGGACTCGTCCAACTCGACGCGGAAGGTGGGCGTGGCGAGGACGCGGTTGTCGGGCGGAGACACCTGGGCTTCTTCGGGCACCTCACTCTGGCCGCCGGGCCGCCCCCAGTGCGCGCTGAGGTAGTACGGGCAGTCGACGTCGCCCTGGTTGAAGAAGATGGCCACCTCGGCGCCCACCATGGGAATCGCGAAGAATCCCGTGTCCTTGGCGCCCCCTCCGGAGGTGCCTAGGGGCCAAGCCCAGGCGGACTCGGGCTCGAGGACACCGGGGATGCACACGCGGACGCGGCCGAACTGCGCCTCGTCGTCGCGGCTGGTGACGTAGCCCACGTACATGCCGAGGAGGCGCGTGTCATGGGCGAGGATGTCGTCGTCAAAGGTGCTCATGGTTTGCTTTCACTTCGGGGGGCTGATGCCCGACTCGGGATCCCCTGCGCCGATGGATTGCCCGTTGCTGCGATACTCGACGTGCGTGGTGCCGGACCGCTTGTCGACGACCTCCAGCTCCGTCAACACGCCGCCCGTCGCGGGCATGCAGACGTTGGGCTGACCGCCCTGGGGCTGGCCTTCCTTCTCGGGGCTGGCTTGCTGCCGACGGCCGGTGCCGTCGCGCGACAGCTTCAAGTCCGTGGTGTAGCCGGAGGAGGAGAGGACGTGCTTCGCCTCGGTGACGTAGTACTTGCCCGAGAGGAGGCGGGAGATGCCGCGCACCTCCACCACGGACTTGGCGCGCAAGGAGGGGTTGCCCACCACCTGGAGGGCCAGTTTGACGGTGCCGGCTTCCGCTCGCCGGAAGCGGGCCTCGGACTCGCGCTGGGCCTGCGCCGGAGTCGAAGCGGAGGTAGGCTGGACACTGGTGGTGGCGTTGCGAAGCTGTAGCGCGGTGGTGCCTGTGATTCGGTCGACCACCTCGAGGAAGTCGGCGAGGGTGGTGCGCTCCACCGTGCCGCTGCTCGCCTGGGCCTCGATGTTCTTCTTGGACAAGGCGTCCCGGCCACGCACCTGTGCCTTGCCCACCCGGCGGCCCAGTTCGGACTCGACGTTGACGGAGAGGATGTCGCCCCGGCCCGAGTCGGCGTACCACCACAGGACATGAGTGGGGGCAGAGGCCTGGTTTCGACGGGCGAAGGTGAGGCCCCTGTCGTCGACGTGGAACTCGTACTCCTCTCGCGCGGCCAGGCGCCGGAGGAGTCGCGCATCCGTCTCCCCGGCCTGGTGAATGGTGTCGAGGGGCTCTCCCGTGTCCTCGACGTGGACGGAGTCCCCCTCGTAGCCGTACTCGGCGGCCACCTCGCGCACCACCTGGCCGCGCGTCTTGCCTTGCCAGGTGCGTGTCTTGGCCTCGCGGTGCATGAGGGCGGAGAGCGCCTGGCCCTCGACGGTGAGCACCTGGAAACCCTTCAGCTTCTTCACCACGACCCGCCGAGGCGGCGCCATGAGGCCCGGGTAGCCCCAGGACACCTCCAGCACCGCGCCGCCCACCAGTTCCGCCCTGTCGAAGAGCGCCAGGTCGAAGTTGTCCAACTGGAGGGACAGCTTGTCGGCTGTCGTGGAGGAGTCCTCGAAAGTGAGGCTGAGGACGCGCCCCTCAAGGGAGAGGGGCTCACCGCTGCGAGCCTTCTCGTGTGCCAGCAGCGTGAGACGTACACCAGGCGCGCTCCTGTCGAGGGGCCGCGTCATTCGCCGGCCCTCCGCCGCTGCTCGCTGAGGATGACGTCGGTGAGGACGCGCAACGAGGGGATGTAGACGCGCCGCCCGGCCTCCAGCTCCAAGGTCGGGTCGACGATGGGCTCGGGCTGGAAGTCCGCGAGAGCCCACCAGAAGCCGCAGGCACGCGGCAGGGGCGCGAAGTAGTGCCCGGCGAGCCCCCAGAGGGAGTCACCCTGGGCGACGAGGTGGACGCGCGTGTCCGCGTGCGGCTGGAAGCCGTAGGGGACTCTCTCTGTGAGCACGAGGCGGCCCACGTCGTCCCGCACACCGAGGCAGAAGGAGTAGCGGCTGCCGGAGTGGGGGGCCACTATGGCACCTCCTGGCGGAGCTGCTCGGAGGTGACGCGCGTGTCCAACACCTCCTCGAAGGTGACGGTGGCGGTGTAGACGAGGACGCGGCCATCGACGGCGAGCTGGCGGTACTGGAACTCCACGCTGGCGACGACGCACTCGACGGTGAGGATGCCGGGCCAGAGGACGAGGACACGCGGTGGTGCTGTCGCCAGCATGCTCTCGGTGCCCGCCGGGGGCACGGTGAGCGCCCGCAGGAAGCCGCGGAACGCCATGATGTTGGAGGTGTCGGCCTGCTGCGTGGCGAAGAAGGCGTCGAGGTAGAACTCCACGCCTGAGAGTTGCCGGTTGGAGGTGCCCTGGAACTGGAGCACCTGGTGGGAGAGGCCTGGCACGGCCAAGCGGTTCCAATTCACTTGGAGCTTCTCGGTGAGCTGCGTGGGGTTGAAGAGGCACTGCATGGACTCGGCGGTGAGGACATTCACCAACACACAGCGAGGAGGACGGGCGAGGCCAGCGGCGATGGACACGTGGGGCCTGGCTTTCAGTAGGACGGCATGGGCGAGAAGGCGCGGGAGGCGGCGTCCCTCTCGGCGCGCGCTGTGGCCTGGGCAAGCACCTGGCCGTCCACCTGGACACTCACGAGGACGGGGGCGCTTGGATGCGAGGCCGGCTGCGAGGAGAGCACCTCGGCCTGGGGCAGCGAGGCCTGGAGGGTAGCCATCGCAGGCATGGACGAGGACTCCAGGGGCCAGTCCACGGACAAGGTGGGAGAAGCGCTGGTGACGACGGAGGTGGGTGTGGTGGCGCTGCCGGTGGAGTCCTCGAGGCCGAAGGCGACGGACAAGTCCCGGTGGAGGCCCAGCCGAGCTGAGCGCAGGGCTTGCTGGAGGCCGGTGTCGGTGCCGAAGAGGCTCGCCACCGCGTCCACGACGCCGAGGATGGCGCCCACCAGTTCCAGGAGGACGCCGGAGATGGCATTCACGACGCCGAAGACGACGAGCTTCATGCCCGTCCACGCCTCGGCCCAGTCGTCAGTGAGGATGCCACTGAGCGTCATCACCACGCCCCAGAAGACGTCGACGATGCCGGAGAAGGCCGCCAGGGCCGCGTTGAGGACGCCGCCCACCACGGACATTGCGAGGGAGACGGCGGACACCAGTACGCCCACGACGGTGGCGATGTTGCCGATGGCGAACCCGATGGCTTCCCCCATGAGCGCCCACCCACTGCTGCCCTGCTGCAAGGCGGAGTTGGTGCCCAAGAGGCCAGAGAGCGCGCCTCCGAGAACGCGGCCCAGGTGCGCCAGACTGCCCAGGAGGACGTCGACGCCGGCCTTCATGTAGCCCCACTGCCCCGCCAGGCCCTCCACCACCTCCGCGGCAGCCGTCATGCCGAGGACGACGAAGTCGAAGACGCGGGCGAGGGCGCGTCCCACTGTGGCCCCCGCCTCGCCGAAAGCGGCGAACTTCGCGGCGGCGGTGGACGCGTCGTCCCTCTCGGAGAGGAAGCCCAGCGCCACGCCCACCCGCCCCAGCGTCGCCTGGAAGGCCTCGAGGGTGGGGCGCGCGGCTTCGAGTCCGGAGGAGAAGCCGTCGGCGAGGCCCGAGAAGAAGCTGTGGATGCGATGGCCCCACAGGTAGACGTTGATGAGGAAGTCCTTCAGGCCGGAGTTCTCCGCACGGCCCAGTTCCTCGCGCACCGCGCCGGAGAAGCCTCCGTCCTCGAAGAGCTGGACGAGGCCGCGGAAGGCGAGCGTCACCCGTTCCTGCACACGCCGCGCGAAGTCGCCCAGGCCCCCGAGGTTGTGACGGAAGGCGTAGGCGAGGCCGGCCACGGCGACGCCCAGGAGGACAACAGCGGCTACCGCCGGCAGCACCGTGGCCAGGAGGCTGCCCAGCGTGAGGCCCAGCACCTTGAGGCCCACCACCATCAGCGCCAGGCCCACCTTCGCGGCGATGACGGCGCCGACGAGAGTCAGCAGGGCACCCGCTCCGAGCGCGAAGGCTGCGAAGGCGCGCTTCACCGGGCCGGGCAACACCTGGAAGACACCCAGCACCTGCTGCACCGCGCTGGCGACGAGGGTGACGAGGGGCTTCAGCACCGCCTCGAAGGGCTCTCCCAGGACGATGGCCAGAGCCTTCATGCGCCCGGCGAGCAGCTTCGTCTGCCCCTCATAGGTGTCGAGCATTTGCTGGCGGAACCGCTCGGCCGTGCCCCCTGCATGCTTGAACTCGTCGCGCAGGTACTCGAGGGCCGCGCCGCCGCGGACGACTTCGCCGGTTTGCTTGCGCACGCCGTCGGTGAGCTGCTTGAGGATGGCATTCACACCGCCCAAGGCTTCGCGCCCGAACGTCTTCAGCAAGAAGGCGGAGCGCTGCGCCTGCGTCATGTGTTCGAGGGCGGGAGACAGCTCGTCGAGGATGCCGAGGAAGGTGCGGAAGTTTCCGCCCACGTCTGTGACGGCGACACCGACGCCTCGCAACTGCTGCTGCACTTCCGGGTCCGCCATGCGCTCCATGGCGACGGCCACGGCAGTGGACGCCCGCTCCACGCCGGGGACGACATTCTTCACCAATCCCAGTGCGATGAGCGTCTCGGGCAGCTCCTGGTTGAGAGCCTGCGCGCCTCGGGCCGCGGTGCCCAGGGCCAGGGGCAACTCGTTCGCCGAGAGGGCGAAGACGTTGACGGCCTGGAGCATCTGGTCGACGGAGAGGGATGCCTTGTCGATGGAGAGGCCGAAGGCCTTCATGGCCTGGGACGCAAGGCCGGCCGCGCCCTGGGGCGTCAACTCCCCCAGTGAGCCACCGGCCAAATCCAGGACGGGCTGCAGCAGCGCCATGGACTCCGCAGCGGTGAATCCAGCCTGGGTGAGTTCTCGCAGGCCCAGCACGGACTCCGTGGGCGTGAATTGCGTGGCGAGGCTGGCCTGGAGGGCAGCGTCACGTAGCTGCCGCAGCTCTTCGGTCGAAGCTCCGGAGACGGCGGCCACCCCCGCCACGGCCTGCCCGAACTCGCCGGCGGCGTTGGCCAGGGAGAACGAGGCGCCGATGGTGACGGCGCCGGCCGTGATGAGGGCCATGGCGACGCCGAGGCGCTGGAAGGCGCCTTCAATCCGTGCGGTGCCCAACCCCACGCGCCTGTCGAGGGACGTGAAGTTGCGCTCGACGCCTTGAAAGGTGCCAGAGGCCAAGTCGCGCGCCGTGAAGACGAAGCCCAGGCCGAGGTTGTTGAGCACGCGCTACCTTCGTTTCGCGGACTGCGCCAAGGCCTTCGCCTCGCGTCTGCGTTGCTGGCCGATGCGTTCGAGGAGCCAGTCCCTGTCCGAGGTGGGCAGCTCCAGGGCGTCACCGAGGGGAGCTGCGAGGCCGCTGCCGCCGTGCTGGTGCCAGCACAACTGGAAGAGGCCCTCGCGCCAGGTCTCCAACGTCACGCCGGGGAAGAGGTGGAGCGCTCCCGACGCCTCGTTGTCCGTTGCGTCCCCGGGAGGAAGAAGCCCCGGTCGAAAGGGAGCTCCACCTCCTGGCGAGCGAAGCACTCGGGGCACTCGACCTCGAGAGTGGTGTCCACGCCGCAGTCGACAGCGTCGAACGCGTCGACGAGGAAGTCGGCGTCGCGCAGCGAGAGGTCCTCGATGAAGCGGCGCTTGTCGCGCGCCTCCACGCCGTCAACGTCGAGCACCCGGTAGGCGAGGACGGAGGAGAGCAGCTTCTCCGGCGAGGCGCGCTGGAGCTGCGGCAGTCGCCGCTCGTCCTCCCCCGTCATCAACTTGAAGCGCACGGGTTTGCCGGCGTCGGGCAGCGTCGTCTCGAAGCGGTTGCCAGCCATGAAGGCTGCACGGCTCGCGTCCGAGAGGGGGCGCACCGGGAGCTGCGTCAAGTCCAGCTCCCAGTCGATGCGGGCCCGGCAGGCTGCATGCTGACAGGGGACGGAGAAGACGTACTCAGGGCCGTAGGTGAGGACGCGTACTTGGAGCAGCGCGTAGAAGCGATCCCCCTGAAGCACCTGGCCCCAATCCACTTTCCCATCGGCGAAGGCGTAGGGGCCCGCTTCCAGCGGCTCTTCCCAGCACGCGGAGAGCAGCTCATCCACCTGGCCGCCGCTCTTCGCCAGCTTCCTGTCCGCGAGGACGCGCTCCTCCCGCACTCGCATGCCCCGAATACGGCCCGTCAGCCCCGAGGGGCATGAAATGATGTCCGCCATGTCCTTCCTCCGGGAAGGACAAAGGCCTCGGGCGGCAAATCGGGGACATCAGCAAACGCAGCACCCAACCTGCGCGGGGGACTCATGAAGCCACTGGTCTGGTCAGGTCCGTTTCAGATTTCAGAGCTGTTGGCGCAGTGCATGAATGATGCGCAGCCCTGGCCTCCTGCATGGCGCGGCGTGTATCTGGTCTCGCGGAGCGCGTGGACGGGCTCCCCGAATTTCATGTGCGAACCGCTCTATGTAGGGAGCAATACCGGCAAGTCCCAGAGGTTCTGCACGCGCATAGGCGACCTGGTCGCCGACATGCACGGCTTCTACGGCGGTGGGACTGGGCACCACAGCGGTGGGCAGAAGCTCTGGGAGTGGTGCCGTGACAACAAGATTCATCCATGGGCGCTCTACCTGAGCTGGGGAACGTGCGAGGACTTTTGTGCTCGCTGCGTCGAAGTCACTCTGGTTGATCAGTGGGCGCCCCGTTTGAACAAGAATCGCCCACCTGCGTGCAGGATTCAGGAACACTACGTGGCTGGCTGAGTCCTACTTGGCCAGCTCGAAGAAGTCGTAGGTGAGGGTGACGGACTCGATGACGTTCTCGTCGCTCTCGTTGTCCCATTCCCCGGCAACGAACTTCACCGGCCAAGCGCGCGAGAGACTCCACCGGCGCAGCGTGGTGCCGTCCCGGTCCTGCTGGACGATGTCGAGGTTGCGCTTGTAGAGGCTGTCCGGCAGGCCCAGGCCGCTGGTGGTGTGGACGACGTCCTGGAACCAGTCGAAGAGCTCATGGTCCTGCGTGGCGCCGCGCTCGAGGGTGACGTCGGAGAAGGTGAGGCGCCCCGGCGACTTGTTGGGGATGAGGCTGCCGCCCTCGAAGTATTGGACGTTGGCGACCTCGACGGACAGCTCGGAGCATTTTTGAAAGCCCGAGTGCCCGAGGCCGTCGGCCTCGCACAAAAACTTGAAGCGCTTATGGAAGCTGCGCGGCTGTCCGATGATGGCCATGGCGAGGCTCCTTACAGGCCCGCCGAAGCCAGCTCGGCTTCGAGGGCGCGGGTGTCCTGAGCGATGCGAAGGACAATGAACTCGGCGGGCTTGTTGGTGGCGAGCCCGATGCGCGCCACCAGCTTGCCGGCGAAGACGACGGACGGCGGATTGAGCGCGTCCGAGACGTCGACGAAGAAGGCCTTGGCGGGCTCCTGACTGCGGAAGGCCCCGTTCTTCATCTGCGCGAGCAGGAAGGCGGCAATGGAGCGGCGCACCTGCGCGCGCAGCCCCTCCGTGTTGTTGCGGTGCCTCGCGAACTGCAGGCCCGCCTTGAGGCTGCGCTCAATGAAGGACACCCCGCGCCGCTCGGCGACGTAGGGGAAGTTCCCGCTGGCTTTCAGCGTGCGGCTGCCGTCGATGAAGCGCGGCAGGCCGGGCCCGGAAGTGAGGGGGTTGATGCGGCGGGGGTAGACGATGTCCCGCTTCTTCTCATCGAGGCACTCCTTGGACTCGAAGCCGAGGACGCCGAACATGCGTCCGGCCTCGATGCCCGCGGGAGCCTCATACACACCACCGGGGCGCGCGCCGTCGTTGCGCGCGAAGACGCCAGCGATGATGCCGGAGGGTGGGACGACGAGCTGCTCCACGTTGCCGAAGACGCCGCGGGCGGGGTTGAGCACCTTGACGCGCGGCCAGTAGAGGGCCGCGTGCTCAGAGAGCCCTTCGAGGGCGGCCTCCTGCGAGACGTAGGAGACGATGTCCGTGGCGCTGTAGCCCGCGGGCGAGTCGAGGACGGCGAAGACGAGGCCGTCGCGGGCCACCTCGCAGTAGCGCACCATGGCGTTGTGGACGGCGGGCGTGGCTCGCCCGGGTACTAGGAGCACCGTGAGGTCCTGCACGGCGTCGAGCGCGTAAAAGGCCGCTCCGGCCAGCCTCGGAGCCGATGAAGTCCATGTCGTCCAGGCCGACGAGGCCGTCCGCGCCGCCCGAGAGCGCCACTGTCTGCTCGTCCGGAATCGCGTCCGGTTGCACCATGAAGGCCCGGACGTAGGTGGAGCCGGTGCGCTCGTCGTTGAGGATGCGCTCGACGTAGCGTGCGTCGCCCCGGGCCGAGGAGAGGTTGGGGAAGGACTCGCGGTAGGCGCCGTCCTCGAGGACGAGGACGTCGAAGGTGTCGGGAGCGCCATTCGTCGGGGGCCGCACCTCCACCTCGAGGCGGTTGGCGTAGGCGCCCGCGTCCCGGGCCTCCAGGTGGAGGACGTCGGTGGCGCCGGAGGCGTCGCCCGCGTGCAGGAACGTGTCGAGTCCGAGGCCGGAGCTCGCGTCTCCCTGCACACGCAAGGAGGCGCCAGGCCCCGTGGACTGGGTGAGCAACTGCAGGGCCCCCAGGGAGGACGGTGCCACCCGGACGCCCGCCACGGCGGCTTCCACGAGGGCGCGGACTTCCGCCAGCTCGACGGCGCGCAGACTCTGGACGTTGCCGCTCCCCACCTGCGGGCCGCCAGGGAAGCCGAAGACGGTACCCGCCACCTCGTCGCCCACCTCCAGGCGGCTGGAGGCGCCCTGGGTGTCGCTGGCGATTCTCAGCACACCGTCCTCCACCGTGGCGCGGCCCCCGACGAGGCCTGCGTTGAGGACGGCGGCCACCTCCTGCGCGGTGGCCTGGGCGATGTCGTCGAAGTCCCCCTCGTTGAAGGAGATGAAGACGTCCCGCCCGCCGTCCACACGCACGCGGAGTGCCTTGCCGGCGGTGGGGGCGTAGGGCCCAGGGCGCCCGGCGGTGACGGAAGCCGGTGAGCCGGAGAAGACGACGTCCACCGCCTCGGCGCCGTTGACGGACACCTCCAGGCGCTGGCTGTCGGCCAGGGTGAAGGGAGGCCGCAAGGTGCCGCGCACGGCAGCGGGCGTGGGCCCGCCGCCCGTAGTGAGGGCCGCCGCCGCGCGCGTGGCCGTGTGCGAATCGGGGTTGGAGGCGTCCTCGTAGTGGGCGGTGCGCACCACCCAGAGGTGGCTGCCGCCATTCTCGAAGAAGCCCATGGCGGCGAGGGCCAGGTCGGAGTCGGGTGTGAAGCCGCCGAAGGTGGCCCGGTACTCCTCGAAGGAGGTGCACAGCACGGCCTGGCCGATGGGACCGCGCTCCGCCAGGCCCACGGCACCCGCGACGGAGGTGGGCGCGGAGGGAATGCCGCGGACGCGCGGCTCCTCCTCCTCAACCACGATTTTCGACGACAGCAACTCACGACTCATGAGGCACCTCGCTTCTTGCGGGACGCGCGCGCCGACGCTTCCGGCGCAGGGAGGAGGGATGGAGAGGACGGCGGGACAGAGGGGGCTTGCCGCTTCAGGACGACGTCGCCCCGGCGGATGGCAGCCGCCACCGTAGGCACGGAGAGCGCGGCCTCGGGTACGTCCTCCAGCGTCACTCCCGTGGCGAGGGTGAGGGAGGAGGGCAGGCGCCGGCCGCCGCGGCCAGGCTGCACGCCACAGCCGCACGCGTCGCGCGCCACGCAGTACGACTCGTGGGGCAAGAGGAAGGTGACGAGCCTGCCCTGGGTATTGGTGAGGGTGACACTCATGAGGTGCCTCCAAAGAGAGAGTCCGTGTCGAGGCGCGCCTGGGCGACGGCCTTGCCGATGTCGAGGGGCAGCCCCTCGTCCACGTCGAAGCCGCGCACGAGGAATCCCCAGGTGAAGGCGCGCACGTCGTCGCGGCTGCCCAGCTGCGTGCGCGCCTCACCGTCCGCGTCCATTTCCCAGCGGACGGTGCCGCGCGAGGCGTCCTCCGCGTCTCGGGCCATGGAGAGCCAGCGGTTGCGGTTGAGGAAGGTGGCCACGGCGGCGATGAGGTTGATGAGCTCCGCGGTGCGCTCAGCGGCCACCGTGAGGGTGAAAGCCAGGTCCACCGTGTACGCGGGGCGCCTGCGCACCAGCTCCGCGCCGGAGGGGCCCTGTACGACGTCCTCGCGCAACACGTTGGTGGAGTAGCGACGACTCTCGCGCAGCGTGGGGCCGGACAACACCACGGAGGGTAGCGAGGCCATGGCGATGACGTTGAGGCCGTCGGCCACCGAGTCGTCGTAGTCGACGGAGACGCTGGCGCTGACGTTGGCCACCACCTGGCGCTTCAACTCCCGCAGCAGCGTGCGCAGGAGGCGGGTGAGGTCCGCCTCCTTGGCGACACGCGGGCGCAGGTAGCGGTACGCCCCCCGGAGGACGCTGGCTGCACCTGGAATGGGATTCCCATCCACGGAGAGGTTGAGCAGCTCCACGTCGACACGGCCCACCTCACGAGGGGGCGTCCGCACCTCCACGAAGTGAGTGCCAGCCTCTTCGCGGACGGAGCGCACCTCCGCGCTCAGGCCGCCCAGGCGCACGGCCACCCGTGAGGAGAAGCCTGTCCCGGCGAGGCGGAGGATGTCTCCGCCGCTGGTGGGGCCCGACGACGGCGTCACGAAGGTGAGGAAGGGGCGGGCCATTATCCGGGCCCTCCCAGGCCCAACTCCTTCGCCACCCTCGCAAGGAAGCGGCGACTGGCCCCTTGGCGAAACCGCGCGAAGGCGGGGCGCAGGAACGGGCGCGCGGGAGTCTGCGTCACCACGACGCCGCGCCCGTTGCCGCCGGTGGGCGCCTGACCCGCCTTGCGCATGAGCGCGAAGAGGTAGCGCCTCATTTTCGGCGTCATGGGGATGACGACGGGAGGCCCCCCGTACTCTTGGAGTTGCGCCACGTCGACGAGGGACTCTCCGTCCGGACTCTTCGCGGCACGCGACACGCCAATGAAGGCCTCGTCGCCCTCCACGACGATGGAGATTGAGTTGCGCAGCGCGCCGGAGACGAGGAGGGCCTTCGAGCCGTTGAAGCCCGCCAACTGGCGAGCCGCCAGCGTGAGGGGCGAGGGCGGGCGGAGCGGCTCGCCACCCGGCGCCTGCTGGGTGAGTCCCTGCACCACCTCGTTGCGCAGGGCGTGCGCCTCCTGGCGTAGGGCCGTCTGGAGCGCCCCCTCCAGCCGCGAGGCACCCACCTCCAGCAGTTGGCGAGCCCGGGCCCAGTCTCCGGTGCGCGAGACGGCCATGGGCGCCTACGCCTTCCCCTTGCGCAGGTGGGGGACGTGCGAGTTGAGCCACTCCAGGGCCACCTGGGTGGCCTCACTCATGACGGCGCCTCGGCGGACGGACACGGAGGCAAGGCCCAGGGTGTGGGCGGCGACGTCCACGTCCTCGGGCCGGCAGCCATACCCAAGGAGCTTCTCCGCCAGCGCCCTGACGGAGGGCACGGTGCCGTAGCGCCAGAAGTACAGCTCCAGGTTGCAGGTGTAGGCCTCGGCCTCGTAACGAGCGCGGGCGGAGGTGCTGGTGAGGTACCCCAACTCGTAGCTGGGGCCCTCCTCGTCATGCTGGACGACGTGCTGGTGCTCGTGGACGCACACCACCACCTGGGCCCACAAGTCCCAGCCCGACTGGGGCACTCCCACCTCGAAGGGCACGTAGAGGGTGCGGCCCACGGTGGTGGCGTAGCGCTCGAGGAAGCGCTGCCTGTCGAGGATGCCCATGCGCTGCAGCACCTCGGCCGCCAGCTGCATTTCGAGGGCGTCGGCCTTGTCGGCCGTCTTCGTCCGGAAGCGCTCCTGCATGTGCTGCCAGAAGGCCCACACCTCGGCGGGCTGCAAGTCGCGCTGGAAGAGGCCGCCCACCACCGGCAGGGACTGGAGGTAGCCCTTCACAGGACACCTCCAGTCTCAGTGCCAGCGTCCGGTGCTGCCGGGACGCAGGTGTGCCCAGTCACACCGTCCTCGCTGACGAAGGTGCAGGTGAAGACAGCGTGGCTGTGCTCGCTGACGGTGTCGCAGTCGGCGGCTACCTGCCAGTTGCCGTCCGCGTTGCAGATTTCGGCGACGTTGCCGGCGCAGCGCGTGGCCACCGGCGCGCAGCCGTCCGGCGCGCGGCAGCGGGTGAGGAGGGCGGTGGCGAGCAGTGGGGCGAGAAGCAGGGCTTTCATGCGAGTCCTCGGGCTTGGGGCCTGTCCTGGAGGGTGACGAGAAGGAGGTTGCGGCGAGGCCGCCGGCGGTGGAGCCCGAAGCCCGTGGGGCGCGCCTCTGTCACGTACAGCCCGGGAGGCGTCCTCACGGCCTGCACGAGAGCGCCCGTGACGTCGTAGAGGCCGCCCAGCCTGTCGCTGGGGCGGATGAGGGCGTCGCCCGTGGCCGCGTCGACGAGGCCGAGGCGCTCCAAGTCTCTGAAGTGGAAGACGAGCTCGAAGCTCGTCCGGGGGCTGTTGCCGGAGGGAGTCATGCGCAATGACTCAAAGGCCTCCGGCTCCACCTGGCAGGGGACACGCACGGGCGGAAATTCACGGCGGAAGGCTTCGGCCAGGCCGTCGTCGTCCGCGTCCACCAGCACCGGCTCACGGAAGTCCGCGTCGTACCCGCTGACGTGGGGCCCTGGGCCGGGCCCCGCCATGGCGGCGGTGTCCAGGCGGTACAGCTCCGCGAGGAAGGGGAACACCAAGCGGCCTCTCACTACGCGGCCCCGGGCAAGGCGGGCTTCACATAGGGCGCCAGCAGGACGTCCACTTCCGGCTCCCCGGTGAGAGGCCGCACCGAGGGGCGGACGCTGTCGAGGCGGTAGCTCTGCTCGCGCGTTCGCTCCTCCACCACCCGCCAGCGCGTGCGCTCCTCCTGCGAGGCCTCGTCCGCCAGCGGCGAGAGGCTGCGCAAGACGAGGAGCATGCAGGCGCGGCGGATGGCGGGCGGCGTGCACCCCTCTGGCGTCCCGTCAGCCTCGGTGTATCCCCAGCGGGCGCCCACCGTGACGTTGCCCTCGCCACGCGGGAACACGCCATGACGGAAGGTGAGGCGAGGCCCGTCGAAGCCTGGGCCCACCGGAGCG
The DNA here is from genome assembly GCF_024198235.1 of Myxococcus dinghuensis. Lineage (GTDB taxonomy): Bacteria > Myxococcota > Myxococcia > Myxococcales > Myxococcaceae > Myxococcus > Myxococcus dinghuensis. Next base: position 21,738 of record NZ_JAKCFB010000049.1, on the reverse strand, counting down.
CCCACCACCACCAGGCGCTCCTTGGAGAAGGACACGTCCGCCCCGTAGAGGGCCAGGCGGTAGAGGCGGATGGGCGGCACCGGCAGCCAGAGGGACGGGGTGCCGCGCCCGTCGAAGTGCAACGTCGCCGAGAGCGGCTCGAAGTGCCACCCCGTCACCTTGTCGATGGTGCGCGTTGCCTCGTCGAGAATGACGGCCAGTCGGGTGTCGCCCGCCATGGCCGGTGTGACGCCCTCGGCTCGCATGTCGGCCACCGTGGCGTACACGTCAGTCCTTCTCCCGCTTGGCGCGGCGCGTGTCCTTCTCCTCGTTGGCCTTCGGGAGGTCCTCCGTCGTCAGCGTGCCGGAGGGACGCGCAGGGCTCAGCTTCAGTTCGTCGCTGGCGCTGCGCTTCACGCGCGCCTCGTCGGCTTCGGTGGCGTCGAGGGACTTCGCCTCGGCGTCCGTGCTGACGTCGAAGGCGAGCGGCGAGTAGGCGTCGCCGGGCAACTGCCGCACCGTGCGCAGGTAGTCCGCCACCGGCTTCTCCACCCGGTACCAGCCGCGCTCCTCCTGGAATTTGATTCCGGCGTACGTGTAGCGCCGCAGCACGTGGCCTCGGCGCGCGTCGTAGGCCTTGAGTCGGACGAGATAGGTGTTGTCCATGGGGGGCCTCACAACTGCACGTTGATGGCCTTGGCCGTGCCCGACTCCTCGGCGAACTTCGCGTCGAAGCGCAGGGTGGCCACCACCTTCAACGTGCCCTCGGAGATGTCGCGCGCGGATTCGATACGAATCTGCCGCCAGATGCCGACGTGGATGTTCTTGGGATTGGTCAGCAGGATGGCCGTGCGGTCATTCGTGGCACCGAGGTTCTCCGGCCAGAGGGGAATGGGCCGCAGGGGGACGCCTGAGTAGAGGACGGGCGCATCGCCCTCGAGGAACTTGTCGCCGACCGCCGTGGCCCGCTCCGCGAGCGTGCTGCGGTAGTCCAGGTCCGCGTCTACGCTGGTAAGAGGAACCCCATGCTGCTCTTGTCGCGCAGGTGCTCCGAGGGCAGCGACTTGAGCAAGTCTCCCAGGACGTCCTTGGAGATGGGCGCGCCCGCCACGTCGACGACGTTGCTGGTGGCCTGCTTCAGCACGCCATCCATCGTGGCGAGGAAGGGGTCGGCGGAGGCCGTGTCCCCGTTGACCAGGATTTCCTCCATGTCGCGGCTGATGGCATCCGCGAGCATCTCCATGAGCGTCTGCCGCAGCTCGCCGCGCTCGATGCTGTCTTCGAGCACTTCGTCGGAGAGGCGCACCTCGCCTTTGAAGAGCTTGGCGTCCAGCTCCACCTGGGAGAGGTCGGGCTTCACACGCTGCGCAGCGGGGACGGCGGTGGCCTCCTGGCCCGGGCGCAGAATCCGGCTGCCGAACTTCAACTTGCTGAACTGCTGCTTGGGGGCAGCCATGGGGACGACGGTGCACTGCTGCAGGAGCACCGACTGCTTGATGAGCAGACGCAGGAACTTCTGCGCCTGCGCGGGCTGGAGGACGCCGCCGCCGGCCGTGAGGTCGGCGAGGGCCAGGTCCGCCTTGGCCAAGAGGGCGCTGTTGTCGAGACGACTCATGAGGGCTTCCTTGGGCGGTGAGGCTTCCTTGGGCGGGTGGGACTTCAGACGTCGTGGAAGGAGAGGGCCTTGTCGACGCTCTCCCGGTTGAGGGGCTTGTTCATGTCGAGGGGCCAGCCGACGTCCTCGACGGGAGGCTTGGGCGGACGCTCCGCGGGGGCGCTGCTGTTGGGCAGGCCGAACTGCTTCTCCACGCGCCCCAGTCGCTGGTGCTGCTCCTTCACGCTTCCCTCCAGCGCGCGGACGGCGTCGGTGAGCTTCGCCAGGCCCTCCATGACGCCGGAGGCGTCGGGGCTCGGCGCGGGCGGAGTCGGCTGAGGAGCCGGCGCGGGGTTGGCGGCCTTGGCGCGTGCCTCGACGTCCTCCTCGTCCTCGGAGTCGTCTTCCTCGTCTTCCAGCGCGTCGGCCAGCGCGCGCAGGTGCTGGGCCACCTCCACCACGTGCACGCCGTCGATGCCGTCAGTAGAGGTCAACGCCTCGACGAGTGCCGTCACCGCTTCGAGGGCCTGCTGGGCCGCGGCGAGGATTGCGTCTTCTGCCTTGTGGGTGGCCGAGGTGGTGCTGCTCGCGCCCTCGGCTTGAGTGGTGTCCTGGGAAGCGTTGTCCATGGTGTCTCCGTCTCGTTTCACCAATAGAAAGCGGTGCTTGTTGGCGGCTCGGTCCACGAGGGAGACCTCCTCCACCACCATGTCGACGAGGCGGTGGACGGACGCGGGGCCTTGGTCGGTGGTCGTCATGCGGCCTCCGGTGGGGTGTCAGCGGCAGGAGGGGCGGATGGGGGCGGCCCAGCGGCGGGGGAGGCTTCGGGGAGACGGCGCGCGGTGCCCCCAATGCTGAAGCCCGTCAGTTGCCCGTCCTTCACACGCCCCCAGAGCTCGTCGGAGAGGACGCGCACGGCGAGAAGCCAGGTGCCCTTGCGCACCTGCACCTCTCCCAGGTTGAAGTCGACGGGGGCCAGGTAGCTCTCCAGCACCTTCACCTGCCCGTTGACGCGCATCTGGTGCATGAGGCCCAGTCCTCCGAACTCCTCCATGAAGCGGTGTGCGGCTTGGCGAATCTCCGCGGCGGAGTAGACGTCGCCCTGCGCGTCCACCGTCTCTGGCTCGAGCACGACACCCAGGACGTACCGCTCGTCGTCGGGCTCAACGCCCTTGAGGAGGGACGTCGTGGTGATGAACGGGGCGGTGCCGGGCGCCTCCTCCGGCTGCCAGTCGTCCACGGCGAAGTCGTCGCCACCCTCCAGCGCCTTCGCGGCGGGCTGGTAGTTGGAGACGAGGAGCTGCGTCAGCACGGAGGATCCGCCCACGCCACGCATGGCGGCAATCGTGCGAGGCGTCCGGATGCGCTTCACCACGAAGCCGGAGTCTTTCAACAGCTTCGGCAACTTGCCCCGGATGCCGTACGTCATGAGCCAGCGGCCCTTCAGCGACTTGAGGACGCCGTAGAAGCGCTCCTCGTCGAAGTCGCCCTCGCCGACGTCGACGTCGTAGCCGGGGTATGGCGGGTCCAGGAAGAGGACGGTGTCCTTCCCGTCGTACTTGCGGACCACCTTCTCGTAGTCGCCGCCGTACACCTTCACGCGCTTGAGGCGCGGGGCGAACTGCTCAATGCGCGCGAGCGTCTTCGCCTCGACGCCCATGCCGTTGGGGCTGAAGCTGCGACCGCGCAGCTTTCCGTAGCTGAAGTGCGTCAGGTAGAGGAATCGGTGCAGGCGCTCGACGTCGCCCTTCGGCTTCGCGTCGAAGAGGCTCTTGAAGGTCTTCTCGTCCCCCTTCCACGGCAGCTTCTTCAGCTTGGTGAAGCCCGCGGGCGTCAGCTTCTGGAGGAGGCGGTAGGCGTCGGCGATTTCGGTGTCCGCGTCGTTGATGGCCTCGACGTCCACAGCCTCCTTCTCGAAAAGCACGGCGGCGCTGCCGGCGAAGGGCTCCACGTACGTCTTGTGCGCAGGCAGCATGGCCACCAGGCGCTTCGCCAGGCGCTTCTTGCCCGCGGGGCTGCCCCAGATGGTTTTCTCCACTGGTTCCTTGCCCTGGAGGGACTCCAGGACCTGCCGGGCCCGGGCGAGGGCCTTCGAGAGGGTCTCACCCATCTCTCAGTCCCTCCGGGTCGAAGCCCCACGTCAGCTCCCCGGAGGTGGGGAGATTGAGGTCGCGGGGCCAGACGACGAGCGTCGCCTCGGCCTTGGCGGTGGAAGGCGACTCAGAGGGCGTCGGGTTGCCCTCCGCCGTCGGAGGTGCGGTGGGGGTAGGTCTTGAGGTGGCCGGCATGGCGTTTCGTCTCCGGAAGAGACAAAGGCCTGCGGCGCGAAATCGGGGACATCGCTAAGACGCGTTCTTGGTAATCGAAAGATGACGCGATGAGCGTCCTGGGCCTCGCTGGCAGGTCGCGCATCCTCAAGAAATCGCCCAGCGGGCGCGTCAGTAACTGTCGCGGTGCCTGGTACAGGTCTAGGGCGGTGTTTCCATCGCCATCCAACGATTGGTTGATGACGTCCGCGTCATCGTAGACCTCAGCGAGGGCCCCGCCATCCGTCGGCTCCAGCCGCGAGTCCACGGCCGGAACACGCCGCCTCGGTCGCTGTCGAAACGACCCAGCTCGAAGTTGCCAACCCGGAACACGGTATAGCCTCACTGCAGAGGCCCGACCTTTCGCTAGGTGTGACCAGTCAGTGCCCACCAGAGGTATCCATCTGGTCGAACTACTGCTACCTGCGCCCGAGCGAAGTGCTCCACTCACCACAACCTAGTGCCGAAGATGCCAACGCGCACGGGCCAGTGGATGACCGAATCAAGCCTTTGGCTCCACAAGAAGCAGGCGACAGGCCCATCCGCGGACACGGTAAAGGCCATGCGCCCCTGCCGTTCGTTCGCAAACAATGCTGCGGACGTGTGGCGAGTGCCTCGCTTAGTCAAGTCATACGGCTCAGGCTCACGACTGGAATCCGAGGGGGCGTGGATGATACGGGGCGCATGGCCTGTGAGGCCCGGGAGTTTGCAGCCAAAGCCAAGCACCTTTAGGTCATGTGTCAAGAGTACCGCTCCATCAACGGCGGTCAGCCCCGCGACAGTGCGGCGATGTGACCCCGAAGTATTCTTCGCCTCCTGAGATGCCGCTTCCGCGGCCATCTCTTGGGAGGTTTTCGCCCGAATCGGAGCATGGTCTGGCCCCGGTCCCATGATGCGTAAGTCATTTATATCAGCGACCAGCGCAGACTCATGGGCGTCCACCAGGGATGCTCCCAAATCCAAAGGGGCAATGGGGTAAGCGCACGCCTGACGTAGTTCCTCGAACTTGGGATCATCAGGCGCTAGAATCGCGATCATCCCACCATGCCCCAACTCTGCCACCTGCTCGATGAGATCCGAAAGGAAGGAGATGACGATATTGCGCAGGAGTTGAGGGTCTGAAGGTGTCAACTGTGCGGAAAGCCGCTGCCCGATTCCAGTCATCGCGTCAGCGGGCTCATCGTTTGATGTGAAGAAGTCGGGTCGAAGCTCGTGAATGACGCCTGCCCGATACCGGAACGCAGCGTTATCCCCTCTGTAGAAAACCATGTCTCCAGGCCCGACGACTCGAACGCGAGGATATCGATCCTCGCCCAGGAACCATCCTTCGCTGGGGGCATCACCTATCCCAACGATCGTTGGCTCTTTATCGGAGATCTTCACGATCAAGAAACGATGGCCTCCCAGTAGCGCAGGCGCAAGCTTGGTCAGCCGGTCCGCATCTAGCGCAACGGGTGAACTCAAGATATGCACTCTCCAGGGGAATCTGAGTTCCGTAAGCTGAGAGTGGTTTTCGACGAGCACTATGGCGAGGGCATGACGATGGCCCTCCTCGGTACGAAGCGACGCGAAGAAGGCCGCGTTCAGAACCGCTTTGAGCACCGATGGTTGAATTGGGTTGCCACTCACTTGAGGTGTCTTCCCTTCTTCCCAAAATGGGCGCCAGTGAGGCGGCTCCCATGTTTCCGTTAGGCGCTGCACCAATTCAGTGGGGTAGACAGGCTCGGCCATTCAATATCCCTTCATTAAAGGATGGAGACCAATCTATCCTGACATCGGTCCGGATTCATGCTCCTGTGCTCGCCGCTGTCCCCTGGCTTCCTGCAGGGGCAAGTCCCGAATCCTGTGTGGCTTGTCGGGAGGGGCGGCGCAGAGATGTTCCTCGGAGGCATAAAACAGCCGCAGCGCTATGCGCTGCCAGAAGGCGTCGAGCCCGAGTTTGCAACTCATACCCACAAGCTGGGGAGTCCCATTGTCGTTGCCCCGCACAGTCCTGACTTTGTTAGGTACCGTCAGTGATAGCGCGTGTCGTGGTGCGGCAGAGGCCGTGGTACGGCGGGAAGCCCACGCCCGCGTCCGCGAGCTGCCTGTCCGAAGCGAGGGCGCGGAACTCGCCGACGTCGTCGCGGGTGCCGGCGGCTGAGCGAAGCACCTCGGCCAGGCGCGTCTGTTGGCCGCCTCGGTTGACGTAGAGAAGGGCACGCCCGGTGTCCGCATCGAGGCGCTCGCGCACCCAGGGCAGTTCTTGCTTCACATCCTCTGGATGCTCGAGTGACTGGACACGCTCGAAGCGCTGGAGGGCATCCGCCACGGCGAATGTCTTCCCGTGAAGGAAACGGCACGTGTGGGTGGTGACCTCGTCGAGCACCGCCTCGATGCGATAGCGGCGGATGCCGGCCTCCGCGTAGCTGCTCATCTGGGCGAAGGAGCGCCCCTGGCCGATGAAGTGGCTTGCCACCACCTCCCAGTAGAAGGGGGCTCGCTCGATGAGCGCGCCGCGCGCGGCCCGCTCCAAGGACTCGGCGATGTCGCTTCGCCCGAGGCCGGCCTCCAGTCCCTCAGCCACGAGGCGCCGGGCCTCTGCGCCGAAGGCGTTCAGCCGGCGTCCGTACTCGTCCCGCACGAAGTTGCCCTGGGTGCGGACGATGTGTTGCGCCACGCGCCTGTCCAGGGCGTTGAAGCGGGCAGCGAGGGCGAGGCCCTGCTCGCGCCGGGCGTGGCTGCGGGTGGACGCCACGACCTCGTCTGCTGCGTCGCCGAGGGGCGCCTGAATGCGGGACGGGATGACGGCCGTCCGCCGGCCAGCGGCTTCCAGGGCTTGGGCGACGAGGCGTCTGCGCTGGGCCGCCGTCGTCTTCCGCCAGTCCACGTCGAGGACGGACACCGCCTCCCGCATGGCGTCCACGTCCGCGCGCCCGACGGCGCGGCGAAGTCGCGCGGCAAGCAGGGCTACGGCGCGGTCCATGCCCGCGGCGGTGCCGACGTCCAGGGCCTTGGCCACCGGCAGCCGGAAGGCGTCCCCCAGGAGGGTGTCCGCTACCGCGCGCGCCTCGTGGATGACGAGCAGGCTGTCAGCGGGGGCCAGGCACATGAGGAGCCTCCTGCGTTACCAACTCCACGGGGCGGCGGCGCCTGGCGCGCACCTCGACGCCGGCCGGAGTGGGGCTGAAGACGACGTCGTGGCTGGCCGCGCACCTGTCACACAGCGCGAGGACGAGGAGGCCGTTGCGCCACAGCGTCGTCGTCTCGTCCAGGGGACCGCGCCTGCGGCACATGCGGCACTCCAGGACACCGCGCTCGGCGTCGGCCTGGGCCTGGAGCACCCACGCGTGCTGGAGCTGCTCTGGCGTCATGCCGCACCCGCCGAGAACCACCTGTCGAACTCCTCCTGCGGCACGGGGACGTGCTCGGTGTCCATGTGCCGGCGGGCGAGCGCCAGGCGTCCTTGGGCCAGACGCTCCTCCTCGGCACGAAGCTCTTCTCGTAGTCCGAGCAGGCGCTTGGCCTCGCCCAGCAGCGAGCCCTTGTCCTTCTGGGGCTTCAGGTCTTCGACGCCCGTCTGAATGCCCGCCAGCGTGAGCGTCAGCGGGCGCTTCACCCAGTCGTCCGAAATCTTCCGGAACTCCCTGTGGAAGATGTCGCCAGCCAACTGGCGGCCCTCCTCGGGTGTCAGCACGCCCACGCGCACGAGGCGCTCCACCATCTCCGTCATGCGCTCCGGGTCTCGGGTGGCCGTCGTCTGCGACCTGAACTTCCAGAAGCGCACGCCCATGTCCGCGAGCACCTTGCGGTTGAGGAGGAAGTCGAACTCGTCGCGCTCGGGCTGGAAGACCTGGTCCTCAGCGAAGCGCAACTGTGCCTCCGCCACCGAGCGGTTGAAGTCACGCCCGTCGCCGCGCAACAGCGGTGGCAGACGGAAGGCGCTGCCAACTTTGTCGATGTTGCGTTGGTCGTACTGCTGAAAAAGGGCGTCCTGCTGCTGCGCGTCCGTCAGTGGGCGCAGCTCAATCTTCGCGCGTCCCCCGTCCGCGGTGCCGGAGCCGTCCGCCTCGAGAATGAGGATTTTGTGAAAGTTGGCCTTCCCCTTGAGGTTCTCCTCGATGAAGCGTTCGATCCTCGGGACTGATGCGTCGGAGAGCCGTCCTCCTGAGACGAGAAGGGCCAGGGGCGGGACGGACTTGTTGTTGAAGTAGAGGTAGTTGACCTCCTCCATCTGCCGGGAGCCGAGGACGGACAGCAGGGTGCCCACCCAGCGGGGGATGCCGTAGGGAGAGCGCGGCGAGTGGATGGCGAAGTGGATGAGCTCTGTCGCCGGGCCGTCCGAAGCGTCCGCAGCCTTGAGGGCGGCGACGTCCGGGAAGGCGCGGCCTGTGAGGCGGGAGATGATGCGCGAGTCAGAGAAGGCCTTGAAGTATACCCGCTCGCTGCCCTGCACCTGGATGTAGCGGCGCAGGCGTCGTCGAGTGCTCACCGTGTCGAAGCTGATGGCGGAGATGCGCACGCGCTCGCGGACCTCGACGGCCTCCTTGTCCAAAGAGAGGAGGCGCACGGTGAATGAGGGCACGTACACAAAGCGCGCGATGTCGCCCTTGCCGTCGCGCAGCACCTCCCAGTACGCGTTGCCCGTCACTTCGAGGTCGTGGCGCGTCCGTCTTCGGAGCTCGACGAAGCTGCCGTCGAAGCACGCGAAGTCGAAGAAGGACTCCAGGCGGGCCTTCTCGACCCGGGCCTGAATGCGCACCTCCTCCTCATGCGCGGCGATTTCCTCGTCCGTGGGGCGCAGGGACGTCCCCGATGGCAGCGTGCCCGCGTCACGGGCGGCCAGGCGCTCCAGAGCCATGGCGTCGGCCACCTTCTCTCGGGCCCCATCGCCGTCGAAGTCGATGGCGGGCTCGAATCGGTACCCGAAGCCGTCGATGTTCGTCGCGTAGGCATCGACGTTCTGCCGTAGTGAATTGGAGTGCTCGACGAGGAGGCAGAGGGCCTCCGGCTCATAGGGAGGTGTGAGTGCACCGGCCTCACTGAAGGCCAAGGCGTCTTCGCCACCGGGGCGGCTGGCGGGCTCGTCGACGCGGGCGCCCACCACCACCGCCTTGAGGATGGCTTGGAGATGCTGCTCGGCCTGGTGGACTGCGGCGGGCCCCGTCACGGACGGTCCTCCACGTAAGCCAGGAGGCCCGTGGGGGTGTGGGAGACGGCGCGCATGCGCTGACTGCGGGCAGCCAGCTCGGCGTGGACCGCCTCCAGCAGGCCATCGTGGGTGCTGGCCTCGACGGTGAACTCCGGACCCGGGTGTGGCGCGCCCGAGGGCGAGGCGAGGACGAAGACTCTGACGACGCTCTGCACACGGGCCTCCCACACGAAGAGGAGGCAAGGCGCACGGTGGGAGGGGGGCCCCCTGCGTCAGAGGGCGTTGGGAGCCGCACGCCTTGCCTCCAGCGAAGACAAAGGCTTCGGGCCCGATTTCGGGGACATCGGGTGGGAGTGCTTTGCGGGTGTGTCGAGACGAACTGCGACATGCCAGGGGCGGCTCGTCGCGCCGTCGATGGCGAAAGCGCTGGGGCCCTTCAACACCGAGGAGACACCATGGACACCTACCGCGTCGCGAGACTGCCCGCGCGCTTGCGCGGCTTCGCACTGCCGGACACGAGCAAGTCACCCGAAGACTATGTCGAAGCGGGGGACTACCTCGTGCTCGAGGAGAGGGCCCGCTACCCCACGCCCGACACGGACTACGCCCGGTTGCTGGTGCCGAAGCTCGGCGCGCTCGACACCTGGGTGTGCACGCGCTGGCGCACGCAGCGCTACGCGACGCTCGTCTCCCAGGAGCGCGCCCCTGCCATGGCCCGGCTGTCGTTCGCCAATGAGTCGGTGGCCATCCTGGAGGAGCGTGTCTTCGCGCTCCTGTGGGCGTTCGTCGACTACCGGTACGACGTGAACAGGGCGTACTACCCGTGGGCGCTGCCGGGCGTTCGTGTCCCCTTGGCGCCGCCCCGCCTGAACAACTGCTGCGCCTTCGTCGAGGCCCTGCTGGTGAAGGCCTTCTCCGAGGCGCATGGCGCGGCCTTCTCGTGGGACATGCGACGCCACAGGCAGATGATGATTGCCTCCACAGAGGACTACTTCTCCCCCGTGACGGCGGCCGTCGAGTCCGGCATGGCCCTGGTGGCACCGTCGGCGGATGTGCCGCCCCACCCCTGGACACTCATCCAGGGGTGGCGCAGTCAGTGGGGCTCGGGGCACACCTTCCTCGTCGTGGACTTCCACGCTAGGACGGACAAGGTGCTGGTGGTGGAGTCCAACCTCGCCTACGGCCTCGACGGCGTCGGCTACCGAGGCCTCGGCAACCTGCGGGACGTCGGCCTCCTGCCGCCTGCGGACTGGTGGACGCGGAACGAGGTGTGGACGTGGCGCCGCATCTGCTCCACGTATCCCTTCCGCCGGCAGGCTTGGCTGAAGATCAAGGCGCGAGCGGGGCGCTGAGCCCTAATCCCCTAAACCCCAGTTACTGCCCAGGCTACTGCTCTCGAATCTATCGAGCGAGACGTGGAGCACCACGCGCAGGAACTGTGGGGGGAGTATCGATTGACGGCCATGCTTGAGTCCAACAAACGGAGACCATGCAATGCAAAGGGGGGCTTGGGGCTCCCCCTCTGGTCCAGCGTAGGGTTCTGGCCGCGTTAGGCCTTCCAGGCCCCTGTGACGATGGCGTCCTTCACAAATGCGTCGAACGAACGCGGCTCTCGTCCCAGCGCTTGCCGGACGCCGTCGCTGACGTAACTCCCTGCTCCCTCCCGTATCGCATCGAACAACTGTGCAACGACCTCGGCAACCTCGGCAGGAAGTCCTGCCGCAATCTGCATCGGGACGTACTTTTCTGGAGCGACAGGAAGGTACTGGACAGGTTTGCCGAGAGCAGTGGCAATCTTGTGGACAGCAGTCTCGAAGGAGAGCCCCTCGGGGCCAGACAATTCGTAGACCTTGCCGGCGTGTCTCTCGTCAATGAGAGCAGCGGTGGCAACGTCGGCGATGTCCTCGACATCGATGAAGGCTTCGTGCCCATCGCCAGCAGGAGCAGCGAGCTGACCGGAACGGATGTCTTCAGCGAAGATGCCTTCACTGAAGTTCTGCGCGAACCAGGAGGGGCGAAGGATCGTCCACTGCATGCTGCTTTTCTGTAGTGCGCGCTCAAGGGGCTCCTGGGCAGGGTCAGGCGTCCCCTTCGGCCCGCGCACGGAGAGCAGCACCATGCGTCGAGCGCCTGACTCCTCTGCCTGCTTGAAGAATCGCTGGACTGCCTGTGGCTCGGCGGGTTGCTCCCCACTCATTGGTACAACGTATACCGTTGTGACACCGGCGAGTGCCGATGCCCACGTTGTAGGGTCAGTGAAGTCAAAACGTGTTTTACCAGTCCGAGATGCGGTACGGATGCTTCTTCCGAGGCGCTCAAGCCGGTCGGCGACCCGACGTCCCGTTTTTCCACGAGCACCAAGAATGAGAATAGGTGAATTGGACATACTCCACCTTTACTGGGGCGCGCTGAGACGTTCCATGGTTGCGCATCCATATTTCATGTGAAATCGTCTCAAGATGGATCTTCTAGACGACTACTTAGGGGGTGTGCGTGCTAGGGGAGCGGTGTTTTGCCAGTCCGTTCTGGAGCCCCCATGGGCCATCCGCTTTAGCGCGCCTGCTCCCTTGGTTATGGGGGTCGCATTACGAGGAGCGGTGTGGATCCTTGTGGAAGGGGCTGTGCCTGTGCAGGTCGTCGAACATGGAGTTGTCCTTATCCGAAGCGGACGACCGTTCACTGCTGCGGACCATCCACGAACGCGACCTCAGGTGATCATTGATGGTCGGTTGCCGCTCGCGCTGGCTGGAAACGCCTCTCAGGCGGTGGAAGCGAAGCTCGCGCTCGGTCCCCGAACATTCGGTTTCGACGCAACGGGTTCGCATCTGTTCGTCACGGCAGAGTTTCCGATGTACCGAGAGGTCTCGGAACGCCTACTAGAGGCACTTCCAGACGTAGCCGTGATTCCGCCAGAGCCACGGATTGAGCCGTTACTTGCGTTGCTTTCCGCTGAGGTTGATCGCGATGAGCCCGGGCAACAGGTGGTCTTGGATCGGGTGTTGGATTTGTTCCTCGTGAGGTCGCTGAGGTCGTGGTTTACGCGTGCGGATGTGCGCCCGCCGATTGGCTACAAGGCACTGTCTGACCATGCAATCGGAGCTGCTCTACGCCGCATGCACGAGTTTCCTGCTCGGCGTTGGACTGTCGCAACTCTCGCTAAAGAGGCCGGTCTATCGCGAGCAGCGTTCGCCCGCCGTTTTGCCGACCTAGTTGGACAGTCACCACTTGCGTACCTTACTGATTGGCGGATGGCCATTGCTGCGGACCTCTTGCTCGAGCCCGGCGCAACGGTGACGAGCGTGGCTGCCCAAGTCGGTTACGCAGATGGATTCTCCTTCAGCGTCGCCTTCAAGCGTGTGCGCGGCCTCCCTCCCAGCGAACTAGTTCAAGCTTCAAAGCAAAGGAGGTGAGGACGAACTCGAAGAGTCGATACTGTGGGACACGACGGTGGTTGGAATGAGTCCTGCCCGACGATTTGGCGTTCTCGCTGCGAGTGGCTTGTAATGCTGGGAGGAAGGAGCGCGGCTAATGGCGCTTGATGGGCACCTTCCTCGTCGTGGGCTTCCACCCGGAGACGGACAAAGTCCTGGTACTGGAGTCCAACGCCGCCTTCTGGCTCGACGGCGTCGGCTACCGCGGCCTCGGCAACCTGCGGGACGTAGGCCTCCAGCCGCTTGCGGACTGGTGGACGCGGAGCGAGGTGTGGACGTGGCGCCGCATCTACTCCACGTATCCCTTCCGGCGGCAGGGCTGGCTGAAGGTCAAGGACCGAACGCTGTCGAGCCTCTAGCACGCTTTTGAGGAAGCCCGCGTTGACAGCCCGAGGGGACTGCTAGCCGAGGGCAAGATTCCCTTGATGAGATTGCCCGCAATGGCGGGCGGTCGTCACTACCTATCCGGCAACCAGCCACATCCTCAGCAGCAGGTTGTAGGTAGCTATGATGAAGCCGGCGGGCATCTGCGTCCTGAGGGATTCCCTCGTCGAGTTGAGAGGGAGGCTCTTAGGTCATGCGCAGTCCTGGTTGAGTAGTGCGTGGACTGGGATTCAGCGCAGGGCTCCAGACGTTGAAGAGCCAGATGTGACAATTGGTTTGATGCCGTTTAGGTGGCCCAATATTTCAGCTACTGTTTCGTCGAGAACTTGGCCGCGGTTTCGGAAGGTGAGTGTCCGAGTGTTGATGCCAAGTTCCATAAATACTTTAGGCATCTGTCTGGCTACGTTCATGCGGAAAGCCTCGTCGTGGTCGCGCTCCTTCGATTTGTCGATGCCCATGCTCTGATCCGGGCTAGTCAAGAAAACAATGCCGTACCGCTGAGCGTGGTTTCGTGCGAGATCTACTAGGTACCGACGTTCCTCAATTCGGATCATCTCGGCCCGATGGTCGAGAGCCGCAAAGAGGTAGCCGAGTGCGTCGGGTAGCGGCCGGTCGACAAATAGTACGTCTGGTTGGCTGTTTAGTGCTTCAAGTTCACGCTGAATGCCTGTGGCCATGAGCCAGAGCGTGCTTTCAAATGTGTGGTCCCGCAGGATTGGAAAACCTTTGCTTCGTGCGTTCGTTGCGAGGTCTCCAATTTTTTCGGCCCGAAAACCCTGAGACGAGATTCTCTCTTGTAATGTTTCGACGAAGGTTGATTTTCCGGTCGAATGGGTTCCGGCGATCCCTATGATGAGTGTATTCATGTGAATAGATCTCTCTGCTTTTGGGAGGGTTCTCGAGTTGTGTCGAGTATCTCGGAGAGCGTAAGCTCTCTGCCTGAATTCGTTTTACAGAGGCGTAAGAAGATGAGCGCAGCTGCGAATGCGTCATAGGTGGCTCGATGGGGTGTGGATTCGATGGCGCGTAACTGTTCCTCGAGACCAAGGGTGTCAATAATTGCCGTCAATCTGTAGGAGTCTTGTCTTGGTAGGAGCCTGCGGGCAAGTTTTGCCGTGTCGATGACGGCTCTTGGTTCCCAGGCTGGTAGTTGCCGTTTGAGGACTTCATGGTCAACGTGTGCGTAGTGGGCGATGAAGTAGTGGTCGCTGAGCTGAATGCTCAGCTCGTCGCGAATGCTGTCGATTGTTGGGGCGCTTGCGACATCTTTGTTTCTTATCCCGTGAATTGCGGTCACGCGTCGGGATATTTTATGGGCGGGTCGTACAAGCCATGTGGTTGGTCGTTGAGCGATTCCTGGGGGGGTAATGAGTACGGTGCTGATTTCAATGATTTCGGCGGGATTGTATCCATTCCCCTCAATGTCGACGGCGACAAACGATGCCTCGTTCCATGGTTTGAATAGAGGGTCTTTCATTCGCACGCCTCAGTCTTCGCTGGATGAAGTTCGGGATTCAGGTTCGTCTGTCCAGCCAATCTCCGCGCGCCCGTGTCTGTGAGGTAGATGCGGATGACGAATGTCGTGTACCTGATACCCGAAAGTGTGCTGCATGAAGTATCGTGGTTCCTCGTTTAGACCGCTGGTCTGTATGGCACGGTCGTCAATTGTCGGAATTGCTGATGCGCCTAGAGACAGTGCAAGATCGGCAATGGCTTGGGCCTCGGGCTTACGAAAAGCATCGGCACAGCGACGAATTTGATCGACGGGGCAGATGTCGCAAAGCTCCCTGATGCCGTAATGCCCGTTGTAGTCCGAAAGGCGGTGGGCAAACGAAACTGCGCAAGAGGTCTTTCTGAAAAGAGGAGGCCCTCTTCCTGTCTTGTGCCATTCGGTCAGAATGCGATCTTCTAGGCTGCGAACAAGAATCTTGCGACGCGCCGGTAGGTTGGCAGGTTCGGGTAGGCCCATTTTCCGATAGTAGGACTGGATCTCCTCTCGAAAAAATAGGCCAGTAAATACAGTGGCATGTGCGTGAGTGGAAAGCTGGAGCGCACGCTTGATGTGTGAGGGGCTGTCATTGAGGCCTGATACTAGTGGGCGCCAGTAGAGAACAACTCGATAGTTCTCTGCCATTTCGTGGGCGCGCGTGAGCGCTTTTATGGCTATGTTGCTGTCAATTGGTTCCACTCTCTTGTCGTCAATTCCGGAGTAGGTGACGAGAAGGGTGATTTTTAGATTTTTGATTGCGTTTAGTCGGTTGCAGTCGTCGATGGAAACTCTTGAACGAGTGATGATGAGTAAGTGGTTGGTGAGGCCGCGTTGATCCAGAAGTTCGGCCACTCGAAATAGGTGCGGCTTTACTGTGGGTAGGAACGGATCGGTGGCACGATTGAATATTTGTAGGGGGGTGATGTTGGGCTGGAAGTACTTGTGTGAGACGAGCATTGAGGCTGCTGTTTCGTCGTCTGTGATCCTGTGGGGCTGCTTCATTTCGTAGTTGTGGAATAGGTGGCGTACGCAGTAGGCGCAGTCTAGTGGGCAGCCGATGATGTGGTTTAGGCTGAGTCCGGATTTTCGATATTCAATAGGTTCGAGGAGGGCTGGGGCGATATCTCGCTTTTCGTTCTCGGCGAGGAGAGGCGCTTTAGGCTGTGTCATGGTCGATGCTCTTGTTGGATATGAAGGGAGTTCCTTCATAAGGCGGAGGACTGTTGGAACGGATGGGATCGGTCATGGAGACTTCTGTCTGAAGTCACCGCCAGAGGATTGTTCTAGCGGTCCCGCCCTGATTTTTCCGGTCACGGTCACGACATCGCTCATAGCGCCCCCGGTAGATAGTCCTGCGGGCCCGAGTATAGGTTGGCGAGGTTGTCGTGTCGCGCATACCCCCTGGAGTCCTCGGAGACCCCTCCCGCCATCAGACTATGTTGCCCTGCCTCGCGGACTGGTGGACGCGGGGCGAGGTGTGGACGTGGCGCCGCATCTGCTCGGCGTACCCCTTCCGGCGGCAGGCCTGGCTGAAGGTCGATGGTTGTAGGGGGCGGGCCGGAATACGACGTGAACGGATTCGGGCGAGGGGAATCCCAATCGGTTGGACTGCCCTCATGAACCGCTCCGACCCAGTTTGGCCCAAGCCTGTGGACATATCTTCTGTCCACGTCGTTATTTGCTCGGGCGGTGGTACGCGCACGACAGCCACGGCGGGAAGCCGTGCGCCCTCAGCGACTCTCTACCATGAGTGCTTCTTGCACGAGCTGAGCCGCCTTGGTCTGTAGCCGGGTTCTCGCAACAAGCTCGTTGTCCGCGCACTGGGCGCTCGGGCCGCTGCCGAGTGACGCCCACTGGATGCTCGGCCACTTCTGCGGGCAGGTGTGCGTACTGAGCCCCACCGCGTTCAGCCTGTCCAAGCCACCCAGTGCCACGACGACTCTTACGCCATGCCTCTCGATGAATGCCGAGAGAAGGGGCTCGAGGATTCCCCGGGCCCCTAGTGTCAACAGGAGGTGAATCTCCGCCGGCTCAGCGAACGGACGCTTCGCTCTCTGCGCTGCCTTCTTGGGTCCGTCGATGGCGGCGGTGATCACTGGCGTGAGGTCCAGGTGAACTGTGTTGCGCTTGCCTCCGAAAAAGCGGCCTCCGTAGGTCGCGCGTCGATCCTTCGGAAGATCTTCCGAAAGGGTCTGCATGACCAGTTGAGCCCGTTCAAACCACTTGAGCGGTCTACGTTCGAAGTAGCGCGCTTGGTCGCGGAACTGAACGTCGGGGGATTCATCGCAGCTTATATGGCCGTCGCGAATCTCGTCCGTGCTCGGGTTGATTCCGAGAGTTACCAAGGGGATGCGTTCCGAGGATTCAGTGGGAAAACCAAAGCAGATAATGGGTGGGAAACGCTTTATCTCCAGAGGAAACCAGCTGGCAAGCGGAGCACAGTCGCGGACTGCATCGCGAATTCGCAGTGCATCTGCGTAGTAGCGGCCGAACAGCTCTCTTGCCGGAGGTGACTCCATTGGCATCACTTCTCTCTGTGACAAACAATGTGGCCGCTGACATCAAGGCGTCATCTTTGCCGCCTTCTCGTCGGCTGTTTTCTGCGCCTCCGGAGGGAAGGCTTCCTGCAGAACCATCCGCTGCTCGGATGCGGGCGCCGGAAGAGCCTGTCTTCTGCGACCACCTTCTTTGCCGCATCGTAGACGAGGTCGCGCAGGTCTGCCATGTCCGAACCGTTCTTGACTGGCAGTATTGTCTCCCCCTTGCTGCAGCAAACGAATATGAGTTGGTTTTCCACGCCCTTCAGGTACTTCTTCAGCCTCGTGACGAAGTTGGTCCGTCCGCCTTGCTCCCACACTTTGCGGAAGATGAAGTCTCGGAAGATCGATGTCGGAGACACTCCCAGCGAGCATTGGTATCGGATGGCGTTCATTAGGACCAGTCGGTAGCGTCCATGGGCGACCGTTGCTAAATGCGGCAGATGATGGTGCTGGCGCTCCAGATATTTCCCGATGTTCTCGCCAGTTGTACCCTGAGCCGGTCCTTTGGGCTTCATGTTCTGATCGAACTCGCCCTCATGAGGGCTTTCCAGCACCATGAGCAGGAGGCCATCTTCTCCCAAGTTCCAGCCCTTCTCCTTGTCAAAGCCAACGCGCTCGAACTGCGTGTGGCAGAGGGTTTCCTGAAGGCTGCCGCCGGCCACGAAACGAAATCCGTCTTCGGTGTACTCCACTGTGGCGACCGCTTGGTCCTCGCAGGGCTCCGTGGCGAACTGGGCAAGTAGCTGCTGCTTGGACCGAACTTTATGCTTCAGGGCAATTGCCTGCGCTTGCTTGGCCGCGTTGAGGAACGCGGAGGTAAGATTCTGACTCGTAGATGCGGGCTTTGCCATGAGTCCCCCGAAGTGCTGGCGCCAAAATATCCTGGATTGTAGAGACTATCCAATCACCCGCACGCCAATCTCCCCGGTCCCTCGTCGCTCGGGCCCCCGCTCGCGCTGGCACGCCAGGGCGACGGCCCAGAACTTGTCTGCATGCCCGCGGTTGGTGCGCTCGGCGTCGAAGGACACCTTCCCGGAAGGGAGCACCCTGCGCTTGATGGAGTGAATCTGCCCGACAAGCTCACGCTGGCGTGGCAGGGTGACATCGCGGCGCTGAAGGAGAATTTTGAAGTCGGTGGCCCAGCGCTCCTTGGATTCGTTGGTGAAGTTCTCGGCCACTACCTGGGTGAAGTCGCGCGCCAGGTTCTCGGCGAGGTTCATGCCGATACCGCTCCTGTCCACGCTGAGGCGCGCCACCGGCAGGACAGAAAGAAGGCGCCGCAGGTGCGCCTCCTGCTCCGCGAAGGGGACGCCCTCGAAGCTTTTCAGAAGGCGGCACGTGAAGCGACCCTCCATCTCTTCGAAGACGGCTAGCTCGGAGCGGTCTCGCATGCGGCCCACGTCGAAGCCCGCAACCAGGCGCCCCTGGGGCAGGGGCACGTCGGAGGCGTCCTGGGCCAGCGGCAGCTCGTCGGTGGTGCATGGGAGGATGAGCTCGTAGGGCAAGAAGCTGTAGGACTCGTCGACGTAAAAGGCATTCGAACTCTTGGCAGAAGTCCTCCAGCGGCAGAGAGTCGAACTGCTCCACGAGGACGGGGCGCCCGAAGCGCGCGACGCGCTCCTCGGTGGGCATGAAGGGGGCTTCCACCGAGGCGCGCCGCACGTCGAGGGAGAAGAAGCGGCACAGCCACCAGGGCACCAGTTGGCGTGTGTGGTGCGGGTACTTCCGCAGCTCCTGGGTGTCTATCTCCCAGAAGATGCCTCGCCGGCCCAGCGGGGTGCTGCCCCCTGTGAGTTGTCCATGCGAGCGCAGGATGAGGGCGGTGCTGCCTGTGTAGACTTCGCGGTCGTTGACCAGGTGTGCCAGCTCGTCGAGGTAGACATCGCCACGCTTGCCGCGCGGAGGCTTGGCGGGAACAGAGATGATGCGCGAGAGGCGCCGGCCCTTGGCGTTGGATTCGAACGCCAACTCCGTCTTGGCATCCGTCACGAGCTTCTTCTGGAAGGCAGTCGGCAGCTCCTCGTACACCTGCCGTGCGATGAGCACCTTCTCCACGGCATCGCTCAGGTTGTACGAGACGAAGACGGCCGTGTGGCCGTCACGTAGGTGGCAGCGCGCGAGGGCCTCAAGCGCGAAGGTGAAGGAGAAGCCCACCTGGCGGCTCTTCGTGACCCAACGGAAGCGGGAGCGGTTGTCGAGGAAGGACTGCTGGTACGGCTCCAGCACCACTGGCTCGTTGTCGTGCTGGCACAGCCCGGAAATGAATCCGGACTCGGTGGCCAGCCACTGGGTGAGGTCATCCTCGGTGCGCTTGACGATGACGAGCGTCATGCTGTCCTCCGTCAGCCGAGGTCGACGCTCATCGACGAGGAGCGAGCGGCATTTTCCAGGACGCCGAGGACCTCGGGGCGCCAGAGAAGCTGGTAGGCCGAATGACCATGGCGGCTGAAGGGGACGGCCTCGGCGTACTCCCGGCCTGTGTCCGTCAGCTCCCACTCCTCGCGCTCGTTACGCCGCTGGAGGCCGCATGCTTCCAGGCGGAGGTTCATCTTCCGGGCGGTCAGCCCGACCTTTTGACCGAGCTGCGTGGCGTTGAGCCGCGCGGGTGGCTCGGCGGAAGCTGGTAGCCCTTTGCGGTGGGGCTCCATCGCGAGCCCTGTGTCTTGGTGGATGGCATCGAGCGCGCAGGCCGCCGCCAGCTCCGGCTTGAGCCCTGGAACGAACGTGGTGAGCGCCTTGGCCACTTCCAGGTGGGCCAGCACCTGGACTTGGAGCAGAGAGGAAGGGGCCAGGTGCGGCTGTTGTGGCGAAGCACCTGGCGCCGTGTAGTTGCCCGTCTTGCGGAGGGTGGGCAACACCTCGTGTGTCACCCAGTGCTTGAAGCGCCGAGCCTCGGGCTTGCGACTGGTGAAGGTGAGCACGTAGAGGCCCGGCTCGTTGACCACCGTCATCTCCTGTGGGCCTCCAGGGGTCTGCACAGTACGCAGACCCTTTTCGTCGTCTCCGAGGCGCCGCGTCTGCTCGGTGTTGAGGGTGAGCGCCCCGCAGACGTCGGCGGCGACGAACCATGGCTGACCCTGCTCGTCCATGACGACGCGGACGTGGTGCGACTCGAAGTTGAATGCGACAAGTTGATTCACAGGGACTCCTCCCTATTGACGCTGGAGATGCCAGGGCCGCTTGCGGCCCCGGCGGTGGATGCAATGGGGCGTGCGGTTAATGACTTGTCTTGTGGGCGCCCCAGAGCGTGCATGGCCGCGTCCTCTTCACGAAGGAGTCGCCATGTCTGCCTATGCCGCTGTCGCCCGAGCCCCGCGCACCCTCACGGAACAGGAGGTGACTCGCCTGCTGCGAGCCACCGGGGAGCACAAGGAGGGATACCGAGACCACTGCCTCTACAGCCTCGCGCTCGCATCGGGCCTTCGAGAGCACGAACTGGTGGCCCTCAACATCGGCGACATCTTCGACGAGCGCAGGCGCGCACGCCGGCATGTGACGCTGACCGTCTTCAAGGGCAGCCGCCGGCACCCGGGCCCCCAAGAGGTTGTCCTCTCGGACACGGTGCGTGCCAAGTTGGAGAAGTTGCTGCGGCTGAAGCGCTCGCAGGGGCACGACGTGCGCCCCCAGGCGCCGCTCTTCCTGAGCCGCAAGGGCCTGCGCCTGTCCACGCGGCAGGTGCGCCACGGCTTCGGAGTCTGGCAGCAGCGCGCGGGCCTGGAGAGACACCTCAACTTCCACGCCGTGCGCCACACCGCATGCACCGGGGTGTATAGGCGAACGCGGGACATCCGCCTCACCCAGCGCTTCGCGAGGCAGCGCAGCATCGACTCCACGGTCATCTACACGCACCCCTCGGACGACGAGCTGGTGCGCGTGACGCAGGACTTGCCCTGCTGATGGGGAATGCCGCCTCCGCGCTGAGCGCCCACGAGAGCCCTTGGCTGGGCCGGGGTGCCGCGCGGAGGCGGTGGGGGACGGACGTGCGCAACGCTCGCGCATGCCGCTCCAGGCGCAGCCGCCGCAGCCGGCGAAAGTGAACAGCGCGAGGCGTCCACTTACCGGCCGCAAATGATCAGGGGAGGGGTGTTCACTTTTTCGGAGCTGACCCTCTCGAAAAGGGCCCCAGGTACACGCCCCGACGGGGCGACCCCCACGAAAAAACGCACCACCCCCCACCCTGGCGTCATGGGTAGGCGGGGTAGGCGTGCTGGCGTCGTCGGTAGGCATGGTTGAGCCCGGCGAGGACATGCGGTGAAGGGGACGGGGGAGGAGCTGGGCCGCGCGGCGGGCGGCAGGCGGCCCCAACCTGGGGAAAGCGGCCATGCGCCTCGGCGCTTCGGCCCCTCACGAGGGCTCGTAAGCGCGCGAAACAGCGTGGGGGCCGTGACGCCGAATGGCCGCCTTTACGCATTTCCGGCCATTCGGCCGGGCCCTGGTAACGGCACGCGCGCCCAGGTGGGCGTGGGGCGGAGTGCCGGTGCTTCGAGGGCTGCGCGGGGGCTCGTGGGGCTCACGCCGAGGACAAAGGCCTGCGGCCCGAAGCGTTGGGGGACACGCGCGCAGGAAAGGGGCGTCACGCGGCAGAGCTGCTGGCGCGCAGGCTGGCCGGGGGGCGCGCATCAAAAGGGGCACGCAGCGGCCAGCGGGGCCTCAGGGGCGAGGGGAGGTGGGCCGGGAAAGTGAACGGCGCGCTGGTGTCCAGTCCGCTGGACGGAGTGTGCTTCCTGGCGCGAGTTCAGGCTCGAACTCGTACCGCGGCGCTCGAGCGCCAGGCGGTCAGCGCTCCTAACCTTGCGAAACTACGCGAGCTGGTGCGCCGGGCGTGTGCATCCGGGCGCCAGGTAGAGCTCCCGGGGGAAGTGAACGGGCGCGGCCTGGCGCGGC
>NZ_JAKCFB010000048.1 GCF_024198235.1 Myxococcus dinghuensis | reverse complement strand
GGCTGCCCGCGCACGCGGCGCTGGCCGGGGGCGTGGCGGCGCTGGTGGGCGCGGGGCTGACGCTCGCGGCGCGGGGCCGGGCGGCGCGGTGGCTGCCGTCCCCGGTGGCCATGGGCATCGGCTTCATCCTGCCCGCGTACTTCGCGGTGACGCTGTGCCTGGGCGCCGTCGTGGCGGCGGTGGCGCGCTGGCGCGCTCCGGAGGCGACGGACCGCAACGTGCCCGCGCTCGCGGCGGGGGCCATCGCCGCGGAGTCGCTGGGCGGCGTCCTCCTGGGCGCGCTCAAGCTGCTGGGCTTCATGCCCGCGGGCTGAGGCGCGCGCGCCCCCCTTGCCTCACGCGGCGGGGCCGATGTCCCAGGCCCGGGCGAGCGAGCGGCGGATGCGGCCCTCCATGAGGTTGGGCAGGAGCGCGGCGTGTCCCAGCGCCTGCTCGAGGATGCGGCGCGCCGCGTCCCGGTCCCCCCGGCGCAGCGCCGCCAGCCCCATCATCTCCAGCACCTCGAGCGGCTCCTGCTCCATCGACACCTGGGCCGACCGCTCGCGCAGCGCCTCCCAGGCCTCCGGCGTGGCGTCGCGCGTGGCCAGCTCCACCATGGCGAAGAGCACCTCCTCCGACGGGCTCAGCTCCGCGCCGGTGCGCCCCTCGGAGAGCACCTGCCGCACCTGCGCGAGCAGCTCCCGCGCGCGCGTCTGCCGCCCCGTCCACGCCATGGTGCGCGCTTGCAGCAGCAGGGCCCACGGCCGGGGCGCGACCTCCGGGTGCCGGCGCTCCAGCGCGATGGCGCGGGCGATGTGGGGCGCGGCGGCGTCCACGTCCCCCGCCTGGTAGTGCAATTCGCCCAGGTTGTGCTCGGCGAAGTACTCCCAGCCCACCATGCCCAATTCGCGCCCCAGGTGCATGAAGCGCTCCTGGTCCTTCAGCGCGCTGGCCAGGTCCTTGCGCGCCACCCACAGGTTGCGGCGGTTGTTGATGGCGCTGCCCAGGTGGAACAGGTCGCCGCGGTCCGTGCACGCCTCCACCACCTCCGCCAGCACGCGCGCCGTCTCGTCGATGTCGCCCAGGTTGGGGAGGATGACGGCGAGCAGCAGCTGCGCCACCACCTGCGTCTCGTAGCCCGCGTCCCCCAGCCGGCGGGCGCGCTCGGCGGCGGCCTCCAGCGGCGCGCGCGCCTCCTGCCACTCGCCCTTGCGGAACAGCGCGCGCCCCAGCGCGAGCAGCAGCCGCACCTGCACGTAGGGCGAGTCGACCTGTGACGCCAGCGCCTGGGCCTCGTAGGCGCGCGCCTCGCTGCGCGGGTAGTCGTTCACCCAGTCGAGCGCCATGGCCTCGTCCAGGAGCAGCTCCAGCCGCGAGCGCGCGTCGCCCAGGCGGACGGCCCGCTCGCGCGCGTCGGCGAAGTCCGCCAGCGAGTCGTCATACCGGCCGATGCGGATGCGCATCAGCCCGCGCCCGCGCAGCGCCGTCAGGCAGCGCAGCTCGTCCGTGGGCTCCAGCAGCTCCAGGGCGCGCGTGTACATGGCCTCCGCGTCGAGGAACGCGTGGCGGCCCCGCGCGGACTCGGCCAGGTCGATGGAGAGCGCGGCGGCCTCCTCGCGCAGGTTGGCGGCGGCCGCGTGCAGCGCCAGGCGCGGCAGGCGCTGCCGCTCGCTGGCGCCCGCGGGGCCCAGGAAGTAGCGGTACGCGGCGTGGTGGATGCGCAGCCGCTCGGCGGCGGGCAGCGTGGCCGCCACCGCCTCGCGCAGCAGCTCGTTGCGGAAGCTCAGGCCCTCCTGCCGGTGGGACACGAGCAGGCCGGAGTCGAGCAGCCGCCGCGTGGCGTGGCCCGCGTCGAGCGGGAAGCCCCCGGCGGCGCCGTCGCGCTCCAGCTCCCGCACCACGCCCTCCGCCGTGGCCGCCGTGAAGTCCGTGCCCAGCAGCGCGCACAGCCGCGCGTGCGCCGCGAGCGACGCGGGCAGCGCCCCCAGCTCGCGGTCCGCCAGCCACTCCACCAGCCGCAGCTCGGGCACCTTCTCCAGCCCGTCCGTGACCAGGTACCAGCTCCCGCCCGGGGCGCGCTGGCGCACCAGCCCCTGGCGCTTGAGGCCGCGCACCAGCTCCACCATGTAGAGCGGCACGTGCTGCGCGCGCTCGACGATGCGCTCCACCGCCTGCGCCGGCACGTTCTCCACCGGCTTGAGCAGCAGCCGGCACAGCTCCTGCGCCTGCTCGCCGGCCAGCGGCCGCAGCGACACCGTGTCCTGCCGGGCCGCGCGGGCACCCCACATGGGGCGGCTGCGCTCGAACCCGGGCCGCGCCAGCACGCACACCCACAGGGGCACGCTGGCCTCGGCGAGGCTCGCGTACTCCAGCGCGTCCAGCGCCGTCTCCTCGGCGAAGTGCGCGTCGTCGATGACCAGGCACAGCGGCCGGTCGCGCGCGGTGGCCGACAGCAGCTCACCCGTCGCGCGCATGGCCAGCGAGCGCAGCGCGCCCGGCGCCGCCGCCCAGCTCTGCAGCTCCGGCCCGCCCGGCGCGTACCAGCCCAGCGTCGCGGCCACGCCGGGCCACAGCTCCGCGCCCAGCGTGGGGCCCAGCCGCTTCATGATGGCCGCGCGGCCCTGCTCCTCCGTGTCCGTCTGGTCGCTCTCGAAGCCGTTGAGCGCGCAGCGCAGGAGCGTGCGTAGCGTGCCGTCCGGGTCGCCCTGCACCGGCTCGCGCGAGCGCGTGCCGTACACCCGCGCGCCCGGCAGCAGCGCCTGCAGCTCCCGCAGCAGCGCGGCGGCGAGGTGGCTCTTGCCCAGCCCCCGGTCGCCCATGACGGTGACGAGCGTGGGCGCCGCCTCGCCCACCGCCGCGCGGGCGCTCTCCAGGAGATAGGACGTCTCCAGCTCCCGGCCCACCAGCACCTCGCTGCCCAGCTGGAGCACGGTGATGTCCGGCCGGGGCGCGAAGCCGGGGGACGCGGGGCGCAGGAGGCCCGGCTGTCCGGGTACGTCCGTGCACGGCACCTCCGGCACCGCCTCCGCGGCGGCGGGCGACAGGAGCACGCCCTGCGTGTCCGGCCCGGCGGGGTAGCGGTCCGCGCGCGAGAGGATGGCGCCCAGGTAGCGCGGCGTGCCGGTGGGGCGGCGCTGCACGGTGACGGCGGACACGTCCACCAGCGCGCCCGTGGCCAGGCCCCGCTCGGCCAGCCCCTCACCGGCGCGCATGGCCCGGCGCACGGGGTTCTCCCCCACGTCCGGGTCGAACACGGCGGCGATGCGCGGCCCGTCCGTGAAGGCCATGTGGCCCCCGTAGGAGGCCAGCCCCTTCTGCACGCTGACGGGGTTGGCGCGCGAGGTGAGGAAGAGGATGGCGACGGAGCGGCGCACCTGCGCGGGGCGCGGCTCTCCCGGCGCCGTGGGGCGGGGCGGGCTGGGCTCGCTGGGGCGGTAGGCGTGGGTGAGCGCCTCGCGCAGGGCGATGCCCAGCACGCTCGCGTTCTCCGGACGGCGGGCGCGCTCCTTGGCCAGGCAGCGCAGCACCACCTCCTCCAGCGCGGGCGGCACCGGCGCGAAGTCCGAGGGCGGAGGGGGCCGGAGCGCCATGTGCGCCTGGAGCACGTCCGGCGTGTTGCCGAAGAACGGCGGCCGGCCCGTGAGCATCTCGTAGAGCAGCACCCCCAGCGCGTACACGTCCGTGCGCGTGTCCACGTCCGCGGTGCCCGTGCACTGCTCGGGCGCCATGTACTCCGCGGTGCCCGCGAAGCCGGACGTGTCGCTCGTCGTCGGGCCCTCGCTGAGCAGCGCGTGGCCCTCCGCGGTGGTGGTGCCGCGCACGAGCCCGAAGTCGAAGACGCGCACCTGCTGGCTGTCCGGGTCGAGGAACAGGTGCTCCGGCTTCAGGTCGCAGTGGGCGAGCCCGCTCGCGTGGACGCGCGCCACCGCGTCCGCCACGGCCAGCGCCAGGTCCGCCACCTCGCGCAGGGGGAGGGTGTCGGCCGTCCGCGCCAGCTTCTCCGCCAGGGTGGGGTGGTCCACGTGCTCCATGGCGATGAAGCGCGCGCCGCCGGGGAGGACACCCACCTCGTACAGCGCCGGCACGGTGGGCGGGCCCAGGATGCGCAGCGCCTCCGACTCGCGGACGAGCTGCGCGCGGGCCAGCGTGTGTCCGGTGCGGGCCAGCTTGATGGCCACCGGCTGCGCGTCCGACTCGCGGTGCGCGCGCAGCAGCACGCCGAACCCGCCTCGCGCCAGCAACCCCTCCACGCGGTAGCCCGGGATGGGCGGGGGCGGCGGCTCGGCGGGCATCACCCGCCCCGCGCCTTCGGCGGGTGTGTTCGCCGGGCACGGCGCGTGGGAACCCTCCCAACGTCGCCCGCATGTCTGGCAGCGCGGCACGAAGGGGGACTCTACGCCAAACGCCGCGGGGATTCAGGACACCCGCGGAAAGTGCCCGTGGGTGGGGCCTCGGGTCCCCACCCACGGGCGGGCGCGCTACGGCACTTCCAGCGCGCGCAACACGGTGGCGTCCGAGTCCGGCGCGCGCACCCTCAGGAGCAGCGCGGCCCCGGACCGGGCGGACGTGAAGGCGTTGGCGGCGTCCGAAGCGCTGGCGACCTTGTTGTCGTCCACCTGCACCAGCACCATGCCGGGCACCAGGCCCGCGCGCTCGGCGGGGCTGCCGGGCTCCACCGACATCACCTGCGCGCCACCTCCCTCCGCGTCACGCAGGCCGATGCCCAGCTTGCGCGACACCGGCGCGGGCGCGTTGCGCGGGGTGATCTCCTCCTCGCCCCGCTGCGCGGGACGCGTGCCCAGCGTCACCTCCAGCGTCTGGGGCTTGCCGCCGCGCACCACGTCCACCTTCACCTTGGAGTCGGGCTTGAGCAGCGCCACGCTGCGCGTGAGCGCGCCGGCGGACTCCACGGCGCGTCCCGCCACGGAGGTGATGATGTCCTCCTCCTTGAAGCCGGCGCGCGCGGCGGGGCTGCCCGGGTTGACGCCCGCCACCACGGCGCCCTTGGCCGCGTTCGACTTGAGCGCCCGCGCCAGCTCCGGCGTGAGGTCCTGCGCGGCCAGGCCCAGCCAGCCGCGGCGCACCGCGCCCGTCTCCTGCAACTGCGACAGGAGCGACCTCACCAGGTTGCTGGGCACCGCGAAGCCGATGCCGCTGGCGCCGCCGATGATGGCGGTGTTCATGCCCACCACCTCGCCCTGCATGTTGAAGAGCGGGCCGCCGGAGTTGCCGGGGTTGATGGCGGCGTCCGTCTGGAGGAAGTCGTCGTAGGGGCCGGCGTGGATGTCGCGCGCCCGGGCGGAGAGGATGCCGGCGCTGACGCTGGTCTCGAGCCCGAACGGGTTGCCGATGGCCATCACCGGGTCACCCACGCGCACCGCGTCCGAGTCCCCCAGCTTCACCGACGGCAGGTCGGCCGGCGCGCCCTTGAGCTTGAGCAGCGCCACGTCCGTGAGCGGGTCGCGTCCCAGCACCTCCGCGTCGAAGGAGCGCCCGTCCCCCAGCTTCACGCGCACCGTGTCCGCGTCCTCCACGACGTGGTTGTTGGTGAGCACCGTGCCGGACGGGTCGATGATGAAGCCCGAGCCCAGGCCCTGGCGCGCGGGCGCCTCGCCCTGCGGCATCATGCCGAAGCGTTCGGCCCAGCCCGGAGGCAGGCCCTGGATGCCGGCGACCCGGCGCGGGCGCGACTTCACCTCCACATAGACGACCGCGCCCTTCACGGAGTCGACCAGCGGCGCGAGCGAGGTGATGTTCCCGGAGGTGACGGGGTTGAAGCGCGCCTGCTGCACGGGCATGCCGGAGGGCGTGCTCGCGGCGGCGGCCACGGTGGTGTCGGGCAGCGACGCGGCGTGGGCGTCGGAGATGCCGAGCGCCTTGCCACAACCAACGCCCAGCGTCGCGGCGGGCAGCAGCGCCAGGGCACCCAGGAGTCGTCGAGAAGGGAGCGAGCAGGCCATCGTTCGTTCTCCGTGAGGCCGGAGGGCATCCGGCCGTGGAAGGGGTAGGTTCGGCCCGGGCGTGGGGAGGACGCGGACGCGCTCCTCCTGGAGGGTGGAAAGGGTCAGTCCGTTGGTCGTCCCCCGACTCCCGACGGCTGCCATGACTGGGGGCGCATCTCGTGAGGCCCCACGCCCGAACCGATGTCCGGGCCTAGTGCAGATGTCGGGCCAGCCCCCGCGCGGGGCGGCGTCTCCCTCTGTGCCATGCGCGGGAGGGCGTCCGGAGCGGGGCGTCGTGGGGCGGTGGGGCGGGGCAAAGTGCCCCGGCCGGGGCATTTCTCCCCGGGGCATCCGGCCACGTCCCAGCGGGAATGCGACGTGGCACGTCCAATGCTCTGTCCGCCCGCGCCAGGGCCGTCACCCATCCATGCGCGAGGGATGGAAGGACGGCGGCCCACCACGCGGGAAGGAGCCGACATTGATGGGGCCAGACGAGGAATGGGAGGAACAGGCGGGAACACACTCATGGCCGCTTCCTCCGATATCGCGCAGCGCCCGGCCGCGCGTGCTGGTGGCCGAGGACCAGCCGGAGATGCGGGCGTTGCTGCGCAGGGCCCTGCGGCGGCGCGGCTACGAGGTGGTGGAGGCCGAGGACGGGCCGGGCCTGGTGCAGGCCATCATCGACGGCCTGCTGGCCGACCAGACGCAGGTGCCGGACCTCATCGTCACCGACGTGCGCATGCCGGGCTACTCCGGCCTGGAGGTCGTCGCGCGGCTGCGGCGCGAGGGCTGGACGACGCCGGTCATCCTCATCACCGCCTTCGGTGACGCGCAGGTGCACCGGGAGGCGGAGCAGCTCGGCGCCGCGCGCGTGCTCGACAAGCCCTTCGCCATGGAGGACCTCTGCGACGCGGCGGAGGCGCTCGTGCCGCCGGGCCGTTGAGCGGCCGGACGTCCAGGACAGGCGCGCGCGTGCCGGTGTGCGCACCGTCGGGGGGTGCGGTCCCTGGCTCACCACCTGCGGCGGGCGGCGCTCGCCCTGCTGCCCCTCGTGCTGCTGACGCTCGCCTTCTTCGTCATGCGCCACGAGCTGTCCGAGCTGCACACGGGCCAGTTGCTCAAGGCCCTGAAGTCCATCCCGGCCAGCCGCATCGCCCTGTCGCTCGCCTGCGCGGTGTGCAACTACCTGGCGCTGACGCTGTATGACGTGCTGGCGCTGAGGCACCTGGGCCGCCGGCTGCCCTACCGACAGGTGGGCTTCGCGTCCTTCGTGGGCTACGCGTTCGGCCACAACATCGGCATGTCGTTCCTCACCGGCGGTGGGGTGCGCTACCGGCTGTACGCGGCGCGGGGCCTGACCGCGCTGGACGTGGCCCAGGTGGGCACGTTCAACGTGCTCACCTTCTGGGTGGGGCTGCTCGCGGTGTCGGGCGTCGCGCTCCTCGTGGATGGTGGCCAGGGCGCCATGTCGCTCCTGTCCCTGTCCCCGGGGATGGCGCGGGCGCTGGGCCTGGCGCTGCTCGGCGTGCTGGCGCTGTACTTCGGCCTGTGCCTCCGTGTGCGCCAGCCGCTGCGCGTGCGCCGCCTGGACCTGGAGGTGTCGCTGCCCACGCCGCGGCAGGCCTTCGAACAGCTCGTCGTGTCCTTCACGGACTGGACGCTGGCGGCCATGGTGCTGTGGGTGCTGCTGCCGCCCGACGGACGCGTGTCGCCCGCGACCATGGTGGCCTTGTTCGCGGTGGCGCAGTTGGCCGGGCTCGCCAGTCAGGTGCCGGGAGGACTGGGGGTGTTCGACTCCGTCATCCTCGCCGCGCTGACGCCCCGCTTGTCGACGGCGCTCGTGCTCGGCACCTTGCTGGTCTACCGGGTCATCTACTACCTGATTCCCTTCGCGGTGGCCGCGACGATGCTGGTCGTCCACGAGGTGCTCCAGCGCCGGAACCTGCTCGCGCGCCGGTGGCCGCGGGGAGGCCACCGGCGCCAGGAGGCCTGAGTCGCGCGAGCCCTCATCGCCCGCGGCCGACACATGTCCGTGCAAGTGTCTGTGATTGATGCCATGCGCCCGAAAACGGGGGCTTCCCGCATTGGGGGCAAGCCACGTCTCCGGGGGCTTGGCCCGCCTTGACTTCATGGGCTCGGGCGGCTCAACTGCTGACGTTTCCGCAATTGCGAATCAATCTCAACTTTGGCGGCCCCCGAGGAGGACATGGCGCTCTCGACCCTGCTGATGGTGCTGGGCATCGCCGTGCTGCTTCGCGGGGTGGCGCTTCCGTCCTGGGTGGGCTGGGGGCTCGTGGTGGGTGGGGTGGGGCTGGCGGTGAGGGCTCAGGGGCTCGCGGTGGGGCTGACGTGCGCGGCGGTGCTGGGGATGCTGGTGGCGCCGGGGCTCGCGTTGGCGTTGCCGCTGTGGCCGCGCGCGACGCGCTATGGGCTGCCGGTGGGCGCGGTGGGGTTGGCGTGGTTGTGGTGGGGAGGCGCCTGATGGCGCACCGGCATGGAGCGGGCCGCATCGCGGCCGCCGTCACGGGCGCGCCGGTCGCGGCGGTGCTGGCGAGCGTGGCGGTGCCGGCGGTGCTGCCCGTCGCGGAGGACGTGCGGTTGCTGGTGGCGATGCTCGTGGTGCTGCCCGCGGTCTGCACGGGCGTGTGTCTGGCCCTGCTGGCGCGCAGCGCCCCGCGAGCCTGGGTCGGTTCGGTGTTGGTGGCCGCCGTGTCCGTGGGTGTCCTGGTGTCGAAGTGAAGCTGTCGCCCCGCGCCTACGAGGTCCTCTGGGACGCGCATGCCTGGGCGGGTGTGCTCTCGTCGCTGGTCCTCTTCGTGACGTTCTACCTGGGCGCCTTCGCCCTGTTCGCGGAGGAGCTGGCGCCCTGGCAGGAGCCGCACTTCCGCGCGCCCGTCGCGGTGTCGGAGGCGCGGGCGGTGGCGCTCGCGCAGCACTTCGCGGAGGAGGAGGCGCCGTCGCGTCCGGTGTGGTTCGGCATCTCGCTGCCCACGGCGGAGGAGCCGTGGCTCCGGCTGTGGCGCATGGCCGACGGTGGCCTCCACATGACCTGGGTGGACCCGGTCTCCGGACGTCGGCTCGGCGAGCGCAGCGACCTGGGCGAGTTCCTCAACGCGATGCACTTCCTGGAGCCGCTCCCCGGTGGCCAGCACGTGTCCGGGGTCGCGTCGGCCGTGCTGGTGCTGCTCGTCGGCACGGGGCTCCTGCTCCAACTGGGGCGCATGGTGCGGGAGCTGGTGCGCTTCCGTCCCGCGTCGTCGCGGCGGGTGTTCTGGTCGGACACGCACAAGGTCATCGGCGTGGTGGCCGCGCCGTTCCTGCTCGTCTTCGGGCTCACCGGCGGCATCCTCTGGCTCGACGACTGGTTCGAGCCCGCGGTGGTGCGCACGTCGATGAAGGACGACCCCACCGCGAAGGCGCGCGCGGTGGACTGGCCGTCGCCGCCCGCCGCCTCCGGCAGGCCCGCGGGCGCACCCGACCTGGCCCGGGCGCTGGCGCTGGCGAAGCAGCGCTTCCCGGCGTCGGCCCATGACCACTTCTTCTTCGACCACCTGGGGGACGAGAACGGCTCCGTGCACCTGCCGGGCGAGCAGGAAGGCACGTTGCATGCCTTCACGCACGTGCGGGTGTCGCGCCAGGGGCAGCTCATCTGGGAGCGCGAGGCGGGCGGAGGGACGACCTACACGCGGGTGATGGACCCGCTCTTCGGCCTGCACTTCGCCACGTGGGCCGGCTTCCCCGCGAAGGTGCTCTACGCGCTGCTCGCGTTCCTCTGCGCCTTCGGCATCCTCGCGGGCAACCTGCTGTGGCTGGAGCGCCGCCGCGCGAAGTCGCCGAACCGCTTCGATGTCGTGCTCGCGCGGCTGACGTCGGGCGTGTGCGCCGGGCTCGCGTTGGCGGTGGCGTGCCTGTTCGTCGCCAACCAGGTGTTGCCCGGCGGGCTGGCGGAGCGGCCCCGGTGGGAGCACGGCGTCTTCCTGGCGTCGTGGGCGGCGGGGGTGCTCGGCGCCTTGCTGGGCGCGGACCCGGCGCTCCACGCGCGTCGGTTGCTGCTCGCCGCCAGCGGCCTGCTCTTCACCGTGCCGCTGCTCGACTCGGCGCTGACGCTCCGGCTCCCGTTCGGCTCGGGGTCCACGCACGTGCTCGCGACGGAGGTGGGGTTGGTGGCGCTGGCGCTCCTGCTCCTGGGGGCGTCCATCGCCATCCGTCGCCTCCAGCGCGCGCCTTCCTCCGCGGCACGGCCGGCGGTGTCCGAGACCCCCGAGCCGCTGCCCGGCTGAGTCCTTCGCTGTCCCCCCTCACCCCTCACTGGAGTGCATCACCGATGAGTCCCTTCCGCCGTTTCACCGTGGCCTCCACCGCCACCTCCCTCCTGCTCGCCGCCAGCCTCGTGGGCTGCGGGGACGACGACGAGAAGACCCCCACCCCGCCCCCGGAGACGAAGAAGCCGGTGTACAGCCTGGCCACGTCCGTCTTCTCCCAGGCGGGCAGCGCCACGTACGTGAGCGTGTTCGACTCGCTGGACGTCACCGGCCTGGACCTGGAGAAGGCCCGCGAGTACTCCGGCTTCGCGACGATTGGCGCGGTGGACGGGCTGCTCTTCGTCGGCTCGGGCGAGGCGCCGGAGCTGTCGCGCTTCCGCGTGGGCGACGACGGCTCGCTGGAGGCCGCGGGCCGCGTCAGCTTCGCCAACTACGGCCTGACCTCCGCGCCG
Source organism: Myxococcus dinghuensis (assembly GCF_024198235.1). GTDB lineage: Bacteria > Myxococcota > Myxococcia > Myxococcales > Myxococcaceae > Myxococcus > Myxococcus dinghuensis. The sequence goes on along the minus strand of NZ_JAKCFB010000048.1, from coordinate 48,914 downwards.
CTGTACCTCAACCAGTTCGTCGGCTCCACGCGCGCGTACATGTCGCTGGAGGAGTCCAAGCGCATCGTGTGGAACCCCTCCACCATGGAGCTCTCCGGCACCGCCGAAGCGCCGGGGCTGGCCTCGCAGCGCGAGGGCCTGGTCGTGAAGACGAGCTTCGACCGCGGCCGCGTGACGCGCGGTGACTACGCGTTCCAGGCCTTCTACTGGACCGACGGCAACTTCTACGACTTCTCCCCCAGCTCGCAGATCGCCGTCTACTCCAACACCGACGGCAGCCTGGTGAAGCTCATCGACGCGCCGTGCCCCGGGCTCGACGTGGCGACGCAGGACGAGGCGGGCAACCTCTACTTCAGCAACTGGGTGTTCAGCGCCGCGGCCCCCGTCATCGAGCCCGACAGCGCCCCGCACACCTGCATGGTGCGCATCAAGGCGGGCGAGCTGGACATCGACGCGTCCTGGACGCGCTCGCTGTCCGACCTGGTGGGCGGCCGTGAGACGGCGGCGTTCCGCTACCTGGGCAACGGCGTGGGCGTGGTCGCCGCGTTCCACGACGAGGAGGTGGAGATCAACGCCGGCACGGCGCCCTCCGTCGTCACCAGCGAGAGCCACTGGAAGCTGTGGCGCGTGAACCTGGAGACCGGCACCGCCTCGCAGGTGGACGGCCTGGGCTTCATCGCGGGCGGCTACTACGCCTTCACGCTCGACGGCCGCACCTTCCTGCTGCTGCCGGAGACGGACTACTCCAAGACGGTGGTCTGGGAGCTGGGCACCAGCGGCGCGCCGACGAAGCGCTTCGAGACGCTGGGCTGGGCGTACCAGTTCGTGAAGGTGCGCTGAGCTTCCGTTGCTCCGCGGTGCGCCCGGCCCGTGTCGCTGGACCGGGCGCGCCGCGCGTCAGTATTCGAGCGTGCCCTTGAGCCAGCCCGCGCGGCCGGGGCGCTCGACCCCGAAGAAGTCGAAGACCTTGGCGTCGGTGAGGTTCTCCAGCTCCGCGGTGAGTCCCACGGTGAGGGCGCCCCTGCGGACCCGGTAGCCCACGCCCGCCGCCTGGACGAACTGGGCGTCGATGGTGTCCTTCGACTCCACCGTGCCCAGGCCCTCCCAGTTGCGGAAGAAGCCGTGCACGTAGCGGGTGCTCCAGAAGGGCGCCAGCTCGTCGTCCGCCAGGGCCAGGTTCTTCAGCGACACGCGCGCGGTGGCGTTGGCGAAGAGCCACGGGCGGTTGGGCAGGCGCCGGCCGTCGAAGGCGCCGAAGGTGCCCTGGTCGGAGGCGTTGCGCGGGTCCTGCACGGTGGCGTTGGCGTCCAGGCTCACCAGCCCCGTGGGCGACGTCCAGCCCACGGTGCCCTCCACGCCGAGGATGCGGGCCGCGTAGACGTTCTGGTAGCTCCAGTCGCGGTCGCGCCCCGCCAGCAGGATGAGGTCGTCCGCGAAGCGCGCGAAGCCGTTGACCTCGCCCCGGAAGCTGCCCAGGCGCGTGCGCAGCGGCGCGGAGGCGATGCCCAGGTTGACGTTGTGGCTGTGCTCCGGCGCCAGGTCGAGGTTCTCGAGGATGAGCACGCCGTTGCCGAAGACCTCGTCCGGACGGGGCATGCGCGTGGCCCGCTCGTAGCTGGCCTTGGCGTAGAACGTCCCGGTCAGCCGCAGCCGCAGCGCGGCGCCTCCGCCCAGCCGGTGCAGGTTCCGGTCCTTGGCGCGCCAGCCGCCGGACTCCATGGGCTGCTGCGCGCGGCCCCGGTAGACGTAGTCCTTGCCGAAGAGGATGACCTCCAGCGCGTCGTCGAACAGGTGGGTCTCGTACTCGAGCCCGGTGACGAAGGTGAAGAGCGAGCGCTCCGGCGCGAGGCGGTCCGGGTCGGTGGGGCTGACCTTGCGGCGCTGCTCGCCGGTGCGGAGCGTCAGCGTGGGCGCGGCGGACAGGCGCAGCGTCTGCGTGGGGCCGAGGTCCCAGCCGAGGTTGGCGCGTCCGTAGACGGACTGCTGCCAGATGGACTGGTCCGTGGCCGTCTCGCCAATCTCACCCGGGTTCTGGCGGGGGTTCACGCGATTGCCGAACCAGTCGTAGACCCACTCGGAGACGTCGACCAGCTCCGTGGCCTGCCACGCGTAGCCGGCGAGCACGTCCAGGCGTGTGTGCTCGGAGAGGGTCTTCGCATAGAGCACCTGCGCGCCCAGCGTGTCCGCGCCGTAGGTGGCCTCGCCGTAGGGCGTGCCGCGCATGACCAGGTTGTGCTGCAGCTCCTTGTCGTGGGTGGAGCCGAAGGCGCGCACGACGATGCGGTCGGCCCAGGAGAGGCCGGTGTAGCCGGCCTCGAGGCCGCCGCCGAGCGCGTCGTAGCCGTCGTGGAAGCGCTTGACGGTGACGGGGCGGAGGCTGCCCCGCTCGTCCGCGACCTCGGTGTCGACGGAGTAGTCGTTGTCCGTGGTGTCCGCGAAGAAGTGGGCGCGGGCGTAGAAGCCTTGCTCCGCGGGCTTGTAGCTGCCGCCGAGCGTGAGGCGGAAGGTGCCGAAGGCGCCGCCCTGGAGCGACGCCGCGCCGTGGGCGCCGGTCTCCAGCGGCGCCGACGTGAGGTTGACGGCGCCGCCCAGCGCGTCCGCGCCGTAGCGGATGGGCACCACGCCCCGGTAGAGCTGCACGGAGTCCACGAGGTTGACCGGGACGTTGGCGATGCCGAACGGATAGCCGGAGAGGTCGAGCGGGACGCCGTCGAGGAAGAAGCGGATCTGGTCGTCGGTGAGGCCGTTCAGCGCGAACATCGCGGAGCTGCCGAGCCCGCCGGAGCGACGCACCTCCACGCCCTCCTGTGACGCGAGCACCTGTCCCAGGTCGCCGGAGCGGGCCTGGGCGCGGCGGATGCTGATGATCTTCACGGCCTCGGCGGACTGGCGGTGACGCTCCGCCTCCGAGCGTCCCGACACCGTGGTCTCCAGGCGCTTGTCCTGGGGCTCGGTGGTGGAGGGCTCCGGCGTGGCGGGGGTCTCCGCGACGGCGGGGGCCTCGACGGGCACTGGCGCGGGGGTGTCGAGCTTGAACGTATGGAGCAGCTCGATCTGGCACGCGACGGCCTCGCCCTTCACGCGCGCGGGCTCGAAGCGGAAGGAGCGGCTGGCGGTGCGCAGGGCCTCGTCGAAGGCGGGGCCGGCGGAGCGGACGACCTCGGAGTCCGTCACCGTGCCGTGCTCGTCGAGTGTCAGGCGCAGCAGCACCTCGCCCTCCCGACCGGCGGAGTGCTCCGCCTCGGGGTAGGGCACCTCCACCGCGTCGATGCGCACGGGCAACTGCACGTCACCGTTGGCGGCGGGCGCGGAGGACGTGGCCGAGTCGCTCGTCGCGGCGGCGTGCGGCGCGTCGTCGTGGGCTGGCGCGGAGGAGGTGGCCGAGTCGCCCGTCGCAGCGGCGTGCGGCCCGTCGCCGTGGGCCGGCACGGAGGACGTGGCCGAGTCGCCCGTCGCAGCGGCGTGCGGCCCGTCGCCGTGGGCCGGCACGGAGGACGTGGCCGAGTCGCCCGTCGCAGCGGCGTGCGGCCCGTCGTCGTGGGCCGGCGCGTCGTCGCTGGCCGAGTCGCCCGTCGCGGTGGTGGCGGAGGACGGCGCGTGCGCGGGCTCCGCTCTTGGCGTCCCCGCCGTGGCCTGACCCGCCTCGTGCGCGGGGCCCACGGAGCCGTCGTGCGTGACCTGAGGGGCCGTGCCGGGAGAAGGGGGCGCGGCGGGAGGAGGCGCGGCGGCCACCGAGAGCAACAGAGCGAGGGAAGGGCCTGGGGAGAACATCCGCAATCTCGGACTTCTTGGTTTTGCGACGCAATATCAACGGCGCGCCAGAGGTATCGAGGATTGCGGAGGAAGGGTCAAGGTGTGGCGCCCGGCGCCGGGGCCAGGGCACGGTCATGGCCCTCGGGTGGCTGCTTGCTCATGACCGGCCGTTCAGCGCCGCTACCCCGAAGCTGGATGGCGGGGCGCGAACGTGACAGGGCGCTGCGTCAGGCCGCCTTGGGCGGCGCGCTCCACACCTGGGGTGCGTAGCCGAGCGGCTTGTCTCCCACCGCGACACCCGCGTTGAGGATCCATGCCTGATACGCGTCCGTGAACATGGTGTAGGGGAACGGCGGGGGCAGGGCGCTGACCTCGTCCAGCTTCTTCCGCAGCTCGGCGGGGAGCTGGAAGTCGAGCGCGGCGAGGTTGTCGTCGAGCTGCTCGGGGCGGCTGGCGCCGATGATGAGGGAGCCGATGCCGGGCTGGGTCGCGGCCCAGTTGAGCGCCACCTGCGCCATGCTCCGCCCCAGCTCCTTCGCCACCTGCTCCACCGCGGCGACGATGCGCCAGTTGTGCTCGGTGAACTTGCCCAGCTTCTCGCCCGCGGAGTCCGTCGTCAGCCGACCCGCGCCGGTGACGGCGCCCTCGCCCGGGCGGTACTTGCCCGACAGGAGCCCCGAGCCCAGCGGGCTCCACGCGGTGATGCCCATGCCCAGGTTCTGCGCCAGCGGCACGAACTCCGGTTCGATGCTCCGCTCGACGAGGGAGTACTGGAGCTGGAGGTTGATGAGCGGCGTCAGCGCGTGCGCCTCCGCCCAGGTCTGCGCGCGCGCCGCATACCAGCCCGGCACGTCCGACAGCCCCGCGTAGCGAATCTTCCCCGCGCGCACCAGGTCGTCGAACGTGCGCATCACCTCCTCGGCCGGGGTGATGCGGTCCCACGTGTGCAACAGGTACAGGTCGAGGTAGTCGGTGCGCAGCCGCCGCAGCGAGCCCTCCACGGCGCGCATCATGTTCTTGCGCCCGTTGCCCCCGGCGTTGGGGTTGCCGGCCTCCGCGTTGTTGCTGAACTTGGACGTCACGACGACGCGGTCGCGCACCCCCGCCTCCGCGATGAACTTCCCCAAGAGACTCTCGCTCGTGCCCTTCGTGTAGAAGTCCGCCGTGTCGAGGAAGTTGCCGCCCGCCGCGAGGTAGCGGTCGAACACGGCGCGGGAGGCCTCCTCCGTCGAACCCCAGGCGCCGAACATCCCGTCCTTGCCGAACGTCATCGTCCCCAGCGACAGCCGGCTGACCCGCAGGCCCGAACGTCCCAGGAGGTAGTAGTCGTGGAGTGCCATGGTGTGTGCTCTCTATCTGGACTGATTGGTCCATAATCGGGCGCGCCAGCAGGCGCGCCAGGTGAAGGAGGGGATGGCCTAGCGGGCGCGGAGGCTCGCGACGGTGAAGGTCGCGACCTCTCGCAGGGCCGCGGGTGGGGCGCCGGCCTTGGCGGTGACGCGCAGGCCCTGGAGGGCGTTGAGGAGGAAGCGGCCCGCCTGCCGCGCGTCGACGGAGGGCGGGACCTCGCCCCGGCGCTTGGCCTGCTGGACGACGCGCTCGAAGGCGGCCTCGCAGGTCATCGCGGCGGACTTGGACACCGAGGCGACCTCCGCGTCCTTCTGCGCCAGCTCGGCGATGGCGTTCACGCCCATGCAGCCCCGGGCGCGCTCGGCGGCGGACTCGCTGGCGATGGCCATCAGGACGCGTTCGACGGCGGCGAGCGGCGAGTCCTCCGCGCGCAGCCGCTCCATCAGCGACGCCGCGCTCTCCGCCTGGTAGCGCTGGAGCGCCTCCAGGTAGAGCCGGTGCTTGTCCCCGAACGTGTCGTACATGCTCTGCCGGCCGATACCCATGGCCCGCAGCAGGTCGTCCGTCGAGGTCGCCTCGTAGCCCTTCTCCCAGAACACGCCCATGGCGCGCCTGACGGCCTCGTCTCGGTCGAACTCCTTGGGTCGCGCCATGCCCTATTGCTAACGATGCTGGACTGTCCTGTCAAGAATGGCGGACCCGCGGCGCCGCTCACCCGAAGGCCTGGGTGAGCCGTGCAATCGCGGCGGGGAGGCCTCGCACGCGCAGCTTGCGCCCCGTCTCGTCGAACTCCTGCGAGAGCACGGTGGTGTGCTCGTACACCTCGCCGATGCGGCCCTGGCTCGCGTAGGGAATCACCAGGTCGGCTTCCACCATGGACTGCTCGAAGAAGCCGATGAGGTGCAGGCGGAGGCCCGTCACGTCCTCCGGCCGGTGGGCGGACAGCTGGAGGGCCTCCGGGTGCTCCGCGCGCAGCGCCGCTCGCGCCGCGTCGTCCAGGCGGTCCACCTTGTTGAACACGAGCCGCGACGGCACGGCGTCCGCGCCAATCTCGCGCAGCACGGAGCGGGTGACCTCCAACTGCGCGGCCCAGGTCGGGTCGGACACGTCCACCACGTAGAGGAGCAGCGAGGCCTCCAGCGCCTCGTCCAGCGTGGAGCGGAACGACGCCACCAGGTCGTGGGGGAGCTTCTGGATGAAGCCCACCGTGTCGGAGACGAGGATGCGGGGGCGCGTCTCCGGCTGGAGCGCCCGCACGGTGGTGTCCAGCGTCGCGAAGAGCTGGTCGGCGACCAGCACCTCGCTGCCGGTGAGGGCGCGCATCAACGAGGACTTGCCCGCGTTGGTGTAGCCCACGAGCGCCACCCGGAGCTGGTCCCTGCGGGCATGGCGGCGCTGGTCCTGCTCCTTCTCGAGCGCCACCAGCCCCGCCCGCAGCTCCGCCAGCCGGTCGCGAATCTTCCGCCGGTCCAGCTCCACCGCGGAGTCACCCGAGCCCCGACCCTGCTGTCGCTCCCGGCCTCCCGGGGACTCCCGCAGCCGCGGCGCCAGGTAGGTGAGGCGGGCGATCTCCACCTGCATGCGGGCCGCGTGGCTGCGCGCGTGGCGGTGGAAGATGTCCACGATGACGCCCGTGCGGTCCAGCACCAGCGCCCCCGTGGCCTTCTCCAGGTTGCGCAGCTGGCTCGGCGACAGCTCGTGGTCGACCACCACCACCGTGGGGGCGGGGCCCTCCGGGCGCGCCACCTCCTCGCCCGGCGCCTCCTCGTCCTCCATCACCTCGTCGTCGTCCTCGTCCTCTTCTTCGGGGCCGGGCCGTGCCGCTTCCTCCTCGAGCGCACCGGCCGCCGCCTCCTCGGCCGCCGCCTCCCACTTCTCCCGCGCCTTGGAGACGCGCGCGCGCGTGTTGGGCGCGATGACACCCGAGCCGCCGGTGAGGCTCGCCAGGTCCTCGAGCTTGCCCCGGCCGAGCACCGTCCCCGAGGCGAGCGCGGAGCGGCGCTGGGACACGGTGGCCACGGCGTCGTAGCCCAGCGTGTGCACCAGCCGGCGGAGCTCCTCGAGGTCCGCGGCGTGCTCGGTGTCCGTCACGTGGGGGAATTGGACGCCGACGAGGACGGCGCGAGGGCGGGCGACGGGTGCGGTCTTCGACATGGGAATGCTCGTAACACGGCGGGGCGCCGGTGAACTCCGGACCCGCGGATTCGTGGGAACACTTACACGGACTCGCGGGTCAAGGTTGGAGGTCCAAGCCTCGCTCCCCACCTTCCGGCGTCGTCGGCGCGCGAAGGGAGCGGACATGGGGATGCGGTGGGGGTGCTTGCTGGTCTGGTTGGGGATGGTGGCGTGTGGTGAAGCGTCGAGCGTGTCCGCGCAGGCCTGTCCCGCGGGCGTCGCGACGCGGGTGAAGCGTGTCCATCCTCCGGGCTCGGACACGTATGGGCGGGTGGAGCACCTCACCGACGTGCAGGGCACGCTGTTCTTCTCCACGGACTCCGTCAGCAGCGCCCCGGTGTTGTGGCGCAGCGACGGCACGGAGGCCGGCACCACGCAGGTGAGGGTGTTCCCCTCGGGAGACGACTCCTTCCTCGGCGGCTTCGCGGCGGTCGGCCCCACCCTCTACTTCTTCCACCACGCTCCGGAGGCGGGGCTCGAGCTGTGGGCCAGCGACGGGACGGGGAGGGGGACGCGCCGGGTGAAGCCGCTCACGCTCGCCGAGGGCGTCGACGTGGGGATGGCCACCGAGGTCGACGGCCGGCTCCTCTTCGTCCTGGACGTGATGATGCGCCCGCCGCAGCTCTGGAGCTCGGACGGGACGGCCGCGGGGACGGTGAAGCTGCTGGACCTGGAGGGCGCGCTCGGCCTGGCCTATGCGCGCACGCTGAAGGTGGCGAAGGGGTGGCTCTTCTTCCGCCTGGAGGCCGGGGGCACCACGCTGTGGCGCTCGGATGGCACCGCCGTGGGGACCCGGCTCGTCGCGCGGCTGGACCAGGGGGAGACCTGGGTGGAGCAGGTGGCGGGGGCCGGCGACCTGGGCCTCTTCGTGCTGCGGGATGGGCCCAACGCGGAGGTCTGGAAGACGGATGGGACGACGGAGGGGACCGTGCGCCTGGACACCTTCGGCACCCAGGCGCGCGTGCTCGGCGTGCTGGGCGGCCAGGTCTCCCTGGGGGTCTCCACCGAGGAGGGCACGGTGCGCCTCGTCCGGCTGTCGCTCGCGGGTGGTGGACGGACCTACGTGGCGACCCTGCCCAACCCCGGGCTCGACCTCGTCGCCGACGTCCAGCGCTCCACCGTGTCCGGCGGGCAGCTCTACTTCTCCGTGGCCTACGGCGGGCCGAGCCCCGTTCCCCTCGACGCGAAGCTGTGGGTGACGGACGGGACGGCCGCCGGGACGCGGGCGCTCTTCGGTCCGCTCCTGCGCGACGAGGAGCGGGGCTCTCCGGTGTTCGCGACCGGCGGCGGCCCCGTCCTGTTCGTGGCGGGGAACGACACCCGCCTCTGGTCCACGCAGGGCGCTCCGTCGACGACGGGGCGGGTGGTGTCCCTCTCCCCGGAGGCGCCGGTGTTCCCCGCGGAGGCGTTCACCCGCGCGGGGAGCCGCGTCTACTTCAGCGCCGTGGACGAGACGGGCCTGCGCCAGCTCTGGTCCGTGCCCGCATCGTTCTCCTGCCCGCCGGGCGCGCGCGGCGCACGCTGAGGCCTCGCGAGCGTCACCTCACCCGCGAGTCATACGGGGTTTCCACCCGCGTGACTCGCCGGGACACTTACACCACCTCTCGGCGCAAGTTGGAGGGACGGGTGCCGCGCAGCACCTTGCGGCCGCATTTCACGGCAAGGAGCAATGAATGCGCATGAAGAATGGTGGCGCCCTGTTGTGGCTGGGATTGGCGGCTTGCGGCGGGCTTCCGCAAGAAGAAGGCCTTCCGCCTGGCCAGGAGATGGAGCAGCCCGCGCAAGAGGTGAGCGCGCAGGCGTGCCCCGTCGGCGTCGCGGCGCGGGTGAAGATCGTCCAGTCGTCCGGCTCGAGCCTCGCCGGGCTGGGGCCGCTGTCCGAGCTGACCGACGTGCAGGGGACGCTCTACTTCACCTCCCAGTCCTCCGTGGGGGTCACCCTGTGGCGCAGCAACGGCACCGACGTGGGCACCGTGCCGGTGAAGACGTTCCAGGGGCTGTCGGGCGTGGTGTCCGGCCTCACGGCGGTGGGCAACAAGCTGTTCTTCAGGGGCTATGACGCGGTCTCCGGCCTGGAGCTGTGGGTCAGCGACGGGACGGCCTCGGGGACCAAGCTGGTCAAGGACCTCACCACCGGCATGGATGGCTCCACGCTGCTCAACGCGGCCGAGGTCAACGGCCAGCTGCTCTTCTACCGCCTGACGTCGGCGCTCAAGACGGAGCTGTGGCGCTCGGACGGCACGCCCACGGGCACCGTGAAGCTGGGCGACTTCGACGGCCTGACGGGCCTGCTGAACAGCCTCACCATGAAGGTGGGCAACGGGCTGCTCTTCGTCCAGTCCCTCGCGTCCGGCACGAACCTGCTGCGCTCGGACGGCACGCCGGGCGGCACCGTGCCCGTGCTCAAGCTGGACTCGGGCCTGGCGCAGCTCAAGCAGGTGCTGCAGCCCACCGGCACCGGTACGGGCACCAACGCCCAGAGCGTGTTCACCCTGGTGGACGGGCTCCTCAACGAGGTCTGGAAGACGGATGGGACGCCGGCGGGCACCGTCCGCCTGGACTCGTTCGGCGCGCCCGTGCAGCTGCTCGGCACGCTCGGCTCCAACGTCCTCCTGTCCTCGGTGGACCCGCTCACCCAGCAGTTGCGGTTGCAGAAGCTGTCCCTGACGGACGGCACCCGGCAGCTCGTCGGCGTGCTCCCCAACCCCAGCTCCACCGTGGTCCCGGTGGTCCAGAAGGCCGTCACGGAGGGCAGCCAGGTCCTCTTCTCCGTGGCCTACAACGGGCTGAGCACCGTGCCCGACAACGTCATCCTGTGGGCGACGGACGGCACCGCGGCGGGCACCAAGCAGATCTTCCAGCCGCTCGTGAAGAGCAGCGACCCGCTCTCCTCGCCCCTGCTCGGCACGGGGACGGGCAAGGTGCTCTTCGTCGACGGCTCGTCGCTCGACCCCATGTTCACGCAGGGGACCGCGGCGTTGACGGGCAAGCTGGCGAGCCTGCCGGCGAGCACGGTGTCCAAGGTGGGCAACTTCGTGCGCTCCGGCAGCCGCGTCTTCTTCAGCGCGCTGGATGACACCGGGAGCCCGCAGCTCTGGTCGGTCTCCGCGTCGTTCTCCTGCCCGGCTGGACTGACCGAGCAGGCGCGGTAACGGCGCGCACCTGACGTCCGCGCGCGGGAGGGGTGGACTCGCGGGGCCGGCCGGATAGGCTCCCCGGGTCTCCTCTCCCCGTCGGGTGTCCGATGCGCTTCGTTCCGCCCTCGAAGTGGCTGTCCCTCTGCGCGTTGGTTGCGTGCTGCGGCCCCGCGCACCAACGCGCGCCGGAGAGCGCCCCGGACGTCGCGCCCCGCCACAAGGTGGCGCGCATCGTCCGGGAGTATCCGCACTCCACGCAGGCCTTCACGCAGGGCCTCGTCTTCCACCAGGGGCGGCTGTTCGAGAGCACGGGGCGCGAGGGCACGCTGCGCGAACTCTCGTTCGACACGGCGGACCCGCTCTGGGTCCGCCCGCTGGGGCAGGTCTTCACGGAAGGGCTCGCCAGCGATGGCGAGCGCCTCTACCAGCTCACCTGGACGGAGGGCACCCTCTACACGTGGAGCGGCCTGCCGCCCGAGCAGGTGGCCACCACCCGCTACACCGGCGAGGGCTGGGGCCTGTGCTACGGGCAGGGCCGCCTGGTGCGCAGCGACGGCAGCGCCACGCTCACCTTCCACGAGCCCGTCGGCTTCAAGCCCGTGGGGTCGGTGCCGGTGACGCTGCAGGGGCAGCCGGTGGACCAGCTCAACGAGCTGGAGTGCGCCAACGGCGTCGTCTACGCCAACGTGTGGTTCACCACGGACGTGTTGGAGATCGACCCGGCGACGGGGAAGGTCGTCGCCGTCATCGACGCCTCGGCCTTGAGGCGCGCGGTGGCCGGGCAGTTGAAGGACCACGAGGCGGTGCTCAACGGCATCGCGGTGGAGCCCGGCACCGGGCGCATGTTCATGACCGGCAAGCTGTGGCCCAAGCTGTTCGAGGTGCGCCTGGAACAGGTGGACTGAGCGCTCAGGCCTTCTTCGCCTCGTCGTCGCGCTCCAGCTTGCGGTAGAGCGTCTTGCGGTCCACGCCGAGGATGCGCGCGGCGAGCGTGCGGCTGCCTCCCACCGTGTCCAGCACGCGGTGGATGTAGCGCCGCTCCAGCTCCTCCAGCGTCACCAGCTCCGACGGGTCCGTGTTCTCCGGCACCACCTTGGGCTGGCTGTAGTTGCGGATGCGCTCGGGCAGGTCGTCCACCGTGAGCTGCTCGAAGGACGTCAGCGCCACCGCGCGCTCGATGCAGTTCTGCAGCTCGCGCACGTTGCCCGGCCACCCGTAGGCGAGCAGCCGCTGCGCCGCCGCGGGGGACAGGCCCACCACGCGCTTGTTGTTGCGCGCGGCGAACTGCTCGATGAAGCGCTGGGACAGGAGCAGCACGTCGTTGCCGCGCGCGCGCAGGGGCGGCAGCTCCACGCCGATGACGTTGAGCCGGTAGTACAGGTCCTCGCGGAACCGGTCCTCCTCCACGGCCAGCTCCAGGTCGCGGTTGGTCGCCGCGACGATGCGCGCGTCGAACGGCACCTCCGTGTCCCCGCCCACCGGCCGCACCGTGCGCTCCTGGAGCGCGCGCAGGAGCTTGGGCTGGAGCGTGAGGGGCAGCTCGCCCACCTCGTCCAGGAAGAGGGTACCCCCGTGCGCCTGGACGAACAGGCCGGTGCGCGCGGCCTTGGCGTCGGTGAAGGCGCCCTTGGCGTGGCCGAACAGCTCGCTCTCCAGCAGCGCCTCCGGCATGGCCGCGCAGTTGATGGCCACGAAGGGCCCCGCCGCGCGCCGCCCCCGGACGTGCACCGCGCGGGCGGCCACCTCCTTGCCGGTGCCGCTCTCGCCGGTGATGAGCACCGTGGAGTCCAGGTCCGCCACCCGGTCGATGAGGGCGTAGGCCTGCTGCATGGCGGAGCTCTCTCCGACGATGGAGCCATTGTCCTGCTGGCGCCCCAGCTGCTGGCGCAGCCGGCGCACCTCCTCGCGCAGGGCGCGGTGCTGCACCGCGCGCTCCAGCACCAGCGACAGCGCGTCCACGTCGATGGGCTTGGTGACGAAGTCGTACGCGCCCGCGCGGATGGCGGCCACCGCCGTCTCCAGGCTGCCGAAGGCCGTCACCACCACCACCGGGATGTCCGGGCGGTTGAGGACGATGCGCTCGCACAGGGCCAGGCCGTCCATGCCCGGCATGCGCAGGTCCGTCAGCACCACGTCGAAGTCCTCTTCCGCCAGCCGGGCCAGCGCGTCGCTCGCGGATGCGAGCGCCACCGGCGTGTAGCCCCGGCGCGTCAGCCCCTTCTCCAGCATGGCGCGCATCTCGCGCTCGTCCTCGACCATCAGGACGCGGCCTGGCATGTCGTTCCTCCGCTCGGCAGGTAGATGGAGAAGCAGCTACCGCGTCCGGGCTCCGAGCGCACGGCAATCCAGCCGCCATGGTCCCTCACCAGACCATAGGACACGGACAGCCCCAGCCCGGTGCCCTCGCCCACGTCCTTGGTGGTGAAGAAGGGCTCGAAGACGTGGGCCAGCACGTTCGCGGGAATCCCGGAGCCCTCGTCCTCCACGTCCACCCGGACGTAGTCGCCCACGGGGCCGCCCACGTCCCCGGGGGGCGCGACGCGCTCGGGGGTCGCCCGCACGCGCACCGTGCCCGGCTTCTCCATGGCCTGCAGCGCGTTCATCACCAGGTTGGTCAGCACCTGCTGCACCTGGCCGCCGTCCACTTCCAGCATGACTCCCGGGGGCACCGTGTCCTCCAGGGTGATGCTCTTCTTGGAGGCCATGGGGCGCAAGAGGCTCAGCGAGCGCGTCACCAGCTCGTGGACGTCCTCGGGGGCCCGGTGGGGCGCGCGCCGCCGCGCGAAGTCGAGCAGCTGGCGGATGATGCGCGTCATGTGCTGGGCCTGCTGGCCGATGATGTTGGCGCACTCGACCACCTCCTCGCCCTCGGCCTCGCCGGACGAAATCATCTTCGAGCGGCCCATGACGACGTTGAGCGGCGTGCCCAGCTCGTGCGCCACGCCGGAGGCCAGCTTGCCCACGGTGGTGAGCCGGTCCGCGTGCCGCAGGTGCTCCACGGCGGACAGGCGCGCGGCGGTCTCCGTCGCCAGCCGCGCGCGGGTCTCCTCCAGGTGCTCACCCATGCGGTTCATCGCGTCCGCCAGCATGGTCAGCTCGTCGCCCCGGCGCTGCCGGGGAAGCTGCACGCGCGCGGACAGGTCCCCCTGGCCGATGCGCGCCGCGAGCTGGACGAGCTGGTCCACCGGCTCGCCGACGAGCCGGCGGCCCATGGCCATGGCGGTGACGAGGAAGGCGAGGGTGATGGCCCCCGTCGCGACGATGGTGCCCACCACCGTGACGAAGACGTGCTGGCGCTCCTCGCCCAGCGACTCGGTGATTTCGATGGCGCCGAACCGGGGGCCGATGAAGACCGGCGTGTACGAGTGCAGGAAGCCCGGGTCTGGCGTCGGGTCCACCATGGAGCCGTCCTGGCCCTGGCGGAGCGTGGCGAGCAGTCGCGGCGGGAATCCCACCAGCGACGGCGTGCCCGGCCCTCCGTCCAGCCAGACCCAGCGCAGGTGGACCTGCTCCTGGTAGCGGTTGGACTGGTTGAGCAGGGTGAGGGCCTCTCGCTCACCCGCCAGCTGCCAGGCCTGGGCGATGGCGCCGGCGAGCGTGTGGCCGAGCAGCCGGTGGTCGTGCTGCATGTCCAGCGCGGAGCGTTCCAGCTCTCGGCGGACCTGGATGACCTGCAGCCCGGCGATGACCGCCACGGCGAGCAGGACGAGGGCGAGGGTGAACTTGCGTGCGAGTCTCACGGTCGGTCGAGGCTGTTCCGGTCCAGGCGTGGGAGGGGTCGGGGCGCCTGGACCGGAAGGAGTTACTCACAACGTACCGCGAGTGCTGCTCGAAACGGATCAGTGCGTGGCGGAGTCCTTGGCGGGCGTCTGGGCGCCCTTCGCGTGGGCCGCATGCTCCTTGGTGTTCTTGGCCTTGCCCGCGGGCTTGGCCGGCGCCTCGGCGGCGGGCTTCTGCGTCGCCGTCGCCGTCGGGGTCTTGTTCGTCGCGGCAAACGCGCTCATCGAGAGCAGGGAGAGGCTGGCGGCCAGGGTCAGGGTACGCTTCATGGGTCTACTTCTCCGTTCCGTGCCCGGGAGGAGTCGTCTCCGGTCACGCATCCGGGCATGAGCATCCGCCGTGCCAGGGGCTCCAGGCGGAGCGCTCCACTCTGGAGCCCCCCGCCGCGAGGGGCGCGATGCCCCGGGCGCGCTGGGGCACAATGCCCCGTCGAGGCAATGTGCCCCCGGAAGGGCGGTGGACCTCGCGGGTTCCCCTGGTAGGTTGGGTGCGCCCATGCCCGACCTGCGCTCCTTCCTGCCACTGGTCCTCGCGCTGACGCTGTCCTCGGGCTGTCAGCGCTCCCCGTCCGCCCCGGAGCCGGGCGCCCGCCGCATCGTCGCGCTGTCGCCGGGCATCTCCGAGACGCTCTATGCCCTGGGCGCGGGGGACCAGGTGGTGGGCGTGACGGACTACGCGGACTGGCCACCGGCGGTGGCCACGGTGCCGCGGGTGGGCTCCACGCTGACCCCGCAGTACGAGGCCATCGCGCGGCTCAAGCCCACGCTCATCCTGGACGAGAAGGTGAAGCAGGCCCCGGCGGAGTCGCTGACGGCGCTGGCCCCGCTGAAGGTGCTGCCGTGGCTGACGGTGGCGGACGTGGCCGGCAGCATCCGGGAGCTGGGGCGGGTGACGGGGCGCGAGGCGGAGGCGGGGACGCTGGCGTCGCGCGTGGAGTCGACGCTCGGCCGGGCCGCGCCGGCAGACGGGCCGCGCGTGCTGCTGGCGCTGGGGGACCCGGAGGGCTCGCTGTCGAGCATCTGGTACATCCGCAAGGGCTCGTTGCACGGCGCGGCGCTCGAGGCGGCCGGCGCGCGCAACGCCGTCGCGGAGGACGTGCCGGGCCCGCCCAACCTGCCCGTGGAGCGGCTGATGACGCTGGACCCGGACGTCATCCTCGTCCTGGTGGCGGGCAAGGCCCTGTCTCCCGAGGAGGAGGCGCGCCACCTGGAGGCCTGGAAGAAGCTCGCGGTGCTGCGCGCGGTGAAGGAGGACCGGGTGCGCGTGCTCTCCGGAGCGGACGTGCAGTCCACCGGGCCGCGCATCCTCGACGTGGTGGACAAGCTGCGCGCGGCGCTGCGCTCCACCGCGAAGCACCCATGAGCGCGCTGCTCGAGGTGTCCGGCGCGACGGTGCGCAAGGGCGGGCGCGTCCTCCTGGACGACGTTTCGCTGCGCGTGGCGCCGGGGGACTTCGTGGCCGTGGTGGGGCCCAACGGCGCGGGCAAGACGACGCTGATGCGCGTGGCGCTCGGGCTGCAGCGGCCCGACGCGGGGCGCGCGACGGTGCGGGGACGCGACGTGTCCGCGCTGTCGCCCCGGGAGCGCGCGGCGTTCGTCGCGTGGCTGCCGCAGCGGGTGCAGGTGTCGGAGCCCATCACCGCGCTGGAGCACGTGGCGGCGGCGCGCTACCGCTTCCAGGAGCCGCGGCGGCGCTCGGAGGAGGCGGCGCGCGAGGCGCTCTCGCGCGTGCAGGCGGAGGCGCTCGCGGCGCGGCCCGTCACGGAGCTGTCGGGCGGCGAGCAGCAGCGCGTCGCGGTGGCGGCGCTGCTGGCGCAGGAGGCGCCGTGGGTGCTCCTGGATGAACCGGCCAACTTCCTGGACCCGGCGCAGCAACTGGAGCTGTACGCGCTGGTGGGGCGGCTGTGGCGCGCGGGGAAGGGTGTGTTGTGCATCACCCATGACATCAACGTGCTGGCCCACGCGCTGGAGCCGGGCGCGGCGGGGCGCCTCCGCGTCGTGGGGTTGGCGGGCGGGCGGGTGGCGTTCGAGTCGCACTACGACGCGCCGGAGCTGGGCGCGGAGCTGGGGCGGGTGTTCGGCGTGCGCATGGGCGATGTGCGGGTGGAGGGGCGGCGCGTCTTCGTGGGCCTGCCGGTGGAGCGGAGCGGGGCATGAGGACGCGGCTCGTGGCGACGATGGTGCTGTGCGCGGCGGTGCTGGTCGTGGCGCCGTTCGTCGGCCCGGCCATGCCGGACGACGCGCGCGACTTCATCCTCTGGCAGTTGCGCGTGCCGAGGACGTTGATGGCGCTGCTGGTGGGCGGCACGTTGTCGCTGGTGGGAGCGGTGTACCAGTCCCTCTTCGCCAACCCGCTGGCGGCGCCGAGCACGGTGGGGACGACGGCGGGGGCCACGCTCGGGGCGCTGGTGGCCATCGTGCTGGGCGCGCGCGCGGCGGTGTGGGGGCTGCCCCTGGTCGCCGCGGCCGCGTTCGCGGGGGCGCTCGGGGTGAGCCTCGCGGTGGCGGCCATCGCGGCCGGGCGCGCGGTGCGCATGAACGACCTGGTGCTCGCGGGCATCGCCTTCTCCATGGGCGCGGGCGCCATCTCCACGGGGGTGCAGTACTCCGCGGACGCGGCGGAGCTGCTCGCGGCCACGCGCTGGACGATGGGGCACCTGCCCCAGGTGGGCTACCAGGGCGTGGTGCTGCTGTTGCCCGTCGTCGTCGTGACGGTGGTGGGGTTGCTCGCGCTCACCCGGGCGCTGGAGGTGTTCATCGCCGGCGAGGAGCACGCCGAATCGCAGGGCGTGGACGTGCGCCGGGTGCGGATGGTGGCCATCGGCCTGGGCGCGCTGGGCGTGGCGGGCTGTGTCGCGTGGTGTGGCCCCATCGCCTTCGTGGAGCTCATCGTCCCGCACATCGTCCGGCGCGTGCTGGGCGTGAGCCGGCGCGTGCTGCTGCCGTGCTCCGTGGTGGTGGGCGCGGCCTTCCTGGTGCTCTGCGACGCGGGGACGCGCGTCGTGTTCCCGGGGCGCGAGCCGCCCGTGGGCCTGGTGACGGCGGCGCTGGGCGCGCCGCTGCTCGTGTACCTCGTGGCGCGCAGGTCCACCTGAGGGGGACGCCGCGCGCGCCGGCGTCAGGGCTGGAGGTTCATCAGCTTCACCACGGGCGAGTCGCCGTAGTAGTCGATGACGTTCACCGCCGCGTGCACCTGGTCGAGCCGGAAGAGGTTCGCGTCCGCCATGCCCAGCGCCTCCGCGAGCAGCGTCCGGTTGACGCCGCCGTGGGACACGAGCGCGAAGCACTGGCCCGGGTGTCTGGCTCGCAGGGCCCGGCCTCCCGCGCGCACGCGCTCGCGCATCTCGGAGAACGTCTCGCCCTGGGGGAAGCGGACCTGCTCGGGGTGCGCCATCCACTCCGCGTACAGCGCGGGGAAGCGCCGCTCCGCCTCCTCGTAGGTGAGGCCCTCGAAGAGGCCGAAGTCGATTTCGCGGAACGCCTCGTCGACCGTCACGTCCACGCCTCGGCCCTCGGCGATGGGGCGCGCGGTGTCGAGCGCGCGCAGCCGGGGGCTCGCGTAGAGCGCGGTGAACGCCACGTCCGCGAGCAGCTTCGCGGCGCGGGTGGCCTGGACATGGCCCTCCGGCGCGAGGCCCACGTCGAGCCGGCCGTAGCAGCGGCCCTTCATCTCCTCGGAGGGCTTGCCGTGCCGCACCAGCACCACGCGCGTCACGCCGCCCGGAAGTCTCCAGTCCATGTCGGCCCCTTCAGCCCAACGCCAGCACCAGCACGAACACCAGCGCCTCGCAGACCTCGGTGTTGGCGCCCAGGGTGTCGCCGGTGATGCCGTCGATCTTCCGCATGCACCACAGCCCCTGGAGCGCGGAGGCGCACGCCACCGCCCCCAGCGCGACGCCACCCCTCCAGCCCAGGAGCCCCACCGCGACGCCCGCCGCCACCAGCGTGGCGCCGAACACCTCGACGCGCCCGACGTGGTCGGTGATGGCCATGCCCAGCCCTCCGGCGGAGCGGCGCGCATACGGCAGGAGCCACCCCATGGGCACGGAGGCCCACCGTCCCAGCACCAGCGCCACCAGCAGGGCCGTGTCCGCCTGTCCCCGCTCCAGGAGCGCCGCGAGCGCGCTGACCTTCAGGCCCACGACGAAGAGCAGGGCCACGCCGCCATACGCGCCGATGACGTGGTCGCGCATGATGCGCAGCACGTCCTCCTTCGTGCGCCCGCCGCCGAAGCCGTCCGCCATGTCCGCCAGCCCGTCCAGGTGCAGCGCGCCCGTGAGCAGGGCCAACACGCCGAGCAGCAGGAACGCCGCGACGGTGGAGGGCAGCAGCGGGTAGACGGCGTGGCGCACGCCCACGAGCACCAGGGCCAGCAGCGCGCCCACCACGGGGAAGCACAGCGTGGAGCGGCCCACGTCGGCCGCGTCGAAGCTCGCGGCGCCGGGCACGGGGATGCGGCTGAGGAAGGCGATGCCGGCGAAGAGGCGCTGCATGTCGTTGGAAGCACCTCCTGCCACGTTTCCGTCAAGGGCGCGAGCGTCAGCGCCGCCGCGTCTTCTCCGTGACGCCCGCGGACGAGAACGTCGCCATCTCGTGGAGGATGCGCAGGCTGCTGTCCATCAGCCCCATGGCGAGCACCGCGCCGGTGCCCTCGCCCAGCCGCAGGTTGAGGTCGAGCAGCGGGCGCTGCTTGAGCGCCTCCAGCACCCGCCGGTGGCCAATCTCCCGCGAGATGTGGCTGGAGAGGAGGAAGGGCGTCACCCGGGGACACAGCCGCGCGGCCACCAGCCCCGCCACGGAGGAGATGAACCCATCCAGCACCACCGGCACCCGCCGCGCCGCGGCCCCCAGCGCCACGCCCGCGAGCCCCGCGATCTCGAAGCCGCCCACCTTGGCGAGCGCGTCCAGCGGGTCCGCCGCGTCCGGCTGGTTCACCTCCAGCGCCCGGCGCACGGCGTCCACCTTGCGCACCATGCCCGCGTCGTCCACGCCCGTGCCACGTCCGGTGGCCACGTCCGGCGCCACGCCGGCGAGCACACACGTCAGCGCGGCCGACGCCGTGGTGTTGCCGATGCCCATCTCCCCCAACCCCAACAGGGTGATGCCGTCGTCCGCCAGCTCCTGCGCGAGCAGCGCGCCCACGCTCAGCGCCTCCTCCGCCGCGCGCCGAGACATGGCCGGCCCGCGCGTGAAGTTCGACGTGCCGGGGCCCTGGCGGTGGACGCGCACGCCCTCCAGCCCCTCCACCGGGTTGCGCACGCCCATGTCGACGACCTGCACGCGCACGTCGTGCTGGCGTGCCAGCACGTTGATGGCGGCGCCACCCCGGGCGAAGTTGGCCACCATCTGCCCGGTGACCTCCGACGGATAGGCGCTCACGCCCTCCTCGGTGACGCCGTGGTCGGCCGCCATCACCACCAGGCCCTTGCGGGGCAGGTCGGGCGCAGGCTCTCCGCGCAGCGCGGCCCACTGACACGCCAGCTCCTCCAGGCGGCCCAGGCTGCCCTGGGGCTTCGTCTTCAAGTCCAGCAGCGCCTGACACTTCCGCCCGGCGTCGATGTCTGGCTCGGGAATCCTGACGAGCACGTCACGGTATGCAGGCATGAACCGCCCCCAGCGCGGGAAACCGCGCCAAGCTAGGCGCGCGGTGTGTCATGAATCAACGGCTTCGCGACACGGGTCGCGGGGTGCTTGCTGGTGGACAGCCGGCGCGGCGTCTCCCCGACGCGGACTCCACCCTCCCGTGCCGGCACGGGAGAAATCCCTTGGCAGCCGCCGCGCGCCTCCCGGAGAAGACCTGAGACATCGTCACATCCGGACGGATGTATCAACGGGACGAGGACGGGGGTCCGGTGCTCAGCGTCCGGTGGAGGCGTCGCCCGGCGCGCTCGTCTCTCCGAGGAACCTGCGCCGCAACACGCGGGTGACCTCCACGTCCCAGCGCGAGGAGAACAGCTCCACGACGGTGCGCCGCCAGACGAGCGCGCACGCCAGGCACGCCAGCGTGGCGACGAGGCCGATGACGGCGTTCTGCCAGGACGACAGGTTCCATTGTCCGTCCCAGAACCAGTCCCGCATGCTCGTGGGCCACCAGTAGTGGATGGGCCACCCGGGGCCGCTCCCCGCCAGGTCACAGAGCAGGTGCAGGTGGAACGTCCCCAGCGCGAGCACCGCCACGCGCAGCCGCTGCCGGGCCAGCGCCGCGCAGGCGGCGACCGTGACGAGCGCGCCCACGTAGCCGTGGAAGAGGACGTGGTGATAGCGCGCGTACCACTCCTCGCCCCCCAGCAGCGTCAGCCCGTCCAGGTCCGGCGCCAGCCCCGCGCAGGTGACGAGGACGCGGTCCCGGCGCTCGCGCAACCCCTGGCTGACCAGCCACGACAGCTCCGCATGGACGATGGGGCTCATGGAGCCACGAGCCTACGCCGCCCCTCCAGGGCCCGCTAATCCTCCACGGGGGCGCGGCGGGGCGTTCCCAGGAGCTCCAACGTTCGCACCGCCACGTCGGCCAGCGTCGCCGCGCACGGCATGCAGCCACCCCCACAGCACGGGGGCCACTCGCCCTCCGGGTCCCTGAGCAGCGGGTAGACGCAGCCTCGAAGCGAGTCCGGCAGCCCGGCCTCCTCGCACGCCTGGCGGAGCGCCGCCTGCACCGTGGCGTCCTTCACGTCCAGCATGCCCCTGTTCTAACGCGAGGCACGGGCCGGAAGCGGAGGTCTCAGAGAGACTCGGAAGCGAGGGCGCCCCGGAGCGCCCGCCCGCTCGATGAAGGCTGGAGTTTTCCGCGTCGCTCCCGCACATTTCGGTTGCGCGCGGTGATTAGGGGCCTTACGAGTTGAAGGCGTCATCATTTCGCCTGTGCATCCATCATGAGTGTGAGTGCCCCTCCCATCACCCGCTACGAGCGGCTGCAGCGCCTGGCCCGTCGCTTCCCCCAGTTGGACGCGACCGCCATCGAGTCGTGCGTCGCGCTCCTGCGGCTGTCGAACGAGCTGGCGGGAGCCTACGAGGCGCGGATGTCGCGCCACGGGCTGTCCTCCGGGCGCTTCACCGTCCTCATCCGCCTGTTCTCCTCGCTGGAGAGCGAGGGGGACCAGGGCCTGACGCCCGCGGAGCTGGCGGAGAACTCGTGCGTGAGCCGGGCCACCATGACGGGCCTGCTGGACACGCTGGAGAAGGACGGCCTCATCTCGCGTCAGGACCACCCCGAGGACCGGCGCATGTACACGGTGCACCTGACGCCCAAGGCCCAGCGCCTGCTCGAGGACCTCCTCCCCGAGCACTTCAGCCGCGTCGCCACGCTCATGTCGGACCTCGACGAGACCGAGCGCACCACCTTGCGTGAGCTGCTGACCAAGGTCAGCGGCCGCCTGCCCTCCTTCCTGGAGCCGTAGTCCCTCCCCTCTTCCTGAACGAACCCTGGCTGCCGGCCCTGGCGGATGAACCCGTCACGGCCCGGTGGTTAGCCCCCAAATCATTCACTGTCTGAACCATCCGAGTCGAAGCCCATGAGCACTGCCGCCCCCTCCCTGGATGTTCCGGAAGCCGAGTCCTCGAAGAACGCACCCTCCGCGGTGAAGACACCGGCCGCGCCCCGCTCCTCGCGGGCCAAGAAGGTGTTCCCCGCGCTGCTGGCCGTGGCGGCGGTGGGGGCGGGTGCCCGCTGGCTGGTGACGCACGGCCACGAGTCGACGGACGACGCCCAGGTGGAGGGGCGCATCGCCAACGTGTCGCCGCGCGTCTCCGGCCAGGTGGCCAAGGTGCTGGTGAGCGACAACCAGCAGGTGAAGGCCGGCGACGTGCTGGTGGCGCTGGACGCGACCGACCTGGAGGCGAAGCTGGACGTCGCGCGCGCGGACGTGCTGAGCGCGGAGGCCCAGGCGGCGAACGCGCGCTCCCAACTGGCGCTCACGGAGGTCAACGCGGGGGCCAACCTGCGCCAGGCGCGCGGCGGCGTGACGCAGGCGAGCAGCGGCATCAGCTCCTCGAAGGCGGCGCTGGACCAGGCGCGCGCGGACGTGGTGGCCGCCGAGGCGCGCTTCAAGCTGGCGGACACGGACCTGACGCGCGTGAAGACGCTCAAGGCGGAGGGCGCGGTGACGCAGGCGGACCTGGACGCGCGGCAGTCCGCGTATGACCAGTCCAAGGCGGCGCTGGACGTGGCGCGCGCGCGGCTGTCCTCCACCGAGGCGGGCGTGCAGGGCTCCTCCGGTGGCCTGGAGGCCGCGCAGGGCAAGCTGGCCGCGGCCGAGTCCGGTCCGGTGCAGGTGCAGGCCGCGGAGGCCGCGGTGAAGCTGTCGGACGCGAAGCTGAAGCAGGCCCAGGCGGCGCTGAAGCTGGCGGAGCTGGCCGTCTCCTATACGCAGGTGCGCGCGCCGGTCTCCGGCGTGGTGAGCCGCCGCACGGTGGAGGTGGGGCAGGTGGTGGGGCCGGAGCGTCCGCTGATGGCGCTGGTGCCGCAGGACGACGTCTGGATCGTCGCCAACTTCAAGGAGGACCAGGTCGGCGAGATGAAGGCGGGCCAGCCGGTGGACGTGGAGGTGGACGCCTACGGCAGCCATCACTTCAAGGGCCACGTGGACAGCCTGGCGGGCGCCAGCGGCGCGCGCTTCGCGCTGCTGCCCCCGGACAACGCCTCCGGCAACTTCGTCAAGGTGGTGCAGCGCATCCCCGTGCTCATCCGCTTCGACGACGTGAAGGACGTGCCGCTCAAGCCGGGCATGAGCGCCGTCGTCACCGTGGACACGAGGAGCCGCTGACGTGAAGGGAGATGCCATCACCGGCTCCAAGACCGGTATCACCATCGCCGCGATGGCGGCCGCGTTGATGTCCGTGCTGGACATCTCCATCGTCAACGTGGCGCTCAGCGACATCCGCGCGAGCTTCGGCACGCCGTTGGACCAGATTGCCTGGGTCTCCACCGGCTACATGATGGCGAACGTGGTGGTCATCCCGATGACGGGCTGGCTCCAGCGCCGGTTCGGTTTCCGGCGCTACTTCACCGCCTCCATCCTCATCTTCACCGCCGCCAGCGTGTTGTGTGGCCTGGCGTGGAACCTGCCCTCGCTGGTGCTCTTCCGCATCCTGCAGGGCGTGGGTGGCGGCGCCATCATCCCCACGTCGCAGGCCATCCTCTTCGCGCGCTATCCGCCCAAGGAGCACGGCATGGCGGGCGCGCTGTTCGGCCTGGGCGCGGTGACGGGGCCGCTGCTCGGCCCCACGGTGGGCGGCATGCTCATCGAGGTGGCGAGCTGGCACTGGATCTTCCTCATCAACCTGCCGGTGGGCCTGTTCGCCGCGTACATGGCGTGGCGCCACATCGAGCAGAAGGACTTCGAGCCGTCCATGGACAAGGTGGACCGGTGGGGCATCGCCCTGCTGGCCGTGGGCATGGCCTCGCTCCAGTTCGTGCTGGAGGAGGGCACGCGCGAGGACTGGTTCGACAGCATGGAAATCACCGTGCTGGCCATCCTCGCGGGCGTGACGCTCATCACCTTCGTCGTCCACGAACTGGAGACACCCCAGCCGGTGGTGGACTTGCGGGTGTTCCTCAACCGCTCGTATTCGGCCGCCACCGGCATCAACTTCCTCGTGGGCACCGCGCTGTTCGGAGGCTCGTTCCTGTTCAGCCTCTTCTGCGGCACGGTGATGCGCTACTCGGCGTTGGACATCGGGTTGGTGTTCCTCAAGGGCAGCGCCATCCAGTTGGCGTTGATGCCGCTCATCGGTCGCTTCGGCGGGAAGGTGGATGGGCGGTGGCTGGTGGGCGTGGGCATCGTCGGCATGTGCCTGTCGCTGTGGACCAACGGCCACCTGTCCAGCACGGCGGACGAGGCGGCGCTCATCTCCCCGGTGTTCATCCGCGCCTGCTCCATGGGCTTCATCTTCGTGCCCCTGTCGGTGATGGCGCTCAGCAACCTGAGGCCGGACCAGCGCGGCAACGCGGCGGGCTTGTTCAACCTCACGCGCGAGCTGGGCGGCTCCATCGGCACGGCGTGGATGAGCAGCGCGCTCAACCGCCTGACGAAGGTGAACACCACGGCGCTCGCGTCCCACGTCGACGTGTATGGCCAGGTGACGCAGGAGCAGATCGCCGGCATCAAGGCCACCGTGGGCGCGCGGGTCGCGGACCCGCTGGCCGCCGCCTACGGGCTGATTGGTCAGCGCATCAACCTGCAGGCGCTGGTGCGGGCCTTCAACGCCAACTTCACCGTGCTCACGGCCATCTTCGCGTGCTCGCTGGTGCTGGTGGTGATGCTGCGCCGCGCCGACCCCACGGTGAAGGTCGAGGGCGCGCACTGAGCCGCTGACGACGACCCCGTCGTAGGACGAGCAAAGCGGGTCCGCCCTCGTGGAGCGGACCCGCTTTCGTGTTTCCAGGGACGGGGAGGCGCGTGCGCCTCGCCGTCGTCGGGTCAGCGCCGGGGGGCGTGGGCCCGGGCGTACCGACGGCGACGGCCGAGCAGCGTCGCCAGGGCCAGCAGCCCCGTGGCCGCGAGGAACGGCGTGCCGCCCGCGCCGCTGGCGCTGCAACCCCCGCCCGAGCCCCCGCGGTTGTCGTCGTTCACCACGCCCGTGCTCGGCGTGTTGGGGCCGGGCAGCGTGGGCACGGTGATGACCGGAGGCGTCGTCGTGGGCGTCTCGGGGGTCGGCGTCTCGGTCGTGGGCGTCTCGGTCGTCGGCGTCTCCGTGGTCGGCGTCTCGGGGGTCGGCGTCTCCGTCGTGGGAGTCTCCGGAGTCGGAGTCGGCGTCGGCGTCGGCGTGGTCACGGGAGGAATCACGTCGTCCTGCGACGTCGCCATGGTGAACCCGTCGTGGTACACGCTCGCCTCGGGGCGGATGGTGTCCTCGCGGTACAGGCCGAGCTTCATGTAGTTCATCTCGCTGCCGAACTGCGTGGCGCCCATCGTCTTGGGCAGCACCAGCTTGCCGTTGTGCCACAACTGCACGAAGCCGACCTTCGGGTTGGACGACCACTTCACCTGGAGGACGAAGTCGTGCCAGGTGCCGCGGGCCAGCGGCGTCGTCCAGGGGATGGGGCCGTCCGCGCCGCCCACGCGCATGTGGATGGTCTGCCCGCGCACGAAGAACTCCAGCGGCGGCGAGCCGCAGCAGCCCTCCTGGTGCCACTGCGTGAAGACCTGCCACCCATCCGAGATGGGATAGTTGCTCGGGAACATCGTGCTCCACTTGTAGAAGTACGTGGAGCCCGCCTTCTCCTCGCTGATGTAGAGCAGCTCGTTGCGGTTGCCGCTGGCGCCGATGGGGTCATCGCCCTGTCGCACGGTGGCCTTGAGCGCATAGCGCCCCTCGCGCACCACGTCCGTCACGACCTGGAGGCGGCTGTTGGCGACGCTCTGCGAGCGCGTGAACTGCGAGGTGTTCCCGGTCTCGAAGTCGCCCTTCCAGACGATTTCCGCGGACGCGAGCGCGGGAGCGGACAGCAACACCAAGGCGGCGAGTCGAAGGGATGCGGTCAAACGGAGTCCTTTCATTCCGGGTTGGCGCAGTGGGACACCCGGCCGGGCGTGCCACTTCCCGCTGGAGCCCGTCTGCCAACCCCCACCCGTCCGAGGCCTCGCTCCGACGCGAGGTGGAGCGCGCGACGTGACGGCGCCTGGCTCCACGCTCGCCGCTCGTCGATGCGCGCAATGATTCCCGGGGGATGGCGCGCGACGTCGTGGGTGGGTTCGCCGAACACTCGCGCCTTCACGGCGCCTGCACGCCCTGCCGCCTGACGACGCGCCGCCGTCTGGCACGTCTGTCATTGACGCGGAGCCAAGACAAAAGGGAAGTCGGTGAAGTCCTGACTCGAATTCCAGATGACTCGCCCGTTGGTACGAGGCGGACGTGTGGTCTGGAACTTCCACTCACGCGACAGAGGGTGTCTCAAATCCGCCGAAAGTCGGCGGCGGCAGGGGGCTTGGTGTAGAACCCGACACGTGGGCGGCTGCTTGGGGGTGGCGCCCGAGGGGGCAGCATGTGGAAGCCGACGTTCGACAAGGTCCTGGTCCTGGCGTTGGCGGCGCCCGTGCTCTTCCTGGCGGTCCTGCTCGTCCGGACGCCATCCAAGGGGAGCGGGGTGGACGCGCAGTTCTGGGTGGAGCGCAGGGCCTCGGCGCGCATCGAGGCGCGGCTCACCTACCCGGAGGCGGACCGCTATCGTCCTCGCACCTCGGCGGGAGGCTGTCCGGTCCCCGCGGAGCCCATCCCGCTCAAGGAGCTGGCCCGGTTGGAGGAGGCCGGTGACTGGGCGGGCATCGCCGCGGCGTACGGGCTGCAGGGCGAGTGGAACCAGGCGGTCTCCTTCCTGGAGCGCATGCCGGCGACCTCCGACCGCGACAGCGACCTGGCGGCGGTGTACCTGGCGAAGGGCTCACACGAGCAGGCGTTGCGGCTGCTGGACCGGGTGCTGGCCTCGCGTCCCCGTCATCCGCAGGCCCTGTGGAACCGCGCGCTCGTGCTGCGGGACATGGGCCTGTCCATGAAGGCGGCGGAGACGTTCGACGAGGTCGCCGCGCTCGGCGAGCCGGGCTGGAGCCGCGAGGCGCATGGCCAGGCGCTCGTGCTGCGGGAGGAGACGCTGGAGCGGGCCCGCAGGTGGCGGGGCGCCCGCGCCGCGACGCTGGCGCTGATGGACGACCCGAAGGCGCCGCTGCCCTTGTTGGAGGCGCGGCAGAGCCCGGGCGTCGTCCGACAGCACTTCTACGACGTGGTGCGCGCCGCGCCGTCGAAGGACCGGGTGATGGCGCTCCTGCCGCTCGCGCAGGAGCTGGACCGGACGCAGGGCGGCAGCGCGCTGGGGGACTACGTCCGGCACGTGGCCACGCGCGACTTCTCCCGGCGCGAGTCGTTGGCGAAGAGCTACGCGGACGTGCTGCGCCACCGCGCCACCGCGCCGGACGCGCTCCTGGACACCGCGCGCGCCGCGGGCGAGGACGACCTCTTCGTCGGCCTGGCGCTGCACAACAAGGCCACGCTGCGCTACCTGCCGGAGCTGCTGTCGCGCAGTCCGCGCCAACAGGACTCGTGGTTCAGCCTGTACCTGGAGCGCGAGCAGGCCCGCAAGGAGACGGCGGACGGCGAATGGTGGAAGGCGGAGCAGCGCCTGTTCAACGCGCTCCAGCGCTGCCGCGAGGGCGCCTTCTCCGCCCGGTGCGTGGACCTGGAGATCCGCGTGGGCATCCTCTACGCGGAGCTGCGGCGGCTGACGGAGGCGGAGCAGCACGCGCGCACCGCGTGGGCCTGGGCGCGCCAGCTCCAGGAGTGGGAGCTGGAGCTGACGGCGCTGGAGCTGCTCGCCCACATCTCCCGGGACCGCAGCGACTTCTCCAGCTCGCTCGCGTACGTGCAGGAGTGGTCCGCGCGCGGGGGGCGCATCAACAACCCCTGCTACTGGCCCCAGGTGAACATGGCGCACATCCACTACCTGGCGCTGCGGCCGCAGGAGGCGCGCGCCTCGCTGGAGGCCGCCGCCGCGTGTCCGGAGGCGCCCCTGGACCTGATGTACGGCGCCACCTTCGCGGAGATGGCGCGCGCCCGGCCGG
Source organism: Myxococcus dinghuensis (assembly GCF_024198235.1). GTDB lineage: Bacteria > Myxococcota > Myxococcia > Myxococcales > Myxococcaceae > Myxococcus > Myxococcus dinghuensis. The sequence continues at coordinate 21,173 of NZ_JAKCFB010000048.1, read as the reverse complement.
ACCCGGCGGACGCGGCGCGGATGCGCCACGTGCTCGACATCGCGCGCGTCACCAACCCCACGCCGGGCGACGCCGTGTACGCGCACTACATCGAGGGCCGCTTCGCGCTGGACCAGGACAACGCCGGGGGACAGGCGATGCTGCTGCGCACCATCGAGGAGGCGGATCGCCTGCCGCCCACGGACACGCTGGCGCGCGAGGCGTGGACGCTGAGCTACTCGTCGCTCGTCACCGACGCGGGCCGCACCGGGCAGTTCGCCCGCGTCCTGGAGCTGATGGCCGCGCAGTTGGGCACGGAGGCCCCGGCGAAGTGCGCGCTGGCCGCCGCCGTGCACAACGAGCGCTCCGTGGCCGTGGTCCGGGGCGCGGACGGCGCGGTGGTGGGGGACTACCAGGGCGACCACAAGGAGCCCTTCGCCGCGACGTCCAGCGCCCAGCTCGTCCCGGAGCGGCTGCGCCAGGCGCTGCGCGGCTGCGCGCAGGTGGACGTCCTGGCGTGGGCGCCGGTCTTCGGGCGCACGGACCTGCTCGCGCCGGACGTCCCGTGGAGCTTCCGCATGGGGCGCGCGGCGCGCCCTGTGGCGAAGCCCGCCGGTCGCCGCCTGGTCGTCTCCAGCGTGGAGGCGCCCGCGCTGCTCCAGCTTCCCCGCCTGCCCGCGTGGACGCCGTCCTCGGAGCCGGAGCCCACCGCGCTCGAGCACCTGTCGGGTTCGGAGGCCACGCCCTCGCACGTGCTGTCCAGCATGACGGACGCGACGGAGATCGAAATCCACGCGCACGGCATCAGCGACCCGGTCATCTCCGACGCGTCGCTGGTGGTGCTGTCCCCGGAGGGCAACGGCCGCTACGCGCTCACCGCGGACATCGTCCGGCAGCAGAAGCTGGCGGGCTCGCCGCTGGTGTTCCTCGCCGCGTGCAGCGCGGGGCGGCTGGCGTCCACCGCCACGCACGAGCCCTTCAGCCTGCCGGCGGCCTTCATCCAGGCGGGCGCGCGCGCGGTGCTCGCCTCCACGGTGGACATCCCGGACGCGGCCGGCCGCTTCTTCGACGGCGTGCGCCAGCGCATCCGCTCCGGCACCGCGCCCGCCGTGGCCCTGCGCGACGAGCGCCAGAAGTGGCTCTCCCGCGACGCGCGCAACGGCTGGACGCACCACGTGCTGCTGGTGGAGACGTCCGACTGACCTTCCGCGCCCCTCAGAGGGGCGTGGGCAGGTACGTGTTGTTCTTCGGCACCTGGAAGTGGTGGAACGTCACGGACGCGCTCACGTCGAGCGCGCGCACCCAGTGCCACCAGCCCACCGGGATGAAGACCAGCTCCCCGGGCTCCAGCACGGCCTCCACCTGGTGTGTCTCCGCGTACAGCGGGAAGCGCTCCAGGTCCGGTCGCTCCGCGTCCACGTGGCTGAAGGTCCCGTAGCGCGGGTACATCAGGTGGCGCTGGAAGGAGGGGATGAGCCGCACGTGCTTGCGCCCCATCACCTGCGCCAGCATCACGTTCATGTTGTCGTGGTGCAGCGGCGTGACGGTGCCCGCCGGGCCCAGCAGGAGCGTCATCATGTCGGGCCGCAGCCCCTCGTCGATGATGCCCCGGGGCGCGCGCACCTCGTCACGCAGCGGGGCCAGCCCGTTGCGCTGCCAGTTCTCGTTGCGCGGCACCATGTAGTAGTCGTTCGTCTCGCCGCCCGTCGCCACCTGCTGCACGTAGGCGCGGAAGGACATCGTCGAGCGGTGCTTGTCGGACTCCGGCGCGTGGTCCGGGTTCGCGTTGCGCCCCGTCATCACCTCCACCTCCGCGTCGCCCACGCGCTCGGCCAGGTACGGCAGGCTCCAGCGCCCCATCGCCGGCCAGTCCTCCATCATCCCCGTGAGCACCACCGGCCGGTGGCCGAAGTAGTAGCGCGCGAAGAACTCGTCCGCGGACAGCTTCTCCCGCCGCTCCAGCGTCGCGTGCCCGCCGGACTGGCGGTGCAGCTCGCTGTACACGTCCATCACCGACTCCAGCCACCCGTAGCGCCGGCCCACCCGCTGGCAGGCCTGGAAGTACGGGTGCGCCTCCACCCGCGCCACCTCCTCCCGCGCCACCTCCTCGCTCACCCCGGCTCCCATCAGCGTCCGGCACGCGTCCTCTCGCGTCACGCCCAGCGAGAGGTTCTCCACCAGCCAGACCTGCCACTCCGTCGAGAGTCGCGAAATTTCCGTGTGCATTTGGAAATCCAAGAAAAACGAGAGTCAATCTGGCCCCCACCCTCTCACGGATTCGGGCCCCGTCATGGTAAGGACGTCGACAGTTCCATTTCACCAACCAGGAACTTGTCCGTGCTGCCTGTATCCGAGCACAAGGGGGAGAGCATGACGCCCGGTTCGATGCAGTCCCAGAAGCCCCAGGTTGCCGAGGTCAACGCCTCGGAGGCCCACGTGAAGAACAACTACGTGGATTGCTCCACCAACGTGGGAGTGCAGCGCCAGCGGCAGCCGCTCCCCCCTCCCTCGACTCCGGCCCTGGCCCGCTAGTCCCGCGGGCTTGACTCGGGGTGGGGTGTCCGCGCCTCACCCCGCGACGTTGTTGCCCGGACGGGGATTTCACCCTTTCCGGGCATTGCTTTGTCCGGGGGCTGATCTTTTTTCTTCTCAAGGATTGGCGGGGCTTCGCGTCTTTGACCTGAAACCTGCCGTGCGAGTGTGTGGGACATCATGGCCGACCTCTTCAACCGGGAGCGGAGGCGCTTCGACGCGTTCATCCGACTGCACCGGCCCAGCCTGCTGGGCCTGGCGCGGCGGCTGTCGGCGCGCTCCAGCCTGGAGGCGGAGGACCTGGTCCAGGAGACGTTCGAACGGGCGATGCAGGAGTTCGAACAGCTCAAGGGGCGGACGGAGGCCGCGGCGGCGGCCTGGCTGTGCACGACGATGACGAACCGGTTCCTGGACTACTGCCGTCGTCAGCGCACCGAGTCGCGGGGCATGCCGCACCTGGCGCTGGTCCAGGAGGCGGCGGCGCAGGTGGAGGCCCAGGAGAACTGGGAGCTGGTGAGCACCGAGGAGTTCCAGAAGGCCGTGGAGCGGCTGAAGCCGCACCTGCGTGACGCCTACCGGCTGCACGCGGAGGGCAGGCGCTACACGGCCATCGCCGAGCATTTCAACGTTCCCGTGGGCACGGTGGGCAGTTGGCTCACCCTGGCGCGCAGGGACCTGAAGGACTTGCTGCTGCCACAGGTAGCGGTGGCCCGGGAGCGGGGGGCAACGAGCTCATGAACACGCCATGCACCAACATCAACCGGCTGCACCTCTTCGTCGACGGCGAGCTGTCCGCGCCGGACGCGGAGGCCTTCCGCCAGCACCTCACGCGGTGCGCGGAGTGTGAGGCGGGGTTGAGGGACCTGCTGCAACTGGAGCTGCTGGCCTCGCGGGCGCTGGGGGGCGCCGCGGTGGCGGAGCCGGAGCCGGACGCGCTGCCGCAGAACGTGACGCCGCTGCGCTCGCGCCTCAAGCGCGCGTACCAGGTGGCGGTGCCGCTGGCGGTGGCGGCGGGGCTGGCGGCGGTGGGGCTCCTGCGCTTCCAGGCGACGCCGGAGATTCCGGGCGAGGTCTGGCTGGCGAGCGCGGACACGCGCACCTTCGAGGCGCGGCTGAGCCACCCGCGGGCGGACCGCTTCCTGCCCTATGGCCCCATGCGCGGCACCAGCCAGACGTCGGAGATGCTGCCCCTGCGGCCGCTGGCGGAGCTGGAGGAGCGCAAGGACTTCCGGGGCATCGCGGCGGCGTACGCGCTGCGCGGCGACTGGCAGCAGGCGGAGGCCTTCCTGGGCCGCGAGCCGGACTCGGCCGACAAGCTGAACGACCTGGCGGTGGTGGCGTTGAGCCGGCAGCGGTACGAGGAGGCCCTGGGGCTCGTCAGCCGCGCGCTGGCCCTGGACCCGCGTCACTCCCAGGCGCTGTGGAACCGGGCGCTGGTGCTGCGCGAGCGCGACCTGCTGGACCGGGCGGCGGCGTCCTTCGACACGGTGGCCTCGCTGGGCGAGGACGGCTGGAGCAACGAGGCGCGGCGCATGGCGGCGGAGCTGCGCACGCAGTTGGCCGAGGAGCGCGTGCGTTGGAAGCGGCAGGTGAACGACGCCTGGCAGACGCTCTCGGGTGACGGCGCGTGGGACGCGAAGCAACTGGCGCAGCGGCCGGTGGTGGCGCGCGCGGCGCTGTACGAGGCGGCCCGCACGGTGACGTCGAAGGAGCGCGCCCTGGCGCTGCTGCCGCTGGCGCGGGAGCTGGACGCGATTGGCGGCGGCTCGGTGCTCCAGGACTACGTGCGGCAGGTGGCCGGAAAGGACTTCGCGGCGCGCTCCCCGCTGGCGCTGGGGTACGCGGGCCTGCTGCGGCACAGCGAGTCGAAGAAGGACACGACGTCGCTCATGGACATGCTGCGCCGCTCGGGTGAGCGCGACATCTACTTCGGCGCCCTGGTGCAGACGGGCGCGGCGGTGACGGACGCCACGGCGCTGGGCGCGCTGCGCGGCTTCGCCGAGGGCACGCCGGACCCCTGGCTGCACCTGCTCGCCGAGCGGGAGGTCATCCGCCGCGAGCTGGCCGCCGGGCACACCGCCCAGGCGGAGAAGCAACTGATGGACGCGATGCTGACGTGCAACGGCCTGGGCAACATCGCCCCGTGCATGGAGCTGAACTGAGCCGTCGTCGGGCGTGAGCCGCTCGCTCCACGCGTGAAGGCCGGTCCCCCGTGGGCCGGCCTTCCTCGTTGCGGGCTCCTGTCGTCCAGCGGGCGGTGGCCGGGGCGGGGTGCTGTCCTGCCTCGCCCCGCATGGCAGGCTCGGGGCCATGTCCTCGACCGCCCCCCGCAACATGCGTGACTACGCGTCCACCCACCGCGACTTCCGGTGGGCGCGGCCCGAGTTCTTCAACTTCTCCACGGACGTGGTGGACCGGCACGCCGCCGAGCGGCCGGAGTCCCTGGCGCTGCTGTGGTCCGACGAGTCCGGCCGGGGCCAGCGCTTCACGTGGCAGGGCGTGCGTCAGCGCTCGCTGCACGCGGCGCAGTTCCTGGCGGGGCTGGGGCTGAAGAAGGGCGACCGCGTCTTCATCATGATGCCGCGGGTTCCGGAGTGGTGGTTCCTCGTGCTGGGCTGCATCCGCGCGGGCATCGTCTTCATGCCCGGCACGCCCATGCTCACGCCCAAGGACATCCGCTACCGGCTGGTGGCCGCGGACGCGAGCGCCGTCATCGCGGACGTCAGTTGCCTGGACCGCTTCGAGGGGTTGGTGGGCACCGGCCGGGTGGAGACGTGGGTGGCGGTGGGGGAGGGCGCGCCCTCCCCCTGGGTGGGCTACGCGTCCGGCACGGTGGGCATCGGCGCGCACGGGCTCGAGTTCCCTCGCACGCGCGTGGACGACCCGCTGCTCATCTACTTCACGTCCGGCACCACCGGCATGCCGAAGATGGTGCTGCACACCCAGGCCAGCTACGGCATGGGGCACGAGGTGACGGGGAAGTACTGGCTGGACCTCACGCCGGAGGACCGGCACCTGACGTTGAGCGACACGGGCTGGGCCAAGTGCGCCTGGGGCAAGCTGTTCGGGCCGTGGAGCCAGGGCGCGTGCAACGTCGTCTACGACTTCCGGGGGCGCTTCGACGCGGCGAGGCTGCTCACGGTGCTGGGCACCCAGCGCGTCACCACTTTCTGCGCGCCGCCCACCGCGTGGCGCGCCCTGGTGCTGCAGGACCTGAAGGCCTTCGACCTGTCCTCGCTGCGCCACGTGCTGAGCGCGGGCGAGCCGCTCAACCCGGAGGTCATCGACGCGTGGAAGGAGGCCACCGGGCTGCACATCCGCGAGGGCTACGGCCAGACGGAGACGGTGGTGGTGGTGGGCATGTTCCCGGCGCTGGAGCCGCGCGTGGGCTCCATGGGCAAGCCCTCGCCGGGCTTCACCGTGGCGGTCATCGACGAGCAGGGCCAGGAGGTGGCGGTGGACAAGGAGGGCGACATCGCGGTGCGCGTGGCGCCCGAGCGGCCGGTGGGTCTGTTCCAGGAGTACCTGGGCGACGCGGCGGCGAACGCGGCGTGCCGGCGCGAGGACTGGTACGTCACCGGCGACCGGGCGGTGCGCGACGCGGACGGATACTTCTACTTCGTGGGCCGCGCGGACGACGTCATCAAGACGTCCGGCTACCGCGTGGGGCCCTTCGAGGTGGAGTCCGCGCTGCTGGAGCACGCCGCCGTCGCGGAGTCGGCCGTCATCGGCGTGCCGGACGACAAGCTGGGCCAGAAGGTGAAGGCCTTCGTGGTGCTGGCGCCGGGGCACGCGCCGTCGCAGGAGCTGGCGAAGGAGCTCCAGGAGCACGTCAAGCGCGTCACCGCGCCCTACAAGTACCCGCGCGACGTGGAGTTCGTCACCGAGCTGCCCAAGACGGTGAGCGGGAAGATTCGCCGCGCGGAGCTGCGCGCCACGCCGCCGAAGCCGGGGTGAGGGACACGGTGCCCGTCACCCCGGCGGTGGCCCCGGGCGGGCCTAGCCGTTCCAGTCGCTGTGCACGAAGCCGGCGTCGGGCTTGTCCCGGCGCTGGTAGGTGTGCGCGCCGAAGGCGTCGCGCTGGGCCTGGGTGAGGTTCTGCGGCAGCTCCGGGCTGCGGTAGCTGTCCAGGTACGCCAGCGAGGAGCTGAACACGGGGATGGGGATGCCCACCTTCGTCGCGGTGGCGACGAGCTTGCGCCACTGGGGCGCCATGCGCTCCAGCACCGGGGCGAACGCGTCCGACACCAGGAGGTTGGGCAGCTCCGGCTGCTGGGTGAAGGCCTCGCGCAGCGGGGTGAGCAGCTTCGCGCGGATGATGCAGCCACCCCGCCAGATGCGCGCCATGCTCGCCAGCGACACGTCCCACTTGTACTCCTGGGAGGCCACCTGGATGAGGCGCATGCCCTGGGCGTACGTCACCACGCGCGCCGCGTAGAGCGCGTCATGCGTCCACGCCGCCAGCTGCGCCTTCTCCTCGGCGGAGAGCGCCTCCGTGGGGCCCTTCAGCTTGCGGCTGGCCGCCACGCGCTCGTCCTTCATGGACGACAGGTTGCGCGCGTCCAGCGCGGAGGCGATGGAGGGCACCGGGACGCCCAGGTCCAGCGCCACCTGCACCGTCCACTTGCCCGTGCCCTTCTGGCCGGCCTTGTCCAGCACCAGGTCCAGCAGCGGCTTGCCCGTCTCCGGGTCCTTCTTGCGCAGCACCTTGATGCTGGTCTCCAGCAGGAAGGACTCGGCGATGCCCTGGTTCCACTGGCTGAACAGGTCGGCGATGGCGTCGTTGGACAGGCCCAGGCCCCGGTGCAGCACGTCGTACGTCTCCGCGAGCAGTTGCATGTCGGCGTACTCGATGCCGTTGTGCACCATCTTCACGAAGTGGCCCGCGCCGTCCGGGCCCACGTGCGTGACGCACAGGCCCTCGTCGGTGCGCGCGGCGATGGCCTCCAGCACCGGCCGCACCAGCGCGTACGACTTCACGGAGCCGCCCGGCATGATGGACGGGCCGTGGCGCGCGCCCTCCTCGCCGCCGGACACCCCCACGCCGATGAAGTTCAGGCCCTTGCTCCGGCACAGCTCCTCGCGCCGGCGCGTGTCCTGGAACCAGGAGTTGCCCGCGTCCAGGACGACGTCGCCCTCGGACAGGAGCGGGAACAGGCGCTCGAGCATCTGGTCCACCGGCGCGCCCGCCGTCACCATCAGGAGGATGCGCCGCGGGCGCTCCAGCCGCGCCACGAACTCCTCCAACGAGCCGGTGCCGGAGATGCGCGGGTGACGGTGTTGCTGGCGCATCTCGTCGATGCGCTCCGGATGCCGGTCCCATATCTCCACACGGAAGCCATGGTCCGCGATGTTGAGGGCGAGGGCCGCGCCCATGACCCCCATGCCCGCCACGCCGAACTGCGCGCCCTGGGGGGCGCTGTCTGCCGCACTCATGTTCCCTCCCTCTTTCGTCCCGACGAGGACCACTCACCGCCCGGCGGCGGCGGGGTCCATCATCCACTGCGCATTGGTGACCCGGGCCGCTGGCAGCGATTGGTCGCCCGCCAGGGCCCGTTGAACCGCGTCCTTCTTCCCCGCGCCCGCCACGAGCATCAGCACCGCGTTGGCGCCGAGCAGCGTCGGCAGCGTGAGCGTCATCCGCCAGGGTGGGGGCTTGGGGCCCACCACGGCCAGCACCCGGCGGGACTTCTCCTCCAGCGCCGGGTGGGACGGGAAGAGGCTGGCCGTGTGCCCGTCCGGCCCCATGCCCAGCAGCACGACGTCCAGCGAGGACGGCAGGCGCGCCGCGTAGTCGTTCGCGGCGGCGTCGCGGTCGTCGCGCTCACCCTCCATCCGGAACACCTGGGACGGCCCGAGCCGCAGCGGACGCAGGAGCGTGTCCTCCACCAGGTGGTAGTTGCTCTCCGGGTGGTCGGGCGGGACGAAGCGCTCGTCCACGAAGTACACGTCCACCCGCTCCCAGGGCAGCGTCATGCGCGCGAGCTCCCGGTACGCGGGGCCGGGCGTGCTCCCACCCGACAGGGCCAGGCTCGCGCGGCGCTTCATCTTGAGCGCCGTCTGGAGCGCGCGCGCCATCCACTCGGCCGCCTCGTGTGACAGCGCCGCGTCCGGGACGACGCGGGGGGGGAGGCTGCTCATAGCTGCGTCCACCGCCGGCCGTCGCGCGCGGTCAGCTGGGCCGCGGCCTGCGGTCCCGTGCTGCCCTTGGCGTAGGACTGGATGGGGCCTCCCACGCCCGACTCCAGCGCCTGGAGGATGGGCGTCACGTAGGCCCACGCCTGCTCCACGCTGTCCTGGCGCGCGAAGAGGGTGGCGTTGCCGCGCATGCAGTCCAGCAGCAGCCGCTCGTACGCCTCCGGCACCGGCTTCTGGAAGCTCTCCGCGTAGTTGAAGTCCATGGTGACGCCCGCGATGTTGACGTCCTCGCCGGGCACCTTGGATTCGAAGGAGAGGGCGATGCCCTCCTGGGGCTGGATGCGCAGCGTGAGCACGTTGGGCTGAAGCCGCTGACAGGTGGCGCCCTCGCCGGAGAACAGGCCGATGGGCACCGAGCGGAAGTGGATGGACACCTCCGTCAGGCGCTTCTTCAGCGCCTTGCCCGCGCGCAGGTAGAAGGGCACGCCCTCCCAGCGCCACGAGTCCACGCTCAGCTTCATGGCCACGAACGTGGGGGTGCGCGAGCCGGGCTTGACGCCCTTCTCCTGGAGGTAGCCCTCGTACTGGCCCGCCACCACCGAATTGGCCACCTCGCGTCCCTCCACCGGGCGCAGGGCGCGGAACACCTTGCTCTTCTCGTCGCGGATGTCCTCCGCGGCGAAGGACACCGGCGGCTCCATGGCGCACAGCGCGAGCACCTGGAGCAGGTGGTTCTGCACCATGTCCCGGATGACGCCCGTCTCGTCGTAGAAGCCGGCGCGGTTCTCCACGTCGATGGACTCCGCCGCCGTGATTTCGACGTGGTCGATGTGGTTGCGGTTCCACAGCGGCTCGAAGATGGCGTTGGCGAAGCGGAAGACGAGGATGTTCTGGACGGTCTCCTTGCCCAGGTAGTGGTCGATGCGGAAGATCTGCTTCTCGTCCAGCACCGCCGCCAGCTCGCGGTTGAGCGCCTTGGCGCTCTCCAGGTCGTGGCCGAAGGGCTTCTCGATGATGAGCCGCCGCCAGGGCTTCTGGCCGGGCTGGTCCTCGCGCTTGAGCAGGCCGGCGCCGGCGAGCTCGTGGAGGATTTGCGGGAAGGTGGAGGCGGGCGTGGCCAGGTAGTAGAGCTGGTTGCCCTCGGTGCCCTGGCGTTGGGCGACCTGGTCCAGCCGCTCGCGCAGCCGGGCGAAGGCGGCCGGGTCGTCATAGGCGCCGGAGATACCCTCCAGCCGCGGCGCGAAGCGCTGCCACGTGGCCTCGTCCAGGGGCTGGGTGCGCGCGAACTTCTGGAGCCCCGCCTTCACGTGCTGGCGGAAGGCGTCGTTGTCGATGGGGGAGCGACTGAAGGCGACGACGGAGAAGTGCTCCGGGAGGAGGTTGGCGCGCGCCAGCTCGAACAGCGCGGGGAACAGCTTGCGCTGGGCCAGGTCGCCCGTCGCGCCGAAGATCACCGCCGTGCACGGGTCCGGTCGCGCCGCGCGCAGCAGCGGATCTCCCTCTCGGGGGTGGGTTTCGATGTGCAGCCCCTGCGCGTCCATTCCGCTGCCTCCTCCGGCTCTTTCGTGGGCGGCCACCTTACGCCGCTCGCGTCCTCCGGCTGCAAGGGACGTGGTGCGCAGTGACTGCCGCGTGACGTCCGAAGCGTCCGAAAATACGCCCCGGACGACGTCGGCAGCTCTAACAGTGGGGCCGGCGGACCGCCACGCCCGGTTGAGGGGGGATGGGCGTGGGCCGCCGCGGGAGGCTCAAGGACCGCCGCTGTAGGTGCCCACGACCTGGATGTGGCTCGTGCCCGCCTCGGAGCAGGTCGCGTCGATGCGCACCTTCCAGTTCGGGAGGTCGGAGTCCCAGGTGACGGTCCCCGTCCACGTCGAGCAGGACTGCGCGGTGTCGCTCGCGTACAGGCGGAGCGTGACCTTGGCGTTCGGCAGGGTCAGGACCTGGCCGGGCGTCGTGAGCGGACGCTCGAGCGCGACGGTCATGTTCTTCATGGGGTCGTTGCAGGAGGCGAACCGCGTGCTGGCACCCGTGATGGTGAGGTGGGTATCCGCGGCGCAGTTCCATTGGGTGTAGCAGTAGAAGTCGCGCCCCGTGGTGTCGGGACTGCCGAGGCTGTTCGAGTAGGTCACCCCCGCGCTGACGACAGGTCGGGTCAGGTCCCAGCGACACGTGGGCTGCGCGGTCCGACAGCAAGCGGCCTCATCCGCGCCACAGTCGCTCGCGTGGCAGCTCACGGGGTTCGTCGGGTCGCCCCCGCTGCACTTCTCGCTCCGGACCGCGTCGGTGCCCGTCCGGGTACAGGCCCACACCGTCGCGCCATCGCAGAATCGCTCGCCCGGCGTGCAGCTCTGCGGCGCCTCTCCGCCCCCGGAGCCCGGGTCGCCCTTGGGGCCCTGCGGTCCGGTCGCGCCCTGCGGTCCGGTCGCGCCCTGCGGCCCCGTCGCGCCCTGGGAGCCCGTGGCCCCCTGTGCCCCGGTGTCGCCCTTGGGACCCTGGGGGCCTTGTGGGCCCACGGGCCCACCCGCCGGACCCTGTGGGCCGGTCGGGCCCTGGGGCCCCGCGGGGCCCTCGGACGTGCAGGCGGTGGAGAGGAGACAGCTCAACAACAGGGGCAGGAACACGCGCCGGGCGGTCGAGGTCATGTGGGGCAAGCGCATAGCAACCGCCCCGCGCACTCTGCAACGCCAGCGGATTGTGTCAGGGCGCCACGGCCGGGAACACCCGCGCGCGCAGCGCCTCCGTCTTCCGGCGCAGGTGCGCGTCGCCCCGGTCGAGCAGCGTGGCCAGCGAGTAGCTGCGCAGCGCGGGCACCAGTTGTCCTTCCTTCTCCAGCGCCTCGCCGCGCTCCTCGGCCAGGTCGGACAGCCGACGCAGCTCGTCCCGCTCGGGCAGCTCCCGGCGCGGCTTGTACGCGAACACGCAGCGCCAGCGCTTCAAGCCGCGCTCCGCCGCGCCCTCCTGGATGTCCTGCTCGAACAGCTTCGCGAGCGCCTGCCGGTCCGGCGCCAGCGCCGCGCTCTTCCCGCCGGGGCAGCGCGGGTCCTCCGTCGCGGAGAGGCCGTTGAGCTGCCAGCGGTCCTCGCCCAGCGCGTGGAACTGCGTCATCAGCGACCGGAAGCCCATCAGGTGCCTGCTGGGGCCGTGTACGTCGAGGAAGCTCGGCGGCCCCTCCGACACCAGGTAGTCCTCCATGGCGGCCGGGTTGCCGGACTGGTGCGCCATCGCGTAGTCGCCCAGCCCCGCCACGTCGATGATTTCACCCTCGCGCAGCACCATCGACTGGCCGCCCAGGTCCGGGTACGCGACCAGGGGATGCACCTGCCCGAGCGCGCGCGCCTGGTCCTGCACCACCCGCAGGCGGTTCGCGATGAACTCGTAGGGCAGCTCCGGATGGACCTTGATGCCCGGCGCGCGCATCACCGACTTCTTCATCCACGGCCCGAGCACCGCGAGCATCGCCACCACCACGACCGCCACGACGCCGCGCTCACCCCAGTGCCACCGGCCGCCGCGCGCGCCCACGAGCGCGGCGCGCTCCCGCGTCCCGGCCACGCCCGCCGCCAGGGCCACGCCCAGCAGCGGCACCAGCGGCGCGAGGAAGCGCCACTCGCGCATCCAGTCCCCGTTGCGGTACGCGAAGAATCCACCCGCCAGGAGGAACAGCGCCGCGAGCGCCGACTGCCGCCCCGTGGCCGCGCCACCCAGGAGGCCCAGCACGAGGCCCGCCGCCGCCAGCAGGCACAGCCGTCCGTTCTCCGTGTAGTAGTTGCGCAGGTAGCCGGGGCCGTCGAACGACCACAGCCGCTTGGCGTAGTACGTGTTGGGCAGCCAGTCCGCGAAGTACACCCAGCGCACCACGAACCAGCCGCCCACCAGCACCACGAGCCACGCGGCGATGCCCAGCGCCTGGCGCCCCGCCCACTGGCGCCCCAGCCCCTGGTGGCACAGCCACACCAGCCCGGCCGCCACGACGTACAGGAGCCCCTCCGGCCGGGTCAGGCACAACAGTCCCAGCGCCAGCCCCACCCAGGCGCCGGTGCCCGTGCGCAGCTCCCGCAGGAGCAACACCCCGCAGAGCGCGAGGAGGAAGGTCTGGAGGCCCGTCTCCATGCCGCTCGAGATCCACGTCGCGTAGGTGGTGCTCGCGGCGGCCACCCAGGGACCGAGCGCGTCCTCCAGCCGGGGCGAGCGCCGACCCGCGACGGGGCCCCACGCGGCGAACACCGGCAGCGCGAGCAGGCCGAAGACGATCCCCAGCGTGTGCGCGTACGTGTCGGGCGCGGCGTCCAGCGGCCGGCTCAGCCCCAGCATCAGGGTCCAGAGCAGGTTGGAGAAGCCCTCCACGGGCTGTGACGACGGGGTGACGCGGAAGCCGTGGCCCGCGAAGAAGGTGTGGCCGTACGCGATGGAGATGGCCGCGTCGTCGACGATGGGGACGGACAGGAAGCCGCAGTGGTACGCCGCCGCCGCCACGGCGGCGAAGACGAGACCGACGGCCAGCCAGGGTTCCTTGCTCCACCGGGGCCGCGACGGGGATGGGGCTTGCTCGGTGGGCGGGGGCGAAGTCATGCCCGAGCGCGTTTATGTCAGGAGGACGGGGGTTTCCAGTGCGAGCTGGCGGTCGAGCCCCCTCCTCACGCGGGACGGGCGGAAAGGTGCTATGCCCTGGGGCCCCCGAACCCGGCCTCGCGCCCCGCCGCCGAGCACCCCGCCCCCCATGAAGTACGTCGTCACCGTCTGGTTCTGGTTCGTCTTCCTGGTCACCGCGCCGGTGCTCTTCACGCTGGGCGCGCTGCTGCTGGTCGTCTCGTATCCGTTCGACCGCAACCGGAACCTGTTGCACCTGCTGGTGTGTGGTTGGTGCCACCTGCTGTGGCTGCACCTGTCGCCCGGGTGGCGCACCCGCATCGAGGGCCGGGAGCTGCTGCCCCCGGGCCCGAGCGTGCTCGTCGTCAACCACCAGTCCGCCATGGACATCCTCGCCGTCATGGGGCTGTTCCATCCGTACAAGTTCGTGGCGAAGGCGTCGCTGTTCTCCATCCCCATCGTGGGCTGGATGATGACGCTGCTGGCCTACGTGCCCATCGTCCGGGGCTCGTCCACGGCCATGAACCAGTTGCTCGACCCGTGTCGGCGCTGGCTGCGCCGGGGCATGTCCGTGCTCATCTTCCCGGAGGGCACGTACTCCACCGGGGGCCAGCTCCTGCCCTTCAAGCGCGGCGCCTTCCAGCTCGCGGTGGAGGAGCACGTGCCGGTGGTGCCCGTGGTCGTGGAGGGCACGACGCAGTTGCTCGAGGGGGACGGCCCCTGGTTCAACGTCCGCGCCTCCATCCGCGTGCGTGTGCTGCCGCCCCTTCTGCCCGAGTCCCTGGGCGCCGACTCCGTGGAGCTGGCGAACCGCGTGCGCTCGCTCTACGAGACGACGCTCGCGGCGGGCTGACGCGAGCCACGGCTCCCGGTAGGGAGAGGTCGTCGGGATGGCGGTGTTCCATCACCACGACTGAAAAAAGCCGGTCTCGTCACAGCGGACGTGTCGTTGTTTCACGAGACAGTCTGGGCGTGCATGGGCTGCGCTATCCTTGGCGGTCATGCGCCAACTCCTGCTTCTGCTGCTGTTGATGGCCGTGCCCGCCTGGGCCACGGTCCCCTCCGGCTTCACCGAGACGGACTACTTGTCGAACGAGCTGGGCAGCGCGACGGGGCTCGCGTGGGCGCCGGATGGCTCGGGGCGGTTGTTCGTCACCATCAAGACGGGCCAGGTCCGCATCGTCTCGATGAAGAACGGCGAGCTGGAGACGTCGGGCAATCCGGCCCGGCTGGTGACGAAGCTGTTCGCCACCGAGCCGAACGTCCACACGAACAGCGAGTGCGGCGTCATCGGCATCGCGTTCGACCCGAACTACGTGGCCAACCGCTACGTGTACATCTTCGTCACCGTGTCCGCGACGGAGCAGCAGATCGTCCGCTACACGGACTCCAACGACGTGGGCATCTCCCGCACGGTGCTGGTCTCCGGGCTGCCCACGCGGGGACAGAACCATGACGGTGGTGGCATCGGCTTTGGGCCGGACGGGAAGCTCTACTGGTCCATCGGCGACCTGGGCAACGGCACGGGCGTGGACGCGGACCTGACCTCGCTCGCCGCGAAGGTGAGCCGCGCCAACCGCGACGGCACGCCGGCCAACGACAACCCCTTCAACGACGGCGTGGGCCCCAACAACGAGTTCATCTGGGCGCGCGGCTTCCGCAACCCGTTCACCTTCACCTTCCAACCCTCCACGGGCCAGCTGTGGGTCAACGTCGTGGGCACCGGCTACGAGCAGACCTTCGTGGTGAACCGGCGCAACCACGCGGGCTATGACGACTACGAGAACAACCAGCCCTCGACGAACGACTACATCACCCCGGTCATCAAGTACCGCACCAACGGCGCGGACACGCGCAACCTCACGACGGCGGCCCGCGCCGGTGGGGTCACCACGCTGACCACGGGCACGCAGCGGCACGGCTTCCGCAAGGGCGAGAAGCTGACCATCGCCGGCGTGGCGGACGCGACCTTCAACGGCGACTTCTACGTCGCGAGCGTGCCCGGCGACACCACCGTCACCGTGGCGCAGGCGGGACAGCCCGACGCCACGAGCACCGGCGGCACGGCGCGCACGCAGGAGCTGGGCGGGTGCATGAACGGCGGCGTCTTCTACGACGCCACGCTCTTCCCCGAGGAGTACCGCGGCAACTTCTTCTTCGGCGACTACAACTCCTCCAACTTCATGCGCGTCACCCTGGCCGGGGACAACACCGTGGCCACGGTGGACCCGTGGGGCAGCAACTTCTCTTCATATGTCGACGTCGCGGTGGGGCCGGACGGCGCGCTGTACACCATCGGCGTGACGGGGGGGCGGCTGCGCCGCATCACCCCGAGCACCGTGGGGCAGAAGCTGGTGGTGACCCACCTCTTCCCCCGCGTCGTCGAGGGCGGTCGGGCCACGTTCACCGTGCGGCTGGCGCAGGCGCCCACCGAGCCGGTGCTGGTCGACGTGTACCGCGCCCCGGGCGGCAGCACGGACCTGCGGCTGACGGGCCCCACCGCCTTCACCTTCACGTCCACGGACTGGAGCGTGCCGCGCGTGGTGACCCTCGAGGCGCTGGAGGACGCGGACGCGGACCCGGACACGGCCACCTTCATCGTGGGCTCGAACGGCCTGTCTTCCGAGTCCGTGGTGGCGACGACCATCGACGACAACCAGGTGCAGCTGGTGCTGTCCTCCACCAACGTGCGCGTCCCCGAGGGCGGCACCGCCACCTTCGACGTGTCCCTCTCCCGGCAGCCGACGGCCAACGTCACGTTCACCGTGGCCCGGACCACGGGCGACACGGACATCACCGTGCAGGCGGGTGGGTCGCTCACGTTCACCCCGAGCAACTGGAGCACGCCCCAGACGGTCACCCTGGCCGCCGCGCAGGACGCGGACAACGTGGATGGCGTGGCCACCATCAGCCTCACCGCGCCCAAGCTGGACTCGCGCACGGTGACGGCCACGGAGGTCGATGACGAACCGCTCGCGCCCGTCATCACCTCCACCGCCCCGACCTCCGCCGTGGTGGGCAGCCCGTACCGCTACGACGTGGAGGTGCAGGCCCGCCCCGCCGCGACGTTCTCGCTCACCGCGAGCCCGCCGGGGATGAGCATCGACGCGGCCAGCGGCCTCGTCACCTGGACGCCCACCACGGCGATGAGCACCACGGTGACGGTGGACGTCCGCAACGGCGTCTCCCCGAACGCCACCCAGACCTTCACGCTCGTGGTGAAGCAGGACGACCCGCCGCGCGCCGTCCTCACCCGGCCCAGGGCGGAGGAGCGCGTGGCGGGAGACTCGGCGGAGTTCTACGGTGACTGCTTCGACGACGTGGGGTGCACGCGCGCGGAGTTCTTCATCGACGGCCAGCGGGAGTACGCGGAGAACCGCACGGACAACCACTTCCACTTCGGCGGTGAGCACAACCGCTGGAACACCACGGGCCTCGCCCCCGGTGGGCACCTGGTGAAGTTCGCCGTCATCGACACCGGCGGCGCCCGCCACGAGGTCGAGGTGAAGGTGTGCGTGGGGGATGGCTCCTGCGACCTGGTGCCGCCGCCCGACGCGGGCGGGCCGGATGGAGGGGCGTCGGACGGAGGGACGTCGGACGGAGGGACGTCGGACGCCGGCATCACGCTGCCCCCGGATGGCGAGGGCGACGGCTGCGGCTGCGGCAGCGCGGCGATGGGGCCGCTCGCGTGGGGCGCGTTGATGGCGCTGGCGCTCACCCGCCGCCGTCGCGCGCGGCGCTGAGCGGGCCCTCAGGCGCCTCGGCGTTCCCGGACTCGCCCTGACTCGGCGTGCAGCGCGTCGGCCAGGGCGAGGAGGGGGTCGACCCTCGCGGCCAGCTTGTCGGGGGAGTTCGGCGTCCCGCGGTGCTCCGCCTCCAGCAGCCCGGAGATGATGCAGAACCGCTCGTTGTGCCGCCGCACCTCCAAGAGGGCGGTGGCCACGGCGTCCGCCAGGAGCAACTGGCGGGACTCCGGTGAAAGCCCCTTCAGGTCGAGCGCCGCGTCCAGCTCCGCGTCCCCCAGCTCCTCGTCGCGGACGCCCACGAGCTTGAGGAGCTTGTTGCCCAGGCCCTCGCGCTCCACGTGCAGCTCCGGGGGCACGCTGTCTCCCAGGTCCAGCCGCACCACCGTCGTCGTGTAGCGGCCCTTGCCCCGCCCGCGCGTCTCCGTGGCGACGGAGAGCTGTTGCCCCTGGTAGAGGCCCTGCACCTCCATCGCGCCCCAGGACTCGCTGAAGTTCCAGCCACGCTCGGCGGCGAACCCGCTCCAGGCGTCGTGCCGCCGGCGCTGCTCCCAGACGGCGTAGACGAACCCGCCGGCGAGCAGGCCGAGCGTCAGGCCGATGACCACGTAGGGCATGTAAGTCGCGGGC
Source organism: Myxococcus dinghuensis (assembly GCF_024198235.1). Taxonomy (GTDB): domain Bacteria; phylum Myxococcota; class Myxococcia; order Myxococcales; family Myxococcaceae; genus Myxococcus; species Myxococcus dinghuensis. Next base: position 3,561 of record NZ_JAKCFB010000048.1, on the reverse strand, counting down.
ATAGGGACGCAGCATCTCTCCAGGGCGGTGCGGTCCACCAGTCGCCCTCGCGGGTCGGAGGTGGGAAGCCGACTCGGGGCGCGGGGCCGCTCCGCAACCGCGCGGAATTCCAGGCGCTTGCTCGCATGTCAGAGGGAGGGTGTAAGGGAGCGGGCGCCCGGCGCTTGGAGCGGGCGGCTTCGGCGGGTGAGGCTGCCGGCCGGCTCGACCGCCGAGGGGTGAGAGGGAGGGAGTACGCGGGATGCGTCTGTTGCACACGTCGGACTGGCACCTGGGACACACGCTGTACGACGTCTCGCGGGAGGCGGAGCACGGCGCCTTCCTGGAGTGGCTGCTGGACACGCTGGAGGAGCACGCCGTGGACGCGCTCCTGGTGGCCGGCGACATCTTCGACACGGCCAACCCGGGCGCGGAGGCGCAGGCGGCCTGGTATCAGTTCGTGGCGAAGGCCCGGCGCCGGCTCCCCCGGCTGGACGTGGTCGTCGTCGGTGGCAACCATGACTCGGCGGCCCGGCTGGACGCGCCGGACCCGCTGTTCGCGGCGCTGGGCGTGAGGGTGGTGGGCGGGCTGCCCCGCGCGGGGGGCGCGCTGGAGTTGGAGCGGCTGCTCGTGCCCATCCACGACGCGAGGGGGCACGTGGGCGCGTGGGTGGCGGCGGTGCCGTACCTGCGCCCCTCGGACCTGCCGCCTGTCGCGGAGGACGCGGGGGACCGGCTCGTGGAGGGCGTGCGGGCCATCTACGCGGAGGTGCTGGAGGAGGCGCGGCGCCGGCGTGGACCGGGGCAGGCGCTCGTGGCCATGGGCCACTGCTACATGACGGGCTCGGAGCTGTCGGTGCTCAGCGAGCGGAAGATCCTCGGCGGCAACCAGCACGCGCTCCCGGTGGAGCTGTTCCCGGAGGACGTCGCGTACGTGGCCCTGGGGCACCTGCACAAGGCGCAGCGGGTGGGTGGGCGCGAAGGGGTGCGCTACAGCGGCTCGCCGCTGCCGCTGTCGCTGTCGGAGGCGGGCTACCGGCACCAGGTGCTGCTGGTGGAGCTGGAGGCGGCGGCGTTGGGGCGCGTGACGTCGCTGCCGGTGCCCCGCCGCGCGGAGATGCTGCGCGTGCCGGAGCGGGAGGCGCTGCCGTTGGACGAGGTGCTGGGGTCGTTGGAGGCGCTGCCGGCGTGGGACGACCAGGTGCCCGAGTGGCGGCGGCCGTACCTGGAGGTGTGTGTGTCGCTGCCCCGGCCGGAGCCGTCGCTGCGGCAGAAGGTGGAGAAGGCGCTGGAGGGGCGCGCGGCGCGCCTGGTGAAGCTGACGCCCGCGTACACGGGCACCGGCGGCGCGCTGGCGGACGTGCGTCCGGGGCTGTCGCTGAAGGAGCGCACGCCGGAGGACGTCTTCCGGGCGCGATACGCGCGCGACTACGCGGAGCCACCCGCGGAGCCGTTGCTGGAGGCGTTCCACACGCTGCTCACCCAGGTCCAGGAGGAGCCGCGATGAAGGTGCTCTCCATCCGGGGCGCGAACCTGACGAGCTTCGCGGGGGACTTCGCGCTGGAGCTGGACCGGCCGCCGCTGGACCGGCTGGGCCTGTTCGCCATCACCGGCGCCACCGGCGCGGGCAAGAGCACGCTGCTGGACGCCATGTGTCTGGCGCTGTTCGACCGCACGCCCCGGCTGGGCGGGCGCGGCGGCGTGCCGGTGGGGCGCGCGGACGAGGACGAGGAGGCGCGGCTGTCCGCGTACGACGTGCGCGGCATGCTGCGGCGCGGGGCGGGCGAGGGCTTCGCGGAGGTGGACTTCCTCGGCAAGGACGGCAAGCGCTACCGGGCCCGCTGGTCCGTGTGGCGCGCGCGCAGCCGCGCGGAGGGGCGCTTCCGGCCGCAGGAGATGAGCCTGACGGAGGTGGCCTCCGGGCAGCAGTTCGGCCGGACCAAGGGCGAGGTGCTGACGGCCATCCAGGAGCGGCTGGGGCTGTCGTTCGACCAGTTCCGCCGCTCCGCGCTGCTGGCGCAGAACGAGTTCGCCGCCTTCCTGAAGGCGGACGCGAGCGAGCGCGCGGAGCTGCTGGAGCGGATGACGGGCACGGAGGTGTACAGCCGGCTGTCCATCGCCGCGCACGAGAAGAACAAGGCCGAGCAGGAGGAGCTGGCGCGGCGCGAGGCGGGGCTGAAGGCCATCGCGCTGATGCCGGAGGAGGAGCGGGCCGCGGCGGCGTCCCAGTTGTCGGTGGAGGCCCAGGCGCGCAAGGCGGTCGAGGCCCGGCTGGGAGAGGCGGAGGCCGCGGCGGCGTGGCACGCGGAGCGGGGGGCGCTCACGGCCTCCCGCCAGGAGGCGGAGCTCCGGCAGGGGCGCGCGGCGGAGTCCCTGGAGGCCGCGGCGCCCCGGGTGAAGCGCCTGGAGGAGGTCCGCGCGGCGGAGTCGTTCCGGGGCGCGGTGGCCACGGCGGAGGGCGCGGAGCGCCAGTGGACGGAGGCGCGCTCGGCCCGGGAGGCGCGCGCGGCGGAGGGGGAGGGGGCGCGGGCGCGGGCCGCGAGGCAGCAGGCGCTGCTGGCGGAGGCGGAGGCGGCGCGCGCGGTGGCGCTGGCGGAGGAGGAGTCCGCGAGGCCGGCGCTGGAGGCCGCGGCGGAGCTGGACGCGCGGCTGGTGGCGGCGACGAAGGAGGCGGAGGAGGCGCGAGACCGGGCGCGGACCTCCGCCGAGGCCGCGGCGCAGGCCCGCGCGGAGCTGGACGAGGTGGTGGTCCGAGAGGAGGCCGCGCGGGTGGCGGGGGAGGGGGCCCGGACGTGGCTGGCGGAGAAGGCCCACTGGGCGGCGCTCGCGGACGAGTGGCCGCGGTGGCAGCGCGAGCTGGAGCGGTACGAGAAGGCGCTCGGCGACAGCCGCGTGGAGCGCGAGGCCAGCGCGGAGCTGCGCGCGCGGGTGGACCGGCTGCGCGACGCCACCCGGCTGCGGAGCCAGGAGCGCGACGCGGCGGTGGAGTCCGAGGCCCGGGCCCAGGCGGCCTCCACGCACGCGGACGCGGCGGTGGGCACGGACGCGGGCGCGGGTCGCCGTGCCCTGCGTGAGTCGCTGCACGCCCGCCAGGAGGTGCTCCAGGGGTTGAAGGCGGCCCGGCGCGAGTGGCTCGCCCGCGGGGCGGAGGCGCGGGACGCGGAGCGCGAGGCCCGCGAGGCGCTCGAGGAAGCAGAGGCCGCGGACCGGGAGGCCTCCGAGGCAGCGGCGGGGCGGCTGGAGCGCGAGGCGGCGTTGAAGGAGGCCCGCCGGGCGCTGTCTCAGGCCCAGGCGACGCAGGGGTACGCGTCGCAGCGGGCGCGGTTGCGGGAGGGCGAGGCTTGTCCGCTGTGTGGCGCCACGTCGCACCCGTACCGCCACGAGGTCTCCGCGCTGGAGGACCTGGTGGCGCTCTCCGCGGCCCGCGTGGACACGCTGGAGTCGGAGCGGTCGGACCACGCGCGGCGCGAGGTCGAGGCGGGCGCGCGGCGGACGGCGGCGCGGACCCGGCGGACGCAGGCGGAGGGCCGGCGCGAGGCCGCGGCGGCGCGGGGCGCGGAGCAGCGGAGCGCCTGGGCGGAA
>NZ_JAKCFB010000047.1 GCF_024198235.1 Myxococcus dinghuensis | reverse complement strand
GGCACGGAGGGACGTACGGGATGTGGGCGCCGGGGGACGGTCGGGGGGGCGCGGGGGGGAGTTGGGGGGCCTGGTCGGAAGAGGACACGCGGACGGTGGGCACGGAGCGGAGTGGGGAGGTCGGGGGGCCGTCTTCGCGTGGGGGGGACTGGGGGGGCCAGGAGGAACAGGAAGTCGAGTCGTCCTACGAGGACGATCTGCTGTGTGAGATCGCCAGTTTCTAGGGTTTGGCGCGGAGGCCGGGGGGCGCTCTGCTCCGGCCGACGGCGTCGGGGGACGACCGTCATCTTCCAGTGGGGACGTTGCGGAGCACGGCGGGGGGCGATCGTGGTCCTGTAGGTAGCGGGGGCGATGTCACCCGGAAGAGTCGGGGCGTGGCGGCCAGGGTGGCGAGGGGATGCGCCCCAGGCCCTCCGCTCCTGGAATCTCCAAGGGATTCCGGGGGCGGAGGGCTTCGGAACCACTGCTGTCGGGGATAGGGTGCGGGCTCCTTCTCGAGAGGAGTCCCCCGAATGAGGTTCCCCACCTGGGCGGCCCTGCCGCTCCTGTTCATGTCCGCATGCGCGACCCCGTCCGGCCCCCGGGTTTCGGGGAGCGCGGTGGCCGCGTCGACGCTCCTGCCCTGGTCTGGGCAGATCGCCCTGCGTGAGCAGTGGCTGGAGCAGCGGCACGGGCTCGTGCTGGACATGATGCGCCGGCACGGCGTGGGGATGTGGATCATCCACAACGAGGAGTTCCACGATGATCCGCTCACCGAGCACGTCGCGCCGCCGAGGCCGTACGCGGGCAACCGGGACATCTTCGTCTTCGTCGACGCGGGCGCGGAAGGGCTGAAGCGGGTGGCGTTGACGGGCTACCACGACGTCGCGCTCGAGCGCTTCTTCGAGCTGCCCGGGGAGCGCGCGCCGCGCGAGGTGTTGCAGGAGCTGGACGCGCGCTACGCGCCGAAGACGATTGCCCTGGGCATCGGCGGCAAGCGCGGCGTGACGCGCAGCCTGACGCGGGACGGGTACGCGTTCCTGGTGGAGGCGCTGGGGGAGAAGGCGGAGGCGCGGTTCGTGAGCGCCGCGCCGCTCATCGAGGAGTACCTGGACACGCGCCTGCCGGGCGAGTGGGAGACGTACCGGGGGCTGGTGGCGCTGACGGAGTCCGTGGTGGCGGAGGCCTTGTCGTCCGCGGTGGTGACGCCGGGGAAGACGACGGTGGGCGAGGTGCGTCGCTGGCTCTACGACAGGCTGTGGTCCCTGGGCGTGCGGACGTGGTTCCAGCCGGACCTCCGCGTGCAGCGCAGGGACGGCGTGGCCACGACGTCACGCGGCTTCCTGGCGACGGCGACCGAGGACGTGGTCATCCAGCGGGGAGACCTGGTCCACGTGGACTTCGGAATCACGTACATGGGGCTCAACACGGACTGGCAGAAGATGGCCTATGTCCTGCGCGATGGTGAGACGGATGCGCCGGCGGGGTTGAAGCGGGCGCTGGACAACACGCGCGCGCTCCAGGACGTGTTGATGCTCCAGGCATCGCGGCCCGGACGCTCCGTGGCGGACGTGTACGACGAGACGATGGCCGCGATGAAGGAGCGCGGAATCGAGGCCATGGTCTACAGCCACCCGCTGGGGGCGCAGGGCCACGCGTTGGGGGCCTCCATCGACTTCCGCTCGGCGGCGCGCAAGGAGGAGCCGAAGCGCCTGCGCGAGGGCTCGTACATCGCCATCGAGCTGAACACGGCGACGCCAGTGCCGGAGTGGGGCGGGCAGAAGGTGTTCGTGATGGAGGAGGACCCGGCCTACCTCACGAAGGACGGCTGGAAGTTCTTCGTGCCGCGGCAGGACGCCTTCTTCCTCATCCGGTAGGGGCGCTCAGATTCCGATACCCAGGCCGAGGCCCAGCGCCCACATCCGCGCGGCGCTGGGAGAAGGGCCGCGCTCGGGGTCACCCAGGTCCACGCGAACGCCGGCGCGAGCGAAGGCGGGGCCGAGTCGCACGCGGACGAAGGGCTCCACGGACAGTTGGGAGTTCTCCCCGTCCCAGGCTCTGTCGGTGAGGCGGGGGGAGACGACCTGGGCGCGCACGCCAGGCTCGAGCAGCCCCAACGCGAGCGCCGCCTCCAGCGCCGCCTGCGCGACGAAGTGCGTGTCGTCGCGGTTGGCGCGGGAGACGGGCACCAGCAGGCCCAGCGCCACGTCCGCGCGCAATTGGAAGCCGGGCAGGTCCAGGCCCGCGGACATGGGGAACACGACGGAGGTCGTGTCGAGCGCCCACAGCCACGGGTCCGCGAGCCCGCGCACGGCGGACGCGGTGGCGTAGTTGAGGGCCTCCGCCTGGGCGTCGAGTCCCGCCTCCGCGCGGGCCGCCTCGTGCCGAGCCAGGGGCAGCGCGACGCCCACGCCCATGCGGACGAAGGCGCTGTCATCCGCGAATCCACGGACGTGGTGCAGGGCGACCAGGAGGTTGGAGGAGCCGACGTGGCTGCGGCGCGACGGTGAATCTCCGTCGGGCTCCAGGGTGGTGTAGGGCAGCCCCCAGTCGAGCCGGAGCTGGCCGTGTTCGGAGAGGCGGAGCCCGGCGGACAGCGTGGGCGAGGCGTGCCGCGTGGAGACGTGACGCAGGCGGGGCGCGGAGGAGAAGACGAGCGTGGTGGCCAGGAAGTTGTCGGGCTCCCGCACCTGGGCCGCCGCGCCCGTGGCGAACAGGAGACCGCACAGGGCGGTCCACGCGGCGGCGCGAGAGCGGGAGGCGCCGAAGCGCTGGGACGTCGACATGGCGGTGGTTCCGTCGGAGGTCCGTCCGGTCCACGGCCTCCCCCCTTGCAACACCCGAGGAGACGCCGAGCGTCACCGCCCTTGACGCGAAACCCACCTTTTCCAGCCGGAGGTCAGCCTCGCGCGGCGGGCGGACGTCCCCCCACGTCGGCCCACGTGAGGCCGAACCGGGCGAGGTACTTCTTGAGCCGGTCCGCGTCGTTGACGCTCGTCTTCTTCTCACGGGATTGGGAGAAGAGGACGCGCCCGGCCTCGGAGAGGGAGCGCGCGTCCCGGCACACCTCCAGCACGTCCGCGAGCTGCACCCGGTCGAACCGGTCCAGCTCCGACGCGAGGTCCTCGCCCAGCACCTCCGCCACCCGGTCCTTGGCGACGTCCGCGGCCTTGCCGCTCCGGGGGCGCCACTGCGAGCGCAGCCGCTGGAGCTCCTCGTCGACGACCTCGCGGGTGATGCGTCCTCCCGGCGCGAGCGTGGCCATGCGCAGCACGGCGGCGTTGAGGTCGCGGAAGTTTCCGGACCAGCGGGCCTCCGGGGTGGTGGCGAAATCGAGGAAGCGCGCCTGGGCCTCCTTGTTGAACGTGACGCGCGTGCCCACCGCCTCCGAGGCCCGGTCCAACTCGTAGAGGAGGTTGGGGGGGATGTCCTCCGGCCGCTCGCGCAGGGCGGGCAGCCGGAACGTCCACAGGTTGATGCGCGCCAGCAGGTCCTCGCGGAAGCGGCCCTGCTCCACCTCCTCCTGCAGGTCGCGGTTGGTGCCGGCGATGAGCTGGAAGTCGCTCTCCACCTCCTTGTCGGAGCCCACGGGCAGGAAGCGCTTGTCCTCCAACGCGCGCAGCAGCATGGCCTGCTCGTCCGCGCCCAGCTCGCCGATCTCGTCGAGGAACAGCACGCCGCTGTTCGCCTGACGCAACAGCCCCGGCCGGTCCTGGAGCGCGCCCGTGAACGAGCCCTTCACGTGGCCGAAGAGGGTGGACATGGCGCTGTCGCCTCGCAGCGTGGCGCAGTTGAGGTCCACGAACGGGCCGCTGACGCCGTGCCGCGCCTTCTTCAGCGCGTAGACCCGTCGCGCCAGCTGCGACTTGCCCGCGCCGGTGGGGCCCATCAACAACAGCGGCGCGCGGGAGCGGGTGGCCACCTGTTCGACGCGCTCGATGAGCTGGTTGAAGGCGGCGTTGCGGGTGTCGATGCCGGCCTTGAGGAAGGACAGGCCCTCGCGCTGCTCCTGCTGGAAGCGCGTCGCGAGCGTGTCGTAGCGCGACAGGTCCAGGTCGATGACGGTGTGCGTGCCCTCCGCCGACGGCTCCCGTCCCTTGGGGGACAACTGGACCAGCCGCCCGGGGATGTGCCGGCTCTCCACGAGCAGGAACATGCAGATCTGCACGATGTGCGTGCCCGTGGTGATGTGGACCAGGTAGTCCTCCTCCTCGGGGTTGAAGGGATAGGCGCGCGCGTAGTCGAGCAGCGCGCCGTAGGTCTCCTCCAGGTCCCACGGGTTCGCGATGTCCAGGGGCGTGGGGCGCACCTGCGTCTCCGGGGAGATCTGCCGGATGTCGGCCAGGACCGTCGTCACCAGCCCCGAGGACTTCGGCGAGTGCAGCAGCTCCAGCCGGTCCACCACCAGGTCCTCCTGCTGGCACAGCGCCACCGTGGGGCGCCACTTCGTCCAGCGCTGCGGCCCCTGACCCGTGTCCAGCGTCGTCCCGAGCATCCCCAGGACCACCGTCGGTTTCCTGCGCGTCTTCGCCATACAGATAGGAACCTTATCTCAGGAGATAGATTCGAGCACGCCTCGAGTGTCGGTTCCCTCTGGAACCGGGTTGGCACGCCGGCTGCTTTGGGTCCCTGCGTGCCTGGGACATCGAGCCTGGGCGGACGACCGGAAAGGTGAAGGGCCATGGAGCGCAACAACGCGAGCTACGAGGTGCTGTCGGACGAGGCGGGTCGCCCCATCAAGTCGTGGACGGTGGGCGTGCCGTTCGAGGACGAGGCCAAGAAGCAGCTGCGGAACCTGCGCGGGCTGCCCTTCATCCACAAGTGGGTGGCGGTGATGCCGGACGTGCACCGCGGCTACGGCGCGACGGTGGGGAGCGTGGTCCCGACGGTGGGCGCGGTGGTGCCGGCGGCGGTGGGTGTGGACATCGGCTGCGGGATGATCGCCGTGCGCACGACGTTGCGCGCGGACCAGCTCCCGGACTCGCTGCGCGGGGTGCGCTCCGCCATCGAGCGGACGGTGCCGCACGGCCGTACCGACAACGGCGGCCGTAACGACGTGGGCGCGTGGCGCGTGGCTCCGGCCTCGCATCAGGCGGAGTGGGCGCGGCTGCAGGTCGGCTACGACCGCATCGTCGGGAAGCATCCGCGCATCGGCCGTGGGCCGGACCTGGCGCACCTGGGTACGCTCGGCACGGGGAACCACTTCATCGAGATGTGCCTGGATGAGTCGGACGGCGTGTGGCTGATGTTGCACTCCGGCTCGCGCGGGGTGGGTAACCGCATCGGGAGCCACTTCATCGAGCTGGCGAAGGAGGACATGCGCCGCTTCTTCATCCACCTGCCGGACGCGGACCTGGCGTACCTGCCGGAGGGCTCGGCGAACTTCGATGACTACGTCTTCGCGGTGGAGTGGGCGCAGGACTACGCCGCGACGAACCGGGCGCTGATGCTGCGCGGCGTGGTGGATGCGCTGCAGTTGAGCGGTGAGCTGCCGCCGTTCGAGCTGTCCGACTCGGCGGTGAACTGCCACCACAACTACATCTCCCGGGAGCATCACTTCGGGAAGAACTGCTTCGTGACGCGCAAGGGCGCGGTGCGGGCGCGCGAGGGTGACCTCGGCATCATCCCCGGCAGCATGGGGGCGCGTTCGTACATCGTCCGCGGGAAGGGAAACGCCGACGCCTTCCATTCCTGCAGCCACGGCGCGGGCCGGGTGATGTCGCGTGAGGCGGCGAAGAAGCGCTTCACGCTGGAGGACCACGCGAAGGCCACCGCGGGGGTCGAGTGCCGCAAGGACGTGGACGTGATTGACGAGACGCCGGCTGCATACAAGCCCATCGACGCGGTGATGGCGGCGCAGGCGGACCTGGTCGACGTCGTCCACACCCTGAAGCAGGTGGTGTGCGTGAAGGGGTAGTCCAGAGGCACTGACGACAACCCTTTCTCGCGAGGTGGCCATGCCGGGATGAAGACACCGAGGCGCCCGCTCTCCCCAAGAGGCCGAAAGGCCGCCAGCGTGGGAGGGCGGGCGCCGCTATTTCGTGGAGAGGTGTCAGGATGTCCGGACGGGTCCGTGGGTCGCGGCAACGCGGGAGGCAGCACATGGTGCGCATCGATGGTTCCAAGGGCGAGGGCGGAGGACAGGTGCTGCGTACGTCGCTGGCCCTGTCGTTGGTGACGGGGACGCCCTTCACGATGACGAACGTCCGCGCGGGGCGCGCGAAGCCGGGCCTGTTGCGACAGCACCTGACGGCGCTCAAGGCGGCGGAGGCGGTGGGGGCGGCGGAGGTGTCCGGCGCGGAGCTGGGGTCGAAGGAGGTGACGTTCCGTCCGCGCGCCCTGGCCGCGGGCAACTACCACTTCGCCGTGGGCTCGGCCGGCAGCGCGACGTTGGTGTTCCAGACGGTGCTCCCGGCGCTGTTGATGGCGTCCGCGTCGTCCACGCTGATGCTGGAGGGGGGGACGCACAACCCCGCGGCGCCGCCGTTCGACTTCCTGACGAAGGCGTACCTGCCGCTCCTGCGGCGCATGGGCCCTTCGGTAGAGGCGACCCTGGAGCGCCCGGGGTTCTTCCCCGCGGGTGGCGGGAAGTTCCGTGTGGACGTGCGGCCGGCCCCGCTGGCGCCGCTGACCCTGTTGGAGCGTGGGCGCGTGGTGCGCCGCGACCTCAAGGCGTCGGTGGCGATGATTCCCTTCGACGTGGCGAAGCGGGAGATGGACCGGGCCAACGCGCTGTTGAAGTGGCGCCCCGACGAAGTGCGCTCGGAGGAACTCAAGCGCTCCACCGGTCCGGGCAACGTCCTGGTGGCGGAGGTGGAGAGCGAGCACGTCACGGAGGTCTTCACGAGCTTCGGCGAGCGCGGGAAGCCCGCGGAAACCGTCGCGGAGGAAGTGGCCTCCGAGGTGAAGCGCTACCTGGACGCGGAGGTGCCGGTGGGCGAGCACCTGTGCGACCAGCTCCTCCTGCTGTTGGCGCTGGCGAAGGGGGGGACGTTCAGGACGCTGCCGTTCGACGGGCACGCCCAGACGCAGGTCGACACGATGGCGCACTTCCTCGACGTGAAGGTCGACGTGCGCCAGGTGTCTCGCGAGGTGTGCGAGGTCGAGGTCCGGGGTTGAGTCCACGCGTCCTCCAGGCGCTGGCGCTGGAGTGACCTGCTGGAGGACGCGGAAGGGCCCCCTGGCCCGGCAACCGGGACGCGGATGAGAGCCTGTGGCAGGCGGGGGTCGACCCTCGGAGGCTCGCGACCTCCCTGTCCACCGGTGAGCTGGCGCGGCTGCACGTGGCCATCCGCGCCGTCCTGGACGAAGGCCTCCGCCTGCGCGGAACCCAACGCGACCTGTTCGGTGTCCGGGGGCGTGCCCGACACCGGCGCAACGTCTTCGGTCGGATGGGCGCACCCTGCCCGCGTTGTGGAACGCCCATCGCGCACACGCGGGTCGGAGGGCGCAACACGTTCTGGTGCCCGACGTGCCAGCCCGAAGAGGGCATGCCCTCCGGTCCGTTCCAACCGTCCCTGCTTTGAAATCCACCTCGGACCCGGATGCCTCCCCCTCCTCACGGGCAGCAGGAAGGCCCGTGCCCCCGGAAGGGGCCGGTGCGCGACGGGGCCGACGGCTGTTATGAAGCGGGGGTGTCCGACGTCTCCGAGCCCACACCGTCCGCCCTCGACTCCGCGCTGGCCCGCGCCAGCGAGGAGCTGGGCTTCCCCAGCTACTATCAGTCCTGTGTGCGTCCGCTGTTGCGCAATCCCGAGGGGCGCTGGCCGCGCTGCTGTGGAGGTGGCTGTGAGCCGTGCGCCCAGACGCTCATCCAGGTGGCGCAGCGGACGCTGGAGCTGCTCGGGACGCCTCGGCAGGCGCCCCTCCCGGACTGATGTCAGGAGGCCGTGAGCCGCGTATGTCCCCCCCGCTCCCGTTGCTGCTCGTGGATGACGATGCCGCCTTCCGGAAGGTGTACGGCGGGCTGCTGCGAGGCGCCCGCTACGAAGTGGTGGAGGCCGCGGACCGGCCGGCCGCGCGCGCCGCCTTCGACGCCCGCGCCTTCCCCGTGGTGCTGCTCGACCTGATGCTTCCGCCGGACGGCAGTGTGTCGGCGGGGCTGGAGGGACTGGCCGCGCTGCTCGAGGCCCGGCCCGACACCAAGGTCATCGTCGTGTCCGGAGCGGGCGACACGCGCCACTCGCTGGAGGCGGTGCGGCTGGGGGCCTACGACTTCCTCACCAAGCCCGTGGACCCGGACGTGCTGCTCGTCGTCGTGCAGCGTGCCTTCGCGCGCGTGGCGCTCGAGCGGCAGGTGGAGTCGCTGCGCACGTCCCTGTCGCAGGCGGGGGCGGACGTGTCGCTGGTGGGCCAGAGCGCGTCGTTCCTCTCGGCCGTGTCGCTGGCGGAGCGCGTCGCCGCGAGCGACCTGCCGGTGCTCGTCACCGGAGAGAACGGCACGGGCAAGGAGCTGGTCGCGCGCACCGTCCACCTCAAGAGCCGCCGCCGCTCCGGGCCCTTCATCCCGGTCAACTGCGGCGCGCTGCCGGAGACGCTGCTGGAGAGCGCGCTCTTCGGCCACGTGAAGGGCAGCTTCACGGGCGCGACGAGGGACCACCGCGGCCTCTTCGCGGAGGCGGACGGCGGTACGCTCTTCCTCGACGAGCTGGGCGACATGACGCCGGCCCTCCAGGTGAAGGTGCTGCGCGCGCTGGAGACGGGTGACATCCTCCCGGTGGGCATGGACCGGCCGGTGCACGTGGACGTGCGGCTCATCTCCGCCACGCACAAGGACCTGGGGCGGATGCTCCAGGAGGGTACCTTCCGCGAGGACCTCTACTGGCGCGTGAAGGGCGTGGAGGTCCGCCTGCCGCCGCTGCGCGAGCGCGCGGTGGACCTCCCGCTCCTGGCGAAGCACTTCCTCAACCAGTGCGCGCACCTGACGCCGGATGGCCGGGCGCGCCTCCTGTCGGACGCCGCGGCGGACGCGCTCGTGTCGCATGCCTGGCCGGGCAACCTGCGCGAGCTGCGCCATGAGATGCAACGCGCCACCGTGCTCGCGGGCGAGCGGCGCGAGGTCCAGCCCGAGGACCTGTCCTTCACCGGCAGCGAGCGGCCCCGCGCCAGCGCCGCCCCCGGCGCCACCACGCTCGCCGCGAAGGTGGAGGCGCTGGAGCGCCGCGAAATCGAGGAGACCCTCAAGCGCTGCGGCGGCAACCGCACGCACTCCGCGGAGGCGCTGGGGCTGTCGCGCCAGGGCCTGCTCAAGAAGCTGGAGCGCTTCGGCCTGACGTGAGTCAGAACAATCGCGCGCCCAGGCCCACCCTCAGGTTCCAGCCCAGCCGCGTATCGGACACGCCCTGCCGCTCGCGGAAGGACTCCACCCCGAGCTGTCCCGCGACGAGCACGGACAGGTCGTTGCCCAGGTAGACCTCCGCGCCGCCGCCGCCCAGCACCTGGACTCGCCGCGAGTCGGACTTCGACAGCCCCACATCCACGGGCACGTCGACGAGCCCCAGCACCGTCACGGTCTCCGCCACCCGCCACCCGGTGATGAGCCCGGGAGACAGCCGCAGCAGCACCCCGGAGAAGTTGTCGTCGTCCATGTACGTCGCGCCGGAGTTGAACACCACGCCCAGCCCCAGCGTCGGCGCCATCGTCAGCGCGCCGCGCTCCAACACCTTCACCCGCATGCCCAGCTCCAGCGCGGCGGACAGTTGGAACCAGTTCATCCGGGCCCGCGCCTCCAACTCGAAGCCGGAGATGCCCTGCCGGAAGCCCACGCCCAGCTCCGGCGCGCCGGCATAGCCGTAGAGCGACGTCGCCCCATCCGGCAGCGTCACCGGCGCCAGCACCGCGCCCAGTCGATCCTCCGACGACGGGGGCTCCAACCCCGCCTCCCTCGTGCCGACGGCGCCGGACTCCCCGGCCGTCGCGGGCGGCTCCTGCGCGACGGAGGGGGCGGCGAACAACAACGCGGGGAGCAGGGAGGCCAACGAGGCAGGGCGCGTCATGCCGTGCACCCTAGCGCGACGGATGTGTGACGGAAACTCAACGATTCCAGGGACTTGTGTGCATGTTGCGTGTCTGGCAGGCTTCACTGGAAGAATTCGATATTCATGGTTGCCGCGCTTCCACAGCCGCTCGCGCGCGAGGACGGTCCGGGGCTCTCGGAGGCTCCCGGGGGCCATTGCGGTCCGCGGGTTCGACGCAGGCCGCCACGGGTGCTGGTGGTGGACTCGGACGCGGAGGCGCAGTCGGCGCTGGCCGCGGGGCTGGTGGCGGCGGGCCTCGAGGTGCTGCTCGTCGCGGGCTTCCAGTCGGCGATGGAGGCCCTGGCTCCGGAGGCGGGGCGGCCCGGGTTGGTGCTGTCCGAGGTGGAGCTGCCGGACGGTGACGGCTTCAGCCTGTGCGGCCAGATTCGCGCCGAGGCGCGCACGGCGAAGCTGCCCGTGATGTTGCTGGCGCGGCGGCCGGAGGACTTCCACCGGGACCTCGCGGGCGGGGTGGGCGCGGACGACTACCTGGAGCGGCCGGTGCCCGTCGAGGACGTGGTCGCGCTGGCGCGACTCCAGGTCGGAGGGCGGACGGGGGACGCGACGTTCGAGTCGCACACGGAGGTGCTGCGCCTGCCGGACGTGGCGCGGGCGCTCTTGTCGGGTGTTCGCTCCGGCCGCGTGGCGCTGGCGGAGGGCGCGGGCTGGTTCGCCTTCCGGCACGGGCTGGTGGTGGACGCCGTCTTCCACGGCGAGCGGGGCAGCCTCGCCTTCCGCCGCATGCTGGGCTTCGGCGCGGGGGCGTTCGCGGTGACGTTGGGGCCGGAGCTGCACAAGGGCTCCTTCACCATGGACCGCGCCTACCTCCGTGACACGGTGCTGCCGGGCCTGGCGCGCTTCGACGCGCTCCGGGAGCGGGGACTGCCCCTGGCTTCGCGACTGACGGTGGACTTCGCCAGGCTGGCGCGGGAGCTGCCCTCGCTGCCGGAGGACGTGGGCGAGGTGGTGCGGCTGTTCGACGGGCGGCGCACGCTGCGCGCGGTGCTGCTGGAGTGCCGCTATCCGGAGGCCGTGGCGTACGAGGCGGCCACCCGCCTGTTCTCGCTCGGGGTGTTGGTGCCCGCGTGCCTCGTCGAGGAGCGGGAGCGCGTGCGCGGCGGCGTCGCGGTGCCTGGCTTCTTCGAGCCCTCGCCGTCCGTGGCGCCGGTCGCGCCCGCGCGCCTGGAGGTCTTCGTCCCCACCGAGCCGGGCTACACGCTGGAGGCCGCCCCGCTCCGTCCTCCGCCCCGGCCCCTCACGCTGGTGGAGGTGTCGTCCTCGGCGCCGCTGGTGCTCGCGTTCCCCGGCCCGTCCACGCGCGCGCCCCGGACGGCCGACGAGGACCCGGACGAGCGCGAGGGCTGAAGGGTTTGACTCCGCGCCCCGGGCTGGGCGACAAGGCCGGCCAGAGGGCGACACCTTCATGTCCGGTCACAATCGGTGGTCGAAGATCAAGCGCCAGAAGGCCGCGATGGGCGCGACCAAGGGCAAGCTCTACTCGAAGGTCATCAAGGAGATCACCGTGGCCGCGCGGCTCGGTGGGGGTGACCCGGCGGGCAATGCCCGGTTGCGCGTGGCGCTGGCGGCGGCCCGCGAGGCCAACATCCCCAAGGACACCGTCGAGCGCGCCGTCAAGAAGGGCACGGGCGAGCTCGAGGGCGAGAGCTACGAAGAGGTGATGTACGAGGGCTACGGCCCCGGCGGCGTCGCGGTGCTCGTCGAGTGCGTCACCGACAACCGCAACCGCACCTCGGCGGACGTGCGCTCCGCCTTCGGTCGCCACGGCGGCAACCTGGGCGCCGAGGGCGCGGTGGCCTGGATGTTCCAGAAGAAGGGCATCGTCACCGTCAAGCCCGGCCCCGAAGAGGACACCGTCATGGAGAAGGCGCTCGAGGCGGGCGCCGAGGACGTGCTCACCCAGGGCGCGGACGGCTTCGAGGTGCGCACCGCGCCGGCGGACCTGCACACGGTGGCGGTGGCGCTGGAGGGCGCGGGCCTGGCCCTGGGCGAACAGAAGTGGGGCTACCTGCCGCAGAACACCGTCCAACTCGACGGCGACAATGCGAGGAAGATGCTCAAGCTGATGGACGCGCTCGACGAGAACGACGACGTGCAGAACGTGCACGCCAACTTCGAGATCGACGAGTCCCTGATGGAGTCCCTGTCGCAGTAGCGACGGGTGGAACGGAGCGAATCGTGCGCGTGCTCGGGGTGGACCCCGGTAGCCGCTTCATGGGCTACGGCGTGGTGGAGGAGAAGCGAGGCAAGCTGGTGCACGTCGGCCACGGCGTCATCAAGGTGGACGAGTCCGCGCCGCTCGCCGCGCGCCTCAAGGACCTGCACGCGGCGCTGTGCATCGAACTGGAGCGCTTCCGGCCCCAGGCGGTCGCGGTGGAGGGCGTGTTCACCTTCCGCAACGCGCGCAGCGCGCTGGTGCTGGGGCATGCCCGGGGCGTGGCGCTGCTGGCGGCGGCCCAGGGCGGGCTGCCGGTGTTCGAGTATCCGCCCGCGAAGGTGAAGAAGTCCGTGGGCGCCGGCGGCGCGGATGGCAAGGACGCGGTGGCGCGGATGGTGCGCACGTTCCTGGGCCTGGAGGCGGCGTCGCTGGGCCGCGCGGACGCGAGCGACGCGCTGGCGGTGGCGCTGTGCCACCTCAACCACGGCCGGGCCGCGGTCCCCTCCGTGGGCTCGACGGGCAAGAAGCGCAAGGGCGCCGCGGCGCTCCTGGCGGACAGACTGGCGCCGTCCTACCGGCGCCCGGAGGCGGGATGATCGCGCGGCTGCGGGGAGTGGTGCTGGAGAAGGACGCCGAGGACGCCGTCGTCGACGTGCAGGGCGTGGGCTACCGGGTGAACCTCTCCACGCTGACGCTCGGAAAGCTGCCCGTGGAGGGGCAGCCGGTGGAGCTGCGCATCCGCACGGTGGTGCGCGAGGACGCCTTCGAACTGTTCGGCTTCCTCAGCAAGGCAGAGGAGGACGTCTTCCTGCTGCTCAACGGCGTCTCCCGCGTGGGGCCTCGCATGGCGCTCGGCGTGCTGTCCGGCATGGAGGTGCCGGAGCTGGTGGCGGCGCTGTCGCGCGGCGAGGTCTCCCGCCTGGCGAAGATCCACGGTGTCGGGAAGAAGACGGCCGAGCGCCTCGTCCTGGAGCTCAAGGACAAGATGAAGACCGTCCACCTGGAGGCCGTGTCCCGCGGCACCGCGCCCGCACCGGTGGAGGGTGGGACCCAGTCGGACCTCGTCTCCGCGCTGCTCAACCTGGGCTACAAACCCCCTCAGGCGGAGAAGGCGGCGGAGCTGGCCACCAGTCGCCTGGGCGCCGACGCCTCCTTCCAGGCCCTGTTCCGCGAGGCCCTCAAGTCCCTCAGGGCCGGTGGATGACGGGCCTGGAACGTTCCCTCCTCCCCACCGACTGATGTGGCCGGGAAGCGGTTTTCCCGGAACTGCCCGCACAAGCCTCTCTCCTTTGAGAAAGCGAAACGGTCGGGGGCGCGACGACCCCGGTGTCGGCCTGGCATCAAGGGTCGGCCCGCGTCGCAGGATGGAAGACATCTCGGGGCGAAAGCTCACCTCTCCTGGCTGGTCGATTCCGCCAGTGGTGACACTTTCCAGCCACAGCGGTGGAAGCAAAGTCCCCACCCAGGACAAGGAGTTGCTCACATGAAGGCAAGGCATGGCATCCGGATGCTCGCGTTCGTTCTCTTGGGGAGCGTCGCGGGTGGGTGTGGCCCCGTCCCCGAGGGGAGGGGCGGGCAGGCCGAGGTGGAGGCGCTCCCGGTGGAGGCCGTGGCGGAGTCCGGGGAGGGCGTGCAGAAGGCGGCGCGCCAGGGGCCGTCCGGGCTGAAGCCGGAGGGCCTGGTGGGACACGACGGGCGGGTGTTCTTCAGTGGAGACGACGGCGAGAGCGGGCGCGAGCTGTGGATGAGCCCGGGCGAGTCCGCGTGCGCCGTGTTGGTGAAGGACATCCGTCCCGGGGCGGCGGGTTCGGTGCCGCGCTTCCTCACGCCGCTGGGCAAGTGGGTGTACTTCGTCGCGGACGACGGCGTGCACGGGCCGGAGCTGTGGCGCACGGATGGCACGGCGGTGGGCACGACGCTGGTGAAGGACGTGCTGCCGGGCGCGCTCGGGGCGGCGCCGAGGGGGCTCACGGCGGTGGGCGAGCGGCTGTACTTCACCGCGGAGGACCGGGAGCACGGCCGCGAGCTGTGGCGCACGGACGGCACGCCGGAGGGCACGGTGCTGGTGCACGAGTTCGCGCCGGGGCCCGCCTCGCTCCCGCTGCTGGAGCTGACGGCCTGGGAGGACCGGCTCGCGCTGACGTCCTACGCGGATGACGAGGCGGTGCTCTGGACGGTGGAGTGGGACGACACCGCGCGCCGCGTCTTCGCGACGCAGGTGGGCGTGCTCGTCTCGCTGCGCCCCGCGGGGGGCCGCCTGTTCTTCCTGCGCGACGCGGGGCTGGACGAGGGCGAGCTGTGGGTGACGACGGCGCAGGAGGGCGGCGCGCAGCGTCTGCGGACGTTCCCCGGGGAGCTGCCCTCGCAACTGACGGTGATGAAGGGGGTCGTCTACTTCCTGGCGGGTGCGGAGGCGGGGCTCGGGAGGCTCGGGGACGCGCTCCACGGCGGCGAGCTGTGGCGCAGCGACGGCACGCCGCGGGGCACGCGCATCGTCCGCGACATCCGGCCCGGGCCGGCGGGCTCGATGCCCTCGAACCTGGTGGTGATGGACGGGGTGCTGTACTTCGCGGCGGACGACGGCTTACGCGGGCGCGAGCTGTGGCGCACGGACGGCTCGCTGCTGGGCACGTGGCTGGTCTGGGACATCGAGTGGGGGGCGGGGAGCAGCGCCCCGGACCAGTTGGTGGCGCGCGACGGTCGACTCTTCTTCGCCGCGACCACCGCGCGCTACGGGCGCGAGGTGTGGACGAGCAACGGCTGGTTCTGGTGGACGTACCTGCTCACGGACATCGCGCCCGGCGCGGCGTCGTCCGACCCGCGCTCGTTCGTGTTCGTCGGGCCGGAGGTCTTCTTCCTCGCGGGGGACGGCATGAGCGACGTGTCGCTCTGGGCGCTGCCCCTGCGCAGCGGGGACTCCTGCGCGCGGCCGTCCCGGATCCAGGCGGAGCAGTGAGCCCGGCCGGGACTCAGGCGGCGCGCCGCGCCGACGCGGTGGGGCGCACGTCGCCGAAGTTGGGGGCGGGCAGGACGATGGTCGGCGACAGCCCCGGCGCGAGCATGCTGGCCGTCAAGAGCGACGACGGGTGGAAGTTGACGAAGGTCGGGTCCACGGACGAGGGGCCCGCGAAGAGCTTCTCCACCACCATGGAGCTGTACTGTTCGAGGGAGTCCTCGCGCGTGTTGCCGTTGAGGACCACCTCCCAGCCCATGTGCTCGGCGAAGCGGCGCACGCCGGGGATGGACGACAGCAGGGGCGTGTAGCTCTCCGTGGCCACGCCGTTCTCGCTGGTGACGAACACCTCGCGCGAAGTCGCCACCGCCAGGGACATGTTCCCGCGCGTGTGGCCGGGGGTGCTGAGGATGGCGGCGCCCTGGCCCAGCCACGTGTCCCCGTCGAGCAGCACCACGCGCTCGGCGGGGATGTCGGCGCCGTTGGGGACGAACCACACGGCCTGCATCGGGTGGAGGTCCTTCACCATCTCCCACTCGGCGCGCTGCACCAGCAGTTGCGCGCGGGGGAAGTAGGGCGGAGCGCCGTCGCCCCCCAGCCACCCGCGCAGGTCCTGCACGTGGAGGTGGTCGAACGCGAGGTAGTCCACGTCCGCGGGCGTCAGGCCGAGCGACGCCAGGTGGCTCTGCACGGTGCCGTGCCGGGTGGACATGAGCTTGTCGGAGACGAAGGCCCCGTAGCGCTCGCGCAGCGAGCTGTAGAAGGGCGCGGCCATGCCCCGCTCGTAGTCGCTCGGGTTGAAGAGCAGGGTGCGGCGGTCGCCGCGCGCGTCGACGAACTGCACCACCTGCATGCGGTTGGTCATCATCACGTAGGGCGCGGGCGAGAGCGCCGCCCCGCTGAAGGCGAACAGGGCGGGGTAGGGGAAGGTGATGAGGTCGCAGGTGGCCACGGCCGCCACGGGGCCCTGTTGCGTGAACTGCTCGCGGGCCTGGAGCGCCGCGCGACGCAATTTCTGCAGGCGGGGGCCGGGCAGGGACTCCGCGCGGGCCTCGGCGAGCAGGGGGAGGGGACGGAACGCGGGGCTCTGGCTCATGGGGTTCACCGTGTCAGCGAGAGGTCGGACACCGTCGAGGGGCGAGCTGCAGGTCCATCGTAGGAGGGAGGCGGCGCTCGCGCATGTTCACCCGCCCGCGAGGTGGGGTGCCCGTCCTCGTCGCGCCGGCGCACCCGAGCGTCCGCCAGTCCACACGTCCTGGCGCGGACCCAAGGCGGGCGGGGCTCAATCCGGCGTGAGGGCGTCTGCCGCCGCGAGGCGGTCTCCGGTCTCCAGTCTCCGGGGCGCGCGGGCGGCTCGGGGGGAGGAGGTCGGGGGCGGCGCGGGCGCCGGGAATCCACTGACTTCCCCGGTCGGGGACGCCTGCCCCGTCGTGGGGCGAGGAGGAAGGCCGGTCATTTGGACCGCGAAGCAACCCGTGTGGCGTCGGCGGATGTGGGCGACACGCGCGGGCTTCCTGTATAGGGTCGCATGGTCATGGCGAGGAAGTCCGACACTCTCTCCGAAGAGGTCCTCCCGGAGGACGTCCGGCTCGAGGCCTCCCTGCGTCCCCGCTCGTTCGACGAGTACGTGGGACAGGGCGCTGTCGTCGAGAAGCTCAAGGTGTACGTGCAGGCGGCGCGTGCGCGTGGCGAGGCGCTGGACCACTGCCTGTTTTCCGGCCCGCCCGGTCTGGGCAAGACGTCGCTGGCGCACATCATCGCCAACGAGCTGGGTGTGGGCATCTACGTCACGAGCGGCCCCGCGCTGGAGCGCAAGGGCGACCTGGCGGGGCTGCTCACCAACCTGAACGCGCGCGACGTCCTCTTCATCGACGAGATCCACCGCCTCAACGCCGCCGTGGAGGAGTACCTCTACCCGGCCATGGAGGACTTCCGGCTGGACATCACCATCGACACCGGGCCGGCCGCCCGGGCGATGAAGATCGACCTGCCGCCCTTCACCCTCATCGGCGCCACCACGCGCACGGGCCTGCTCACCTCGCCCCTGCGCGACCGCTTCCAGATCCAGGAGCGGCTCGAGTACTACGACTCGGAGTCGCTGGAGCTCATCCTCCACCGCTCCGCGCGCATCCTCGGCATCCCCATGGAGCGGGACGCGGCGCACGAGGTGGCCACGCGCTCGCGCGGCACGCCCCGCATCGTCAACCGGCTCCTGCGCCGGCTGCGCGACTTCGCCCAGGTGGAAGGCAACGGCCGCATCACCCTGGGCCTGGCGAGGAAGTCGCTGGACCGGCTGGGCGTGGACGCCAGCGGCCTGGACGCCATGGACCGGAAGATACTGCTCACCATCATCGACAAGTTCGGTGGCGGCCCGGTGGGCGTGGAGACCATCGCCGCCAGCGTGGGCGAACAACGCGATACCATCGAGGACGTGTACGAGCCGTTCCTCATGCAGGAGGGTTTCCTCCAGCGCACGCCCCGGGGACGGGTCGCCACGCATCGCGCCTACCAGTACTTCAAGAAGCAGCCACCGCCCACGCCCCAGGGCAGCCTCTTCTGACCCGCTAGAGAGCCATGAGCCAGGCCCCCACCCCCGCCTCTCCCGCTTCCGGCACCCCTCCCCCGCGCGTCGCGCGTGACTTCTACGCCGACCTGATGCGGGCCTCCCAGACGTCGCGCGCGGGCTTCCTCGCCGAGCGCGAGCGGTGGCTGCGCGGCGTGCCCGTGGAGGGCCGCGAGGAGCTGCTCTTCGAGTTCGAGATGCTGCTGCGCGCGGTGGAGCGCTACCTCAACCTCACCACCGTGGTGGACGCGAAGGACCGGCCGCTCGTCACGCGGGACTTCCACGAGGAGCTCGTGGACGTGCGCGACGCCATGGACCGCGCCATCCGCGTGGCCCGCAACCTCCAGGACCCGGACAGCGACCAGAAGATGGTCTTCCGCAAGTACGTGGAGACGCAGCTCGCGGACGACCGGGTGCGCCGCGCCCTCATCGAGGAGGAGCTGGACCAGGAGACGCCGCCGGAGAGCCTCTTCGTGTTGCGCGAGGCGCTCGACGCGCTCCGCAACCTGCTCGACCACCTGCTGCAACTGCCCACCGCCCGCCTCAACCTCTTCCAGGACGTGGGCAAGCTGGCCCTGCGGGAGATCATCCTCAACCGCTACTTCCGCCCCTTCCGGCCGCTGGAGTTCCGCGTCGAGTACGACCGGCTGCGCTCGGTGCGGCTGCTCGACACGCTGGGCGCGCTGGGGGAGGAGGCGCGCACCGCCTTCACCACCGCGTTCCTCGGCCTGTTCCGCCTGCTGCACTACCTGGCCTACGTGGACCCGGAGAACCAGCCCACGCCGCCCCGGCGCGTGCGCGTGCTGCTCGCGCTGGTGCGCAGCGAGACGCATGCCCTGGCCGCGTGGATGCACTCGGACCTGTCGCCGCGCGCGGGCGCCAAGCCGCTCCAGGCCGCCGCGCTGCGCGCCGCCCGCGACCTGGCCCGGGAGACGGAGCGCATCGGCCGCGAGGTGCTCGCCCAGGTGGACCGGGAGCCGGACGCCGCCGCGCGCGCCGCCGGCGCCTTCACCACGCTCCTGCGCGCGCAGGTCGTCGCGCTGGTGGAGGCCCTGGCCCCCAACGGCGGGCTGAACGAAGGCGTCTTCGACGGCCTGGTGAGCCCCCAGGACGCGGCCCTGCGGCTGCGCAAGGACCTGTGGGTCTACGCCCAGCTCTGCCGCGTCGCCGAGGGCCACCTGCGCAACGACGACGTGCCCGCCGCCGAGCGCGCGCTGGACGCCATCAAGTCCTTCCTCACGTACTTCCACGACGGCGGCTACCAACTGCTGCGCTACGCGGACTACGACGCCTTCGACCGCTTCACCGCGCTGCTCGTGGAGCTTCCCTGGCCCCCGGAGGGCCCCGGCATCCGCGCCCGCCTCGCGGAGGACCTTCGCCGCTTCGGCCAGACTCTGGAGTCCACCTTCCACGCCGTCAGCCGCCGCACGCTGCTCCAGGGCCGCGGCTTCGACCGCCAGGAGGCCGAGGCCCTGCGGGACCGCTTCTTCCCCGCGCCCTCCGCGCGCTGAGGCCCGCCCCAGCCACGCCGCCCGGGTCCGCTCACGCCCCGCGTGTGGCGCAACCCCGGGCGGGGAACACTCACACCAGGGGTGTTTGCTTCCAACCACTTCCTTGCGCTATGGACCCGCCCGTGTTGCATGAAAGACACGCTTCCTTGCCGGGCGCGTCATGGTGAAGGGCGGCGGAGGACACGGCGGAAGAATCCCGGACACCGATGTCGTGGTTTCGGGTGAATTCACCGGTGGCCTCACGGGGGGCGGGTTCCGGACCCTGTCCGAAACCCTCTGCGCGGTCAGAAATTCGTGAGCGGTTCCGAAGGGTTGGTCGCACTCCAGTCCCTCGTGACAGGCTCCGGCGTGTTACGTCATCGTGGCATGCCGATTGCTGAATATGCGCGTCGCGTTAGACCACTGTTGAACGATTCCGGTGCCCTCTGGCGAGATGGGTGACTGGAAGCCCCGCAGCACGAGAGCAGCCACGAGGCGACACCCACATGCCCCCGTCTTCCTACAACCAGCGCACCCTTTCGAAGACCGTCAGCCTCCAGGGCGTTGGGCTCCACTCGGGCGTGAAGGTGACGCTCACGCTGCGTCCGGCGCCGGTGGGCCACGGCATCGTCTTCGTGCGCACGGACCTGGCCCGGCCGGTGAGCATCCCCGCGCTGGCCGAGTACGTGGTGGACACGTCGCTGGCGACCACGCTGGGCCGCGACGGGGTGCGGGTGGGCACGGTGGAGCACTTCATGTCGGCCATGGCCGGCATGGGCATCGACAACGCGCGGGTGGAGCTGGACGGCCCGGAAGTCCCCATCATGGACGGCAGCGCCGCGCCCTTCGCGGCCCTCATCCAGGAGGCGGGCATCCGCGAACTGGACGCGCCCAAGGAGCTCATCGTCATCCGCAAGGCCGTGTCCGTGTCGGACGGTGACAAGCAGGCCACGCTCGCCCCCGCGCGCCACTTCCGCATCAGCTGCACCATCGACTTCGAGCACCCGGTCATCCAGGGCCAGGAGTTCGACCTGGACTTCAGCGACCGCGAGTTCTCCCGGGAGATCTCCCGCGCCCGCACCTTCGGCTTCCTGCGCGACGTGGAGAAGCTCAAGAAGCTGGGCCTGGCGCGCGGCGGCTCGCTGGACAACGCCATCGTCGTGGACGAGGTCTCCATCCTCAACCCGGACGGCCTGCGCTTCCCGGACGAGTTCGTCCGCCACAAGATCCTCGACGCCATCGGCGACGTGTCGCTGTTCGGCCGGCCCGTCATCGGCCACCTGACGGCGTACAAGACGGGCCACGCGCTCAATCACAAACTCGTGCGCAAGGTCCTTTCCGACCCGAGCTGCTATGAGATCGTCCACGCGCGTCGTCGCGACGTGGAGGGCCTGGAGCTGGGCCTGGACCTGGGGCTGTCCGGACGCACGGGTTCGCTGGAGCTGGAGCCGCTGGTCGCCTGATTGCCATTTGCTTGCAGGTCGGGGCTGGCTCGACTAAGTCGCGGCCCTATGCCCATGCGTCCCACCCCTGTCATCCTCGCCGCGCTCCTGGCGGCTTCGCTCACGGCCGGCTGCAACAAGGAGAAGGCGCCGGCCACCGCGCAGGCGCCCGCCGCCGCGCAGGCCGCGGGTGAGCCCACGCCCGAGACCGTCGTCGCCACCTTCGGCGATGGCCAGAAGATCACCTACAAGGAACTCAACGAGCGCATCCAGGAGCCGCTGGCCAACCTGGAGAAGCAGAAGTTCCAGCTTCGCAAGCGCGGCCTCGAGGGCATGGTGACCGAGCGCCTGGTCGACGCCGAGGCCAAGAAGCGCGGGCAGACGCAGGAGCAGTTCCTCAAGGCGGAGATCGACGACAAGGTCCCCGCGCCCTCCGACGAGAAGGTCAAGGAGGTCTACGACGGCGCCGCGGGCCAGCTGCCCCCGGGTTCGACGCTCGAGGCGATGAAGCCGCAGATCGTCGAGTTCCTCACCCAGCAGCCCAAGCAGGAGCGCGCCCAGGCCCTCTTCGCGGAGCTGCGCAAGAACGCCAACGTGCAGATCACCCTGCCGGAGCCGCCGCGTCCGCCGGCCGAGCGCAAGCAGGTGGCCGCCGTCGGTCCGTCCAAGGGCCCGGACACCGCGCCCATCACCATCGTCGAGTTCAGCGACTTCCAGTGCCCGTTCTGCAGCCGCGCCATCGGCACGGTGGACGAGGTGATGAAGGAGTACGACGGCAAGGTGAAGCTGGTGTTCCGCCAGTTCCCGCTCGACTTCCACAAGGAGGCGCAGAAGGCCGCCGAGGCCTCGCTGTGCGCCAACGACCAGGGCAAGTTCTGGGAGATGCACGACAAGCTGTTCGCCAGCCAGTCCGCGCTCCAGGTGGACAACCTGAAGAAGTACGCGGGCGAGCTGAAGCTGGACCAGGCCAAGTTCGACAAGTGCCTGGACTCGGGTGAGAAGGCCGCCACCGTGAAGAGCGACATGGCGGATGCCCAGAAGGTGGGCGTCACGGGCACGCCGGCGTTCTTCATCAACGGCATCATGCTCTCCGGCGCGCAGCCCATCGACGAGTTCAAGAGCATCATCGACGCCGAGCTGAAGACGGCGCAGAAGTAGTCTTCGAGGAAGGGGGACACGGGGGTGGCGCAGAAACCCAAGGCCACGCCCCGCGTCGGTGGCGAAGCGACTTCTCTGGAGTTGGAGAAGCCGCTGTCCACCGGACTCTCTTCGACCCGTCCTCTCGCGGCCTGGTTCCACGGGCCCGAGGGGATGGTCCTCCTCCAGGAGCCGTCCGGCCTCGCGGGCTTCTTCGCGGGCAGCCTGGGCACCCTGTCGATGGAGGAGGTCTTCGCCCACGTCCTCTCCGGCATCCGCAGCGGCCTGCTCGCCGTGCAGCACGGCACGGTGCGCCGCACGGTGTCCTTCCGGGACGGGCAGGTCGTCTTCGCCACGTCCACGGAGCGCTGGGAGCGGCTGGGCGCGGTGATGGTGCGGCTGGGCATGGTGACGCAGGCGCAGCTCACGCAGGCGCTCTCGCGTGTCACGCCGTCGCGGCGCATCGGCCAGGTGCTCACCTCCGAGGGCATGGTGTCCGAAGCCCATCTCTACGGCGCCATGACGTTCGTGGTGCGCGAGGTGGTGCTGTCCCTGTTCGAGATGACGGAGGGCAGCTTCCTGTTCGTCGAGGGCCCCGCGCCCATGGCGGACGTGGTGAAGCTGCCCGAGCGCACGCGCGACCTGGTGCTCACCGGCATCAAGCGCTCGGAGGAGGTGGCGCGGCTGCGCCGCCGCTATCCCGAGGACATGCGCGCGAGCCTGGGCCCCGCGGGCGTCCGTCCGGGCGAGGAGCGTCGCTTCCAGCGGTTGGGGGCGGGCCTGTCCGTGACGGAGCTGCGCGGCGCCTTCGAGGGGGGGCCGCACGCCTTCTATTCCTGGCTGGACGAGTGTGTCGTCGGCGGGCACCTCGTGGTGAAGCCCGCCGCGCCGCCGCCCGCGCCGGGGCCCTCCGTGGAGGGCATGGCGTGGGAGCTGCTGTCCGCGGAGGAGCGCTACAACCTGCTCCTGTCCCTGGTGCACCGCGCGCTGCGCGACGCGGGCGAGGACGTGGACCTCCTGCGGGGCTTCCTCGAGGCGCCGCCGTCCGGACTGGAGGAGGCCTACGCCGGGGTGACGCTGGGGCCCGACGGGCGCGTGGACGTGGCGCGGCTGCGCGCCAACCTGCCCGGCGCGGACGAGGCGGTGGCGCGCGCCATGACGCTCGAGGCGCTCGACGCCATCGTCTCCTACGCGCTGTTCTCGGCGCGCAATGTGTTGCCTTCCGAGGTCGCGGAGCGCTTGTCCAACACCTACCGCACCCTGCAGGGAGGGCTGGCCTAGCAGGCGCCCCGTGCCCACGTTCGCGTCCACGGCCATTGCGGCGGGGGACGATGGACATGGGCGGTTTGCGGAAGCTGGCGTGGGCAATCCTGGTGCTCGGCACCGCGTGCAGCGGCGCGCGCCAGGCGGGGAAGGTGGACGCGGCCGCCGCCAGGACGCAGGGCGTCGGCGGCTCCGGGATGGCGGGCGCGCTGCCCGCGTCCGCGAACACCCCCTACGTGGACGAGGAGCTGGGCTTCGAAATCGTGCGCCCCAGCGACGAGTGGCAGTTGGACGAGACGAACGAGCGCACCCCGGAGGGCCTCTCCATCCCCGTCGTGCTGCGCCACCCGCCCTCCGGCGCGCAGGTGGTGCTCCAGGTGGCGCCCGCGGTGGCCACGCCCACGCAGTTCGCAGAGCGGCTCACCGAGGGGCTGCGCCAGCAGCCCGGCTTCACCACCACGGACCCGGTGCCCTTGTCGCTGTCCGACAACGCGGTGGGCTTCGACTTCCAGGTGGGGGATGGCGTGCATGGCCGCGTCGCCGTCCGCGACGGGCGCAAGGGGCACGTGTTGATGATGCTCGCCACCTGGCCCGCCCAGGCGGTGGCGTCCGTGATGCAGAACGTCGACGCCCTCATCGAGGGCATCCGCCCGCTCCCCGACCACAAGACGCCGCCGGGCACGCTGCCCCAGGCCCGGCGCGCGCGCTGAGCGAGAACCCGGGCCTTCGTGTGTCGGGGGCTCGCCAGGAGGCGGCTGCTGGGTCGACGTGGCTCGCGATGATGCACGGTGGCGCCGTCAGGGACGTCCCCTGACGGCACCCCGGAGAAGCCGCTTCAGCCGCGAGCGGCCTTGCGCGCGCCCTTCGCGGCGCGGGCGGGCTTCGCGGGCGCGGCGACCGCCGGCTCGCTCTCCTGTGCCTTCGTCCGCAGCCGCACCCACTCGACCAGGGTGCGCACGCCGACGCCCGTGGCGCCCTTGGACAGGTAGCCGCGCTCCTTGGGGCTGTTGGACGGACCGGCGATGTCCAGGTGCACCCACGGCGTGTCGCCCACGAACTCCTTGAGGAAGAGCGCGGCGTTGATGGAGCCGCCCCAGCGCTCGCCGGAGTTCTTCATGTCGGCGACCTCGGAGCGCAGCGCGTCCTTCTGCAGGTCGCTCACCGGCATGCGCCACATCTCCTCGCCCGCGTTGCGCGCGGACTGGAGGACCTCGTTCACCGCGCCGTCATGCTCGCCGAACGCGCCGACGATGTAGTTGCCCAGCGCGACGATGCAGGCGCCGGTGAGCGTGGCCAGGTCGATGACGGCGGACGGCTCGTGCTCGCAGGCCCAGGTGAGGATGTCGCCCAGGACGAGGCGCCCCTCGGCGTCCGTGTTGGTGATTTCCACCGTCTTGCCCAGCCGCGACGTGAGGATGTCACCTGGCTTGTATGCGTTGCCGGCGGGCATGTTCTCGCACGCGCCGATGAAGGCGTGCACGGGGAAGGGCGGCTTGAGCGCGGCGATGACGCGCATGGCGCCCAGCACCGCGGCGGAGCCCGCCATGTCCGTCTTCATGTCCACCATGCCCTCGGTGGGCTTGAGCGACAGACCGCCGGAGTCGAAGGTGATGGCCTTGCCCACCAGCGCCAGCGGCGGGCGCTTGGCGTCGCGCGCGTTCTTCGGCGTGTACTCGACGTGGATGAGGCGCGGCTCCTCGGTGCTCCCGGCGGTGACGCCCAGGAACATGCCCATCTTCAGCTTCTCGATTTCGCGCTGGCCACCGATGGTGACCTTCAGCCCGTGCTGCTTCGCGGACGCGCGCGCGGCCTCGGCGAGCACCGTGGGCGTCACCGCGTTGGGCGGCTCGTTGACCAGGTCGCGGGCCCAGTTGGTGGCCTCCGCCACGCGGCGGCCCAGCGCCAGCGCGTCGTCCAGCTCACGCGACTTCTCCGCGCCCTCGGGCAGCACCAGCGCCACCTTGGCCGGGCGGGGCGCGCTCTTGTCCTCGCGCGCGGCGGACTTGTACTTGTCGAACCGGTAGGCGCCCAGCTCCAGGCCCTCCGCGATGGCCCGCACCGCGTCCGGGGCCGCGTCGGTGGTGGGCAGCGCCACCGTCAGCGACGACACCTTGAGCCGCTGGGCCGTCTTCGCGGCGCGGCCGGCGGCCAGGCGCAGCACCTCCGGGGTGAAGCGGGCGCGGTTGCCCAGGCCCAGGAGGAGCACGCGCTCCGCCGTGACGCGGCCGAGCGTGTGCATCACCAGCGATTGGTCCGTCTTCGCCTTGAAGCCCTCCTGGGTGGCGGCGCCCCGCAGGCGGCCCTCCAGGGCACTGTCGGCCGCGGCCAGCGAGGCCGGGCCACCGTCGCCCAGCTCGCCCTCGAAGAGGGGAATGACGAGCAGGTCGCCATTCACACGGGTGGCGTCGCCGGAGACGAAGCTGAAATTCATGGGCCGATGAACTCCTGAACGGGAGAGGGGAAGGACGTGAAGGCCGCGGACTGTACCCCCCACCTGATGCCTCGCAAAGCGCTGGATGTCATCCGGGTGGTTGCATTGGCGTTGGGGGCTGGGTAGCAGTCAGGGGCCATGCCCACCTTGCTGATGCACCTGACCGCCATCGAACGGTTGGCCGCCAACCCCGGCGAGCTGCCGGCGGATTGGGTTCGCGCGTTGTCGGAAGACCTGCCGTACGCGCGCTTCGGCGCGGCGCTCCCGGACCTCCCCCTGTGTGAAGGCGTACGAGGAGGCCTGGCCGCCTTCCTGCCGGAGCGGGAGCTGCCGCTGTTCGCGCGGCTGTACCACGAGCGCGCCCCGGTGGGCTTCGGGCTGAAGATGGCGGAGCTGGTGGCCACCGGCGCGCTCGTGGGCACCGAGCCGGGGCTGGCCCTGCTGGCCGGTTACTTCACGCACCTGTGCATCGACCGGCGCCTCAACCCCGTGGTGGAGGCGCTCGTCGTGCGCCACCGTCGACGCGGCGAGCGCGCCCTGTCGGCGCACCGCGACATCGAGTGGGCGCAGACGCTCTTCTACCTGCGCGAGCTGCACGGGGTGGAGCTGCTCGGCTCGCCCCGGCTGCGCGAGAAGTGTCAGGTCGTGAAGAGTCCGGGCTTCCCGTGGCGCGGCATCGGCCGGGGCATCTACGAGCTGGTGCGCCTGTCGTCGCAGGAGCGCGTGGGCCAGGCGCCCTCCAAGGCGGAGGTGGATGGCTGGGTGCGCGGCCTGTACGTTTCCGGACTCTTCCTCTCCAGCCCGGTGGGCCGCACCCGCGCGCTGCCCGCCTTCGCGCACCTGTCCTTCCAGGAGCTGTACCGCAACGACACGTTCGACTTCTCGCAGGAGGTCGAAGGTGCGCTGGAGTCGGCGCGTGGCGTCCTGCGGAGGTTGCACGGCTACATGACGAGGGGCACATTCACACCCCGTACGCGCGCCCGCTTCCTGGAGGCGTTTCCCGAAGGGAACCTGGGCGTACGCGCGGCGTAGCGTGGGCGCATCCGTCCCTCGGGGGCAGCCCAGGTTCGCGCGCAGAGCAACCGTGCTGCCGAGCCGATCGCTCGACGGGGAATGCCGCTGTCCGAAGTCCGGGGCCGCTCCTATCCTCGGAGAGGCATGACGGTTCTCCTCCTCATCGGCGTGGGCGGGCTCGCGGGGACACTGGGCGCGATGCTGGGTATCGGAGGTGGCATCGTCCTGGTGCCCGCGTTGGTGTTGGGCTTCGGCCTGCCGTTGGAGGAGGCGGTCCCCGCCAGCCTGATGTGCGTGGTCGCCAACTCGTGCGCGGCCGCGGCCGGCTACGTGGACAACCACCTGAGTGACATCCGCCTGGGGCTGACGCTGGAGCTGGCCACGGTGCTGGGCGCCATCGTCGGAGGGATGGTGGCGGCGCTCATCGCGCCGGCCATGGTGGCGGTCGTCTTCGGCTTCTTCACGCTGTACGTCGCGCTGCAGATGATGCTGGTGCGCTCGCCGCGCCACGAGCCCTCGACGCTGGACGACTACCGGCCGACGAACTACCCGCTCGGCATCTCCGGCTCGTTCGTGGCGGGCGGCCTGTCCGCGCTGCTGGGCGTGGGCGGCGGACCGCTGAAGGTGCCGCTGATGAGCTACGGCATGCGCGTGCCCTTCAAGGTCGCCAGCGCCACCAGCAACCTGATGATCGGCGTGACGGGGGCGGCGAGCGTCGCCGCGTACGCGCTGCGCGGCCACCTGAAGCTGGCGCTGGTGTCGCCGCTGGTGGTGGGCGTGCTCGTGGGCGCCTCCATCGGCGGGAGGCTGATGCCGCGGGTGCCCACGGCGGTGCTCAAGAAGCTCTTCGCGTTGGTGCTGCTGACGGTGGCCGGACAGATGTTGTGGAAGGGAGGGGCGGGATTGTGGCCGAACGTGTGGAAGTGAGTGGGGGAGAGCCGGATGGCTCGGTATCGCCGCCGGTGACCGCGGCGGTGGTCGCGGAGCCGGCGGCGAGGTTGGGTCGCAACACGATGATGGCCGCGGCGGCGCGCGCCGAGGCCCCGGCGCTGGACGCGGAACCCGTCACCGCCGCGGAGCTGGACGTCCCCTCGGGTGACTCGGTCCCCGCGAGGGACCGGACGGTGGCGGGGGAGCGGTGGATCGCCCGCGTCCTGCGGGTGGGCGCGGTCCTCAGCGGCGCGATGTTCGTGCTGTCGCTGGGACTGGAGGCGCTGCCCGGCACGGAGGAGACACACGTCGCCATCGACCAACTGCGCAAGGCGGCGGCCTCCCTGCTCCTGGTGACGCCCGTGGCGCGGCTGGGCGTGGCCGGGACGCTGCTGGGGCTGCGCGGGGAGTGGCGCTACCTGGCCATCTCCGCCGGCGTGCTGGGGCTGCTGGCCCTCGCGGTGGGGGCCGGCATCCAGGCGTGAGTGGCGCGCTGCGCGTGGACTCCCAGGGCCCGCGGACGCGAGGCCTGGGGAGCCCCGCGCGGCTTCAGGCGCCTCGCGCCGTGAAGTGGGCGAGGATGTTGCGCACCTTGGCGACCTCGTCCATGCGGCCCTGCTCCTCGTAGAGCGGCAGCACCGCCTCCAACTGGACGCGCGCGGCGGCCAGGTCCTGCGTGTAGTAGCAGGACAGGCCCAGGTCCCAGCGGGCGCGCGCCTCGTACACGTGGTCGTGCAGCTCCTGGTAGAGCTCCACCGCGCGCAGCAGGTGCGTGCGCGCCGGCTCGTGGTTGCCGAGCAGGCCCTCGGACTCGCCCAGCAGCAGGTGGCCCAGCGCGAGCGCCTCCGGGTCCTCGCCCTGCTCCAGCAGGGGGATGGCCTCCAGGAAGCGCTTGCGGGCCGGCTCGTACTCGGCCTTCTCCATCCGGATGTCGCCGATGTCGAGCAGCAGCCGGGCGATGCGCTCGTTGTTGCGCGTCTGCCGGTAGAGGATGAGCGCCTCCTGGTACTTCTCCTCGGCCGCGTCGGGCTGCCCCAGGGCGCGCAGGGACTCGCCGATGCAGGCGCGCGACAGCGCCTCGCCGTCGCGGTCCTTCGTCTCGTTGAAGAGCTTGGCGGCCTGGGCGATGAGCTCCACCGCGCCGCGGTGGTCCTCGAAGTGGGCCTTCACCACGCCCAGCCCGAAGCACGCCTGGGCCTGGCCGGGCTTGTTGCCGGCCTCCTTGAACAGGGCGAGCGCCTCCTCGTAGCACTGCCGGCTGGCGGCGTGGTCCTCCAGCATGCCGTGCAGCTCGGCGAGCCCCACCAGCCCCTGGCCGATCTGCGCGGGGGTGCCGGTGATGCGCGTGGTGGCGAGCGTGTTCTTCTGCTTCTGGAGCGCCTCGAGGAGGTGGGCGCGTTCGGTGTCGTCGGACGGGTGCATGCTCAAGCGTCGCCACCCTTGCGGCGCCGGGCCGCCTTGTCCAACGAATCATGCTTCTCGCTCCGGTCAGCGCCATTGACGGCCGCGGGCGGAATCACGTGCGCGCCGCTGGGGCCCGGCGCATGGCGCTCCTTCTCGTGCTTCTCGCCCTGCTCGTAGCCCAGCAGCGGGGAGAAGAAGCAGTCCTTCTTGGTGTACTCGTCGAAGGCGAAGGCGAAGCGGTAGCTGGCGGCCGCGCGCTGGTTGCAGTCCGTGCGCTCGCAGAAGCGGCAGGAGATGCCGGAGGGGATGGCGTCCTTGCGCAGGTCGTTGGTGGGCAGGCCGTAGGCCAGGTACTTGGCGTTCTCCGCGTGGGTCCCCAGGCCGATGGAGTACGCGGTGCCCTTCACGATGGAGCCCTCGGTGGGCTGCAACTGCACCTTGGCGAAGCAGAAGTACGTCGTGCCGTCCGGCATCATGGAGTACTGCCGGGTGAGCTGGGACGGGTTGAGGAAGGCCAGGTGCACGGCCCACTTGCCGCAACTGCCGCCGCCGGTGGCGAAGCGGATGCCGGTGCCGCTGTAGCGCTTGGAGATGTTGCCGGCGATGTCCGAGCGCAGGAAGTGGAAGGGGATGCCCGGGCGCTTGGGGTCCGACAGGTTGCACAGCCGGTGCGCCACCGTCTCGTAGGTGGAGCCGAAGATGCTCGACAGCAGCTCCACGTCGTAGCGCGTGCGCTGGACCTCCTTGAAGAAGTCCCCGTAGGGCAGCATCAGCGCGCCGGCGAAGTAGTTCGCCAGGTTGACCTTGATGAGCCGCTGCGTCTCCGCGTGCCGCGTGCGGCCCGCGCCGAGGATGCGCTCGACCAGCTTCTCGCGGTCGAGCATCAACAGGCCGATGGACGCGGCGATCTGGAACTTCAGCGGCTGCTCGGTGAGGTCCGGCGACAGCGTGAGCGTCTGCTCCTCCGGGTCCAACCGGCGCACCACGGACGAGCCGCTCGGCGCGGGGTCGAAGTGGACGCGGTAGCCGAAGCGCTTCTCCAGGAGCTGGATGAGCTGGCCGCTGGTGAGCTGTCGCTCCATGCTGACGTCCCGCCGCAGCTCCTCCGCCTGCTCCTCCAGCTCCGGGAAGTAGTTGCGGTGCGTCTCCAGGAAGTCGCTCACCTCGTCGAACGGTGAGTAGTCGAACCGCACGCCCGGCACCGTGCCGTTGCCCGCGCCAGCCTGCGTGCGCGTGCGCTCCTCGACGTTGAGCTGCGCGAGCACGTTCTCCAACTGCGTGCGCGTGTTCTTGTAGAGGTTGAAGAGCGCGGCCACCGTGCCGGCCAGCTTCGGCTCCGCCGACAGCGACTGGAGCGACTCCGGGTCGATGTCCAGGCTCTTGAGCAGCGGCTCGTCGAGCAGCTTGGCGAGCGCCTCGTCCACGCGGCCCTCGCCCAGCGTGGACATGAACTGCTCGGGGTCCTGGTCGAAGTACCGCAGCGCCTTCCACAGCAGCGGGAAGGGCATGACCCGTTTGCCCTTCTCAATGAGGTTCAGATACGCGGGCGATACCCCGAGGTCCTTCGCCGCGTCCGCCTGCTTGATGTTGCGGGCAAGACGCAGCCCCCGGAGCTTCAAGCCCACGTTGGCGTTCAGTGCGTTGTCGTTCATGGCCGAATCGGATCCATGGAGCGTCCTGGCCCGGCTCCCTGGCTCCTCACAACCACTCTGCAAATCGATTTACCGATTTGCAATCAACGTTTTTCTTCGGGCGGACCCCTGTGCTGCGGCCGACGGACCGGCTGTCCACCATCCGCACTTCGACCATGGAGGGGATGTATCTACATGTAATTATTGTGCTTTATGGCGGTGGCGATGTGCGTCGAGGCAGGTTTCTGACGCACGTTGTCAATCGCTTTACCGCCGCGTCGCGGCATCGTGACGTGGGCGGTCGGTAAACTGGATTTCACGGTTTACAGCGATGGAGTCCGCGGTCGTTGGGGCGGCAGTCAGGCGATCATCCGCCGGAAGACGAGGGACACGTTGGTGCCTCCGAAGCCGAAGGAGTTGCTCATCACCGCGTCCACGCGGGCCTCGCGCGCGGTGTTGGGGACGCAGTCGAGGAGGATGCGCGGGTCCTGGTGGTGGAGGTTGATGGTGGGCGGCAGCACGCCGCGGGTGAGGGCGAGCACGCTGACGACGGCCTCCGCCGCGCCCGCCGCGCCGTTCATGTGGCCGGTCATCGACTTGGTGGAGGAGATGGCGACCGAGCGCGCGGCGTCGCCGAAGACGCGGGCGATGCCCTCCATCTCCAGCACGTCGCCGATGTCCGTCGAGGTGCCGTGGGCGTTGATGTAGCCGATGTCCGCGGGACGCAGCCCGGCGTCGTTCAGCGCGGCGCGCATGCTGCGCTGGGCGCCCTCGTGCTCGGGGGCGGGCTGGGTGACGTGGTGCGCGTCGGAGCTGGCGCCGTAGCCCACCAACTCGGCGAGGATGCGCGCGCCCCGCGCCCGGGCGTGCTCCAGCTCCTCGAGCACCAGCATGCCGGCGCCCTCGGCGACCACGAACCCGTCGCGATCCACGTCGAAGGGCCGGCTGGCGGTCTCGGGGGAGTCGTTGCGCGTGGACAGGGCCTTCATCGCCGCGAAGCCGCCCACGCCCAGCAGGCTGATGGGCGCCTCGGAGCCGCCCGCGACGGCCGCGTCGAACTCACCGCGCTGGATGCCGCGCAGCGCCTCTCCCAGCGCGTGGGCACTGGTGCTGCACGCGGAGTTGGTGGACCACGACGGGCCCTTGAAGCCGTGGCGCAGGGTGACGTACCCGGGCGCCATGTTGATGATCATCTGCAGGATGAAGAACGGGCTGATGCGGTCCGGTCCCTTCTCCATCGCGCGCCGGTAGGTCTCCTCCAGGCTGGAGATGCCGCCGATTCCCGAGCCGATGATGACGGCGACGCGCTCGGCGTTCTCCGGTGTGGCCTTCAGGCCCGAGTCCGCCAGCGCCATGTCCGCGGCCACGACCGCGAACTGGGCGAAGCGGTCCATGCGGCGCGCCTCGCGTCGCTCGATGAAGGACTCGGGGTCGAAGCCCTTCACCTCACCGGCGATGCGCGAGTCGAGCCGGCTCGCGTCGAACAGCGTGATGGGCCCCACGCCGCTGCGCCCGTGGATGAGCGACTCCCAGCTCGCCTCCACCCCGATACCGCACGGGCTGATGAGCCCCATGCCCGTCACCACCACGCGTCGCTTCTGCATCCGCTGCTCCCTTGCTCGCCATGGGAGCGACGCACGGCCCCGGCCCGCCGTCCGCCCTCTCCCCATGAACTGGATGGCGGATTGTATTATGGAGATAATCAAATGGCGGCAAGCGGAGTTCACCAGGAAGTGCTCCACTGGTCCCACATGGAATGATGGACATCATTTGAATACCGAGGAGAGCCATCGATGAGCGAGGGACAGGGTTCGGCGCGGACGCGGACGGTGACGTGGAGGGACTACCGGGAGGGCGTGGCGGCGGCGAAGACGCTGTCCGGGTTGGAGTACCTGAAGGCCATCGTCCGGGGAGAGGTGCCCGGGGCGCCCATCGCGGCGCTGATGGGCTTCACGCCCGTGGAGGTGTCGGAGGGGCGCGCGGTGTTCGAGGTGGAGCCGGCGGAGTATCACTACAACCCCATCGGGACGGTGCACGGGGGACTGGCGGCCACGTTGCTGGACTCCGCCCTGGGGTGCGCGGTGCACTCCACGTTGCCGGCGGGTTCGGGCTACACGACTTTGGAGCTCCACGTGAACATGGTGCGCGCCATCTCCCATGACACGGGGAAGCTCTGGTGCACCGGAGAGGTCATCCACGTGGGTGGGCGCGTGGCCACGGCGCAGGCGAAGCTGACCGACGCGGCCGGGAAGCTGTATGCCCACGGCACGACGACGTGCATGTTGTTCCGGCCCCCGGGAGCGGGAGGCCGCGAGTAGGAGGAGACGAGGCGATGCGGTACGCACCCGAGCACAAGCAGGCCACCCGTGAGCGCATCCTCTCCGCCGCGGAGACCCTCTTCCGCAAGGAGGGCTTCGGCGGCGCGAGCGTGGAGCGGGTGATGCGCGCCGCCGGACTCACGGTGGGCGGCTTCTACGCCCACTTCGCCTCGAAGGACACGTTGCTCGCGGAGTCGGTGCGCGCGTTCTTCGGGCGCCAGCAGTCGCGGTGGCTCGGCGGACTGGAGGAGCTCCGGGGCGCCGAGTTCCTCAGCCACTTCGTGCGCCGGTATCTCAACCACCACATCCGGGACAACATGGAGACGGGCTGCATCATGCCGTCCGTGTTGTCGGACCTGACGCGCGGCACGCCGGAGTCCCGTGAGGCGCTCGCGGAGGGGTTGGAGGCGCTCGTCGGCGCCGTCGGCGAGCGCGTGCCGGGGGAGGGCACCACCGAGCGCAAGCGCGCGCTCGCGACGGTGGCGCTCCTCTTCGGCGCGATGACGCTGGCCCGCGCGACGAAGCCGTTGCCGCTCTCGGATGAAATCCTGGAGGCCGCCCGTGACTTCCTGCTCGCGGGGCGGGCCCCGGTGGAGGGCGCGAAGAAGCGTTGAGCCTCGCGGGTGGAGGTGGCCTCCGCTGCGCGACACCCGCCGTGAGGCAGCGCCGAGTCCGTGCAGGCGGCGACGGGCGCAACGCGAGCATGGAGGCATGGCCATGGTCGCGGGGAGCGGGTGAGGGAGGCGACGGGCTCGTCCGCGTGGGGCGTTGCCTCGCGAAGGGATGATGCGCCGCGGACAGTCGGCGCATCCTGGCACGCGTCTCGGAGCGGTGCGGGGTAGGGTGGACGGACGATGCCCTGCCCACGCATCCGTGTCGTCCTCGGCCTCCTGTCATGGCTCGTGCTGTCCTGCGTGCGCGTGCCTCCCGCCACGCCCCCCGTTCAACGCGTGGCCCTCCGCTACCACGTCACCTACGTGCGTGTTCCCGAGCACGCGTTGGAGGTGGAAGTGGTGCTCATGCCGGGCGCCCCGCGCTACTTCCGCTTCACCCAGCCGGGCGGCGTGGACGTGGTGTCCGCGTATCGCGAGGAGGGGACGCGGCTCGACGTGGAGGTCGTCGACGGAGGCGTCCGGGTCCCCTCCGGCGTTCGCATCCTGCGCTATCGCTATGCCCTGGAGGCACGCATCCGGGGGCGCGGGCCAGACCTGCATTCAGGCCTCGGCGAGGGCGATGCCTGGCACGTCGCGGGCCGCGCATACCTCCTCCGGCCTCACGAGGTGTCCCCTGGCCTCCGCGCGGAGCTGAGCGTTTCGGAGGCGGAGGCGTTGCTGCCCTGGAGCCCGGACGCGCGCGGGGTGTACCACCTCCGGGGCGAGGACCTGGTCGACTCCGGCTTCCACGGCTTCGGGGGCCGTCGCTGCCAGGTCGTGCTGGTCGACGCGGTCATCGACGTCGCGCTCCTGGGCCACTTCACCCACCTTTCCGACGCGCGCGTGTGTGGCTGGTTGGAGCAGGCCGCGAGCGAGGTCCGCACCGTGCGCCGCGCCTTTCCGCATCCCCGCATCACCGTGCGGGTCATCCCGGTGCGGGGGCGCGACGCGCCTCTCTTCGGCATGGTCCTGTGGAGCTCGCCTCCGAGCATCTCGCTGCTCCTGGGTGAGGCGTCGACCGAGGCGTCGCTCACGCGCGATTGGGTCGCGCTCCACGAGATGCTCCACCTCACGCATCCCGCCCTCCTTCCGCGCGTGTCGTGGTTGTCGGAGGGCTTGGCCACGTACTTCACGGAGCTGGCGCGCGCACGCTCGGGACGACAGAGCGCGCAGCGCGCGTGGGAGGAGCTGGTCGACGGCTTCGCCCGCGGGCGTCGCTCCGCGCGAGGGCGCACCATGGAGCAGGTCGTCGCGAGCAGCGATTTCTCACAAGGGACGTACTGGAGCGGTGCGCTCTTCGCGCTTCATCTCGATGTGGAAATCCGCCGTGCCACTGGAAACACGCGTCACTTGGAGGATGTGTTGGAGTTGCTCGCGGAGCGAGGGACCACGTCGACGTTGGGGGCATTCGGAGTGGCCGTGGATTCCGTCGCGGGCGAGCCCGTGTTCGATGCGCTGCTGGCGCGTCATCTCTCGCGGCCTGCTTTTGTGGAGATGGAAGGTCTGCTAGAAGCGCTGGGAGTGACGGTGGGCGTCGCGGGAGTCAGTCTGGTCGAGGCCCGGGACAGCACGTTGCGTGATGCGCTGGATGGTCCGCGAACCTCCGGCATCTCGCGCTGAAACTTCCAGGGATGTAACCGGTCCTCGGTGCGTTCCGTATCGGATACATCCGCGAATCACCCGGCATCCGTAATGAGCGTCCGAGAGTCCAGATTCACACGGTCATCGGAGACCGGGACCGCTTCGTTCCATCTCATGTCGTTCCCCCCAACGCAGTACTGAAAGGAAGCAAGCACCATGAACGCGAAGGCTCTTGCGGCGATCGTCGGCACCCTGTCCCTGGCTTCTCTCGCCACCGGCTGTGCGTCCACCAAGGCGGCGGAGGGCCAGCAGGCCACCTCGGAGAAGGGCGCCGAGGGCAGCTGTGGTGCCGCCAAGGCCACCGAGGCGAAGGGCGCCGAGGCCGGCTGCGGTGAGCAGAAGAAGGACGCCGCCGCCACCCCTGAGAAGGGCGCCGAGCACGGCTGCGGCGCCGGCGGCTGCGGCGGCAAGAAGTAGAAGTCCTCACGGGTGTGTCGAGGGCGGGTAGGTCCACCCGCCCCGCGCCCCTGCCGGGCGGTGGGAACAGTCCTCCCCACCGCCCGGTTCCATTTCGCGACGAGAGGAGTCCTCCCCGTGGTGGCGACGTACGCGCAGAGACACGGACTCGGACCGCTGGGCGCGGGCATCGGCCTGCGCAGGAGCTTCTACGAGGAGCTGCCCCGCACCCGCCGCTCGCTCGACTGGGTGGAGATCATCCCGGAGAACTTCCTGTCGCTCGGAGGCCGTCCCCAGCGCGCGCTGGATGCTTGCGTCGAGCGCTGGTCGGTGCTGCCCCATGGCGTGGGGCTCGACATCGGCGGCCCGGACGCGCTGGACGTGGACTACGTCACCGCGCTGGCGGCGCTGGTGAAGCGCGTGGACGCGCCGTTCTTCTCGGACCACCTCTGCTACTCCCGGCTGGGGGGCGTGTACCTGCACGACCTGTTTCCGCTGCCCTTCTCGGAGGCCACGGTGGAGCACGTCGTGCCCCGCGTGCGCGAGGTGATGGCGCGCGTGGAGAAGCCCTTCCTGCTGGAGAACCCCAGCTACTACGCGAACATGCCGGGCGGCACCCTGCCCGAGGCCGACTTCCTCCGCCACGTGGTGGAGCAGGCGGACTGCGGCATGCTGCTGGACGTGAACAACGTCTACGTCAACGCACGCAACCACGGCTATGACGCGCGCGCCTTCGTGGACGCGCTGCCGCTGGAGCGCGTGGTGCAGATCCACCTCGCGGGCCACACGACCTATCCGGACGTCATCATCGACACGCACGGCGACCGCGTCTGCGACGACGTGTGGTCCCTCTATCGCTACGTCCTGGAGCGCACCGGCCCGGTGTCGACGCTCATCGAGTGGGACCAGGACATCCCCTCCCTGGACGCGGTGCTGGACGAGGCGGACCGCGCGCGGGGCGTCTTGACGGAGGTGGCCGCGCGATGAGGCCGACGCTGAAGCACTTCTTCGACAGCATGGGCAGCTACCTCGCCCGCCCGGAGCAAGACACCCTGGACCGCCTCTTCGCCGAGCACCCCGGTTGGGAGGCGCCGCGCTCGCGCGTGGCCCTCTACGGTGACTTCGTGCGGGGGCACGTGCGCACCAGCCTGGAGAAGCTCTTCCCGCTGACGCGGGGCGCCGCGGGGCCGGAGGTCTGGGACTCCCTGGTGGAGGGCTACACGCTGACGCGGCCCGCCCGTCACCACGAGCTGAATCACCTGGGCGAGGGCTTCGCCGCGTTCCTCGCGGACGAGGGCTCGCGTCGGGGGCTCGCGCCGTACCTGCCCTCGCTCGCGCGCTTCGAGTGGTCCGACTTCGCCGTGTTCGCCTCCCGGTCGCCCATGCCCCCGAGCGTGGAGGGGCTGACGGCCAATCCCACGCTGGTGGTGCTGGAGCTGCCGTTTCGCATCTGCGCGTATGTGCGCGCGAAGGGGCAGGGGGCTCCGCCGGAGCCAGGGGAGGAGCTGGCCCTCCTGTGGCGGCACCCGGCGCAGCTCGTGACGTACTTCATGGCGGCCACGCCCCACGCGTTGCTCGCGCTGAAGATGGCCGTGGAGGGGCTGCGCGCGGCGGACGTGGCGGCGGCGACGGGCGTGGCGGAGGCCGACATCGCGGACGCCGTCTCGCGACTGGCGCGTGACGGCCTGGTCCTCGCGCCGGGCTCCTGACGCGAAGTCAGCCCGGGTGGGCACCGCGCGCGCGTCAGCGGCGCACGGAGCAGATGAGTCCGACGCTGGAGTCCTCGCAGCGCGACTCGCCCGGGCACTCCAGGTCCTCGGCGCAGGGCACGGTGCAAAGCCCGTCCACACAGACGCCCGTGGCGAGCCCGAGCGAGCGGCAGCGCGCGTCGTCCGCGCACTCCGCGCCGAACTGGGCCAGCGCCTGGCAGCTCAGGAAGCGGTTGGGGTCCGGCAGGCAGCGCCCGCGCTGACACGTGAAGCCCGCCTCGCAGCGGCTGGCGGCGATGTCCTCGTTCTCGCCCTGGTCGTCGAGCGACTCGGTGCACTCCTTCACGCAGGCCGTGTCGCCCTCGGGGAGCAGCAGGCAGACGGCGCCACCTCCGCAGCGGCCTTCCTTGGTGCACGCGCCACACTCGGGCCCGGCGGCGCCGCAGCGGAAGCCCTTGCAGCGCATCCCCTCGCCGCACTGGTCGTCCTCGACGCACTCCACGCACTGCCCCGAGTTCCTGCACACCAGCCCATCCGCGCACCCCGTCAGCGAGCAGCGGTTGCTGAACTCCGCGTTCAGCTCCAGCTCGAGCCGCAGCTCCTTCTTCTCCCCCTCGCCCACGCAGGCGGTGGACTGGGCCTCGGGGAAGCTCGAGCCCACCAGCGTCAGCGCGTAGCACCCGTCGGGGAGCGGCCCCACCCGCAGGCGTCCGCCGCCGTCCAACGGCAGGCCGGAGAAGGGCGTGCCCTGGACGGCCACCTGCGCGCCCGCCATGCGCTCGCCGTGGGTCGCCCGCACCCGCAGCTCGAGGAAGCCCGCGACGCGCGGGGCGACGCGCTTGACGTCCACCCGCTGTCCGCCGGCCACCTTCACGGAGACGCGCGTCGCCTTCTCCGCCGTGGCGATGATGAACAGGTCCACCGGCCCGGTGGGGACGCCTTCCAGGGTGAAGCGGCCCAGGCCGTCCACCGTGGTGGAGACCTCCGGGCGGTCCACCAGGGACACCGTCGCCACCGCGGGGTCGAACTCCGTGAGCTGGCCCTGGATGGTGCCCACGCGCAGCGGTGCGTTCTCCAGGTTGCCGCACGCGCCCAGCCCCGCCAGCAGCAGGACGCTCATCGCCATGTGCAGAGTCGAGCGCATCAGAAGCGGTACCCCACACCGGCCCAGCCACCGGTGAAACCCACGGCCTGTCCCTCGCCATCCACCACGACGTAGGTGAGCATGAGCTGGGACTGGGCCGTCAGCTCCAAGCGCTCTCCCACCCGCAGCACCATGCCCGCCACGACGCCGGGGCTGACCGTGAAGTAACGCTGGCCTCCGACGTCGCTGTCTCCTTCAAAGGACCGCCCCAGGTACAGGCCGGCCACACGTGGACCGGCGAACAGCGTCAGCCGCTCCCACCGCCAGAGGTAGGGCAGGGCCACCCCGGCCGTCAGGGTGGTGTATCGGAAGGGGACATCGCCGTCCGCCTGGAGTCGCAGCTCGCGCCGTCCCTTGCTGAAGCCCACGTCGAACAGCAGTCCGAAGTCGCGCAGCGGCCGGTCCTCCAGTCGCAGGGAGAGGGCCGCCTCCGGCGCCAGGGGCAGGAGCTCCGCCCGGCTGCGCGCGTCCGCGAACGTGAAGAACCCACCGAGCAGCGACAGGGACCGCCGAGGGAACGCCTCCGCCAGCAGTTGCTCCAGGGGCAGGCGCTCACCCGCGGACACCTCCACGTCGCGCCGCACCAGCACCGCGTCGCCCTTGGTCAGCTCCACGGTGCGCTTGCCGGGTACCACCGCCGCGCCCCCGGGCAGCTCCGTGCGCGGCTCGCCGTCGACCTTCAGCGTGAAGCCGTCCAGGCGCGGGTTGTAGGAGAACAGCTCCGGGCGGCCCGTGCGGGCGATGCTGCCGGACAGGATGACGGGGTCGGCGCCCACCTCGAGAATCTCCGCGGAGGGCCGCTGCCTGCCCTCCGTGAAGGCGAACGTGCGGCGCCGCGCGTAGTCGTGCGCCTCCGTGGCGGTGACGGCCCCGTCCCCGTTGCGGTCCGCGCCCCCGCCCAGCCCCTCCACCAGGAAGTGCGTGTAGATGTCGTTGCGCAGGCCCTCGTCCTCGCGGGCCGTCTCGCCCCAGTCACAGGCGGCGAACACCATGGCCGCGCGCGACGACTCCTCGAGCGGCCGCGCGTAGAAACCGGACTTGATGCCGGACAGCTCCTTCTCCAGCTCCTTGGGCAGCAGCGACTTGCCGTTGCCGCTGTGACAGGAGGCGAGCACCAGCAGCCTGCGTCGGCTGGGCAGCGCGTCGAACTCCGCCTTCAGCATGTCCATGGGCAACGCCGTCTGGGCGATGGCCCGGTAGGACGCGTCGCGGGTCACCAGGTAGCGGCGCAGCTCGCCCGTCGCGTCGCGCGCCAGGGTGCCGTGCGCGGAGAAGTAGACGACGACCACGTCGTCGGGGCGGTGGGCCTCCGCGCGCAGTTGCTTGAGCGCCGCGAGGATGGCGGCCCGGGTCGTCTCCTCCGGCTTCGTGAGGACGCGCACCTGGTCGAACCGGCCCTTCGTCGGGTCGAGCATGGCCGCGGCCAGGTCCGTCGCGTCCTTGGCGGGGTAGCGCAGGCCGCGCCACTGGGGGTCGTCGAACTCGGAGATACCCACCAGCAGCGCCATGCGCCGCGGTGTGTACGCCGTGGACAGCGCCTCCTCGTCCAGGCGCAACGGCACCACTCCGCCCTTGTCCGGGGACATCGTCCCGGCACATGCGGTCAGGCCCGCCAGCAGGATGGGGAGGAGGCGCTTCACGTTCACCCGGGTTCAGGGGGGATTCTCGCCGCTCCGCACTCGGACGTCGAACCGGGAGATGGCCAGCGGGCTCGAACCCCCCGGCTCGTCGGGGTGTGCCAGCGCGGCCCGCACCTGGTCCAGGGAGGGGTCCATCCCACCCGGGGCCGCCACCAGCCACAGCGTCACCGGGCCCGCCTCGTCCTCCAGGCTCACACCCGCCAGGCCCTGCGGCCCCCGCAGGTCGTGGGTCCCCGCCTCGAGCGGGAACTGTCCCAGGAGGAACGGCGCCTCGTCGCCCCGCTGCTCGAGCAACTGCGCCGTGCCCGCCTCCGTCGCGTGGTAGCGCAAGAGGAGCACGTCGCCCGGCGCCACCCCGCTGCCGGGGTCCAGCCGCCGCAACGCGCCATCCGCGCCCCGCGCCACCACCGCCACCAGCTCCAGCGCGATGCGCCCCTGGACACCCTTGATGCCCTGGGCCGGGGTCGTGTCCGTGTCGCTCTCCGGCGCGGGGCGCCGCAACCGGGGGACCACCACCACGGCGAGCAGGCAGGCGGCCAGCACGCCCGCGACGAACCCCCAGTGACGGGCGCTGGGCCGGTGTGCGCGCAGCTCCTTCTGGATGCGCGCGAAGCCCACCTCGTCGAGCGCGGGCTCGGGGCGGGGCGGGGCCAGGCCCAGGAGGAGCTGGTCCGTGAGGCCGTCGAGCAGGTCGGGGCCGGCGTGGGTGGCGAGGAAACACTCACACGCCTCGCACTCGGTGGCCAGGTGCTCGCGGAAGTACGTCACCGCCTCCGGCTCTCGATGGGCAAGGGCGCGCAGCGCCTCGTCATCCAGGTGTCTCATGGCCACTTACTCCCAACGACCGGCAAGCACGCGCCGGAGCAGCTCTTTCTTGATACGGCCGCGAAAGCGTTCGAGTCGCATCGTCACCGCGCTCTTTCCCACCCCGAGCTGTTCGG
Organism: Myxococcus dinghuensis; assembly: GCF_024198235.1. Classification (GTDB taxonomy): domain Bacteria; phylum Myxococcota; class Myxococcia; order Myxococcales; family Myxococcaceae; genus Myxococcus; species Myxococcus dinghuensis. Next base: position 18,973 of record NZ_JAKCFB010000047.1, on the reverse strand, counting down.
CGATCTCCCGGGCCGTCAGCTCCCCCTCGACGTAGAAGAGTTGCACGGTCCGCTTCTCGTCGCCCTCGGGCAGGGCGGCGATGAGCTCGCGCACCACCGCGATGTCGCGTTCCAGTTGGAGCGAGGGGGGCAGGGGTGGGACCTGCTCGGGGTCCGGGTCCGCGATGTCCTCTTCCAGCCGGCGCAGGCTCGCCTTGCGCTCCAGTCGCGTGCGCGCCCGGTTCCGGGCGATGGCCAGCAGCCACGACTCGAATGCGCCGACCTCCTTCAGGCGGGGCAGGGCGCGAAAGGCCCGGACGAAGGTCTCCTGGACGACGTCCTCCACCTCATCCGGGTCCAACTGGGCAAACCCCGCCACCAGCCTCACCACTCCGGGGCGAGACCGACGGTACAGCTCGCTGAAGGCGGACGTCTCCCCGCTCGCCGCCCTCCGCACCCACTCCGCCAATCCCTCCGTTGCACCCACCTGTCCTCCAGACCCCCAAGCCGGCGTGGTGGCCACGCGCACCGGGAGTGCTGCCCGACTTCGCGGGGAAGCAGGCATGTCGGGGCGCTTCCTACTGGCTCCCGGGGGGGCTTCGGGGGGAAGAATGCGCCCACGTCGTTCCATTTCCCCGAGGACCTCGACCATGCGCGTCATCAACTTCAATCCCGGCCCCGCTGGATTGCCGCTCCCGGCCCTGGAGCGGGCCCGGGACGAGCTGCTCGACTTCGAGCACAGCGGCATGTCCGTGATGGAGCACAGCCACCGGGGTCGGGAATACGAGGCCGTCCACAACGAGGCCATCGCCCTGTTGACGGAGCTGTTGGGAATCCCCACCAGCCACCAGGTCCTGTTCCTCACCGGCGGCGCGTCGCAGCAGTTCGCCCAGGTTCCGATGAACTTCCTCACCCCCGGCACGAGCGCGGACTACCTCATGACGGGCGTGTGGAGCGAGAAGGCCTTCGAGGAGGCGAAGTACTACGGCACGCCGCGTGTCGCGGTGACGACGGTCCAGCCGGACAAGCACTACACGCGCGTTCCGCACCAGGACGAGCTGCGACTGGACGCGAAGGCCGCCTACGTCCACATGACGAGCAACAACACCATCTACGGCACCCAGTGGCACACGTTCCCGGACGTGGGCGCGGTGCCGCTGGTGGTGGACATGAGCTCCGACTTCCTGTGGCGCAAGCAGGACGTGGGCGGCATCGCCCTCCTGTACGCGGGCGCGCAGAAGAACCTGGGGCCGTCCGGCGTGACGGTGGTGGTGGCCGCCCGGGACTTCATCGCCCGGGGTCGCAAGGACATCCCGAAGGTCTTCCGGTACGGCATCCACGCGGAGAACAACTCGCTCTACAACACGCCCCCCACGCTGGCCATCTACCTGGTGCGCAACGTGCTGGCGTGGATGAAGTCGGTGGGCGGCCTGGCGCAGATCGAGGCGTGGAACCGGCAGAAGGCGGCGCTGCTCTACGGCGCCCTGGATCAGCACGCCGGCTTCTACCGGGCCCCGGTGGAGCGCGCGTCCCGTTCAGTGATGAACGTGGTGTTCCACCTGCCCACGGAGGCGCTCGACGCGGCGTTCGTCGCCGAGGCCAGGACGCAGGGCATGGTGGGGCTCAAGGGGCACCGCACCTCGGGTGGGATCCGGGTTTCCACCTACAACGCGGTGACGGTGGAGAACGTCCAGGCGTTGACGTCCTTCATGGAACATTTCGTGAAGACCCACGGGTAGTCTCCGTCGAAGGCAGAAGAACCACCTGTCTGGAGGAGTCATGAAAGCCACGCTGTCCGCCGTCGCGCTGTGTCTGCTGCTCGCCACGCCCGCGCTCGCCAAGGAGGTTGCGGGGGTGAACTACCCGGAGACCTCCACCGTCGATGGGAAGGCGCTGAAGCTCAACGGGGTAGGCCTGCGCAAGAAGTTCGTCATCAAGGTCTACACCGTGGGCCTGTACGTGGAGAACCCGTCGAAGGACGCGGCGGAGCTGATCTCCTCGGATCAGATCAAGCGCGTGCGCATGTACATGCTGCGCGACCTGGACAAGAAGACCATCACCGAGGCCATCTCCGAAGGCTTCAAGAAGAACGCCGGCGCGAAGATGGCGGCGCTCCAGCCCAAGCTCGACTCGTTCAACGCGGCCATTCCCGACCTGAAGAAGGGTGATGAGCTCATCCTCACCTACGTGCCGGGCAAGGGCACCGAGGTCCACAGCAAGAGCGGCCAGACCCTCTCCGTCGAGGGCAAGGACTTCGCCGACGGCCTGTTCTCGGTCTGGCTCGGCAAGGACCCGGTGGATGGCGGCCTCAAGGACGGCCTGCTCGGCAAGGACTGAGCCGTTCCACGTCGGAGTCCGACGCCCCGTGTCTTCCCCGGAGGACACGGGGCGTCATCGTTTTCGCGTCCGCCCCGGGGTGCTTGAAATACGCCAGGGGGTCGGACGTAGTAGTACGCGACGGGCCCGGCCGTACGGCGACGGCGGGACACGAGGCGACAACCAGCCGGTCAGGAGGAAGTCATGGGAATCTGCGCGTGGCTGGTGCTGGGCGGAATCGCGGGCTGGCTGGCCAGCATCATCAAGGGCACCAACGCGAAGATGGGCATGTTCGCGAACATCGCCACCGGCATCGTCGGTTCGATGATCGGCGGCTGGCTGTTCAACCTGCTGGGCGGCCGGGGCGTGACGGGCTTCAACATCTACTCGCTGGCGGTGGCCACGGTGGGCGCGGTCATCCTCATCTCCATCATCCAGGCCATCCGGAGATAGGGCTCCTCCGGCGGGACGCCTGCGCTCGACGACGCGCTGTCAGCCCGGGAGGTGGCGGCGCGTCCGGAGGCGGGTGAGCGCGTTCTGGGGACGACACGCCGGTGGTTTCGGGTGCCGGCAACGTCCTTGACGCTCGGGGGGCCATGCGGTACATCGGCCCTCGTTGGCGCAGCAGGTGCGGTGGTAGCTCAGCTGGTAGAGCACGAGCTTCCCAAGCTCGGGGTCGCGGGTTCGAATCCCGTCCGCCGCTCTCGAAAAGGCCGGTAACCTTCACGGGTTGCCGGCCTTCGTGTTTTCAGGCCTCGCGCGACGCCACGAGTCGCCACGCCAGGGGCAGCAGCGTGCCCGCGATGGCGGCCTTGAGCAGTCCGCCGGGCAGGAAGGGCCAGAGGCCGACGCCGAGCGCCTTGGCGAGGTCGAGCCGGGCCACGATGGCGAGCCAGGGCACGCCGACGACGAACACCAGCAACTGGCCGACGATGAACAGCGGCAAAGCGCTCCACGGTCGCCGGTCGAGGCCCCGGCGGGCCGCGAGGCCCACGAACAGGGCCGCTGGGATGAAGCCGACCAGATAGCCGCCCGTCGCTCCGAGGATCCGCCCGACGCCGCTGGCCCCGTCTGAATAGAACGGCAGGCCCGCCGCGCCCAGCAGGAGGTACAGCACCTGGGCGGCCGTGCCTCGTCTGGGACCCAGCGCGGCGGCCGTGACGATGACGCCCAGCGACTGGCCGGTGATGGGGACGGGGGACCCCGGGACGGAGAGGGAGACCTGCGCGAGCAGCGCGGTGAGCAGCGCGCCCGCGAGGACGAGCGCCGCGTCGTGGACGCGGGTGCGAGCGACCACGTCGGCCAGCACGAGTGGGGTGGAGCGGTTGACGATGGCGGTGGTCAGGCGGGGCCTCCGGACTCGGGCACCGCGGGGGCACGGCGCGCGGACGGGGTACACGCTTGGGCCGGGCGGCGCAACGCCGGCGACCTCCGTGGTCCGTGCCGGGCCAGGGCGCGAGGGTGTCGCCGGATGGAACGTTCACGGCTGGGAGAGAGGCCCTGGCGTGCCTCCCTCCCGATGGTCCGCGTGGGTCCGCTCGAATGCGCTCAGTACGCGACGACGGTTCCCGGCGTGGTGCTGGTGAAGAAGTCCGGGAAGGTCGCCACGAAGTTGCTTCCGCTCCCCGTCTCGCCGGCGATGACCCCCGACTTGGTTCCACCCGCCGTCAGCGTCGTGCCATCCGTGCCGATGGCGAGATACGACAGCGAGGTGTTGCCTTTCCCCAGGTACACCGCGAGCCCCGTGGTCCGCGCCACCGTCATCAGCTCAGGCTCCACGTGCTTGATTCCCACGGTCGTGGGCGAGCTCCCGCTGTAGTTGGTCTTCACCGTGTAGCCCGCGGCCACGCCCAGGTCGTTCGCCACCAGCGACAGGCTGGGCGTGGCGATGGTGGAGCTGGCGAGCCAGACCTCGGCGGCGGGCCACTTGCACGTGTCGGACTCCAGCCGGTACAGGGTGATGTCGTGGATGGGTGGCACCGTGCCGGCTCGCACCGCCGAGGCGAGCTGGAAGACGCACCCGCGAGACACCGCCGTGACCAGGGCGGACTCCTGGGTGCCGGGGTCCTCGACCCATCCATCCGAGGGAACCTCACCCCCACAGGCGGAGAGGACCCATGCGGTACAAAGAAAGACAGCACGTCTGGATGACTCCATGATGTGACGACCCCCTTGTGTGTGTGAAGCCGTCCCACGCTAGCAGCCTTGAAAGTCATTGCGCCTGTCTTTCGGTCCGGCGGTGGGGCGCACATGCGTGGTGAACGGTTGCCTCCTGGACGACACCCGTTTCCGATGTGGGCCCACGCGGGCGCGCTCACGTCTCCTGTGGGACCTGGGCTCCCTGCGCGGAGGACACCCGGGTGCCCTCCCGCTTCAGGTGCTCGAAGACGTCCTCCATCGATTCCATCAACGTGTGGGGGCCCGCGCCCTCCCACGTCTTCGCCTCCTCCAGCAGGGTCGCGACACCCCGTCGCGCGCCCGCCACGAGGACCCGGCCACCGCGGGCGGTCAGGATCTCCGACAGCTCGCGGATGGCGCGCAGCCCTGCGGCGTCCATGTACTTCACGCCCGAGAGGTCCAGCACCAGGTGCCGCGGCCAGAGGGGGCCCTGGAGCGTCGCGCTCAGGTTGCCGCAGGAGCGGACATCCAGGTCGCCGCGGATCTTCAGGAGCTGCACGGGCGGTCGCGGGTCCATGTCCACTCCCGCCGCGCCGAGGCTGCGGAAGAGCGGGCGCCCATCGAGGCGGAGGAAGAGGCTGCGGATGTGGGCCCTGGGCCTCGAGAGGAAGCCTCGCGTCAGCGCGAGCACCACGCCGGCGGCGAGGCCCGGGAGGAAGCCCAGCGCCGCGATGAGCACCGCGGTGGCGACGGCCACCGTCGCCTTGCCCGCGTCCTCGGCCAGCAGCGCGCGCAATCCGCGCAGGTCCAGCAGCCGCGTGCCGACCACGACCAGGATGGCGGCGAGCGCGGCCATCGGAATCAGGGCGACCAGCGAACCCGCCAGGATGCATGCCCCCAGCAGCATCACCGCGTGCAGCACGGAGGCGGCGCGCGTGCGGCCACCCGCCTGGACGGACACGGACGAGCGCACGATGGCGCCCATCACCGGCATTCCCCCGAACATCGCCGAGCTTGCGTTGGCGAATCCCTGGGCCACCAGCTCCTGGTCACCGTCCGTCCGGTGGTCCGCGAGGCCCGGCAACTGGTCCAACGCCCTCGCCGAGAGCAGCGAGCCGAGTGACGCCAACACGGTCAACGCCAGCACGTCCGGCAGGAGCGCCCGGAGATCCAGTCCGGCGAGTGACGGCGCGACGGGCACGGGCAGGCCGGTGGGCAGCGCGCCCACGCGGACAAGCCCCTCTGACAGGACTCCCAGGCCCGACACCGTGGTGGCCACGACCAGCCCCACCAGCACCGCGGGGATGGCCCGGTGGAGCTTGGGGAGCAGGAGCATGCAGGCGACGACCACGATGCCCACCGCCACGGAGGCCCCGTGAACGGACCAGGCGGACCCACTCGACGGGAGCACCAGCGCGCGCGCCGAACTCGTGCCCTCCGTCACCGCGCCGAGCAGCCGCGGGAGCTGTCCGTCGAGCAGCAACAGCCCGATTCCCGCGGTGAAACCCCGTGTCACCTCGGCGGGCATGAACTGCGCGAACCGGCCCGCGCGAGACAGCCCGAGCACCACCTGGAGCACACCGCACAGCAGGGTGGCCACCACCACTCCGGCCACGCCGTGCTTCGTGGCGATGAGCAACACGGTGGGGACGAGCGCGGCCTCCGGCCCCGTCACCTGGAGCCGGCCTCCTCCGAGCATCGCGGCGATGACGCCAGCGACCGCGCCGCTGACGAGGCCCACTTCGGGGGGCAACCCGGAAGCGACCGCCAGTGCGAGGTTCAACGGGAGCGCGACACACGCCACCGTCAAGGCGGCGCTCGCGTCACCTGGAAGCGTTCTCGGGGACACCATCTGCTTCCACTCCGTCCACAGTTGCTTCGGACGGTGGGTCCATCCCCGGGGCATCTTGAGCGTGGGTGTCTCGACCATGCCGGCGCCGATTTCATGGACCGTGCCGACCGCGCTCCTCGACTGAAGCCTGATTCACCTGTCGGCCAATCCCGACGCTCCGCCGCCATGAATCGGCCGACACCTGTCTGTCGGAGCCGACACGAAGATTCACGAGGGGAACATTCGCTCGAAATTGCTGCGCGCCGTCCACGGTCTCAATAGAAGAGGTGTTTCCCGGAAGTGGCGCGCCCCGCACGTGTGCCCAGCATCCCGCCCATGCGACTCGCTCACCGCCTGCTCATCTCCCACGCCCTCATGACCGCGGTCCTGTTGGTCGCCGCCGCCTTCTCGGGGGTGGCCATCGTCCGCATGACCTCCCTCCTCACGGAGGTGCGTGAGGAGCAGCTCGGTGGGGTCATCAACGAGGAGGCCGTCCATCAGGCCGCTTGGAGCGTGGAGGTGGCCGCGCGGCAGGGCTTGTTCGCTTGCGAGCACAACGCCGGAGACGTGCCCGCGGCCGCGGACGTGCTCAGGCAGCGGCTCGCTTCCTTGGAAGAGCTCATCACGCGCTACGGAATGTCCACGCAGCCGCTCCTGTTGCGCGCGGCCGAGGGTTTCCGAACGTACGCAAGCCACATCCTCGAGGGTGATACCTGCGAGCGGCTCCAGAATCCGGTCCTGCGCAACGAGCGCCTCCGTCTGGCCGAGCAGCTCACCGACGCGTGGATCAACACCACGCTCGCGCTGCACTCGGCCATCCGGCAGCGCGAGCAACGGGCGCGGGAGATCGGCTCGTCCGCCATCGCGGTGGGGCTCACGTTGGGGGCGATGGCGGTGGTGGCCGCGTGGGTGGTGGCGCGGTGGGTGGCCCAGGGCGTGACACGTCCGTTGGGGCAGTTGTCCTCCCTGGCGCATCGGGTGGGGGACGGCAACTTCGCGCCGCTGCCCGCCGTCTCCGGGCCCAGCGAGGTGCGCGCGCTGTGGGCGGACCTGGACCGGATGCGAGGCCGGCTGTCGGAGCTCGACCAGCTCAAGGATGCCTTCGTGGCGTCCGCGTCCCACGACCTGCGGACCCCGCTGGCGCGGCTGCGCACGGCCATCGGCTTACTGGCGGATGGCACCACGGGTCCCTTGACGGCGCAGCAGCAGCGCGTGGTGGAGCTGGCGCGCGTGGCGTGTGAGCGGGAGATCCGCCTCGTCACCGCGCTGCTGGACCTGACGCGGGTTCAGGCGGGCAAGGCCGTGCGGCGCGACGAGGGCTGTCGGCTGGACGACGTCATCACGCGCGCCGTCGAGGAGGTCTCCGAGCTGGCGGAGGAGCGGGGCGCGCTGCTCGTGCTCCAGGCCGAGGGGACGACGCCCCCCGCCTCCATCGACGCGGCCCTGGTGGAGCGTTCGCTGGTGAGCCTGATGACCAACGCCGTGCGCGTCTCCGCTCCCGGGCAGCGTGTCTTCGTCACCCGGACCCTCTCCGCCCACGGCCCGGAGGGCGAGCCCGGGACGTGGGCGAGGGTGGAGGTGCGGGACGAAGGGCCCGGTGTCCCCGAGGATGCGCGCCCGCGCGTCTTCGAGCCCTTCTTCACCCGCGCGGTGGGCGCCGCCAACGCGGACGGGCTGGGCCTGGGGTTGCCGCTGGCCCAGCGGATGATGCGAGCGCTCGGCGGGGACGTGCTGCTGCTGGAGAACGCGAACCCGGGCGCGAGGTTCGCGCTGGTGTTGCCGCTGGGGCTGGGTGTCCCGGCCTCCACGACGACGGATACGACGGTGCAGAGGAACGACGGATGACGCGCCCCCGCGGTGGACATGTGTTGGTGGTGGACGACGACGCGGAGCTGTGTGAGCTCATCTCGCTGCGGCTGGAGGCGCGTGGGATGAAGGTCACCACCGCGCTCACCGCGGCGCGTGGCCTGGCGCTGTTGGAGACGGAGGCGGTGGACGCCGTCGTGCTCGACCTCCGCCTGGAGGATGTGGACGGGCTGGAGGTGCTGGCGCAAATGCGGGCGAGGGTGCCGGACCTCCCCGTGGTCATCCTCACCGCGCACGGCACCATCGAGACCGCCGTCGAGGCGATGCAGCGCGGCGCTTATGGCTTCCTCACCAAGCCCTTCCAGGACCACGAGCTGGTCCAGAAGCTGTTGCACGCGACGGAGCGCAGCGACCTGCGGCGGGAGCTGGCGGACCTGCGCCGCATCGTCGCGGGCACCACGCCCGAACGACTGCTGGGCACCAGCCCCGCCATCGCCGAGGTGCGTGATCGCATCGCCCGCGTGGCTCCCTCCGAGGCCACGGTCCTCATCCTGGGCGAGTCCGGCACCGGCAAGGAGCTGGCGGCGCGGCAGGTCCACGCGCTGTCCCGCCGCGCCAACGGCCCCTTCATCGCCGTCAACTGCGGCGCGCTTCCGCCGGAGCTGCTGGAGAGCGAGCTGTTCGGTCACGTGAAGGGCGCCTTCACCGGCGCCACGCAGACGCGCGAGGGCCTGTTCGGCGCGGCGCGCGGCGGCACGTTGTTCCTCGACGAGGTGGGCGAGGCCGCGCCCCGGGTCCAGGTGAAGCTGCTGCGCGTGCTCCAGGAGCGGCGCTTCGCCCGGGTGGGCAGCACGGTGGAGGAAGAGGCCGACGTGCGCGTGGTGGCGGCCACCAACCGGGACCTGCGCGAGGAGGTCGAGGAGCGGCGCTTCCGCGAGGACCTCTACTACCGGCTCGCGGTGCTGCCCATCGTCATGCCGCCGCTGCGCGAGCGCCTGGAGGACATCCCGATTCTCGCCACGCGGCACCTGGAGCAGGCCGCCGCGCGCAACGGCATGCGCATGCCCCGGCTGGCCCCCGGCGCCCTGGACCTGCTGAGGACGCACTCGTGGCCGGGCAACGTGCGCGAGCTGGTGAACGTCATGGAGGCGCTGGTGCTGCTGGCGCCCGAGGACGACGTCCGCTCCGAGCACGTGGCCCGCATGCTCGAGCCGCCGACGCCCGCGCGCGCGGCGGCGGACGCCACGCGCGAGGAGGAGCAGGACCTGCTGGACGCTGGCGGCGAGATGCCCACGCTGCGCGAGGCCAAGGAGCGCTTCGAGCGCCGCTACCTGTGCGAGGTGCTCCGCCGCTCCAAGGGCAACGTGGCCGCTGCCGCGCGCATGGCGAGCCGCAACCGGACGGACTTCTACGAACTCCTCCGCCGCCACGGGCTCTCGCCGCGGACGACGAACGGGGCCTAGGGCGTCGCCGCGCGTCTGCCTGCTCGCCGGGCTTGACTGAACGCGTTTTCAGGTCCACCGTGGGCGCGTGAAGGCCCGGCCCATCGACAATCCGCCCAACCCCTGGGCGAGCACCGAGATGGAGTACCTGGACGAGATTCCCCCCTCGAAGCTGGAGGTGTGGGAGGACCACAGCCGGCAGATCGTCTCCGGCAACGACAGCCCCGACATCTGCTTCAGTTGGAGCGTCAACCCGTACCGGGGCTGTCTGCATGCCTGCGCGTACTGCTACGCGCGGCCCACGCACGAGTACCTGGACTTCGGCGCGGGGACGGACTTCGAGACGCGGCTGGTGGTGAAGCCGCGCGCGGCGGAGCTGCTGCGGGACACCTTCGAGCGCCCCTCGTGGAAGGGGGAGACGGTGGTGTTCAGCGGCGTCACCGACTGCTACCAGCCGTTGGAGGCGTCCATGCGGCTGACGCGCGCGTGCCTGGAGGTGTGCGCGGAGTACCGCAACCCCGTGGGCATCGTCACGAAGGGCGTGCTCATCGAGCGCGACATCGACGTGCTCCAGCGCTTGTCACGGGAGGCGCGCCTGTGGGTGAGCATCAGCCTGCCGTTCCACAACGTGGAGCTGGCGCGCGCCATGGAGCCCTATGCCGCCTCGCCCCAGCGCCGGCTGCTGGCCATCCGCCGTCTCTCCGACGCGGGCCTCGACGTGGCCGTGTCCGTGGCTCCCATCATCCCCGGGCTCAACGACGAGGACATCCACCGGGTGCTCAGCGCCGCGCGCGAAGCGGGCGCCACGCGCGCGCACCACACGCTCGTGAGACTGCCGGGGCCCGTGAAGGAGGTCTTCGAGGAGCGGCTGCGCGCGAAGCTGCCCCTGCGCGCGGAGCGGGTGCTGCATCGGATTCGCGAGACGCGGGGTGGGGCGCTCAGCGACTCACGCTTCAAGCACCGCATGCGCGGCGAGGGGCTCTACGCGGAGCAGGTGCACCAGCTCTTCCACACGGCGGCGCGGAAGGTGGGCATCCGCACGTCCTCCATCACCGAGGTGGCGGCGGACACCTTCCGGCGTCCGCCGCGCAAGCCCGTGGACGCGCCCCAGTTGAGCCTGTTCTGAGGCGAGTTCCCGCGGCGAGGCGCCCGCGTGTCTCCGGGCGCCTCGGGCCTATTCGCCCGCCTCCTCGACGGTGAGCTGGTACGAGTCCTGGAAGTTGGCCTCGCGGTTCTTCGCGTCGCGCACCTCGAAGATGTAGACGCCGGGCTCCGCGCTGTAGCGGATGCTCTCCGGCTGGTCACCCTTGGCGCGGTCGGAGGTCTGCACCAGCGACAGCTTCCCGTCCGGCTGCACGCGGTGCAGGTACAGGCCCACGTCCACCTTGAGGATGCCCAGCAGCGTCGCCCTGAGCGGCGTGCGCACCGGCCGGTCGGACAGGTCCAGCCGGTAGTAGTCCGTGTCCTTCACCGGGTACACCGTGCCGCGCACCGCCTTGCCCGGCGTCAGCTCCTGCGCGCGCTCCACCGTGTTGTTCGGCTCGCGCTCCTCGCCGCCGTTGTCCGGCACCGTGGTGATGGAGATGCGGTAGGGCTGCTCCGCGTTCTCGAAGTCCTTCACCCACTTGCCGTCCACCTTCCGCGACGCGCCCTCCACGCGGAACCAGCAGCTTGCGTTGCATGCCACGTTGTTGAGCCGCTCGGGCTCCTTCAGCCCGCCGTCGTTGGCGCGCAGGAGCACCGTCTCCTGCTGGCCGTCGCCCTGGGGCGGCTCCACCATGGACAGCACCAGGTCCAGCCGCTCGACGCCCGACAGCTCCACCTTCGCCAGCACCGGCTCCGTCGTGCGCAGCACGAAGTGGTCCACGTCGCCCTTGGGCGAGATGAAGCCCTCGCGGAAGCTCCCCGCGGTCAGCGGCGTGGCCTTGTACAGCTCGTCGTTCGGCTCCAGCTCCGCGTTGGCGCCGGCCTCCTCCTGCGTCACGGTGAGCGTGTAGGGCGTCGTCGCGTTGAAGGTGCGCCGCGACTCCTTGCCCGTCCCCGTCCAGCCGCCCTTCACCACCACGTAGACGACGCGGTCGGTGGCGCGCACGCCGATGTTGCGCAGCGACAGCGCCTCGCCCTCCTTGCCGCGCAGGGTGAACAGCGGGGCCTCCGCGGCGGACAGCACGGAGATTTCGGGCCGCACGCCCTCCACCGCGGACAGGTCGATCTTCAGCGCCACGGAAGGCGGCTCCGGTGGCGGCGCCGGCGCCACGCCCGCGTCCTGGGGCAGGGCGGCCGTCGCGCCAATCGCTCCTGGCGGCGGCTCACCGCCACCGAAGGTGCCCGTGGGAGACGCGCCCGGGTTCTCCAGCGGCGCGGCGCCCTCCTCGGGCGTGCCCTGGGCATTGCCGCTCTCCGAGCCGGGGGGCGGGACCGGCGCCCCCGGCTGGGTGGGCGCGGCCCCGGTCTCCGGGGTCGTGGGCGAGGTGCCCTGGGCGGGGGGGGGCGTCTCGCCCGTGCCGCTCGGCTCGGGGGAGGGCGGGGGCGTCCCCGTGGGGGCGGCCGCCTCCGGCAGCTCCACCCGGTACCAGTCCTCGTCGCCGGCATGGCCCAGGAAGGCCGTCACCGTCTGGCCGAGCGGCAGCGACACCGCGTCCACCGCCCGGTCATTGGGCTCGTGCTCCTCGCCGTCGTTGGCCGCGCGCATCGCCACGGTGAGGGTGTAGGCCCCGCCCACGCCCTTGCGCGCCGGGGCCACGCGCACCCAGCGCGCGCCCTCGACGTACAGGTTGGGGAAGCGCTCCGGCTTGCCGTCGCCCTCGCTGTTGACGGAGGCCAGCCGGTTGCGGTCCTGGTCGTAGACCTCCAGGGTGATGTCACCCCCGGGCAGTCCCGTGACGCTCACGTCGGCGATGCGCGGGGCGGCGGGGGCGAGCTTGTACCAGTCCTCGTCCGCCTTGTTGGGCTGGGCCGTCAGGTCCGCCGTCACGATGCTGTCCCGGGTGAGGACCAGCGCCTGGTCGGGCCGCTCGTTGGGCTCCTGCTCCGTGAGGGCCTGGGGCCCCGTCTCCACCGGGCCCGCGTCCTGCACGGTGCTCGGCTTGTCCTCCTTGCAGGCTGCCAGCGTCGCGGCCAGCACACAGACCCACCCCCAGCGTCGCATCACGGTCTCCCTTGGCATCGGCCGCATCTCTTCCCCGCCGCGTCCGAGTGTCAAGCACCCCAACATCCGCCGGGGGCCTTTCATCCGGCCCTCCCGTGCGTCCCAGTCCCCGGGCCCGGGGCTCCTGGCGCTCCCCTGGTGCGAGTCCACCCGGCCAGGGACTGGAGCCCCGCGCCTGGGGCGATCCAAGATGGGGCCGCATGCGCCGCCTCCCCCTCGCCCTCCTCATGCTCGCGTCCGCCGCCCCCGCCGCGTCCAACGCGCCGCCGGGCTACGCCCAGGCCTCCGACTACCTGGAGCGGGAGCGCCAGCCCGAGCGCTACGCGCCGTTGAACCTGCTCGACGGCCGCGACACCACTGCGTGGTGCGCCACCGGGGACACCCCGGCCCCCGTCACCATCGGCTTCAAGGACGTCGTCACCGTGGACGAGGTCCGCATCTACACGGGCGACGCCACGGACAAGGCCGCGTACAAGGCCCACGCGCGCGCCCGGAAGCTCATCCTCACCAGCCTCGACACCGCCCGCTCCTTCAAGGTGGAGGACAAGCGCGGACTCCAGAACGTCCCGCTCAGCCCCGCGCTCACGGGCAACCGCTTCACCCTGGAGGTGGTCGAGCGCTTCCCCGGCGCGGAGGCGACGGCCCCCGTCTGCGTCACGGACATCGTCTTCTATTCGGGGGGCAAGGCGCTCAACGGCACCTGGCTGGCGCAGCGGCTGAAGTACGACGCGCGCCTGGCGCCGGTGCTGGGGACCTGGTTCGGGGGCATGGAGGGCGCGCCCGACCGGTTCCTCTCCATCTTCGTGGATGGCACGTACCTCTTCTCGCACGAGCCCCTGGAGGGCGCCGAGCCCACCACCGTGACGGGGACCTATACCCTGTCCGGCACGCGACTCACCCTGGACGTCCCCAAGCAGGGGAAGGCCACGGTGAAGTGGGTGCGCGGTGATTCGGGGGACGGCGCTCGGACGGGGGGCACGCTGGAGCTGGAGGGCGCGCCCGCGGAGAGCTGGGGCCGGGTCTTCCGCAACCAGCCTTGAGCGAGCGAGGGCCGGGGCAGGCGCTGCCCCGGCTGTCCGCCTAGAGCGCCGCCGCCTTCTTCTTGCCACCGAAGTGGCGGAAGAATTCGATGATCTCCTCGACGGCGACCTTCACGTCGGACGCGTCCTGGAACTCCGATTCCAGGAAGATTCCACCGCAGGACTCACAGGTGTCGTAGTGGAGCGGGTGCTGACGGTCTCCCCCGTCCACGCGGATGAGGTCGACCTGGCACTCGGGGCACTGGCCGGTCAACGCCTCCTGGTTCACCTTGCCGCCCTGGCTCTCCAGCCCGGGGAGGTTGTTGTGGAGGAGGACCCGGTTCAGGTCCGCGACGTCGATCCAGAGCCCGCCGCACTCTCCACACTTTCGCAACGTCTGGTCATCCCCCTCGAGATCGGCCATCTCGACGTTGCAGCTGGGGCAATCCATGGGGCGGTTCATTCTCCTGCAAGGGGGGACACGCGTCCCCAGTGGTTCGGAGAATGATAGGTCGCGCGAAAATTCGGATGCAACCCACGTTGCCGCTTCTGTTGGCAACGCGCCTTCCGGGCCCGCCCGCCCCCGTGGTCGTCCCTCAGGCTGTCGCCTTCACTCGACGGATGTCCGCGCCCAGGCCGCGGAGCTTCCGCTCCAGCCGCTCGTAGCCGCGGTCCAGGTGATAGACGCGGCTGACGTCCGTGCGCCCCTCGGCGCGCAGCCCGGCCAGGATGAGGGAGGCGCTCGCCCGCAGGTCCGTCGCCATGACGGGCGCGCCGCTGAGCGACTTCACGCCCTTCACCACCGCCGTGTGCCCCTGGATGGTGATGTCCGCTCCCAACCGGTGCAGCTCCGGCACGTGCATGAAGCGGTTCTCGAAGATGTTTTCGCTGATGACGGATGTCCCCTGGCTCACAGACATGAGGGCCATGAGCTGGGCCTGCATGTCCGTGGGGAACCCCGGATGCTCCGTGGTGGTGATGTTCACCGCCTGGAGGGTGCGGGGGGCCTTGCACCGCAGGCCCCCGTTCTCCGCGGTGATGGTGCAGCCGGCCTCGCGCAGCTTCTCCACCACGGCGTCCAGGTGCTCGGGGACCGCGTGCTTGACCAGCACGTTGCCGCCGGAGATGGCCGCGGCGACCAGCAGGGTGCCGGCCTCGATGCGGTCCGGGAGGATGGCGTGCTCCACGGGCGTGAGGCCCTCCACGCCGTCGATGGTGATGACGGACGTGCCCGCGCCCTCGATGCGCGCGCCCATCTTGTTGAGCACCTTCGCCAGCTCCTCCACCTCCGGCTCGCGCGCGCAGTTCTCCATCACCGTGCGGCCCTTGGCCAGCGCCGCCGCCATCAGCACGTTCTCCGTGCCGGTGACGGTGATGACGTCGAAGTTGACGGTGCCGCCCTTGAGCTGCTTCGCGCGGGCTTCCACGTAGCCTTCCGTCAGGTGGATGTCCGCGCCCAGCGCCTTGAGCCCCTTGAGGTGCTGGTCGATGGGCCGCGCGCCGATGGCGCACCCGCCCGGCATGGACACGCGTGCCCGGCCGAAGCGGGCGACCAGCGGGCCGAGCACCAGCACGCTGGCGCGCATCGTCTTCACCAGGTCGTACGGCGCCTCCGGGGTGACGTGGCCGTTGACGCCGATCTCACAGACGTCCTTCTTGCGGCCGGTCAGCCGCTCCGCGTCGCAGCCCATGGTGCGCAGCACCTTGAGCATGGTGGCCACGTCCGCCAGGTCGGGCACGTTGCGGTAGGTGGAGGTGCCGTCCGCCAGCAGCGCCGAGGCGAGGATGGGCAGCGCCGCGTTCTTCGCGCCCGACGCGGACACCTCACCGTGCAGCTCCACGCCGCCCTTCAAGACGATCTTGTCCATGGTTCTCCGGCCTCAACCCTGTGTCCCGCTGGCCGCGGGCTGTGTCCCAAATGCCATGCGCTCGCGCCGCTCCAGGTCCTTCTCCACGCGCGCGTCCTCGTAACCGGCCGCGCGCAGGAGCTCCAGGACGGCGGGGCCCTGTGTCTCGCCCATCTCCAATGCAAGCAGTCCGCCAGGGGCGAGGAACTTCCGGGCCTCGGACACCACCCGGCGCAGGGCGACCAGGCCGTCCGCGCCGCCGTCCAGCGCCAGCCTGGGCTCGCGCCGCACCTCCGCGGACAGGCCGGGAATCTCCCCGGACGCGATGTACGGCGGGTTGGAGACCACCACCTGGAACAGGGCGTCCGGGGGGAGGGGGGAGAACAGGTCGCCCTGGAGCACCGTCACCCGGTCCGCCACCTGGAGGGCCTCCGCGTTCTCCCGGGCCAGGGCGCACGCGCCCTCGGAGAGGTCCGTGGCGGTGACGGAGAGCTGGGGCCGCTCGGCCGCCAGGCTGATGGCGATGCAGCCGGAGCCGGTGCACACGTCCAGCGCGCGCGCGGGCGCGTCCTTGGGCAGCGCGCGCAGGCACGCCTCCACCAGGAGCTCCGTCTCCGGCCGGGGGATGAGCACGCGCGCGTCGACCTTGAACGGGCGGTTGTAGAACTCCTTCGCGCCGGTCAGGTACTGCGTGGGTTCACCCGCCTGGCGCCGCTCGATGAGGCCGCGGAAGGCGCCCAGCTCCTCCTTGGAGAGCGGCCGGTCCAGGTCCACGTACAGCTTCACCCGGCCCGTCTTGAGGACGTGCGACAGGAGGATCTCCGCCGTGAGGCGGGGCGCGTCCACCTGGCGCTTCTCGAAGTGCTGCGTCGTCCAGGTGATGACCCTGCGGATGGTCCAGGTCTCGCCGCTCATGCTTCCATCGAGGGCTTCGGGGCGCCCGTCTGCGCCTTGAGGGCCTCGGCCTGGTAGAAGGTCCGGCAGGCGGTGATGACGTCCTCGATGTCGCCCATCATGATGGCCGGCAGGTTGTGGACCGTCAGGCCGATGCGGTGGTCCGTCAGCCGGTCCTGCGGGAAGTTGTAGGTGCGGATCTTCTCGCTGCGGTCGCCGGTGCCCACCTGCGAGCGGCGGGTGGAGTCGCGCTCGGAGCGGATGCGCTCCTGTTCGATCTCGTAGATCTTCGCGCGCAGCATGCGCAGGGCCATGTTGTAGTTCTTCAACTGGCTCTTCTCCTGCTGGCACTTCACCACGATGCCCGTGGGCCGGTGCGTCAGCCGCACCGCGGAGTCCGTGGTGTTGACGCTCTGGCCGCCGGAGCCCGTGGAGCGCATGGCCTGGCGGTCGATGTCCGCCTCGTTGATCTTCACGTCCACCTCCTCCGCCTCCGGCATGACGGCCACGGTGATGGTGGAGGTGTGGATGCGGCCCTGCGTCTCCGTCGCCGGCACGCGCTGCACGCGGTGCACGCCGGACTCGTACTTCAGGCTGCTGAACACGGCGTCACCCGACAGCGTCACCGTGGCGTCCTTCACGCCGCCCGCGTTGCCCGGGCTCATGTCGATGATGTCCGCCTTCCAGCTCCGCCGGTCCGCGTACCGGAGGTACATCTGCATGACCTCCTCGGCGAACAGCGCGGCCTCGTCGCCGCCGGCGCCCGCGCGGATCTCCAGGATGACGTTCTTCTCGTCGTTGGGGTCCTTCGGCAGCAGCAGCAGCTTGAGCTCGCCCTCCAGGGCGTCGCGCTGCTCCTTCAGTCCGGGCAGGGCCTCGCGGGCGTAGACCTTCTCGTCCGCGCTGCCCCCGTCCAGCCACGCCTCGACCTCCTTGAGGTCGGCGAGCACCTGACGGTAGGTGCGGAACGTCTCCACCAGCTTTTCCAGGCCGGCGCGCTCCTTGGAGACCTTCTGGAGTCGGGCCGAGTCGGCGAGCACGTCGGGGTTCGACAGGTCGGCGGTGAGGCGCTCGAACCGGCGCTCGACGTCTTCGAGTTTGTCAATCATCGTCGTACCTGGGGGTATTGCCCCTTTGTCCGGCTGCTGGCAAGGGAGGACGGAGTCAAGAAATTCCTTGGCCGCTCGGGCGGAGCCGTGAAAGAAGGGCCGCCCTCACCGCCGCATGCTTCATGATGGCGGTCGGTCTCACTTCACCACACGGAGTCCTTCCACATGGCCGCCCAGAAGGGAAATCGTTCCAAGAAGAAGCTCGCCAACCGCGCCAAGGGCCGGAAGGCCCAGCTCAAGCGTCGCCGCGTGCGCGCCAAGCGGGGCCAGGCGAACAACAAGCACTGAGGCCGGCTTTACTCCCTCCCTTGGGTTCCAGGGGAGGGGGACGGCCGGGCCCACGGCTCCAACTCGGGGAGCATCCGCTCCATCGTCTTGGAGCTGTCGGCCAGCAGGCGCAGCACCTCCTCGGCCGCCTCCCCGCTGACGGGGACGGGCTGGAAGGGGAGCTCCGGGAAGCGGTCGGTGCGCAGGGGCAGGACCTCGCTGGAGAGGTAGCCGCCCGGCGCGAAGCGGCCCTTCCAGAGGGCGCCGCGCTTGTCGCGCGGGTTCCAGTTCCCCCCGAACACGAAGTTGCCCAGCGAATAGACGACGGGCGCGCCCTGATACAGCTCCATGGCCTGGAGCACGTGCGGGTGGCTGCCCAGCACGCCCGCGGCGCCCGCGTCGATGGCCGCGTGGGCCAGCCGGACCTGGTAGGGCTCCGGCACGTACGTCCCCTCGCGGCCCCAGTGGAAGAAGGGCAGCACCACGTCCGCGCGCGCCTTCGCCGCGAGGACGTCCTCGCGCAGCATGCGCTCCATCGCGTCCACGTCGGAGAAGTGGCCGGCCACGCCCGGGGTGGACTCGGTGGCGTACACCTCCGGCGGCTCGATGTTGCGCTCGCCCAGGAAGAAGTAGCCCAGGAACGCCACGCGCACGCCGCCCACCGTGAGGATGGCGGGGCGGCGGGCCTCCGCCAGGTTGCGGCCCGCGCCGAAGTAGGGGATGCGCGCGGCCTCCAGGGTGACGAGCGTGTCGACCAGGCCCTGGGGGCCGTAGTCCATGAGGTGGTTGTTGGCCAGGCTCACCACGTCCACGCCGCCGGCGACGAGCGCGCCCACCAGCTCCGGCCGCGCGCGGAAGTTGAAGTTCTTGGCCAGCTTCTCGCCGCCCTCGGTGAAGGGGCACTCCAGGTTGACGACGAAGAGGTCGGCGGCGTCTCCCAGCGCGCGCACCTCCTTGAAGCCGTAGGCCAGCAGCTCCTCGCGCGGGCGCCCCTTGGCGAGCTGTTCGTCGAAGTACTTCTGGTGGTTGTGGCCGAGCGTCACGTCGCCCCCGACCACCAGGGTGACGGGCCGGGGGGCGGGCGGGCCCGCGGCCGGCGCCGGGGTGGGTGGGGTCGGGGCGTCCCCAGGGGGGGCCTCCCGGGGGGCCGGGGCGGGCGGCGTGGCGGGCGCCTCCGCGACCGGGGGGCGGGGCGGG
>NZ_JAKCFB010000046.1 GCF_024198235.1 Myxococcus dinghuensis | reverse complement strand
CGGCGAGGCGGTGATGCAGTTGCTGTCGGAGCTGCACAAGGCCGGCGCCACCATCTGCATGGTGACGCACGACCCGGCGCACGCGCGCGTCGCCACCCGCACCGTCAGCCTCTTCGACGGCCGCATCACCCTCGACGAGAAGCGCTGAGCCGCGCCGCCTCGGGACGACCTCCTCCCCCCTTCGCTGCCCCTCCCGGAACGAGACCATGGACACCCTGCTGCAAGACCTCCGGTACGCGGTGCGCGGGTTGTTGCGCGACAAGGGCTTCTCGCTGGTGGCGGTCCTGACGCTGGCGCTGGGCATCGGCGCCAACACCGTCATCTTCAGCTTCCTCGACGCGCTGATGTTGCGGCCGTTCGACTTCCCCGGCCTGGACCGGCTCGTCTTCCTCGTCGAGTCGACGCCGGGCTACGCGCGCAACCAGCTGTCCGCGGCGGTGGTGGACGACCTGCACCGCAACCCCCAGTCCCTGGAGCGCGTCTCCGCCTTCCAGACGTGGGACCTGAACCTCACGGGCGACAACGAGCCCGAGCGCCTGGTGGGCTACCGCGTCACGTCCGACTTCTTCGGCGTGCTGGGCGTGGGCGCGGCGCAGGGCCGCACGCTGCAACCGGACGAGAGCGCGCCGGGCCGCGAGCGCGTCGTCGTGCTCAGCCACGCCCTGTGGGAGCGCCGCTTCGGCGCGGACCCGGGCATGGTGGGCCGCACGGTGACGCTGGACGGTGAGCCCTACACGGTGGTGGGGGTGATGCCCTCCGACTTCCGCTTCCCCAAGGCGGCGCAGCTCTGGGTGCCCCTGGCGCTGCCCGCCAACGCGGCGACGGCGTGGACGGACCACTCGTTCCAGGCCGTGGCGCGGTTGAAGGAGGGCCACTCGGTGCAGTCGGCGCGCTCCCAGCTCGCGCTGCTGGACGCGCGCCTGGCGCAGGACGACCCGGGCCACCGCGTGTCCGCCATCCCCCTGCGGGAGTACGGCGACGCGCCGGTGCGGCTGATGCTGTACGTGCTGATGGCCGCCACGGTGCTGGTGCTGGGCGTGGCGTGCGCCAACGTGGCGGGCATGCTGCTGGCGCGGGCGACGAAGCGGGCGCGGGAGATGGCCATCCGCGGCGCGCTGGGCGCGGGCCAGGGCCGGCTGACGCGGCAGATGCTGACGGAGAGCCTGGTGCTGGCGCTGCTGGGCGCGTCGGGCGGCCTGCTGCTGGCGCTGTGGGGCATCCACCTGATGCGGGCGGGCGTGCCCGCCGACGTGGGCCGCTTCGTGCCGGGCTGGCACCGGGTGGGCCTGGACGGGCGCGTGCTCGGCTTCACGCTGGCGGCCGCGGTGGGCGCCACGCTCGCCTTCGGCCTGGCGCCGGCGCTGCGGGCCTCGCGCGTGCAGCCCGCGGACGCGATGCGCCGCGAGGGCCGCAACTCCGGCGGCGGCCGGCAGCGGCTGCGGCAGGTGCTGGTGGCCGCGCAGTTGGCCTTCGCGCTGGTGCTCACCGTGTGCGCGGCGCTCAACGCCCGCAGCTTCGCGACGATGATGGACGCGCCCACGGGCTTCGAGCGCGAGGGGCTGCTGACGCTGAAGTTCGGCACGAACGAGCGGCGCTACCCGGACAACGCCACCATCGTGCGCTTCCAGGACGAGGCCCTCGCCCGCCTCGCCGCGCTGCCCGGCGTGAAGGCCGTGGCCGCCACGAGCAACCTGCCGCTGGGCCCCAGTT
This sequence comes from Myxococcus dinghuensis, assembly GCF_024198235.1. Classification (GTDB taxonomy): domain Bacteria; phylum Myxococcota; class Myxococcia; order Myxococcales; family Myxococcaceae; genus Myxococcus; species Myxococcus dinghuensis. The sequence goes on along the minus strand of NZ_JAKCFB010000046.1, from coordinate 62,530 downwards.
GGAGCCGCACCACGCTGGAGGTGGAGGGCGAGCCGCCCCCGGCGCCCGGCAACGCGCGCTACATCTTCTACCAGGTGGTGTCGGAGGACTACTTCCGCGCCCTGGCCATCCCCCTGCGCGAGGGCGTCACCTTCACGCCGCAGGACGGCCCGGACGCGCCCAAGTCCGTCGTCATCAGCCAGACGCTGGCGCGCCGGCACTTCGCGGACGGCGGCGCGGTGGGCCGGCGAATCACCGTGGACAGCGTGGACGGCAAGCCCGTCTGGCGCACGGTGGTGGGCGTGGTGGGCGACGTGCAGGTGGCCACCTTCGGCAGCGGCGCGGGCGACTTCGCGGCGGTGTACCTGCCCCAGCGCCAGGAGACGACGCGGGAGACGTACCTGGCGGTGCGCGGCGAGGGCAACCCCACGGCGCTCACCCCGGCGGTGCGGCGCGTGCTGTCGGAGCTGGACGCGGAGCTGCCCGTCACCTACATCAAGCCCATGACGCAGGTGGTGGGCGAGACGCTGCTCGCGCCCCGCTACGCGGTGGTGCTGCTGCTCGTCTTCGCGGGCGTGGCGCTGCTGCTCAGCGCGGTGGGCGTCTACGGCGTCATCGCCTACAGCGTCAGCCAGCGCACGCACGAGATTGGCGTGCGCATGGCGCTGGGCGCGAAGCAGGCGGACGTGGTGTGGCTGGTGGTGCGCCAGGGCCTGAGCCCCACGCTGGGTGGCGTGGCGCTGGGCCTGGGAGGCGCCCTCGCCGCGGCCCGGGCCATGTCCGGCCTGCTCTACGGCGTGAGGCCCTTCGAGCCCCTGCTCTTCGCCGGCATGGCGCTGTTCCTCGTCGTCGTCGCGCTGCTCGCCACGCTGATTCCCGTGCGCCACGCCATCCGCGTGGACCCGGTCATCGCCCTGCGCGAGGAGTAGCGCGGAGCCGGGCCTCGCCCCGCCGGTCGACACGGCGGGGCGGCCCCGAGGGCTCGGGGCGCCGGCGGACTACAGCCGTCCGTCCGCCTGCTGCTGACGCTCGATGCTCTCGAACAGGGCGCGGAAGTTGCCGCCGCCGAAGCCCTGGTCGCCCTTGCGCTGGATGATTTCGTAGAAGAACGGGCCCGCCGACGCCTGCTTGTAGAGGCTCGCCGCGTCCTTCATGAAAATCTGGAGCAGGTAGCTGTTCTCCTTGTCGCCGTCGACGAGGATCTCCAGGTCGCGCAGCGTCTGGATCTCCTCGTCGATGCGCTTGATGCCCATGTGCTGGATGCGCTCCGGCAGCGCGTCGTAGTACGTGCCCGGGGTGGGCATGAACTCGATGCCCGCCGTGGCGCGCATGTCCTTCACCGCGGTGAGGATGTCCTTCACCGTCAGCGCCAGGTGCTGCACGCCGTCGCCCCGGTGGTCCTCGTTGAAGAGGTTGATCTGACTGGCCTTGAAGAACGGCCGGTAGGGTTCGTTGTTGGCGAACTTCACCCCGCTCCTCGGGTCCCACATCACCTCGGACTTCAGGCCGCTGCCGTGGGCGCGCTTCTCCTTCGCCGCCACGTCCTCGGTGTGGAACTCGATGTGCCAGAACTTCTCGAAGCCCATGACGTGCTCCATCCACAGGAGCATGGGCCGCATCGTCTGGAAGTTCGACGTGACGTGGTCCACCCGGCCGAAGCCGTAGCGGTTCTTCCCGCCCTTGGGCGTGTCGTGGTGGAGGTAGCCCGGGAACAGCGCGCGGTAGCCGTCCCGCTGGATGAAGCGGAACGTCGTGTCACCGAAGGGCGTGGTGATGGAGAACAGCGCCAGCTTGCCGCCCCGGTCGTCCGTGAAGCGCTGGACGTCGTTGATGAACGTGGCGCCGCGCTGCTCCAGCAGGCGGAAGGCCTTCTCCGCGTCCTCCACCTCGAAGTTGAGCGTGCCCACGCCGTCCGGGTGCTTGCGCAGGTAGCGCCACGCGCGCCCGCCCTCGCCCACCGGCTGGCTCACCATCAGCACCACGTCGCCGGCCTGGAACACGGCCGACTTCTGCTTGCCCGGGACCTCCAGGTCCGGCGACGACACGCCCAGCTCCGCGAAGTCCAGCCCCTTCGTGTAGAAGTCGCGGCTGCGCTCCAGGTCATGCACGTACCAGTGAACGCTCTCCAGCGTCTTGATGCCCAGCGACTCCAGCTTGGCCATGGGATGGCTCCTCGAAGGGGGAAGACTCAGACGGGCACGGCATCCGGTTGACGGTCCGGATGGGCCGCCTGGAACGCCGGCAGCTCAGCGCACGCCGCCTCGATTCGCAACAGGGTGGCGCAACGTGACAGGTCCCCCCCGAACCGGCGCGCCGCGTAGAGCTGCGGCACCAGGCAGACGTCCGCCACGGACACGGAGTCCCCCACGCAGAAGCGCCCCGCCGTGGGCTGCACCGCCGCCTCCAGCGACCCCAGCCCCCGGTCGAGCCAGTGCGCCGCCCACGCCTTCTCGTCCGCCCGCAGCTCGTTCTTGATGCGCTGCACCACGGCCGTGTTGTGCAGGGGCTGGATGCCGGAGTTCACCATCTCCGCCAGCATCCGCGCCCGGCCGCGCAGGTACGCGTCCTCCGGGAGCAGCGCGGGGGAGGGGACGACCTCCTCCAGGTACTCGAGGATGGCCAGCGACTGGGACAGCCGGCGCGTCGTGCCGTCCGCCTCCACCCACTCCAGCGTGGGCACCGTGCGCATGGGGTTGATGGCGCGGTAGGCGTCCGTGTTCTGCTCCCCGCCGTCCTTGAGCAGGTGCACCGGCACGTACTCGAAGGACAGCCCCTTGAGGTGCAGCCCCAGCCGCGCGCGCCACGACGCGGACGAGCGCCAGTAGTTGTGCAGCCGCAGCCCCTTCATGGCTTCTTCTCCACGACCTTCTGGGAGATGCGGCCGAACAGGCTGTTGCCGTCCTCGCCCGTCATCTCGATGTCGATGGTGTCGCCGACCTTCATGAAGGGCGTGCTGGGCTTGCCCTGCTCGATGGTCTCGATCATCCGCTGCTCGGCGAGGCAGGAGATGCCCCGGGCCCGGTCCGCGTTGGACACCGTGCCGCTGCCCAGGACGGTGCCGGCGGTGTAGCTGCGCGTCTTGCACAGGTGCTGGACGAGGTCGAAGAAGGAGAAGTGCATCTCCGGCCCCGCGTCGGTGTCACCCACCTGCTGGCCGTTGAGCACCGACCGCACCCGCAGGTGCACGCGCCCGTCGCGCCACGCGCCGCCCAGCTCGTCCGGCGTCACCGCGAAGGGGCTGAAGGCCGTGGCGGGCTTGCTCTGGAAGAAGCCGAAGCCCTTGGCCAGCTCGTCCGGGATGAGGTTGCGCAGGGACACGTCGTTGGCCAGCATCAGCAGCTTGACGTGCTTGCCCGCGTCCTGGGCCTTCGTCCCCTGGGGCGTGTCCCCGAGGATGACGGCGACCTCGCTCTCGAAGTCCAGGCCCCACGCCTCGTCGGCCAGGGGGATGTCGTCGGTGGGGCCGAGGAAGTCCCCGGAGCCCCCCTGGTACACGAGCGGGTCCGTGCGCAGCGTGGCGGGCGGCTCCGCGTTGCGCGCCTTGCGCACCAGGATGACGTGGTTGATGTACGCGCTGCCGTCCACCCACTCATAGGCGCGCGGCAAGGGCGCCGCGAGCGCGCGCACGTCCAGCGGGCGGCTCTGCACCGCGTCCGCCTCCAACTGCGCGGCGAGCGCGCGCAACTGCGGCTCCTTCGCGTCCCAGTCGTCGAGCGCGGCCTGGAGCGTCAGCGCCACGTTGGTGGCCAGCGCGTAGGCCGAGTTGTCCCGCTTGACGACGATGAGCCGCCCGTCACGGGTTCCATCCTTGAGCGTCGCGAGCTTCACTCCCCGCCTCCCCGCGGCCCCATGGAGATGAAACCGCGAGGGCCGCCTCAGTGTGGGCTTGGCTTTTCCGCCGGGGCCCCGAGGGTGTCAAGCACACCCGTCGGATGCGGCGCGCCAATCGTCCAGCGTGGGAAAAGTCCCCCTGAGGTGACCGGTAACGCGGACGCATGTCACCGGCCACCCGGGGCGAGGGGCGTGCCCTCTCAACGGAAAACTACCAGCAGCTCGACCGGGCCGGCAGCCGCGCGAAGTAGTTGGCGCCCAGGTTGCTGTCCCACTGCCCACCCGCCGTGGCGGCGACATAGATGTCCCACGCGTTCAGGTTGAGGTTGGTGTCGAAGGCGTAGAGGAAGAGGTTGCTCTCCACCGCGTTGGGCTGCTCGCACACCCAGACGCCCTCCTGGCCGCCCGCGGCGAAGTGCGCGTTGCACAGCGGCGTGTTCAGGTAGCGCATGCACTTGGTGCAGCCGCGCGGGCCGGCGTTGAGGAAGACATACGCGTCGTCGTGCGTGCCCGCGCTGGCGGACAGCAGCTCCGTGCGCCCGTTGAGCTGGACCCAGAACTGGATCTGGCTGTCCGGGTACAGCCCGCGCAGATAGCCCCGGTAGCTGAGGGTGAGCGTGGACAGCTTGCTCGGCAGCCGCGACGTGTGGCGGATGACCTCGAAGGGGCCGGTCACCACCGTGTCGTCGACGCTGCAGATGGGATAGTCGGGCGGATAGTCGGAGGCGCTGGCGACGACGGGAGACAGCAGCGACAGCGCGAGCACGACCGCGAGGCGGGAGGAGGGCTTCATGATGGGAAAGGTCCCCGAACGTCCCGGGCGAGGTGAGGAAGAGGACTCGGCGGGGCTCCGGGAATACCCCACCATCCTGGAATAGTACCTCCGGACGGCACGCGCGCCTCGCGGCGGCCCGCTGACGTCTTCACCGCGTTCACCGCGGGGGGCACCCGCTCCCCGCAGCGGGGCGCGTGCAATGGCGCCCCCAGGCGTTCGTGTTGAAGGCAATCCAACCCGGTTGGAGCCCCCGGAGCCCACATGCCGCATCGGTTCACCCTGCCACGAGCGCTCGCCGCGATGGCGCTCGCCCCTGCCCTCGCGCTGTCCAATCCCAAGCCCACCCCGGCCCCGGCGCCGAAGCCCGCCGCGGAGGCGAAGCCCGCCCCGCGCGCCGAGCCCCGGCGGTACACCGTCGAGCAGCTCATGAAGACGACGCGCATCAACGGCGCGTCCTTCTCCCCGGACGAGAAGCGGATCCTCTACTCGTCCAACCAGACGGGCATCTTCAACGTCTTCTCCGTCCCCGTCACCGGCGGCAAGCCCACGCAGCTGACGAACTCCACCGTCGACAGCACCTTCGCCGTCGGCTACTTCCCCAAGGACGAGCGCATCCTCTTCACGCGCGACCAGGGCGGCAACGAGCTGGCGCACCTGTACGTGCGCACGCCGGACGGCCAGGAGAAGGACCTGACGCCCGGCGACAAGGTCCGCGCGCTGTTCTTCGGCTGGAGCAAGGACGAGACCGCGTTCTACGTCCTCGCCAACGAGCGCGACGAGCGCTTCATGGACCTCTACCGGTACGACGCGAAGACCTTCGCGCGCACGACGCTGTACACGAGCGACGGCCAGTTCGACGTGAGCGACGTGTCCCCGGACGAGAAGTGGATCGCCCTGGACAGGTTCAACACCACGGCGGACTCGGACGTCTACCTCCACGAGGTGGCCACGAAGCAGGAGAAGCACCTGACGCCGCACCAGGGCACCGCGGGCTGGGCCGCCAGCACCTTCGACCCGGTCTCCTCCTCGCTGTACCTGCTCACCAACGAGGGCACCGAGTTCACCCGCGTGGTGCGCTACGGGGTCGCCACCGGGAAGATGGAGGAGGTGGAGAAGGCGGACTGGGACGTGGTCTCCACGTACTTCTCCAGGAACGGCGCGTACCGCGTCTCCGTCATCAACCAGGACGGGCGCACCGTCATCCGCCTGCACGACGAGAAGGCCAAGAAGGCGGTGGCGCTGCCCAGCCTCCCCGAGGGTGACATCACCAACGTGACCCTGGCCCGCAGCGAGAAGCGCATGGCCTTCCACCACAACGGGGACCGCTCGCCCACCAACCTCTACGTCTACGACTTCGCCACGAAGAAGGCGACGCGGCTGACGGACACGCTCAACCCGGAGCTGGACGCCAAGGACCTGGTGGAGGCGGACGTCGTGCGCTTCAAGTCCTTCGACGGGCTGGAGATTCCCAACATCCTCCTGAAGCCGCAGCAGGCCAGCGCGCAGAACAAGGTGCCCGCGCTGGTGTGGGTCCACGGCGGGCCGGGCGGCCAGACGCGCAAGGGCTACAACCCGTTCTTCCAGTACCTGGCCAACCAGGGCTACGTGGTGCTGGGCATCAACAACCGCGGCAGCTCCGGCTACGGCAAGACGTTCAACACCGCGGACGACCAGAAGCACGGCCGCGAGCCGCTCCAGGACTGCCTCGAGGCGAAGAAGTACCTGGCCAGCCTCCCCTACGTGGACGGCGCGCGCATCGGCATCATCGGCGGCAGCTACGGCGGCTACATGACGCTGGCCGCGCTCACCTTCCACCCGGACGCCTTCAACGTGGGCGTGGACATCTTCGGCGTGTCCAACTGGCTGCGCACGCTCGAGAACCTCCCGCCCTACTGGGAGTCCCGGCGGCAGGCGCTCTACCAGGAGATGGGCAACCCGCAGACGCAGGAGGCCATGCTGCGCGCCATCTCCCCGCTCTTCCACGCGGACCGCATCCGCAAGCCGCTGCTCGTCATCCAGGGCGCCAACGACCCGCGCGTGCTGAAGGTGGAGTCTGACGAAATCGTCCAGGCCGTGCAGAAGAACAAGGTCCCCGTCGAGTACGTCGTCTTCCCCGACGAGGGCCACGGCTTCACCAAGAAGAAGAACGAGGCGGAGTGCTACGCGCGCACCGCCGCCTTCCTGGACAAGTACCTGAAGCAAGCCCCCACGGCCGCGACGAACTGACGCGGGCCGCGGGTCCGGGCGCCGGCGAGGAGGACTCCTCCCTCCCGCCGGCGCTCTTCTTCAGCGCAGCACGTGCGGCGCCGCCGCCGCCACGGCCCCCGCGGCCAGCGCCAGCAGCAGCCCGCCGACGAGCCACCGCGACACCGGGGCCTCGGCGGGCGCGGGCACGCGGGGCGCCTCCGCCTCCAGGTCCGTCACCAGCAGCGCGCGCGTCTCCTCCGAGGACAGCGTGCGCGCCGGCCCGGGCGCCTCCACCCCGGACAGCTCCAGCGCGCCGGCCGCGTCCACCACGGCGCGCAGCGCGTCCAGCACCGCGTCCATGGACGCGAAGCGGTGCTCGGGCCGCTTCTCCAGGCAACAGCGCACCAGCGCCTCCAGCGGCGCGGGGATGGCCAGGTCGGGCCGCAGCGCCCGGAAGTGCGGCGGCAGCTCCTTGTGGTGCGCGAACACGAGCTCCAGCGGGTCGGTGGCCACGAAGGGCACCCGGCCCACCAGCATCTGGTAGACGACGATGCCCAGCGAGTAGACGTCGCTGCGCGCGTCCGCCGCGCCCCGCGCCTGCTCCGGCGCCCGGTACGCGTGGGAGCCGGGCAGCGTGCCCGACTGGGTGATGTCCGGAACCGACAGCCGCCCCTGCTCCGACAGGACGGGCGCCCCACGCCCGAAGCCCCGCACCTTCACGTGCTCGTGCCCGCCGTCCGCGTCCCGGGAGACGAGGACGCTCTCCGGGGTGAGCGCGTGGTGCACCACCCCCGCCCGGTGCGCCGCCCGCAGCGACCGCGCGATGCCCCGCGCCAGCTCCACCGCGCGCGGCCACGCCACCGCCCCGGCCTCCAGCCGCTGCCCCAGGGTGACCCCCTCCACCAGCTCCGTGGCCAGGTAGACGGCGCCGTCCTCCATGCGCCCGAAGTCGATGACGGTGACGGTGTTCGGGTGGTGCAGCCGCGCGGTGGCCCGCGCCTCCGCCAGCAGGCGCTGCTGGAGCGCCGCGTCCGCGTCCGCGCCCACCACCTCCAACGACACCACCCGCTCCAGCGGCAACTGCACCGCCCGGTACGCCCGCCCCTGGCCGCCCTGGCGCAGGGGCGCCAGCACCTGGAAGCGGCCCTGGAGCACCTGGCCGACCCGCGGGTCTCCTCCGGCCACGCCGGTGGAGGAAGGATGAGAAGTCTGCGTCTGCATGAAGAAACCTCGGCCGGACCGTCCCATGGGGCCGTCACGGCGGCGTCGAGCCCCCGTCACGGGGCCGACAACACGGGGCAACAGCTCGACACTCGTGCCCCATCGACTCACGCCCCCAGCGGCTGACCACCCCGAGGGCACTCCCAGTACGTGAACTCGCAAACCTCCCGCGCCTCGTCGCAGGGCACCTTCGCCACCGTCATCAGGTGGCACGGGTGATGCGGCCCCTCGGGGCCACCCGCCTCCTGCGCCTCGGGCGCCACCCCGTCCCGAGCCAGCGGCGCCGCGCCCACCCGCGGTGACGTGTCCCGGAAGACACCCGGCGACGACCGCTCGACTCCGACAGGTGCCCCGTCCGACAGCCCCGCGCCTCCCGGCAGCAGTCCCGGCAGGGTGCCCAGCACCGCGCCCAGGACGTACAGCTTCTTGTTCATGAAACCCCCTTGCCGGAGGGACCCCGCCGGCCACGCCCGAGAGCGCGCGCCAGTACCGGTTCCGCGGCAGGGACGTCACTAGCCGGGGGGTCTGACATTCCCCGCGCTTCCGGACAGGGTGGCCAACGGACCCGCCCTCCAGGAGGGGTGAAGCGTCGGGTATCGGAGTGTCACCACATGCGGCTAGGATGGCGCGCCTTCGGAGCCGTCACCGCCCATGCCATTCCAGATCAACGTTCACGCGCAGGACCACATCCTCGAGGTCGTCTATCCCCCGCAGGTCACCTCGGAGGACCTGGCCGAGTACCTGGCGGAGGTGAAGAAGGCCATCGTCGGCTTCGGCGGCGAGTGGTCCGCGCTCGTGGACCAGTCCCAGTTGCGGGTGATGCCTCCGGACGTGGTGGGCGCCATGGCGACCCTCAACGCCTATGCCCAGCTGCACGGCATGAAGCGCTCCGCGCGCATCGTCACCGACGCCCCCTCCGGCCTCCAGGCCTGGCGCATGACGAAGCGGGCCATGCTCACCATCCCCACCCGGACCTTCGAGACCCGGGCGGACGCGCTGGAGTGGCTCCGCAATCCGGACGCCGACTGACGCCTTGCACCGAAGTCGAGGCTTCCGTGTTCCACGGGCCGACTTCACTTATAGTCCGCCCTCCGTCCCCCGGGGCGCACCCCTCTTCACCACCAGGAGTCGTCTCTTCATGTCCCCCACCCGGAATGGCGCCGCCCGGCTGTTTGGCGCGCTGCTTTGCACCTTCACGTTCGCCGCCTGTCAACCCGCCCCGGAGAGCACCTCCGGCGAGCCCACGCCCCCGGAGACCGGTGAGTCGGAGAACCCGGTCATCTACGGCACCGACAACCGCACGGACGTGTACGCGCACACGGACGCCACGCTGCGCGCCCGCGCGGAGCAGGCCACCGTCGCGCTGATGAGCCCGTCGGGCTTCAACGCCACGAACCCCGACAACGTCACCTTCAACGGCTCCAACCTGGGCACGTACGAGAACCTCTGCACCGACCAGCGCTTCCGCTCCGACCCGACGGCGGCGTGGTGCTCCGGTACGCTCATCGACGACGACCTGGTGCTCACGGCGGGCCACTGCGTCACCAGCGCCGCGGAGTGCTCGGGCACGCGCTTCGTCTTCAACTACTACCGCACGTCCGCCAACGCCCTGAAGACGGTGACGACGGCGGACATCTTCTCCTGCCAGTCCATCGTCGCGCGCCGGCAGTCGACGTCGGGCGGTCGCAACCTGGACTACGCCATCCTCAAGCTGGACCGCTCGGCCGCGCCGCGCTTCACGCCCGCCCCCATCCGTCCGGGCAACACGGCGATGACCGCGGGCGCCAACGTGGCCGTCATCGGCTCCGGCAGCGGCATCCCGTTCAAGATCGACTCGGGCGGCTCCGTGCGCAACGCGCGCGCCAGCACCCTGGACTTCTTCGTCGCCAGCACGGACACCTTCGCCGGCAACTCCGGCTCCGGCGTGTACGAGACGGCGACCTACACCGTGGCCGGCATCCTGGTGCGCGGCGAGACGGACTACATCGCCCGCGGCAGCTGCAACATCGTCAACACCTGCTCGGAGTCGGGCACGGACTGCGACGGCGAGGAGATCACCTACGTGCGCCCGGCCATCGACGCCCTGTGCGCCGTGGTCAGCAACGAGCGCCTGTGCGGCACGACGAACCCGCCGACGGGTGGCACCTCGTACGCGTACTCCGCCAGCAACACCAACAGCGCGTCCATCAACACCGTCAACAAGACGGTGGCCCTGACGGCCGGGCAGAAGATCACCGTGGGCACCTGCGGCGTGACGGGCGCCTCCGTCACGGGTGACTCCTACCTGCGCTTCTTCGGACCGGCGGGCACGGAGCTCGCCTCCAACGACGACGAGTGCGGTGGCAACGGCTCCAAGCTGAGCTACACGGCGACGGCGGCGGGCAACTACGAGATCCGCGCGGGCTGCTACTCCACGGGCGCCTGCTCCGGCACGGTGGCCTGGGTCATCGAGACCGGCACGACCAACCCCACGAGCGGCTCGTTCACCTTCTCCGCCTCCAACACCAGCAGCGCGCAGGCCAACACCGTCAACCGCGACGTCGTCGTCGCCGCGGGCCAGCGGCTGTCCTTCGGCACCTGCTCGGTGACGGGCGCCTCCGGCTCCGGTGACACCTTCCTGCGGCTGTACAACGTGGCCACGGGCCAGCAGGTCGTCTCCAACGACGACTCGGCCTCGTGCGGCACGCTGTCCTACGCGACGTACTCGGCCACCACCGCCGGCACCTACCAGATCCGCGCGGGCTGCTACGACAACACCTCGTGCAACGGCACCGTGGCCTGGACGCTCCAGTAACGCACGCCGCCGGCAGAACCGCAGTCCCTTCCGCGGGCGGCCTGGAGACGGGCCGCCCGCAGTCGTTTTCCCACCCTCCGGGCCCGCCGGTCCGCGCCTTCCCACGAGCCGGCGACACCCCGCTTCCCCGCCTCGAACCCCGCGCTTGACAGCCTGGGGGCCGGGGTCTAACGCACAGCGACATGAGCACAGCCCGGTTCCCGCCGTCCCCGACGCGTCCCATCCTGAACGAGGGTCCGTTCCGCGCCCTGCTGCTGGAGAACATCCACCCGTCGGCCTCGGAGCTGCTCGCGGCGGAGGGCTTCCAGGTCGAGCGGACCTCGTCCGCGCTCAAGCCCGCCGAGCTGGCGGAGAAGCTCAAGGGCGTCCACCTGCTGGGCATCCGCAGCAAGACGAACGTGCCCCCGGAGGCGCTCGTCCACGCGGACGACCTGCTGGCCATCGGGGCGTTCTGCATCGGCACGAACCAGATCGACCTGCCGGCGGCGAACACGCACGGCATCCCGGTGTTCAATGCGCCGTTCAGCAACACGCGCAGCGTGGCGGAGATGGTGGTGGCGGAGGTCATCGCGCTGACGCGGCAGCTGTTCGACCGCAGCCGCGAGGTGCACACGGGCCAGTGGCGCAAGGTGGCCACCGGCAGCCACGAGGTGCGCGGCAAGACGCTGGGCATCGTCGGCTATGGCCACATCGGCTCGCAGCTGGGCGTGCTGGCGGAGTCGCTGGGCATGCGCGTGCTCTACCACGACGTGATGACCAAGCTGCCGCTGGGCAACTCGCGCGCGGTGGACACGCTGGACGAGCTGCTGGCGAACTCGGACTTCGTCACGCTGCACGTGCCGGCGCTGCAGTCCACGCACATGATGATGGGCGCCGAGCAGCTGGCGAAGATGAAGAAGGGCGCGTGCCTCATCAACGCCAGCCGTGGCACGGTGGTGGACATCGCCGCGCTGGCGGCGGCGCTGCGCTCCAAGCACCTGGGCGGCGCGGCGGTGGACGTCTACCCGGAGGAGCCGGAGGGCAACTCGGACGGCTTCGTCACGGAGCTGCAGAACCTGCCCAACGTCATCCTCACGCCGCACATCGGCGGGTCCACGGAGGAGGCGCAGGCGTCCATCGGCAAGGAGGTGGCCACCAGCCTCTCCAAGTTCTTCCGCACGGGCGCGACGACGGGCGCGGTCAACTTCCCCATGGTGGAGGTGCCGCTCATCCCCGGCACGCACCGCATCCTCAACGTCCACCGCAACATCCCGGGCGTGCTGCGCGACATCAACCGCATCGTCTCCGACCTGAACGCGAACATCCACGCGCAGGTGCTCAGCACGGACGCCAACATCGGCTACCTGGTGATGGACCTGGACCAGGACGTGTCGCGCCAGGTGTGTGACGCCATCGCCGGGCTGAAGACGGACATCAAGACGCGCATCGTGTCCTGACGTCCGCCGGGCCCGCGCGCCTCACGCGTCCAATATCTTCCCGGGGTTGAGCACGCCCCGGGGGTCCAGCGTGCGCTTGAGCACGCGCAGCAGGGCCAGCTCCGCCTCGGAGCGCGAGTAGCCCAGGTAGTCCTTCTTCAACAAACCCACGCCGTGCTCCGCGGAGATGCTGCCGGCGTGCTTGCGCACCAGCTCGAACATGGTGGGGTCCGCGCCCTTCGTGTGGGCGAGGAACTCCGCCTTGTCCATCTCGTCCGGCTTCATCACGTTGACGTGCAGGTTGCCGTCGCCGATGTGGCCGAAGAGGCAGATCTCCCAGCCCGGGTAGCGCGCGCTGAAGACGGACTCCAGCTCCGCGCAGAAGGCCTCCAGTCCCGCCACCGGCAGGGAGATGTCGTTCTTGTGCGGCAGGCCCGTGGCGGACAGGGACTCGCTGATGCTCTCGCGCAGGGCCCACAGCTCCGCGGCCTGCGTCGCGCTCTGCGCCTGGGTGCCGTCCGTCACCAGGCCCCGCTCGAACAGCGACCCCAGCCAGGCCTCCACCGCCGCCGCGTCCCGCGACTCGGCCTCCAGCAGCACGTAGCAGCCGCTCCCGGCCTCGAAGGGTGAGCGCAGCTTGCGGTGGCGCTGCACACGCGCCAGGCACCGGTCCGTGAAGAACTCGTAGGCGGAGATGAGGAAGGTCGTCTGCTGGCGCGCGTCGCGGAACAGCCGCAGCACCGCCGCCACGTCCGGCACGGCGAAGAGGAACACGTCCTGCCTGCCTGGGAGCTGCGTCAGCTTGAGGGTGGCCTCGGTGATGACGCCCAGGGTGCCCTCGCTGCCGATGAACAGCTGGCGCAGGTCCAGGCCGGTGTTGTTCTTCTCCAACGCGCCGTTGAGCTCCAGCACCGTCCCGTCGGCCGTCACCACCTGGAGCCCCAGCACCCACTGGCGGGTGAGGCCGTAGCGGATGACCTTCACCCCGCCCGCGTTGGTGGCGATGTTGCCGCCCACGGTGCTCGAGCCCTTCGAGGCGAAGTCCACCGGCCACGTCAGGCCGTGCTCGGCGCAGTGGCGGTGGACGGCCTCCGTCACCGCGCCCGCCTGCACGCGCACGGTGTTGCCGAGCAGGTCCACCGGCCCCATGCGGGACATGCGCTGCAGCGACAACACCACCTCGCCCTTCGCCGCCACGGCGCCGCCCGCAAGCCCCGTGCGCCCGCCGGAGGGCACCACCGCGACGCCGTGCCGGTGGCACAGGGCGAGCAGCCGGGAGACCTCGTCCGTGGTCCGGGGCAGCGCCACGGCGCTCGGGGCCGGGGCGTACACCTTCGTCCAGTCGCGGCCGTACTCCTTCAGCTCGTCCGGCTCCCGCGTGAGGAAGTCGGACGGGAAGCCCTCGGCGAGGGCCTGGAGGAAGTCGACGGGGAGCGCGGCGGTGGACATGTCCCAGGCGTATTGCAGGTGGACCGCCGTGACAAGGTGCGGCGAAGCCCCGCTCGCTCGGGCGGTCGCGAGAAAACGCCGGGGCATCGCCAGGAAAAGGACCTCGGTGCGTCTACAGGCCGACGCTCCTCCCGGGAGCCGTCCCCGTGGGTATCCCACCCCGGTGCCCGTGCCTGGAGCCCTCGCGATGACGTCGCGCCGAATGGTCCGCGTCCTGTCCGCCCTGCTCACCCTCACGCTGCCTCCCGTGGCGCTCGCCGCCGTGGAGGCACCGCAGCTGAACAAGCCGTACAAGTTCGTGACGGTGGACAGCTTCCTGGTGCGCGACGCGACCAACGTGGAGCTCACCGGCATCCTGGAAGGGGAGAGCACTCCTCGGACGATCCGCTTCTACTACGCCTCCGGCAACAGCAGCACCGACTCCAGCCAGCACATGAGCCGGTGTGACCGGATGGCCCTGCTGGCCATGAACAAGCCGGGCCTCTATCTCCTGGAGCTGGTCCAGTTGGACTACACCCCCAACCAGACCACCTGTCGGCTGACCCGGCGCGCGGCGACGCAGGCGCCCTGAGGCCCGGGAAGGACCATCCCCATGCGTGTGATGCGAACCTGCTGGCGCGCCCTCGCGCTGGCCCTGGTGGCACTGGTGTGCGCGTGCGGCGACGCGCACGGACCTCCCACCGAACCCGCGCCGCCGGACGCGGATGGCGACGGACATCCGGACCGCGCGGACTGCGCGCCCACGGACGCGAGTCGCTGGAGGCTCGTGGGCGGCCTGTATCCAGATGCGGACGGCGATGGCGCCACGGGCCCTGGAGGTCCGGTCGAGGCGTGCGTGGGCGCGACCCTCACGGGCTACCGCGAGTCCGAGGGCCCCGCCGACTGTGACGACCACGACGCCACCACCCGGCGGACCCTCACGTACTGGAGGGACGTGGACGGAGACGGCGTGGGCGCGGACACGAGCCTCGACCTCTGCGAGGGCAGGCCCGTGCCCACGGGCTACGTGCTCGCCATGGCGGACTGCGCGCCCGAGGACGCGACGAGGTCCGTCCTCCGGGGGTACACGTTCCGCGACCTGGACGGGGATGGCCACTCCGTCCCCGGGGTGGGGCTGGTGTGCTCGCCGCCGGGTTCGCTCCCGCCGGGCTACCAGCTCACGCCCGCGCCGGGCGAGCCGGATTGCGACGACGCGGACCCGCGGACCTGGAACCCGGTGGTCCTCTACGTCGACACGGACCGGGACGGCTACGGGACGGGGGACGCGAAGTCGATGTGCATGGGAGAGACGCTGCCACCGGACCACGCGCTCCAGGGCGGCGACTGCGCCCCGGAGGACCCCGCCACCTGGCAGTGGCTCGCCTTCGACCACCGCGACGTCGACGGGGACGGGCACACGACCCCATCGTCCGGGAGGTGGTGCAGCGGCGCCACGCTTCCTCCAGGGTTCCTCGTGAATCCCTCCGGTGACGACTGCGACGACCACGACGCGACCGTCCAGAAGCGCTGGGCCGTCTTCGTCGACACGGATGGCGACGGCGTGGGCGCGGGCGGGCAGCGCTCGCTCTGCGCGACCACCACCCTGCCCCAGGGCCATGCCCTGACGGGGACGGACTGCGCGCCCACCGACCCGCTCCGCTGGCAGGTGCTGGCGTATTCGCACCGGGACGGCGATGGCGACGGCCACACCATCCCCGCGCAGGGCGCGCTGTGCGCGGGGGACTCGCTCCCCGCCGGCTACGCCACCAGCCCCCAGGGCCAGGACTGCGACGACACCCGGGCCACCGTGCACACCGCCCTGCGGGTCTGGAGCGACGTGGACGGCGACGGCGTGGGCGCGGGAGAACCCCGACTGCTCTGCACCAACGGCACCCCGCCGCCGACCTACTCGACCGAGGGGACGGACTGCGCGGAGGAGGACGCGACCCGCTGGCGCGTGCACACCTACTTCCACGTGGACCGGGACGGGGATGGGGCCACCACGCCGGAGCGCGGCCAGCTCTGCGCGCAAGAGACCCTCCTCGCGCCCTACTTCACCTCCGCCACCGGCGCGGACTGCGACGACACGGACGCCTCGCTGACACACTGGGACGTGCTGTACCCGGACCAGGACGGCGATGGCGTCGGAGCGGAGCCCCGGAGGGTGATGTGTATCGGCGGCGCCCTCCCGCCGGGATTGTCGCAACGCGGTGACGACAGTGACGACATGGACCCAGCCGTGACGGAGGACCCGGACGACGACCTGCTGCTGGAGGTCATCCTGGATTCGTGAGCTCGCCGCCCGGTCGGCATCCCCACCGACCGGGCGCCTCACAGACAGCCCCCGCAGTGCGCCATGAGACAGACTCAATTCATGGCTTGCGTTCAGACACATCCGAGGCCATTGTGTTCGACGGCGTGGGACACCACGCCTTCCATGACCTCTTCTCTCTGATTGCCTCTCGCGTCATGACGCGACCTCGCTCCCGCCCATCCCTGACACAGGGGATGACTGGATGAGCGATATCCCGTGAGCGTCCGCGAAGCAGGCAACCCACCAGACCTCGACCCCACGTCCGCTCGCGCGCCACCGCGCGTGTGACGGCGTGTCTCCAGTCCTCACCACGCGCCCTGGCGCGGAGCGCTCCTCGTGTGCGCGGTGAGGTCCACGCGAATCCTTTGCTCGCAGAGACCTGTATGCATTCCCAGAAGCGCAAGCTCACGTATCACGTCGCCACCACCCTCGATGGCTTCATCGCCCGCGAGGATGACTCCTTCGACTGCTTCTCCAACGTGGGAGACCACGTCACGGACTACCTCACCATGCTGCGTGCCTATGGCGCCGTGGTGATGGGCCGGAGGACGTATGAGATCGGCTTGAAGTTCAACGTGACGGACCCGTACCCGTTCCTGGACACGTATGTCGTCTCCCGGAGCCTGAAGGAGGCTCCGAATCCCCGGGTGAACCTCATCTCCGGAGACGTCGTCGGCGCCGTTCGCGCGCTGAAGGCGCAGGAGGGCAAGGACATCTACCTCGCGGGAGGCGGCGACCTGGCCACGCAGTTGCTCACGGCGGGGCTCGTCGACGAGGTGCTCATCAAGCTCAACCCGCTCGTGCTCGGCACCGGCATCCCCCTGGTGACGCGGCTGCCGTCGCACGTCCCGCTGGAGCTGCTCTCGACCAAGGTCTACCGGACCGGCGTCCTGCTGCTCCAGTACGCCGTCAATCCTTGAACCCAGTCCCGAGGACCGGGGACTCCGAATCCCCGGTCCTCACGTGCCGCGCGGAGGACCTCCTTCCCCCGAGTCGGGAGCGGCGGGCCAGGCGCGCAGGATGTATCCGGCGCGCGTCTGCGAGAACCACTCCACCTTGCCGGTGAGTGTCTGGGTTCCCCGCGTGATGCGAAGGCGCCTCCACACGGGGACATCCCGGTGGAGCCGCGCGTCCTTCGCGGACCACCACGTTCCGCCCGCGGCGGCCACCACGCGCGCCATGCACCGGTCCACCTCCGCCGGTGACAACCAGCGCAGTTGCTCGAGGATCCACAGGGGCCGCATGGGCACGGAGGCCTTCTGTCCGGTCACGGCCTCGAACACCTGGCGGCCGTCTACCTCGGGGACGAACCAGACGCCCGAGGGCCGCAGCACGGCATGCCCCGCGTACGTGTGACGCCCCTCTCGGGATTCGGCCGGGTAGATGACCACGTCCTCCGTGAGGACACCGGCCCGGGCGGCCCCCGCCAAGGGCGGCAGCCCATGCAGCGCGACCAGGGTGATGACACGCTCACCGTCTCCCTGGTGGCGCAATCGAAGCCGGCGCTCGCCCTCCACCCGTACCGTCCGGAGCAGCGACGTCAGGTGGAGCGACTCGGGCCGGAGGGAGGACAGCGACAGCTCCACCGTCTCGCCGACCCTGGGCTTCCAGATGAGCCGCTCGCTGGTGAGCCGCACCTGACCGGAGCGCGAGACGAGCGCGACGAACGTGCCCGAAAGCCCCAGGAACAGCCCGGCCGAGAGGACGTCCGGTGAGCCCGTCCCCGGAGCCGCCCGCAGCGTGAACAGCACGAAGAGGCCGTGGGCCAGGCAGGCGAGGAGCGCCACCAGCGCCCAATGCACCGGGGGCCACGCCCTCAACGGCAGCGTCTCGTAGACGACCACCTCCCGCTCCGCGAGCGCGAACGAGGACTGTCGACACACCAGGCCGTCCAACCGCGCCAGCTCCTCGTCGAGCACCGGCGCTCCCGACACGGGCGCGAGCGACGCCAGCCGGCGACGGACCAGCGCCTCCAGCCGGGCCCGCCGGTCGAGCAGCTCGCGCACGACGACCAGGATGCGCGTCTCTCCGGGCCACCCCTCCGACTCCGCGCGGCGGCGCGTACGCTCCAGCGCCTCGGCCACCTCCGGCGCGCTCCGCGCGCGCTCCGCGACCAGCTCCGGGTGCGCCCGCAGCCGCGACTTCCAACGCCCCCCGCGCAGCACGCCCTCCAACAAGGCCTCCCGCGCCAGGGCCCCCTCCAGGACCTCCGCGCGCCCCTCGAGTTGGAGGCGGACCGCTTCAGCCGACTGGGCCTGGGCTTCCCGGAGCATCCTCTATCTCCAACCGTTCACGATGCGCGCGGTGGCATCTCGCTCGCCGGGCGGCACCGGGCCCGCGATGACTTCCTCGCCGTGCGTGAGGTGGAGCTGCTGCTCCAGCGGGACGGTCCGGTCGACACGCGTGCCCTCCGCGGGCCAGACCGCGCCCCCCAGCGCGTTCGCCACCCCCACCAGCATCGCGTCCAGCTCCACCTCCGTCTGCCAGAGCAGGCCTTCCAACACCCAGTCCAACGGGACGGGCCCCCCGTCCAGGTCCCGCTTCGCCACGTTGCGGAGGAGCGTGCGCCCCGCCTGGTCTCCCGGGAAGAAGTAGACCCCGCGATGCAGCAGCACGACCTGCCCCTCGCTCCAGGCGCCATGGCGACGCAGCATGGCCGGGAAGACACAGGCCACCACGGGCAACGAGACGCGGGCCGCCTGCTCGCGAAGCTCCGGCGCGGAGAACAGGGTCAACAGCACCCGCAGGCGCTCCGCTTGTCTGCGCGAGGGACGCGGCAGTTGGACCTGCTGCCCATCCACCAGCGACAACTCCACCCGTCGCCCATCCACCAGCCGCGCGCTCTCCGGGCGGACGTCCTCCAGGCGCAGCGCAACGGCATGCCTGCCGCCACGGGGAATCCACACCAGCCGCGAGGGGGTGATCCACATCGAGGTGGAGGCCACCGCGGAGGACCAGAAGGCCGCGAACAGGACGGACACGACCAGCCCGGGAACCAGCGTCTGACTGACCGCGAAGGAGAGCCCGGTGGTGAACAGGACACCCTCGAGGAGCAGCCACACCAGCGTGGGCACGACCATGCGTCCCCAATGCAACGTGGACTCATCCCGCCCGTCGATGCGGAGCGAGAAGGGCTCGGTCGGCTCGCGTCGCAGGTCGGGCTCCTCTTGGTGGAGCTGCTCCAACAAGCGCAGGCGCTGCTCGAGCGACGCCTCGGAGGGCAGGAGGTACGAGAGCGACTCCAGCCGCCCGGTCACCTGCCGCGCCAGCCGCTCACGTCGGAGTCGCAGGGTCCGGATGACCTTCAGGATGGGCGCGTCCTTCGGCCAGCCCTCCAACTGCGCGCGGCGCTCCGTGCGCTCCAGCGCCTCCGGTAGCGCGGCCTCCCGCTCCAGCAGCCCGGTGACGAGGGAATGCTGCTGGAACAACCGCCATCGCCAGTCCTTGGGGCGGAGCAACGCCTCCAGCTCGCGCGTCTCGCGCAGGACGGACTCGATGAGCTCCACCCGGCCTTCCAACTGACGACGCGCGGACGCCTCGTCGGTCAGGACCTCCACCACCACCGGCTGGACTCTCGAGCGCTCGGCCATCGCCAGACAGCATAGCGGGGGTGGCCACTCTCTCGGGAGCCGCGCGGGCGGAGCCGGACCTTCGGGACGTGGCGTCCGCCGCCGCGCCCAGCCCCGTGCCCAGCACGTACAGCGCGACGGCGGCGAAGACGAGCAGGACCACGATGATGTGGACGGGCCTCAGCTCGGGCATGACCCCCGCGTCCCCCTCTTCCGACGTGCGCCTCGGCCCCTGGCTCGCGCCTCCCCCGGTCGCGAGCGATTGACTCCGCCCCTCACTCGCCCCGCTGCTCGCGCTCCAGCCGCCGCTGTCGCTCCCAGAGCTGGATCTCCATGGCCATGTCCCGGACCTCGTCCGACGTCGGTCGCGGCGACTCCGGCCACAGCCCCATCCCCCCGTCTCCCGAGGAGAGGGCCGCCACCTCTTCCAGCTCCGGGAACAGCGTCCGCGTCGGCGGCGGGATGTACAGCGGCCGCGGCGCCACGGAGGGCGCGGGCCAACCGGGCGCGACGTCGGGAGGCTCGGCGCCTTGGTCGACCGCCGCGGCGCTGCTCGGGGTGGGCGCCACCATGGGTGGCGGCAGGGTCGACACGGGCCCGTGCACGCGCTCCTGGGCGCTCGGCGGGAGCTCGGAGGTCGGCAGCGTGACGATGCCCAGGGTGGTGAGGATCTTCCTCCCCAGCTCCTGACGCCGCTCCACGATGGCCTGGGTCACGGACAGGCCCCGAGGCAGCACGGCCAGGGAACTCACCAGCTCACGGGTCGCGTCGTCCAGCGGTGGCGCGCACACCTCGGATGGGGACATGCGCTCGGACGCCGATTCTTCCTTCGGGGCCGCGGAGCCACCCACCTGGGGAACGGGCTCCGGTCCCTGCGCAGCGGGCGGAGGCGCCTTGGCGACGGCCCGCCGTGGCGGACCGTCGATGGAGGCGGCCTTCGATGACGCCAGCGCCGAGGAGTCCGGGACGGCCCCGATCGGCCAGGACGGCGTCATCCTCCCAGGAGGAACCCACACGTCGCCCAACACCCGCCCTGGCGGAGAGATGCGCCGAGGCGAGACCGCGGGGAGGCCGTCCCTGCGCCCACGCGACGCGGGCCGGGCGGCGATGGGCCGGCACGCCAGGGGTGATGGCCCGCGCGAGGTGGACGCCGCGTCCGGCCCCCGGGCCGCGCCGCGCACGTCCGGACGCGCGGGCCCGTCTCCCACGAGGTGCGGCGCCACCTTGCGCACGCGGGCGCCCCAGTCCACCGGAGGGGCTGCGCCGCCGCGCGCCTGGGCGTCCCGCGACCAGGACGCCGGCGGCGGGGACACGATGCACGGCGCCGTCAGGCTCACCGGAGTCGCCGGCCGCGGCTCGAGCGGCGGTGCCTTCACCGGGCCGGTGACGAAGCGAGACTCCGCGAGGGCCGCGGCGAAGTCACTCTCCTCCTCGGAGAACACGGACCGCGCCCAGGCCTTCATCCGTCCGGCGAGCGTGCGCAGCCAGGCGAGCCGCGGAGCGGTGTCGGAGCGCTCAGCCACGGGAGATGGCCCCGAAGACCAACGTGAGGGAGTCGATGGCGATCTGCTGCCCGAGCTCGTCCAGGGGCGAGGCGCGCCACGTCTTCGGCCAGGCCTCGCCCAGGTCCCAGCGCCGCCGCTCCGTCCGACCATCCGACGCCAGCAGGAGGACGGAGACGTTCTTGCGCAGGGGCGCGCCATTCATCGACGCGAGGAACCAGCGCCACAGCTCCGACGACCGGGTGACGCCATGGCGCAGCGTCAGGTCCCCCAGCGCCTCCGGCGGGAGCGCGCACCGCGCCTGGGCGTCCGGGGGCCTCGGCCCGACGTCCGGGGCGGAGCACCGCGTGAAGTGCCCCTCGTTCACCCCGTCGATGGACAGCTTGACGCTGTACGCGCGGAACGGGTCCACCCGCGCGCCCGTGTCCTGCTCCAGCGCCGCGACAGCGGCACGGGCCTCAGCCATGGGACACCTCCTCCACCTCCGCGCCTCCGGCACGCTGACCGACGCGGAGGACGATGAACTCCGCCGGCTTCACCGCCGCCAGTCCGACGACGGCGATGGGCTGTCCGGCGTCGATGCGCTCCCGGGTGTGGGGCCGCGCGTCGCAGCGCACGAAGAACGCCTCCTCCGGCGTGCGCCCCATCAGCGCGCCGTCGCGCCACAGCCGCAGCAGGAAGGCGTGGATGTCCCGGCGGACGGCCTCCCACAGCAGGGGCCCGTTGGGTTCGAACGCCGTCCAGCGGGTGCCCCGCGCGATGGAGGCCTCCACGAAGTTGACGAGGCGTCGCACGTTGACGTGGCGCCACTCGCTGGAGACCTCCGCCACGGTGCGCGCGCCCCACACGCGAAAGCCTCCGCGCGGGAAGGGGAGGATGCAGTTGATGCCCACCCGGGCCAGCACCCCCTGCTCCTCCGACGACACGTCGCGCACCACCCGGAGGACGCCGCGCACCAGCTCGTTGACGGGGGCCTTGTGCACGCCCCGGGTGACGTCCGTGCGCGCGTAGACACCGGCGACGTGGCCGGACGGAGGGACGTCGACCAGCGTCCTGCCGTCGCCGAACGGGTCGACCAGGGTGAGGAACGGGAAGTAGGTGGCGCCCGCGCCGGCGTCGGAAGCGCGGACACGCAGGCCCCGGGCGAGCCGCTCGACGTCGTCCAGGTCCCCGGGGGCGTCGAGGATGGCGACGCGGTCGCGCATCTTCTCGCAATGGGACAGCAGCACGTCCCAGGACGCCAGGTCGGTGAAGCCGGGCGCGGCGACCATCGCGACCTCCCCCACCTCCTCGAGCACACGCAGGCCTCGGAGCTCGCGCGCCTCGCCGATGTTGACGATGAAGCAGCGCCGGCCGCCGTTCTCGAAGAAGCCATGGACGGCGCGCCCGAGCGCGGTGCCCGCGGAGCCCGGGGGCGCGTACTCGCGGACGAACTGGGCCCAGCCGTTGACGGGCACGGCCTGGTGGAGTCGCGCCCCACGGACCGGCGCACACCCCACGAAGGCGGCGGTGGTCGTGGCCACGGCGTGGATGGAGCGGGTGGCGCCCGGGACCTCCTCCCCGTGGATGCCCGGCGTCAGGTCGTGGGGCACGTCACTCCTCCTTCGGCGGCAGGCGGATGAGCAAGGGCTGCGGCTCCGCGGCGAGCGCCTCCGGGGCCAGCGCCAGGAGCGCGCCGTTGGCGCGCACCTCCAGCCGCCCCAGCGCGTCCACCGGCGGCACGCGGGGGAAGCGGAAGCAGCCCTGGTCGTCCGTGCGGGTGGTGAGGCGCAGCGCGGGCAGCTCCACCAGCGCGCCGGGAATGGGCACGTCGCCCGGGCCCACGACGCAGCCGAGCAGCGCCTCGGCGGGCCCCGCCTGCGCGACGACGGGGAGGCGCACGGGCTGGAGGACGGGCCCGGGCCGCTCGCGGCGCACGGGCACGCGGACGCGGAAGGCGGGACGCGGCGCGACGCGCAGCCCCGTCCACACGGAGGTGGCCACGGGGGTCAGGTCCACCTCGAAGTCCGGCTCCTCCATCGCGGCGAAGACCAGCTCACCCAGCAGGCGGTGCGCCGCCTCGGGCGACGCGGCCCCCGCGGTGACGAGGTAGCAGACGGAGATCTGCAGCGGCGTGCGCCGGCCCGCCCGGGCCTGGGGCGCGGGCCCCAGCTCGAGCAGGTACAGACACACGCCCCGCTCGAGCGAGTCGCGGTCCGGGACGCCGAGGAACACGGGCGTCCCGCCGGCGATGCGGCCCACCCAGGCTTTCAAACGTTGATCGACCTCGTCGATCATCCGGGCCCCCCGCGTTCTCTGTGGGCCGGTGCTCACACGGGCGCGGGGCGCGCCACGCGTGAAGTCCGGGGGAGCAAGGTGGCATTGGCGGTGGATCGCCGGAAGTGGCCCTGGGGAGCGAGCGCGAGTCCACGCCTCAACACGCCTCGACAGTGGACACGGCATCCGTCACACGGCGCACACCTCCGCCGCGCCAGGTGCTCGTCGCGCACACCTCGCGCGTGGGCAGGCGGCCTCGTGATTCCCGTGTGGCGGGATAGCTCCAGTGCCGCCACCGTGAGCCCCCTTCCCATGCGGGACACGGGGCGGCGCGGCAACACCGTCACCTGGTGCACACCCGTCGCGCGGCACGCCCGGCCGTGGACAGTGGACTCGGCGCACTCCTGGAAAGTCCCGTGGGACCTGGGGGCGGCTTGCGCCGGGCTCGTCATTTTCGACGTCGTGGCTTCCGTTTCCGCCCCGGGCGCCGAATGATGGTCGCCGGGCCGGAACATCCTCCGTGGAACACCTCATGAAGATGGCGACACCTTCGACAAGACGCCGCACGACAGTCTTCCGACATGGTCCGGCGCTCGCCGGGCTCCTGGCGCTCGGCGCCGTCACCTCCGCGCATGCCCAGGAGGGCGGCGCGGAACCCTACCGCTTCGGGGTGCTGCTGGACGCGGGCGCGCCGCACGGCGTGGGGCTGTCCGCGGTGCTCAAGCCCCTGCCGTGGCTGCGGGTGCACGCGGGGCCCACCACCAACACGCTCAGCCTGGGCGTGCGCGGCGGCGTCAGCATCCTGCCGCTGCAGACCTTCATCGCGCCCTCGCTCAACGCGGAGGTCGGCCACTCCTTCGGCGCGGACTACAAGGAGGTCGTCGACTGGCTGGGCGCCACGCCCAACCGCAACTACGACTCCATCCGCGACGTCAGCTACGACTACGTCGCCGGCACGGTGGGCCTGGAGGTGGGCGCGGCCAGCCGCTTCAACTTCTACCTCCACCTGGGCCTGAGCTACGTGCGGATGGGCGTGGACGACGCGAGCGCGCTCCTCCAGGACGCCACGGACGACCCGGACGTCACCGCCCGGAACCTCACCATCCGCGCCACCGTCCCCTCCGTGAAGGTGGGCTTCATCTTCTACTTCTTCTGAGTCCGGAGCCCGACACCCATGAGAACGAACGCCTTCCGCGCCGCCCTGCTCGGCGCCCTCGCGCTCCTCACCACCGGCTGTGAGTCCCTCTTCTTCATCGAGGCCGAGGCCGAGGAGATCTGCAAGACGCAACCGAACGTCGACTTCCCCGGGGCGCCGCCCCTCACCCTGAGCCTCGAGCACACCCTGGAGTTCCCGCTGGGTGACGTCGACGCGCCGCTGCCCGAGGACGCCGACGTGGAGACGGAGCTGAAGCTCAAGGTCTTCGAGGTGACGGCCAGCACGGACCTGAGCGGCATCGAGCGCGCCAGCGTCTCCGTGCGCAAGCCCGGCTCCTCCGAGGAGATATTGCTGGGCGAGTTCCACCGCACCAGCACCGCGCCCACGCGGACGCTGCGGCTGACCAGCAGCGGCGCCGTGGACCTGCTGGACCTGTCGCGCGAGGACTCGCTCGACTTCGTCTTCGAGGCGCGCGGCTCGCTGCCCACCGAGGACTGGTCCGCGAAGCTGCAGGCGTGCGCGGGCGTGCGCGCCAAGGCGAACTACTTCGACCTCGTCTTCTAGCCACGCGCCGTCCACCGGCCCCGGAGGCGACGCTCCGGGGCCCGCCGTCCTTCCATCCCGCTGCACGCTCCCGGACACTCCGGAGGGCGCGCCCCACGCCTGCGCGACACATCCCGCGCGACGTGCCGCCCCGGGGCATTGTCGGAGGCCGACGCCGGCACTACCACGCCGGGCACACGCCCTCTTCCCGGAGCAGTGCCCCTCATGATCGTCGGCCGGAGACTCTCCTGGCGCATCCTCCTGCGTTACACGGGCCGGCCCGTGGCGATACACGTGCTCTTCGCCCTGGTCGTCGTCTCCGGCTACCGGCTGTTCGCCGCGGACTGGCTGGCGATGCCCGCGCTGCCGGTCACCCTGCTCGCCGCGGCGCTGGGGGTGCTGCTCGGCTTCCGCAACAACTCCGCCTATGACCGCTGGTGGGAGGCGCGCTCGCTGTGGGGCGGCGTGGTGAACTGGTCGCGCACGTTCGCGCGGCAGGTGCTCACGCTGCTGCCCCGCCCCAACCCGGAGCGCAACCTGCCCCTGACGGAGGAGGCCCTGGGCCTGGTGAGTTCACGCCTGCTGCGCACCGCGGTGGAGCTGCCCAGCCCGCTGCTGACGGCCACGGGGAGCCGGGCCAGCGACGGCGCGGTGAGGGATCGCTCCGGCCGGGCGCGGATGCCCTCCCGGGACGCGGCGCCGCCCCCCGCGAAGGTCTCCGCGGTGGACACCACCCCGGACGCCCAGGCCATGCCCCGGGGCGTCATCACCGGCATGGTGGAGGACATCACCGAGGACGCGCGCGAGCTGATCTACGCGCAGATGGGGTTCGTCAACGCCCTGCGCTGCCACCTGCGCCGGCAGGACCCGCTGCCGGAGATCATCGCCTTCTTCCGCCCCCCGGTC
The DNA here is from genome assembly GCF_024198235.1 of Myxococcus dinghuensis. Lineage (GTDB taxonomy): Bacteria > Myxococcota > Myxococcia > Myxococcales > Myxococcaceae > Myxococcus > Myxococcus dinghuensis. Next base: position 36,654 of record NZ_JAKCFB010000046.1, on the reverse strand, counting down.
CTCGAGGCCCTGCGCGAGGAGCAGAACGTCCCGGCCGCCATCCTCCTGTGGATGGCCACCCGCGTGCGCCGCATCTACGGCCAGGTGTCCGACGCGCAGCAGGTGCTCTTCCTCCACGTCACCCTGGACAAGACGCTGTCGGAGCTGACCAACCTGCTGGGCGCCTGCGAGCGCATCAAGAACACGCCCCTGCCGCGGCAGTACGACAGCCTGCTGTTCGCCATGACGCGCGCCTACCTCGTCCTGCTGCCGCTGGGCGTGGTGGAGGACCTGGGCTGGCTGACGCCCGCGGTCACCGCCATCATCGCGTTCCTCTTCGTGGGCCTGGACGAGGTGGGCCGCGACGTGGAGACGCCCTTCGAGGACGACGTCAGCGACACGCCCATGACCGCGCTGTGCCGCACCATCGAAATCAACCTGCGGCAGATGCTGGGAGAGCCCCAGCTCCCCCAACCCGTCCAGCCCCAGCGGGGCCTGCTCTACTGAGCGTGAGCGACGACCGGCGCCACCGCGGCCGCGGGCTGAACGCCCAGGTACTCACGCCGCGTGCCCAGCAGGTTGTCGAAGAGCGGGTGCGTCACGCACCAGTTGGCGTTCTGGTCCCGGCCCATGTGGTGGTCGTAGTGCCAGGGCAGGTGCTCCTTGGCCCACTGCGGGTCCAGATGCGCGCGGCGGTGCACGCGGTAGTAGTTGACCGCGCAGGCCCAGAGGGTGCCCACGAAGAAGGGCGCCACCGGGAACAGCGGCGCGTGCGCGAGCGCCAGCGCCATCAGGCCCACCACCTCCTTGGCCTTCGCGGACCACGTCCACAGCGAGCGCATGTACTCCTCGTCCACCATGTCGTGCTTGCGCGACGCCGCGTGGTGTTCGCTCCAGTGGAAGTGCCAGAAGCTGTCCTGCTTGCGGCCCATGCCGTGGAGCACGTACCGGTGGAGCGCCCATTCCCCGAAATTGGAGTACGCCCAGCCCAAAGGAATGCCGATCATCGTTGCCTCCAGCAGGGCATCCGGCCGACGCCCCGCCCCCAATAATGACGATGTGGTCACTCTTTTTCTATCACGCAACGTGTCGGAGCGCATGATGACGAGCCGAGGAGAGACTCGGGGCAAGGGAGCGGACACACGCCCGGAGGCAGCCCGGCGTCCGGGACCGCCCGGTGGTCGCCGCGAGACACACCGGCGAGAGCGGACGAAGGAGCTGGAGGACGCGGCGCTGCGGCTGTTCGTGGAGCGCGGGCTGGACCTCGTCACCATCGACGACATCACCCAGGCGACGGGTGTGGCCAAGGGGACGTTCTACCGCTACTTCGAGGACAAGGCGGCGCTGGTGGACGCGCTCCTGGCGCCGGTGCGAGGCGAGCTGCTCGAGGGGTTGGAGGCCTGCGGGCGGGCGCTCGAGGTGGCGCGCGACGTGGAGGCGATGTTCGAGGCGTACCGCGCGGTGGCGGCCGTCATCGCCAGCGCGCTCTTGCAGTACCCGGGGGTGGTGCGCCTGTATCTCCAGGAGAGCCGGGGCCCCGCGGTGGGCGCGCGCACGAAGGTGGCGGAGCTGTCGAAGCTGGTGGCCCGCCACGCGGTGGACATCACCCAGAAGGCGCACACCCATGGCCTCCTGCGGCCGGTGCGCGCGGCGGTGAGCGGGCTCGCCGTGGTGGGCGCGGTGGAGCGGCTGCTCCTGGCGGTGCTGAGCGAGGAGGACATCGGCAATCCGCTGGACCTGCCGGACGCGCTCACCACGCTGGTGCTGGACGGACTGCGAGTGCCTCCGGGGGCACGTCCCGCGCGCCGGAAGTTGGACGGGGGGCCCAAGCGCCCTTAAGGGTGGGGCGTGGCGCGCAAGCGGGCCCAGGGCGGCTTCAGCATTCCGTGGTGGGCATGGCTGGCGGTGGCCGTGCTCGTGCCCGTGGTGCTGCTCAACGCGGCCGTCTCCTGGTTGGGGGACACGCACGTGGCGCCGCTGTCGCTGAACTTCATGGAGATGAAGGTGAACGCGCTGCGCAGCTACGCGGCGCACCGCACGTCGTGCCTGTTGGACGGGCACGAGGAGCTGGAGCCCCTCATCGACGCGGCCGAGCGGCGACACCGGCTCCCTCCGGGCCTGCTGCACGCGCTGGTGCAGGTGGAGTCCGAGGGGCGCGTGCATCGCATCTCACCCGCCGGGGCCATGGGGCCCGGGCAGCTCATGCCGACCACGGCCGCGATGCTGGGCGTCAAGGACCCGTTCGACCCGGAGCCCGCGCTGGACGCGAGCGCGCGTTACCTGGCCGAGCAGTTGCGCCGCTTCCGCGACGTGCGGCTCGCGGTGGCCGCGTACAACGCGGGGCCGGGCGCGGTGAACGGCCGCGTGCCCCGCAACGGCGAGACGGAGTACTACGTGCCCAAGGTGCTCGCGGCGTGGGAGCGTACGAAGCCACCCGCGCCCGCGCCGCGCCCCGCGAACGTCGCGCGTCCCGTGCTCGCGAGCGTCGCGAAGTCCGCCCGCGCCCCGGAGGAGGCTCCGGTGGCGACGAAGCCCTCCAGGCCCGCGCGCCCCCCGGTCCAGGCGAAGCCGTCGGAGCCTGTCCGGCCGCTGGCGAGCGCCTCGCGACCCGCCGCCGCGAAGTCGCCATCTCCGGTTCGCCCTGGTGCTGGAGCGAAGCCCGTCACGGCGTCACGCCCGGTGACTGCCCCCGCGAAGGCTTCGCCCCCGGTTCGGCCCGCGACTGGAGCACCGTCCGCCGTGGCATCACGCGCGGGCGCGCAGACGGCGGCCCCCGCGAAGGCTTCGCCCCCGGTTCAGCCGAGCGCCGGAGCCGAAGCCCCCGTGGCATCACACGGGAGTGCGCGGGCGACGCTCCCCACGACGGCTTCGCCACGGGCCCGGCCCGCCACCGGAGCAACGTCCGCCATGACGTCACGCCTGGGGCCCCAGACGGCAGCTCGCTGAAGCCTCGCCTCGCTCACCCCGAGGATGGGGGAAGGCGCCCCGTTGGCGTGCATCACGTCCGGGCCACGCCCAGGAAACGGCCTCCGCGCTCGACCTGCCCTTCGGGGGTCGAACAGGATTCCTCCTCGCCCCCTCTCAAACGCCCTGCTGCGCATCACGACGTTCATCGTCGTGTCGGCGCTCGCCGCGGCGGCGTGGTTCGCGGATGACATCCGCAAGATGCTCGGCCGCGCCACCGGGGAGTGCCGTATGAACTCCCCGATTCGCCGTGACGGCGGCGCCCATTCGCGCCACGCGAGGACCGCATCGGTCGGATGACCGACCTCCTCCCGATGACCGACCTCGGACGGATGACGGACGCGCAAGGCCAGACAATCGTGAGACGAGGGGACATTCCGCCACACCCCGCGAGGTCTCAATGAGCAAGCGATTGCGATTCATCCTCGGCGCAGCCCTGACGTTCCTCATGCTCGCCGCCGCGGGCCTGACGCTGTTCGGCGACAACATCCGCAAGCTGTTCGGCCAGAGCAGCTCCTCGCTCGCGGGCAACTCCGACGCCGCGCCCGTCGCCTACGGCAGCGCCTTCCAGCGCAAGAAGATGTCCAGCTTCGGGTCGAATACCGACGGGGACCCGCCGCCCCAGTCCCGAGAGCCCGCGCCGCCGCCCAACACCTTCACGCTCACCGCGACGGAGACCCAGTCCACCTTCGCCGTGGACGTGGACACCGCGTCCTATGCCCTCTTCCGGCGCACCCTCCGCGAGGGGCAACGGCCTCCCCCCTCCCAGGTCCGCGTCGAGGAGTGGGTGAACTACTTCGGCTACCGCGTCCCGGAGCCCACGCCCGAGGAGGGCGCCTTCCACGTCGCGCTGGAGGCCGCGCCCTCGCCCTTCTCCCCCAAGCAGCACATCCTCAAGATCGGCCTCCAGGGCCGCCACATCTCCCCCGCGCAGCGCAAGCCCACGCACCTGGTCTTCCTGGTCGACACCAGCGGCTCCATGGGCGGCGCCGACCGGCTCGGGCTCGCGAAGACGGCCATGAAGCTGGCGGTCTCCAACCTCAACCCCGCCGACACGGTGACCATCAGCACCTATGCGGGCGACGTGCGCACCGTGATGGAGACCACGCCGGCGCGGAGGCGCGAGGACATCGAGCGGGCCATCGACGCGCTGAACACCGGGGGCGGCACCGCCATGGGTGACGGCCTGGAGCTGGCCTACCGCCACGCCGCGACCCTGGCCGGACCGAACCGCGTCGCGCGGGTGGTGGTCCTCACCGACGGCGACACCAACCTGGGCCGCAACCTCACCGCCAGCACCATGCTGGAGGCCGTGAGCGGCTACGTGAAGGAGGGCGTCACCCTCTCCACCATCGGCTTCGGCATGGGCAACTACCGCGACGACCTGATGGAGAAGCTGGCGAACAAGGGCAACGGCAACTGCTTCTACATCGACTCGGAGAAGGAGGCCCGGCGCGTCTTCCAGCAGCAACTGGCCGGAACGCTGGAGGTCATCGCCCAGGACGTGAAGGTGCAGGTGGAGTTCGACCCCGCGGCGGTGCGCGGCTATCGCCTGCTGGGCTACGAGAACCGCGCCATCGCGAACTCGGACTTCCGCAACGACCGGGTGGACGCGGGCGAGATTGGCGCGGGCCACACCGTCACCGCGCTGTACGAGGTGGAGCTGACCGGCGAGGGCGAGCACGTCGCCACCGTGCGCGTGCGCTCGAAGCGTCCGGGCGGCACCGAGGGCGCCGAGCAGCGCTTCTCGCTCGAGCGCGCCCAGGTGCACGAGACGCTGGGCCAGGCCTCCTCCGACCTGCGCTTCGCCGTCGCGGTGGCGGGCGCCGCGGACCTGATGCGCGGGGTCGGCACCGAGGACGAGGACCGGGGCTTCTCCCGCGTCCAGTCGCTCGCCGAGGACGCCACCGACGGCCGGCCGGACCGCGAGGAGTTCGTCTCCCTGCTGCGTCAGGCCCGCACGCTGACCGCCCAACGCGTCGCCACGACGCCCTACTGAAGCGCGCGCGCCGCCGCCGCGTCCAACCACACCTCCGCGTCGCGGTGGAGCTGGAGGAAGGACGCGGGGCAGCGCGGCGTGACGGGCCCCTGCACCATCGCGCGCACCGCCTCCGCCTTGCCCTCACCGAAGGCCAGCAGCACCGCGCGCCCGGCCTGGAGCAGCGCGCCCATGCCCAGCGTCAGCGCCTCCATGGGCACGCGGCCCGGGTCGTCCCCGAACAACATCAGGTTCGCCACCCGCGTCTCGCGGCTCAGCCGCGTGCGGTGACACGCCGCCACCAGCGACTCCCCGGGCTCGTTGAAGGCGAGGTGTCCGTTGGCGCCGATGCCCAGGAGCACCAGCCCCAAGCCCCCCGCCCGGACCAGCGCGGCGTCGTAGCGCGCGCACTCCGCCTCCAGGTCCTCCGCCACGCCGTCGAGGAAGTGGATGTTGCCGGGCGCCAGGTCCACGTGCCGGAAGAAGTGCCGGTCCATGTACGCGCGGAAGCTCCCACCGTCGGTCGCGGGCACGCCCACGAACTCGTCCAGGTTGAACGTCCGCACACCCGACAGCGCCAACGCGCCTCGCCCATGCAGCGCCACCAGCTCGCGGTACACGTGGAGCGGCGTGCGGCCGGTGGGCAGGCCGAGCACCAGCGAGGGCCGGGCACGGACCGCCTCGGCGAGGCGCGTGGCGCATGCGGCGGCGGCCTGTTGTTCGGAGTCGAAGACGCGGATGTTCACGACCAGCCCTTCCCCTGCACGCCTCGCGGCGTCCGCGAAGATAGGGCGTCCCCACGCCGATGCGAGCCCTCGCGCACCGCCCCTTCACCGCGTCGTGACATGCCTCCCTCTCCGTCCATCGCCACCCCACGCATTGTTCCACTAGTACACGGATGCGGCGCGTCATCGCGCAGGAGATGCCATGCGGGCTCGCAGGAGGGCACGCGCGCGCGCGATAGAGTCGAGACATGGACCCCTTCGTCAGCCTCGACGCCACCGCCCAGGCCGAGCTCGTCCGCCGCCGGGAGGTCACCCCGCTGGAGCTCGTGGACGCGGCCATCGCCCGCATCGAGCGCTGCAACCCGAAGCTCAACGCCGTGGTCCAGACCCAGTTCGACACCGCGCGCGAGCGGGCCCGGGGGCCGCTGCCCGAGGGCCCCTTCACCGGCGTGCCCTTCCTGCTCAAGGACTTGATCGCCGCGCAGCGGGGCCAGCCCCTCACGGGGGGCTCGCGCTTCATGAAGGACTTCGTGCCCGACCACGACAGCGAGCTGGTGAAGCGCCACCTGCGCGCCGGGCTGGTGGTGCTGGGCAAGACGAACACGCCGGAGCTGGGCCTCCTGCCCACGACGGAGGGCGCGCTGTTCGGGCCCTGTCGCAACCCGTGGGACGTGGCGCGCTCCGCGGGTGGCTCCAGCGGCGGGGCGGCCGCGGCGGTCGCCAGCGGCATGGTGCCCTTCGCGCACGCGTCGGACGGGGGCGGCTCCATCCGCATCCCCGCGTCGAACTGCGGCCTGTTCGGCCTCAAGCCCACGCGGGGCCGCAACCCCACCGGCCCCGACCTGGGTGACGCGTACCACTGGATGATGGCCGAGCACGCCGTCACGCGGACGGTGCGCGACAGCGCCGCGCTGCTCGACGCCACCGAGGGTCCCGACCTGGGCGCGCCCTCGCTCGCGCCGCCCAGGAACCGCCCCTTCCTGATGGAGGTCGGCGCGCCCCCGGGCCGCCTGCGCATCGGGCTGTCGCTGCGCAACGCGGTGGGCGCGCCCGTCCACCCCGAGTGCCTGGCCGCCGTGGTCGCCGCCGCGCGGAGGCTGGAGGGCCTGGGTCACTCCGTCATCGAGGCCACCCTCCAGGTGCCGGGCGAGGAGGAGCTGGGCCAGCACTTCATGACGACCTGGGCCGCGGGCGTCGTCTACGGGCTCGACGCCATGGCCCGGCGCCAGGGCCGCGCCGTGGAGCCGTCCGACGTCGAACCCTTCACCTGGGCGCTGTATCGATATGGCCTGTCCCAGGGGCTCGCCGCGTATCTCCAGGCCGGAGCGGAGCTGCAACGCTTCAGCCGGGCCTTCGCCCACCGGTTCGACGAGGTGGACGCGTGGCTCCTGCCCACCGTCACCGAGCCCGCCCCGCTGCTGGGCTCCTTCGAGGCCCCCGCGGACGAGCCGCTCCAGCCGCTGTTCCGCGCGGCGGCCTTCACGCCCTACTGCCCCATGGCCAACATCGCGGGCAACCCGGCGATGAGCGTCCCGCTCCACTGGAGCCCGGAGGGCCTGCCGGTGGGCGTCCAGTTCATCGGGCGCTCCGGCGACGAGGCCACGCTGTTCCGGCTGGCCGCGCAGTTGGAGGCCGCACACCCGTGGACGCACCGGCGGCCCGCCGTGTCCGCCTGAACCACCCACCGTCGCGTCCGACGGCGAGCACGTTGACTGTTTTACCAAGGGCCCGGCGCGTCTTCCGTCGGGCGTTCGAGCAAACTTCCGCGCACGCGCGGGCGGCGTCGCGATACAACTTCTCCTCATGAAAGTCGCCGTGCTCACCGGCGGGGGAGACTGCCCCGGCCTCAACGCCGTGATTCGCGCCATCGTCCGCCGTGCCTCCGCCCATGGGTTCGAGATGATGGGCCTGAGGGATGGATGGAAGGGCCTGTTGGAGGACAACCACTTCCGCCTCACCCGTGAGACCACCTCCGGCATCCTCCACCGGGGTGGCACCATCCTCGGCACCTCCCGCGTCAACCCCTTCAAGGTGGAGAACGGCCTGGAGCGCGTGAAGCGCGCCGTGGAGCGCAATGGCATCCACGCCATCATCGCCATCGGCGGCGAGGGCACGCTGTCCGCCGCCACCCGCATGTCGCAGGAGGGCCTGCGCGTGGTGGGCGTGCCGAAGACCATCGACAACGACCTGAACGGCACCGACTTCACCTTCGGCTTCGACACCGCGGTGGCCATCGCCACGGAGGCGGTGGACCGGCTGCACTCCACCGCCGAGTCCCACAAGCGCGTCATCGTCTGCGAGGTGATGGGCCGCCACGTGGGGTGGATCGCCACCTACGCGGGCATCGCCGGCGGCGCGGACGTCATCCTCGTGCCGGAGGTGCCCGCGGACCTGGAGCGCGTGGCCGAGCACATCCAGCGCCGCCACGCCGGCGGCCGCAGCTTCTCCATCGTCGTGGTGGCCGAGGGCACGCGCATCAAGACGTCCCCGGACCAGAACGAGCAGTTGGTCACCAGCGGCGCGCTGGACGAGGCGGGCCGGCCGCGCCTGGGCGGCGTGGGCAACATCGTCGCGCAGGAGATCGAACGGCGCACCGGCTTCGAGACGCGCGTGTCCGTGCTCGGCCACATCCAGCGCGGCGGCGCCCCCACGGCACACGACCGCGTGCTCGCCACCCGGTACGGCGTGCATGCGTGCGACATGGTCGCCCGCGGCGAGTTCGGGAAGATGGCCGCGCTGCGCGGCAACGAAATCGTCAGCGTGGAGCTGTCCGCGGCCACCAAGGAACTCAAGAAGGTCCCTCGCGAGTTCTTCGAGGTCGCCCAGGTCTTCTTCGGCTGACGCAGTGCACCATCCCGAACATCGAGGGCAGGCGAGCCTCGGTGGTCGGCGCGCATCCGGTAGCATCGGCTCCCTCTTCTTCCTCCGCGAAAGGGATGGTGCCGATGCTTCCAGGCCGCATGATGGACTTCCCGCTCACGCTGACCCACTTCCTGGAGCGCGCCCGCACGTACTACCCGCGCTCGGAGATCGTCAGCCGCAACCCGGACAAGTCGATGCATCGCTACACGTACGCGGACTTCGTCCGGCGCACGTGCCAGTTGATGAACGCGCTGAAGCGGCTGGGGGTGAAGCCCGGGGACCGGGTGGCGACGTTGAGCTGGAACCACTTCCGGCACCTGGAGGCGTACTTCGGGATTCCGTCGATGGGCGCGGTGGTGCACACGCTCAACCTGCGGCTTCACCCGAACGACCTGGGCTACATCGCGCGGCACGCGGAGGACACCGTGGTGTTGGTGGACCGCTCGCTGTGGCCGCTGTTCGAGAAGTTCGCGGCGTCGGTGCCGAGCCTCAAGCACGTCATCGTCATCCCGGACGCGGGCCCGGCGCCGGAGGGGACGCTCGACTACGAGGCGCTGCTGGCGGCGGAGTCGCCGGAGTTCGAGCTGCCGAAGCTGGATGAGGACTCGGCGGCGATGCTCTGCTACACGTCGGGGACGACGGGCAACCCGAAGGGGGTGCTGTTCAGCCACCGCTCCATCGTGCTGCACACGCTGGTGTGCTGCATGCGGGATTTGACGGGCATCGGCGAGGCGGATTCGGTGCTGCCGGTGGTGCCCATGTTCCACGCGGCGGCGTGGGGGCTGCCGTTCGACGCCATCCTCACGGGCGCGCGGGTGGTGTTCCCCGGGCCGCACCTGGACCCGCCGTCGCTGCTGGACCTGATGGCGGAGGAGAAGGTCACCATCGCGGGCGGCGTGCCCACCATCTGGCTGGGCATCCTGGCGCTCCTGGACCAGGACCCGAAGAAGTGGGACCTGAGCGCGATGCGCACCATGTTGATTGGCGGCTCGGCGGCGCCGCCGTCGCTCATCGACGGCTTCCGGCAGCGGCACGGCCTGGAGGTGACCCACGCCTGGGGCATGACGGAGCTCAACCCGGTGGGCACGATGGCGAAGGTGAAGCAGGAGCTGCGCCACGCGGACGCGGCGACACAGTTGGGCGCGCAGGCGTCGCAGGGCTTCGCCCTGCCGTTCGTGGAGACGCGGGTGGTGAGCGAGTCGGGCCAGAAGCTGCCCTGGGACGGCGCCACCATGGGCGAGCTGGAGGTGCGCGGGCCGTGGGTGGCCTCGTCGTACTTCAGCAACGAGGGGCAGGACCGCTTCACGTCCGACGGCTGGTTCAAGACGGGCGACGTCGTCACGATGGACTCGGACGGCTACGTCCGCATCTGCGACCGGAGCAAGGACGTCATCAAGTCCGGGGGTGAGTGGATCTCGTCGGTGGCGCTGGAGAACGCGCTGATGAGCCACCCGGCGGTGCTGGAGGCGGCGGTGTTCGCCGGGCGCCACCCGCGCTGGGACGAGCGTCCGCTCGCGGCGGTGGTGCTCAAGCCGGGACAGACGGCGACGAAGGAGGAGCTGGCCGCGCACCTGTCGAAGCAGTTCGCCAAGTTCTGGCTGCCGGACGACTACCTCTTCGTCCCCCAGGTCCCGCGCACGTCCACCGGCAAGTTCCTCAAGACGAAGCTGCGCGAGGACTACGGTGACCACCTGATGAAGAACCCGGCCAGCGCGGCGGGGTGAGCGCCCTCAGTCCGGCGAGTCGATGAGCTGGAGCTTGCGCGTCCTGCACACGTCCTCGAAATCCTCGCGGTTGAAGGTGACGAGGGCGTGAAGGCGGTTCTTGGGGTTGAGCAGCATCAGGCGGACCACCCGGTCCACCAGGCTCAAGGCGCGGTAACCCGCGCCACGCTTCTTCAGCTCGTCGAAGCATTCCCCCAGCGCCTGCTCCCGCATCTTCCTGTCGAACAACATCGACAGGCGGTTGCGCTGTCGCAGGAGCTTCAAGTCTCGCTCGAGTTGCTTCATCGACTCGCTCCGCCGCGCCATGCGCGTGGAGACCGTCTCGTAGAGGATGGGCCAGGGGACGACGAGTTGGTTCGTGGCCGCGCCGAAGAGCTTCTCGAAGATGGCCACCGCGTTCGCGTGGTGGCCATCTCTCGAATCGTAGAGCGCGAGGAGGAAGCAGGCGTCGACGCAGACGTTCATGCGTCGTCCTGCTCTTCTCCCGCGACTTCGGAATAGCCGACCCAGGCGGCAGGCCGCCTGCTACCGAACAGCCACCTCCCGCTCCACTTCCCATCCTTGTCGGGCCCCACCAGGTAGGCCCGCCCCTTCTTCCCGACGATGGGCTTGAGCGCGCGCTTGAGCTGGAGCGGCGTCAGCTCCGTGGTGAACGTCGCCATGCCGTCACCACACTCCCGCGCATCCAGCTTCGCCAACCACCGATAGAGGTCGTCGTAGTTGCCGCGAAGCCCCAGGTCGAATGAAAGCCAGTACCGTGTCATGCCTCGTCCTCGCCGGGGGGGAGCGATATCCGATGAGACACCCGCTCGCGGCGGCTCACGTCTCTCACCTTCCAGGTCGTGGCGTCTACTTCCTACCTGACGCGGAATGACGAGGGTTTCGGGCGTCACGGTCAACGAATCGACGGGTGGCTGCATGCAGTCTCACAGGCTGGACGGTTTGCCCCCTTCCCGGGGGCATGCAGCACCGCTCTGCAAGGGGTACGCCTCACGCCCACAGCAACCAAAGACGAGGGGCCGCGCCCTTGACGGAACGCGGCCCCTGGTCGTGACGGGGATGCCCCCCGTCACATCATGGCGCGGCTCAGGTGCCGCCGAGGCAGACGCCACCGCAGGTGGGCTCGACCTGCCCCTCCGGCCGCAGGAACAGGTCCACCTGCTCGCGGCCCTGGGCATTGCGGCGCACGCCCTCGTGCACCGGGTTGTCCTGCTCGGGCAGGTTCGCCACCGTGCCCGGCAACGGCGACGGCAGGCCGAAGTCGAACTGCACCAGCGCCGACGTCTCCACCGTCCCCTCCTCCGAGGGCAGGAAGGGCACCCGCCACGTCGCCGGGAGTTGCTGCGTCAACCCCATGGCCCGCGAGTGCAGCTCCGTGGCCACGTTGGGCACCTGCGCATCCCCCAGGCCGTACTGCACCAGCACCCGACGCGACGCCGGGCCCCCCGCGTACAGCGCGTCCAGGACGTGCGGCGCGTAGGTGATGGGGTCGATGCGGTCGAAGCTCGTCTGCGTGAGCGCCGCGAACTTCTGCTGGTCCAGCGCATCCGGCACCGCCTGCGCGATGGCCTGGAGGAACATCGAGAAGGGCTTCGCCCGGAACATCATCAGCGAGAAGTTCGCGCCGCCCACGCTCAGCACCGCCCGCGAGACATGCGGCGCGAGCGCCAGGTACGTCCCGCCCAGGATGTGCCCCTGGCTGATGCCGTAGTAGTAGGTCTGGTCCGGGTCGTAGACGAGCACCCCGCCCTCCTTCAGCTCCGCCACGTCCTTCAGCGTCGTCCGCGCCGCGTACGTGACGGCCATCTGGTTCACCATGCCCTGGTGCACGCGGTCGGTGAACCGCAGCGTCTGCGCGGGCTGCTGCGCCATGGCCCCCAGCACGCCCGGCGCGTCCGCCTGCGACATGCCCCACCAGTCCACCGTCATCACCACCATCTTCGTCGCCTGCACGAAGGGCCGCACGAAGGAGCCATCCGCCTCGCCCTGGCTGCCGAAGAAGCCGTGCCCGAACTGGAGGAAACGCACCGGCGCCACCGACTGCCCCCAGACGCTGCGCGGAATCTGGAGCGTGAAGGGCACCTCCGCGTCTCCGTTGCGCGTCACCCGCCCCTGCGCGTCACGCGCGAGCAGCGCCCCGGGCTGCGCCGACTCCATGAACAGCGGCACCCGCAGCGTCCCCTTGATGCGACGGAAGATGTTCGCGTCGACCTCGTCCTTCACCTCCGTCACCGTGACGACCGGAGGCGTGGCCGCCATCGCCTCCATCGACAGTCGACGCACGTCGAGCATGTCCCGCGTGACGGCCTCCTCCGTCTCCGTCGTGAAATCCCACGCCAACTGGAGCTCCTCGCGCGGCACGCCCGCCGAAGCCAGCATCGGGAAGATGGCCTCCTCGTAGTGACGGGCCAGCGGCGCCAGCAACGGGTCCCCCGTCGTCTGTCCGTCGCGGATGCGGCGGAAGCCCTCGGGCACCGGGACGGGCGTACCGTCCTTCGCCTTCAGCCCTCGCAACGCGACGATGTAGCGCGCTCCGTTGCGCAGCCGCTCCACCGGCCGCACCAGCAAGGCGCGACGCGCGTCCTCGCTCGCGCGCGGGTCCAGCTCCGCGAAGTGCAGCACGCCCTTTCCCGCCTCCACGTCCCACAGCACCGTCGCGCCAGACACGGACGCCGTGGGCGCTGCCACCGGCGGAAGGTTCGTCGCGTCCACCCCGCCGGGGAACACCGCCAGCAACTGCGAGCCATGTGAATAGCCATCCGCCGGATGCAGGTCCGTGAAGTCGAACGCGGACCCGTCCCTGGCCTTCAACTTCGCGGACGCGGTGAGCGTCACCCGGTGCCCGGACGGCAACGACGCGTCTTCCTTCAGGAAGTAGTCCGACGGGAACGGCAACAGACAGTCATGCTCCGACGCCAGCGGGTTGCAGCCCTCCGGCACCACCAACGGCGGCAGCTCCTCCGCGCCCGAATCCGGCGTCCCCGAGTCAGGAACCCCTGAATCCGGTACCCCCGAATCCGGAGTCCCCGAGTCCGGGCGAACGTCCTCGTCCTCCGAGTCCGAACACGCGGTGACCGACAGCAACGAGAACAGCAGCGCCCACGCGCCGCGCTTCCTCATCCGCTCCAACATGGTTGATGGCTCCTCGCGAAACACCCGTCGTGATGTCACGAGGATGTAACCGAAGCCCCTGTCTGCAAAGCATTGTCTGACGACACACCGCGCCACGCACAGACAGGACATGCACCGGGTGCGGCCCTCGGTTCGCACGTGGCGGACTCGGTGGCGCACCCTCCGTGAGAGGCATTGCCGCACCTGTCTTCCAGAGGACGCCCCGAAGCCGGCCCCGGACGCGTGGTTGTGATTCCCCGTGCGCCCATCGCGCAATCGGGGCGTACTGCCGCGCCGCCGCGAGCATCACCGACGACACATGTCTCATCGTTGTTTCAGTCTGCGATTGCACCGCTTGCACGAAGTCCCCATAGAGCACGCCTCGGGGCATGAAGCGCCGTTCATGTCGTGGGCCCGTGGTTCGGCGGGTGCGCCGCTCGACAAGCGTTACCTGGTGGACGAGGTCCGAGCACCTGGAGGCACAAAGAGGCGAGCCCCGCCAGTCCAGGTTAAGTTGGGCGCACCATGCCGTCCGTGAAGCAACTGCGCCCGTTCGCCCTGGCAACCCTGGAGGCCTTCCTCGACGCCTCCGGTCCGGTGGTGCTCGTCCAACAGCCGCCCGAGCCCGTCTTCCAGCAGGTCGCGATGCGACTGGGAGAGGCGCGCACCGTGGGCATGGCGCATCGAGCGCGGTTGGTGGATCGCCTCTTCGTCATGCTCCGGGGCTTCGACGCGCTGGAAGTCCACTTCCTGCGGCCCGTGGTCGACGGGCAGGAGCTGACCGTGGGGCGCATCGAGGGTTGCGCGCTGGTGGTGCCCGACCCCTCGGTGTCCAAGCATCACGCCACGCTCCGGTGGCATGCGACGGCGGGGGACTGCTCGGTGCGGGACGTGGGGTCGATGAACGGCACGTGGGTCAACACGTCCTCGCTCACGCCCGAACAGGACTTCATGCTCACCGACGGCGACGCCCTGGGTTTCGGCGACGCCCAGTTCCTGTACCTGCGCACGGAGACGCTCCACGCCCACCTGCGCATGGCCAGCCCCGGAGCCCGGAGCTGACGGGAATGCCGCGACCGGCCCGCGCGTAGGCTGACCGCTCGGCCCCGGGCCGGGCGCCTGTCGTTCCCCCGAGGCATCCCACCTCTCCCAACCCTGGCGACTTCGTGCGGCGCGGCGCGCCGGCCGTTGCTATGAATCCCGCCTTCGAGTCCGCTGGAGCGCATCGATGGTCAGGCCGTTGCTTCTCTCCCTGCTCTATGTGGCGACGTGGGGAATCCTCCGGTCCCTGTGGCCGGGCCTGCTGCAGGGGTGGCGTCGCTGGGTACTTGGCCCCCTGGCCGTGGTCTCCGTGGGGGTCTGGCTCTACCCCCTGATGGTGGGGCGACAGGCGGACGTGCCCTCCGTGCTGCGCATCGGCTCGGTGGGGATGACGATCGCCGCCGTCATCGTGGTGCTCGTCGGAGGCCCGCTGGTCCTGCTGCGCCGGTGGCTGGAGCGCCGCTCCCGGGCCGCCGCGCCACGGGCCCCCGCGCCGGCGCCGGAGCTCGCGGTGGAGGTGCCCCCGAGTCCGCTGGCTGGCGGCGCCATCAGCCGTCGCAACCTGTTGACCCACATGGGGCGGGCGGTGCCGGTGCTGGCGGCGGGGACGAGCACGGCGGGGCTGGCCAACGGCTCCTCGGGCTTCCAGGTGAAGGAGGTCGAGGTGCGACTGCCGAACCTCCCTCCCGCGTTGGATGGGTTCCGCATCGGGCAGATCACCGACGTCCACGTCGGCAACTTCATCGAAACGCGGGACCTGCGCGCGGCGGTGGCGGCGATGAACGCGGCCAAGGTCGACCTCCAGGTGATGACGGGGGACCTCATCGACGACCTGGACCAGCTCGACGACACCATGGCGGCCCTGGCGGAGTGCCAGGCGCCGCACGGGATGACGGCGGTGCTGGGCAATCACGAGCATTGGCGCGGGCTCGACGAGGTCCTGGGCGCATACGCGGCGCTGGAGGCGAAGGGCGCGCCGGTGCGGCTGCTGGTGGATGGCTCGCACGTCTTGGAGCATGCCGGGCAGCGCGTGCGCGTGGTGGGCGTGGACTACCCCATGTCCGGCCGGAGCCACCGGGTGAAGGCGGAGCGCATGCAGCGCTCCGCCGAGGTCGCGTTCCGGGACGTGGGGCGCGACGAGGTGGTGCTCTGCCTGTCACACCATCCGGACTTCTTCGACCTGGCGGCGGAGCGTGGCGCGCGGCTGACGCTGTCCGGACACACGCACGGCGGACAGGTGGCGGTGCTGGGCATGCCGGCGTTCTGGTTCGCCTTCAAGTACATGCTGGGCCGCTACCGCAATGGCGACCACCAGCTCTACGTGTCCGGCGGCACGGGCCACTGGATGCCCTTCCGACTGGGCGTCCCGGCCGAGGTGACGGTGCTCACCCTGCGCGCGGCGTGAGAGGATGGGGGCGAAGCCTCCGCGATGCCCTCCCCCCTCCACGCGCCTCCCCGACTCCCCCTGGATTGGTCGCCCTGGCAGCCGCTCGAGGGCGCGGGGAAGAACGCCGCGCTCTCCACGCGGCCCGGGCTCTACCGCATCCGACGCAGCGGCCGGCATGACCTCGATTACATCGGACAGACAGGTGGACGCGGGGGGCTGCGCGCGCGACTGCGAATGCTGAAGGGCGTCTATGCCGACGCCATGCCCTATCGGGACCCACACACCGCGGGGCCAGCGCTCTGGGCCTTGCGGCGCCTCGACGACATCCGCTTCGAGGTCTCCGTCGCAGAGGTGGAAGGCCCGGCCCCCTGGCGCAAGGGATTGGAAGCGCTCGCCATCGCGCAATACCGACAGCAGCAGGGTCGCTCGCCCTGGGTGAGCTTCGGGCGAATGCCTGTCGGCTTCCGGATGTCGAGCGCGAACAACACCCGCCTCGTGACACGAGGACTGCGCTTCCGCGGAGGGCCGACCGAAGACAGGCTCGACTGTCACGAGCCAGGAGTCGCGCCGGCTGGGACGCTCGAGGGCCCCGTCGAGGGCCCCACCTGGGGTGGACACGCGTGGACGCCATGGACACCCGTCACGAGGCTGGCGGCCACGTTGGAGCCCGGTGTCCCGGGGCTCTACCGCATCCGAGCGTCGACGCAGCGGGGACTCGTCTACGTGGGTGAAGGCGACGTCTCCGAGCGCGTCGCCGCGCACCTGGCCAAGGCTCGCAAGCGAGGGCATCGCCAGGCCACGGCCTTCCGCGCACTGGAGCGACTCGAGGTGTCCTGGGTCCTCGATGGGACATGGCGCAAACACCAAAGGCTGGAACTGGAGAACGACCTTCTCGCCTCGCACCTGCTGGTGATGGGAGGATGTCCGGCAGCCCAGTTCCTGGGCTGATTCGCAGTCAACGCTGGGGGGCAGATGAAACCGGTATCGCGTGCACTGGGAAATGCGCTCCTCGCGCATCACCGAAAGACCACACAGCTCCATCCCCCCGGGCCACATCTGGTAACGGAGCACTACACGATTTCCTACGGAGAACTCTGCCAGCAGGCAGGAGCCCCCTACGTGGTCCGACAGGTCGGGCAGCTCCTTCTGGAGGTCGCGGAATGGTGCGAGCGCTCCGGGTTCCCAGCCCTCAATGCCCTCGCGGTGAATGCGACCAGCGGAATGCCAGGAGATGGTTACGACGGGGCCGGAGGGTTCGCGCTCGTCAACTGGCCCGATGAGGTCGCCCGGAGCATTCGCTTCACGGGCTATCCTCCCGTGATTCCCTGAAGGAGCTGCTCACCCTCAACGCGGCCCGGGCTGCTGCCCGTACGTCTTGAACTTCTCCAGCACGCGCGCCATCTCCGCGTCGTCGAGCAGCACGGGGGTGCCCACCTGGAGCGCGCGCCAGTACATGGCGGCGAGCGTCTCCACCTCCACGGCCAGCTTGAAGACCTTCGGCAGGTCCGCCCCCACCGCCACCATGCCGTGGTTGCCCATGAGGCACGCCTTGCGGCCGTCCAGCGCCTCCAACACGTGGCGCGCCAGCTCCGGCGTGCCGAAGGTGGCATAGGGCGCGCAGCGCACGTCCGTCCCCCCCGCCGCCGACACCATGTAATGGAACGGCGGGATGCCCCGGTGCAGACACGCCAGCGTGGTGCAGAACATCGAGTGCGCGTGCAGCACCGCCCCCACCTCGGGCTTCGCGGCGAGGAGGTCCCGGTGGATCTGCCACTCCGACGACGGCGCCCGCCGCCCCTCATGGCTCCCGTCCAGGCGCATGAAGACGATGTCCTCGGGCACCAGCACGTCGTAATCCATCCCCGTGGGCGTCAGCAGGAAGCCTCCGTCCACGCGCTGGCTCAAGTTGCCGGACGTGCCCTGGTTGAGCCCCGAGGCATTCATCTTCCGGCACGTCTCGATCATCGCCTCGCGCAGCGCACGGTGCCCCGGCTCCCCGCTCACGACGCCCTCCCCGCCCGCTCCGGGAACAGGGAGCGCAACCCGTCCTCCGAGGCCGGACACACGCCGCGCTCCGTGACGAGCGCCGTCACCAGCCTCGCCGGCGTGACGTCGAAGCCGTAGTTCGCCGTGGGGCTCCCCTCCGGCGTCACCCGCACCGTCACCACGTCCCCCGACGGAAGCCGGCCCGTGATGTCGCTCACCTCCGTCCCCTCCCGCTGCTCGATGGGGATGTCCCGCACGCCGTCCTTCAACGTCCAGTCGATGGTGGGCGACGGCAGCGCCACGTAGAAGGGCACGCCCGTGTCCTTCGCCGCGAGCGCCTTGAGGTACGTGCCAATCTTGTTCGCCACGTCCCCCGACGCCGTGGTCCGGTCCGTCCCCACGATGCACAGGTCCACCTGCCCGTGCTGCATCAGGTGGCCTCCCACGTTGTCCGCGATGACGGTGTGCGGGACGCCGTGCTGCCCCAGCTCCCACGCCGTCAGCCCCGCGCCCTGGTTCCGGGGCCGCGTCTCGTCCACCCACACGTGGACGGGCAACCCCGCGTCATGCGCCAGATACACCGGCGACAGCGCCGTGCCCCAATCCACCGTGGCCAGCCAACCCGCGTTGCAGTGCGTGAGCACCTCCAACCGCCCCCGCCGCCCCTTGCGCTCCCACGCCGCCTCCAACAGCTTCAACCCATGCCCGCCGATGGCGCGGTTGATGGCCACGTCCTCGTCGCACACCTCGGCCGCGCGGCGCTTCGCGGCGGCCGCTCGCCCGGACGCGGGCAGCGGCGTCAACAGCCGGCGCATGTCCTCCAGCGCCCAGTGAAGATTGACCGCGGTGGGCCGCGTGGCCCCCAACAGCACGAGCGCCCGCTCCAGCGCCCCATCCGAGGCGTCCTCGCGCAGCGCGAGCCACACGCCATATGCCGCCGTGGCGCCGATGAGCGGCGCCCCCCGCACGCGCATCGCACGGATGGCGTGCGCCACCTCGTCCACCGTGGACAGCCGCGCGGTGACGAAGGCGTGGGGGAGCCGCGTCTGGTCGATGATGCCCACCGCCTGGCCGTCCTCCTCCAGCCAGACGGTGCGCATGGGCTTGCCGTGGACCTTCATCGGTCCAACATCCGGCCGGCGACGGCGGACAGCTTCTGCGCCATCTCCGCGTCCCGAGCCTCCGGCGCGGTGATGAGGGCGTGGTCCAGCGCGCGCTGGCAGCCCTGCCGACACGGCCCCTCGTGCGTGCCCAGCAGCGGCACCACGTTCCTCACCAGCCCCCGCGCCTTCCCGGCGTTGCCCAGCAGCACGGAGACCACCTGGTCCACCGTGACGGCGTCATGCTCCGGGTGCCAGCAGTCGAAGTCCGTCACCATGGCCACCGTCGCGTAACAGAGCTCCGCCTCCCGGGCGAGCTTCGCCTCCGGCATGTTCGTCATGCCGATGACGTCACAGCCCCAGCTCCGGTACAGGCGGCTCTCCGCGAGCGAGGAGAACTGCGGCCCCTCCATGGCGAGGTACGTGCCGCCCCGGTGCGCGGTGATGCCCAACCCCTCGCACGCGGCGACGACCGCCTCGCCCAGCCGCGAGCACACGGGCTTCGCCATCGACACGTGCGCGACCAGCCCCGGCCCGAAGAAGCTCTTCTCACGGGCGAACGTGCGGTCGATGAACTGGTCCACCACCACGAAGGCCCCCGGGGCCAGGTCCTCGCGCAGGCTGCCCACCGCGGACAGCGACAGCACGTCCGTCACCCCGCTGCGCTTGAGCGCGTCCAGGTTCGCCCGGAAGTTGATGTCACTCGGGGGAATCCGGTGGCCCCGGCCATGCCGGGGCAGGAAGACGACCTGCGTGTCCGCCAACGTGCCGAAGCACAGCTCGTCGGAAGGCTCTCCGAACGGCGAGGACACCTTCTTCCAGGTGACGTCCTTCAGACCGTCGATCTGGTACAGGCCACTGCCACCGATGATGCCGATGACGGGCCGCGCGGCGTGGGACATGGCAACCCCCTGTTCGAGTCCGCTTCCGTGAAGGCCCCAGCGTAGCGGACCCCGTGCCATCCGTCCCGCGCCACACCCCCGGTCCCAGTTGACTCCCTCGGCTGCCCTTCTATATTCAACCCCATGGTTGAACATAACGCCGCCCGGCTCGACGACACGTTCCACGCGCTGGCGGACCCCACGCGCCGCGCGATGTTGCGGAGCCTGTCCCTGCACGAGCGCAGCGTGGGCGAGCTGGCGGCCCCCTTCCAGATGTCGCTGGCGGCGGCCTCCAAGCACATCAAGGTGCTCGAGCGCGCCGGGCTGGTGCGTCGCGAGGTGAAGGGCCGCACGCACGTGTGCCGCCTGGACGCCGCGCCCCTGTCGGACATCCAGGAGTGGCTGCGCTACTACGAGCAGTTCTGGGGCGAGCGGCTCGACATGCTCGAGGCGCTCCTGCGCGCGGACACTCCCACGCCCCCGTCTGCTCCCACCCCCCGCAAGAAAGGACGCCTCCGATGAGCCCTCCGCCCATCCAGGTCCAGTTGCGCCGCCACTTCGCGGCCGCCGCCGAGCGTGTATTCGATGCCTGGCTCGACCCGGCCATGCTGCGCCAGTGGATGATGGGTCCCTCGGTCCGGGACGAGGTCGTCCTGCGCGTCGCCGTCGACGCGCGCGTGGGCGGCACGTTCTCCTTCTTCGTCCGGCGCGGGGACCTGGAGCTGGACCACGTGGGGACCTATCTGGAGCTGAGCCGCCCGCGGCGGCTCGTCTTCACCTGGGCCGTGCAGGTCGGCGCCGCGCCCCTGGCCGCCGAGGACCTCAGCCAGGTGACCCTGGACTTCGAAGCCCGCGACAACGGCTGTGTGTTGACGCTCACGCACACGATGGATGTGAAGTGGGCCGAGTACGCCCGTCGCACCGAGGCGGGCTGGACCACCATGCTCGGTGGACTGGACCGGGTGCTGTCCTCGGAGGTTCCCCATGGGTGAGTTCGGCACCGTCCCGGAGCCGCACGCGGTGCGCATCGAGCGCGTGTTGCCGGGACCCATCGAGCGCGTCTGGGCCTTCCTCACCGAGTCCGACAAGCGCGGCCTGTGGCTGGCGGCCGGGGAGATGGAGCCCCGGGTGGGCGGGCGCGTGGAGCTGCGCTTCTTCCACTCCACGCTGTCCCACGAACCCACGCCCCAGCGCTTCTCCCGGGGCGGTGGTGCGGAGGGACATCCGCAGAGTGGCCACGTCACCGCGTGGGAGCCGCCCCGCCTGTTGCGCTACACGTGGGGCGAGCAGTCCGGCGCCGCCTCGGAGGTCACGTTCGAGCTGAGCGCGCGGGCGACCGAGGACGTGCTGCTCGTGGTGACGCACCGGCGGCTCGTCACCCGGGGCGAGCGGGTCATGGTCGCGACGGGTTGGGACACGCACCTGCGACTGCTCTCGGACCGGCTGGAGGGCCGCGCGCCGCGGGGCTTCTGGTCCACGTTCGAGCAGGTGGAGGCGGAGTACGCGAAGCGCCTGCCGGCGGACTGAGTCACCGGGGGCTCGCGCGGCCGTACGCCCATGGCCGCGCGGCCTGACGCGCTCGCGAGGACGCTCCATTTTGTCGGGGAGACCCTCTCAACCCGGAGGCCCCATGAAGGTCCAAGAGGTCATGACGAGCAACCCCGTCACCTGCATGCCCGACACGGGCATCGAGCAGGCCGCGCGGTGGATGGTGGAGTGTGACTGCGGCGCGCTGCCGGTCGTCGACGAGAGCAACCGGCCGGTGGGCATCATCACCGACCGGGACATCACCTGTCGCATCGTCGCCAAGGGCAAGGACCCCTACATGCTCGACGTGAGGGACGCCATGTCCACGAACGTGGCCACGGTGTACGGCGACGCGAGCCTGGAGGAGTGCATGGAGTTGATGGAGGAGAACCAGGTCCGGCGCATGGTGGTGCTCGACGACGACGAGGCCCTCTGCGGCATGGTCACCCAGGCGGACCTGGTGAAGCACCTGCACGCGGAGGAGACGGCCGAGCTGATGCGCGAGGTCTCCATCGGGACGCCCGCACCCTCGCAAATCCACTGAAGCCCTCGGGCGGGCGGGAGCGCCTCACCTCCCGCCGAGCGCGAACGCGGCCATCCGCCGCACGCGCTCCGGCCCGGAGCGCTCCAGCACGTCGTTGTGTCCCGCCCCCGGCACCGTCTCCACCGTCGCGTGGGGGAAGCGCGCGCCGAGCCGCCGTCCCATGTCCACGGGGATGAGCGTGTCCTCCTCGCCGTGGATGACGAGCACCGGCAGGGAGAGCGCGGGCGCCTTCGCCCACGAGTCGAAGCGGTCCCTCGCCAGCCAGGAGGTGGGCAGGAACGGCAGCATGAGCGCGCCTATGTCCGCGATGGAGGTGTATGGGGACACGAGCATCACGCGGGAGCCATGGCCCCGCCGCGCCATCTCCACCGCCACCCCCGTGCCGAGGCTGCGTCCGCTGAGCACCGTGCGCTCGGGCGGCACGCCCTGCTGGCGCAGCCGCGCGAGGGCCGCCTCCGCCGCCGCGTAGATGCCCGCCTCCGTGGGCTGTCCGGGCGACGCGCCGTAGCCGGGATACTCGACGGCCAGGAAGCCCAGCCCGTGCTGGTGGAACACGGCGCCCAGGTCGAGCTGGTCCAGCAACTGCTCCCCGTTGCCATGGAAGTGCACCACCGTGGGCGCGCCCTCCGGCGCGGGCAGGTGGAGGATGTCCACGTACGCGCCGCCCTCCAGCGCCAGTTCGTCGAAGCCCTGGTTCCTGGGGAGGGGGATGGGCGCCTTCGGCGCGGGATACAGCAACGAGCGCTGGAGGAAGAACATCGCCGCGCACACCCCCACGTAGAGGATGGCGAGGAGGGAGCAGAGGATGAGGAGCATGCGGCGCGGGCGGAGACGGGGCATGGACAGAGCCCCAGTCTGCCCTAAGCGAACAGTCCCAGGGGCGTGGGTGGCGTGAAGCCCGGGAACACGCGGTCCAGGGCCACCCCGGGGCGGCAGGCCGTGAGCACCTCCGCCAGCGGCGCGCGCACGTCCGTCCACGCCGGCACGTCGCGCCCGTCCTGGAGCCGGTCCTCCGTCAGCGCCTGGAAGCGGCCATACACGCGTCCCCCCTTCACGCCGCCCCCGAGCACGAGCATCGCGCCGCCCACGCCGTGGTCGGTCCCCCGGCTGCCGTTCTCCCGCACGGTGCGACCGAACTCCGTCAGCACCACCACCGTCACCTGGTCCAACCGGGGTCCCAGGTCCTTCGCGAAGGCGGACAACGCGCCCGCCAGCTCTCCGCAGCGATTGGCGAACATCCCCGTCGCCGCGCCCTGGGCCGCGTGCGTGTCCCAACCGCCCATCTCCGTGACGGCCACCTCCAGCCCCATGTCCCCCCGGATGAGCCGCGCGATGTCACCCAGCCGTTGCCCCAGCGGGCCTCGCGGATACTCCACGTCCGGCGAGGCGGACAACGCGCTCAATCGCCCCGCGTCCAGCGTCGACAGGGCATCGAAGGCCTCCTCCCCCGTCGAGCGCAGCGCCTCGTCCACCGCGCCCGCGTAGAGCGCGGAGAAGCCTCGCGCGGCCTGCTCGCCGCGTTTGCCCGGACGCAGCTTGAACTCCTCCAGCCGCCCCAGCGCGAGCGCCCCCGAGCCCCCGAACAACGCGCGCGGCAGCGTGGGCTGCAACGCCACCGCGCGCAGCGGCGCGCCCGCGGCGTCGGACTCCAGCGCGCGGTTGAGCCAACCATCCGCCGTCGACTTGCGGTCCGGCGTCCCCGACTCGACGGCGTCCTGCGCGTCGAAGTGCGAGCGCATCGGCGTGGGCAGGCCGACCCCATGCAGCACCGCGAGCCGGCCCTCCGCCCACCAGGGCCGCAGCGGCGCCAACCGGGGATGCAGGGCGAAGTGCCCGTCGAGCGCGAGCGCCGCGTCGGGCCCCGTCGCCTTCAGCGCCAGCGTGGGCCGCGCGCGGTGGTACGCGTCGTCCGCGACGGGAGGCACCAGCGACAACCCGTCCACTCCGCCGCGAAGGAACAACGTCACCAACGTGCGTCGGGGCGCCGGTGTCGCGAGCGCGACCCGAGGAGCGAAGACGAGGCCCACGCCCGTCAGGCCGAGGGCACGCAGCAGGGCACGGCGGGAGAAGGTCGCGCTCATTGCTTCTGGAACTCCGGCGAGCCGAGCAGCAGCCCGGCGATGAGGGGCACATCCACGGGGGCGGGTTCGCCCTCCGCGCTGGCGGACTGCGCGCGACGCGACAGCGCCGAGAGGATGGTGGCGCGCGTCTCCTCCGACGGAGGTGTCCCCAGCAGCGCCACCCCGAGCGCGTCCACCCAGCCCTCCGCGGTGGGGCTGGTGGGCGTGGCCAATGACGCGAGCGCCACGCGCGTGCCGGGCAGCCGACCGGACACCAGGTCCAGGCTGAAGTTGAGCCGGGCCACCAGCGCGCCGCTGTTCACCCACGGCGCGGCGACCTCCGGGAAGCCCGTGGGCGCCGGCGCCCGGTAGAGCGGCTCGCCCATCCGGGCCAGCGCCTGCACCAGCCGGGGACGCACCGTCACGTCCGCGCGCGTGGCGCGCAGCGCCGACACCACGAACTCGAACGGCGTCTTCACCTTCGCGCCCCGCGCCTCCGGGGCCCAGAACTCCGGCGACCACACGAGCGCGCGATACACCGTGCGCAGGTCCCCGTCCGAGTCCAGGTACGCCTTCGCCACCCGCTCCACCAACGCGGGCGGCGGCGCGTCCGACACGAAGCGGCGAGCGAGCTTCAGCGCGAGGTGGCGCGCGGTGGCGGGGTGGCGCGCCAGCAGGTCCAACACCCGCTCCCCATCCTCCACGCCCCCGCGCGCGGGAATCGCCTGGCCGAGCACCTGCTTGGCCGCGGTGTCGTGCGCGCGACGACGGAAGGCGAACTCCGCGTCCTTGCGAGGACGTCGGATGCTCCAGCCCGTGAAGCACCGCGCCACCTCGCGCACGTCCGCCTGCGTGTAGCCGCCGTCCACCCCCAACGTGTGCAGCTCCAGGAGCTCGCGCGCGTAGTTCTCGTTGAGGCCGAGCTTCGGCGGAGACGCCTCGTCGTCATCCCCGTCGTCGTCCATCTCCATGTCGAGCGTCATCGACGCCCGGCGCCGCGCCAGCCGCTCGCGCGGGTCCGGCATGCCGTCCCGCGTGCTGCGCCAGTTGTCCAGGTAGAAGAGCATGGCGGGGTGCTTCGCCGTCGCGCCGAGCAGGTCCCGGAAGCGGCCGAAGACATGCGGGCGGATGACGTCCCGCTCGTACGACGTCACCATCCACCGCACCGCGCCCTTGTCCGCGGACACGTTGAAGTGGTTGAACCAGAAGTCCACCAGCACCTCTTCCAGCGCGTTCGGCCCCTCCACCGCCCGCAGCACCTTGGCGGCGGACAGCTCCAGGCCGATGAGCACCGGACGCTGCGTCTCCCGCCCATCCAACAGCGCCTGCTCGCGCCCCTTCTTCGCCGGGTAGTCCCGCAGCAGCTCCCGCGTGGACAGGGTCAGCGTGGGCAGGTCCCGCAGCCGCGCCTCCAGCGCCGGGGACGGCGCCGCAGCCACGCTCGCCAGCCTCGCCTCCAACCAACCCCGCACGCCCAGCCGCCGCGCCTCCTCCAGCGACGCCGGGGTGGGCCCGAAGGCCAGCCGTTGCAGCAGGTGCACCTCCGCGTCGGGTCCGAACGCCAGCGCCGGCTCCGACGCGGAAGGGAGCGGGTGCGCACCTTTCGCACATGACAACAGCACCACCAGGAGGGGGCAGAGGGACGCGATGCGCATGGGCATGGGCTCCAACCCCCGAACGGGCCGGAAGTTACGTCCCGCCTCGACGACGCGCCGCATCACCCCTGTCCACCTGCCCTCCCTGGTAGGCGGGTCGCCTAAATCAGACCCGATGTCAAACATCACTTGCCACGCGACGGGCGCGGGTGGCGGCCCACGATGTTGCTTGAACCTCGACCTCGGATGTTCTTCGTATGCATGCCAACGACAAGGATGGGTGTGCCCGGCCCCCGTCCCCTGCCCACGTGAGGCGTACATGCGCGTACCCCGGCGCGCCTCCCTCTCCCTGGTGCTGTGCCTGACCCTGGTGGGGGGGTGCTCGAGCTTTGGTTCGGATGACGACGCTGGCGGCTCCTCCGGAGGCCTCGAGGGGCCCTTCGTGCCGCTCGTGGACCTGCGGGCGGACGTGAACCGCGACGGCGTGGTCGACGTGAGCGCTGGCGGTGACGACGAGGTGGGCGAGGACACGTGGAGCGCGGAGCGCGGCGCCATCTTCCTGGCGAACCTGGACGACGACGAGAACCGCTGTCCCTTCAGCATGTCCCCCAGCAGGTTGAGCGACGACGCGCTGGCGGGGTGCCATGACGCCGCGGACTCGGTCGTCAACGGCGAGGACGACCTCGAGGACCTGGCGCGGCTGCGCGTGGTGGCCTGGCCGCAGGCGCCCAGGTCGACGCTGGCCACGGTGAGCGTGATTGGCGCGGGGCGGGACAAGGTGCGCCTCTTCAAGCGGACGTCCGGCGGCTTCACCTCGACGCGCCTCGCGTACGTCCAGACGCTGACGACGACGGAGCTGCGCCGCGGCGTGGAGTTGGCCATCGAGGCGAACGACATCGTCCGGGACCCCGCCAATTGGGATGGCTTCGTGGACGTCGTCCTCTCCATCTCCCACGCGAGCGCCCCGGAGAACGTGTTCCTCGACACGGTGCGCATGCGGGTGGCGCCCGTGGTGATGTTCCACCACCTGTCGCCCGCGCGGAACGTGTTCGTGTCCCGGCTGGAGGGTGACCCGGAGTCGGACCGCTTCCGCGCGGACCTGGGCGGCGCGCTCACGAGCGCCGGCGAGCCGATGACGATGTCCGAGTTCGCGGTGGATGACCTGTGGACCCAGGACTACTTCGAGCCCGCGTACATGGCCATGCCCGCGGCGGGCGGACGGCAGCACGCCATCCAGGTCAACTACCGCGCGGCGAACGTGAACTGGGACCCGGACTTCGCGACGCTGCGCAAGGCGGGCCGCATCGTCTTCTGGCTGCGCGGCCCGGACCAGGCCGCGGTGCAGCAGTACGAGGAGGGCATGTCGCGCGAGTCGCAGACGCTCAACTCCTTCGGCAACACGGAGGTCATCCCGCCCTACGAGCTGGGCGGGACGAAGTATCCGCTCGGCCGGCTGCTGCGCGGCCGCGGCCCCGACTCCGAGCCGGACTTCCAGCCCGACCCCAGCTTCACGCGCATGCTGGAGGCCCAGCGGGTCCAACCGCCGGTGTACCTCGACACCTCCTGGCTCGCGGTGGCCCACGTGGACGAGACGGTGAGCTTCCTGCCCGCGGACACGCCGCGCGGCTGGATTGCCCTGGTGGCGGACCCCGCCCTGGCGCGGCGCATGCTGATGGCGGTGCTGGAGCAGGGCCATGGCGACGCGAAGCTCTTCGTGGGCAAGAGCTGGGGCTTCGGCCGGCCGGCGGAGGCGACGGTGGAGGAGCTGCTGGACAACGCGTCGGTGATGGACTCCACGGCGCGGGCGGCGCTGGAGATCGACTCGCAGTTGACCGTGCTGCGAGAGGAGACGGGCCTCACCGACGACGAAATCGTCCGGGTCCCCTTCCTCTTCCAGGACTTCGCCAACGGCGCGGGCGCGCTCCAGCCCGGCACCGTCAACCTGCTGTCGGTGTCGCGCTCGCTCGTCATCGCGCCGGACCCGCATGGGCCGCTCGTCGGCGGGCAGGACCCGTTCAAGGTCCAGCTCGAGCAGGCGCTCGCGCCCTACGGCATCCGCGTGCACTGGACGGACACCTGGGAGCTGTATCACCTGGGAGGCGGCGAGGTGCACTGCGCGACCAACAGCGCGCGCGCGGTGCCGTCGACGAAGTGGTGGGAGGGCGGACGATGACGCGCTCGTGGATTCGCGGCCTGGGCGCCGCGCTGTGGCTCCTGTCCGCCTCCGCGCTGGCGCAGACGGCGGGGAGTGATTCGCTGGGGGCGCTGCGGGAGGAGGTCATCCGCGCGCGCCAGCAGACGCCGCAGGCCTTCACGCGGCTGGAGGAGGCCATCGGCCGGGTGACGCTCCTCGACTCGCGCAAGCGCGGCACGCTCGCCTCCGTCTCGCCCCTGTTCACGCAGTTGGGTCCGGAGGCGCTGTGGCCCATGGTGGAGCGCATCGCCTTCGACGCGAGCCTGGACCAGCCCGCGTGGGCCTCCGCGCAGCTGGCCCTCAAGGTGGGGCTGGTGGAGGCCACGGGCGCGCTGAGGGACGCACGCCTGTTGCCCCTGTGGAAGGACCTGCTGGAGGGCCCCGAGGAGCGGCGCCCGGTGCGGCGCGTGGCCGCGGTGGCGCTGGCGAAGCTGGACTCACCGGAGGCCGCCGCGCTGCTCATCACCCTGTCGCACCAGGAGGGCTCGCGCGGGTGGCTGGTGCGCGAGGCCATGGGGCAGTGCCGGCGGCTGGTGGTCGCCCAGGCGCTGGCGGAGGCGCTCGGCACGCGCCCGGCGGCCACGGAGGCGCGCAGGCTGGCGCAGGCCCTGGGCGACGTGGGCTCCGCGTGGGCCTGGAAGACGTCCCAGGCGCGCGCGCGCGCCGAGGAGGGCGAGGTGCGACGCGTGGCCGCCCAGGCCCTGTTGGGCGCGTGGCTCGCCTACGAGGGAGACGTCCGCCTGGCGCTCACGAACGCGCTCCTGCGCGTCGACGCGCCGGAGACGCAGGCCCTCATCGACGCGGCCCAGACGCGGCAATCCGGGAGCGGCGCCGCGGCACTGGCCTCGCTGGCCGAGCGCCTGCGCAACAACCCGCTGCGCTGAGCGCTCAGGGAGACTCTATCTCCATGCGGTAGCCCACCCCGCGCACCGTCTGGATGGCGAAGCGCGAGGCGCTGTTCCACCCGAGCTTCTTCTTCAGGCTGGAGACGAAGTTGTCCACGGTGTGCGGGTCCACGACGACGTCACGGCCCCACACCGCGTCGAGGATGTCGTCGCGGCGCAGCACGCGCTCCCGCTCGCGCACGAGGAAGGCCAGCAGGTCGAACTCCGTGCGCGTCAGCTCCACGACCGCGCCCTCCAGCGACTCCACCTTGCGCCGGTCCAGGTCCAGCTTGTAGCCGCCGAAGCGCACCAGCTTCGAGGGCGCGCCGCCGCCCGCGCGGCGCACGAGCGCCCCCACCCGCGCCAGCAGCTCCCTCAGCCGGTAGGGCTTGCCCAGGTAGTCCTGCGCCCCCGCCTCGAAGCCGCGCACCACGTCGTCCTCCAGCGTGCGCGCGGTGAGCATCAGCACCGGGCTGGTGACGCCCTCCTCGCGCAGGGCGCGGCACAGCGAATAGCCGTCCCCGTCCGGCAGCATGACGTCGAGCAGGATGAGCTGGAAGGCGCGGCGGGACAGGTGCTCGCGCGCCTCGCGCACGCTGGCCGCCTCTTCCACGGCGTAGCCGCCCTGGTGCTCCAGGCTGTCGCGCAGCGCGAGCCGCAGGTTGGGGTCGTCCTCGACCAGGAGGATGGTGGGGCTGGGCTGGGTCATGTCGTCGCGGTGGGGGGGAAGGTGAGTTCGAAGGTGGTGCCCTCGGCGCTGGAGGCCACGACGCGCAGCGTACCTCCGTGCAGGCGCATGATGCGGCGGCACAGCGCGAGCCCCAGGCCGCTGCCGGGCACCTCGCGGCCCTGGCCGGGCAGCCGGACGAACTCGCCGAAGACGCGCTCCCAGTCCGTCGCGGGGATGCCCACGCCGTTGTCCGAGAAGCGCACCCGACCGCCCGGCAGCGCCTCCACGCGCAGGCGCACGGGGTCGCGTGTGTTGTACGCACACGCGTTGCGCGCGAGGTTGGAGAGCAACAGGCGCACCAACTGCGCGTCGGCCCGGAGCGACAGCTCGCCCACCTGGGCCTCCAGCGCCACCGGCACCTTCGACCAGGACTCCAGGTCGCGACGCAGGAGCGACACCAGCTCGTCCAGGCGGACCGGCTCCAACCGGGGCACCCAGCGGCCCTTGTCGATGCGGTTGAAGGACAGGAGGTTCTCCACCAGGAAGCCCAGCCCGTCCGCCTCGCGGACGATGCGCCCCGGGTAGTCGCGTGCCTCCGCGCCCTCCGCCAGTCGCCACTCCAGCGTCTCCGCCAGCAGCCGGATGGAGGCCAGGGGCGTGCGCAGCTCGTGCGACACGGTGGCCACGAAGTCGCTCTTCAACTCCAGGAAGCGGTACTTGCGGTGCTGGGCGAGGAAGGCCAGCGCGGCGATGCCCAGCGCCAGGCCCGCGCACGCCACCACCATGCCCGTCTTGAGGCGGTAGCGCCGCTCCAGCGCGTCCTCCGCCCGCGCCCACTCCGGCGTGTCCACCGACAGCGGCAGCCCCTCCAGCGGGAGCAGCGCCGCGTCGCCCAACAGCCGCACCCGGCCCTGAGCGTCCAGCAGCCCGCGCTCGCGCATCTCCCGCGTGAGGGCGTCGAGCAGCGCGCCCGCGTCCACCGCCACGCCGCGCACCTGGTTGCCGCCTCGCGGCTCCAGGTACCACCCCGCGCGCACCAGCGCGGGCCCCGGGACGGACTCCGGCAGGGCCAGGGGCCCGTCCGCCAGCTCCCGCGCGCGCGCCTCGAAGTCGTCCACCGGCGCCCCCACCTTCCGGGAGAGGGCCACCACGCGCTCGCGCAGGAAGGCGAAGTCCCCCGGCGTGAAGCGCGAGCGGCGCGACAGGAGCAGGCGCTGGAGGCCCTCCATCCGACCGCCCTTGCCGTCCGCCAGCCCGTCGCGCACCAGCGCGTGCATGAGCTGGGGCACCGGGTCTCCCCGCTCCGCCAGCGCTTCCAGCACCACCAGCAGGCCCGGCACGTCGCGCGTGGAGGCGAGCACGTACTGCGCGCGGTGCTGGAGCAGCCCCATCAGCGCCACCGTGGAGCCGCGTCGGTCTCCCCGCGCGAGCGCGACCTCCACCGCGCGCGTGCGCGCCAGGCGCTCCGCCCACGGGTCCTCCAGGTCGTCCGCCACCTCCGTGCCCGCGCGCAGCCGCGCGTAGCGCTCCCGGGCGGGCGTGGCGTCCCCGGTGTCGTGGAGCGAGAGCCGGGGCAGCACCTGGGCCCCGCGCTCGCGGAGGTACAGGCCCGCGGCCGGGGCCAGCGGGTCGCCCACCGCGGCGTCCAGGGAGGACTTCGCCGCCTCCAGGCGGTCCCGCAGCGACTGCGCGAGCGACGCCCGGGCGTACTGCTCCAGCGCCTCGCGCCGCGACTGGAGCGACTGGCGCGCGTCCTCGCGCTCGGTGGCGAAGATGCGCTGCAGCGAGCCCAGGCCCCAGGCCAACCCCACGAGGCCGACCACCAGCGCGACGAGCAAGGGGAGCAGCCTGCGGAACATTCGCGCCTACTTCCCCGGCCCGGGGACGTTGTCCATGTCCATGTTGGACAGCGTCGACGCGGGTCCGTAGAGGTCCTTGCGGTGGTCCAGCGCTCCGGCCTTCTTGATGAGCGCGCCCAGCTCCACCACGTCCGGCCGCTCCGTCAGGGGCGCCCCCACCTCCTCCCAGAGCGCGTGCAGCCGCGCCCAGTCGAGCGAGCGCGTCCAGTACGAGCCGCGCAGCTTCTCCGCGAACGCCGCGGCCACGTATGCCAGCCGCGTGGCGGGGGCCACCTTCGCCGCGCTGGAGCGCAGGGTGCTGGACGGCATCAGCATCTGCACCCGGCGCCACATGGTGTTCTCGCCCTGCTCGTAGAGGATGCGCAGCGTGCCGAAGGCGATGGCGGGCCGCAGCAGCTTCACCTCGTAGATGGCGGTGACACACGCGCCCTTCGCCAGGGGGACCGGCGTCTCCTCGTCGTCGTCCGAGGGCTTCTCCGGCGTGGCGCTCTGGTTCTCGTAGCCCACCAGGCGGTAGCGGGACACCGCGCCGCGCTCGAACTCCAACTGCACGCCCACGTCGGAGAGGGCCTCGCGCGCGCAGACGCTCACGCGCACGACGTGGTAGCCCTTGCGGCTCGGGGACGGGAAGCCCTCCACGGTGAGGAAGAAGAGCCCCACCTGCTCGCCCGAGGGCCCCAGGTCGAAGCTGTTGACGAAGTCCTCCACCCGCACCGACTCCTCGGCGGGGAGCGTGTCCCGCTCCAGGTAGCCCCGGGCCAGCGCGTACGAGGCCGTGCTCATTTGGAAGGTGTAGGTGGAGACGCGCTCCTCCTCCGTGTCGATGGTCGGGTTGACGCCATGGCCCCGCGTGTCCGAGTCCCGCAGGGGCTTGCTCCCGGGGAACATCTGCGCGAACGCGCTGGCGCCGTCCCGCGGCGGCGGGTTTTGCGGCAGCGCCCAGGGCGGCGCGCGGTCCCGGATGTCTCCCACGCGCGGCGCGGCCATCCACGCGACCCCGTCCGACTCCAACCTCAGCGGGGGCGCGAAGGGCGCGAGCGGCTGGAAGGTGGAGCCGGAGACCGCGGCCAGCGCGGGGTGGAGCGCGACGGGGGCCTCGCGACGGGGGCCCGCCTTCACCTCCACGTCCGTGCGCGTGACGGGAGAGAACGACTCCTTCTCGAAGCGCAGCGCGTAGCGCCCCGGCGGCAGGCGCAGCGTATAGAGGCCGCGCGCGTCCGTGGTGGTGACCCGCTCGCCCTGGAGCACGGGCGAGGCCGCGGACACCTTCACGCCCGCGAGCGGCTGCTGGCTGAGCGCGTGGAGCACGGAGCCCGTGAGCGAGCCCTCCTGCCCCAGCGCCGGCAGGGCGAGGAGCACGAGGAGGCAGCAGAGCCAGCGCGCGGATGTGGACTTCATCGTGACGACGACCCGTCTGCCCCGCCAGGGGCCTTTCCTCCGAGACCCTCCCAGCGTGCCGCAGGTGGCCCCCGGCTTCATCATGGTTCCATCACGAGGCGGGGCCCCGGCGAGCGGGCTACTTCTCCGGCTCGAAGGGGACATCCAACACGGGCCGGGTCTTCGCGTCCGGCAGGTCGAAGTGCCACCACTCCATGCGGTTGGGCGAGAAGCCCGCGCCCTCCATCGCCTCGCGGAGGACCTCCCGGTGCTCGCGCGACGCCTCGGTGCCACCGGCGTAGCCCTGGTGGGCCGCCGGCGTGAAGGTGTCGAAGGGCGTGGGCATCTCCACCTCCTGGCCCTCCAGCGTCACCAGCGTGAGGTCCACCGCCCCGCCCCGGTTGTGGTTGGAGCCCTTGCGCGGGTCCGCCACGTACCCGGGCACGGGCATGATCTTCCACATCTCCCACTGCACCGCGCGGGGCCGGTAGCAGTCGTAGACCTTGAGCCGGTAGCCGCGCGGCCGCAGCACGTCCGCCGCCGCCTTCAGCTTCTGGGCGGACTCCGGCAACAGCAGGCACCGCGCCGTGTCCGGATACACCTTGCGCTCGAGGAAGTTGTCCGCCGTCGCGTAGCGCAGGTCCAGCACCAGGTCCTTCACCACCGTGGTGGCGTCCACGAGCGGCGCGGCCTTCGCGGCGGCCGGCTTCGCGGACGGGGCGGGCTTCCGGGCCGGTGGCGTCACGTCCTCGGCGAGCGCCGCGCTCCCCAGCGACAGCCCCAGCACCACGCCCCACGTCCGCGTCGCCATCGTCATGCCCCCACCGTGTAGCGCGTCGGGTCCGGCACGCCCGCCTCCTCGAAGCCCTTCTTGCGCAGGAGGCAACTGTCGCACCGGCCGCACGCGGCGCCCTGCGCGTCCGGGTCGTAGCAGGAGTGCGTCATCCCGTAGTCCACGCCCAGCTTCACGCCCTCGCGGATGATGTCCGCCTTGCTCAGGCCGGACAGGGGCGCGTGCACCGTGAAGCGCGCGCCCTCCACGCCCGCCTTGGTGGCCAGGTTGGCCATCGCCTCGAACGAGCGGATGAACTCCGGCCGGCAGTCCGGGTAGCCGCTGTAGTCCACCGCGTTGACGCCGATGTAGAGGTCCGTCGCGCCCACGACCTCCGCGAGCCCCAGCGCCAGCGAGAGGAACAGCGCGTTGCGCGCCGGCACGTACGTCACCGGGATGCCGTGGTCCATCTCCTCCGCGGGCCGGTCCTTGGGCACGTCGATGTCCGCGGTGAGGGCCGAGCCGCCCACCTGCCGCAGGTCGATGGACACCACGCGCAGGTCCTTCACGCCCATGGCGCTGGCCACCGCGCGCGCCTTCTCCAGCTCCACCGCGTGCCGCTGGCCATACGCCACCGACAGGCACACCGGCTCGAAGCCGCTCGCCCGCGCCATGGCCACGCACGTCGTGGAATCCAGCCCTCCGGAGAACAGCACCACCGCCCGCTTCGTCATCAGTCCCTCCGTACGCCCTGAACCTTGTACGCCGTCTTGCACGAGGTGGGATTACACGTACAGGAGCCGGGCAGGAAGAGGTCCGTCAACGTGCCGCACGCCAGCGCCACGTCGTAGCCGTTCTCCGTGGGCGCCGGGATGCTGCCGTCGGGGATTCCCCCGTCGAAGCCGCCGCAGCTCCGGTCGAGCGCGGTCGCCTGGCTGTCGCTGAAGAGCGTCACGCTCAGCGCCTCCTCGATTTGCGAGTCCTTGCAGTCCGTCCCACACGTGGAGCGGGGCGCCGTCGCGCGCAGCGTGGACGTGACGCCCTGGCCCTCGAACTTCGCCTCGCGGTCGAAGCCCTGCACCGTGAACCACCCGGCGGTGCCCGCGTCGTCGCGGGAGAAGGTGCCCTCGAAGCGGAAGACCCCCGCGTCGTCCACCAGGGCGAACTCCGGCATGGAGGCGTCACAGGTGGTGTTGGCCCGGTCGAGGCGGGCCTCGAACTGGAACGTGCCCACCAACTGGGAGCCCGGGAACACCGGGTCCGAGGAGCAGGCCATGGCCGCCGCGACGGCCGCGACCGGCAGCGCGGCGATGACAAGACGCTTCAGGTGCATACGGCGCGGGAGGCTACACGGCTACCCGCGTCCGAGCACGGAAAGGGCCACCGCCTGGAAGGCCCCTCCCCGGGCGAGCACCGCTCCCACATCCACCCGCGACGGGTCACTCCCCCGCACCTCGTCGTCCAGGCGCGCCAGCACGCGTCCGGCCGCGAGCGACGCGGGCACCGCCGCGAAGGCGGCCACCGCCGCCGCGTCGAGCTCCGGAACGGCGCCCGGCCGAGACAGCTTCACGCCCGCCTCCCCCAGCGCCAGCGCCAGGGCGCACAGGTAGCCCAGCTCCACCGGGCCGAAGCACGCCAGCGCGCCCGCGCCCAGGACGAGCTCCCCGGGACTGGAGAGGTACGCCTCCACACCGCCGGTGGGGTCCACGCTCACGCCCAGCCCCCCCGCGCCCAGTGAAGCCAGGAGCGGGCGCAGCGCGGCGAACAGGCGCGGGAAGCGCTCGTCCGACACCCGCAGCGCGCCCTCGGGGAGCGGGTGAGCGAAGCCCCCGGGCACCGGCAGCGGCACCACCGACACCGCGGCGGTCGTCGCCGTGCTGGAGGCCAGGGCCGCGCCGATGCCGTCCGCGCGCTCCGCGGCCTCCGCCTGCCCGAGCCCTCGCAGGGCCTCCGCGAACAGCGTCCAGCCATCCATGTCCAGCGGCTGGGCGCGCAGGAGCGTGGGCCACAGCCGGGCGGCGAGCGGAGCACCCTCGGGCACCGGAGACAGCCGCTCGGCCGACAACCGCAGGACCTCCGGAGACAGGCGCCCCGCGTCGAACAGCCGCTCGGCGAGCCGCGCCGCGGGCGCCACCAACTGCGCGTCCAGGTAGCCCCGGAGGATGGACTCCAGCACCGCCGGCTCGTCCGTGAGCCGCTCGCGCAACTGGAGCGCCTCGCCGGTCCGGCCCCGCTGCTCCGCCAGCCGCGCGCGGCGCGCCAGCCGCTCCTCCGTCTCCGGCAGCGCCTCCAACTGCGCGGCGGCGTCGGCCACCTGTCCCAGCGCCTCGTAGGCGTCCGCCAGCCGCTCGCGGTGGGGCATGGCCGCCTCCGGGCCCTCCTCCACCGTCAGCCGCTCCGCCAGCGACACGAAGACCGCGGGCTCGCGCGCCTCGTCCACCAGCGCCAGCAGGTTGCGCAGCGCCCGCGTCATGGCGCCGTCGTCCTCGAGCGCGCGCTCGAACGCGGCGCGGGCCTCCTCCGGCCGGTCCAGCGGGCTGAGCAGCAGCTCGCCCTGCTCCAGGTGCAGCCCGGCGCGGGCGCGGGCGTCGTCCTCCCCTGCGATGAGCCGCGCCAGCGTGCGCGCCGCGGCGTCGAAGCGCCCCAGCTCGACCTCGAGGGTGTGGCGCTCGCGCAGCAGCCCCTGGCGCCGCGCGGGCCACCCCTCGGCGGCCATGGCCAGCGCTTCCTCGCGCGCGTCCACCGGCAGCGCGCGCACGCGCTGGAGCACCGCCTCGGAGAGCACCTCCGGCAGTTCCCCCAGGTGCGGCAGGAGCAACGTGAGGCGCGGCGCGAAGCCCGGGTCCGACGCCAGCTCCTCCAGGGCCCGCAGCCGCTGGAGCACCGGGGAGCGGGCCGAGCGCAGCACCTCGTCGCGAAGGGCCACGGCGAAGGCGGCGTCGCGCGCGACGGACAAGCCCGCCAGCTCCAGCAGTCCCTCCGCGTCGCGCTCCTCGCGCAGGCCGTCCGCGAGCGCCGAGGCGTGCGCGGCGTCCGCGTCCGGCAGCGCGGCCAGCGCCCACAGCGCCTCGCGGGTGCGGGCCTCGTCGCCCGCCTGCGCGGCCATCGCCAGCGCGTCCGTGAGGTCGCCCGCGGCCATGGCGGGCGCGAAGCCCACGTCCAGGGCGCGGGAGAAGGCCCCCAGCCGGCCGAAGCGCTCCGCCAGCTCCGAAGGGGCCAGCATGTCCGGGGCCTCGGCGGCGATGCGCTCGATGACCTCCAGCGCCTCGCCGTGCTCGTTCGCCTTCTCCCAGAGGTCCGCCGCCTCCAGGAGCAGCGGCGGCCGCTCCTCGGGGGCCGCCAGCCGCGCGGCCTGGAGCAGCGCGCGGGCGGCCCGGGGCGCGTCGCCCGAGGCGCGGTGCAGGTGCGCCACGCGCAGCGCCGCGTCCACGTCC
>NZ_JAKCFB010000045.1 GCF_024198235.1 Myxococcus dinghuensis | reverse complement strand
GTGGACGTCACACCCCGTTCTTCAAGGGCTACCGTCCGCAGTTCTACTTCCGCACGACGGACGTGACGGGCACGGTGAAGCTGCCGGAGAACGTCGAGATGGTGATGCCGGGCGACAACATCGCGATTGAGGTGGAGCTGATCACCCCGGTGGCGATGGAGAAGGAGCTGCGCTTCGCGGTTCGCGAGGGCGGCCGCACGGTGGGCGCCGGCGTCGTGGCCGAGGTCATCGAGTAATCCGCCTGGCCGGCCCTCGGGCCGGCCGGCATCCATTTCCAGATGACGGGGGGAGGGTACCTTCTGGTAGCCTTCCCCTTCCGTGTCTGATGAGGTAGGCCATGGGCAAGGGTAATCGGTCCATCATTTCGCTCGAGTGCACGGTGTGCAAGGAGCGGAACTACACGACCACGAAGAACAAGAAGAAGAGCCAGGACAAGCTCGAGCTGAGCAAGTTCTGCTCGCGGTGCCGCAAGCACACGGACCACAAGGAAGGTAAGGTCTAGGTCGGTAGTTCCTGAGAAGTCTTTAGGCCAGTAGCTCCAACGGTAGAGCAGCGGTCTCCAAATCCGCGTGTTGGGGGTTCGAATCCCTCCTGGCCTGCCAAGTCTCAGTGGGAGCGGGGCCCCCGGTACCTGGAGGTACCGGGGGTTCCTGTGTTTCCCGCGTCGATAGTCTTCCGCATTCGTAGTACCTCGTGAGGCACCATGGCGACGGCATCAGAGGCCAGCCAGCAGGCTAACCGCTCGGCGATGGATCCGAAGCGGCTCGTGGTCATCTTCTACCTCCTCGCCGGCATCATCCTGGCGCTCTTCCTGGAGCGCGTCGTGGGGATGCTCTGGGCGAGCTTCGGGTGGCCGGATTCCATCCTCATCGAGGGCTTGGACTGGAAGGTGTCCACCCTGGTCGGCTACGTGCTGGCCGTCGCGCTCGCGCTGGTGGGCTACTTCCACCCCAAGACGCACGCGCTCTCCATGGAGGTCGCGAGCGAGCTGATGAAGGTCACCTGGCCAACCTGGGGCGAGACCCGGGCGTCGACGGTGGCCGTGGTCGTCGCCTCGCTGGTCGCCGCGGTGCTGCTCTTCTGCATCGACTCCGTCGCCTACAACCTGATGGTGGAGTGGCTGCCGGCCCTGTGGGGGAAGCTGTAATGGCGATGAAATGGTACGTGGTCCACACCTACTCGAACTTCGAGAACCAGGCGAAGAAGAGCCTGGAGGAGAAGGTGCGCCTCGAGGGGCTCCAGGACCAGTTCGGTGAGATCCTCATCCCCATGGAGCAGGTCGTGGAGATGGTGAAGGGGGAGAAGAAGACCTCCCGCCGCAAGTTCTTCCCGGGCTACATCTTCGTCCAGATGGAGCTGAACGACCGGACGCTCCACCTGGTGAAGAACACGCCGAAGATCACCGGTTTCCCCGGCACGGCGCAGAACCAGAACCCGCTGCCCATCTCCGACCAGGAAGTGGCGCGCCTGACGTCCCAGATCTCCGAGGGCACGCTCAAGCCGAAGCCGAAGGTGCAGTTCGACGAGGGCGACACGGTGCGCGTCATCGACGGGCCCTTCGCCAACTTCAACGGCACGGTGGAGGAGGTCAACGCGGAGAAGGGTCGCGTGAAGGTGCTGGTCAGCATCTTCGGTCGCGCCACCCCCGTTGAGCTCGACTTCATGCAGGTGGAGAAGACCACCGGCTAGTTCTTCGCGAGCGGCTCGGATAGAGCGCGCTCGCATCAGTCTCCGCGTCCCTCCTGGGGGCGCGGTCCCATGGGTGGGAGGGCCTCCCCGTCTGGAGGCCCGGTAGGACCACCCCCTCGAAAGGCAGTCGTCAGCCGATGAAGAAGGTCACAGGACAGGTCAAGCTGCAGATTCCCGCCGGCAAGGCGAATCCCGCTCCGCCGATCGGCCCCGCGCTCGGTCAGC
Organism: Myxococcus dinghuensis; assembly: GCF_024198235.1. GTDB lineage: Bacteria > Myxococcota > Myxococcia > Myxococcales > Myxococcaceae > Myxococcus > Myxococcus dinghuensis. The sequence goes on along the minus strand of NZ_JAKCFB010000045.1, from coordinate 62,635 downwards.
AGGGCGTGAACATCATGGAGTTCTGCAAGCAGTTCAACGCGAAGACGCAGGCGGAGGCCAAGGAAGGCCTGATCATCCCGGTGATCATCACCGTGTATCAGGACCGCTCCTTCACCTTCATCCTGAAGACGCCTCCGGCGGCCATCCTCATCAAGAAGGCGGCGGGCCTGCACACCGAGAAGAAGAAGGGCTCGGGCGCGAAGAAGCCTGGCAAGGAGAAGGTGGGGCAGATCACCCAGAAGCAGCTCGAGGAGATCGCCAAGAAGAAGATCCAGGACACCACCGCCGCGTCGCTCGAGGCCTGCATGAACACCATTGCTGGCACCGCGCGCTCCATGGGCATCGACGTCGTCGGTTAGTCCGCCCCACTCACGGACGAGGAATTCTGTCATGGCTCAGAATGGGAAGAAGTTCCGCGCGGCCGCCGCCCTGGTTGACCGCGAGAAGCGTTACAGCATCACCGAGGGCTTCGCGCTGCTGAAGAAGACCGTGGAGGCGCGCGCCTCCAAGTACGACCAGACGGTGGACGTCTCCATCAACCTGGGCGTGGACCCCAAGCACGCGGACCAGATGGTTCGTGGCGCCGTCGTCCTCCCCAACGGCACGGGCGCCACGGTTCGCGTGGCGGTGTTCGCCAAGGGCGAGCGCGCGACCGAGGCCGGCAACGCCGGCGCGGACATCGTCGGCGCAGAGGACCTCCAGAAGCGCATCGAGGAGGGCTTCCTCGACTTCGACACCGTCATCGCCACCCCGGACATGATGGGTATCGTCGGTCGCCTCGGTAAGGTGCTCGGTCCCCGTGGCCTCATGCCGAACCCGAAGGTCGGCACGGTGACCATGGACGTGGCCAAGGCCATCCGCGAGGCGAAGGGCGGTAAGGTCGACTTCCGCGCGGAGAAGGCCGGCATCGTCCACGCGAAGATGGGCAAGGCCTCCTTCTCGGCGGACAAGCTCGAGGGCAACTTCAACGCGCTGGTGGACCTGGTGATGAAGCTCAAGCCGGCCACCGCCAAGGGCGTCTATCTGAAGGGCATCGCCATCTCCACGACGATGGGCCCTGGCATCAAGATCGACACCCAGGAAATCCTGAACCGCCACCGCTAGGCGGTTTTTCACGACGGGCAACGTTCCTGCTCCCACCCGGGGTGTCAGGGCGTTGCCCGTCTGACGTCTCAGGTTCGAAAGTTCTGGATCTTTGCCGAAGCCGGGGGTATAGGCCCCCGGCTTTTGCAATTGGGACGCCACGTCGTGAGACGGGGTGTTCCGACCTGGTTCATGACAGCAGGGACCCGGGTCAGAGGAGAAGTATCCCCGTTGGCAACCGGGCAACCGGTCGGGGGACGGCTCGCTCTGCCGGGTTCAAACGGTCGAAAGGCCAGCCCTGCCGAGACTGGAGGTGCGGTGTGGTTCCTCTCGGAGGTTCCTCTCGCTCTGCCACTTTGGCCCAGGCATCACGCCCGCTGGAAGGCGGGCCAGTAAGGAGGTGAGTCAAAGTGCTGAAGAGCGAGAAGGAAGAGATGATCAAGGAGCTCCACGAGAAGTTCTCGCGGACCAAGTCGGCCATCGTCGCCGAGTTCTCCAAGGTGGACGTGGAGACGGTGACGAAGCTGCGCAAGAAGTTCCGCGAGGGCGGCGTCGAGTACAAGGTCATCAAGAACACGCTGGCGCGTCGTGCTGCGCAGGGCACGGACGTCGCGGTCATCGCTGATGACTTCACGGGTCCCGTGGCGCTGTGCATCAGCTACGGCGATGTGGTGGCGCCCGCCAAGATCCTGACCGAGTTCGCGAAGGACCTCGAGGACAAGATCAAGATCCGCACCGCCGTGGTCGACGGCCGCAAGGTCGACGTCAACGGCGTGAAGCAGCTGGCGAAGCTGCCGGGTCTCAACGAGCTCCGCGCGCAGCTGCTCGGGATGCTCAACCAGCCGGCCAGCAAGCTGGTTCGGACCATCGCGGCTCCCGGTTCCCAGCTCGCGCGGGTCGTCCAGGCCCACGCGGACAAGGCGCAGGGGTAGTTTTCCTCATCTGTCCGAGAAGTTTTGCTACACCAACCTCTTCGGCCGTACCTCCCCACTGGGGAAGTAGGCCGTTAGTCAATACCAGAAGGACACAGTTCCATGGCTGACCTGAATGCGATCGTTGAGCAGCTCTCCGGCCTGACCATCATCGAGGCCGCGAACCTCGTGAAGGCGCTGGAGGAGAAGTGGGGCGTCTCCGCCGCCGCCGTCGCCGTTGCCGCGGGTCCCGCGGCTGCCGGCCCTGCGGCGCCTGTCGAGGAGAAGACGGAGTTCACGGTGGTGCTGTCGAACGCCGGCGCCAACAAGATCAACGTCATCAAGGAGATCCGCGCGATCACCGGCCTGGGCCTGAAGGAGGCCAAGGACCTGGTCGAGGGCGCGCCCAAGACGGTCAAGGAGGGCGTCAACAAGGACGACGCCAAGAAGATCAAGGACCAGCTGGTCGCCGCTGGCGCCACCGTCGACATCAAGTAGTTTCCACAGGGGCTGCTTGTTTTCCGGGAATTCCCAGGCAGCCTCCTGACCGGATGAGCAGGCCGGCGCTCCCAGCGAGGGGGCTGCCGGCTTTGCCCATTTGACAGTTGCAAATTTCCCGGCGCCGCCGCGCGTTATTGATGTTTGCCCCGCCCGAGCAGCCGTCCCCGGAGCCAGAATGCCGACGCAGATCCAGAACAATTTCCGCGTGCGGAAGACCTTCGCCAAGATCGCGAAGATCATCGACATTCCCAATCTCATCAACATCCAGAAGCAGTCCTACGAGAAGTTCCTCCAGGCCGATATCGCCCCGGAGAAGCGCGAGGACATCGGTCTTCAGGGTGTCTTCAACTCGGTATTCCCGATTCGCGACTTCAACGAGACGTCCTCGCTGGAGTTCGTCAGCTATCACCTGGAGAAGCCGAAGTACGACGTCGACGAGTGCCACCAGCGCGGCATGACCTACTCCGCCCCCATCAAGGTGGTGGTACGTCTGGTGGTGTGGGACAAGGACGAGGAGACTGGCGCCCAGTCGATCCGTGACGTGAAGGAGCAGGAGGTCTACTTCGGGGAAATCCCGCTGATGACCCAGAACGGCACCTTCATCATCAACGGGACCGAGCGCGTGGTCGTCAGCCAGCTGCACCGCAGCCCTGGCGCGTTCTTCGACCACGACAAGGGCAAGAGCCACTCGTCCGGCAAGCTGCTGTACAACGCCCGCATCATCCCCTACCGCGGTTCGTGGATCGACTTCGAGTTCGACCACAAGGACCTGCTGTACGTGCGCATCGACCGCCGCCGCAAGCTGCCGGCCACGGTGCTCATCCGCGCCCTGGGCGCCGTCAGCGACACCGCGAAGAAGAACCCGCTGGAGTTCAAGGGCTCCACCGAGGAGATCCTCAACTACTACTACGCCACGGAGACCATCTACCTCCAGAGCGCGACGGACTTCGAGAAGAGCGTCGAGCTGGAGCTGCTCCCGGGCCAGCGCGCCACCCGCGACATCAAGACGAAGACGGGTGAGCTGATCGTCAAGAAGAACCGCAAGTTCACCCGCGCCGCCATCAAGAAGCTCGAGGCGGCGAAGATGAAGACGCTCCCCATCGACGCGGACGAGCTCTTCACCAAGGTGTCCGCCTACGACGTGGTCGACGAGACCACGGGCGAGGTCATCCTCGAGTGCAACGAGGAGGTCTCCCAGGAGAAGGTCGACGAGCTCCTGAAGCGCGGCATCAAGGAGTTCAAGGTCCTCTTCATCGACAACCTCAACGTGGGTCCCTACCTGCGTGAGACGCTCATGCTGGACAAGCTCGAGACGCCCGAGCAGTCCATCATGGAGATCTACCGCCGCCTGCGCCCTGGCGATCCGCCGACGCCGGAGACGGCGATCAACCTGTTCACCAACCTGTTCTTCAACCCGGAGCGCTACGACCTCTCCAAGGTCGGTCGCCTCAAGCTGAACTTCAAGTTCGGCCTCGAGGAGCCGCTCGACGGGCAGATCCTCACCAAGCGGGACATCCTCGAGGTGATCCGCTACCTGATCGATCTGAAGAACGGCAAGGGGACCATCGACGACATCGACCACCTGGGCAACCGCCGCGTCCGCGCGGTGGGCGAGCTGCTGGAGAACCAGTACCGCATCGGCCTGGTTCGCATGGAGCGAGCGATCAAGGAGCGCATGAGCCTCCAGGAGATCGAGACGCTCATGCCGCACGACCTGATCAACGCCAAGCCCGTCACCGCGGTGATCAAGGAGTTCTTCGGGTCCAGCCAGCTGTCTCAGTTCATGGACCAGACGAACCCCTTGTCGGAGGTCACGCACAAGCGTCGTCTGTCCGCCCTCGGGCCCGGCGGCCTCACCCGCGAGCGCGCGGGCTTCGAGGTGCGCGACGTGCACCCGACGCACTACGGCCGCATCTGCCCCATCGAGACGCCGGAAGGTCCGAACATCGGCCTCATCGCGTCGCTGTCGACCTACGCTCGCGTCAACGAGTTCGGCTTCGTCGAGACGCCGTACCGCAAGGTCGACGCCGGCGTGGTGACGACGGACGTGGCCTTCTACTCCGCGCTCGAGGAGGAGAAGCACACCATCGCCCAGGCGAACGCGGAGACGGACAAGAAGGGCAAGTTCATCAACGCCCTCGTCTCCAGCCGCCGCGGCGGTGAGTTCGTCCAGGCGCGCGCCGAGGACGTGGACCTGATGGACGTGTCCCCGAACCAGCTCGTGTCGGTGGCCGCGTCGCTGATCCCCTTCCTGGAGAACGACGACGCGAACCGCGCGCTCATGGGCTCCAACATGCAGCGCCAGGCGGTGCCGCTCCTGCGCACCAGCGCGCCGCTGGTGGGCACGGGCATCGAGGCCATCGTCGCGCGCGATTCGGGCGTGACGTGCGTGGCGCGCCGCGACGGCACGGTGGAGAGCGTGGACGCCGGCCGCATCGTGGTGAAGGCGGACGTGCCGGCCTCGCTGAGCGACGTGTCGAGCGAGGTCGACATCTACAACCTGCTCAAGTACCAGCGCTCCAACCAGAACACCTGCCTCAACCAGAAGCCCATCATCAGCAAGGGCGACAAGGTGCGGAAGGGTGACGTCATCGCCGACGGTCCCGCGACCGAGACCGGCGAGCTGGCGCTGGGCCAGAACGTGGTCGTCGCGTTCATGCCGTGGCAGGGCTACAACTTCGAGGACTCCATCCTCATCAGCGAGCGCATCCTCAAGGACGACGTGTTCACGTCGATCCACATCGAGGAGTTCGAGTGCATCGCGCGCGACACCAAGCTGGGCAAGGAGGAGATCACCCGCGACATCCCGAACGTGGGTGAGGAGGCCCTCAAGGACCTCGACGAGAGCGGCATCATCCGCATCGGCGCCGAGGTGAAGCCCGGCGACGTGCTGGTGGGCAAGATCACCCCGAAGGGCGAGACGCAGCTGTCTCCGGAAGAGAAGCTGCTGCGCGCCATCTTCGGCGAGAAGGCCGGCGACGTGCGCGACAGCTCCCTGCGCGTCCCGCCGGGCGTGGTGGGCACCGTCATCAACGCCAAGGTCTTCAGCCGCAAGGGCGTGGAGAAGGACGAGCGCGCCAAGCAGATCGAGTCGATGGAGGAGGCGAAGCTCCTCAAGGACCAGAACGACGAGATCAAGGTCCTCCAGGACAGCGCCATCGGCCGCATCCGCGTGCTGGTGCGTGGCAAGGAGGTCCAGGGCAAGCTCGTGGACGACAAGGGGAAGATCCTCCTGAAGAAGGGGGACATCCTCGACGACGCGCTGCTGGCCACGGTGCCCTACAAGTACTGGGGCGAGATCTCCGTGGGCGACCCGCTCGACTCGCGCGTGCGCGACATCCTGCGCAACCTGGAGGAGACGAAGGAGGCCGTGAAGCTGGCCTTCGGCGAGAAGATCGCCCGCATCAAGAAGGGCGACGAGCTGCCTCCGGGCGTCATCAAGATGGTGAAGGTGTACGTCGCCATCAAGCGCAAGCTGGCCGTGGGCGACAAGATGGCCGGCCGCCACGGAAACAAGGGCGTCGTGTCCCGCATCCTCCCCGAGGAGGACATGCCGTACCTGGAGGACGGCCGTCCGGTGGACATCGTCCTCAACCCGCTCGGCGTTCCCAGCCGCATGAACATCGGGCAGATCCTCGAGACGCACCTGGGCTGGGCCGCCAAGGGCACCGGCGAGGCGCTGCAGCGCTACGTGGAGGACAACTGGGGCGCGGACGCCATCCGTGAGCGCCTCAAGGCCATCTACGGCGAGGACAAGGCGTTCCACGACTTCCTCGACAAGCTGGACGAGGAGGAGATCCGTCAGCTGTGCCGCCGCTCGAAGAAGGGCATCCACGTGGCGACGCCGGTGTTCGACGGCGCCCAGGAGACGGAGATCCACTCCCTGCTGGACGAGGGCAAGCTGCCCCGCACGGGCCAGATGGTGCTGTTCGACGGCCGCACGGGTGAGCCGTTCGACCAGAACGTCACCGTGGGCGTCATGTACATGCTGAAGCTGCACCACCTGGTGGACGAGAAGATCCACGCCCGCTCCATCGGGCCCTACTCGCTCGTCACGCAGCAGCCGCTGGGCGGCAAGGCCCAGTTCGGCGGTCAGCGTCTGGGAGAGATGGAAGTCTGGGCGATGGAGGCCTACGGCGCGGCGTACACGCTGCAGGAGTTCCTCACCGTCAAGTCGGACGACGTGGTGGGCCGCACGCGCATGTACGAGGCCATCGTCAAGGGCGACAACGTCCTGGAGAGCGGCCTGCCCGAGTCGTTCAACGTGCTCCTCAAGGAGCTCCAGTCGCTCGCCCTCGACGTCGAGCTGCTGGAGAGCGCGCCGCCCGAGCGTCAGCGCAGCTTCGGCGGGGACTTCCTCGGTGGTGGTGACGGCGAGGACCGGAAGACCGGGACCGAGGCCTGAGAAGAGAGCCGGTGCGCCCGCCTGACCGGCCGCCCGCCACCCTCTGAGAGGGTGGCCGCGGCCGGGTCCGGGGCGGGGGCCCGAATCATCTGGCGTTCCCCACGGGGGACGCCTCACGAGATTTCGGAGGCAACGTGAAGGACATTTTCAACTTCTTCGAGAAGCCGAAGGACCCGTTGTCGTTCAACGCCATCCGCATCGCGCTGGCGTCGCCCGACAAGATCCGTCAGTGGTCGCACGGCGAGGTGAAGAAGCCCGAGACGATCAACTACCGCACCTTCAAGCCGGAGCGTGACGGCCTGTTCTGCGCGCGCATCTTCGGTCCGGTGAAGGACTACGAGTGCAACTGCGGCAAGTACAAGCGCATGAAGCACCGCGGCGTGGTGTGCGAGAAGTGTGGCGTGGAGGTCATCCAGTCGAAGGTCCGCCGCGAGCGCCTGGGTCACATCACCCTGGCCACGCCGGTGGCCCACATCTGGTTCCTCAAGTCGCTGCCGAGCCGCATCGGCAACCTGCTGGACATCACGCTCAAGGAGCTGGAGAAGGTCCTCTACTGCGAGAGCTACATCGTCCTCGACCCCAAGTCGACGCCGCTGCAGGCCGGTGAGCTCATCAGCGAGGAGAAGATGCACCGGCTCTACCAGGAGCACGGTGAGGACTCCTTCACCACGGGCATGGGCGGCGAAGCCGTCCGCGAGATGCTCAAGTCCCTGGACGTGGAGAAGCTGTCCGAGGCCCTGCGCAAGGACATGCGCGAGACGACCAGCGAGGCGAAGCGGAAGAAGTACGCCAAGCGCCTGAAGGTCGCGGAGGCGTTCCGCGTCTCCGGCAACAAGCCCGAGTGGATGATGCTGGACGTGATTCCGGTCATCCCGCCGGACCTGCGCCCGCTCGTTCCCCTCGACGGTGGCCGCTTCGCGACCTCCGACCTGAACGACCTGTACCGCCGCGTCATCAACCGCAACAACCGTCTGAAGCGCCTGCAGGAGCTCAACGCTCCGGACATCATCATCCGCAACGAGAAGCGGATGCTGCAGGAGGCCGTGGACGCGCTGTTCGACAACGGCCGCCGCGGCAAGACGATCACGGGCCCCAACAAGCGCCCGCTCAAGTCGCTGTCCGACATGCTCAAGGGCAAGCAGGGCCGGTTCCGCCAGAACCTGCTCGGCAAGCGCGTGGACTACTCGGGCCGCTCCGTCATCGTCGTCGGCCCCGAGCTGCGTCTGCACCAGTGCGGCCTGCCGAAGATCATGGCGCTCGAGCTGTTCAAGCCGTTCATCTACAACAAGCTCGAAGAGAAGGGTTACGTCACCACCATCAAGTCGGCGAAGAAGATGGTGGAGAAGGAGCGTCCGGAGGTCTGGGACATCCTCGAGGACGTCATCCGCGAGCACCCGGTGCTCCTCAACCGCGCGCCCACGCTGCACCGCCTGGGCATGCAGGCCTTCGAGCCCGTGCTGATCGAGGGCAAGGCCATCCAGCTGCACCCGCTCGTCTGCGCCGCCTTCAACGCGGACTTCGACGGCGACCAGATGGCCGTGCACGTGCCGCTCTCCATCGAAGCCCAGATGGAGGCCCGCGTGCTGATGATGTCGACCAACAACATCCTCAGCCCCGCGAACGGCAAGCCCATCATTGTCCCGACGCAGGACATGGTGCTCGGCATCTACTACATGACGCGCGCCCGTGAACTCGCCAACGGCGAGGGCCGCGTGTTCAGCTCGCCCGACGAGGTCCGCGCCGCGTACGACCACGGCGAGGTCCACCTGCAGGCGAAGGTGGTCTGCCGCATCGACGGCAAGCGCAAGGAGACCACGGTCGGCCGCGTCCTGCTGTGGGAGGTGGTCCCGCGCCGCGTGGGCTTCGACGCCATCAACAAGGTGCTGGACAAGAAGTCGCTCGGCGGCCTCATCGACCTCTGCTACCGCCTCACCGGCGAGAAGGAGACGGTGCTGCTGGCGGACCGCATCCGCAGCCTGGGCTACTTCAACGCCACCCGCGCCGGTATCTCCATCGCGCTCAAGGACATGATCATCCCTGCGAAGAAGCAGGAGTTCCTGGACTACGCGCGCAAGGAGGTCTCGGAGATCGAGAACCAGTACCTCGAGGGTCTCATCACCGACGGCGAGCGCTACAACAAGGTCATCGACATCTGGGCGGAGGTCACCGAGAAGGTCGCCCAGGAGATGATGCAGCAGATCTCCCAGGAGGAGACGAGCGGGGACAAGGACGGCAAGCGCGAGTCGCGCAAGCAGCCGTCGTTCAACCCGATCTACATCATGGCCGACTCGGGCGCGCGTGGTAGCGCCCAGCAGATCCGTCAGCTGGCGGGTATGCGCGGCCTGATGGCCAAGCCCTCGGGTGAAATCATCGAGACGCCCATCACCGCGAACTTCCGCGAGGGTCTCTCGGTTCTGCAGTACTTCATCTCCACGCACGGCGCCCGCAAGGGTCTGGCGGACACGGCGCTCAAGACGGCCAACTCCGGTTACCTCACCCGCCGTCTCGTCGACGTGGCGCAGGACGCCATCATCAACGAGTACGACTGCGGCACCATGGACGGTCTGTTCATCGGCGCCCTGGTCGAGGGTGGTGAGATCATCGAGCCGCTCGGCGAGCGCATCCTGGGCCGCGTGGCCCTGGACGACATCCTCGACCCCGTCACGGGCGAGGTGCTGGTGCGCGCCAACGAGGAGATCGACGAGGACCGCGTCCGCCGCATCGAGAACAGCGGCCTGGACAAGGTGAAGATCCGCTCGGTGCTCACGTGCCAGGCCAAGCGCGGCATCTGCGTGGAGTGCTACGGCCGTGACCTGGCGCGTGGCCGCAAGGTGTCCGTGGGCGAGGCTGTCGGCGTCATCGCGGCGCAGTCCATCGGTGAGCCGGGTACGCAGCTGACGATGCGCACGTTCCACATCGGTGGCGCGGCGACGCGGCGCGCGGAGCAGTCCAGCCTGGAGAACCGCTACGCAGGTAGCGTGAAGTTCGCGGGCCTCATCACGGTGCAGAAGACGGACGGCACGCTCGTGGCGATGAACCGCAACGGCGAGCTGGTCGTGGTGGATGACTCGGGGCGCGAGCGTGAGCGCTACCAGATCATCTACGGCGCCCGCATCCTGGTGAAGGAAGGCGAGCGCATCGAGGCCGGCAAGCTGGTGGCCGAGTGGGATCCGTTCGCGATCCCGCTGCTCACCGAGGTCGGCGGCGTCGTGCGGTACGAGGACATCATCGAAGGCGTGACGATGTCCGAGACGCTCGACGAGGTCACCGGTCTGTCCCGCAAGACGGTCATCGAGTCCAAGGACCCGGAGGCCCGTCCGCGCGTGTCCATCCGCGACGCGCAGGGCAACACCAAGGACCTGCCCTCGTCCCGCAACCCGGCGAGCTACTTCCTGCCGCAGGGCTCCATCATCACCGTCAACGACGGCGATGAGATCCACCCGGGCGAGGTCATCGCCAAGGTGCCGCGCGAGACGACCAAGACGAAGGACATCACGGGCGGTCTGCCCCGCGTGGCCGAGCTGTTCGAGGCGCGCAAGCCGAAGGATGCCGCGGCCATCGCGGAGATCGACGGCGTGGTGTCGTTCGGCAAGGACACCAAGGGCAAGCGCAAGCTCATCATCACCCCCGAGGTGAATGGCGAGCAGCGCACGGACCTGGCCAAGGAGTACCTCATCTCCAAGGGCAAGAACATCAGCGTCCACTCCGGCGACCGCGTGAAGGCCGGCGAGGCGATGATGGACGGCGCGGCCAACCCGCACGACATCCTCAAGGTGCTCGGCGAGAAGGAGCTGGCGCGCTACCTGGTGGACGAGGTGCAGGAGGTCTACCGCCTCCAGGGCGTGAAGATTAACGACAAGCACATCGAGACCATCGTCCGGCAGATGCTGCGCCGGGTGCGCGTCACGGATGTGGGCGACACCAACTTCCTCGTCGACGAGCAGGTCGAGAAGTGGGTGTTCGAGGAGGAGAACGAGAAGGTCATGGCCGAGGGCAAGCGCCCGGCCGTGGGTGAGCCGCTGCTGCTCGGCATCACCAAGGCCTCGCTCTCCACCGAGTCCTTCATCTCCGCGTCCTCCTTCCAGGAGACCACGAAGGTGCTCACCGAGGCCGCCATCAACGGCAAGGTGGACTACCTGCGCGGCCTCAAGGAGAACGTCATCATGGGCCGGCTCATCCCCGCCGGTACGGGCCTGCCGAACTACAAGCACCTCGACATCGAGGTGGAGAGCCCCACCGACGAGGTCAACGAGATGGAGGCCGCCCTGGCCGCCACCCACGGCGACGCGCCGCTGTCCTCGCCGCCGCCCCGTCCCGAGGGCACCCAGACGACGGGCGCCGCCTAGTCGCCTCCTGGCCGCCTGACCGGCGTGCCACCTGGAAGTCCGCCGCCGTCCCGGCCTCTCGCCGGGGCGGCGGTCGTGTTTTCAGCCCCTGTCATCCCAGCAATCCTGGCTGGTCGCCTTGACGCTGATGGCGCGCTGCGTTAATTTTTGGGCGTCGAGGTTTTGACTCAGTGAGCAGTCAGCCGGCACTGCCGGGCGAAAAGGGGAGGAAGAAGACATGGCCACGACGAAGCACGAGACGACGACGAAGCAGGACGCCACCGCGGCGAGCGCCGAGGCGGTGAAGAGCGGTCTGGCGAACGTGGAAGGTTTCCTGAAGGCCCAGCTCGCCCAGGCGCAAAAGCGCATCGAGGAGCTGGAGGGCGAGGCCGGCAAGGTCGTGAAGGCCCTGGACGCCCGCCGTCTGGAGGCCGCGAAGGAGGCCCAGGCGCTGTGGACGAAGCTGCAGGCCGGCGAGCTCCTGGCGGACCCGCGCGTGAAGGAGCTGGGCACGAAGGTGAACGCCGCCAGCACCGAGCTGCGCAAGCGCCTGGACGGGCTGCAGACCAAGGTCGTCGAGGCCGTGGGCGTCGCCAGCCAGTCGCAGTTGCAGGAGCTGAACAAGGAGCTGACGAAGCTGTCGCGCAAGGTGGACGCGCTGCTCAAGCCCATCCGCCGCAACGGCGCCGCGAAGTCCGGCTCCGCCTCCGCGCCCCGCGCCTGAAGCGCCGCGTGGTTGACGGAAGGTGTCCCCTGTCTGGCTCCGGGCGTGAAGTGGGAGACGGGCAGGGGGCTCGTTGTCGTTTCCTTCACCCCAGGGGTGTGATTACGTGGCAGGTCCGTCGAAGGTTCCGGGCCTGCCTGCCTGGTCCCCCCCTCTTGGAGAGACGCAGTGGACAACAAGGCCGAGGCCCCCCGAGAGAAGAACCCCGTCGCTGAAACGTTCGAGCGTATCTGGAGCCAGGCGCTCCTGGCGGTGAACACGGCCGAGGAGGAAGCCTCCCGCGCCGTGCAGCGGGTGGCGGCGGTGGCGGGATGGAGCCAGGACGAGGTGAAGCGCCAGGCCCAGGCGTTCTCTGATCGGCTCGCAGGCCACCGCAAGGACCTGGAGCACAACGTGGAGGACCGTGTGCGCACCGCCCTGTCCCGTCTGAAGCTGCCCCGCCGCGAGGAGTTGCAGGCGTTCGGCTCGCGCCTGGACCGCCTGTCCGAGCGCATCCAGGCCCTGGAGCAACGCAAGTGACTCCTCCCGCCCCCACGGGCGGGAGGTCACTGGGTACACGCTTCTTCGACGCACTCCACGCCTTCAGCTCTGGTTGTTCCCGACTCCCGCTCCTGGCGGGGGTGGCGCTCGTCGTGTCCGCGCGGCTGGTGCCCATCCTCGCCGAGCGCCCCGTCCAGCCCGTCGTCCCGGGGCAGATGACGGCGGAGAGCCCGTCGCCGGAGGCGTCCCTCATCGACACCGTGCTGTCGCGCCGGGCGCCGGACCTGGGCCTGACGCTGCGCCGGCAGTTGGGCATGGCCATCGCGGAGGAGGCCCGCAGCGCGGGGTACGATCCGCTGCTGGTGCTGGCCCTCATCGACGTGGAGTCCGACTTCGCGGAGGAGGCCATCTCCGACAAGGGCGCCCGGGGCCTGATGCAGATCAAGCCCAGCACGCTCCACTTCCTGGCGGAGAAGGAGGGCCTGCGGCTGTCGCGCGAGGAGGTGACGGCGGACACGGCCCTGTGCGTGCGGCTGGGCATCCGCTACCTGCGCTCGCTGCAGGACCGCTTCGGTGGGGACCTGGAGCTGGCGCTGATGGCCTACAACGCCGGGCCCACCCGCATCCGCAACGCGATGAAGCAGGGCGAGCTGGAGCGCTTCCGGCGCTACCCGCGCGCCGTGCGCCGCGACTTCCGCCGCTTCCGCGAGGGCCATGGCCTGGGCGGCGACTGGGCCTGGGCCCAGCGCGAGGGCGCCGAGCCCGTCCCCGCGCCGTGACGCGCGGTTGAATCCCCGGCCTCCTCGGCCGCTCCAACCCGGTGCATGTGCGCCTTGTCCCGTTCCCCAGGGTGCGCTAAGCGTTGCAAGTGCCCGGGACTGTTGGAGATTCCAAGGAGTGACCCCATGAATCGCCGGTGTTCGCGCGCGGCCGTCGCCGCCGCCCTGATGGCCCTGTCCCCCCTGACCTCCCTGGCCGGGTCCGTCTACCTCAATGGTGTGCTGATCGACGGTGTGACGAACCAGAAGTTCGAGAAGGCCACCGTCCGCATCGACGAGTCGGGCAACGTCCACATCGAGGCCCCCGGCTACGCGGCCCGGGTGAGCACGACGACCGCGCCACCACCCCCGACGCCGACCGCCAACGTGGCCCCGCCCCCGACGACCGCGCCGGCGGCCAAGCCCGCGTCTCCGCCCGCTCCCGCCACGCAGGAGGGGGGAGGGGTGGCGACTGCTCCCGCCACGCCCCCGCCGCCCGCCGCGAAGCCGGCGGCCGGGCACGTCACCCAGCGCTACTTCCTGGTGACGGAGCAGTCGGTGCCGGGCATGACGGGCTACGACATCGACGTGTACGTCAACTCCAAGTGGCTGCGACGACTGCGCGGCAACGAGGATCAGGTCATCGCCGACATCACGAACCACCTGAAGCCGGGCGACAACGTGGTGACGATGATGGCGAAGAAGACCACGGCCGGTGGGGCGCGCAGCGATTCGCCCAAGCATGTGTTCCGGGTCATCATCGGCGAGGGCAACGAGGGCGGTGGGAACGTGATGATCGACAACCCCCTCGTGCGCTTCCAGACGTCCGCGGCGGAGACGCAGGACGTCACACAGGAGTTCACCCTCTCCACGCGCTGAGGCGGGCCGAGGGCAACGGGGAACGGAGAGACACGTCGTGTTCAACCTGGACGAGCGCTATCGAGGCCTTCCCGCGACGCGGGAGCAGATCCTCGCGCTGCACACCTCGCTCAACACGCCGCACGTGGCCATCCCCGGCAAGCAGGCCGGGCCCGCGCAGGCCTTCGTGGTGGGCCTGCGGGGCGCGCAGGGCGCGGCGGTGTTCGTGTACCTCTACCTGGCGGAGGCCGAGGACTGCGCGGTGTACCTGTCCGGCCGCCGGAACATGACGGGCGACGAGTACCGGGACGACGAGGGCGACGCGCTCGGCTTCGTGGAGTCGCTCGGCTTCATGATGGACGACGCCAACTGGCGCACCCAGCCGCCCGAGCAGCAGGACGAGCTGCTCAAGACGCTGCCGGTCTTCTTCAAGGACCCCAAGCAGGTGCCCGCGGTGAAGGCGCGCGCGGAAGAGAAGAAGAACGTCACCACCACCCTGGGCCGCTTCCTGGCGGCCTTCTGAGCCCGCATCCACCCCTGTCGTCGAGATTGGTTCCCATGGTCCGCCCCGTCCTCGCGTCCTGCGCCGCCACGCTCCTGCTGGCGCTCGCCAGCTGTGCCCACACCCCCTCCGAGAAGGAGCGGCGCAGCGCGGAAATCCATTACGACCTGGCGCTCGTCGCCCAGCAGCAGGGGCAGATCCAGGAGGCGCTGCGCGAGCTCCAGGTGTCGCTGGAGAACGACCCGGACTATCCGGAGGCCAACAACGCGATCGGCATCCTGCTGCACCTGGCCTTCTCTCGGCCGGCGGAGGCCATCAAGCACTACGAGCGCGCGCTGAAGGTGCGCCCGACGTTCTCCGAGGCCCGGACCAACCTGGCCAACGTCCACCTGGACCAGGGGCGCTACGACGAGGCCATCAAGCTCTACGAGCAGTCCCTCAACGACATGCTCTATCCGACCCCCTTCATCGCCCAGGGCAACATGGGGTGGGCGCTGTACAAGAAGGGCCAGACGGACCGGGCGGTGGAGAGCCTCAAGGCGTCGGTGACGACCAACCCCTCCTTCTGCCTGGGCTACCGCAGCCTGGGCATCATCTACGACGAGACGGGGCGCT
This sequence comes from Myxococcus dinghuensis, assembly GCF_024198235.1. GTDB lineage: Bacteria > Myxococcota > Myxococcia > Myxococcales > Myxococcaceae > Myxococcus > Myxococcus dinghuensis. The sequence goes on along the minus strand of NZ_JAKCFB010000045.1, from coordinate 47,473 downwards.
CCGAGGACGCGTGCCGCCAGTTCACCCGGTTCCGGGAGAACTGCTCCGACGTGGCCGAGGCGTACCTGCGCGAGGGTGTGTGCCGGGCGAAGCTGGGCGAGGCGGAGGTGGCCAAGCAGGCGTTCGCGGCGTGTGAGGCGAAGGCGAAGCCCGCCGAGCAACAGCTCAAGGACGACTGCCGGAGGCTGCTCGAAAAGCTCTAGTCTGCTATCTGGGGCCCCGTGGACCACGTCGACTTCGGCAAGTACCTCAGTCAGCAGCGGGAGCTCCGAGGGCTCTCGCGCGACGACGTCGCGCGGGAGACGAAGATTCCCCCCACGCTCATCGCGGCGTTGGAGGCCGGGCAGGTGGAGCGGCTTCCCTCGCGCATCTTCGTGGTGAACTACATCAAGGCCTACGCGCAGGTCATCGGCTTGTCCCCCGAGGAGGCGGTGCTGCGCTACGAGGAGGTGGACCGCGCGGTGCCAGCGCCGTCGCCGGCGCAGCTCGAGCAGGAGCGCCGCAAGCGGGCGTACGTGGGCCTGACGCTGCTCCTGGCGGCCGTGGCGCTGGGCGTCTACGTCTTCCTGATGCTCAGCGGGAAGCTTCCCGCCAGCCCCTTGCGTTGAACCCCGCCCATGGAGCGTTACGACGACGACGCGCTCGTGCTGTCCACGGTGGACTATGGCGAGTCCGACCGGCTCGTCACGCTGCTGACGCGTGAGCACGGCAAGCTGACGGCCTTTGCCGCCGGCGCGCGCAAGAGCAAGCGCCGCTTCGCGGGCGCGCTGGAGCCCTTCATGCGGCTGCGCGCGCAGTTGGTGGAGACGCGCGGCTCGACCGTACGCCTGGACTCGGTGGACATCGTCGCCGGCTACTACGCGGCCCGTGAGGACCTGTCCCTCATCGCCCGCGCGCTGTACGCCGTGGAGCTGTCGCGCGAGCTGACGCGGGACCACGAGCCGCACCCGGAGCTCTTCGTCCTGTTGGAGCGCTACCTGGCCCGGCTGGACGCGAAGGAGGCGGGGCCCACGTCGCTGCTGGCCTTCGAGCTGTCCGCGCTGGCGCACGCGGGCCTCATGCCGCGCTTCGACTCCTGTTCTCTCTGCGGGCGGGAGCCCGGTCCCCATCCCCGGTTCGACCAGGCCCATGGTGGCACCGTGTGCGAGCCGTGCAGCGGCCGCGCTCGCGAGGCGGTGGCGGTGCCCGCGGCCCTGTTGTCCGGGCTGCGCGCGCTCCAGGAAGGGGAGCGCACGCCGCTGCCCGCCGACCTGCGCGCCCGGGCCCGGGGGCTGCTGAACGTCTTCATCGCGCATCACCTCGGGCGGCGCCTCAAGAGCGTGGACTTCATGGCCCAGGTGGGGCTGGACTGACGTTCCCGTCGCCCTTCGTACGAGTGGGCGCGGACAGCGGGGAGGAGAAGCCATGAGCGAGTCGGGTGTGCCGCCGCTGGACGTGGTGTGTTTCGGCGAGACGCTGGTGGACTTCCTTCCCTCCGCGCCGGGCAGGCGCGTGCGCGAGGTGGAGGCGTGGCGCCCGTGCCCAGGGGGTTCTCCGGCGAACGTGGCCGTGGGGCTCGCGCGCCTGGGGCTTCGCTCCGCGATGCTCGGCGTGGTGGGCGCGGACGAGTTCGGACACTTCCTGCGAGACCGGCTGGCCTCGGAGGGCGTGGACGTCAGCCATCTGCGGCAGACGGCGGAGGCCCGCACGGGGCTGGTGTTCATCTCCCTCGACGCGAAGGGGGAGCGCAGCTTCACCTTCTTCCGCACGCGCTCGGCGGAGTTCCTCCTGGGCGAGGCGGACGTGGACCCGGCCTTCCTGCGCGGCGCGCGGGCGGTGCACTGCGGTTCCAACTCCCTCCAGAAGGACGCGGCGCGGGAGGCCACGGTGAGGATGCTCGGCGTGGCGCGGGAGGCGGGGCTCCTCGTGAGCTGCGACCCGAACCTGCGGCTGCACGCGTGGGAGGACACGACCGAGCTGAAGGCCCTGCTCGCGCGCATGCTGCCCCTGTGCACCGTGGTGAAGCTCTCCGAGGACGAGATCGGCTTCGTCACCGGCACCGAGTCCCCCGAAGAGGCGCTCGAGCGGCTCGCCCGCTGGGGCGTGGCGCTGCCCGTCGTGACGCTGGGCGCGCAGGGCGCGTTGGTGCTGTGGAAGGGTGAGCGGCTGCACGTGCCCGCGCCGCGGGTCGAGGTGGTGGACACCACGGGCGCGGGGGATGGCTTCGTCGCGGGGCTGCTGCACGGATTGGTCGGTTGGTACGGCGGAGCCCGTGCGCTGCAGGCCGCGACGCGCGAGGAGCTTCAGACGCTCCTCACGTTCGCCTGTGAAGTGGGGTCGCGCGTCGTGGGCAAGCTGGGCGCGGTGGAGGGGTTGCCTCGTGCGGAGGAACTCATCCAGGTGATGCCCGTGCGCCCCGCCTCACGCTAGGGCCCGGCGCCTCACGGAGGGGTGATGCGCGTGAGGAACGTGTCCGACGGGGAGAAGCCGCTCACGGGGCCCGAGCCGAAGTCGAGCGTCCCCGACAGGCGCCCCCACAGCACCGCGTCCCAACGGCCCGCGGGGACGACGCGAAGGCCGGACTGGTTGCCGCTGTTGCCGAAGCCGCGGCTCCAGCGGGCCTGTCCCTCGCGATCGAGCTTCGCGACGTAGATGTCCTCGCCCCCCTGGCTCGTCAGTCTCCCGGAGCCGAAGTCGATGGCACTGCTGAACGAGCCCGTCACCAGGGCGTTGCCCTCGACGTCCACGGCGAGGTCATAGGCCCAGTCGAAGCCGGCACCGCCGAAGCTGCGGCTCCAGCGGTGTCGGCCGTCGGCGTCGAGCGACACGACGAAGGCGTCCCCGTCCGGGCTGAAGAGCGTCGTGCCGCCGAAGTTCACCGAGCCGATGAAGGCCCCGGCGCCCACGATGTTCCCGTCGTCGTCCGTGGCGATGCGCCAGAGCGTCTGCGCGTTCGCCGCGCCGAAGCCCCTGGCCCACAGCGGCTTGCCGTGCGCGTCCAGTCGCATCACGAAGGTGTTGAAGCCCGGCGTGGAGATCATCGGCACGCCCCGGTACGTCAGTTGGTTCAGGAACGCGGCGGCCACCACGACGTTGTCCTCGGCGTCCACGGAGATGGAGCCCAGGGTGCTCACGCCTCCCGCGTCGTAGAGGGTGCTCCAGACGGTGGCCCCGTCCGCGCCGGAGAGCCGGGCGACGAACTGGCTCGCCGTGCCGTTGGCGGGGATGGGACCGTCACCGAAGTCGATGGTGCCCGCGAAGTAGCCGCCGACGAGCACGTCGTCGTTCGGCCCGACGACGATGCTGCCCGTCTGCTGTTGCCCGCCGTCGCTGAAGCAGCGACTCCACAAGTGCCCGCCGGAGGTGTCGAGCTTCGCCACGAACGTGCGCGGGACGCCCGGCTCGCCGCGGCAGGGCAGGGGCCCTCCGCCGAAGTCCACCTCGCCCCAGTAATCGCCGGTGATGACGAGGTTCCCCCCCGAGTCGAGCGCGAGTCCCGTGCCCTGCTGGTAGTTGGCGTCACCGATGCGCCGCCGCCAGAGCAACTGTCCGTTCGGATCGAAGCGCGCCACGACCAGGTCGTAGCCCTGGGTCCCCAGGATGGCCGTGTGCCCGTCGGCCTGCACCGCCACGTCCCCCACGCCCTCCATGCCCTCGACCTTCGTCGTCCAGGTCCGGGGCGCGGCAGTGGGAACCAGGGACTCGTCAGCGCCTGCGTGCCCAGCGGCCGCCGAAGCCCCCCCTCCCGCGAGGAGCAACCCGAGCCCGAGGAGGTGCGAAATCGAGGATGTCGTGTGCATGCGGACAGGCTAGGAAACGCCTCTGTGCGCAAGCAAGGCACATGCGTCCTCTCCGTCGTCAGCGGGAGGGAGGTTCGGGGCGCAGGGGCTTGAGGATTTCGTAGTCGAAGGTCGTGTAGGGCGGAGTGACCCGCTGTTTGCGGACGTCATAGCGCTCGAGCGCGAGGGCCTCGCCATCCGGGGTCCTGCAGTGGTCGCGCAGCCAGTCAGCGAGCCCCAGGTACGCGGCCTCGATTGCCTCCGCGGTGCCCACCACGCGCAGCATCGCGTAGTCGCGCGGAGGGACGACGTGGGTGATGAAGTCCCGAGGCAGTGGGCCGAACTCGCTGACCTCCGCGCAGACGCTGTAGGTGTAGACGCCGTCCTCGCTCGCGCCCAGATGGTCGCTTTCCGGGAAGGCGCCGTAGAACACGTTGGTGTCGACGCGATGGGGGAGGGTGTCCGCGCGAGCGACGAGCTCCGTCCAGGCGAGCGGGACGCGGTGGCTCAGTTCGCTGCGACGACCCACGACCTTGAGACCGACCAGTTTCAACGCGTGCCGCGAGCTGACGGTGACGTGCATGGGGCTTCCTCGGGGAGACATCGTGCCCGTACCCTGCACCTTGAAGCAGGTTGAAGCTCAAGGAGAGAACCTCCGCATGCTGACGATTTCCCAGTTCGCGGACCGCAGCGGGCTGTCCGCGAGCGCGCTCCGGTTCTACGAGCGAAAGGGATTGCTGAAGCCCGCGCGCCGCTGGGACAACGGCTATCGCGCCTATGCCGCCTCGCAGGTCGCGGAGGCACGCTTCATCAGCAGCCTGCGTGCCGCGGGCATCTCCCTGGCCGCCATCCGCGAGTTCCTCCGGCGAGACGCGCGTGCGCGCGAAGCCCTGCTCACCACGTGGCGGCAGGAGATGGCCGCGAGGCTGCTCTCCCTCCAGGTGGCGGACCAATACCTGCGCGGACTCGACTCCGCCCGACCGCTCCTGCACCTGGAGCACTGGAGTGACCCCTCGGTCCTCGTCTGGTTCCCGGCGACGGCCCCCGAGCGACCGCTGCCCTTCCTCGACGCGGTCGTGATGCGAAAGCGGGAACTCGAGCGCCGGGGCACGACCGTCCTCACGAGCGGCTATGTCCGCACGCTCGACCGCGTCGGGGGACAGCTCGTGGGGGAGGTCGGCTTCCGCGTCAAGGCGGGGCGCAGGACGCCGCCCGGTGCACGTCGCCAGGAACTTCCGCCGACGCTCTTCGCGACCCTCGAATGTGGCTTGCGTGACGACGTCGCCGCGCACCGGGTGTTCCGCTTGTTGGACGATTTGGGCTTCTTTCCGGAAGGACCCCACCTGGAGCGCTACCTGCCGGGCACGGCGGACCGCTACCTGCTCATGATCTCCGTGAGACGTCACGCCGCGCGGTGAAGGTCCGCGCCGCGTCGACGAACGCGCGCCGTCGCGTGGCGCTCCGTTCGTGGAAGGCGTGTTCCCGCGATGTCACCTCGGCGCGTGGAAGGCCACGCTACGTTCTCTGGATGCGGTGCCGGGGTTCTCCGACTGCTGGCCGTCCCGTTGCATTTCGCGTCGGGTGAAAGGGACGAGGGGGACTCGTCCTGGATGGGGGACGGGTGAAAGGATGGGCATGCCCATGGCTCGGCCCTCACCGAATCCGCCGGAAGAGACTGCGACTGCGTCGGACCTGACGCCCGCCTCGCTGACGCTCGTGAGCATCCCCGGCGAGACGCCCGAGGACGCGGATACGTATTGGTACTCGAACGTGTACCAAGGGGACCGGCTCGCGCAGCTCACGCCGCGCTCGGTGGTGCTCGGCGCCGTCATCGGCGTGCTCACCTGCGCCACCAACCTCTACGTGGGCCTGAAGACGGGGATGGCCTTCGGTGTCGCCATCACCGCCGCGTTGCTCGCGCATGCGTCGCATGGCCTCGCTCGGCGGGTGGCGCCCGGCGTGGCCGGACGACCCCTGTCTCCCCTCGAGACGTGCAGCGCGCAGACGGTGGCGTCCGCGGCGGGCTATGCCACTGGCGGGGCGCTCGTCTCCGTGCAGGGGGCGTGGCTCATCGTCACCGGCCAGCATCCGTCGCCCATCATCCTGCTGGCTTGGACCTTCCTGCTGTCCGCGCTGGGCGTGCTCTTCGCCGTACCCTTCAAGCGCCGCCTCGTGGATCACGAACAACTGCCGTTCGCCTCGGGGACCGCCGCCGCGACCACCATCCGCGCGCTGCATGGCACCGACCCCGATGCGTCTGTGCGCCTGCGCATGCTCGGGCTCGGCGGCGCCGTGGCCGGAGTCGTCACCTTCGTTCGCGACGGGCTCGGACGGCTCCCCATGGCGCTTCCATTCCCCGGTGGACTGGGGGGCATCTCGCTCGAGCGACTGGGGTTCGGCCTGGAGACGAGCCTGCTGCCGCTGGGCGCGGGGGCCTTGCTCGGGCCTCGGGTCACCACGTCCCTGTGGCTCGGCGCCATCCTCCTCCATGGCGTCGTGGCGCCACGCCTGCTCGGCGCGGGGCTCGTCTCGGACAAGGAGGAGCCGTTCCTCGCCTGGAGCGTGTGGCCTGGCGCGGCGGCGCTCACCGTGGCGTCGCTCGTCCACTTCGCCTGGGACGCGCGTGTCCTGCGCCGCGGGTTCCAGGGACTCTTCTCGAGACGGGCCTCCGCGCCGCATCCGGTGGACGCGGTCCAGGTGCCTCGGCGTTGGTGGCTCGCGGGCGTCGCCCTGCTCGCGCCCGGTGCCGTCGTCGTCGCGCACGTGGGCTTCGGTGTGCCGGTGGGACACGCGGCGCTCGCCGTCGCGCTCTCCTTCCTGCTGTGCTTCATCTCCTGCCGCGTCGCCGGCGAGACGGATGCGGCGCCCGTGGGGGCGCTGAGCCAGGTGACCCAGGTCACCTACGGGATGCTCCTGCCGAACAACGTCCAGGCCAACCTGGCCACCGCGGGCATCACCGTCAACGCGGCCTCCGCGTCGGCCGACCTCCTCACCGACCTCAAGACGGGGCACCTGCTGGGCGCGAACCCCCGCCGGTTGTTCCTCGCGCAGCTGCTGGGGACGCTGGTGGGCGCGCTCGCGGCCGTGCCGCTGTTCTTCCTGCTCGTGCCGGAGCGGGCCGTCCTGGGGTCGGAGCAGTTCCCCGCGCCCGCGGCGTTCGTCACGGCGGGCATGGCCCGGGTCCTGGCGATGGGGCTCGACAGCCTGGGGCCCATCACGCGCTCCGCGGTGCTGTGGGCGGCGGTCGCGGCGGCGGTCCTCGCGGTCGCGGAGCGGCTGCTCCCTGTCCGAGCGAGCCGCTGGGTCCCCTCTCCATTGGGCATGGCGCTGGCGTGTCTGCTGACGCCGTCCTACGCCTTGTGCCTCTTCCTGGGAGGTGCCGCCACGGCGGTGGTGGGACGCGCGCGACCCGCCTTGTCGGAGCGGCGGCTGGTCCCCCTCTCCGCGGGGCTCATCGCGGGCGAGGGGCTGGTGGGGGTCGCCATCGTCCTGTGGCGAACGCTCTGGTAGCCTTGTCTTCCGACGATGCGCTGCCCGAACTGCCACCGACGCCTGTCCCCAGGCGCGGCGTGCCCCGTGCACGGTTCGCGCCCTCGGCTGGAAGCCCTGGCGGAGTCTCCGCCGCTTCCGGAGGTGCCCGGCCTGCGCAGTGCCGCCCTGTTGGGAGAGGGCGGCTTCTCACGCGTGTTCACCGCGTACCGGGACGTCGACGGCCGCGAGGTGGCGCTGAAGATGGGGCAGGGGCCCCACCACGAGCGCTTCGCCCGTGAGGCCGCGGCGCTGCGCCGCGTGGGGCCGCCGACGGTTCCGGAGCTGCTCCAGCACGGCATGCTGCGGGGGCGCCCCTACCTCGTCATGGAGCACCTGCACGGCCAGACGCTGGCCGCGTGGATGGCGTCACTCCCCGGCGCCGGCGCCGCGTCGCTTCCCCGGACGCGCGAGCTGCTGGCGGCGCTGTGTCCCGCCCTCGAGCGAGTGCATGCCGCGGGGCTCGCGCACCGCGACCTGAAACCGGAGAACATCTTCCTGCGAGAGGGTGGCACGCTCAGCCTCCTCGACCTCGGGCTGGCGCGGTTCTACGACGGCGAGGAGTCCCTCGAGCGTGGCGACGAGCTCCCCACCGGGGCGACCCCCGCCGGGCATCGCCTGGGTACGCCGCTGTACATGGCCCCCGAGCAGTGCCTCGACGCGCGGCTGGCCAGCCCCTCGGCGGACATCTACGCGCTGGGCATCCTGCTCTTCGAGCTGCTCTCCGGCGCGCCCCCGTTCGTCGGCAGTCCCGAGGAGATCCGCCACGGCCATGTCAGCCTGAGGCCCCCGCGCCTCTCGGAGCGCGCGGCCGTCCCCACCGCGCTCGACGACGTGCTGCGCGCCTGTCTGGCGAAGTCGCCCACGGAGCGCTTCGCCCGCGCGCCGGACGTGCTCGCCGCCTTCGATGCCGCGTGCCGCTCCACCGCGTCGCCGGACGCCGCCGCGCCCGTCGTGAGTCCGGCCTCCACCGCGACTCCATCCTCGGAGACAGGGCTCCGCTCCGTGGCCCTGCTCGGGCTGTCGACGCGGCTGCCGTTGGACGGCGTGCTGGCCGCGCTGGAGCCGCAAGGTGGCGTCATCGCGCGCGTGCGCCCTCACGGCTACCTCATCGCCTTCGCGGAGGCGCCCACGGGGGAAGCCAATCTGCGCGCGGGCGCGCTCGCGGCGCGGCGCCTGGTCGAGGAGGGCGAGTCGGCGGCCATCCTCCACCTGGCCGAGTTGAGCGTGTTCGCGGGAGTCTCCTCGATGCGTCTCGCGGGCGCCGCGCTGGAGTCCCCCGAGGACTGGTGGCCCGCGACCTGGGAGCTGGGGGCGACACGCGTCACGCCCGCGGCCGCCGCGCGGCTCGACGCCAGCGCCACCGAGGCGGTGACCGACGACGTGGGGGCGGCTCCCGAGGCCGCTCCCCATCACCGGCGCCTCCTCGACCACGGCGTCTCCAGCTCGGGTTCGGAGCCGCCGCCGCTCGTGGGGCGCGAGTCGTCGCTGGACGCGCTGGAGCTGGAGGTCCTGCGCAGCCTGGGCGGCGGGAGGCCCGGCTTCGCCGTGCTCACGGGAGACGTGGGGCAGGGGAAGTCCCGGGTCCTCGATGCGCTGGCCGTGAGGCTGGAGGCTCGCGGCGACGTGCGGGTGGTGCGGCTGCGCGCGCCGGGCCCGGATGCGACCGGTCCCGAGACGCTCCTGGAGCAGCTCCGGGCGGAGGTGGGCGAGGGCGGGAGCCCGCTGGAGTCGGGCGCTCGCATCGCCGGCGCGCCGCTCACGGACGCACGTCACGCCGCCGCGCGCCAGCTCGCGGACGCGCTCCAGCACCGCGCGCGCGAGCTGCCCCGGGTGCTGCTGGTGGACGACGCGCACCTCGCGGACCCCACCAGCCTCGACGCGCTGGAGATGGCGACGCTCGCCGGGGTCGAGGCGCGTCTGTGGGTGTGCACCTCCGCGCGACCCGCGCTGCTCGGACTGCGGCCCCACCTGGGCGAGCGCAGCGCCATGTCCTCCCGTCACGTGCTCCCGCCACTGACGCCGGAGGCGAGTCGAGTGCTGCTGTCGGCCCTGCTCCGACCCGCGGAGCACGTGCCGGAGCCAGTGCTCGCGCGCTTGGAGCAGCTCGCCCAGGGCGTGCCGTTGTCGCTCGTGGAGCTGGCCGTGGCGCTGCGGGCGGCGGGAGCGCTGCGGGTGGCGCAGGGGGGCGGCTGGTACATCGCCTCGGACGCGTTGCTCGACGTGTCCGTGACGCCGCTCTTCGAACGACTCGCGGCCCGCGCGCTCGGAGGACTCCCCGAGGCGCACCGGACGCTGGCGCGGCTGTGTGCCGTCCTGGGCACGGAGCTGGAGGTCGCCCAGGTGGACGCGGCGCTGCATCACCTCGACTCGCGCGAGGACCTGTCGCGCACGGCGTCGGCCCTGGACGCGGGCGCGGGGCTCCAACGTCTGGTCCGCGCGGGGTTGCTGCGTCCCCTGGGGCTGGGCCGCTTCGCCTTCCGCCACCCCCTGCTGCGCGAGGCGCTCGAGGTCCTGGCGCCCGTGGCGACGCGGCGGGCCCTCCATGCCGCCGCGCTCCGGACGGCGCTCGGCGACAGCGCGACCGCGCGCCGTCGTCGCGCCCACCACGCCGCGGGGAGCGGGGCTCACGACGAGGCGAGCACCGCCTTCCTGGCCCTCGCCGAGGAGGCGCGCCGCGCGCACCAGCCCGTCGAGGCCGAGCAGCACTACACGCGCGCCCTCGCGTTGCTGCCGGAGGGGGACGTGGAGCGGCGGATGCTCGCGCTCGCGGGGCGGGGACGCGTGCGCCACCGGCTCCAGCGCTTCCGCGAGGGGCTCGTGGACCTGGCGGAAGCGCGCGCGCTGGCGGAGACCCGGGGGCGCCATACGCTCGCGGTGGACCTGCTGCTGGAGGAGGCCACCACGCGCGATTGGATGGAGGACGTGGAGGGCTCCACCGCCTGCGCGCGCGAGGCGCTGGAGCGCATCGAGCAGTTGGACGATCCGCGCCTGTCCCTGCGCTGCGCGCTCGCCCGAGGCCGGCTGCACGTGCGCCAGGGCGAGTGGAGCGCCGCGGCGCGCGTGCTCGAATCGACCGTCGAGGGCGCCGAGCGGGCCCGGGAGCACGAGACCCACGTGGTGGCCCTGGCGCTCCTGGGCTCGGCGCTGACGTTCCTCGATCGCGCGGAGGAGGCCGCCTCCCGCTTCGAGGAGGCCGTGGACCGCTGCGAACAGGCCGGGGACGCGCTGCACCTGTCCGCGACGCTCATCAACCGCGTGCTGCTGTGGCTGCGTCAGGGCGACGTCACGCGCATGGAGGAGGACCTGCGCCGGGCGATGGCCCTGGGGCGCGAACTGGGGCACGCCCAGGTGGAGCGCTGGTCCACCTTCAACCTGGCGGAGGTGCTCTACATGCAGGCCCGCTTGGAGGAGGGCGTCCTCCTGGCCCGCCGTGCCCATGAGCTGGGCATGCGCTTCTTCCTCGAGCACCCGGTGCCCGTCGACGCGCTGCTGCTGGCGCGGATCGACGCGGCCCTGGGTGACTGGGAGTCCGCCTCGCGACAACTCCGGTGGATCGAGGAGCACTGTCCCCCGGACTCCCTGCCGCCCACCGCCATCATGCGCCGCCTGGTGGAGCTCCAGGTCCAGGGCGCCGAGGGGCACGGCGCCTCCCACGACCCCGGGGCCTGGGACGCACTCGCCAAGGAGGCCGAGGCGCTCGCCTCCGCCGACGAGATGGCCGAGCTGCTCCTGCAGGCCGCGCGCTCCTCGCTCGCCGCCGGACTCGGGGCCCAGACCCGCGCCTGGCTCGAACGCGCCGAGCGCGCCGTGGAGGCCGCCCCCTTGTGGCGTCCGCGCCTGGACTCCCTCCGCGCGGCCCTGCGCCGCCTGTAGCGCCCCATGTCACGAGTCCCCGTGTCTGTGGCTCTCCGCGCTACAACCTCCTGCGTCTCCCCCTGTTCATCCTCCCGGGGACACTCGGCGAAGGGCCACTGGCCCGGACCGTGCTTCTCCTCGGGGGCATTTCGCACTTTTCACGTTCCTTCACCGGAGGAGTGTCCATGGATTTCACTGTCCGTCGCCCCCCGCGGCTCTTCGTAGCCTTGGTTCCCTTGGTGCTGGCTGGCTGTGGAAGCGGAAGCGTTCCGAAGGGAGCGGCCCCAGGTGAGGTCGGGGAGAGCACGTCGGAGATTCGCATCGCCAACTCGCTGTCGACCGACGCGCTGGTCCTCAACGCCATCTCCACCAACGGCCCGGCGACGACGCTGCTGGCGAACTCCAGCCTGTCGTCGCTGTTCGATCCGAATCCGATGGCGGGGAACGCCCACATCCGCAAGCAGTTGAACGACCCCGACGCGCAGAAGTTCATGGAGTACCTGGTGAGCTGCGCGTTGGATTCGAGCCAGGTGCTCGGGTACTACAATCCGCTGGGGGTGCCGGGGCCGGCGTCGTGGAAGGGCAAGGCGGGCCTGTGCACCGATTGGCTGACGCAGGCGCCGACGATGGAGTGCCTCAACCGCGTCTCCGGCTGCCTGCTGGCGCGCAACAACGCGCTGGGACGCCGCGTGGAGCTGTCCATCCGGGGCGAGGTCCCGAATGATTCCTCCATCTTCTACCTGGAGGCGGTGACGCGGCCGGCGGAGCACGATCCGAACACGGCGCAGCACAAGAGCAGCTTCAGCGGCTGCGGCGCGGGCGAGGTGGGGGAGTCCCGCGATTGTGGCTGGATCGCGGACGGCATCGGGGTGTGCACGCCCGGGGATCAGATCTGGATCGGCGCGGGGGGCTCCGTGTCGTGTCCGTCCGGGCCGATGCTGGGCTCGACCTGGGGCGCGCAGATGGCGCTGCGGGTCTGCGAGGGGGTCGTCGGGTGCGACTCCGGGGACACCACGCGTCTGGCGGAGGCGGCCACGAGCTGTGACTCCCTGGGGCCCGTGGCGTCGTTCACCTGCCCGGCGGGCGGCTACTACAGCGTCATGACGGCGCCCTACGACAGCGCGACGTTCGGGGTGGCCACGATCGACGTCTACTCCAAGATGTGGAGCCGGTACGCCCTGTCGGAGCAGGAGGTCTTCGCCATCCGCGAGGGGGCCTTCTACGGCAACATCTTCGACGCGAAGTACCTGGCGACGCAGGTGGATGTGATCGACATCGCCCCTCCGGGTGAGAAGCCGAAGTACGTGGTGGAGGGCGACCATGTCGTCATCCCCGGCGCCATCTACAAGAACATGTACTCCTGCTTCGACCCGGCGTGGTCGAGCCCCGCGGCGTATGCGGCGCACCGTGTCTGCGCGTTGCCCAACTCCGGCGCGAACTGCGCGTCCACGGTGGTGGGGGCGTGCTGGGGCACGTCCGCTTCGAACAAGGGCAAGTGCCAGTTGGATGATGGACCGCTGGTCCCGGGGGATGGAGACTTCGAGCTGTGCAAGGACAACAAGGGGAAGGTGTGGAAGGAGCCGGTGACCACGTTCCTCCATGACGCCTGCGGGCCCGTGGAGGCGGGGAAGGAGCGGGCGTGTGTCCGCAGCTCGAAGCGCTAGCAGGGATGCTCGACGATGATTCAGGGTGGAGTGGAGTCGCTCTACGGTGAGGAGCTGAAGGCCGGGGCCCTGGTGGGCCATTGGGTGGTGGAGCGCGTCCACTACCGGGGCCCGGTCTCCACCCTGTATCGCGCGCGGGATGCGCAGGGGACGGGCGTCGCGGCGCTGAAGGTGCTCCAGGTGCTCCCGGAGTCGGGGGACATCGCGCTGCGACGCTTCCAGCGGGAGGCGGCCACGTTGCAGCGGCTGCGCCACCCGAACGTCGTCGACGTGCTCGACTACGGCACGCTCGCGGACGGACGCTCCTTCATCGCCATGGAGTGGTTGGAGGGGCGGGACCTGGCGGCGGAGCTGGCCGCGCGGGGCCCCCTGGCGCCAGGCGAGGCGCTGGAGCTGCTCGAGCAGGTGGGCGCGGCGCTGCGGGCCGCGCACGCCGCGGGGGTCGTCCATCGCGACCTCAAGGCGCAGAACGTGATGCGCCTGGAGCGCGACGACGAGGCGCTCGTCGTGAAGCTGGTGGACTTCGGCATCGCCAAGGGGCTCACGCAGGATGCGCCGGGGGCGTCCTCGCTCACGCACACGGGCGTGGCGCTCGGCACGCCCATCTCCATGGCGCCGGAGCAGATCCGCGGAGAGGCCCCGGACGCGCGCACGGACCTCTACGCGGTGGGCGTGCTCCTGTTCCAGCTCGTCACGGGGCAGCCGCCCTTCCCGGGCGCCACGCGCCACGAGGTGGAGGAGCAGCACCTGCATGCGCCGGCGCCCAGGCCCAGCGAGCGCGCGCCCGTGCCCGCCGCGCTCGACGACGTCGTGCTGCGCTGCCTGGCCAAGCGCCGCGAGGAGCGCTACCCGGATGTGGATGTGCTGCTGGACGACCTGCGGCGCGCGGTGGGGGGCGGTCGAGCACGGAGGGCGGACGCGCACGCGGTGGCGCTCTACGCCGAGGCGCGCGCGTCCCATCCCCCCGATGCCTCCACGCTCGCGCGGATGGACGCGCTGCTGGAGCACACCGGCTCGGTGGCGCGCGAGGCCGGGCTGGAGGTCCGGATGGAAGGCAGCGGCTGCCTCATGGCGCTCGCCCCGCTGCCGGACGACGCGCGCTCCGAGCGCACCGTGCGGGAGCGCGTGCTGGCGGCGGCGCTGGCGCTGGTCGAGCGCGCGGAGGCGGGGGCCGACGACGCCCGCGTGGAGCTGGCCATCACCGTCCACGTGGACCGGCTCCCCGCGAGCGGTGGGCGCGGTGGGAGCGGCGGCAGCCTGCTGCACGTGCCCGGCTGGGTGGCGGACGGCGGGGCCCCGGGGCTCGTCGCCACGGTGCCCGCGCTGCGCGACCTCGAGGCGGGGTTCCTGTCGGTGCCCCTGCCCGGAGGCGGCGCCATCTGGTCCCGCGTCACCGGCCGGAGGTGAGGCTCACGGCTTGAGGCCGTGACGCGCGGAACCCCCGTCGCTCGGGGGCTCGGCTGCGGGGGCCGGAGGTGAGGCTCACGGCTTGATGCCGTGACGTCGCAGGAGCCGGTACAGGTGCACGCGGTCCATGCCCGCGGTGACGGCCGCCTGCGCGACCTTGCCCTGGTGCTTCTCCAGCAGGGCGCGCAGATAGCGCCGCTCGAAGTCGTCCACCGCGCGCCGCCGCTGGTCTGCGTAGGGGCTGCTGGGGTCCACCTCCAGCGGGTTGCCGCTGCGCGACTCGTCCTCCGACAGGTCCACGGCCTCCTCGAAGACGAGGCAGCGCTCCAGGTAGTTGCGCAGCTCGCGGACGTTGCCCGGCCAGGCGGCGTGGCGCAGCCTCGCCTGGAAGTCCGGGGTGCGCAGCGTGCCGATGTGCGCCTCGTCCGCGCCCAGCGAGGCGAGGATGCCCTCCACGAGCAGCGGCAGGTCCTCCGGCCGCTGGCGCAGTGGGGGCAGGGCGATGCGCAGCACCGCGAGCCGGAAGAAGAGGTCCGAGCGGAAGCGCCCCGCGTTCACCTCCGCGCGCAGGTCCCGGTGCGTGGCCGCCATCAGGCGCACGTCCACGGGCTGGTACGTGTTGCTGCCCACGCGGCGGATCTCCCGGTTCTCCAGCACGCGCAGCAGCTTGGGCTGGAGCTCGGCCGGCAGCTCGCCGATCTCGTCGAGGAACACGGTGCCACCCACCGCCTCCTCGAAGACGCCCGCGCGCCGCTGGAGCGCGCCGGTGAAGGCGCCTTTCTCGTGGCCGAACAGCTCGCTCTCCAGCAGGTGGGCGGGGATGGCGCCGCAGTCCACCACGAGGAAGGGGCCATCCCGGCGGCGGCTGGCATCGTGGATGGCCTGGGCCGCCTGGCTCTTGCCGGTGCCCGTCTCGCCCTCCAGCAGCACGGTGACGTCGCGGGACGCGGCGCGCTCCATCATCGCGAAGCACACGCGCATGGCCACGGACGCACCCACCAGCGTGCCGAAGCGCGTGTGCTCCGACACCGGCAGCCGGTTGCTCTCCGCGCTGAAGTCGAAGCGCAGCACCACGCGGCCCAGTCGCAGAAGGCTGCCGCTGCGCAGCACGCCCTCCACCACCAGCACGCCGTCCACGATGACGCCGTTGAGGCTGTCCAGGTCGCGCACCTGCGGCCCTCGGGGGCCGATGCGGATCTCACAGTGGAAGCGCGACACGGTGGAGTCGTCCACCGCGAAGTCGTTGAGGGGATGCGAGCCCACGGAGCAGACGTCCGCGGTGGACTCCCACGTGGTGCCGTTGCCGGTGCCCTCCACCACCGTCAGGCGGAAGCGGCGCACGGTGGAGGTGTCGTACCGGCGCCCGTGCTCGTACGGCAGCGTGACGTGTGCGGGCTCCTCACCGGCTTCCCGGGCCTCGACCTTCCAGAGCGAGTCACTCTTCACGTCTGGAGGCGAAGGGGGCACGCGTGCCCGGTCGGAAGAAGACATGAGCTTCAAGATAACATGTCGATGCGACGACCGGCCCCTCTCGTCCATCTGCCTGCCTGCCTGGAATGGGGATGACCCCGCGGAAGTCCGGACCAGCACGAGCGCTGGCCGGACTCCGCGTCCCCCCTCTCCGCCCCCCTTGCCCCTGATGCGACACGGAGTGCACGGCCGTGGTGGGTTGATCGCGACCGTGTGGCGAGCCACGAGACTGCAGCACGCGTGCCGTTGGCGCGCTCCTGGGGACGCGCTCGCGCTGTAGCGTGGAACGTCACGGGAAACGGCCCTCCTGTGGCGCCGGGCGCTACAGGAGGGGGCGTCGTCTTCGTCGATGAGGCTCATCGACAGGTTCGATTGGGCCCTGTCGCGGGGGATTCGTAGGGATGGGGCTCCACGTGGTGAGGGAGTTCCATCGAATGCGAGTCATCCAGGCGGTCAGGGTCGTGGCAATGGTGCTGGGCGTTTCGAACGCGGAGGCCACGCCTCCTCCGTCCGCACCGGATGCGGGGTGGTCGACGGCGCGCGACCTCCAGGCGTGGAAGGAGAAGCACCGCAACTGGGGGCGCTGGGGCGAGAAGGACGTGCTGGGCGCGGCCAACCTCATCACCCCCGCACGGCGCCGCGAGGCCCTGAAGCGGGTGCGCGAGGGCGTGTCCGTCTCGCTGGCCCACACGGTGGAGACCGCCCCCGCGGCGGACGTGCCTTCGCCCTTCGTGCTGGAGATGCTGCACACCGGCGAGTCCCCCGCGTCCACGTTCAGCGCGGACCGCTGGTCCGTGGGGTTCCACGGGTGGTCGCACACGCACCTGGACGCGCTCTGCCACATCTTCGACGAGGGGCGGACGTACAACGGCCACCCGCAGGACACGGTGGGGGCGAAGGGGTGCTCGGTGTTGTCCATCCTCGCGCTGCGGGAGGGCCTGCTGACGCGTGGGGTGTTCATCGACATGGCGGCCTTCCAGGGCGTGCCCTACCTGGAGCCCGGGACGCCCATCCACGCCTCGGACCTGGAGGCCTGGGAGCGGAAGACGAAGGTGCGGGTGGCGAGCGGTGACGCGGTCATCGTGCGCACGGGGCGCTGGGCCCGGCGCGCGGCGGTGGGGCCCTGGGACGTCTCCTCGCGCTCCGCGGGCCTGCATGCGTCGAGCGTGGAGTGGTTCGCCGCGCGGGGCGTGTCCGTCGTCGCCACGGACGTGGGCCTGGACGTGTTGCCCTCGGGCGTGGAGGGCGTCGTGGTGCCGGTCCACGTGTTGTTGATCAACACCCTCGGCGTCCACGTCATCGACAACGCGGACCTGGAGGCGCTGGCCAAGGCGACGGCGGCGCGCCGCCGCTACGACTTCCTGTTCACCGTGGCGCCCCTGGCGGTGGAGGGCGGCACCGGCTCTCCGGTGAATCCCATCGCGACCTTCTGACGCGAGCGCCGGGCCGGAGGCGGCCTGGGGGCCAGGCCCTCCTCGCCGCTCAGGGCGGCGGCGCGGAACATGGCCTCACGCAGCCAGCGGTGCGCGGCGTCCGCGTCGCGCGAGGCGTGCCACCGCATCACGATGCTGTTGGCGACCAGGGGGATGGGCGGCGGGCTGACGGCGAGCCCGAAGCCCCGGGCGCTGGCGAGGGCGGCGCGGCGGGGCAACACGCCGAGCAGGCGCGTGCCCTTGATGAGGTGCGGGACGCTGAGCGAGTGCGCGGTCTGCACGGCCACGCGGCGGCGCAGCCGCATCTTCGCCAACGCGTCGTCCACCGCGTCGCTGGCGTCCGCCCGGCGCGACACGCGCACGTGGGGCAGGGCGAGGAAGTCCCGCAGCGGCAGGGACCCCTCGACCTGGACGTGCTCCGGGTCGAAGACGCAGAGGTATCCGCCCGCGCAGAACTGGCGCAGCTTGTGGTGGGGCGCGTGGTCCAGCGGCGGGCCCACCAGCAGGTCCAGCGCGCCGTCGTCCAGCAGGCCCGGCCCCTGGGCCTCGCTCAGCGGGGACAGGGCGACGGTGACGCCGGGGGCCTCGTGCTCGACGAGCGAGAGGAAGGGCGGGATGAGGGCGATCTCCAGGCCGTCGGAGATGCCCACCCGGAAGTGGCGCTCCTCGGTGGCCGGGTCGAACGGACGATGGGCCACGAGCACGGACTGGATGCGCGCCAGGGCCTCGCGCACGGACTCGGCGAGCGCGCGGGCCTGCGGCGTGGGGGTGATGCCCGTGGTGCTGCGGGTGAACAGCTCGTCGCCCAGCAGCGCGCGCAGGCGCCCCAGGTGGTGGCTCATCGCCGGCTGCCCGATGCCGATGCGCTGGGCCGCGCGGGTGACGTGCTGCTCGCGCATCAGGGCGTCGAAGGCCACCAGCAGGTTGAGGTCCAGCCTCGCCAGGTTCGCGTGGTCGATGGGGTTCATGCGCCGCGATGTCTCCTTGCCTCCCCGGACCGTCATCCGGGCGCCGGCGGGCTTGTAACCCCGAGCGCCCGCCGTCGCCGCCCGGAGTGGGGCGTCAGAAGGCCAGGTTGAGCTGGAGGGTGATGAGCTGCGAGGTGCCCACGTCCGTGGGGATGACGACGCCTGCCTCCTTGGCCCCGTTCGCCGGCTGCTGGTGGGCGAGCTGGTAGCGCAGCTTGAACGCCAGGTGGGGGGCCTTGACGAACCAGGCGACCTGACCCTCGACGATGTACAGGAGGTCGTCGGACAGCTCGAAGCTGGGGTCCAGGAAGCTGAGCCGGACGGCGAAGTCCAGCACCTTCCTGTAGAAGACGTAGTCGGCCTGGAACCACGCGCCGATGCTGGTGAAGTTCGGCGCGCCGTTCATGGGGTTGTTGCGGCTGAGGTAGGCCTCGCCGAAGAAGCTGAAGCGGCGCGCCTGGATGAACAGGTCCACGCCGCCGGTGACGAACTTGTGCTCACCCTCGCGGAGGATCTGGAAGACGCCCGACTCCGGGTTGAAGTTCTCGGCGACCTGGTCCACCTCGCCGCCCGCGCCCTGCAGGGTGAAGGAGACGTTGAGCGGAGGGGGCTCCTCGTCGCCGGACATGATGTACGGCAGCTCGCCGTAGCCCGGCTTGCCCATGGGGAAGAACGTGGCGCGCGCGTTGAGCTGGTACTTGCCGGCCTCGGAGCGGTTGGTGCGCAGCGGCGAGCCCCCATAGATGCCCGCGTAGTACTCCAGGTGCTCCATGGTGCCGAAGAGGGTCACGCCCTTGTCGCGGCCCGTCCAGTAGTAGTTCGCGATGGCGGCGAACTCGGGGAAGAGGATCTGCTGCGGTCCCCAGGACTCGTGCCGGCTCAGGGGCGTGTACTGCTGCCCCGCGCGCACGCCCACCGCGTCCACGGGTTGGAGCTCCACGTACGAGTCGAGCAGGTAGATGGGCGGGTCCGCCAGCTCCAGCGAGGTCCAGAAGCGGATCCACGGCCGGAAGATGTTGCCCCGCATGATGGGGCGCAGGAACGAGAAGGCGGTGCGCGACTCGGCCTTGCCGTCGAGGAAGACGGGCTCGATCTTGTAGCCCGCCTGCAGCCCGATGCCGAGCAGGTAGTTGCCGTCCTCGGACTGGATGTGGAAGCCGTTCTTCTCGTCATAGCCGCCGACGAGCGCGGGTTTGTCCTCCCCCTCCTTCTTCTCGTCGTCGTCCTCCGCGTGGCCCACGGTGGGCAGGAGAAGGCCGCTGCCCATCCCGGCGATGACGGCCGCCACTCGCATCCAACCCATGCGCACGTCCCCCGCTGGGCGGCCCCGGGCAGAGTGTCCCGCACGACCGCGAGCGCCAGACTGGGCACGCGGGAGAGGGTCGCCAAGCGTGGGGCTCCCGGCCTATCGCGGAGCGGACGGCGACGGGCTCCGCTCGGCGGCTGGACGACATGCGCATCGGGCCGAAGGGGGGCCTCGGCGAGTCCCGGTCCGCGATGTGCCGGCGCGGAGGGCGCGTCACCGGGGTCCGGGGTGGAGGACGGACGTCGTCGAGCCCACGGTCCCGGCGCCGACGTCAGGGCTCCTTCTCCAGCTCCTGCTTGCCCGCGCCGCCGGTGCCCCGGGGGCTCGGGGTCTCGGGCTTCGCCGCGTAGAGGTTGTCGCCGAGCGAGTTCACCACCTGGGTGATGGAGCGCTGGGCGCGCACGCTGTTGCCCGCTTCGTCGAGCGGCGGTGAGAACGCGGCGATGGCGTAGCGGCCGGGGACCACGGCGACGATGCCGCCGCCCACGCCGCTCTTGGCGGGGACGCCCGCCTGGTAGAGCCACTCGCCCGTGTTCTCGTAGAGGCCGTTGGTCGCCATCAGCGCGAGCGTGCGCCGGGCCGTGTCCGGGCTGACCACGCGCTTGCCCGTGAGGGGGTTCACGCCGCCGTTGGCGAGCGTGGCGCCCATGGTGGCCAGTTGCCGCGTCGACACGTTGACGGAGCTCTGGCGCGTGTACAGGTCCAGGGCCTGCTCGCGCGGAGAGCCCAGCACCTTGTAGGACTCCAGCAGGGCGGAGATGGACTGGTTTCGGGTGTTGGTCTCCGTCTCCGACTTGTAGACGTCCTGGTTGACCTGGAGGGACTCACCCGAGAAGTCGTTGAGGTTGTCGCTGATCTTCTTCCAGCGGGCCTCCGGCGTCTGGGCCGGAATCATGCTGACGGTGGTGATGGCGCCCGCGTTGACCAGTGGATTGCCGGCGCGGTGTTGCTCGTCCATCTCGATGGCGATGATGGAGTTGAAGGGCTGGCCCGTGGCGTCCACGCCGATCGTGTCCTCCACCTTCTTCGGCCCCACTTCCTCCATGAGGCGCGCGAGCGTGAAGGGCTTGGCGATGGATTCGATGGGGAAGGGCTTGGAGGCGTCACCCGCGACGAATACGCGCCCGTCGACGGTGACGACAGCCAGTCCGAAGAGCTTCGAGTCCACCTTGGCCAGGTAGGGGATGTAGTCGGCGTTCTTGCCTTCCTTCGTCCCGCTGAACTGCTGGTGGGCCTTCACCAGGGCCCGTTGGATCTCCTCCTCGGAGGGCATGGCCTGGTCGCCCGCGGCGGTGTTCGCGCGCGCCGGAGCCCATGGTGCCGGCGCGCCCTGGGCTCCCTGGGCCAGGACGACGCCAGGGCTGGCGAGGGCCAGCAGACAGGAGGTGAGCAACCCGCTTCCGCGACCGTGGACCTTGCGCTTCATGTCTTCTCCTCCAGCTCGACTGGCGATGGTGGGTTGAGGAGTGGGGCGCCCGCTTCGTCGCCGCAATCCGGGGGAGGCAGGCGGCGGAGCACTCGCGCGCACGAGCCGGTCCATCGGTCGTCCAGGTCGTATGTCCCCTCCCTGTCGTCCAGGCTTCGCGGTGCCGACGTGGCGTCTACCTTGGGTGCGCCATCCGCGCACGCCGCGTCACGCGGGGCTCATGACGAAAGGACGACGTCTCATGGCGGAGCCGATGACCACTCTGGAGTCGGGTGTCCAGGCGCACCTGCTTTCCGCGGTCCTCAATCCCGAGCAGGTCCGATTGGACGTGTGGAACCGGCTGCGCGAGGAGGTGTCGAGGCTGGTGGCGCGGAAGGCCGAGCGCCTCGTCTCGTCAGAGCACGTGGAGCAGGTGCTCGCCCTCTTCGCGGAGGTCCACCCCATCGAACGGCTGTTCGTCTTCCCCGGCGAGGCGCGGCTCCACCAGTTGGCGGAGATGGCGCGCAGGCACGACGTGGAGGAGCTGGCCGAGGAGGTCCGCCGGCTGGTGGCGTTGCTGAGCCTGCACCGCGACAGGGCCGTGCTGCTGGCGGAGGGGCTCGAACGCTGGCCGGGCGCGGGCGTGGACGCGCGCTTCGGTCCGGAGGGGACGCACTACTTCACCACGCTGGTGGTGGACGACATGGCGCCGGAGGACTTCACCCGCGTGCGCCTGGGCATCCTCGACGCCCAGCGAGGGGAGCGGCAGTTCGTCTACGAGCTGCTCCAGGTCCGCTCGGTGGAGGACGCGCTGGTGGCGGTGCTGGTCAACGACGACGTGCAGGCCTGCGTCGTGCGCCAGGACCTGCCGCTGCGCTCCCGGGCTCCGGTGAAGCAGTTCCGTTCCACGTTGGAGCCGTTGCTCCTGGAGGCGGAGCGGCGTGGAGACGAGGCGGCGCTGGTGGTGGCGCGGTGGGTGCGCAGGTTGCGTCCGCACATCAACCTGTACCTCGTCACGGACGAGTCGCTCGCGGGCCGCGAGCTGCACACCGAGCGCCTGTTCGACCGCGTCTTCTACCGCTACGAGTCGCCCCACGAGCTGAACGTCACCGTGGTGGACGGCGTGCGCGAGCGCTACCGGACGCCGTTCTTCGACGCGCTGAAGGAGTACGCGTCGAGGCCCATCGGCAACTTCCACGCGCTGCCCATCGCGCGCGGGCACTCCGTCTACAACTCGCGCTGGCTGCGGGACATGGGGGACTTCTACGGCCCCAACATCTTCATGGCGGAGTCGTCCTCCACGGCCGGGGGGCTGGACTCGCTGCTGGAGCCCACCGGCTCCATCAAGGAGGCGCAGGAGAAGGCCGCGCGGACGTTCGGCGCGCGGCACACGTTCTTCGTCACCAACGGCACGTCGACGTCGAACAAGATCGTCCACCAGACCCTGCTCCAGCCGGGCGACGTGGTGCTCATCGACCGCAACTGCCACAAGTCACACCACTACGGGCTCGTGCTGGCGGGCGCGCACACCGTGTACCTCGACGCGTATCCGGTGAGGGAGTACGCGATGTACGGCGGCGTGCCGCTGCGCGCGCTGAAGGCGAAGCTGCTCGAGCTGCGGGACGCGGGGCGACTGGAGCGGGTGAAGCTGGTGGTGTTGACCAACTGCACCTTCGACGGGCTCGTGTACCACCCGCAGCGGGTGATGGAGGAGCTGCTGGCCATCAAGCCGGACCTCGCCTTCCTCTGGGACGAGGCCTGGTTCGCCTATGCCACGTTCATGCCCTTGGCGCGTCAACGCACGGCGATGGCGGCGGCGAGGCGCATGTCGGAGCGGCTGCGGGGGCGCGAGTATCGCGACGAGTATCGGGCGTGGCGCGCGCGACGTGGGGACCTGGGCGGACCCGCGGCGTCCGGCCAGGCGCTGGACGAGCGGCTGTTGCCGGACCCGGACAAGGTCCGCATCCGCGTGTACGCCACGCAGTCCACGCACAAATCCCTGTCCGCGTTCCGCCAGGGCTCGATGATCCACGTCTGGGACGACGACTTCGAGCGTCGCGCGGCGGCGCCCCTCACGGAGGCATACTTCACGCACATCACCACGTCCCCCAACCACCAGCTCGTCGCGTCGTTGGACCTGGCGCGCCGGCAGGTGGACCTGGAGGGCTTCGCGATGGTGAAGGAGGCGTACCAGCTGGCCCTGCGGCTCCGGGAGCGGTTGAGGGAGGACCCCTTGCTCCACCGCTACCTGCGCCTGCTGGACGCGGACCAGATGGTGCCGGAGGGCTTCCGCCAGTCCGGACTCGACCGCTACGTCGGGCCCGGCGCGGCGAGCGTGGACGCGATGACGCGCGCGTGGGCGCAGGACGAGTTCGTGCTCGACCCCACGCGCCTGACGCTCTTCACCGCGCTCACCGGGCGCAATGGCTTCGCCTTCCGGAGCCAGGTGCTGATGAAGCGGCTGGGCATCCAGGTGAACCACACGTCCATCAACACGGTGCTGATGAACGCCACCATCGGCGTCACCTGGGGCTCGCTGTCCTTCCTGCTGGATGGACTGCGCCACGAGGTGGAGCAGCTCGACGCGCGCCTGGCCCAGGCCACGGCGGCCGAGCGCCGGCTGTTCGACGGCCAGGTCCGGGCCATCACGGAGGAGCTGCCGCCGCTGCCGGACTTCAGCGGCTTCCACGAGGCGTTCGAGCCCGACGGCGGCGTGGGCGAGGGGGACCTCCGCAGTGCGTTCTTCCTGGCCTACCGCGAGGAGAACGCGGAGTACCTGTCCCTGGCGCAGGCCTCCGAGGCGCTGGAGGCGGGGCGCGCGCTGGTCTCCACGCGTTTCGTGGTGCCGTACCCGCCCGGCTTCCCCATCCTCGTGCCGGGGCAGCGCGTGAGTCCCGGCATCGTCGAGTTCATGCGCAAGCTCGACGTGAAGGAGGTCCACGGCTACCGGCCCGAGCTGGGGCTGAGCGTCTTCACGGATGACGCGCTGGACCTCGCCGCCTCGCGGGGGCGGGAGGTCGAACCACCAGCGCGCCTGCACTGGGCGCCAGAGGGCCAGCCTCCGTCGCCACACTGACGGGCGGCGCCTCAGACGTGCCACTCGGGCCTGGACGTCGTCGCGTCCTGAAACACCGGGAGCGAGAAGAAGAACGTGCTGCCCACGCCGGGCCGGCTCTCCACCCAGACCCGGCCGCCATGGGCCTCGGTGATTCCCTTGACGATGGTGAGCCCCAGGCCCGCGCCCTCGCGGCCCTTGCGCGCCTGCCAGAAGGGCTCGAAGAGGTGGCGCAGGTCGTCTTCGGGGATGCCGGAGCCGGTGTCGCTCACCGAGCAGCGCACGACGTCCCCTCCTGGTTCGGCGCGCAGGGTGATGGCCCCTCCGGTGGGGGTGAACTTGAGGGCGTTGCCCACCAGGTTGGACAGCAGTTGGAGCACCCGGTCCCGGTCCACGAACACGGCGGGAAGGTCCAGCGGCACGTCCAGGTGCAGATGCACCTGGTTGGCCTCGGCGAGCGCGCGGTGCAGCTCGTACGCCTCGCGGAAGAGGGCGTAGGTCGACTCGGGTCGTCGCTCCACGGAGAGATGTCCGCCCTGCAGGCGCGCCACGTCCAGCAGGTCCTCGATGAGGTGGGTGGCCCGGGTGACGGCCTTCTGGATGGCTTCCAGGGGGCGCGGGTCATTGCCCCGCTCGGTGGCCGGTCGCTTGAGCAGGGTTCCGGCGCTGAGGGAGATGATGTTGAGGGGCGAGCGCAGGTCGTGGGCGACGATGCGCAGCACCTCGTCGCGCAGGTGGGTGGCCTGCTCGGACTTCGCATGGAGGTTGGCGTTGTCGATGGCGAGCCCCGCGCGGAGCGCCAGGTCCTCGGCCAGTCTCAGCTCCCGCTTCCCGTAACGTCTTCCCGACTCGGACGCGACCAGGATGAGGATGCCCACGGTGCGCCCCCGGGCGGACAGCGGCACGATGATGCAGGAGCGGGGCGCGAGCTGGTGGAGGAGGGACTCGTGGCGGGCGTCCTCCGCGTTCTGCCGGAGGAGCGCCTCGGGGATGTCGGGGAGCAACACCGGCTGGCCCGTCTCGAACACCTGGGCGGCCATGTGTCCCTGGCTGAAGGGCACCAGGGGATACTCCTGGAGCATCTGCGCCAGCATGTGGCGCTTCTCCGGCGCGCTGGCCCGGCTCGTCTGGGCGATGAGTCGCCCGTGGGGGTCGAGCATGGCGGTGATGCAGAAGTCGGCCATCGACGGCACCACCAGTTGA
Source organism: Myxococcus dinghuensis (assembly GCF_024198235.1). Classification (GTDB taxonomy): domain Bacteria; phylum Myxococcota; class Myxococcia; order Myxococcales; family Myxococcaceae; genus Myxococcus; species Myxococcus dinghuensis. The sequence continues at coordinate 22,418 of NZ_JAKCFB010000045.1, read as the reverse complement.
GACACGGTGAGGAGCGTGGTGTGCGGGTCCAGTGAGCTGGCGAGGCTCGGGCCCGCCTCGGCGAGGAGCCGACGGGACTCCTCGACGAACTTCTGCTCGGTGATGTCCTGGAGTTGGGAGATGAAGTAGAGCGGCTCGCCCCGGGCGCCGCGGACGAGCGACGCCGTCAACTGGACCGTGACCAACGGGCCTTGCTTGTGGAAGTAGCGCTTCTCCATCTGGTAGGTGCCGCGCTGGCCCCGCAGCAGCTCCCGGACGTGTTCGAGGTCCGTGGCGAGGTCCTCGGGGTAGGTGATGTCCTGGAAGGTGCGTTGGAGCAGCTCCGCGCGTGAATAGCCGAGCATGGCGCACAGCGCTTCGTTGACGGTGAGGAAGCGTCCGTCGAGGTCCACCAGGGACAGGCCGATGGGCGCGTGTTCGAAGGCCGCGCGGAACAGCTCCTCCCGGTCGCGCAGGACCTCCTCGGCCCGCACCCGCGCGCTGATGTCTCGCAGGATGACGGTGCGCTGGACCGCCTCGTCGGTCTGGAATTGGGCGATGGTGGCCTCCGCCGGGAACTCCTCGCCGTTCCTGCGTCGCCCGACCAGCGGCTGACGTCCCTCCGTGACGACCGGGGTGTCGCCGTCCGCCTCGAGCGACTTCAGGCCGTAGGGGAGCAGCTCGTCCAGGGGCCGGCCCAGGGCTTCGTCCCGCGTGTAGCCGAACACGCGCTCCGCGGTGGTGTTGTAGAGGGTGATGTGCTGCGCGGAGTCGATGGTGATGATGGCGTCCGCCGCGTGGTTGATGATGCTCGCGAAGCGCGCCTCGGACACCCGCAGGGAGCGCTCGCTCGAGCGCTGACGCACATCCAGACCGGACAGGGCGTTCGCGTTGCGCGCGAGGATGGCCAGGAACACGGCCACGGTGATGAGCGCGAACACGGAGGTGTTGAAGGGCAGTCCCCAGAGGCCATGTCGCTCGCTCAGGAGGTGCAGGCCCCAGACGATCAGCGGGAGGAGGACGGTCGCGGGCAGGAGTCTTCGCGCCGTGAGGCCCCCGGCGTCATCCCGCAGCAGCACGCCGATGATGCCATGGCGCGGATGGACGGCGAGGATGCCCAGCGCCAGGAGCAGGAAGAGCAGGGCCGTGTGGATCGCCACGGGGTAGTAGGGCAGGGCGTGCGAGCCGACCTGCGGCGGGCCCAGGCGGGGTTCCTCCAGGTAGACGTAGCTGATGAGCGCCTGCGCCGCGAGGATGGCCTGGAGCAGCGCGACCGGACGCGCCGGGTGCCAGCCTCGTCGGGTCTGCACGTGGAGCAGCAGCAGCGCCGTCCCGGTCAGCACGAAGCAGACCGAAGTGAGGGGCGACGGACGTCCGGGCGTCTTCGGCGCCAGCCTCCGCACGGTATCGGCGAACAGGAACCGGTCGATCCCCAGGTCGGCGGGAATCAGGTACTCGGCGAGCGTGAACACGCCGAGCAGGAGCACGGCGATGGCCAGCCCCCGTCCCACCCGGCGCCGCGCGGCGCGCGGGGCCTCTTCGTCCTGGAGCAGTCTCAGGCCGGTCGCCGCGCACAGCAGGCCCAGGGCCGTGTTGGGCATCATCATGCCCGCGCCTGGAAGGGACACCACCTGGACGAGCCGCCAGGCGCCGAGCCCCCAGCCCAGCAGCACGGCCGTCGCCACCAGGGCGACGATCAAGCACACGGCGGCGACGAGCCTGTCGAGGACCCACTCGAATCGCCGGAGGGACGCACTTCGTCGCGCTGCCGTCATGGTGGACGCGGTGGGCATCGCGGGGACCGAGGAGTGGATGAGACTGCTTCCTCCAACGTGGCCGCGTGTCACCGGTCGGGCCAGCGAGGCACGCCCGTCACGGCGTGCGCCCGGACTCCTCCTCGCCGCGGGGAGAGAGGGCGAGCGCGCTCAGCCAGGCGTGGAGGGGGACGGCGGCTCCGGGGCGGGGGGCTGCTCCCAGCGGATCCACCGCAGGTCCCGGACGACCAACGTGTAGAGCACCGGGACGAGCAGCAGCGTCAGCACGGTGGCCACCGTCAGGCCGCCAATCTGCGCGTAGCACAGCGGCTGCCAGAGCGGACCTCCGTGCAGCGCGAGCGGGAACAGGCCGAGCACCGTGGCGGCCACCGTCACCAGCACGGGGCGGAGCCGGTGCACTCCCGCGTCGAGCAGGGCCTCTCGCAGGGGCTCGCCGCGCTCGTGGGCCTCCTCGATGTAGTCGAAGAGCACGATGATGTGACTGACGATGACGCCCATGAGGCTGATGATGCCCAGGAAGGCCATGAAGCTCAGGGGCGCGCCCATGATGACCAGGGACACCACCGCGGCCATGGCCCCGAAGGGCAGGGCGGCGAAGACCACCAGGGGCTTGACCGCGTTGCGGAACTGGATGACCAGCATCATGTAGATGGCGACGATGAGCAGGCCGAGCACGACCATCATGCTGGTGAAGCTCTTCTTCTGCTCCTCCGCCTCGCCGCCGACCTCCAAGGTGTAGCCGACCGGCAGGCTCTCCCGGAGCGCGTCCAACCCCGGCTTCGCCTCCTTCATGATCTCCGATGGGAGGACGCCGGCCTGCGGGAAGGTGGAGATGGTGATGGTGCGGAACTGGTTGCGGCGGCGGATCTTCTCCGTCTGCAGCGAGTACGCCACCCGGGAGACCTGCCGCAGCGGCACCTTCTGGGGGCCGGTGCGTGAGCTGACGTAGAGGTTCTCGATGTCGCCCAGTCGGGCGCGCTCCTCGGCGCGCAGGCGGGCCACGATGTCGATCTGGTGGATGCCCTCGTTGAGCTGCCCCACCGTCATGCCGTTCATCGCGACGGCGGAGGAGGTGGCCACGTCCAGGTTGGTGACGCCCGCGAGGTTGGCGCGGTCCGGGTCCACCTCGAGCTTCACGGAGAAGGTGTCGCTGCCCCAGTCGTCGCGCGTGCGCGCGGTGCCTGGCAGCGAGCGGAACAGGGCCTTGGCTCGCTCGGCGATGAGCCTCAGTTGGGTGATGTCGTCGCCGGAGACGCGGATGGACACGGGGATGCCCACGGGCTTGCCCGTCTCCAGCTCCCGTACGTCCACCCGTGCGCCGGCGATGTTCCGCGTCAGCCGCTCCTGGAGCAGCGGCACCAGCACGCGTGTGTCCTCCTTGTTCCGCACCTGGACCACGAGCTGTGCGTAGTTGAGCTGTTGCAGCTCCGGCGCCACGGAGAACCAGAAGCGTGGGCCGCCTCCGCCGATGAACTCCGTCACCGACTCGAGGATGGTGCGGGGCGCTCCGTCGGACTCCGGATGTGCCTCACCGTACTCACGGCAGACCTGTTCGATGATGCGGGTGGCCTCGCGCGCCTTCTCCCGCGTCGCGGACAGGGTGGCGTCCTCCGGCAGCCAGACGTCGACGTACGACAGGTAGGACAGGTCCTTGGGGAAGAAGGCGGACTTGACCCGGGTGCCGACGAGCGCGCCCGACGCGAGGAAGACCAGCGCGATGACGAAGACGAGCACGCGGTGGTCGATGGCCTGGCCCACGAGGCGCCGGTAGCGGCTCGCGAAGCTCCTCCTGTCCCGGACGGGGTCCGGGGGCGGCGCCGGCGGGGGCGCGCGCAGCAGGGTGCTGCCCAGGAGGGGGATGAAGGTCATGGACACGATGCGCGAGGCGACCAGCGACAGGGTGAGCACGACGGGCAGCGTGCGGATGAAGCGCCCCGTGTCTCCGGGCAGGGACAGGAAGGGCAGGTAGGCGGCGATGTTGGTGAGGGTGGCGAAGAGGATGGCGGTGGCCAGCTTGGTGGGGCCCAGCCACGCGGCGATGCGCGGCGCCCAACCCATGGACAGAGAGCGCTTGATGGCGTCGCTGGCCACCACCGGGTCGTCCACGAGCAACCCCAGCGCGATGATGAGCGAGGCGATGGAGATCTGCTGCAGGTCCACGCCGAACAGGTGCATGAGCCCGAATGTCATCGCCAGGGTGATGGGAATGGACAGGGCCAGCAACAGGGCGGTGCGCCACTCCCAGAACCCGACGAGCGCCACGAGCACGACGAGGACGATGGCCTCGTAGAGCGAGGACATGAACAGGTCGACGTTCTCCTCCACCTGGAGCGGCTGGTCGGAGGTGCGGCGGACGATGAGGTCTTCGGGCAGCAGCCGCTCGACCTGCGCGAGCTGTGCGCTGACGACCTTGCCGAAGTGGTCGACCTGTTCGCCGGGCCGCATGTTGACGGCGAGGGTGATGGCCCGGTCGCGGTGGAACCGGCCCTGGGCATCGCGGCTGTCGAGGTAGTTCAGGAAGCGCGGCGGACTCTGGTAGTCGCGCCGGATGTCCACCAGGTCCCGCAGGTACACCGGCGCGGCGCCGCCGCTGGGGGTCGCCAGGATGTCGCCGATCTGCGTCTCGCTGGTGAGCTCTCCCGACGGGTCGATGGTGATGCTCTTGCCGCCGATCTCCACGATGCCGCCGGGCGCGGTGATGTTGCGCGCGGAGAGGATGTTGGCGAGCCCGGACTGGTTGATGCCGTAGGAGGCCAGCCGCTCCTGCGAGTACTCGAGGTAGATGCGCTCGGGCAGGACGCCGGTCCGGGTGACCTTCGAGACGACGGGCAGGCTCTGGAGGTGGCGTTGGATCGTGTCGGTGAAGTCGTCGAGCTGGCGGTGGCTGTAGCGGTCTCCCGCGTTCTGCTCCAGGCGGGCGAGGGCGTCCTTCGGGTCCCGGATGACGATGGGGGGCCACACGTCGGGATGCAGCTCGGACAGGCTCAGGTGGTCCTGGGCGAAGGCGCGCAAGTGGGCGAGCAGCGCGGCGTCGTCCAGCGTGGTGGCCATGTCCACGCCGATGAAGCCAGGGCTCTGGATGAAGCGCGCGTCGTCCGTCTCCTCGAGCGTGTCGAAGAACCGGCGCGCCTGGTCCCCCAGCCGCTGCATGGACGATGCGTTGATGGAGGGCGGGAAGCTGACCACCACCGTGGCGCGGGGCGCGGACCCCGAGGCGGAAGCCCGCACGCTTTCGATGGCGTGGGCGACGGCGCGTGCGCGCAGCTCCAGCTCCACGTCGTTCGCCTTGGGGCTGGCCACCGTCAGCATCAGCGTGGCCGTGTCGCCGAAGTCCTTCAGGAAGTTGACGGGTCCCGCGCCGGAGGGCAGGTCGCGAAGGGTGGCCAGTCGCCCCTGGATGTCGTCGAACTCCCGGTTCCGGTCCGTCACGTCCTCCTTCAGCGTGACGTAGACGACGGAGAGGCTGGTGCGGCTGATGGATTCGATCTTCTCGACGCTGGAGTTCTCGGCGATCTTCTGTTCGATGCGTCGGGTGACGAGCTGTTCGATCTTCTCCGCCTCGGCGCCGGGCCACGTGCAGGTGGCCACCGCCACGCGCACCGCGATGACCGGGTCCTTGGCCTTGGGCATGCGGACGTAGCCGAACACGCCCCAGGCCAGGGTGAAGACGAGGAACACCCAGGCCACCTGCCGCTTCTCCGTGAAGAAGCGCGCGGTGTTGTGCTTGTGCTCCACCAGCCGCCGGTCGCGCTCCAGCTCCGCCGCCTCGGGCGTGGGCGCGCTCAAGGGATGACCTCCACCGGTTCGCCGTCCGACAGCAGGCTGGTGCCCGTGACGACGATGCGCTCACCGGCCTTCAGGCCCTGCTTCACGGGGATGACGTTGCCCAGGTACTCGCCCAACGTCACGTCGCGGATGCGCGCCACGGGCCTGCCGTCCTTCTCCTCCAGGACGAAGACGGCGAACGCGCTCGGGTTCTTCGTGGAGCGGACGATGGCGGACAGGGGGACCAGCAGCTCCGGCTCGAGCCGCTCCGTACCGCCACCCCGCAGGGACAGCGCGGCGACCATGCCGGGCTTGAGGCGCTGGTCGGCGTTGGGGATGGACACCTCCACCGCGAACACGCGGCTCTTCGGGTCCGCGGAGGGCGCGATGCGGGAGATGCGCCCCTCGAACTCCTGGCCGGGGAACGCCTGGGTGATGACGGCCTGGGGCGCGCCCAGCCGGACGCTCGGCAGCAGGGTGTCCGGCACGCCGAACACCACGCGCACGCTGCGGGTCTCCGCCACGGAGAAGGCCACGGTGCCGGGCGCGGCGAGCACGCCCACCTCGATGGCGCGCTTGAGGACCACGCCCGAAAGAGGGGAGCGCAGCACGGTGTCGTCGAGCGCGGTGCGGGCTTCCTGGACCCGGGCGCGCGCGGCGGCCGAGGCCCCCGCGGCGCTGTCCCGCTGGGTGCGGGCGGTGTCGAGCTGCGCGGGGGTGGCCACCTCGGAGGCGACGAGCTTGGAGGTGCGGTCGAAGTTGATCCGCGCCTGCTCCTCCGCGGCGCGGGCCTGGGCGAGCGCGGCCTGGGCCTCCGCGAGCTTCTGCTGGTAGTCCGTCTTTCGCAGGGAGGCCAGCTCCAGGCCCTCGCGCACCTCGTCGCCTTCCTGGAGCAGGTGTTGCTGTCCATCCACGCCGCGCACCCGGGTGATGGACTCCACGTAGCCGCCGACCTTGAAGGCCAGGTCCACGCGGGTCGCGGGTTGGATCTCCGCGGAGAAGCGGGCGTCGGCGGTCGTTCCCGCGCGGCCCACGGTGGCGACGCGCACCGCGGTGGGTGGCGCGGGCGGCGGCGTGGAGTTGCCACAGGCGAGCCCACAGAGGGCCCACCCGACGAGTGCCAGGGCCTGCAGCGACGTCCTCATGGCGCGACGATTCCTGCGCGTCACCTGCGTGACGGGAGTGTGGGGCCGGGCGGTGGGCGGGGCCTTCCGTCCGGCGGGGGAAGCTCACCACGGGGAAGAGGGAGCGAGGGTGTGGGAGCGGGGTGGCGGCTTCCACCTGTCACGCGAGCAACAGGCCTTCGCCGGAGGGTGCTCAGAGGACGACGAGCAGACCCAGCGACGCCGTCGGGTAGACCTGGCGCAGCTTCAGGTCGCCCGTGGAGATGCGCAGCTCGCGCACGTCCGTGAAGGTGAAGCCCGGCCCGCCGCGCGCCACCAACCCCAGCCGCCCGGCGCCCGGCCGCCACGACACGCCCACCGCCGGCTCCAGGAACGCGGCCGTGCTGGCGTTCTGCAGCGAGCCCTTGCCCGCGCGCGCCACGAACTCCTCCATGCCCGCCGTCACGCCGACGAAGGGACGCAGCGTGCCGTTGAACAGCGTCACCAGCGTGTAGCGCGCGTCCGCGCCCACCGCGTAGTTGAGCTTCACCTCGCCCAGCTCCGCGCCCTCGAACCGCGTCCGCACGCCCACGGAGTTGCCCCACTGGCCCCCGCGCGCCACCAGGCCGAAGCTCACCGGGCTCTCGTACGTGGGCGAGATGTCCATCCGCACGCCGTACATGGACGCGTCCAGCGCCGGCGGCTGCAGCTCCACCAGCACCGCGCCTCGCCGCTCCCGCTCGTGCGGCGGCACCTGCTCCCCCGCGGCGTCATCCGCCAGCGCGGGCGCGCCGAGCAACGGGAGGACCGCCAGCACCACCTTCGCCACGCGCTTCGACTGGATGTTCATCGTCGTCTCCTTCGGTTTAGTCGTTCGACTAACTTAGTTACACGACTAACTAAGGCGGGGCTCGGGGGATGTCAAGGCGACCTGCCAATCGAGTCGGCGGGTGCTTGCGGGTAGGTGTCTGGCGTCCTATGGGGGATGGATGGCCCGTGCACGCACCAGGAAGACCGCTCCCCAGGCTCCCGCGCCGGAGGTCGCCGGGAGTTCGGACGCCCGCGAGCGGCTCATCGCCGCCAGCTCCCGGGTGCTGGCGGAGCGGGGGTACGACGCGACGACGGTGAAGGAGGTGGCGCGGGTCGCGGGGGTGAACCAGGGCCTGGTCCACTACTACTTCGGCAGCAAGGACGCGCTGCTGCTGGCCGTCACACGCGAGCTCAGCCAGCGTCACGCCGCGGAGCTGCGCCAGTTGCGGGAGGAGACGCCGCTCGAGCAGCTCGCCGAGGCCAGCTTCGATTGGGGGGCGAAGCTGCTGCGCTCCGCGCCGGAGCAGTTCCGGCTGCGCTACGAGCTGTTCGCGCTGGGGCTGCGCAACAAGGAGCTGACGTCCGCCGTGTCGGAGCTCCAGTGCATGGGGGACCTGGAGATCGCCCGCACCGTGGCCGTCTATCGCGGGGGGGATCCGGAGCACCCCACGCCCATGGACCGGCACTACGCCTCCATCATGAAGGCGTGCTTCGACGGGCTCGCGCTCCAGCACCTGCTCGACGAGGACTTCGACCCGGCGCCGGTCTACGCGCTCTTGCGGCAGGTGATCTTGTCGAGCGTGGACGGCAATCCGGGCGCCCGGCCGGCGCGCCGGGGCACCAAGGCCCAGGGGCGCCGCGCGCCGCCGCGGCCCCGTCGCCGGAGCCGACCTTCCCGGGGCGGCTGACCCTCTTCCGTCAGAGGGAGGTGGGCTGTCCGGGCGTGAGGATGCGCACGCGGGCGTCCGCGGAGAACGCGGCGCGCACCTCGGGCTCCTCCGCGAGCGGCTCGAACGTGCCGTAATGCATGGGGACGATGACGGACGGCTTGAAGTACTTGCGGATGGCGAGCGCCGCCGTGCGCGGGTCCAGGGCCCAGCGTCCCCCGCCGACGGCGAGCAGGACGATGTCGGGGTGGAACAGCTCCTGGATGAGCGACATGTCGCCGAACAGCCACGTGTCGCCCGTGTGGTAGAGCGAACGCCCGTCCGCGAACGTGAGGACGTAGCCCAGGGGCCTGCCACCCGGCTCCGTCGAGTGCATGGCGGGGACGGCGTCCACGCGTACGTCGCCGAGCTGGAAGCCTCCGCCCACGTTGACGCTGTGCTGCTGGGCCTCCGGAATCTTCATCGCCCGCAGGTGCTCGCCGGTGGTGACGACGAGCGCGCCGGTGATGCGCGCCAGCTCCGGCACGTCGGTGGCGTGGTCGCCGTGGGCGTGGGTGACCAGGATGGCGGTGGGCTTCTCCCGGGCGAAGCGTGAGAGGTCCTTCCAGGCGGTGGGCGTCCGGGGGTTCTCCTTCAGCCACGGGTCGATGAGCAGGCGCGTGCCGCCCGGAGAGACGACCTCGAACGCCGCGTGCCCCAGCCACGTCACGCGCAGCGCGCCGGCCGGCGTGGGGGCGGTCGGCGGTCCGGCGAGGGCGGGAGTCGCCAGCAGGAGGTGGAGGGTGAGCAGCAACGGGGGGGCAGGGCGAAGGACGCGCATCGTCGATTCCTCGTGGGGCCGGACCGCGCCAGGTGGGCGGACGGAGCGCGAGGAATAGGGGAGCGCCGGGGCCCGGGCTTGGGCGTTATTGACGCGCTCCCACGGCGCGGGCGAACTGGCCCGGCGTCATCCCGACGATGCGCCGGAAGTGGCGGTTGAGCTGGCTCTGGTCGTACACACCGACCTCGGTGGCCACGTCCGCGACGGCCATCCCCTGGGACAACAGCGCCCGCGCGCGGGCGACGCGCAGGTGGGTGACGTACTCGTGCGGCGGCAGCCCGAGCTGCGCGCGGAAGACGCGCAGGAGGTGGAACTTGTTGAGGCCCACCTCGCGCGAGAGCGCGTCCAGGCTCACGTTCCGCGCGGGGTTCGCGTGCAGGTAGTCCCGCGCCCGCAGGACCGCGGGCGCGTGGCGCGGCGTCGCGTGGGGCGCGGGGGACTCGCCGTACTCGGTCAGGAGCGCGTCCAGGACCTCGCAGATCCGCGTCTCCAGCTCCAGCGGCTCCGGCTCGCCCGTGGCCAGCGCGGCGTGGAGGGCGAGCGCGGCCGTCTCCGTCTGGCCCTGGCCGTGGCTGAGCGCCTCGCGCAGGTGGGGCCGGGGAGAAAGGCCCAGGTCCACCGCCGCGGCGGCCACGCGGGTGGGCGCGAAGGCGAGCGACTGCGCGGTGACGGGGGCGTGGACCCGTTCGTCCCGGTGGACCTCTCCGGGCTCCTTGAGCTTGAGCCGTGGGCCCGCCACCTGGGTCCTGACGCGACCGCGATACCAGAAGTCGAAGCCGCCGGCGTACGTCACGGTGACGACATACGCGGTGGAATGCCCGGCCCACAGTCGTGTATCGCCCTCGACCCGTGAGACCATGACGTCCGGGGTCGCATGAGGGTGCCAGGCGGCGATGGCGGCGGGAGTGGCGCGGGGCATGGGTGCTATCGTCCTGGATGATTTCTATCTCACGTTTGAGCGGGGCCACGCGGCATGGGGCGTCGTGACAGGCGGCGGCGGCGCGAGTAAAGCGCGGGTAACGGCGTTTTCTGGCGGCGACAACGGGCCGGAGGAAGACAGATGCCAGGAGCCACAGGCGGACAAGGCTCGGGGGGCGCGCGAGTGGGAACGGAAGGGGACAGTGCGGGGGCGTTGCGTGCGGTGCGGTCCCTGGTGGAGTTGGAGGAGACCGAGCAGGCCGCGCAGCTCTACGAGGAGATGGGGGCGGCCCAGCGCGAGCGGCTCCAGCAGCAGGCCGCGCGCCGTCCCGCCAAGGAGCGACGCGGGTTCGTGGAGGTGCTGCGGCGCGCCCGGGACTTCCTGGGCGCAGCCCGGCTGATGGACGGCAGCGGCGACGACGCCACGGCGGCCGACCTGTACCTCCAGAGTGGCCAGTACCTGGAGGCGGCGGAGGCGTGGCTGCGCGCGGGGGAGGCGGAGCGCGCCGCGGCGGCGTTCGAGCGGGCCGGCGCGCTGGAGCGGGCGCTGGAGGTGTACCGCAAGCTGGGCGCGCGTGAGTCCATGGCCCAGTGCCTGGCCCGGCTCAAGCGTCCCTTCGACGCGGCGGATGTCTACCGGGACCTGGGGCAACCCCACGCGGAGGTGGAGGTGCTCGGGGGCGTGACGCCCGAGGACCCGCGCTACGTGGAGGCCGTGCTGCGCATGTGCCGGCTGCTGGACGTCGAGGGGTTCACCCACCGGGCGCTCGCGGTGCTGGTGGACGCGATGACCAGCTCGGACGTGGCGCGCGCGGAGTCGTCCATGGTGACGGAGAAGGCCCGGCTGCTGCGGCGCATGGGCATGGACGCGGAGGCGGAGGCGGTGCTCGGGCGCCGCTCCACGCCCAGCACCATGCCGGTGGCCAACGGCTATCGCTTCCTCAAGGCCATCCCCATCTTCAGCGAGCTGTCGCTGGAGGACATGAAGGACCTCTACCGTCAGGCGCGCCAGGTGGTCATCGCCCAGGGGGCGGTGGTCCTCGAGAAGGGCGACCCCGGCGTGGGGTTGCTCGTGCTGCTCGAGGGCACCGTCGACGTCTTCAGCGGTCCGGAGGCGGACGCCCGGCACCTCAATACGCTGGGGCCGGGCGCCTACCTGGGGGAGATCTCCCTGGTGCAGGACGCGACGGTGTCCGCGCACGTCCGTGCGCGCACGTCCGTGCGCGCCCTCCGCATCAGCCGCGCGGCCTTCGAGCACTACCTCGACACGCACGAGGCCGCGGCGCTGCGCATCTACCGGCTCTTCACCCAGAACCTGGCGGCGCGGGTCCGGGCGCTGAGCGCCTGACGCGCGCGCCAGTCCTGTCTCTCAGAGCGAGATGATCTGCAGCGAGACGGCGCCGCCCACCTGGGTGAGTCCGCCCAGGCCCAGGCACGAGCTCAATCCCATGGACTGCACGGTGACGGTCTCGATGGCGGTGGCGCCCGCGAACTCACCGGTGATGATGGTGCCCGACATCACGATGATGTTGTTGAGGCCGATGAGGGTGCTCGTGGCGCTGTACTGGAAGGTGCTCGTGCTGCCCGTGTTCCAGCGGATGGTCTGCAGCCCCGTCGCCGTCCCGCCCAGGCACGACAGCTTGCCCAGGCCCTGCAGCGTCGCGGTGCCGGAGTCGATGGTGCTGCCCACGGTGGACGTGCACAGGCCGAACGTCGCGTTGCTCGCCACCGCCGTGTCCAGCGCCGCGGTGAAGGTCAGGCCCGGTGTGTAGGTGAAGGTCTCGTGGCCGAGCAGACACGACAGGTGGATCAGCGGAATCTGGGCCATCGCGGAAGGCGCGGCGAAGAGTCCCAGCAAGAGGCCCAGCTTCGACAGCCAGGCCCACTTCCTGCGCGGGATGTGGAGAACGGTGTTTCGGTGAGAGGGGATGGAGCCCACGGGACCTCCGGGTTCAAGGGAGGCTGAGGGATACGGACTCCTCGGCCCGCTGGCATCGGGCCCCCGAGGCTCGGGTGGCGTGTGCGTGACGACACTGCCCGCGCGTTCACCCGCAGGGGGCGGGGCTCACTTCCACTTGCAGCCCTTGATCTTCGCGCAGAACGCCGAGTTGGTGGCCGACTCGCACTTCATCGCCACGCCCATGCACATCCGCGACGCGTACGAGTAGAAGCACCCCGGCTGGCTGTTGCAGAACATGCCCGAGTACACGGCGCAGAACGTCGCCTTGCCCGTGCATTGCCCGTCGCTCGAGCCTTCCGGGGCGGTGGCCTCCGGCTTCGCGTCGCCCTCCGGCTTCGCGTCGCCCTTCGGCTTCGGCGCGGACTCGGGCTGCTTCGCGGTGCCCCCGGGGGGCGGCGTGGAGGCCCGCGCGCCAGGGGGCGGGGAGGGCTGGGCCGCCGTGGAGCCCGGGCCTTCCGCGCTGGCGGGACCGCACGCCAGCAGCCCCACCGCCACGAGCCCCACCCACTCTCCCAACCATCGCGTGCGGCGAACCATGTGTCGTCCTTTCCTCCGGGAGTCCGGCTCCTCCACGGGTGTCGAGGAGCGGCAGTCTATGGCGTCTGGCTCGAAGCGAGGGGCTTCGTCGCGTCCTCGCGACCGGGGTGACCCAGGGGGGTGGGTCCTTTTCGCGCAACGGTCATCGACGGGCGCCTGCTCGGCGGTTAACATGTCGTGATTCATGGCCAGGCAGGATGGCGCCGGAGATGATCCCGACCGGGGGAGGCGCATCGGAAAGTACGAGATCCTCACGCGCCTCTCGATGGGAGGGATGGCGGAGCTGTTCCTTGCGTTCACCTCCGGCCCCGGGGGCTTCCGCAAGTTCGTCGCCGTCAAGCAGATCCTCCCGGACATCAAGAAGGACGAGCAGTTCGTCCAGATGTTCCTGGACGAGGCGCGCATCACCGCGGCCTTCTCGCACGCGAACATCGGGCAGGTGTTCGACCTGGGCGAGGACGGCGGCGAGCTGTACCTGGCCATGGAGTTCCTGCCCGGGCAGAACCTGGAGCAGGTGGTCAAGGCCGCGTCGCGGCGCCAGTACCCGTTGCCGCTGGGTTTCATCGGCCGGGTGATTCGCGATACCTGCCTGGGCCTGCACTACGCGCACCACTTCACCGACCCGTCGGGCCGGCCCGTGGCCGTGGTGCACCGCGACGTGTCGCCGAAGAACGTCATGCTCACCTACGACGGCGTCGTGAAGGTGATCGACTTCGGCATCGCCAAGGCGCGCGGTCGGCTGGGGCGCACGCAGGTCGGGACGGTGAAGGGGACCAGCGGCTACATGTCCCCGGAGCAGGTGCGTGGCCACGCGATGGACGGCCGCAGCGACCTGTTCTCCGTGGGCGTGATGCTGCACGAGATGCTCACCGGGCAGCGGCTGTTCAACGGCCCCCACGAGGCCGCGGTGATGCTGCAGATCGTGGAGGCGAACATCACCTCGCCTCGCGCCGGCAATCCCGACATCCCGGAGGCGCTCGACGCGGTGGTGATGCGCGCGCTGGCGCGGGACGCCACGCAGCGCTTCACCAGCGGCCGGGAGATGGCGCGCGCCCTCGAGGCGGCGCTCGGCGCGGAGCTGTACGACGAGGACGGCATCACCCAGGTGATGGGCGAGCTGTTCGAGGAGAAGCGCCAGAAGACGCGCACGCTGCTCGAACTGGCCAGCCGCGCGGAGGACGCGCGCGTCAGCGAGGCGGCCGGCGCGCTCCAGCAGGACGACGGCAGCGAGCCGCAGGCCACCGAACAGCACAAGACCCCCCAGCGGGCCAGTGCGTCGGGCAGCGCGCCCAAGCCCACGCCCCAGCGCCGGCCCGCCGTGGGGACGGACCCGGCGGTCCAGACGCGGGTGGCGTCGAGTACGCCCACCCCCCGGCCCGCGCCCCAGCGCCGGCCCTCCGTGGGGACGGACCCGGAGCTCCAGACGCGCGCGGGCGCCGGAAGCGGGCCCAAGGCCGTGCCCCAGCGGCGCTCGCCGGGCGAGGCCGCGTCGGTGACGCCGCGCAAGCCCCGTCTCGCGCTGGAGGCGACGAACCCCCGTCCCGCGCGCCGCGGCGCGCCGGCGGACGAGGAGGACGTCGCCGAGGACGTCGAGTCCCAGGACGACGAGTCGAGCGACCTGTCCACGCAGCAGTTCCGCACCCGCCCCCCCCGTCCCGGCGCGCGCGCCACTGGGCGCGCCAGCGCGCGGGGGGCCGCGGAGCGCTCGGACACGCCCCAGCAGACGCCCGCGGCGAAGCCCCCGTCCCGCTGGATGGGACGGTTGGTGATGCTCGTCGTGCTCGCGGGGCTGGGCTATGCGGCGACGCTGCCCCTCGTCCGCGCGCAGTTCATGCCGGCCTTCGAGTCCGCCCGGGCCTGGGTGAAGGCGGAGCTGGACCCGCAGCCCGCGAAGGATCCCGCCCAGGACGCGGCCTGGCCGCCCCAGCAGAAGCCCGGGCCACCGCCTGGCTTCCCCGGCGCCCCGCCGACGCCGGACCCACGGCCCGCCGCCCAGGTCGCGGCCCAGGAGCCCACGCCCACCGAGCCGCCCGCCCCCGAGGCCGCGCCCGCGGAGGTCGTGGAGAAGCCCGCGCCGAAGGACAAGCCCCAGGTGACCGGCGCCTCCGGAGTGAAGACCGCGGCCGTCACCACGCCCGCCGTGCGGACGGGGAAGGAGGCCGAGCCGGCCTCCGCCACCAAGGCTCCGGGGCGGAAGGGCAAGAACGCGGGACCGAAGGAAAAGCCGGAGGACGAGCCGGTCACCACCGTGACGCAGGACCCGGACGCGCTGGCCGAGGTCATGGACACGAGCACGCCCAAGGGCGCCGCCAAGGCGGGGCTCGGGTGGATCTCACTGTCCACCGTGCCTCGCGCGGCGGTCTTCGACGGCTCCACCCAGCTGGGGACGACGCCGCTGCAGAAGTTCCCGCTCCCGGTGGGCACCTACCGTCTGCGGGTGGTGGACCCCACGTCTCCCGACGCGCCGAGCAGGCTCCTGGCCGCGCCCGTCAAGCCGGGCGAGGTGACGAAGCTCCAGGTCCGCCTCTCCGACCTCCCTCTCTACAAGGAGTGAGCGCCGTCCTTGACGCTGCCGGACCCCCTCACTAGGGTCCGCGCGTTCTTCCTTCGACGCACTGCGAGAAGGACCTCCAAGCCTATGTATTTCCAGGATCTGATCTTCACGCTCCAGAAGCATTGGGCCGACCAGGGCTGCATCGCGACGCAGCCCTACGACCTCGAGGTCGGCGCGGGCACCATGGCCCCCTACACGTTCCTCCGCGCGCTGGGCCCGGAGCCCTGGAACGTGGCCTACGTGCAGCCCTCCCGTCGCCCCGCGGACGGCCGCTTCGGCGAGAACCCGAACCGCCTGTTCCAGCACCACCAGTTCCAGGTCATCCTCAAGCCCG
Organism: Myxococcus dinghuensis; assembly: GCF_024198235.1. Taxonomy (GTDB): domain Bacteria; phylum Myxococcota; class Myxococcia; order Myxococcales; family Myxococcaceae; genus Myxococcus; species Myxococcus dinghuensis. The sequence goes on along the minus strand of NZ_JAKCFB010000045.1, from coordinate 6,976 downwards.
CGCCGAAGAACGTGCAGGAGCTCTACCTGGAGTCCCTGCGGAAGATCCGCATCGACCCGCTGGAGCACGACATCCGCTTCGTCGAGGACGACTGGGAGTCTCCCACGCTGGGCGCCTGGGGACTGGGCTGGGAGGTCTGGTGTGACGGCATGGAGGTCACCCAGTTCACGTACTTCCAGCAGTGCGGCGGTTTCGACTGCAAGCCCGTCTCCGCGGAGCTGACGTACGGGCTCGAGCGCATCTGCATGTACCTGCAGAACGTGGAGAACGTCTTCGACATCGAGTGGGTCAAGGGCGTGAAGTACCGCGAGGTGTTCCACCCGAACGAGGTGGAGATGAGCCGCTACGCGCTCCAGGAGTCGGACGCGGCCATGCTCTTCTCGCTGTTCGACGCGTACGAGAAGGAGTGCAAGCGGCTCATCGAGCGTCAACTGCCGCTGCCCGCGTACGACTTCGCGCTGAAGTGCTCGCACACGTTCAACCTGCTGGACGCGCGCGGCGCCATCTCCGTCACGGAGCGCGCGGCGTTCATCAAGCGCGTGCGCGACAACGCCCGCCTGTGCGCGGAGGGCTACCTGCAGATGCGCGAGCGGCTGGGCTACCCGCTGCTCAAGACGCCGTGGACGGTGGGGGAGCAGCCGCCGGTGCTGGAGGGCAAGTCCGCCAGCGAGTACTGGAAGACGGTCCAGCTCAACAAGCCGGTGGAGAAGAAGGAGAAGGCGGAGGTGGCCCGTGGCGCGTGATCTGCTGCTCGAAATCGGGGCCGAGGAGATTCCGGCGTCGTTCATCGTCCCCGCCCTGGAGGACCTCCAGCGCGTGGTGACGCAGCGGCTGGCGGACGCGCGGCTGAAGCACGGCGAGGTGCGCGTGTTCGGCACGCCGCGGCGGCTGGCCCTGTGGGTGAAGGGCGTGGCGGACGCGGGCGAGGACGTGGTGAAGGAGGTCCTGGGGCCGAGCGCGAAGGCGGCGTTCGACGCGCAGGGCAAGCCCACCAAGGCGGCGGAGAAGTTCGCCGAGGGCCTGAAGCTCTCCGTGGACCAGCTCGGGCGCGCCCAGACGGCCAAGGGCGAGTACCTGTCCGCGCGCGTGGAGGAGAAGGGCCGCCCGGCGGCGGACATCCTCCAGGAGGCGCTGCACGTCGCGGTGCACTCCATCAACTTCCGCAAGTCCATGCGCTGGGGTGACGTGGAGGCGTCCTTCGCCCGTCCGGTGCAGTGGCTCGTCGCGCTGCTCGGCGGCGACGTGGTGCCGGTGGTGTTCGGCGACGTGAAGAGCGGGCGGGTGACGTACGGCCACCGCTTCCTCGCGCCCGGTGCCATCGAGCTGAAGGCGCCCGCGGACTACGAGGCGGCGCTGGAGGAGGCGCACGTGGTGGCGGACGTGGCGAAGCGCCGCGCCCAGCTCGTGGAGAAGGTGACGGCGGCGGCGAAGGCCGTGGGCGCGTCCGTCATGGACGACCCGGCGTTGGTGGACCAGGTGACGAACCTGGTGGAGCTGCCCAGCCCGGTGGTGGGCTCCTTCGAGGAGCGCCACCTGGACCTGCCCGCGGAGGTGCTGGTGCAGGAGATGAAGAGCCACCAGCGCTACTTCTCGCTGGTGGACGGGGCGGGGAAGCTCCTGCCGCGCTTCATCGCCGTGTCGAACACGCCCGTGCGGGACGAGGCGCTGAGCCTTCGCGGCTACCAGCGCGTGCTGCGCGCGCGCCTGGCGGACGGCCGCTTCTTCTTCGACGAGGACCGCAAGACGCCGCTGGCGGACCGCGTGGAGAAGCTGGGGCGCGTGGTATGGCAGGGCCAACTGGGCACCTATCTGGAGAAGGTGGAGCGCTTCCGCTCACTCGCGGTGTGGCTGGCGGTCGCCGCGAAGCGGGCAGGGGAGAGCGCCACCATCGAGCGCGCGGCCACCCTGGCCAAGGCGGACCTCGTCACCGGAATGGTGGGGGAGTTCCCGGAGCTCCAGGGCGTCATGGGCCGTGAGTACGCGCGCGCCGGCGGGGAGCCGGACGCGGTGGCCCTGGCCATCTTCGAGCACTACCTGCCCCGGGGCGCCGAGGACGCGCTGCCCACGCAGGACGCGGGCGCGCTCATCGGCATCGCGGACCGGTTGGACTCGCTGTGCGGCATCTTCGCCATCGGCAAGGCGCCCAGCGGCGCGGCGGACCCGTTCGGCCTGCGCCGCGCGTGCATCGGCATCATCCGGCTGGTGCTGGGCCGTGGCTATCGCTTCAGCCTGTCCGCCGCGGTGGACGAGGCGCTGCGGCTGCTCGCCCCCAAGCTGGCCAACGTCAAGCGCAAGGCGGGCGAGCCCGCGCCGCGCGAGCAGGTGCTGGACTTCTTCCGCGGCCGCCTCAAGGCGCTGTGGGGCGAGCAGCACCGCACGGACGTGGTGGAGGCGGTGCTGTCCGCGGGCTTCGACGACCTGGTCACCGCGCACAAGCGGCTGGAGGCGCTCAGCCTCATCGTGGGCCGCTCGGACTTCCAGCCCCTGGCCGTGGCCTTCAAGCGCGTGGTCAACATCGTGGAGAAGCAGGGCCGCGACGTGGCCGGCGGACAGACCCAGGCGCAGAAGCTGGTGGACGACGCGGAGAAGCAACTGCACGCGGCCTTCACCCAGGCCCAGGGCCGGGTCGCCGGGCTCGTCCAGGCGGACGACTTCTCCTCCGCGCTCCGGGAGATCACCGGCCTGAAGCCCGCCGTGGACACCTTCTTCGACAAGGTGATGGTCATGGCGGAGGACAAGGACCTCCGGGAAAACCGCATCCGTCTGCTCACGGAGATTGGCGCCCTGTTCAATCAGGTGGCCGACTTCTCCAAGATCCAGGCGGAGGTCGCCGCGACGGCGGCCTGAGGGCCTCCCGGCGGTTGGCCGCCCCCCGAGGGATGGAGCACGTCCCAGGGGGGGCCATCCGTCGGGTGGCGTGCGCCCGGGAATGGATGGGCCCCTTTCCGGTTGCCCGGGGGGAGGCCCCTTCCTACACTCCGCCCCCCTCTGATGCGCGCCTATCTCGTCACCTCCGCGCTGCTGCTCGTGTCGTGTTCTGTCGGCACCGAGCCGCGGCCTCCTCCGTCCTCCCGCCTCGTCTACCCGAGCGGCGTCGCCTTCTGGCGCGCCGAGGGGAGTTCGACCACCAATGGCTTCCTGTACGTAGCGGGCGCGAACTTCGACAAGTGCTTCGACTCCGGCGCGGTGTCGGCGCTGGACCTGGACGCGCTGGGGCTGCGGCCGTTCGGCAAGGACTTCGCGGACACGGCGGAGGTCTCGGGCTTCCCGGCCCTGCTCACGGACCTGCACGTCGGGGCGACGTCGTTCGTCCTCATCGACAGCTTCGCGGGCGAGATGACGCTCTGGTCCCCGCCGGGCCGCTCGCCGCGCCTCTTCGTCCCCACGCGCGCCGAGGGCAGCTACCTGCAGGCCATCGACGTGGGGGATGACGGCTCGACGCTGGTCTGTGCCCAGAACGACGGGCGGGACTGCCGCGTGGACGCGCTGTCGCTCAACAACCCGCCGGGCGCGAAGAACGGCGAGCCGGGCGCGCCCGGTCCGCTGGGCGTGGCCGTGCGGCCCGAGGACCCGGAGGCCCGCGTCTGGGTGACGGCCACCGAGCTGGTGGGGCCGCCCGAGGCGACGACGGAGGACGAGCTCCAGTCGTACCTGGCGGACCTTCCCGCCGCGACGCCCTTCCGCGACGCGCTCACCACGGGCAACTTCGTGGCCCTGGGGGTCAACGGGCTCGAGCCGGGCGCCGCCCACGCGGTGGCGATCGGCACCCGCTACCTCTACGTGTCCGGGCGCAACTCCGCGACGAAGCAGTTCGGCGCGCTGCCGGCGCGCTTCACGCTGCGGCTGGTGGACCAGACGGACACCAGCCGCGTGCTGGACAGCGCGCTGACGGCCAGCTACGCCATCCGCGAGGCGCGCGGCGTGGCGGTGGTGCCCGTGTTCAAGGTGGACGACCCCTCGCAGGTGGACCCCAACCGGGAGCGCGTCTACCTGCTGGCGCGCGGACCGGACACGCTCCTGACCATCGACATCGAGAACGCGCTGGCGGACTTCCCCACGCTGCGGGTCGTCTCCTCCCAGTCGCTCCCGGAGGGCGCCAGCGAGCTGGAGGTCATCTCCCGCGGCGTCGGGCGCGGCAACCTCATCGCCGTCACCGGCAGCGGTGACGAGGCCGTCTCCATCTACGACGAGGAGCTGGGGCAGCTCGTCGCGCAGGTGCTGGTGGGAGACCAGGACCCGGCTCAGCCCAGCCAGCCCGTCGGTCTGGCGGCGGACATCCGCGGCAACGCGGCGCGCCTTTTCGCGACCACCTTCGGCGACGGTCGCGTCGCCGTCATCGATATCCCCAACCTCGACCGGCCGCAGGATGCGCGGCGGGTGGCGCTGCTCGGGACCCGGCAGTTGCGCGATTCGCGCCAGGGAACCAGCGTGTGCCAGGAGTCCTCACCGTGAAGCGCGGTACCCTCGCTCTGCTGCTCGCCTGCGCCGGCCTGTCCGGTGCGTGCTCCGACACCCAGGCCACCACGGGCTTCGCGGGCCTGTCCGGGACGTATGACCTGACGCTGGTCGGCAACCTCGTCTTCGTCACGTCCTCGGACCGCGACGAGCTCCAGGTGTTGAACCTGGCGTCGAACCCCCGTGAGTTCATCCCGGCGCCCAACCCGCTGGAGACGCTGGCCATCCCGGTGCTCGACCGGCCGGACGCGCTGACCCACGACATCGGCTACGACGCGGAGGGCAACGACCGGACGGGGCCCTTCGTCTATGCCCGCAGCGCGGGCGCGACGGAGATCTCCGTCGTGGCGGCGGCCCCGGAGCGGCTGGTGCAGATGGCGCGGCTCCAGGCGGGGAGCCTGGTCACGTCGTTCGCGGCGCGCGCGCCGGCGCTCCCGCCGGCGGAGACCCCGGACGCGCCCCCGGGGCCCAGCACCCTCTATTTCGCCATCCAGGACCCGGACTCGCCGTTCGGGCCGGACACGGGCGGTGCCCGCGTGCTGCGCCAGGCGCTGCCGGGGCCCGAGGCGCTGGACGCGGGGGAGGCGATTGCCCCCGCGGTGACGCTGTTCTGCCTGGCACCGGGCGAATCCGTCCAGGCGATGACCATCCTGCCCAACGACGAGTTCGTGGTGGCCACGCGCTCGGCGTCGGGCCGCGCGGGCCGCACGCTCGTCGTCACGGACACACATCCCACCTCGAACGTGGACTGCACCACGCCGTCCACCGCGACCCGGGATCTGTCCGCGGGCTTCGACAACGTGCCCGTCCGGCTGGTGGCGTCCCACCCGCGGGTGGTCGTCGTCGCCGACGACACGTCCACCACCGAGAACGAGACGGTGACGGCGCCCCCGGGCCAGTTCGTGTTCGGCGTGCGCGACGAGGTCGCCTGCTCCGGGGCGGCGGAGTGCACCGGCGTGCTCGCGGTGGAAACCGCGACCGGCACGCGCGCCACGGACCTGAGCGGCGCGCCCATGTTCGCCCTGCGGCCCACGGCGGGCCTGCCCACGGGCCTGTCGCTGGTCCCCAGCGCGCGCCTGTCCGTGGCCCAGGTCGACGCGTCGGGCGTCCTGAGTACGGCGCGCCTGGTGCGGGTGCCGCTGCTGGGCATCATGCCGTCGTCCAACGGCAGCATCTCCCTGTTCTCCGCGTGGGACCGCAGCGAGTTCGACCTGGACGACCGGGGCGCCCAGGTGAGCTTCGTCGCCCGCGACTCGACGGAGACGGACCTGACGGACCAGACCGTCACCGGCATCGTGGAGGTCGCGCAGAAGGTCGAGTACCCGTGCGTTCCCAACGACCCGTCCAGCCCCACCGTGACGCGCCGGACGCTCTTCGAGGGGTCGGTGGCCAACTCCCTCTATCGCGTCATCTTCGAGGGCATCTTCCCGTGGCTGGCCGACCAGCCCCGCGACATGACCACCCCGAGCAGCTTCGAGGTCCTCCAGCCGGACGAGTCCCAGAAGCAGGTGAGGGTGGGGGACGTCATCGTCCTGACCAGCTCCACTGTCGTCTGCACGACGGACCTCGTCGTCACGTCCATCCGGCCGGGCACCGGGGCCAACAAGGTCTTCCTGGAGACGACGACGCCCATCCCGGATGACTGCTCGCCGCTGCCCAACTTCACGGTGCGTGCCTCCGGCAGCCAGTCCTTCCTGCTGGTCGACGCGGACGGGAACCTGCTGACCCGCGACATCGAGACGGTCACAGGGGGCTACCAGATTCCCACCGCGTACTACTACCACCCGCCCAACTTCCTGAAGGACATCCCCCTGGTGGGGTCGAACAGCCAGTGCGGCGTCGTGCAGGACCTGACCGTCCCCGCCTTCCCCTCCACGCCTCCGCCCGTCGTGGTCAACGTGGCCGGCCGGGGCCGCCTGAGCCGGGGGGACCGCGTGGTCATCACCCTGACCTCTGGTGTCCGCACATACGTCTTCGGAGTGAACTCGACCTCGTCTTCGTCAGGGCTGTCCTTCTACACCCTGCCGGGACCGGTGGTCGCTCCGCAGGGGGGGAACGTGGGCCTGGCCTACATCGCGTACCCCTCGGCGGACGGCATCCTCCAGGTCAACCTGGAGCAGGTCGTCGACAACGTCCTCAACACGGTCGCCCTGGAGACGTTCGAGTAATTGGGCGGAGCGGTGTGCGTCTGTTAGAGTCCGGGTCATCCTGTACCGTCCGAGTCGAGACCGATGATCGATCAGAACTCCCGCCCCGCCCGCAAGGTTGGTATCGCCGACCATTTGTGGGAGACGTACGAAGACATGGCCCAGCAGATGGGCTCGGACCGCGATGCGCTGATCAACCAGGCGCTCTTCATGTTCGCGCGCCTCAACGGCTTCATCGAGGCGAGGTCCCGTCATGGCGAGGAGCACGTCGCCCCGGCGCCGGCTCCCGCCCCGGTGGCCGCGGCGCGCCCCGCGCCCGTGGCCGCCGCGCCCGCTGCCCGTCCTTCCGCTCCGCCCGTGCTGGCGCCCGCGCC
>NZ_JAKCFB010000044.1 GCF_024198235.1 Myxococcus dinghuensis | reverse complement strand
GCTTCGAGGAAGCGCTCGCAGAGGGCCGCGTGCGCGTCGACAACCCCACCGACTTCAACACCATGGTGAGGCTCAAGGAGTTCGTCCAAGGCGGCGCCGACTCCCGCCAGGAGCTGCACGCCACCTTTTCGCTGGAGGGCCTCCAGGCCCGGCACGCACAGGCCCTACGAGCCGCGCGAGAAACAACGCCGGCTGAGCGCGGAGAGGTGGACGCAGAAGTGGTGGAGGGCGACAACGCCCTCCTGGCGCCTGCCTCGGACGTCTCGCCCCCCGCCGAACCGTTCTGAGTCGAGCACCCTGAAAGTGAACGGCGCCTTTTCGCGATCACTTTCGCCGTTCACTTTCGCCGCGCCAGGCCGCGCCCGTTCACTTCCCCCGGGAGCTCTACCTGGCGCCCGGATGCACACGCCCGGCGCACCAGCTCGCGTAGTTTCGCAAGGTTAGGAGCGCTGACCGCCTGGCGCTCGAGCGCTGCGGTACGAGTTCGAGCCTGAACTCGCGCCAGGAAGCACACTCCGTCCAGCGGACTGGACACCAGCGCGCCGTTCACTTTCCCGGCCCACCTGCCCCTCACCACCGAGGCCCCGCCGGCTGCCGCGTGGCCCTCGTGCCGCGTGCCCCCGGCCAGCCCCTCGCGCCGACAGCTCCGCCGCGTGGCGCCCCTTTCGTGCGCGCGTGTCCCCCAGCGCTTCGGGCCGCAGGCCTTTGTCCTCCGCGTGAGCCCCACGAGCCCCCGAGCAGTCCTCGAAGCACCAGCCCTCCGCCCCACGCCCACCTGGGCGCGCGTGCCGTTACCAGGGCCCGGCCGAATGGCCGGAAATGGGTAAAGGCGGCCATTCGGCGTCACGGCCCCACGCTGTTTCGCGCACTTACGAGCCCTCGTGAGGGGCCGAAGCGCCGAGGCCAATGGCCGCTTTCCCAAGGTTCGCGCCCCTGCCGCCCTCGCGCGCGCCCAGCTCCTCCCCCGTCCCCCTCACCGCATGCCCTCGCCGGGCGCAACCATGCCCACCGATGACGCCGGCACGCCTACTCCGCCTACCCTTGACGCCAGGGTGGGGGGTGGTGCGTTTTTTCGTGGGGCCAACCTCGCCGGGGCGTGTACCTGGGGCCCTTTTCGAGAGGGTCGGCTCCGAAAAAGTGAACACCCCACGCCCGTTCATTTTCGCCCGGTAAGTGAACGCCGCGCGCTGTTCACTTTCACTGGCGGCGCCTGGGGCGGCCCGCGCGGGCCCCGTGCGTGGCCGCCCCCCGCCACCTCCGCGCGGCCCCCTGGCCCCACCAGGGGCTCTCGCGAGCGCTCAGCACGGAGGCGGCGTGCCCCGTCAGCAGGGCAGCTCCTGCGTCACGCGCACCAGCTCGTCATCGGAGGGGTGCGTGTAGATGACGGTAGAGTCGATGGAGCGCTGGCGTGCGAAGCGCTGGGTGAGTCGGATGTCCTTCGTCCTCCGGTACACCCCAGTGCATGCGGTGTGGCGGACGGCGTGGAAGTTCAGGTGCCGCTCCAGGCCCGCGCGCTTCTGCCACACCGCGAAGCCGTGGCGCACCTGCCGCGTGGAGAGGCGCAGTCCCTTGCGGCTCAGGAAGAGCGGAGCCTGCGGCCCCACGTCGTGCCCTTGCCCACGCTTCAGCCGCAGCAGCTTCTCCAACTTCCGCCGCACCGTCTCCGCGAGGACGACCTCCTGCGGCTCCGGGTGGCGAGCGCTCCCCTTGAAGACGGTCAGCTTCACGTACAGGTGCGCGCGCCCGCGCCCGTCGAAAACATCGCCGACGTTGAGCGCCACCAGCTCATGCTCACGCAGACCCGTGGCGAGCGCGAGGCTGTACAGGCAGTGGTCCCTGTAGCCGTCCCGATGCGACCCCGTCGTCCGCAAGAGCAGCGCCACCTCCTTCTCCGTGAGGGTGCGCGGGGCTCGGGCGACAGCGGCATAGGCAGACATGGCAGTTCCTTCGTAACGGGAATGCGGCAATGCACGCTCTGCTGCTCCCACAAGACAAGTCATTAACCGCACTGCTCATTCTCAAGCCGGCCCCGCGCGGCCTCGGCGTTTCCCCGAAGGAGTGGAGTCGCTGTGAATCTGCTCACTGAGTTCAACTTCGAGACACACCGCATCCGAGTCTTCCTGGACGAACAGAGGGAGCCCTGGTTCGTCTCCGCCGACATCTGCGCGGCCCTTGGAATTACAGACAGCCGGGACGCCCTCATCTGCCTCGGGGACGATGAGCGGGGCGTCGGCACTGCCGACAGCCCTTGCGGCCTCCAACGGGTGACCACCATCAACGAGTCCGGCGTGTACCGTCTCGCCGTCACCTGCCAGGCGATGGTGGCGAAGCGCTTCACGCGCTGGTTCGCGCGCGAGGTGCTCCCGGCCCTCCGCAGGACAGAGGGCCACGCGATTCGGACTGATTCGGATGCCGAGCCGCGCGGGGCCGCATCGTCACCGCTCAGGGCCAAGGTGCTGGCCCACCTGGACGTGGCCAGGACGCTCGCCTCCTTCATCCCAGGCCTCCAGCCGAGGCTGGCAGTGGCCCGCGCCCTCGACGCCATCAACGAGGACACGGGGTTGACGATGGAGCCCCATCGCCAGGGGCTGTTCGTCGCCTCCTGGCCGCCTGCGCGCCTCACGGCCGAGCAGCTCGGCCAGAGGGTGGGGTTGTCAGCCCAGACGATGAACCTCCGCCTGGAGGCATGCGGTCTCCAGCGGCAAGCCGCGAGTGGCGAGTGGGAGCTGACGGACGCAGGCTGGGAGTACGCCGAGGCTGTCCCCCTCTCCCACCATGAAGACTCCCCCTGCGAGCTGCTCTGGCGCGCCGAGGTGCTCGACGTCCTGGAGGACGCCGCTCGCTCCTCGTCGATGAGCGTCGGCCTGGGCTGAAAGGAGGACACCGTGACACTCGGCATCGTCAAACGCACCGAGGATGACCTCACCCAGTGGCTCGCCACCGAGTCGGGATTCATCTCCGGCCTCTGCCACTACGACAACGAGCCCGTGGTGCTGGAGCCCTACCAGCAGGCGCTGCTGGACAACCGCTCCCGCTTCCGCTGGGTGGCGAAGAGCCGCCAGGTGGGCTTCTCCTTCCTCTTCGCGCTCGAGGCCCTTGCCCGCTGCCACCTGCGTGACGGCCACACGGCCGTGTTCGTTTCCTACAACCTCTCGGACGCGGTGGAGAAGGTGCTCATCGCCCGCCAGGTGTACGAGGAGCTGCCGACTGCCTTCCAGAAGAAGCTCGTGACGGATGCCAAGACGGAGTTGGCGTTCGAATCCAACGCCAAGGGCCGGCGCCTGTCGCGCATCATCTCCGTTCCCGCCAAGCCTCCGCGCGGCAAGCGCGGCGATGTCTACCTCGACGAGCTGGCTCACTTGGTCAACGACCGCGAAGTCTACACCGGCAGCACCGCCCTCATCCTGCGCTCGCATGGGCAACTCACAGGGGGCAGCACCCCACTCGGCCGGCGAGGCATCTTCTGGGAGATCGACACCCAGGAGCTGCGCAAGTACCCGCACCACACCCGACAGATGGTGCCCTGGTGGCTGTGCCGCTTCTTCTCCCTCGACGTGCGGCGCGCCGCAGTGGAGGCGCCCCTCATGCCTACCGAGGAGCGCGTCGCGCGCTTCGGGCGCCCCGTCCTCACCGAGCAGTTCGACTCACTCCCCTTGGAGGACTTCCAGCAGGAATTCGAATGCCTTTTACGTCGACGAGTCCTACAGCTTCTTGCCCTACGAGCTCATCCTCCCGTGCACCACCGACGAGCTACCGCTGGCCCAGGACGCCTCCGACGTGCCTGTGCCCCAGGGACGACTGGTTGCGGGCTTCGACGTGGGCCGCACCCGAGACCGCTCGGAGCTAGCCGTCTTCGAAGAGGTGGAGGGCCGCTTCACGTGCCGCTTGCTGAAGAGCTTCGAGGGAGTTCCCTTCGCGGAGCAGGAGGCCCACCTGCGGCGCCTTCTTTCCGTCCTGCCGGTGGCACGCCTCTCCGTCGACCGCAGCGGCATCGGCATGAACCTCGCCGAGAACCTGGCACGGGACTTCCCCCAGGTTGCGGCGGAGAACTTCACCAACGAGGCCAAGGAGCGCTGGGCCACCGACTTTAAAATTCTCCTTCAGCGCCGCGACGTCAGCCTGCCGCGCCAGCGTGAGCTTGTCGGGCAGATTCACTCCATCAAGCGCCGAGTGCTGCCCTCCGGGAAGGTGTCCTTCGATGCGGAACGCACCAACCGCGGGCACGCAGACAAGTTCTGGGCCGTGGCGTTGGCATGCCAGCAGGAGCGCGCTCCTGACCGCCGAGGAGGAGACGAGATTCGGGTCAGGGTGTTCGGCTAGCCACACTACCAGCCAACTCCATACACCGCAGTCACAATCTCTACCCGCAGCAAAACTGCCACAAAGGCAACGCCGCCTCACCGTTCCCTCCGGCAAAGGGAGGCCTCAGCACAGCCAACTCCATCCAACCCCAACAAACTCCTCCACTCCTGCAAAATCCCACCCCCACCGCAACCCCAAAGAGACAGCCAGACAACAGCCACACCCGCCAGACCAAGCAGTACAAACAGGCCACAGTGACCAACAAAACCCTTGACCAACCAAGCACACTTCGAAAACCATGCAGAAGCACCAAACGACAGCACATCGTTTGGCACCACCCCTCACCAGGGACAACACGAGGAGCCTTGAAATGCCGACCAGAGCAGTCTCGCTCTCCTTCGCACTGGCCTTTGCTCTCATTTCGACAACCATCCTACCCAACCACGCAAACGCACAGGAGTGCGTTGAGGCGGAAGCATGGGTAAGAGCAAACACCAACCAACTCCCCACGACATACAACGACTTCTCCCAACACTCGATGGCATATAGGAAAGCCATCTTCGCAGCTCTACCTCCTGAGGCCCGAAGCGCTCTCTGGCGGCAACACTTCGAACATTATCTCGCGGCCCACCCCGGCCTCGACGAGGCGCAAACAGAGTTCATCCAAGAGCTCATCGCACTGGCCGCCCCGTCGCTCTTCGCTAAAGTGGCAACCCAGGCCAACCAGAAGGGCCCCGACTTTTCAAAGCAAAAAGAAGCGGCCGTGAAGCTCTTCGGGACTACCGAAGCGACCCTGCTGCTCGCAACTCTGGGCCCTCAAGAGAAGCTTGCGGGAAACAAGGCAAACTGCACATGCAACACCATCGACGACTGGTGCGTCACCCCCACGCTGTGTACACGCGGAACAACCTGCACCATCGTCCTCACTGGATGCGGCTCTGTCTGGCTGCAGCCATGTAACGGTGACTGTCTCTACTAACAACTAGTTATTCCTTAGGGCCAGCAACCGCACAGCGGACTGGCCCTATTCATCTACGCTTGAGCCACAGGCAGCTTCGTTGTCCACCATTGGTGTCGTGTTGACGGGCCAAGCAGCCAATGCTAAGCACGGCGCACATGAGGCATCTTTCCCCACCCCGCTTCCCTAGACGACCTCTACAGGCGCACATGCGGCGCTAGACGATGCGCGTAAGGTCGATCTCCCGCTTAAGATACAAGCAGCTGGCTGCTGCCCTGCTTACTCTACTTCTAGCCTATTGGGTCTCGTCACTGGACTGGTGTCCCCCTCAAACCAGCGGTTCGATAACGGTCCTGGCATCGCGAACTACCCATGGTGAGTTCCTCGCAGGCGCCGGAACAGCGGAATTCTTGCCACCGTTCCCAGTCGCCGCAGCAGGTTATGGCCCCGCTCGCCCGAGAGCGAACAAAAGCCATACACCACTCCTTGTTCGAGCCCTGGTCATTCAAGCTGGCGATCTACGCGTGGGGATCGTCTCGGTAGAGCTGCTAACGCCGCCACCATCGCTCAAGAGTGCCACACAAGAAACGCTCAACGAGCTCGGCATATCCGAACTCTGGACTGCAGCCACTCACACCCACTCATCTATGGGGAGCTATAGCCCTTCGCTTCCCTTCCAGGCAGGTGGAGTAGGTCTTTATCGGCAAGAAGTACACGACATCGTTACTCAGTCTGTCAGCATCGCCCTAAAGAAGGCCACAGCCGCACTCATTCCCGTAACACTAGAATATGGCACATTCACAGAGCCAAGCCTTGTAGCCTCCCGCAGCGGCCCTGACTCGAACGCCGACGCAAGAATCACGCGAGCCATATTCCGCTCAAACAGCAAGAAGGTCGCAGAACTCACTATCTTCTCTGCGCACCCCACACTATTTCCGCACAAATCCAGAGAACTATCCGCAGACTATCCAGGAGAGTATTCTGGAATTATCGAGCGAGCCGAGGGAGGGGTGGTTCTGTTTCTTCAGGGCTCCGTGGGAAACGCCAGGGCAATTCCTCCCACTCCAGGCACCAATTCCAGCACCAACGTCAGCCTCTTCGCGGCAGGGCTTGCACGTTCCGCGAGGAGCGTCTCACTCCAACCCAGTGAGTCAAACAGGCTCACGTTTACCCGATTGAGGGTGGCTCTTCCACGCGTCGACTCAAGGCGTCTCCTGCCTGCGCCGCTTCAAAACATCGGAAACAACGCGCTCTGCAGGTTCGCTCCCGCTGAGGCTCAGCTCTCGCTCCTTCGCCTGGGAACACTCAGCCTGCTACTGATTCCGGCCGAAGCCACCTATTCAGCAGGGAGGGCCCTAGAGTCAGCATCAGGCGCCACTCGAGTTGTTTCACTCGCTGACGACTACATCGGATACCTAGACTCGCCCGAGAGCGTCCAGGCTGGACAGGGGGAGAGTCGCCTCCAGTATTACGGACCTGCGCTACTCGACACACTCACAGCAGCAGCATTGGCCGCGGAAAAACAACAGCAAGCACCCCACGAAGGTCGGAAGTAGCGCATCGAAAGCAACAGCGACTGGCGTCTCTTCAAGAGCGATTCACTTCCAATTATTCCTAGCGCTGAGACGACCATGTCGAGCAGATGCTGCGCCACGTCCACACCTCGCTCCCAGTCCACCAGTCCGCAGGCGACTGGAGGCCGACATCCAGCAGGATGCCGAGGCCACGGTAGCCGACGCCATCGAGCCCGCAGGCGAAGTTGGACTCCAGAACCAGCACCTTGTCCGTCTCTGGGTGGAAGTCCACGACGAGGAAGGTGTGCCCGGAGCCCCACTGGCTGCGCCACCCCTGGATGAGTGTCCAGGGGTGGGGAGGCACGTCCACCGACGGCGCCAGCAAGGCCATGCCGGACTCGACTGCAGCCGTCACCGGGAAGAAGTAGTCAGTCTTGGAGGCGATCATCATCTGCCGGTGGCGTCGCATGTCCCACGAGAAAGCCGCGCCGTGCGCCTCGGAGAAAGCCTTCACCAGCAGCGCCTCGACGAAGGTGCAGCAGTTGTTCAGTCGGGGCGGCGCCAAGGGGACACGAACGCCCTGAAGAGCCCACGGGTAGTACGCACGGCTCACGTCGTACCTGTAGTCGACGAACGCCCCCAGGAGTACGAAGAGACGTTCCTCCGAAACGGCCAGCGGTTCGCTGTCGAATGACAGCCGGGCCATGGCAGGCGCGCGCTCCTGGGAGACGAGCGCCGCGTAGCGCTGCGTGCGCCAGCGCGTGCACACCCAGGTGTCGAGCCCGCTCAACTGCGGCGCCACTAGCCGGGCGTAGTCGGTGTCGGGCGTGGGGTGGCGAGCCTTCTCCTCGAGCACGAGATAGTCGCCCGCCTCGACATAGCCCTCGGGTGACTTGCTCGTGTCCGGCAGCGCGAAGCCACGCAGGCGCGCGGGCAATCTCGCGACACGGTAGGTGTCCATGGTGTCTCCTCCGCGTTGAAGAGGGGCTTCAACGTGTTCACCATGGACGGCGCAACCGAGCCGCTCCTGCCATGAGGAGCGGCTCCGTTCATCGCGCGGGCGCAGCGCGCGTCAGGGCACCCAATCCGCGTCGGGCGCGTCATCGTCGTCAGCGCGCCACGCGCCGCAGTGAACGCAGAACTCCCATCCCTCGTAGCCCGCCTGGGCAGCGGGGTGCTCGGGCTCCTCGTCGGCCCCTACACGGTAGTCGCTCGGATGGTGTGCCTTGTCCTCCCGCTCTTCACACCGGCATGGGCATGTCACCTCGGCCGCCTCCGCTGCTGGAGCACCACAAGCAGGTACGGCTCCGGGCGCCACGTGGACCGAGACGTCCTCCATGTCGACCCAGCAGGGCTTCACTCCATGCTTCGCTGCCCACCCCTCAAGGAGCGCCTCCAACTCGTCCACCGCTTCGTCGCTGATGGCGTAGCCCTCGGAGTCCCCGGGCGAGTCGTGCTGCGCATGCGCTTCCAACGCGTCCACAACCAACCCAGCGCCCAGGGGGCTTGCGGGCTCGGACGCGCGCGCCACCTGGAATTGCTCACCCAGTTCCAGCTTCAGCGCCGCTGGTGCGGAGGAGATGGCCACCTCTCGCGAAGCGAACTCGGGGGCGTCCTCCCAGTCACCATGCTTCTTCGCATACCAACAGCCTGCCCTCATTGCGTGGACCTCCAGCAGTCTCGCTGTGTGTTGCGGCCATGAAGGTGCCCCAGCCACGTCTCAGGCGTGTCGTGAGCCCAGTCGCTTCTCAGCCGCGCGTGTTGGCAATAGCGCTCTGTCCCCCGACGAAGGCAACTCATTGATGCGCGGGCCTTGAGCGAAAAAGCGTGCACCGGATGTCCCCGAAATTGGGCCCGAAGCCTTTGTCCTTGCTGGAGGTGAGGCGCGCGGCCCCCAACGCCCTCGCACGTCGAGGGCGCCCCTCCCACCGCGCGCCTTGCCTCCACCTGGTGCGGGAGGCCCGTGTGCAGAGCGTCGTCAGAGTCTTCGTCCTCTCCTCCCCCTCGGGCACGGCACGCCCCGGGCCGGAGTTCACTGTCGAGGCCTCCACGCTCGACGGACTGCTGGAGGCGCTCCACGTCGAGCTGGCTGCCCGCGGGCAGCGCGTGCGCGCCGTCTCTCACACCCCCACGGGCCTCCTGGCTTACGTGGAGGACCGTCCGTGACGGTGCCTGCGGAAGTCCACCAGGCCGAGGAGCGCCTCCAATCCATCCTGAAGGCGGTGGTGGTGGGCGCCCGCGTCGACGAGCCCGCCAGCCGCCCCGGTGGCGAGGACGCCTTGGCCTTCAGCGAGGCCGGCGCCCTCCAGCCCCCATATGAGCCGGAAGCGCTCTGCCTCCTCGTCGAGCACTCCAACTCGCTGAGGCAGAACGTCGACGCCTACGCGACGAACATCGACGGCTTTGGCTTCCGCTTCGAGCCCGCCATCGACTTCGACGCCGACGGCGCCAGGGAGAAGGTCGCCGACGCCATGGCCCAGGAGCGTCTGTCCGCGCGTGACGCGGGCACGCTGCCTTCAGGGACGGCCCTACGCCCCTCGGACGAGGAAGTCGCCGCGCATGAGGAGGAGGTTCGTCAGCAGGCCCGGGTTGAGAAGGCCCGCCTGGAGTCCTTCTTTGACTTCTGCTGCTTCGACTCCAGCTTCGTCGAGCTTCGAAGGCGGACACGCCATGACTTGGAGGTGACGGGCAACGCGTACTGGGAGGTGCTGCGCGACGGCAAGGGCGACATCGCTCGCTTCGTCTACGTGCCCTCGTACACGGTGCGACTCCTCCCCTTGGACAAGGAGGCCGTCGAGGTGCGCGAGCGCGTCCGCATCTCCGCCGTCAGCTTCGACACCGTCACCACCCGCCGACGCCTGCGTCGCTACATTCAGGTGCAGGGCAGCGAGCGGGTGTACTTCAAGTCCTTCGGGGACTCGCGCGTCATTTCCCGCCTCACCGGCCGCGCCTTCAAGGACGTCGCCGCCCTCAAGGCCGCGGACGCCTCCGACGGTCCCGCCACGGAGCTCATCCACTTCGCCATCCACTCGCCGCGCTCTCCCTACGGCATTCCGCGCTGGGTGGGCACCCTGCTGTCCGTCCTCGGCTCCCGGCAGATGGAGGAGGTCAATTACCTCTACTTCAACAACAAGTCCGTCCCGCCCCTGGCGCTACTCGTCTCGGGCGGAAGGCTCTCTGACGCCTCAGTGCCGCGCATCGAGCGCTTCATCGAGGAGAACCTCAAGGGCAAGGCCAACTTCCACAAGATTCTCATCCTCGAGGCGGACGGCGCCGGCACCGGCGACGGGGGCCGGGCGAAGATTGAGCTGCGCCCCCTGACGGAGGCCCAGCAGCAGGACGCCCTCTTTCAGCAGTACGACCAGCGCAACATCGACAAGGTGGGCAGCGCCTTCCGTCTGCCACCGCTGTTGCGCGGCGACGGGCGTGACTTCAACCGCTCGGTGGCGGAGGCGCAGCTGCGCTTCGCCGAGGACCAAGTCTTCCAGCCCGAGCGCGACGAGTTCGACTTCCTCCTCAACCGCAAAGTCCTCGCGGACATGGGCGTGCGCTTCTGGCGCTTTCGCTCTCAGACGACGGCCACGAGAGACCCGGAGCGCATGACGGAGATGGTGGAGCGCCTGGTCCGCGTGGGCGTGCTGACTCCCGAGGAGGGCCGCCAGTTGGCCGGCGACATCTTCCACCGGGAGTTCCGCAAGATTGGGGACGACTGGGTGAAGCGCCCCATCACCCTTACGCTCGCGGGCATTCAGACGGGCGTCGAAGACTTGAAGCCCCGGACGGACAAGGGCTCGCTGGTGGGCGAAGCGAAACGCCTCTTGGGGTTGCGAGAGGAGCTTCGGGCTGAAGAGGAGCGCCTGGCCCAAGGACGCCTGGCGCTGGCCCGCCGGTACATGGACACCGAGCGCGTCCCCGTGCCGAAGGAGGAGTTCGACACCTGGTTCTCGGGGCAACCCACATGACGCCTGAGCAGCTCCAGCGCGCGTGGGTGCTCCAGGCTCAGGCCGACGCCGAGCGTGGTGTCCTGGAGTGTCGCATGTGCCATAGGCGCGGCCCTCTTGAGGAGACGACGACGCTCTGGCGCAACGGCCTCCTCGTCTTCGCCCTGTGTGACAGGTGCTCGGCCAGCCACGACGTCGTCTTCTCCCCCACTCCGGCTGGCGTCGAGGTGCACGCCAGGCGCCGCAACCCCGTGGAGCTGGTGACGCAGGAGGCGCCCCGTGTGCACGGCCCCCGCTGACAGCCTCCTCCTCCTGCACGAGGCACGGGCGGTGGCAGACACTCTCCTAGGAGACGTCCTGCGACTGCCAGTGACCAAGGCCCTGGACGTCGGCACCGCCGCGGGCATGGAGCGTGCCGTGGCCCTGCTTGCCGCGCGCCTGCGCCGCGCGGTCGGGCGCGCGGACGTGGACGCCATGCGAGAGGCGGTGGCCGTCCTCGACGTGGACTGGAGGACGACGACGGCAGTCCAGCGCGGGCGCCTCGTCGCCCAGGCCCTGGAGGCCGCCGGCCGGCAGACAGCCGTCATCCCCTCTCGCATCCAGGCGCCCCTCGGCGACGCGGCCCAGGAGGTGGTTGCGTCCACTCGCAGCCATGCCCGACGCGAGCAAGGCCTCGCCCTCGCCGCCAGCTTCAACGCCGTCGACAGACGCGTGGCCCAACACATCGTCCGGACCCAGGGCAACTTCGTCAGGGACGAGTACGGGCGCCGGCTGGACGCCTTCGGTCAGGAGGCTCGACGGCTCGTGGCCGAGGGGCTGGAGGCCGGCCTCGGGCGAAGCGACATTGCCGAGTCCTTGGAGCGGGCTGCACGCGGCGCGCTCATCGAGCGGGCACCCTTCTACTGGGAGGTGGTGGCGGCCAGCTTCGTTGGTCAGGGGCGCTCCTTCGCCCAGGTGAGCAGCTACGCCGAGGCCGGCATTCGCCGCTATCGCATCGAGGCCGTCCTTGACGAAGCCACTACCCAGGTGTGTCGCTTCCTCCACGGCAAGGCGTTCTCTGTGAGCGAGGCCCTCCAGCGCTTCGAACGCGTCGAGTCGCTCGAGCGGCCGGAGGACGTGAAGCAGGAGCTGCCCTGGGTCAGGGAGCGCCTCGACGCGGACACCGGTCGCGCGTTCCTCTACGTCAACCGAGGGAGCCAGGAGACGCGCCTGGCCGAAGTGCTCCGCTCCGCCGCTGGCACCCGTGACGACGTCGGCGAGTTCCGCGCCCTCGCTTCGGACAGGCAGCTCGCGGACGCGGGCGTGGGCTTCCCGCCGTACCACAGCCTCTGCCGCACAACGACGCTCGCCGTCACTTAGTGATGTCCCCGATTTCGCGTCGCAGGCCTTTGTCTCTCCCGGAGGCGAAACGCCATGCAGTCAACCTCGACACCTACCCCCACCTCACCTCCGACGCCGGAGGGCAACACGACGACGCAGGAGTCGACCTCCACGGCCAAGGCCGAGGCGACACCCATCGTCTGGCCGCGCGACCTCAATCTCCCCACCTCGGGAGAGCTGACGTGGGGCTTCGACCCTGAGGGCCTCCAGGATGGGTGACGCCCTCACGAAGGCCCTCGCTCGGGCCCGGCACGTCCTGGAGTCCCTCCAGGGTGAGCTGGTGGAGAAGACCATCTGGGGCTCCCCGGCGGGTAAGAAGCGCCTGGCGAAGCGCCTGGTGGCCATGCTGCCCGCGCACAAGACGTACGTGGAGCCCTTCGCGGGTAGCGCCGCCGTTCTCTTCGAGAAGGCCCCCTCGGACGTCGAGGCCATCAACGACGCGGACCCCGAAATCGCCGACGCGTACCGGCTCATCCAGAAGCTGACGCCAGCGGGCCTCGCCAAGCTGAAGAAGCTGCCGTGGGTGGGCGACGAGAAGACGTTCAAGAGCCTCTTCGACTCCAAGCCGAAGGGGGACGTGGAGCGCCTGCACCGCTTCCTCTACCTGACGCACTTCTCCTACGGAAAGCTGCGCGGGCGCAGCGTCAGCCCCAACGGCATGGGCGTCGAGGCGAAGACGCTCGCCCGCATCGAGCAGTTCGCCCCGCGCCTCAAGCACGTGAAGGTGTACGGCGGGGACTACGAGCGCGTGGTGCGCAAGTACGACGGGAAGGACACCGTCCTCTTCTTGGACCCACCCTACCCTGGCTACAACGTCGACGTCGGCGAGGGCGACTTCGACGAGGAGCGCTTCTACAACACCCTCAAATCGCTGAAGGGCCGCTGGCTCATGACGTACGGCATCCGGGGCAAGCTGCCCGGGCTGCTGAAGGGCTCCGACTTCTTCGTGAAACGCATCCGCACCCCTCGCACCATCGCCGCTATGCGCGGCGTGGGCGGATCCTCCGTGCTGACACAGCTCCTCGTCTCCAACTACCAGCCCGCCGCGAAGGCGTTGGAGGGCGGCCCGGACTTCACGGTGGACGACTGGCGGCCGGAGGCGTTGCCCGACACCACCTCTTTCCGCGCGACGAAGCCACTCCTCAAGGGCGTCGAGCCTGACGACGAGCGATACGTCCTGGGTGTTGTCCTGGAGCCAGAGACGGTGGACGCCCAAGGAGACATCTACTCCGCCGTGGAGATTCGTCAGGCCGCGCACCGCTTCATGGAGGAATTCGGAGGCCTGGGCCTCATGCACCAGATGCGCGTCAACTCGCATGTCAAGGTGCTGGAGAGCTACCTGGCCCCCGTCGACTTCTCCTTGGGCGAGGTGCAGGTGCGCAAGGGCACGTGGCTTCTCGCCGTGCGCGTCCTCTCCGACGAGCTCTGGGGCCGGGTGAAGGACGGGCAACTGACGGGCTTCTCGATTGGCGGCACCGCGCGCCGTCTCCCCGAGGCCGCCCCCGCCACCGAGCCGCCCCCTTCCGACACACCTGCCGCTGACTCCCAACCGGAGGCCGCATGACGAGCACCAACCAAGGCCCCGCTTCCGTCCACCGCCTCGTCGACATGGTGGTGGAGGAGGTGTCCCTCGTGGACAGGGCCGCCAACAAGCACCGCTTCCTCCTCGTGAAGCGAGACGGAGACACCATGGACGACGCTCCCCAGGACACCTCGCAGGCCGAGGGCGCAAGCACCACCTCGGACACCGCCAAGGCCGGCGACGCAGTCCTCGCCGCCGCCCAACAGGCCCTCGAAGCGGTGACGACTCTCGTTGAGGCGCTCGCCTCCACGGACGGCATCGACGGCGTGCGCGTGGTGGAGGTGGCCCAGCACCTGCGCACGCTGGCTGACGCACTGGAGAATGAGGACGAGGACGACGAGGAGGACGTCGAGGCGCGCGCCAAGGCCGCCAATCCCGCGCCGCCTCCGCAGCCGGCTGCGGCTGCGCCTGCGCCGAGTCTCGACGCCTCCGGCGTCATGGAGGGGCTGACGAAGCTCACCGACGCCGTCCGCGCACTGGAGGGCTCCGTGAAGGAGCAGCACCAGCGGCTGGGCCGCGTGGAGAAGCAGTTCGGCCTGCCCAACAGCAGCGCCCCCGCGGAGCGCCTGCAAAAGCCCGCCGTCGAGGACGTCGGCTGGCCCCTCGACATGAACAAGCCCCTCAACCGGGAGAGCGTCGACAAGGCCCTCTCCTTCCATGACGTCTGACGTCCCCACCCGCCACCAGGAAGCCTCAACGCCGAAGGAATCCCCATGAGCCGTCTCGACAACAGCACCCTCTTGGCCAAGGCGGACCTGGCCCTCGCCGACCTCACGGCCGGCGGCGGCATCCTCCAGCCCGCCCAGGCGCAGAAGTTCATGCGCCTCCTCATCAAGCAGTCCGTCCTGCTGCAGCAGTGCACCGTCGTCCCCATGGCGGCGCCCAAGCAGCAGTTCTCCAAGCTGAAGTTCGGCAGCCGCATCCTCCGTCCCGGTCAGGAGGCCACCGCCGTCCCCGCTGCCCAGCGCGTGAAGCCGGACCTCTCCCAGGTGGAGCTGGACGCCAAGCTCTTCAAGGGCGAAGTCAGGCTCAGCGACGAAGTGCTCGAAGACAGCATCGAGCGCGGCGAGCTGCGCCAGACGCTCATGGAGATGATGGCGGACGCCATCAGCCGCGACATGGAGGAAATCCTCGTCAACGGGGACACCGCCTCCGCCGACCCCTTCTTGGCCACGTTGGACGGAGTCCTGAAGCAGGCCACCAGCAACGTCGTGGACGCGGCCGGAGCGCCCATCTCCAAGGACGTCCTCGGCGACTTGCTCAAGTCGCTGCCCTCGGAGCACCTGCGCGACAAGAGCAGCATGGGGTTCCTCTTACCAGCGTCGACGCGGACCTGGACTACCGCAGCACGCTGGCGGAGAGGGCCACGGCTGTCGGCGACAAGTTCCTCGAGGGCGACGCGCCGGTCCTCTACTCGGGCGTCCCGCTGCGCCCCATCCCTCTCTGGCCGGAGAACCTCGGCGCGACGAATGACCGCACGGCCATCCTCCTGTGCAACCCGAAGAACATCCACGTCGGCATCTGGCGGCAAATCCGCATCGAGTCGGCGCGCGACATCTCCGAGGGCACGCTGAAGGTGGTGGCCACGCTGCGCTTCGACGCGAAGTTCGCGGAGGAAGCGGGCACGGCCAAGGCCATCAACGTGCAGTTGTGAGGCCCACCATGGACAACACCTATCTCGTCCGACTCAAGGCCTACGACGCGCGCCGGGGCCACGTGCTTCGGCGCTACACGTATGCCGGCATCAAGTTTCAAGAGGAACGCGGGTGGTACCGAGTCGAGAAGCCGGTGGCGGACTACCTGCGCACGGTGCGCCAGTTGCCCGGTGACGCCTACTCGCCGCTCGCCTTCGACGTGAGCACGGAGGCCGAGGCAAAGGCCCTCGACGCGGCCGAGGCCGACGAGGCCCGCGTGAAGCGCAGCGCCAGCGATGAGCTGAAGCTGAGCGCGGCGCGGCCCGCCGGCACGCTGACGACGGAAGACTTGCCGAAGGCCAGCGAGGAGAAGGACACGCGCCGCGCCAAGCGGGAGAAGGACTGACGTGTACGCCACGGTGGCCAACATGCGCGCCGAGGGCGTCACCCCGGCCATGGCGGGCGACACCCGCCTGGCCATCCTCCTGGAAGAGGCCACGCACACCATCGACAAGGTGACGGGGTGGTACTTCGAGCCGCGCTCGGCGACGTTGCACCTCGACGGGCGCGGCGCCCCGTCCCTCTGGCTGCCGGTACCACCCATCCGCCTCTACCGCCTGGCGCTCTACGGGGAGGACGTGTCCTTCTCCAAGGAGCGCCTGGTGGTGGTGGGCGCTCCGGTAGGCCCGGGCTTCGACGGGCCTCGCCTCACCTTCCGCCACGGGCGCGTCTTCCCGCGCGGAGAGGGGAACGTCATCGTCGGCGCCCGGTGGGGCTACACCGAGGCGGACGGGACGCCGGAGGGGCGCACGCCGCCCGCCATCCGCCGCGCCTGCATGCTGCTCGTCCTGCGCAGCCTCTCGCCGCTGGCGGACGAGGCTTCCCTGGAGGAGCGCACGCGCTGGCGGGTGGTGGAGGAGCGCACGCGCGAGCAGAGCTACCGCCTCGACACTGTCCGCCCCGCGGTGCGGCCTCTCACCGGAGAGCCGGAGGTGGACACCCTCCTCGCCCCCTACGTGAAGCCCTCCTTGCCCGGAGCCGCCTGATGAGGGGCAAGCTCATCTTCCCCTTCCTCGCGGAGCTGCACCGCCTGGACACCGCCGCCATGGCGGGCCCCGGCCCGGGCCCCCATGCCAGCGGGTACGACGCGGACTTCCACGAGCCGGTGCTGGTGGACACCGACGACGACGGCCTGGCCGAAACCTTCCGTCGCGAATTTCCGCCCGTGCGTGTCCCCTGCCAGGTGGAGCCGGATGCCTTTGAGTCATTGCGCATGACTCCTTCCGGCAACAGCCCCCGGACGAGCTTCGAACTCGTCTTCCACTTCCGCGACTTGGAGCGCCTCGGACTCGTCGACGCGGCCACGGGCGACGCCCTCATCCGCCCCAGCGACAGGCTGGGCGCGCTCTACGACGTCACGGGCGCCCTCGTGCAGGCCGTGAGGACGCCTCCCGGGCTGTACGTCACCGAGGCGCGCCCCACGGGCTTCGGACTCCACCGCCGGAGGCCTCGCCGGAATCTCTTGCTCGTCACCTTCAACGACAGGCCCCAAGCCCGAGGACTCACGTGAAAGCACTGCTACTCGCCCCACTTCTCGCCACCGCCCTCCTCACCCGCTGCCGCGCGCCGGACGGCTGCGCGCCGGTGTCCACGCGCTGCGCCGGCAACGTCGCCGAAATCTGCAACGGCGACGGCAACTGGCAGGTGCTGGCCGACTGCGACGCCGTCAGCGAGCACAGCAACGCTGGCTTCACCTGCGCCTACGTCAACGAGGAGGGCGTCACCGGCCACACCTGCCTGCCCGCCACCGTGGACGCCGGCACCATGGAAGGCGGTGTCCTGTGAAAGGCTACCTCCAGTCCCTGCCTGGCGTGGGCGGCCTCTTCCAGCGCGGCGAGATTCAGCCCGCGGAGGTGTGGGCCTTCTACCAGCACATGCAGTCGCGCCTGCGCACCAAGACGGCCAACAAGGCCGACTCGCTCGAAATGCAGCTCGCTGCCGAGGCCCTGCAGCGCATGGGCATCCTCGACAGGCAGCGCTTCCTCGAGCGCTACGCCACCACTGTGGGCCGCACCCTCTACCTGCCCTTCGAGGTGGGCGTGCCCAAGTCGGGCTGGGACTTGTGGGCCCAGGTGGTGGTGTGCGTCCACGAGCACCAGCACGTCGTCCAGCATGACGAGGAGGGCCCCAGCTACGAGCTAGCCTACCTCACCAGCGCTTCCGCGCGCGCCCGCTACGAGGCCGAGGCGTACACCTGCAACCTGGAGCTGCACTTCTGGCGCTACGGCAGCGTGCCCGCCGTGCGCCCCATCGCCGAGGGCCTCAAGCACTACGGCTGCCGGCCGGAGGACGTGGAGGTCGCCGCGCACTCCCTGGCCCTCACCTCCGTGTCCGTCCGCCACGGCGCGGTGATGAGTGAGGCCACCCACGTGGCCCTTGAGTGGCTCAACTCGCACGTCCCTCACCTGCGGGCGAAGCAGGGCTGAGACTCCCATGGCCATCTCTCGCACCGGAGACTGGGCACGGGCCCGCCAACTGTTGGCGGCGGGCTCGTCGCGCCTTGAGAGGGCGACGCAGGCGGCCCTGCGCCAGGAGGCGCACGCCCTGCGCAAGGAGGTGGTGCAGGGCCTCACCCAGCAGGCACCTGGTGGAGAGCCACTCCGCCCGCCCTCGCCCCTCACGCTGGCGGCGCGCCAGCTCGCGGGCTTCAACGGGACGAAGGCCCTCCTCGTCTCCGGTGCGCTGCGCAACTCCATCTCCGTCGTCGTCGAGGGCGACGAGGCCTTCATCGGCGTCTCGCGCACCGCGAAGAGTCCCGACGGCGAGTCCCTCGTCGACGTGGCGCAGCTCCAGGAGTACGGCGGGCCGCCCGTCGTCATCCCCATGACGCCGAAGATGCGACGCTTCCTCTTCGCGCTGCTGCGCCAGGCCGGCCAAGCGCGCACCGGCGGCAGTGGGCGCGGCGTCATTGTGACGCAGACGCCCGCGCGGCCCTTCCTGCGGCCGGCCTTCGCGAAGTTTCAGCAGGGCGCCAGCCGCCGCTTCCTCGCGCGCGTGGCGAAGGAGCTGGGCCTCGGAGGGCCGGGGTAGTGGCCATCCCCACGCTCACTTCCGTGACGCCCTCCTCGGGGCCCACCAGCGGCGGAGACATTCTCCGCCTCGCCGGTACGGGCTTCGCCGCGCGGGTGGCCGTGCGCCTGGGTGGACTGCGCGCGGAGGTCCTCTCGGCGCGTGAAGAGGCGGGCACCCACTTCGCGGACGTGCGGACGCCGCCCCATGAGGTGGGCACCGTCGACGTGGAGCTGCACAACCTCTCCGCTGACGGGCACCCCATTCCAGGTGAGGCCGCGCTGCTTCCGGGCACGTACCGCTACCTGCGCCCGCGCGTCGCGAAGGAGGCGGACCTCACCCGCCTCGTTCGCTCCCTGCTGCGTGAGCTCAAGCGCCAGGTGGTGGCCAACGTCAGCGCCAGCGTCTCCGTCGACTACGACGACACGGTGGCCGACGGCCTCAACGTCATCGCCATGGCCTCGCTGCCCTCCGTGGTGCTGTCAGGCCCCACGCTGCGCGAGAGTCGTCGCTACTCCACCAACGTGCTGCACGAGGACGTCGTGCAGGGCCCCTCCGGCGCGGAGCTGGTGCGCAGGCGCCCCGCGTACACGGTGGATTTGGCCTTCACCCTCACGGTGGCCTCCAACCGCACCGCCGAACTCTTCAACCTCATGGCCGCCGTGGCCACCTTCCTCAACCGCAACCGCTGGCTCTCCATGGCCCGCGACGCGGAAGACGCTTCGCGCGGCGCCGTGCGCTGGGAGCTGGACGCGGACGGCGAGGTGCGCACGCAGCTCGGCAGCCGCGACGACGTGCGCGCCTTCACGTGGGGCCTCGTGGTGCGCGGCTTCGACGTGGACGAGGGCCTGCCCCTCGACATCGGCAAGGCCGTCGCCGGCACTCACCTCGAAACGGACTCTCTCTCCGGAGGCACCTCATGAGCGTCACCCTCACCAATGCCCTGGGCAGGCTCGTCACCTTCCTCTTGCCCCACGAGTCGTACTGCCTGGCGCGCGGCGCGTGTGCATGCGGCGTGCAGCCTGGCCGTGGTGGCCGGCGCCTGCCCTCCTCCCTCACCCTGGCCACGGACGTCACGCTGGAGGGCGTCCACGAGGCGGCCCTCTGCGTGCCCGCCGTGGCCGCTGCCATCCGCCGGGGCGAAGTCACCCTAAAGCGGCAGGCCCCCTCCGCCCCACCGTCCTCTCCATCCCTCCTCCCAGCGCCGGAAGCGTCGGCGCGCGCGTCCCGCAAGAAGCGAGGTGCCTCGTGAGTCGTGAGTTGCTGTCGTCGAAAATCGTGGTTGAGGAGGAGGAGCCGCGCGTCCGTGGCATTCCCTCCGCGCCCACCTCCGTGGCCGGCGCGGTCGGCCTGGCGGAGCGCGGCCCCATCGGCCAGGCGGTGCTTTGCACCTCCTTCGAGGAGTACCAGGCCACCTTCGGCGGCTTCACACCGGACTCCGATTTGGCCCTGGCCGCCATGGGCTTCTTCGAGAATGGCGGCAGCCACTTCTGGGCGGTGCGCACCGTCCACTACGAGGACGCCTCCAACCCCGAGTCTCACACGGCCACGCGCGCGGCGGCGGCGCTCACCACGGGCGGTGGGCCCACGCCCGCGGCCGTGCGCGGCACCCTGCGGCCCCCCTTCACCCTGGCCGATGGCCAGCGCCTGGAGGTGTCCGTCAACGGCGCCGAGGCGGTGGACGTCGTCTTCTCTGGCGCGGCGGCTTCCGTCTCCGCCGGGCGCCCGGGGCCGTATGCCCTCACCGCAGGGCAGGCCCTCCGTGTGCGCGTCGACGACGGCCGGGACGTCTTCATTGCCTTCAGCGAGGAGGACTTCGAAGACGTCACCCAGGCCACCGCGCAGGAGGTGGCCGCCGTCCTCAACGCGGGACTCATTGGCGGGCGAGCCACCGTGGCGGACGGTGTGCTGAGAATCGCCAGCGACACCCAGGGCGCCTCCAGTCGTCTGGAGGTGGGCGACGAGGTGGCCGGCACCGTCTTCGGCTTCCCCGGCGGCCCGCAGGTGGGGAGTGGCAACGTCCAGAGTCTGCGCGCGGTCGAGCTGGCCGAGGTGCGCGCCCTCGTGGAGGCAGCGGTGACGGGTGTCCGCGTGGCGCCGTCCTCCCTGGGGACGCTGCAACTCCGCACCCTGTCCACGGGGCCTGGCGCCTCCTTGCGTGTGCAGGGCGATGCGGGCTCCGGCCTCGGCCTCGACGCGCTACCGCACACGGGCGACGCCTCCGGCGCCACCGACGTCCTCCACCTGGAGGCCAAGGACGCGGGCGCCTACGCCAACCGCCTCGAGGTGGAGGTGCGTCCCTCCACCAACGGTGCCCTCGACACCTTCGACGTCCTCGTCATCGAGGACGGCGCCTACCGCGAGTCCTTCCCCAACCTCTCCTCGGCCCGGGGCGACGCGCGCTACGTCGAGCGCGTCCTCAATGACGAGCGCACCGGCAGCAGCTACGTCCAGGCCTTCATGGTGCAACCGGACGCGGTTCCGGACGTGCAGACGGTGGCCCTCTCGGGCGGTACCGACGGCCTCGTCGGCCTGGACGACGCCGACTTCATCGGCTCTGAGGCGGGTAGGACGGGCCTCTACGCGCTCGACGAGGTGCAAGACGTCTCCCTCCTCTTGGTGCCCGGACGCGCCACGCCCGCCGTCCACAACGCCATGGTGCGCTACTGCGAGGTGGCGCGCGACGGCCTCGTCTTCGCCGTCCTCGACTCGCCCGCGGGCTACAGCGCCACGGACATCGTCTCCTACGTGTCGCAGGAGGCCGCCCTCGAAGGACTCTCTGAGCACGCAGCCCTCTACTGGCCGCGCGTGAAGGTGCTCAACCCCGCCCGCAGCGTCTTCGGCAACGTGGAGCAGCTCGTCGTCCCGCCCTCCGGCATCATCGCTGGCGTCTTCGCCCGCAACGACGGCGCGCGCCCCGGCGGCGTGTACGACGCGCCCGCGGGCATCGAGGCCGGGCGCATGTTCGGCGTCCTCGGCTTCGAGTCCAAGGAGACGTTGGAAGAGAAGAAGCGGGACGTCGTCTACCCCCGCCGCATCAATCCCCTCACCACCGGGCCTGGCCTGCCGCGCTTCATCGATGGCTCGCGCACGCTGAAGGCCAGCGGCAACTTCCCCTACGTCGCCGAGCGGCGCGGGGTGTCCTTCATCGAGCGCAGCCTCAAGTCCGGTTTGCAGTTCGCGAGGCACCGCAACAACACGGAGGGGCTGCGCGCCCAGGTGCGGCGCTCCATCGCCGCCTTCCTCCTCGCGCAGATGAAGAACGGGGCCTTCCGCAGCCAGGAGCCAGCCACGGCCTTCTTCGTTGACGTCTCGGACGCCCTCAACCCGCCGTCCGTCATCTTCGCCGGCAAGCTGGTGGCGCGCATCGGGCTCGCCACCAACAAGCCGGCCGAGTTCATCGTCCTGCAGGTTTCTCAGGACACCCGCGCCCTCGAAGCCGAGTTGGCTTCGGGAGAGTAGCCATGCCTAAAGGGACTCCATGGAGCGGCCTTTGGCGAGGCAGGGAGTTGATCAAGGATTGGCTCGCGAAGCAGCAGGCTCCACTCTGCGCGTGCGGATGTGGAGAACCAATTGTCCTGAAGCCTGCCCATCGACATGCAGGCATCCCCCAGTTCATCCTCGGGCACCATGCGCGCGCGAGACGGGGCAATTACAAGGGTGTCGATTTGTGGGTCGCAGCAAATACAGGCCAGCATCGCTGTCAGTGTGGTTGCGGCAAACCAATCACACTAAATCCTCGACACCACGCGACTGGAATTCCTCGTTACCTCAAGAACCACCACCCCAAGCCGCAACTGGGGTTCGGCCCTGAGCATCCGCTCTTCATCAAGGACCGCTCCAAAGCGAAACGCCCGTGGCAATTCCCTGCATGGGTAAAGAAGCTTGCAATCGAACTCTACAACTATCGCTGTGCCTGGTGTGGAGCATTCGAACTCGTCGAGTGCGACCACATCACCCCTGCGTCTCTGGGCGGAGCCCCCACGGTCGAGAACGCACAGCCTCTATGTCCCACCTGTCACAGGTGGAAATCCGGCATTGAGCCAACTTCTCGGCTTGGGAAAACGCCCCAATCTCGAAGCAGAAAGCGAAGAGGAGAACCACTGTGACCGTCATCGGAAGCCCGAGGTCGTTCCATAAGCGCTTCAAGTTTTTGGTCG
Organism: Myxococcus dinghuensis; assembly: GCF_024198235.1. Taxonomy (GTDB): domain Bacteria; phylum Myxococcota; class Myxococcia; order Myxococcales; family Myxococcaceae; genus Myxococcus; species Myxococcus dinghuensis. The sequence goes on along the minus strand of NZ_JAKCFB010000044.1, from coordinate 43,863 downwards.
AGATTGACTCGGTCGCGTCTGCCGGTTTCCAGAAGTGCAGCGAGTTGTCCGTCGAGGTCGCCAACGTCCAGTACTTCGAGGGCGGCAGCCTCATCCCCAACAAGTCCCCGGGACGCCTCACCTTCTCGGACGTCACCCTGGAGAGAGGCGCCACTCAGGACCATGAACTCTTCGACTGGTTCCAGGACGTCGTGCACACCACCAGCGGCCTGGGCCTGCCGGACAGCCTCTACAAGCGCAACCTCGACATCGTCCAGCAAGACAGGGACGGCACCACGCTGCGCCGGTGGAGCCTCTCGAGCGCCTGGCCGGTAAAGTTCGTCGCGGGTGAGTGGGACAATGAGAGTGACGAGAATGTCATCGAAAGCGTTGTCCTCACCTACGATTTCTTCGAGCTTTCCACTTCGTAATCACCCGCGCTTCTTCTTGGGCTTCGGCACCTTGAAGAAGCTCGGAAACTGCTCAGACATGAACTCGTCGAGCCCCTCATCCACGCCCTCCAAATCCATCTGCACGTCACCGCCCCGGACCTTCTTCGGGCGCAACGTCAGTGCCACTTGCGAATCCACTTCAACCAGCTCATCCGGAGCGCAGTCGGCAATCCACCCATCCAGGGTGAGGACAGCCTCCATCCTGGTGCGCGCGTAGACGAAGCTGACCGTTCGGTCAGGCCACTGGACGGCAAATAGCCGGGGAGAGTCCGCAGGTTCGGACTGTGCCGCGGGCGGCTCCGGATGCAGGTTGGAGTAGACGGCGCTGACGCCCATCTCAAGCAACTTGTCTTCTTTCTGCTGGCTGAGCCTCTTCGGCAGCACCGCTCCGAGGTCGGTGAAGACGCTGCGCAGGACGTCGAGCGCTTCCGCACGTGTCTTCGCCTTCAACTCCGGCGTCACAGGGCTATCCCTTCGGTACCCCTCTTCAACGGCCCAGTCCATCATGTCCCCAAGCGTCTTCAGCGCCCCCCATGCCTCAAGGCAGGCGATAAGACGACGGGCCTTCTCCGGGTGGTCACGAAGCCAACGAGCGAACTCCAACGGGATGATATCGGCGGGCATGAGACGGACTCTACCCTGCCCTTCCAGCCACCCGTCCTCCTTTGATGTCCCCGATTTGCCGCCCGAGGCCTTTGTCCTTTCCGGAGGAAGGACATGGCGAACATCATCTCATGCCCCTCGGGGCTGACGGGCCGCATCCGCGGCATGAAGGTGCGCGAGGAGCGCGTCCTCGCGGACCGCAAGCTGGCGAAGAGCGGCGGCCAGGTGGACGAGCTGCTCTCGTCGTGCTGGGAGGAGTTGGTGGAAGCAGGACCCTACGCCTTCCCTGATGGGAAGGTGGACTGGGGCCGGGTGCTGCAGGGGGACCGCTTCTACGCGCTCCTCCAGGTGCGCGTCCTCACCTACGGCCCCGAGTACGCCTTCGCCGTCCCCTGCCAGAATGCTGCCTGCCGGGCCCGCATCGACTGGGAGCTGGACTTGACGCAACTGCCGGTGCGCGCCCTCTCGGACACGAGCCGCGCGGCCTTCATTGCCGGCAACCGCTTCGAGACGACGCTGCCGGACTCTGGCACGCGCGTGCGCTTCAAGCTGCTGACGGGGGAGGACGAGCGGCGGCTGCCGCAGCTCCAGCGTGCGGCGCCCGAGAAACTGCTGTCCTCCGTCCTCGCCTACCGGGTGCAGGATGTCGACGGCGTGGAAGCGCGCGACAAGCGCCGCTTCCTTGAAGACTTGAGCCTGCGCGACGCCGACTTCCTCGTCGACGAGTTTGACGCCGTCGACTGCGGCGTGGACACCACCCTCGAAGTCGAGTGCCCCGAGTGCCTCATGCGCCAGGAGGTGGAGCTCCCTTTCGACCGGGGCTTCTTCCTTCCGGGGACGCAACGGACGACGAGGCGCCGGGAGCGCTCCACCTCTTCCCCGGTGTGACGCTGGAGACGTGGCGCGAGGGCCTCTTCCAACTGTGCTGGCACCAGCACGGAGGCAGCGGCCTCGCAGCCCCCCTCAGTGACGCCCTGGAGCTGCCCACCTCGGACAGGGACTGGCTGCTCGAACGCATCGGCCAGCAGCGCGCCCAGGAAGCCAAGGCGCTGGAGAAGGCCGCGAAGCGGAGGTAACGCATGCTCAACAACCTCGGCCTCGGCTTCGTCCTCACGGCACGGGACTTGGCCTCCGGAGTCTTCTCCCAGGTGGAGGTCAACTTCACGCGCATGGACAGGCGCGTGGGGTTGGGCACCGCGCGCATTGAGGGTGCCTTCCAGCGGCTCGGCGTCGCCATGTCCCTCTTCACGGCGGGCGCCGTCACCCTGGGCGCGTCGCTGTCCCTGGCCAACACCGCCGGCCAATTCGAGCAGGCCGTGGCGGGCGTGGGCGCCGTCTCTGGCGCCTCGGCTGAAGTGCTTGGGCAACTCCGTGACGCGGCCATCAAGGCAAGCCTCGCCACGCAATTCACCCCCACCGAGTCCGTGCTGGGCCTGCGCGAGCTCACCCAGGCCGGCTTCACAGCCGCGGAGGCCATGAAGCTGCTGCTGCCGGTGTTGGACCTGGCGGGTGGCTCGCTGGGAGAGCTGACGCCCCAGGGCGCAGCGGGCTTGGCCAGCCAAGCAATGAAGGCCTTCGGCATCTCCACCGACAAGGCCGCTATCTCCGTCGACCAGATGCTCCAGGCCGTCAACGTCTTCGCCTTGAGCGCGAACGAACTACCCCTGGCCCTCGGCACCGCCGCGCGTGGTGCGCAGGCCCTCAATCAGTCCCTGCCCGAGACGCTCATCGCGTTGGGGTTGGTCAAGAATGTCGTCCCCGGCGTGGAGCGCGCCTCCACCGCCGTGGCCGTGGCCATGGAGCGCATGGCGGATCCACAAGTGCAGAAGCACCTGCGTGGACTGGGCGTTGCTGTCACCGACTCCAAGGGCAACTTCCTCTCCTTCCTTGGCATCCTCGACAAGCTGTCGCCCGCCCTTGAGCGCATGACGGCGGCGCAGCGCTCCGCGTTCCTGTTGAAGGCGTTCGGCCGCGAAGCGCTCGGTGGCGTGAATGCCATCCTCACGCAGTTCTCCAACGGCATCCGCAAGGACACCGGCGAAGTCGTCCGAGGCGCCGATGCCCTCAAGTACCTGCGCGACCAGTTCGAGAATGCGGGCGGCACGGCCACGAAGTTCCGCGAGCAGATGCTGGACACCTTCGAGGGGCAGAAGACGCTGTTGTCCGGGAACCTGGAGACGCTGGCCATCGTTCTCGGAGAGCCCTTCAGCCAGGTGCTGAAGCCCCTCGTCACCCTTTTCGCCAGCGCGGTGCAGCAGGTGCTGGGTGTCTTCCAGGCGTTGCCCGGACCGGTGAAGCGCGCCTTCGCAGCCTTCGCGCTCGGAGCTGGTGCCCTGGCTACCCTCGTCGGCACAGTCATCGCCGCGAAGGTGGGCCTGGCGCTGATGGTGGTGGGCCTCAAGGTGCTGGGCCTCACGCTGGGTGGCCTTCTCGCCACGGTGCTTCCGGCCGTGGGCGCTGTCGTCCTCCTGGGCGTCGCCGCAGCCGGCCTCGCCTACGCCTTCCGTCACAACCTCGGTGGCCTGGGCGACTTCGTCCGGCGTGTGCAGGAGCAGGTGACGCTCGCCTTCCGCGGCCTCGTCCAGCTCTTCGAGGACGGAGGCTTCTCCGCCTCGGTGCGAGAGGAGCTGGGCCGCGCGGAGAACGCCGGCCTGAAGGACTTCCTCATCAACGTCTACCTGTGGGCGCACCGCATCCACAGCTTCTTCTCTGGTATCGCCGACGGCTTCTCCGCTGGCCTGGAGGCCGCGCGCCCCACCCTTGACGCCTTCCAGGCGACGCTGGGGCGGGTGGGCGCGGCGCTGGGCTTCCTCTCCGAGAGGGATGACGCGGCCACGGCCGCCGCGAAGTTCGCCGCCTTCGGCGAGGCGGGGGCCACCGTGGGACGCGCCCTCGCCCGCGTCTTCGACTTCGTCGTCATGGGCATGACGGCCGGTGCCGAGGTGGCCGAAGGGCTGGCGGGGCAGTGGGGCTACATGAAGGCCGGTGTCGACGTCCTTCTGGGCAGCCTGGCGCACCTGGGCCGCGTCCTCGGTGGGGCGCTCTCTGGCCTCCTGGGCACCAGCTCCGCCGCGAGGGACGGCAGCAGCATCTGGGTGGCCATGGGGCAGGCCATCGGGTTTGCCATCGGCAACATCACCACCGTCGTGGGCGTGCTGGTGTCCGCAGTCTCCCTCGTGGTGTCCGTGGTGGGAGGCGTCCTCAACGCAGCCCTGGCGGCCTTCTCCGGCATCGTCGACATCTTCTGGGGCGTGGTGTTGACGCTGGGCGGGGCACTCACCGGCAACTGGGCCGAGGCGTGGACAGGGCTGCGGCTCATCGTCTTCGGCACGGTCGACGCCATCTCCGGCGTCCTCTTGGAGCTGGTGGGCGCCATCCTCGGTGTCGTGGACGCGGTGGCGAGCCTCTTCGGCACGGACACGGGGCTCCAGCAAGCCCTGCGGACGGCTCGGCTGGGCCTCCACCGGGACTTGTCCGTCGCCTTCGGCCTTGAGGAAGCCACCGGCAGCGCTGCCGCACCCGCGTCCGTCGTCACCACGGCCTCGCCCACCGCGCCAGTGGACTGGCCCCTGGAGTCCTCGTCCATGCCGGCGGTGGCGGCCCTCCAAGCCTCGCTGCCCCAGCCCGAGGTGCTCTCCTCGCAGCCAGCCTCGACTCCCGCCGCGCCCGTCCTCGTGAGTGTCCAGGTGGACGGCGAGGTGCTTGCCCAGGCCACGGCGCGCGCTGAGAGGGACGCCGCCTCCCGCAGCTTCTCCCCCATGGCGTCTTACTGAGAGGCAGGCCCCACGTGTCCTTCGCCGCCGGCCTTGCCCGTCCTCCGCGCTGCCTCCTCGTGAATGTCCTCACCGGCGAGGCCATGGAGTGCCTCTTCAACCCCACCCAGCTCACAGAGAAGCTCCAGGTGAATTGGAACCGCCTGGCGGTGCCTGGCCTCTCCCACCAGGTGCTCCAGTTTCAGGGCACCTCCAACCGGCAACTGGCAGGCGTGGAGTTCTACCTCGACGCCTTCTTCGCCACGCAGCAGGCCGACGCCTCCAACATCATGGCGTTCCGCGGCTTCCTGCGTGCCCTCACCGTGCCCCCGGCGGGCACCGAGGGTGTGCTGGCGACGGCACCGCCGCGTGTCCTCGTCCTCTGGCCCGGCCTCCTCACCGTCGAGTGCGTCGTCGCCAGCGTGGAGTTCCAGTACCGCCAGCTCGCCGTCGACGGCCGCGTCCTCGTCTACACCGCCACCGTCACCTTCGAGGAGGTGCTGGATACCCGCGTCACCTCCGAGCAGCTCCGTCAGGAGGTGCCGTAGTGGCTCCTCACGCCGGCAGCCGCTACTCCTTCTCCCTCGGCCTGCGGGATGAGGCCGGCCACCTCTTCCTCAGCGAGAGGGTGCCTTACGGCTTCCAGCCGCACGCGGACACGCGCGTCCACCTCATCGCCGAGGGCGACTCCCTCTGGGGCCTCGCCGGCCGCTACTTCGCGCCTCTCCCGCGCGCCTGCGGCTTCTGGTGGGCCATCGCCGACTTCCAGCCGGAGCCCATCATCGACGCGACGCTGGAGCTGGAAGCCGGGCGGCGCGTCTACATCCCCTCGCTGCGTGTCCTCACCGACGTCATCCTCAGCGAGCAGCGACGGAGGGCCAGCGAATGACGCGGCCCCTCGACAGGAGCGCGCCTGGCGTGCGCCTCACCCTGCTGGCACACGAGAAGGCCCGCAGCGGTGAGCCCCTCTCCCTTGAGGGCCGTGTCCTCGGCCTCACCTTCGAGGACTCCGCGAAGAAGGCCGACAAGCTGTCCCTCCAACTGGACAACTTCGACCTGGCGCTCTTCGACAGGGCCGAGCTCGTGGGCGGCGCGGTGCTGGAAGTGTCCTGGGGCTACCCGGGCCTCATGGCGCCGCCTCGGCGCGTCGTCATCAAGAAGCTGAAAGGCTTCCAACTCCTCACCGTCGAGGGCCAGGCGCTCTCCGCCCTCATGCACCGCGAGGCGAAGGCGCGCACCTGGAAGGGCAAGACGCGCGCCCAGGTGGTGCGCGAGGTGGCCGCCGAGTACGGCTACGAGGAGGACTCCGTCCACGTCGAGGACACCGGAGAAACCTTCGACACCATCCACCAGGCCGGGGAGACAGACGCGCGCTTTCTGCGGCGCCTGGCCGCCCGGGAGGAGTTCGAGTTCCACGTCGACGACAAGGGCCTCACCTTCGGCCCGCGCAACCAGGCCGCCGCGCCTGCCCAGGTGCTGTGGTGGTACGCCGACGCGGGCCGGGGCGACATCCTCTCCGTCAACGTCGAGTCGGAGCTGGGCCGCCGCGTGGGCAAGGTGGACGTGCGTGGCCGGGACGCCATGGCCAAGGCGAACATCGAGGCCGAGTCGAGCAGTGGCACGGTGGAGCGCACCACCCTCGCGGACTTCCTCGAGGTGGTGGACAAGCGCACGGGCACCACGTCGCTGCAGCTCCGCAACAGCACCACCAGCGTCCAGCCCACCTCCGCCTCGACACCTGCTCAAGCCCAGCGCGAGTCCGAGGCCCGCTTCCGACGCGCCGAAGCCGGCACGGTGAAGCTGTCCCTCCAGGTGGTGGGCAACCCCGCCTTGCGCGCCAAGTCCGTGGTGGAGGTGCGCGGCATCTCCAGCTTCCTCTCCGGGAAGTATTACGTCACCGAGGCGAAGCACGTCCTCTCCTCCTCCGGCTACACCACGGAGTTGAAGCTGTCGCGCGACGGCACCGGCCGCCGGCAGCAAGCCAGCCCCGAGAAGCAAGGCCAGCCCCAGGGCGGCCAGCCCAACACCAGCGCGCCCGAGACGACGGGGGCACTGAAGGAAGTCGAGGCCTTCGAGAGGGACACCGGCACCCGGTACATCGAGTACCGCCGCGACGGGCAGCCCATCGGTGTCGAGGACCCGGAAGCCGGAATGAGTCTCCCCAGGTAGCGAGCCCACCATGAGCACCTTCGACGACGACATCCTCGCCCATGACACACGCCTCCTCGGCATGTACGTGGGCTACGTCACCAGCCGCGACGACGAGGCGCAGCTCGGCCGCGTCCGCGTGTGCATCCCCGGTGTCCTCGAGCCCGAGTCCGCCTGGGCCTGGCCCCTGGGTACCTCCGGCGGTGGCGCCAAGGACACGGGCTTCTTCGCGGTGCCGCACGTGGGCGCGGAGGTGGCCGTCTTCTTCAACCAGGGGGACGTCGACGCGCCCTACTACCTCAGCGCGCACTGGGGGCGGCCCGGCGGCCAGAGTGAAGTGCCGGAAGAAGCCCAGGTGTCTCCGCCCGACAACCGCGTCCTCGCCACGCCCACGTTCCGCGTCGAGTTGGACGAGTCCGCGGGGAAGAAGAAGCTGAAGCTCACCAACCGGAAGACGGGCGACTGCCTCACCTTCGACGCGGAGGAGAACACCGTCACCCTGGAGGCCACCACCGCCCTCACCCTGCGCGCAGTCGGCGCCATCTCCCTGGAGGCGGCCCAAGTCACCATCGCCGGGCGTGTGGTGCGCCCCATTGCCGAGCCCATTTGAGGAAGCCCATGGCACTGCCCATCTGCATCCACATCCCCCCGCTGCCCGAGGCGCCAACCCTCACCCTGCCTGGCGGCGCCACCTTGCAGCACCATCAGCTCCTGCAGGCCGTCCAGCCGGCGCTCGCGCCGCTCACGCCCCTCTTCGACATCATCGGCGCGGTGCTCGCTGTCTTCGAAGTCGTGAAGGCGATACCGGATGCGCTGGGGCCGCCGCCGGACCCGTCAGCCATCGCCGCGGCCCTGCCGAACCTGGCCGAGAAGGTGTCCAAGCTGCTCCGCCTAGTCCCCCAGCTCTCGGTGCCAGTCGCGGCGGTGGGCGTCATCGACATCGTCCTGGGCGAGCTGGGCCATGCCCGTGGCCAGCTCCTCCACCTGCAACTGCGCCTGTCGAGCGTCGGGCAGGCCCGGCTGCGCGCCTCCCAGCTTGGAGACGCGGGCCTCCTGGCTGTGGCCGGCTGCGCGGAGGCCAACGTCGCGCAGGAGGCCGTCAACGTCGGCAAGGCCCTGGCCGCCCTCTCTCAGCTCATGGCCCTCCTCAACGTCCTCCTCGGCCTGGTGGGCGGCCCCCAGGTGCCGGACTTCTCCAGCCTCGAAGGCCCGCTCGATGGCGCCATCGCACCACTCGACGCCATCGTCCGCACGCTGCAGCAGGTGCGCGCGGCCATCCCCCTTCCGTGAGGACACCATGAGTCGAGTGCTCCAGAATCTCCTCGTCCCCTTCGGCCGAGACAAGAAGCGGGACTTCGCCTCCGGCACCGGGGCCGAGCTGCTCGCCTCGAAGGTGCGGCAGGTGCTGCTGACGGAAGGCACCACGCCCCACTCCACCGGCGAGCTCCCCTGGCGCACCAGCTTCGGCGCGGGCCTCTCGCGCCTTCGCCACCAGCGCAACGATACGGTGCTGGCGGAGCTGGCGCGCGTGTACGTCCGTGACGCGCTCGCGCGCTGGCTGCCTGGCGTCCAGCTCGTGCAGATCCGCGTCGAGCAGGACGCAGCCATACTGACGCTTCGTGTGCGCGTGCGCGAGGGCGACACGGCAGCGGATTTCGACGTTCCCCTCCAGCGGGGACCTTGAGCCGCGAGTAGCAGCGTTGCATCCACCTCACGCCGGGAACTCCGCTCACGTCCTGTTACAGATTCGTCAAACACGATTCGTGCTCTACAGGCACGAGGGCGATCTGCCCCTTGTCATGAATGTCCCAGCGCAGCTTCGGACGCCCGTTCTTGGTCTCCCTCACGAAGGAGGCATATGCGAGGACAATCCGGTCTTCCTCCCACGCGGAGCGGAACTTCGGCACCACACTGTGCTTCACCCAGAAAGCTGCTGGGGAGCGGTCACGCGTGCGGACGTTGAGCCAATTCATCGCATTGCCATGGCTGACGCTATGTAAACGGCCCCACCACAGCATTGGTTCGCTTCCCTCGTCCGCACCGTCAATCAGATGGATGGGACGGATGAAGTCGCGAAGTCGCCCACCTGTCGCAAAGGGATTCTCGAGCAAGGCGGGCAGGCTGTCCGCTATCTGCTGAACACTGACCCGGGCACTCGAGCGTGAGCGTGCGACTCCTGAAGCGACGCGTGGCCGCGCCATTTTGCGTTCATGGTCGAGAGAAGAGCCCATCTCTCCACCCCGTCCACGCGGGGCTTCGCGGGCTGGCAGCCAAACGGGCACCAGCGTCGTCTCTGGCCCGGAAACAAAGGACGGGCGTCCTGATGGAGTGGCGCCGCGCTCCGTAGCGCTGGCCTTCGATGGGCGCTCGGAACATGGAACATGGTCATAGCCAGGGTAATGCGACAGGCGCGCTACGCGGCCACCGAGTGTCCTCTCCCCGTCGGTGGGCGACCTGTAAACCGGCACGCCACACCGGCCGCAGAAGCAATGGTCGACGTGCTTGGTGCCGATGTCCTCAATCAGGAGGCGAGTTCCTCGAAGCATCACCTCGTCAGGCGGGTGGTGTCGGAAGTCGAACGTCGGGCAGAACCACGCTGCATCCATGCTGGAAGGACTCCTCACGTCGATGGGAATTCGCACACCAGTTGATGTGCCCCATCCTACCTGTGGCCGGAGCGCCAGGTACTGAAGCGCTTGGGCCTCGTACGAGGACGACGAGGCAGCTTCCAACGCCAAGCACCGTCCCCATGTCCCCGAAAAAAGTGGGCTGCAGGCCTTTGTCTCCCGGTGGAGGCCTTCGCCGACGTGCCACTTCTGCCCGCGTCCACTGACTACACCCATCGCGACTTCGACGCCCTGCGCGCGCGCCTCGTGGCTCTCGTGAAGAGTGTCTTCCCGGACTGGACGGACTTCGACGTCGCCAGCTTCGGCAACCTGCTCCTGGAGATGTACGCCTTCGTCGGCGACGTCCTCGGCTTCTACCAGGGCCACCTCGCCCGCGAGTCGCGCCTCGTTTCGGCCACCCAGCGCCGCAACGTCATCGCCCTGGCGCGCATGCTGGGCTACCGGCTTCACGGTGCCCAGGCGGCCACGGCCGAGGTGGAGCTGCGCCTGGCCCAGCCTCCTGCAGCCCCCGTCACCTTCCCCGCCGGTACCGTCGTCCGCACCCAGGAGGTGACGGAGGCCGTCCGCTTCCAGCTCCTCTCGTCCGTCACCATTCCGGCCGGCGCCAACCCGCCGCGCGTCCTGGCCGTGGCCGAGCACTCGAAGACGCACACCCAGCTCTTCGACGCCCGCGGCCTCGCCGACTTCGAGGCGCACCTGGACTTCGCCCCCTACCTCGACGGCTCCGCCCGGGTGTCCACCGCCCAGGGTGCCTTCACCGAGGTGGACACCTTCCTCAACTCCCGCGCCAACGACGCTCACTTCCTCGTCTCGGTTGACCAGGGAGACAAGGCCACCGTCCGCTTCGGCACCGGCACCAACGGCCTGCCGCCCGCCGGCACCGTGGCGGTGGTGTACAAGACGGGTGGCGGCGCCGCCGGCAACGTGGACGCGGGGCGACTCGTCGTCCTGGAGGGCAGCTTCCGCGACGCCCACGGCCACGCGGTGCAGGTGTCCGTCCACAACCCCGCCCCCTCCTCGGGCGGCGCGGACAGGCAGACGGTGGCCTCCGCGAAGCTGCTCGCCCCCGAGAGTCTCCGGGCCCTGACGCGCACCGTCTCCCGCGAGGACTTCGAAATCAACGCCCGGCGCCTGCCCAGCGTGGCGCGTGCCCTCATGCTGACGTCCAACGAGGACGCCTCCGTTGGCGAGAACGCCGGCATCCTCTACGTGGTGCCCCAGGGCGGCGGAGTCCCCACGCCAGCCCTCAAGGCCCAGGTGCTGCGGCAAGTCACCGAAGTCTACCCCTGCACCCTCACCTTCCATGTCAGCGTCCAGGAGCCGGTGTACCGGCGCGTGGACGTCTCCGCGCGCCTCTTCCTGCGCCAGGGCGCTTCGGCCCAAGACGTCGCCTCGCGCGTTCGCCAGGCGCTCGCCGCGCACTTCCGCGTCAGCGAGCCGGACGGCACACCCAACCCGCGCATCGACTTCGGCTTCAACCTCAAGGACGCCCAGGGATTCCCGGCCGGAGAGGTGGCCTGGTCCGACGTCTTCAACGTCATCCGCGACGTGCCCGGAGTGCGGAAGCTGGGCGACGCGCGCATGGACCTGACACTCAACGGCCTGCCCGCGGACGTGAAGCTGACGGTGCGGGAGCTGCCGGTGCTGGGCAGCGTCACCCTGCAGGACGGGGACACCGGAGGGCTCCTCTGACATGGCCCTCCTCAACCCCAGCTTCGAGGACGCGGGCGCCCGGCCCGGCGAGGCCGCGCACTGGACGCTGACGGCGGTGACGCACCTTGAAGCCCTCGCGGGCTTCGGTGTGCCGGAGGAGTCCTGCGAGGACTTCGAGCGCTGGTACGTGTGGCACGCCGCCCTCTCCGACGTCCCTGTGGCCCTCGCCTTCTTCTCCGGCCAGCGCGACGGCTTCGAGGCCTTCTCCCGGGGCTGGGGCAACGACGGCTTCCTCTTCGAGCTGCCGCCCGCGCAACTCGTCCCGCACCGCTTCGAGGGGGACGTCGTCGAGACGTGGGGCCAGGCCCCCTTCCTCACCGACTGGGCGGACGTCACCTCCGTGCCGGGCCTCTTCAACGACTCGCCGCGCGAGGACTTCGAGCAGCGCTGGCACACCAACGAGGCCTACGCCTGGCGCTGGGAGGACGTGACGGCGCGCGTGGCCCTCTTCAACACCACGCAGCCCTCCGAGGACTTCGACACCGGGTGGCCTCTGGCCGCCACGCAGTGAGGACACCATGGCACTCGCAGACTGGACTTACCTCAATGGCGGCCTGGACATCGCCACCGTGGACAGGGGCGTGACGGCGGGCATTGCCCGTCCCCCGGGCGGCGGCAACTTCCTCTTCGCCTTCAACTCGTTGTCGGCCGCGCAGGGCTCCGTCGCCCTCTTCGCCAACCTGCCCGACTTCGCCCCCATGGCCAAGGGAGGCAGCGTCCGCGGCTGCCTCCAGCGCGGGCCGGGCGGCGGTCCCACCGGCTTCTCCCCCTTCCTCTTCCTCTGCGGACAGGGCACTTCCGTCAACGACTCCGCCTACCTCCTGGGCCTCTCCGATGACGAGCCGCACCGGGTGGTGCTCCGCAAGGGCGCGGTGGCCACGGGCCTGCCCGATGCGGACGGTCCCGGCGTCCTGCTGAAGTCCTCGGCCAGCTTCACGCAGGGCACCTGGCTGCACCTGCGGCTGGACGTCGTCGTCAACGCCAACGGCGACGTCGTCCTCAAGGCCTTCCAGAATGACTTGGCCGCGCACCCGCTCGGCACGCCTCCCGACTGGCAGCCCGTGCTGGGCATGGCCGACTTCATCGACGACGCCCTCGGCATCAACTCCGGCAGCCAGCCCCTCACCTCCGGCCGGGGCGGTTTCGGCTTCGCCGTGCGGGACGTCACCCGCCGGGCCTACTTCGACTCGCTTGAGCTCTCCCGGCAGGTGTGAAGCCATGGCCCTCACCGCCTTCACCAGTCGCCGGGGCCTGGGGCAGGGTCGCATCCGGCCCCAGCGGGCTACGCCCGCCTCTGGCGAGTACCTCTTCGTCCTGGGCGACGAGGAGCCTGGACGCCGCTTCGAGCTGGGCCCCGGAGACTTCGCCGAGGTGACGCAAGCGGTGGACGTCACGGGCGTGGCGCTCGTCCGCTGTGCCTTGCGCCTCCGTGTGCCGCCAGGCGTCCCGGCGGGCCTGGCCTGGGAAGCGTCCCTCGTCGTGGGAGGGGTGAAGTACGCCCGCTGCCTCGGGCGCCCCGGCCGCGAGCGCCTCGTCGGGGACATGGCCGCCAACGTCTCGAAGCTCTCCGGCGTCCACACGGTGGGCGTCCGCCTGGAGCTCATCTCCCCGTGAGGAAGCCCCATGGCCACGGTTGAGCTGCCCGCCCTCTACGTCGACACCGTCTCCCTCTTCGCCGAGACGCGCCGCCCCCTCCTCCTCAACCGCGCTCCGGGCCCCGAGGAGGCGGATGTCCCCGTCGATGCCGCGCTGGAGCTGGAGCTGGTGGACGTCGGCGCGGACGGAATTGCCCGGGCGACCACGCGCGTCTGGGTGGACGACGTCCTCGCCTTCGAGGGCGGGGCCAGCGTCGAGGTGGCGCCTGCCTTCGCGGGGCCACTCGCGGAGGTGAGGCAGACGGCGGACACCCTGCGTGTGGTGCTCCACCCGGCGGTGCCGCTGGCCAGCCAGGCCACCGTCTCCGTGCGCGTCGTCTCCGCCACGGCCGGCGGCGAGCACCTCCTTGACGAGACGTACACCTTCACCGTGGAAGACAGGACGGCCCCGCGCCTCGTGGGCGCGCAGGCCGTGGGGCCCAAGTCGGTGCGCCTCGCCTTCGACGAGGACGTGCGGGTGCCGCCCACGGCGCGCTTCACCTTCACGCCTCGTGGCGCCCCCGCAGTCCCTGTGGCCGCCCTCGAGGCCGCTGCCGACGGCCCCCTCGTCCACCTCGTCCTCGACACGGAGCTGACGCCGGACGTGGTTTACGAAGTGCGTGTAGAGGCCGTGACGGACACGCACGACAACCCTGTGCTCGCCCCCTACCACCGCGCCATCCTCACGGGCTTCCGTCCAGCTCGGCCGCCCTCCCGGAGCTTCCAGCTCTGGGACATGCTGCCGGGCCACAACCGCCGCGACGACGTGACGGGGGACTTGCGCCGCTTCATCTCCTGTCTCCAGGAGGTGACCGACCTGCTCCTCGCGGACCTGGACGCCTTCCCCGACGTCTTCGACTTGGAGCGCGCTCCGGAGGCCTTCCTCGACGCCATCCTCCTGGACTTGGGCAACCCCTTCGCCTTCGAGCTGGACGTCCTCGCCCGGCGCCAGCTGGCCTCCGTCCTCGTGGACATGTATCGCCAGAAGGGCACCGCGCTGGGCCTGCGCAACGCCATCCGCTTCTTCTTGGGGATCGAGGTGAGGGCCATCTCCCCATTCGCCTCGGACACCCTCGTGCTGGGCGAGTCCGAGCTGGGCGTGGACTGGGTGCTGGGGCCCTCGGAGCGCTTCGCCCGCTACGCCTTCAACGTCGAGGTGGAGCGCCTCCTCTCGCCCGCGGAGCGCCAGCGCCTGCGCACCCTCGTCGAGTACCTCAAGCCCGCCCACACCCACTTCGTGGACATGGTGGAGCCCCTGCCGCCCATTCTCCCCGAGCATTGGGAGCTAGGACTCAGCGAGCTGGGCGAGACGACGACGCTGCACTGAAGGCCCTGCGGCATGTCCCCGATTTTTCGCGCCATGCCTTTGCCTTCCTCTGGAGGGCGCAGGCATGAGCAACCGGCTGGACCTCTTCAGCTAACCACAGCAGAGACAGAGTCCTGTGAACAAGATCATGACGGATGGGACACCAGACAACCGAGAACTAAAAACAATCAAAGACACCCTCACTTGCCCATAAGGCGCTCATACGACTTTTGACGCTCCGCCCAGAGCACGTTGGAATCCAGCCTAAGCAACGGCATTGTGAGAGTTGTGCGACCAAGCTCTATCGTAGCTTCCTCCCAGCCCGTGGCGGCTCGACGCTGAATGTCGTCAGCAACTTCCTGCACGGTCGCGGCGAATGCCGTGACTGGGTTTGAACTGGACGTGGCAAGAAGCCTTTCCACAACTGCTGCCACAATGGACGGATTAACAACTGCAACGGACCCTAGCCGTTCCCATATCTTCGCAGTACCGAACGATGCCCGACAGAGAACTACATCCACCAAATTCACGCCACGAACAGGGCGACCGATTGCCTTCTCAACAATCGCATCAATCCGAGCAGGCGGAAGCTTGCGGAGTGCGCTTAGTTGACGAAGAGCCTCCTTTACTCGGCCTTCAGTCGCCGCGACCATGCGTGCACCTTGTGGAGCAATTGCCGCTTTGGCCTGAATGTGGAGAGCGCTATTCTCCCTCTCGCTATACACAAGGAGGTCGATGTCGCCTCCACCCCAGTCGATTTCCTGCGCCAGGAAGACATCCGGAAGGCGGGATAGGGGCCGCTTGGCAATTTCGATGAGGGCCGGCTCAAGATGGCCGGAAACCTGCTCATCAAAGACCTGAGTATGCGCCCTATTCAAGACATACAGCACGTTCCGACTAGACAGCATCGACCGAAGGGCATCTGGATTAAAATGGAGAGAATCGGCGAGCTGAGCAATCGGCGGAAAGAAACCATCTCCTACTTGTCTTGCACGCTTCTCCGCAGGGGAGAATGAGTAGAACTGCATTAGATGGTCAATCTCGCCTCCGGAGAGGCCCGTAAGAGCAAGTACCAGCCCCTCAAGAAAATTCCGCCGAAGCAGTGGCGCTGTCCACTCCATGCTTTCAAAGAACAGTTCGCGCTGACGCCGGCCACTTGAGGAGCGAGCTCGGTGCGCAAATGCATCAGCTAGCTGAAGGCAAAGCTCACTAATGCCCGCCCAGGCTGATCGGAAGCGGTTGAACTTCTCGAGCGACACCCCAAATGCCGCGTTGCAACCTTCGTCCGTCAGTATTGGAATTTCACGAATCCCGAGCCGGAACTCCTCATAGAGCTGCTTTGCGATAACCGTGACAGTCGTGACGAGGTCTCCCGCATGGCTGAACTTTTGCTTAACGAAGCGATTCACGACGTCGACCAGTTGAGCTTCGAATTTCAGTCTTGGCCGGAGATAGTACGGCATGGAGATTTCGGTGAGTGCGATATCTCGGGCTTCATAGTAGCGAAAACTATCACTTGCGTGTGTCAACCTAAATCCGGACGCAACATCTCCGCTTACCGAATAGTAACCTCGATGCACCTCGGGCATCAGCTCACTGAAGTGCGCATATGCCAGAAGAAATCCCAGCTCCGCTAGGTATTGTGGCGTGATCGGGCTTAGCGCATTTGCCAAATTAAGTCCCAACGGCTCCACAGGACAGTCGATAAGCAGCGGAAGCAGATATGACAGTCTATTAACTATCGCGGACCCAACATCTTCGTTTTCTCGACTCTCTGGCGAGGTCCGTGGCCCATGAAAGCGGTTATCCACAACGCCGTAGAGAGCCGAGACTACTGTCCGAAATGGTAGTTTCAGGAGCGGCAAGGCCTTGACGTCCTTGTCCAGCTCAGCTTCCAACTCGCGGAGTGCCGTCTGAGAGTCCATGCTTCCGAATGTTACTTGGGTCCCGTATGAAGCGCAGAGCGCGATTCTCGCTTAGTGCGAGCAAGACCAGCGCCGTCTGCAGCGGCCAGGATCTTCGTCTCCTTGCCCCGTTCGGACTTCCCGACGCAGTCCCCCGTTTCGCCGAGGCGAGGAACGCGTCGACGAGTCCCTCCTCCAGGTCCAAATCACCCCACCCCTTGAACGCCTCGCTACGGCACGAATGACGGCTGGGGGGGGCCGCTCATTCCCCCGGCGCCTCCGCACAGCTCGCGCACACCCACTTCGTGGACCTGGTGGAGCCTCTGCCGCCCATTCTCCCCGAGCACTGGGAGCTGGGACTCAGCGAGCTGGGCGAGACGACGACGCTGCACTGAATCTCGCTCAGCATGTCCCCGATTTCTCGCGCCCGGCCTTTGTCTTCCTCTGGAGGGCACAGGCATGAGCAACCGGCTGGATTTTTTCTTCAGGCAGCGCGTGACGGAGGCCGAGCTGGACTTGGCCTTCTCGCAGTTGGAGCAGTCGGACAGAAACCTCGCCTCGGACTTGGGCGTCCACGGCGTCATCTCCGGGGCCGTGCCCGCGCCCCACTCTCCCGTGGCCAACCTCTCTGTCGACTTGACGGCCCCGGGCCGCGCCTACGACAACCTCGGGCAGCGCATCTTCTTCGGCACCGGGCAGACGGTGGACTGCGCGGTGGACTTGTCGGGCATCCCCACCGACGTCTCCACCTCGGGCAGCGAGCGGTGGCTGGGCCTCTTCCTGCGCTTCACCCGCCTGCTGTCGGAGCCGCGCACGGACGGCAACTCCCAGCAGGTGTACTTCCGCCGCGACGAGTCCTTCGAGTTGGTGGTGCGCCAGGCGCCGGAGGGCCCCGTCGGCCAGGCGCCCAAACCCGCACTCCAGCCCGACGAGCTACTGCTGTGTGACGTCCGGCGCCGCCCCGGGCAGACGCAGATTCTCGCCGCGGACTTGGACACCTCTCGCCGGCAGGCCTTCATCTTCGCGAGGGGCTCCTCGGTGGCCGTAGAGAGCGGCACCTGGGACGTCCTGAGCCCCAGCGCCCAGACGGTGCAGGCGACGCTGGACGCGGTGGACGCCGAGCTGGCCGGGCACTTCTCCGGCGCCGCCCGGCGACACGAAGCCAGCACCGTGGACTACGCGCCCCATGGCTTCGTCGCCTCCACCACGGTGCAGCAGGCCGTGGACGAAGTCGTGGACAAGCTCTCCTCGGCAGTCAGCGGGACGCCGGGCGCCTCCCGCGTGGGCGCGGACGCGGTGCCCGGCACGCCCAACCTCCTGCCGGCTGGCACCGTGGACGCGCAGCTCTCCTCACTGCTGGGCTTCCTCAACGCCCACCAGGGCGCGGCCACCGGGGCCCACCACGCCAGCGCCATCGCCGCGACACCCCATGGCTACGTTGCCGCCACCAGCGTCCAGGCTCAACTCCAGGAGGTCGTCACCCGCCTCGGAGAGACGACGGCCGGAAGCCCTGGTGCGTCTCGCGTCGGAGGAGACGTGCTGACCGGGACGCCCCACTCCCTCGCCGCCGGAAATCTGCGGCAGCAGGTGGCCGCGCTGCTGGGCTTCCTCAATGGCCACGTCACCCAGGGCGCGGGGGCCCACGCCGCCTCCGCCGTCTCCGTCCTGGACACGGGCCACCTGCTGACTTCGGGCACCGTCGAGGCGGCCCTCGCTGAAATCCTCGCGGCCTTCAGCGGTGGGCACTACCGCGGCAACGAGACAGCGGCGGGCCAGCACAAGGCCATCATCCAGCCCGTCCTGGGCACGGGCCGCGTCCTCCTCCTCGACTCCCAGGGCGCGGGCGGCGCCGCCGCGCGACTGCGCCTCTATGCCGACAGCGACTCGGTGTGGTTCACCCTCAACGCCGCGTGGGACGGCAGCGCGTGGGCCCGAGACACCATCGCAGCGGCTGTGGCCGGCTTCCGCATCTCGCGCAACGAGGTGGAGTTCCTCCATGACGCCAGCCTCACCGCCACCTTCACCGCGTGGACGCGCACCTTGCGGCTCCCGCTGAGCAGCACCACCAGCAACACCTCCTTCGAGTTGGCCGGCAGCGTGCGAGAGGTGGGCAGGCTCGGCCTCCAGTTCAGCAACAGCGACACCGTCGCCCACGACAACCTGGCTGGCGGCGGCTCGGTGACGTTCCGCAGTCGCTTTCCCACCGCGCCCTCCTCCATCACCCTGAGTCCCTTCGCCTCCGCCGGAGGCTTCGTCGGCAATCCCACCGTCATGGTGCCGGACAGGGACGGCTTCGCCTTCTACACCCACCAAACCATCCCCGCGCTCGGAGCCACGTACTGGTTCGGCGCGTACACATCTGTCGCGTGAGGACGCGCCATGGCCATTCATGAAGTCACCACCGAGGACGTGCTTCAGCGGTGCGCCCGGTGCGGTAGCGGCAACCGCCTCTCCATCGACTCCCTGGAAGTGGGCGTCGCGCGCCGGGAGGACGTGGACGACAGTCTCGTCCAACTTCCGCCCTGCCCCACCTGCCGCTCCACCGAGGTCCTCATCCGCGCGTCCGTGGGCGAGCCGGAGCATCCGGCGCCGGGAAGCTTCGGGCACTTGCACCGACTCCTCGTCGGCCACGTCCACGCAGAACTCGTCCAGCGCGAACGCCTACACAGGGGGCTCAAGCCCAAGGGGGGCAGTGCCAGCAAGGTGATGGTGCGGCCCCTGTCGCAAGAGACGCGCGAGCGCTGGTTTCCCCAGGGCCTTCGAATCGAGGGGCCTCCCGACGAGCAGCCCCACGAACCGGAAGAGTCCAGTCAATAGACATACACTGCCAGCAAAACAGAAACCCAGATGCGCCCGCCACATCCCGAGCGCTGCGAATCTCCTGCTCCTCGACTTGCTATGTCTCCCCAAGAGAGCGTGTATGTCTTCGCGCTCCCCACCGAGCGCCAGGGAGACACCCATGATTATCGGCACTGACACGACCTACCTCGGCAACGAAATCCCCGGCCTCCGGGGGCAGAAGGTCCGCATCTTCGCGGTGCTGCGCGGCAGCCTCCGCCCCGACGCCAACCCGGACGCGGACGACTACTACGTCTGCGACGACACGACGCTGGCCCGCCTCGGTGGCGTCACGGCCGAGGACTGCATCGATGCAGCCCCTATCCTCTCGGACGGCACCACCCCCTTCGTGCATGTCGACCCGCGCGCCATCGACTTGGAGTGCTTCGCGCACCTGCTCAACCCCAGCGCACAATGACTTGTCTTCCACTCGAAATAGAGCGCGTATGCCTCACGCGCGCCAGTCCAAAGCGCCCCCGGAGAACGACTCCATGACACCCCATAAGCCTTTCTCTCGAGACAACGCGAAGCCGACCCACGCACCCGAGGCAACCCTCGAGAGGATTGCCCGAGAAACGCTGGACATCGAGACGCTGGAGACACGCGACAGCGACAGCCTCGACTTCCACGACGTGCCGGTGTGGCGGTTGAAGGACGCCCTCGAAGCGGCGTACCGGGCCGGCCTGAGCGCCGCCAACAGCCCCCGCAGCAAGTAGCGCCTCCCCTTCCCCTCACGCCCCGCCCAGCGGGGCCCCTGTGCATGAGGGCCTCTGGGCCGCCCTCGTGGACAGCCGACGTGTACCCACGGCCCGACAAGGGAAGCACCACCATGCCCCGTCACACCGCCAAGACGAAGAAGCTGGAGTCACTGAGTCTGACGGAGCTGCGCGCCCGCTACCGTGAAGTCGTGGGCGAGGAGACGCGCAGCCCCAACAAGAAGCACCTCATCCGCCGCATCGAGGAGGCCCTTGCGGCCAAGAAGCAGCCCAGCCCCGCCCGCCGAGGGGCGGCCACCGCCCCCAGCACGCCGCCTCCGCCGCCCGTTGCCCAGGCCACGCCCTCCTCCGAGGAGGCTCCCCCACCGTCCCGCAGGCGCGGGCGATTCAGTACCATGTCGCTGCAGGAGTTGCAGGCGGAGTACCGCAAGGTCGTCGGCCGGCCTACGGGCAGCAGCAACGTTTCCTACCTCCAGTGGAAGATTCGAGAGGCGGAAGCCGGGCGCGTCTCGGTGGGCCCTCGCGCCGAGCGAGAGGCGAAGGTGCGCGAGGACGGCAAGCGCGTCATCCCCCTCTCCTTCGATGCCGAGGCTCTGGAGTCCTTGGACAAGGCCTGGCGCGACGCGGGCCTGCCAAGCCGGACGCGCTTCTTCATGCGCGCGGTGCACCGCGAACTCACGGCCATGGGCGCCACCGAGGCCGCCGCGCGCTTCGCCCCCGAAGAGGCGTGAGGCACCATCGCCACCCAGCCTCAGGACCTCGCGGCCCTCGTGACGGAGGCTCTGCACAAGGCGCATGCAGGTGCCCGTGTGGGGGTGAAGCTGGCTCTTCAAAGCAACCTGAGGTCGAGGTCGCCTTCCTTGCAGGGACTTCCTCGCGTCAGCACAACACGGCCCTCATGCTGCTGGCCGCTCGCGTGGAGCGACGCACGCCCCAGAATGGCTACCGGCTCACGGCGTCGGCGGTCCTCGACGACGGAGCTCGGGGCCGCGCCTACTGGTGCTGCTCGACGTCGGCGGCCCTCGGCTCACGCGTGAGGAAACCGAGCGCGGGCTGCAGGTCCTCCGCAACGCCCTTCGCTGACATTCGCAGGTGGGCAGCCGCGTCGGCTGCCGCCCGGCCCCACGCCAGCCCACAGACACACCGCTGACGCACTCCTCAACCCGACGTGCCCTCCCACGCCCTCGCCCCCGTAGCCCATGGAGTCCATATGCCGCACACGCCTGGAGACATCGAGGACCTCTTCTTCCTGCACCACCGGATTGTCGACGACACAGCCATGAGCGTCGACGCCCGCGCCGGCTACCTGACGGCCGTCGTTCGCACGGACAAACGCATTTCCAGTCGCCTGGACGGCCAACCCAACGAAGCACTCGTCGCGCTCTTCCGTGAGCGGCTGGCGGCCGAAGACAGCCAGCGCGTCACCGGCCACGCGCTTCCGGCCCAGAGTCTCAAGGAGGCCGCGCAGGAGATGAGCCGCGCAGAGCAGGGCGCAGCAAGGAACGAATAGGACGCCCCTTCAACCCACCCCACCACCCCCACAGGAACACCCACCATGAGCGCCTCGGCCATTCCTTTTCACGTCTTCCCAGTCAAGGTGATTGATTTCAGCGGCGCCAGGATGAGCCTGGCCCTCACCAAGAACCAAGCCGGCACGGCCCAGCCCCAACTGGACATCCTCCTTCCGGCCGGCGCCACCCACCGGCAGTTACGCGCGCTGCTTCATGCCTTCTCGGCCAACCTCGAGCTGAACACCCCGGCCAACGAGCGGTGGCTCATTCACAACGACTGCTGCGTGGGGCCGAACCATGGCCGCATTTACCTGGAGCTGGCTGAAGGCGACGAATCGGAGGCCCTGCGCGGGATGATGCTCCTCGACACGCTGAGGGGCTGAGCGGGGGGACGCCCTCTGCGCCGGGGCACTTCGCGGACATCGCTCCTCTCGGCCGGCCCGAATCACATACACATTGAAATAGCCTGCATGAGCCGGCTCAAAACCCCGCGATTTCTCGCAAGCATTCCAGACACCGGAATTCACGCACCCACGAACCAATGTGGACTTGCCTCATTCGCGCACCAGAGCGTGTATGCGTTTCGCGACGGGCGCCCAGTCCCCGCGCGAATGCGAGAGGCAAACCCATGAAGACGCTCCGGTTTGGAATTGAGATTGAGACGGTTGGCGCCGACCGCCAGCAACTGACCCACGCGATTCGAGATGCGGTGGGCGGGCACATCTCCAGCGACTTCCGTGGCTGCCGGGTGACGGACTCACGGGGCCGCATCTGGAGGGTGGTGCCCGACGCCTCCCTCAGCGGGGGCATGTACAGCGGCGAAATCGTTTCCCCGGTCCTCACCTACGAGGACATGGAGACGCTGCAGGCGGTGGTGCGCGCCGCCCGCGAGGCCGGTGCCTACGCCGACACCTCCACCGGTATCCACATCCACGTCGACGGCAGCCGCTTCGACGCGCAGAGCGTCACCAACCTCGTGAAGATGGTGCATAAGCAGGAGCGCCTCCTGGAGACGGCCCTCGGGGTGAGCGCCACACGACTGGCCCGGTACTGCAAGCCCATCGACGCAGCCTTCCTCCAGCGCCTGGAGGCCCGCCGCCCGCGCACCCTGCAGGACGTCAACGCGGCTTGGTACGGGCGCCGCATCAACATGCCCGACCGCTACGACCAGAGCCGCTACCATGGCCTCAACCTCAACAGCCTCTTCTTCCGGGGCACCATCGAATTCCGGTACTTCAACGGCTCGGTGCACGCGGGCGAGGTGAAGGCCTACGTCCAACTGGTGCTGGCCCTCGCCGCCCGCGCCCTGGCCTCCAAGGCCGCGTCCAGCAAGCGCCGCGACTTCAACCCCGCCACTGCCAAGTACGACTTCCGGGTGTTCCTCCTGCACCTGGGCCTGATTGGCGAGGAGTTCAAGACGGCCCGCCTCCACCTCCTCAAGAAGCTGGAGGGCAGCGCCGCATGGAAGGGCCAGCGCCGCGACCGGCGCGGCTCGGGTGGAGGGGAGGACGGCTCGCCCGGCAGCGAGGGCTCGCAGGGCGACGCAGGGGCCGCCCCGGGCAACACGCCCACCGAAGCCCGCGCCGCCGCGTGACGGGGCCGTAGCGGGCGCCACGAAGCCCTGGTGCCCGCCTGCGCTGGCGCCAGAGCCCGAGGAAGGAGCCCGGCCACCGGGCCCGCACCATCCTGCGGTCCTCGCGCTCCTCCCTCAGACAGCGCTTGCTTCGATGGCGAACCAGAGCGTGTATGTCTTTCGCGAAGGGCGGGTGCCCCTCGCCAACACAAGAGACGCACCGATGAAAGCATACGGAATCAACCGGAAGGACCGGAGCAACTGCCGATGGGGCTGCTGCCCATCGCACGGCAGGTACCCCACCAAAAGCTACTGCGGACGTCTTTCTCGCAAGGTCCACGTCCGCGGCACCCGGCTCGCACACAGGCGCGCCCGTGCCCTTGAAGCGGTGGAGATCCTCAAACTGGCCAAGGAGGCAGCGTCTCCTCGGGATGACGCTTCGGACTAGGCATGAAGAGGCAACTCTCCGAGGAGCAACTCCTCGTGCTTGGGCTTGAATCAGAACCAACAACGGCGGGCTGCGCCCGCCTCGAATGCGAGAACCGCATGCTCTACTTCGCCTACGGCTCCAACCTCGACAGGGCCCAGATGCGCGGACGCTGCCCCGGCGCCACCGTCGAAGCCCGGGCCACCCTTCCCGGCCACACCCTGGTGTTTGGCGGATACAGCCGCCGCTGGGGAGGCGCCGTCGCCAGCCTCCAGCGCGTGCGCGGCGCCCGCGTCGAGGGGGTGCTGTACCGCCTCACCCCCGAGGACTTGCGCGCCCTCGACGCCTTCGAGGGGCACCCCTTCGCATACCAGCGCGCCACCCGACTGGTGACGGACAGAGCTGGCCACCGCCGTCGTGCGCTGGTGTACCTGCAGCCCGAGGCAAGCTTCGAATCCTGGCCACCCGCCGCCCGCTACTTCCTCGTCCTCTGGCACGCCTACGGGCGCTTGGGCTTCAACCGCGCCGCCCTCTCGGGCGCCCTGGGAGGTGCGGCGTGAAGCGCGACTCAACCTCAACGCGTGTCTTCGTCTACGGCACGCTGCTTTCTGGCGAGCCGAATCACCGGCTCCTGAGCGGCGCACGCCTCGTCGGCCCTGCGCGGACGCTTCCCCGCTTTACCCTCTACGACTACGGGTTCTTCCCCACCCTCGCCTCCGGGGGCAAGCACGCTGTCGAAGGGGAAGTGTACGAAGTCGACGCTCTCATGCTGGCGGCGCTCGACAGGCTCGAGGGCCACCCTCACTTCTACCAACGCAGTCCCATTACCCTCGACTGCGGCTCACACGTCGAGGCATACCTGTTTCCCAAGGCGCGGCTTGCGGGGTGTCTCATCATCGCATCCGGCAGCTGGCGCGCACAGCTGAAGGAGAGGAAGCCATGGTAATCACCATCCGTGACGAGCGCGTCTTCCAGGGCACGCCCGTCCAAATCGTCCGCGCCATGCAGGACATCGCCTTCGGCGTGGAGCGCCTGTCCCTGTCCGAGTACATCGACTGGGTGGTGGCCAATGCCCTGCGCATCGAGTCCATCGCGCTGCGCGTGCAGGGCACTACCGACGAAGAGAAGGCCGCGTCCCTCGTGGACGAGATGCTGCGCGAGGGAATGGCGACGCGAGGGTGAGCCAAGCTGGCATGGCATGCCTTTCACGGCATGCCCATACGGCCCAGCAGGATGTTGAGAAACCCTTCCTGGGAATCGACACCCCGCACCGTCGCATGGTCATGCCGGCAGGAAACGACGAGGGAATCCACTACGTTCGCCTCGTCCGTCAGAGGTTCGACAGCCCTAGACCGTCCTGACTGGGACGAGGCGACCTCTCTGCCGGGAGACGTCAGCCCTCCTGGCGTCGCCCTATTGGGACAGGAGGAGTTGGTGCCCGAGCGAGGAACTCGTGAGCCCCTGCCTAAGGATATATGGGCGCCCCTGGGGCTGGCGTCGTCACGGCGCACAGCGTCATGCCGTGACGACGGGATCCGCGTTTACAGACTCTTCAGGAACTCCACCAAATCTTCGCGCTGCGTCGCATCCGAGACGTAGATGGAGTGTGGGGCTTTGTCTCCCCGTGCCGGGTCCAGCAACGACGTGAGCCCCACAACGGAACTGTCATGAAGGAAGCGGTCCTTCCTCGCCAGGTCGAATAGGAGCGGCATGGCGGAGCCACGTACCGCTCCACGACGACTGGCATCCACGACGACCGTCTTGTCGTCAAAGATGGAGTTCGGGTCATTCTGAATGGGGTCGAATGCGATGGGACGTACTCCCGCTTCCGCCGGGCGCGTTTCAATCACCACCGGACTGTAGCCTGGGAAGATGGTTTGCATCGGCACGATGAAGGCCGGGACTCGCCGGTTCTGGTCGACGTTGTGGCAGTTGGTGCAAAGCGCGGTGAACTGCTCCTTACCGCGTGAGGCCTTGGCTGCGTCGACCTTCGGCGGCGGTGGCGCCTGGAGGCTGTCGGTATAGGCGTTCAGGTTCCGCAGCGCGTCCTCATCCACGCGCAGGCCAACGGGGGCCTCTTCCGTTCCCACCTTGTCCGCCGACACCATCGTCACGTTGAGGAAGGGGAAACCCTCGCCTACCACGCCTCCCTTTCCCTTGACCTGCGTGTCTTTGAGGATAGTGAGGTACGAGTCCGCCAACTCGTTACCCGCATCCACGCCGAGCAGGGCCCTGAGGAACGCGCGGCCCTCCGGCGTCACGAGACTCGTCGGATCCAGCAAGACCGTGTAGACGAGGTTGTCGAAGTTCTCGAGGCGGGCGATGTCACCGGGAGTGCCCCATGGCGCCGCGAGGTCCGTCCTGAAGAAAGGAGCGATGTGCTGCTGTGCCCCCGTGCCGTCCGGGGCATCATCGAAAGTCCCTAGAGGATAAAAGGCCGGGTTGCCCGTGAGGGCATCGGCGTCCGCCTCTGTGGAAGTCGCGGTCAGCCCCATCTCCGGAGGCGCCCGGCCGATGGACTTATTCCCGAAGGCCGCGAGCTTCACCTGGAGGAGGGGGAAGAACGCGCGAGTGTTGGCGGAGAGCGCGAAGATGCCGCCGACGTTGAGATTGTGCGGAGTGAGTCCGTCGACTTGCTTGCCGATGGAGCCTCCTCCGAGGTTATTCGGAGACTTCACCACCGAGCCGTCAGTAATGGCATGGCACAAAGCGCAGCTCACGCCAACCTTATCGCCGCTTGCAACATCCAACTTGCCATCTCCATTTGTATCTTTAACCACCACTCCAATTACCGCATTTGCATTGATGAGCGCGAGAGTCGTGGCTGGGTCATTGAGCAAAGGGCCGCTGGTTCCTTGACTTGCCAACTCGTTTGCAACGGCTGTCTTCGTTGCGGCGTCGAGCGCATCCACATTGACGCTCAAGCCCGCCTGCAGGGCCTGCACAGGAGTAAGCTTCGCCGCCACAATACCGGCCGGCAGCCGCGCCGCGTCCGTCCAGAAACCCTCATTACCGAAGGTCTCGAAGCGAAAAACTTTCTCACCAAGCGCCTTGTCGCCTCCCGTCAAACGCGGAAAGTCAGGCCCCTGGTCCGCAGGGCCGCTCTTCGTCTGATTTTGACTGGTCGAATCATTGCCGTCCCTACTGCTTTTCGAGCATGACACCTGCGAGGCGGCCATGGCCGCAGCAAGGACTATCCACCCAGCATATCTACTTGTCTTGCCCATTCTACCCCCCATATCGATGCGCTCCGACGCGCACAGCCATTGAGCCAGAGCAAGGACGTGAAGCACGCTCATTTCGATTCACGTCCTGGCCCCCGTCTTCGCATCAACATTCGAGCTGTTCGCAAACACTCAAAAGGCCAGCAACCACAGCACCATAGGGCGAAGCGAGGAGGGATTGGTTTGTACGTCCATCGTCCGGATATTGGCCCACGCGAGGCCGCGACTGGCGCAGTGAATTGCCACGGCATTCACCTGCCCACGCCGTAAGCGGAGGGCGGCCTGTGACAACTTGCCCCACGAGTCGACCATGCGTTGCCGATAGCGTGACGCTCCTCGATGGTGGTTCCAGCACCTGCGAGCCGACCTGAAGGGACTGGTGATGTAGATGCTGTTGCAGGCCGCGCCGGCACAGGCACCCGTGCTCCGCCCAGTCGGAGCGGGCCATGGCCACCACGGAGACAACAGGGACGACCCAGAGCGCATCGGGAAGGTGGCACATCAACGTGCCAGCGTTTCACGGCGCACGTAACGGACTCCGCCACCGGCAAGCCGATGAAGCAGGGAGACTTTGCGCGAGGAACACTGGATGCCGACCAGAGTTCACAGCCTCTCCGCCCCCCCACGCTACCGCCCTGGGGGAAGGCGTGTTCGAGGTGACGGTGTCATGGGCCGGGGTAATGGATCGCAGCAGGTTCACCCAAGCTGTTCGTAGCAGGGGCGGACGGCGCCTCCAGCTCGGGGCGCCGACGCCTGCCGGAAAGCCGGAAGCAAGTCACCTCACATCGGAAGCCGAGCGCGCCTGAAGCGCCCTTGCCCGCGCCAGGCCCCTCCTGCTCCAGGACGGGCGCCTCTCCCTAAGCAGTGGCGTCAGGGCCGTCCATCCGGTCCGACGGGGGCCAGGCGCCCGTCCCCCGCGACGCGCAGCACATGGGCGGGCGCGGACGTACCCGCCCGGCCACAGAAGACTTCATCGAGTCGCTGGTCTGTCGTCCCCACCACGAGGTTCCCCTCTTTATCCAGCCCGTGTGCCAGCGGCGCTCCTGGGAGTTCCACCCAAGGCGTGGCGCGCCACCGCCCCTCGGACGCCTCGACACGCACCAGACGCCCGTCTCCGCCAAACAGGTGTGCGAGTCCCTCCACCACCACGAGGGTGCCGTGCACCCACACGGCCTGCAGGGGGTTGGCGTGTGGCTCCTCCAGCACCGTCACCCGCCCGGCCTCGTGCACTTCCAGCGTGCCGCCAAACTCCCCGAAGTCCCGGCCGACGAGGCAGGCCTCACCCATCGCTTCGAGGACGGACGCGAAGTCCACGTCAGGTACGGCTGCGCATGGCCCCTCTCGCGAGGGCGTCTTCGGCTTCTCCCAGTACAACTGGATGGACGTGGGGCCCTGGCACATCTGCCAGTCCAGGCCGCGCCCTGGAAGCACACTGGCGGGCTCGGAAGGGTCCGCAGGCCGCACCTCCTGGCCTGCGAGGGACTGCAGC
The DNA here is from genome assembly GCF_024198235.1 of Myxococcus dinghuensis. Lineage (GTDB taxonomy): Bacteria > Myxococcota > Myxococcia > Myxococcales > Myxococcaceae > Myxococcus > Myxococcus dinghuensis. The sequence goes on along the minus strand of NZ_JAKCFB010000044.1, from coordinate 15,967 downwards.
GCCCACCTCGCGTGGCTCCGCGCCACAGGGGAAGCATGCGTCGTCAGCACCTGCTGAAACAGGGGCTCCAACTCGTGCGCATAGGCCCGGAAGGTGTAGCTGCCCAGCGCCCGGACTGCCGCGGCCTGGACTTCGCTGTGCGGCTCGTACACCGCCTGGCGCAGGGCCTTGAGGGCGGCTGGGTCGCCCAGGCGTCCAAGGGCCTCCGCCGCCCGCGCGCGCTCCCACCTTTCCTTCCCCGTGGCCAGCAGCCGCAGCAGCGGCTCCGTCGCGGCTGGCCGCGCCACCGGCCCCAGGGACGCGAGGCTCGTGAGGGCCCGAGCGCGGCACTCCGGCACGGCGAGCTGCTGGAGCACGGAGGACACCGCAGCGGGGCTGTCGAAGGCCACCAGCGCCTGCAGCGCCACGGGCGTGAGGCGCACGTCCGCCCGCTGTAGCGCCTGGAGCACCTCGGGCGCGGCCTCCGCCCCTTGGCGCTCGTAGGCCGCCAACACCGACGCCACGTAGGCCGCTCGCGGGGTACACGCGTCGAAGATGGCCTCGCAGCCTGGCGCTGGTGCTGCCGGGCAGGACGTCCCTGGCGGGCGCCGGAGGGTGGGCTCCGCCAGCTCTCGCGCGAGGAGCGTCCGCAGGCGCGGGACGAAATTCTCCGTGAGCGTGGAGGCGCGCCGGGCGAGCACGTAGCGCACCCGCACCAGCTCCTCCCAGCTCGACTCTGGATTCTCCAGCACCTCCACCAGCACCGGGGCCAATGCAGGCCCGAGATGCTCCAGCGTCGACATGGGCGACTCCAGGAGGTGACGCAGAATGGCGGGCGCTGCTCGCTCGTCATCGAGCGAAGAGAGCGCGCTCAGTGCCTTCCCATCGGGCTCCCGCTCATAGGCGTCGAGGAGCGCGGGCACGGCCTTGCTGGCCTTCTTTTCCAATGCCCCCAGAGCCCATGCCGCACCGCCGCGGACACGACGGTCCGCATGGCGAAGCAACGGAATCAGCCGAGGGACGACATCCTCCCCCTCTCGCCCTAGCTTCCAAGCAGCACACTCCTGCTCCGGCGGCAGCCATCGCGCCCCGGTGTCTGGGCCGTGGACATCCTGCAGGAGCGCAAGGCACGCGTCGGCCCCCTTGCAGCAGCCCTCCCACGTCATGACGTCGTCCCGCCTCCATGTCTGCCGGGCACACCCCAGCGACAGCGCCATCACCGCGCACACGAGCCCAGCCAGCCAGCGGGGACGCCCCGACTTCACCTCTCTCCCCATGTCATCGCCTCTCCTTCTCCCTTCGCTGTGAAGGGACTCCGAACCCAAAGCTTCAGCCAGGCGCGCCGCGAAGGAGCACTGCGCTCAAGGTGCCTTCACGACGCGGGTGCCTGCCACCCAGTCGTGAAGGCATCGCCGCTCCTCCCCTACGATGAAGAGCGCATCCACGAGGCCGAACCAGACGCAGTAGCCGCAGAGCGCCATCGGGAGCGCGTTCCTCAGCAGGGCGATCCGCCACACTTCCGCCGGAAGGCCGTCCCGTCGGATGACTCGAATCCCCAAGAGCCTCTTTCCGAGGCTCGCGCCCGTGTCTCGAATCAAAGCCGCCTGCACGAACAACACGAGAAGCGCCGGGATGTACACGGCTGGAGCCTTCGTCGGCGCCTCGTCCGGCAGCGCCAGGCACCGGAGGACGCCCAGGAGCAGGGACGGGAGGACGAGCGCGGCGGCGTCAACAAGGTTTGCCGCGAGCCGGGCCCTGCGCGGCGCCAGCTCCGGAGCTACATGGAGGCACCGAAGGCACAGGCCCGCACTGGACGAGGCGCAGAAGGCACAGATGAAGGTGCCGCAACGAGTACAGGCCAGGGCGGCGGAGAAGCCAGGATGCTCGGAGCATGGGGACTCCGAAATCGATTCAAGGGCCTCGCGGAAGTCGGACATGGAGGGCCACAGCACAGCTAGGCCCGCCCCAAGGCAGCAAGTTCCTTCGACTAGAAATTCCGGCTTGCACCCACAAATGCAACCCAATAGGTCCATTACACTCGACCTACACAGAAGCCCTCACGCCACCTGCTGGTTTCCTCGACGCTGATCCCGCCGCCTGGAAGGGCGCCCCCTCAAGGAACGAGTCCCGGAGCGCACGACTTCAGGGCGGCGGCTCCAAGGAGGTGCCCAGGGTCCAGCGGATGGTGTACCTCCTATCGCGCTCGTCCCGGTAGGCTAGGTTGAGAGCACCTACCGAGAACGGAGCTTGCCATGCCAGCGCCGCCCCCGACGCTGCATCCTCAGAGAACGACGCCAGCAGTGCCGCGGGACAGTCCTACCGCCCAACCAGAGCGGAGGCCCGCTGGTCTCATGGCGAGCGGCAGACTCCATCTCTCCTTGTCCAAGGCGAGCTTCGCGGAGTTCGAGCGCACGTTCCTGGCACACCAGCTGTCCTGGCTGCGCGCGGCCAAAACGCCGAAGGAGCGCCTCACCCTCAAGAGGAGGACGGCCGAGGACATCCTGCTGGGCGCCTACGGGCGCGACTGCACGTGGAAGGAATTCAGCCGTGCGCTCCGCCGCACCGCGAAGCTCGGCTACGACACCGTCGGAAGGCGAGCACACGTGGCCTGCCTCTTCGCAATGACGGCGAATCAGTTTCCCGACCAAGCAGACAGGGCCCGCCGCAAGCTGGATGAGGCGGAGCGCCGCGTGCGCCTTCTGCGCAGGGACCACCCCACGCGGATGGAGTTCCTCGAGGAGATCTCGCACATTCGACGCATGGCCCGATGGAAGGCCCCTGCTCGACGGACGAGATAAACAGCCCTCTCCGCTGTTCGACCAGGAGGGGGCGAATGCGCATGTGCAGCAAGCAGGGCCGCCCCTACGACGCCGGCCGCACCCATCGCCACGCGGAGCGCTTCGAGACGTACTGCCAGCGGGCGAGGGACAGCCAGGGCCCATGGCGCTGGCGTTTGAGGTACCCACGCGCCTGGCGCTCCACTGCGCCGAGGCCAGCCTCGGGCGAGATCGCCGGGACAGCCACAGGGCCACGCAGGTAGACGGTTCGCACCGGCAGGCCCTCCTGGGCCTCGCGTTGACCTGCCTCTTCGATTCCGAGCCGTGAGCCCTCGGCCTCCAAGAGCAAACCGAAGATGACGGCGTAGCGCGCGGCCTCCCGCGCCCAGGCAGCGTGCGGCGGCGTGTGGCCCTCGTCGATGACCGGGGAGCGCTCCCGACGAGGGCCCTCCTCCAAGTCCTCGCCCGTCCACCGGGGCCGCCAGGACGCGAGGACGGAACATCCATCGCCGAGCTGCCCCAGCAGGTACATGGTGCCGTCCAGGGTGTACCCGGACAGAGAGAGGGTATCGCCGAAGAGGCGGTCGCCCTCGTCTGGGTGCCTCACTTCCACCAGCCAGGGCTGGCGCAACAGGGCGGGCGGCGTGTCGGGGAGCGAGTGGAGATCAGCTCATTCAAACACGTCTATCGGCGTTTGAGCCTGAGGAGCTGCAGTCTCCGCTGGAGGGGTTTTGCTCCGATTCTGAGCGATGCATGAACTGCCAGACCTTCGAGCGTCCATAGGCCTGCGCATCACCACAGAGTGAAGCTTCCGGTGGGACGAACCGTCGCTTAGGGCTGTACGTTCTCTTTGAAGTGCTTACCGTTTTCCCCCTTGATGTTCCCCGCCGGGTTGTATTCGCAGACTAGGTAATAACCTCTCGGACACTTCCTGCTGTAACAACCAAACTCCTTCGTGCCCTTCCATACCATTTGTGTGAAGTGCGCAGTTTTCATGTCGAAATCCTCCTTCCCGGCCTTGTAAATATTTACCTCATCGTACCAGGCATTGAACGCATCATTAACGTCCTCGTAGCCCTCGGCGATGTTCTCCCCCCAGTCGGCGGTGCTATGCTTGAAGTCGCATACCTTCGTGTGCTCCTCCGCAAAGTCCGCCATCTCATCGTTCCACACCAGCGGTTCCGCGCCATGCTTCTTTCGGTACTCATTGTGAGCCTCGATGGCCTTCGTCTTGTCATCACGAGTGTCCTTTCGCGATGATGCCGGGGGCTCCTTCTTCTTCGTCGTCGGCGGCGTCTCCTGCTTCAACGTCGGCGCCGCCGCAAAGGCGTGTGCTAAGCAGAGCACTAGGAACGCGGCGAAGAAGAGCAAGGAATTCCGCTTCACGAGATGCTCCCTGGGTTGAACGGGCATGCGCACTCTACCCCCCTGTGCCTACCCGAAACTCGGTCGCTGCATCACGAGCACACCAAGTCCACGAGCGGCATTGCGTCAAGACGAGTGAGCGAGGCGCGCAAGCATCGCGCGTACCCGCTCGGCGAGGAGGTCCGAAATCATCGTCAGGCTCATGGCCACGCCAGCTCGATATGGAGAAGCAGGTCCGCGGGCATCTCCTCCTTCGCGGCTCGTGCCTTGCGGAAGGCTTCGGCCAACACGCCGCTACCCGGGTCCTCGCGCGCCTGGCCGTCCAGCCAGTAGCGGCTCTCCGTCTTCACACGCAGGTGGCTCTGCACCCAGCCGACGAGCATCGGCATCTGATCCTCGACGTTGGCGCGTGGCAGCTTCGCACCGCGCGCCAGCACCGTGCTGAGGATGGACGGCACTCGCGCGGACAGCCCGCGCATAGGCGAGCTGCTTGTCGCTGACGGCCTGGAGGGGCGGTACCTCCGGCCCCTCCACGATGAGGACTACGTGCGGCAGCATGACGTCGACGCAGCCCGCCTCGAGCTGGTCCGCGAGCGCGTCAGCCGCATCACGTCGCTGGGCCGCACTCGCGGCTGTGGATCCCAAGAACTCAGTCGCTTCGTCGTGGATGCGTCAAGAGTGCGCCATGCAACGCGTCAATCCAAGTGAGCAGTTTTCCAGGATGCATCGATTGCATTGACAGCCATGGGCCCTTCCCTAAGCTGGCGCCGTACAGCCTCATTTAGAGGGAGCATCCGGCATGGGAAGAGACGCTATGGCGATCCTGAAGGATGTAAAACCACTAGCTCGCGAATATTACGAAGCAACCGGCAAGCCCCTCGGCGTCACGGGCGAAATTGCAGAGTACGAAGCCGCAAATATCCTTGGCCTTCAGTTAACGATAGCCCGAGAACACGGCATGGACGCAAAGAAGAACGGCTTCACTTTTCAAATCAAAGGTCGTCGAGCTACAGAAGGCCAAACAGGGCGCTTCTCCAATGGCCCCTGGGACTATGCCCTGCTTGTCCTTCTCGACGACTGCTTTGACGCTGACAGCATCTACTTAGCCGAACGAGCATTGGTGATTGCGGCCCTCGATGCGCCCGGCTCCAAAGGCCGCAATGAAGGACGTTCACTTGCAATCGCGAAGTTTAAGGCGATTGCGGGCAAAGCGCCGATCTGGAGCAAGCATATCCCGGAACATCTACGTCAGCATTGGAAGCCTCCTGCGTGCCTTAAATAGGCTGCGCCTAGCGCAAACTGAATCACCGGATCAAAGGTGGGCCGAGGCCAGTTCAGTAGCGCGTCACGACGAGTGAGCGAGGCGCGCACGGGGCCAGCGAGGTGCGGCACGGCGAGCCAGGGGCTGTCCCCCCCGAGACAACGGCCACGTCTCCTCAAGAACTGTGTGCGCTCGTGATGAAGGAGGGCAAAACTGCAACGGCAGAGCACGCCCACTCGGCTACCCTTTTTCACCCAGCCATTCGGCGAATTTAGCAGTGCCGAGCGCCTCATAGGCGACGAGGTCCTTCTTGTGCGTGCTGAGGCGGACCAGCGCTCGACGGAAATGTTCCGAGGGCAGCATTGATTCGACTGCGCTCTCCGAAATCTTGAAATCACGTGCGAGAAGCTCGCGCAACTGCACGCTAACCCAACGCTGTGACTGCGCCTCCCACCAGTAGTTCGGATCCGGCCACAGCCTCACGTTGGAGACCCCAGAACGAAAGCCACCATAGGTATCTATGACGCAACCTGAGTCCCGCACGGCCCTGTACGCAGCGCTGGCCGCAGCACGCGCCTTTTTGAGGAGCAGGTCCGGATCCTCCGTAGCGCGCCCAGTCCAATCACCAAGGAGTTGGCGTTCGTGCCGCACCCCCGGTTGCGCCCCCCGCAGTTTTGGAGCGTCGCATTCCACCAACCTCCCCCGCGGCTGTGCGCCCATCTCACGCTCGAGGACAAGCTCGACTTCATCTCGTACCCCGTCGGGCCGACACACGTCGACGATGCAGTGGGCGAGAATCTCAACTGAGGGGGAGATTCTCACTGGACGCGAGATTGGTCGTGGGGCGCTCATCCTGACGCTCCCGGCAGACCTTGAACCCGTCGCGGCGTTCCGCGAAGCCAGGTCGTGAACCTCCTCCTGTTTCCGACCGCGCTGAGCCTCGGCCTCGTGAGCGCGCTGAGCCGCAGCCTCACGAGCGCGCTGAGCCTCGGCGTCGCGAGCACGCTGCTCGTTCCATTCGCGGGCACGCTGCGCCTGACGCTGTTCTTCCACTTCGCGTGCGCGCTGCCTCCGCTCCTCAGCCTGCCTCGCGCAGGCAGCTTCATAGTCCTTCGCCGCCTGACAGCCCTCACAAAGCTGCCGACTCACAGGCAGTACCGCCTGCTTCAACGGTAGGGGCGAGGAGAAGCGCCACGTTGGCGCGGTCTCAGTACCCAGCAATGCCCAGGCATCCACCTCAACCATCTGCGCCCCAGCCACCGTGAGGGCACCAATCTTCCTTGGTGAGCAAGGGTGAGCAGCCCGGACTTCGAACGACAGGAGCGGAACGCCTGCGCGCAGGAGGACCGCATCCGGCTTCAGGGTGCGTCGAGGGTCCAGCCAGTGCTCAATGCGGATGGCATCGCCTGGTTCGGTGAGCACGGCCTCGTGCGATAGGCCTGCCGCGCATCGCAGGCACGGCTGCTCCACGACGAGCGCCCCACCCTTCTCGCACAGCTCCTGGAGCTGCGCGCGGAGGTGGAGCTTCGCGGCAAAGTGCAGACCTCCCTCGCCTTTGGCGCCCCAACAGGGGCGCTGCTTGGCAGTTCCTCGCTGGTGCCGGAAGAAGGCGCGTACCGGGATGCTGCCGACGCGCGTGAATGCGGAGACCGGCTCCAGGGGTTGACCGCAGTCCTCGCTCGGACAGAACGCCGCGCCCTCGGATTGTCCCTTGAGGCTTAGCGCATCCACCACCTGGATCTGCCCGCCCCCCTTGCGTACGGCAACGGTAAGCATGAACTCCCCCGACCAGTTCGTTTGAGCGGCGCGACCATCTCTGGGAACAAGCCCCCGAAAGCGTCGCACGACTCGCCCACAAGCGCCGAAGGAGCCCCCGAACGAGCTCCAAGCCCAGGAGGGGCTGCATCACTGCGCCTGCTTGCCAGCTCTCCAACTGACCGCGAGCTGCCGAGATTTATTCATCCTCGGAACGCCTACGGGCCCCGCCTGGGATTCGAGTTCGGACGCGGGCCCTGTCCCCACTCCACACAAGGGTGCCTCATCTGGTGGCTGTAGCGGCGGCAGTGCCGGACCGAGCGAGGCCCCGGCAGTCAGACTCGGCTGGCCCTACGCCCCCCCCCGCGGCGGCCGTGGACGCGGGCCAGACCAGGCACGCAAGGCACTCGCGACACTTCGCATGCGGTATAGCCCTGGCGCCGTCACCCGCACCGTGGCCGTGCCGCTGCCCTGGCGGCTGAGGTCCGCCGCCCCACGCGACCATCGCACGCGCCACTCAGCGCCCGCGGGCTGGAGCTCAGCGACGCCGCCCCTCCGCTCGTGAACGGAGACCTCCACCGTCAGCTCCCGCCGGCCGTCGGCCTCCTGCTCCACATCCTGCGTCAGCCGCATCCGCATGGAGGGCCTCCTCCCACAGCAGTAGGCGTCGGGAGCGTGGCCGGGGCAATCCCCCAGGGGAGGTAGGCGTCAGCGGTGGACATAGCCCCAGGGCATTCACAGCTCCGCCGCTCCTCCAGCGGATGATTGCGCCTCCCGAAAACTCGGCCGCTGCGTCACCGCCACGACTGACGGGAATTTCGCGGCGCGGTTGCTGCCGTACCTCAGGAACGATGCAGACGGTCCCACGCACTCAGGAGGGCCAAGGGACGCCTTCGCAGGAGCCTATGGGCTCTCTGCCTCCACCCCTGCATTCAGGGGCACGGCTCCTCATTTCGACGCAGCACCAGGACACTCAAGTCGAGATGGGAGGACACAAACTTGGCCGCACGAGCATTCCATGGCGTCACAACAGACCTAAACCCAACCTCGTTACCCACATCGAAATACTTCCCAGCCAATCTAAAATCCTGCGCTGTCACCATAGAATTCGACAACGCAACCCGCCCCCACCTGCCAATCCGAGTTCGGGTCCGCATGACAAAAAATCCATTCTGTTTCAGTGCGTATGCCGCGCCCAGAATCAATCCTCGGCGTCTCTTCGTGTAGGTTTTAGCTGACGCGAGCTGGCCAGCATCCACATTGCGGAAAAGGTTCTGATAGAGCAAGCGTTCTACAACCATATCGAACGAGCCAGGAGACCTCTCGCTGAACGTAGTTGCATCTCCTTTAATCAAAGTAAGACGACGACGGACAGCCCCACTCAACCGCTGTACTCTCCGCTGTGATTCCTCAACCGCTGCACGGCTTCTCTCCACTGCTACTACCTCCCAACCGTGACTGGCTAAGAAAATTGCCTCTGTACCATGCCCCGCGCCGAGTTCGAGTGCGCGGCCAGGCTTGAGCATTGACAGAAAGACGGCGAGTTCGCCCGTCGGCCAATCGATCCGAGTGTCATATCCAAGGTAGCTCATGGTCTAAGTATGCACGATTGGCTGCCTCTGCCCCACAGACAGTAACTACATCCCGCGCGCGTCATCCGGAGCGAGCAGGCTGCGGAAGACGTCGCCTTCATGCGTCGAAGCCGTGCGGAATCAACAAGAGCGAAGCATCGCGCTGAGGTTCTGGAACCTCTCTCCGCCGATCCAATCCTCCGGGCACTTCCACATCGAGATGAAACGCGAGGGCCCGTCCTTTGCGCGCTGCGCCGTCGAGCCCCCAGGCCGCTGGGTCACTCCTCCTGAGTGCTCTCGCGCGGCGGCAGCTCGTCGTACCCAAGCTTCTTGAGGATCGACTGCGCCATGGCTTGGTCGTAGCCCGTGCCACCGAGGCACTGGTTTCGAATCTCGTGCGCCAAGGCGCGCTTCACTTTCACGTCCAGATGGGACGTCTTGAGCGCCTTCAACAGAACGTCCAGTTCCGCTGGCTTCCACTCGCTTGCTGGCATCTGTTCCTCTGCGTTTGGGAAGGAGCCAGTCTACACGATCTACGACTGATCGCGCTTTGCATTGAGAGGCCCGTGCCCGTCCCGAATCCGGTCGCTGGGACATCAACGCATCAAGGCCGCGCTGCGTCAAAACAGTGAACCAGGCGCACAGTGGGCCTCGGCTGCTCGGCGCGCCCTCCAACCACGTCTGGTCGCGGGTCCTCCCCCTGCGCCCAACGCCAGGGCCGTTGGAGTCCACCCCGAGAGACCGCCGACTGACCTATCCCAGCATTCCGCAGCGTCCGGGCAGCCGCGCGCGGATAGGAGCGGCCAACCTCGCTCCAAGAGAGCTGTCACGACTGGACCGCCAGCAAGCAGGTAGAGTTCCCGCAGAGAACTGCGTGTCCAGCTAGCGCACCCGACGCGCCAGTACGCCTATAGCTGATGCCATTCTCAGGGTGTGGTGTAGACTCGTGGGTACTCTGGAGAGGAACGGGCCGTGCTGCAACAGATCCAACTACAGAACTTCAAGAGCTTTGTCGAAGAGACCGTCTCCTTCGTCGGATTCAACCTGCTGGTGGGCGCGAACGCATCAGGCAAGAGCAACCTGTTCGATGCATTGAAGTTCCTTCAGGGAGTCGCACTCGACCAGAGCGTGTCGGACGTCCTCCGTGGGCGTACCGAAGGCGAACGAGAGATGTGGCCGGGAATCCGCGGCGCAGTGAAGGAGGCGGCACGAGGGACGAGCACGAGCTTCACCATCTCCACTGTCTGGAAGCTGGACGACGAGATTGTCCACCACAGCCTCACCTGCCGCACGAGCGATGAGCCGTGCGTCGAGCGCGAGTCGCTTCGCACAGAAGGGTACGAACCGTACCTCTTTGACACCCACGCCCCTGCACTGGGGGCCGGCGGAGGATTAGCTCCAGGTGGCGCACTCAACGTCGGCATCAAACGGCAAGGTTCCGGAGGGCGGGCGCTGTCGCACACCTACACTTCAGCACGAAGCTTGCTGGGGCAGATCCGCCCGGAAGCAGCTATGCACCCGAAGGTGCTTGAGACTTGCGAAAAGCTCAAAACCGCGATGAGAAGCTCGGTATTTCTCGACATCCTACCATCAAGGATGCGCTCTTACGTGCCGCGGCGTTCGACGTCACTCGGCATCAATGGACAGAACATCTCGGCCGTCCTTCATCGACTCTGCCAGAACGAGGACACCAAGACTGCGCTCCTTGATTGGCTGTCAGAGCTCACCTCTCCTGCAGTGGCGAACATTGACTTCAGTGTTACCGAAGAGGACTACGTTCTCTTTCGGTTGGTCGAAAAGGACGGAACCAAGATTTCGGCACTCAGCCTGTCCGACGGCACGCTTCGATTTCTTGGCGAACTCGTAGCTGTCATAACCCAGACGTCAGGCTCGCTCCTCCTCATCGAAGAGATCGAGAATGGACTCCACCCGTCACGCGCCCACCTTCTGGTGGAGAAGATTGAGAGCGAGACGAGTGCCAACGACCGGCAGGTCATCGCCACCACCCACTCTCCACCGCTGCTCGATGCACTCTCTGAAGGCGGGCTGAACGGGGTCAGCGTGTTCGGGAGAGCTGAAGACGACCAAAGAACGGTTGTACGCCGCGCAGTTGCTCTTCCCCACTTCCGAGAGGTCCTCAAACGCAGGGGATTTGAATACCTCATGACGACGAAGTGGATGGAGCGTGCGCTGTGAAAGTTCTCATCGTCGTTGAAGATCCCACGCTCGACCAGTACATCGCCAAACCGATCATCGAGCACCTATTCTCCGATCTCGGCCGCAAAGCGCGGGTCGACGTACTCACCGACCCCCATTTGCGAGGCATCGATGAAGCGCTCGATTCAAAAATCCTCGGCGATATCGTCGCCGACAATCCAATGGAGGAGCTTTTCATCCTGTTGGTGGACCGCGACTGCAACCGTTTTAAAAGTGAGCAGCGCGCTGCGGACCGCGAGAAAGAACTTTCGGGGAAGCTCATCTTTGGACTGGCAGTTCAGGAGCTAGAAGTGTGGATGCTCGCCCTGCATCGCGCGGAGGTGGAAACCGGATTCAGCGAAGTTCGTGAGCATTGCGATCCGAAGGAGGCGTTTGCCGAACCCTTCCTCCAGAAGAAGGGCTGGTCCACTGAGCTTGGCCGCGGACGAAAGCGGGCTATGCGCGCGATTGGAAGTCAGTGGAACGGCTTATTGACTGTTTGCCCGGAGCTGAAAGATCTCCGGGATAAGATTAAGAGCGTCCTTGCCGCGAACCCTGCCTGATGTGAAGTTTCGCGAACCATTCGGGCGCTTCTGGCTTCTGGCTGTTCAGCGAAGCAGCAAGCGCGTAGCGCCCGGAGATTGAACTCGCCACATGGAGTCCGAAGCACCTCGGAGTTGGACGGCCTCGCGCAATCGCCTACGACCTCTCGACGGACATCCACCGGGCCGACCTATTTGGGGCTCCCGCGCACCAACTACAGGCGCGGCAAACCCCACAAGGCCACCACACCCAAGGGATGGATGCCTCTGCGGATATGCCCAGTCCGAGATTCGTTCGCCGCATCACGAACTCGTCGAGGCGCGCGCAGGGGCCGGTGAATCCCTATGACGGCAACGAGTGTGGCGGAGCACTGTGGACGCGGTATCGGAGCGCGCCAAGCTGTCGCTGCGCACGGCCTAGCTCGATAGCGCCTACGGAGGTTTCTCGAGCAGGCCGTGGACTCGACGGGCCACGGGAGCCCCAGAACAGAGCCTCTCTCATCCCAGGTTCCGCGCGCGCCTCGAAACATGCGACTTTCACCCACCTTAGCGCGTCGCCCGCGAGCCCACGCGCGTCCCCGCCACGCACTCCTTGTGAAGCGGGCGCCAAGAGGATCAAGACCATGGACGGGAGGTCACCCACCGTGTAGTTTGCGGACATTCATTCGGCCCCCGATTGAAGGGCTCGCCCAGCCCCCTCTTTGAAACCGCTGGATATTACTCGCCTTTCGGCACTCAGAGAGTTTGAGTCCTCTCAGAGAAAAGCCGAGAACGAGTTCGCGCAGGGCTTCATTCGGGGAGCTACTTGAAGGGCCCTACCAACCGGTAGGGCCCTTTTTGTTTAACAAGGGCCTCGCGATGATATCGCGGGGCCTTCGTGCTTAAGCCCTTGAATCACAAGGGATTCTGGCTCGCGGTGACGAAGAGGGCGCTCTCGGCGCTCTATCCCGCAGAGCGAGATGCCCCCTCTCCTCCGCCGCCGATTGGGCTCTCTGGACCGCTCTTTCACCCGTTCCGGGGAGAGAAAGGCCGAGAGTGGTTAACAGTTCTGTTAACCACCGCGGGCGACCGATTCTAATAATCCAGAGCTTTCGATGTCGTACCTTCCAGGGTTACTTCGCTTCCCTGGCTCCAAGACGGTCCGAAGCCTTTTGAGGCCAGACCGGCCCTTCGCTTCTGTTAACCGAGAGAGCGAAACGCCCCCAGTCCTTACTGGGTACTCCTGATTTCGTCGCGCGCGCAAACTCTCCGAGACGACGCTCAGAAGCTCTTGGCCGAGTCATCGGCCGACACAGCCCCCTGCTCTGCATCACTGCTCATGCCCGCTCGGGCCTCCTGGGCAGAGAAGGCAGCACCGAGGATTCACCCGCGTTCGCCCTCCCTTGCACCGAGCCCTCCAGTTTGCCCGCGCAAAGTTCGGTGAGATTTAGCGCTCGTAGGATCGAACCGGGCTGAGGATGGTCCTTGTCTGCGACCACCCCAGGCCTGACTATCATTATGAGCTGTTAGTCCGTCTCGCTCGTCAGTCCGCCAGGTCGATGGTGTCACCGTACATTTGCTTTTGTCGGGCAGTCTCTGCCTTCGCGTTTGTGAGATAGCTCACCAGGTCGCTCAGGACAACAGCCGCAAACGCAGGTAGGCCCGACGTAGTATGAAAGAACTGATGGGTTAGGCCGTGATACTGGCGATGGTGCACATTGTCATCATCGAGATACGAGAGAATCCTAAAGTCCTCACGCCACCTTTCCCCCATCTCCCACACGACAACAAGCTTAACATCATTCACACTCTTAACGCCGGTCTGAAAATCCTCAACCAGCGCATTGAGACAGTATTTATATTCAAGCACCGCGACAGCAGCCTTGATCTCATCAGCTCCAGCAAAAAGCTCAGCATCAACACCAAGAGGATTCGTTTCGGAACGAATGTATCGCTCAACGGGAGGCTGCATCAAAACGCGAAACAGGCCGTCATATTGCTCAAACTGACTTGAGGCCAGCAACTGCATCCCGCGGACCAAGCCGGAGGAAAGCATCTGGTTGAACAGAGCAACGACGTCTTGCTCTACCTGCGGGAGAGACCTGATCGGGAGTTCCTCCGTCGGCGCAAAAAGACCTGTGCCCTTGATCGTGAGCGGAAACTTCTTCTCGTGCTCCTTCTGGTCGTCAATCCACTGCTCAAGCTTCATCTGAGCCTGCAAGGCTGGAACGCCAGTGCTCTTTCGGACCATCTTGTCGAAGAACTTTCTGAATGCGGTAACTGCAGACACGGCCAGCTTCCCAGCCAGTTGCGTATGCTCTGGCTGAAATCCCTTTCGACCAAGATCGGGTTCGGCATTATCAAAATGCACAATCACATGGGCAATATTCTGAAACCCAATATTGTTTGTCATAGGAATCGGAATTGGCATCCCCTGCGGCATGTTCCGTGTCGCAAGCTGGAGCCCTCCTCGCAGTAGACGGAGACCCTTGCGAAGCTTCAATTGAGCATCATTGAATGCATCCCATAGCTCCGTGGAGAATCCTACGTAGCAGTAAAGTCTCAGTCCGAGTTCCGAGATCAGCGCTTTCTCGTCTTCATCTAGCCGGGGTTTTAGTGGGCTCTGGTCCTTGAGGATGTCTTCGCCACTCCACTCACCCCAGATTCCGTTTTGCTGTGAGAACTTGGCTGGAATTTTCGACACATCAAGATTCTTGGCTGCCCGTTTATTTCTGTCCTCCAGATACTCTCTGAGGTCAGCAGCCTTCCCGAGAACCTTGTGAGGGTAAATATAGTCCGGCTTGTCGAGCGTCTCTGTCGACGAGTTTCCAGCAGAGTCTATGACGTGGATCTGGATTTTGACTTTGGGCGATTCCTCACCCAAATAGACTCCCCCAAGTGGAGTTGTAACCCGAAGAACCGACAGCCACTGGCTGGCCGTGTTCGCTCCTAGCCAGTTTAGATCTTTGGGCCTAATATTGGGTCCATTCAGCCGGACTTGCATGAAACTGCCATGCTCGATGCCATCAAAGATTGAGTCCCATGCCTTGACTGGAGCAACCTTGGGCCGAGGAATAGTCGCTGTTTTATCATCAACCCAAGTGCGACCGCCCTCTAAAACGCCATAATGGGTTACATTGTTTCGAGTCGTAGCTGCAGCTAGGTAATTGAAGCCATAGGCCAGGAAGGTGGCACCAACCCCCTTGCTGCCTCGGTTGGTTGAGCCGTCCTTAAAGGAAAGGTTCGGCTTCATAAACTGCCGAAACTGCTGAAGGTCCATTCCGCAGCCATTATCAACGACGGTTACACTCGGCTGCTTCATATTGATATTGATGCGTATTTCCGGATGGTAGGCGACCTTGTCGGCCAACTCACGTCTGCGTCTATCAACCGCGTCGAGAGCATTCTGGATAAGCTCAGCGAAAAGGTCATAATAACCTGTGTAGCTTTTAAGGATGTTGTGAATTTCACGCCGCTGGGCTGCTACGACAAGTCCGGGATCGCTCTCAGTTGCAAGCGGATCCCACGATTCATTCAAATCCAGAGTAGAAGCCTTTTCGATTGCGGCGGCGTGATTAGTCAAGAACTCCTCCGAGTTTCGTTCACTTACCACATTGGGGACATAGAGCACCACGGAGCAACGAGGAGATAAAGCGGCAGAGCAGCCACGGGCGTGGATGTCCACAGTGCCCTACATTTCTGCGACGCAGACGTGACCGCAGGAGTGGCTGTACCTTGTGCCTACCCAAAATTCAGTCGCTGCGTCATGAGTGCGTCAAGGCTGCGTCAAAACGCGCGTCATGACGTGAGCGATGCGCATGACGAGCCGCTGGGTCCTCTCTTCCAGTTGATAGAGGTCGGAATTACGCCCGGCGCAGACGCCTCAACACCTCTCTCTGCCTGCGTGTGGACACTCCCCCCTTCCTGCGAACGCAGGTAGGCTGAGTGCAGCACGTGCGGGTCTATGAGGGTGTTGTTGGAAGGACCGAGACTCTACGCAGCGCGGCGCTCGTACCGGTGGTGGAGCCCGAAGACTTCCCGTAGCTCTATCACCTTGGCTCCGCGCTCCGGCCCCTGCACCTCACGCGTCTCGGGCGCATCTTTCCCGAGCGACAGGTGCGTCCGGCTCACATTGTAGTAGCGCTGGTACTCGCGCAGCAGGCGCCGAGCGTGGGCTTCGTTCAGGACGACGACATGGTCCAGCAGCTCTCTACGTATCGAGCCGATGACTCTCTCCGCATAGGGATTCTGCCACGGACACCGTGCGGCACTCGGCACCTCGCGAATCCCCAAATGGGTAAGCGTGGCGCGAACGCCCTCGGAGTAGAGCTTGTCCCTATCTCGGTGCAAGTACCTCGGAGCACTGGCCCAGGGAAAGGCCTCTCGCAACTGCTGCTTCGTCCATTCTTCCGTCGCCTCAATGGTCAGGTGAAAACCGGCCAAAGAGGGTCCCGTCAAAACCGGCCAAAGAGAGAGGGCCGAGACAGGAGGACTCCTACCCTGCGGACTCGGCGGACCGCAACTCCAAGGCCCCCTTGGTGC
>NZ_JAKCFB010000043.1 GCF_024198235.1 Myxococcus dinghuensis | reverse complement strand
CAGGCGTGGATGGCGGCGGGAGCGGTGGTGCTTCGGCGGGCGAGGGTGGGGGAGGTAGCGCTTCGGCAGGCGCGGATGGCGGCGGGAGCGGTGGTGCTTCGGCGGGCGAGGGCAAGGGTGAGGGTGGTAGCGCTTCGGCAGGCGCGAGCGACGCGCGTTGTGCAGGCCGCGGCGGAGGGTGCGCTGCGGCGCGCACCTGCATCGCCCGTGACGTACCGGGGTGGAGGCGCTTGCGGCGGCCGAGGCAGTCGTGGTGCTCGGCGTACCGGGCAATGGCACTGTGGGCGACGCCGAAGCGCTCGGCCAGCTCGCGGAAGGAGGGGAAGCGGCGCCTCACAAGGCCGCGCGTGGTGGGCACCTCCTCGCCTTCCACGAGGAGGCGGTCCACTTCGTCGGGAGGAAACCGGGGGCCTTCCGCCTTGGTGGGGCGCCCCAGCTTCTTGAAGGGCTTCTTCGTCGCCATGGCTGCCCCTCAGCGACCTGTGGAGGGCTGCGTTGCGGCGTTGACGGCCTGGGTGCGCAGGCGCTGCATCAGCCGTGTGCGCTGGCGCTTCAGGCGCTGGTACACCCTCTCAACCTCGGCGGTGTCACCCTCGACGAGGCGGTGGGCGTAGGCGCGCAGCTTCTCGCGGCGGACGACGGTGGCCATGAGGACCTCGACGTCGCTGCGCGGCAGACTGGCCTTCGCCAGGTGGACCAGCACAGCGTCTCTCCGCACGAAGCTGTGGCGCACACTGGGCCGCCGGACGCCCTCCAGTGGCGTGGCGGGCCGGACGTCGGGTACCCACTCTGCGAGCTGCGCCGGCGAGTACGTGTCGTGCTGCTCCTCTCGCTCCTTGCGGAGGACTCGGAACACCGCGCGAGCCGTCTGCTGGCGCAGGCGGACGGCTGTCCAGTCCCACCAGCGTGAGAGGGGGAAGTTGCGGGCGACGGAGAGGAAGGTGGTGAGGACGAGTTGGTCCAGGTCCTCGCGGGGCACGGCGTTGCCGAGGAGCCGACGACGCAGGCGGCGCAACATGGGGGCGTAGGCGGCGGTGAGGGCCGCCGTCCACGCGGGGCTGGAGGCGTCCTGCAGTTCGGCCACCAGGGCTCGGGTGAGGGCTTCCCGCTCCGGGTACGTCTCCTCGCGCGTGTCACCCAACGCGGACAGCACGGATTCGAGGGTGGCATGGCGGGCGAAGGCCAGCCTCCGCGTGCGCGCAGCCGCGTAGACGGACTGGTGCCGAGAGGCGAGCGCCTCCACACGCAGCAGGCCCAGGAGCTGGCCGAACAAGTCACTCACCGAGGACGGGCCTCCCACCACTCGCGCACCAACTCGAGGAAGTCCTCCAACTGCATGGTGACGAGGGGCGGCTGCCCGTCGTCCTTGCACACGGCGAGCGGCCAGCGGCCCGGCGGGCACGTCTCCACGGCCTGGCGCATGGCCTCGCGGACGTTGGTGCGCCGGTGGGCCTTGGCCTCAAGCCAGAAACACGGCACCTCGACGTCGGACATCTCCTGCCCGGTGCGGTACTGGAGGCCGCGGCGGATGAGGGCCTCGGGCATGGCCGCGCGGAAATGGTGGACGAGGGCTCGCTCGAAATCGGCACCCTTGCGACGAGAAGAGGCGCCGCTCACGCGACACCTCCCGACTCCTCCAGCAGCCGCTCCATGTGCCCACCACGGGCCATGCGCACGGCGAGGCAGCGAGCCACCTCCAGCGCGCAGCGGGCGTCCGCCATGGCCCGGTGAGGCGAGGGCCTTTGGAGTGCGAAGCGCTTGGCCAGGGCGTTGAGGGAGAGGGACTCCACTTCGCCCGTGGCGAGCAGCGGCCATGCGAGGCTGGCGGTGTCGAGGCGGTGGTAGTCGACACGGGGCAGAGCCAGCTCGGTGCGGCGGTAGGCCTCGACGAGGAAGCTCCAGTCAAAGCTGGTGTTGTGGCCGGCCACGAGGGTGCCCGCCAGGAGCGGCGTCACGGTGGCCAAGACTTCGTGCAGGGGCAGCGCGCCCCGCCACTCCTCGTCGGAGTAGCCGCACACGGCCAGGGCCTCGGGGTGGGCGTCGGCCAGCCGGGTGGGCTGCACCCGCGCCTCGTACTCCGCCAGCACCTGGAGGCTGCGTGCGTCGACACGGAGGACGGCCACCTCCAGCACCTCGTGCCGGGAGGAGTCCAACCCCGTCGTCTCCAGGTCGATGAAGGCGAGCGTCCGCAGGTGCGCTGGAAGTCCAGGGAAGAGCGGCTGGTGGACGACAGGAGTTGGGGTGGTGTCGGAAGCAGGGTGAGCGAGCAGCACTATGCAACCTCCTTGGCCCAGAAGCGGGGCGAGTGGTGTTTGGCGGCGAGGGAGTTCAGCTCGGCCTTCAGCAATGCGACGCGTGCGGTGCCCAGGCGCTTGCCCTCGTCCTTCAGCAGCGCGTCGAGGGCCTTCTTGTCGACGCTGGCGAGGCGCTGCATCAGCTCCTCACGGGAGAGGCCGGTGGCCCGGGCAAGCACGGCGACGGTGGGCTCCAGCGGGTAGTCGAGGCTCGTGGCGTGGAACATGCGGTAGCGCGTGCCGGCGAGGACGAGTTCCTCCTGCTCGGCAAGGTGTGCCCGAAGGACGCTTTCCAGCTCCGTCTTGCGCGCGCCGAGAATCTTCGCGAGGTGGGCCACCTCCTCGCGCTCGCGGGCGACGGACTCCAAGTTGGAGGTGTCCTCGCAGACGACTTCACGCTGGCCCGTCAGGGCGCGGGCGTAGGCGGGGCAGTGGCGTCGGTGGTCGCAGTACACGCAGTTGGGGTTGAGCCGGGCGGGGAAGGACTCCGCCGTCTCCATCTGCTGGCCCAGCGTCTCGACGTAGGCGAGGGCGGCGTCCAACTGCGCCTCGGTGCGCGTCGTCTCCTGCAGCACGCCGTGGCGGAGCATCCACATGGACAGGCGCACCTTCTTGGCCCAGGGCCACATGCGGCGCGCGGCGAGGGCGTAGAGGCTGAGCTGGAGGCTTGTGTCCAGCTCCTCGCGGGTGAAGAGCTGGTGGTTGGACTTGTAGTCAATGACGTGGATTGTCTCGTCGTCCACCCAGTCGACGCGGTCGATGAAGCCGAGGATGGTGAATGGCCCCACCGGCAGGCGGAACTCCTTCTCCACGGCGAGGATGTCGCGGGCGTCCACGCGCCCCTGCTGGCGCACGAAGTCCTGGAGGAGGGAGAGGCCCTGCTGGAAGAGGTCCAGGCCCGAGAGGCCCTCGGCGGCCCACGCTTCACGGTAGAGCTGGAGGGCGCGCTCCTCGGAGAGGGGGCCGGCGGACTCGGAGTCGAGGACGTCCTGGAGGAGGCGCTCGAGGACGGCGTGCAGGGCCTTGCCGAAGCTCAACGGCACGCCGGGCTCGGCGGTGTGCTTGTCGAGGTAGTGGAGCTGGTAGGACAGCGGGCAGGACTCGAAGCGGCTGAGCCGGCTGTAAGACAGGTGCGTGTTTCGCATTCCGCTCATGGCGTGGGCCTCCTTGGGGCCGATGCGGTGGCGCGTTGCGAGACAGTCATCACGCTCTTTTCGAGAGACACATCAAGTCGAAGCAGGGAGGCAGCGTGGCCCCGTGTGCTTGTTTCACAGCAGTGGGGCGTGTTCATGGCGAGCCCTCTGCGGAGGCCGGCCGCTTCTCGAAGGACATGACGCGGGAGCCTGGGAAGGCAGACAGGACGCGCACCAGCGTGGCTGCGTGCTCAGGGGTGAGCTCCTTCCTGGCTTGGCCCGTGTAGGCCGGGACGAGCCACACCTCGCCGCATGTCTCAGCGCGGAAGCAGACCTCGGCGCCGAGGGCCTTGAAGCTGGCGATGTCCTCGTCGGTGAGGCCGCGCGGGACAGAGAGCGGGCCCTGCGCGTCCGGCTCCGTCACAACGGGAGGTGCTGCCGGCGGCGCAGGCCTGGGTGCCAGGGTGGGCTTCTTCGTGGCCGACTCGCGCAGGGGATTGCCCAGGAGATCCACCGCAGCCGGAGCGGACTTCGCCGGAGCCACGGGGACATGCGGCGCGACCTCTTCACGAGGAGGCCGGGCCTGCCGATTCACCTTCAGCCACTCGGTACAGGTGCCCACGACAGGCAGGGTGCAGGCTCCACCTGGCCGGTAGTGCAGGCAGCGCGAGCCCTCGGCGCGGACGTACGTCTCACACGTCACGCCGGGCGGGCGCTGTGAAGCGGGGGCGGGCTGGAGGAGGTGTGTCAGGGCCATGCGCGGGTGTCGGCGGCGCGTGATTGCCGATACACCCTACAAGCACTTTGTTTTGTCGATTTGGGACAAAGAATCTTTTTGCCCGATTTCTTTTTTGATTTTCGCGCAGGGACGCAGGCGACGTTGTGTGTTCACCCGGGTCCGGCCACCGCACCCGCCTGCACTGTCTCTCACCCTGTGGACAGCCCGGGACGGCTCGTGGACACGTCTCTGTCCACGGTTTTCGTGAGGGATTGCGAGGGGATGAGTGTGCGTGGACAGTGTGGACAGCTTTTGACGAGGACCCCTACGTCATGTGTGCGCGTACGCGATGGATCAATATAAAGATGCGCGCGCACATACGTGTCTCTCCCCATAAAAGCTGTCCACACTGTCCACAGTGATGTTTTTGTTAGAAAATTCATGAGGATAAGTGTGGACAGAGAGCTGTCCACAGCTGTCCACTCTGTCCACACCCGCTCATGAAGTGAAGCGATTGTGTCTGGTTGTAAAGACGCACGCGGGCGAAGCGTGCGGCGTGGGTGGATGCGTCGATGCCCTGGCTTGTGAATGGCCCGAGAACGGCCGGAAACGGCCCGCTGTCGCGAGAAAGGGGCGGGGAGGCGGGAGGAGTAGGGGCAGGACTTCTCCTGGGCTTCTGGAGGCCGCCAGGGCCCTTCGCCGGTTGCCCGGGTGATGCGGCAGCACCCTGGCTGGCTCATGGCTGACGGTTGATACATCGGGTGACACATGTTTCACGTCGCGTGGGCTCCAGCGTATGGACGGCCCGTCCACGCTCCTGCACCGTGAAACAAACTCCGGATGAGCCGTCGCCCGTGAATGCAGGCGAAGACTGCCTGGGCACGAAAGTCGCAGAGCGCCCCACATCGTGTCCCCGAATCCAGTCCGCTGCCTTTGCGGCTGGAGGCCTCGCAGGGGCGTCACCTGAAACGCGATGAGACAGGCCCCGAGTCTTCAACGGGCCCAGGGAGTGGGAAAGCCGTGTCGTTGATGCTGATGGAAGTGCGCTGCAGGCGGTGCCACCAACTGCTGGCTGTCCGTGAAGGGGAGAGTCTTCGCCTCCTAGCTGACGGCGGAACCGTCGTGGAGAGTCTTGTGGCCACCACGCTGCTCTGTCCGCAATGCAGCCCCGTCGATGGCGTGACGAGACGCACAGCCCTCCCCTATGTGTCGCGACAGGCCCCCGTCCCCGTCACCCTGTTTCCCAAGGTGTGAGAGGCGTGGGTGTCTGTGGCTGGCGTGAGGCGGCTTCAAGACGAGCCCTCGCCCAGCGTGTCCCTCAGCAGCAGTCCCTCAACCAGGAGTCGTTGTGCGCAGGCGTTGGGAGGCCCTCGGAGCGGGCTTCCGCCAATACGTGGAGAGTCAGCAGGCGCGGCACGCCTTCCGCGAGGCCCAGGCTTCGAGGCCCTCGCTGGCGGGCTTCGCGACGCCCATGGCCCTTGTCGCCTTCCTCAACCGGCGGGACGAGGATGCTGGTGCGAGGAACAGCGTCTTCGTGACGTTGGTGGCCATGGTGCAGGCCCAGGAGGAGTCCGAGTTGGCGTCAGCGCTCCTGTGGCTGGGCCTCTGGCCTGCCCTCGACGCCATTCACCGCAGGCGTCTGCGGTGCTTCGAGTCCCAGGATGAGCTCGTGTCTGCGCTCGCCGCGGCCTTCAGCGTGTTGGTGGCGCGTGTCGACCTGTCGCGGACCCAGCACGTGGCCGCAGCCCTCGTGCGTGGCACGGAGCGCGACGTCCTCAGGGAGCAGCACAAGGCATTGGGCGAGCAGCGCCTGCATGCACCTCTTGAGACGTCGTCGGACGCGGATGGCTACGAGGACGCTGCCTCGTGGCTCGGCCCATTCGAGCTGCAGACACATTCCTACGACTTCACCTTGGAGGAACTGCGCCTGTGGCTGCACCCGCGGGTAGGGGAGGACGCAGACTTGTTGGTGTCCGTCCTGGTGCTCGAAGAAGACTGCGCCGAGGCGGGCGCGCGCCTCGGCCTCGCCCCCGCGGCGGCACGAAAGCGCGTCCAGCGAGCCCTGCAGCGACTGCGGGAAAATGAAAAAGAAATCGACCGAAAAGATTGTTGTCCCAAATCGGCTCGCAGATTGGCTTGTAGGGATTGTGGATTCTGAAACAGCGGCCAGACCGGCGGGGCAGTCGAGGGTGCGGTGCCGGGTGCTGACCTCGGATGTCCCCGCTGCGTGTCACATGCCTTTGAGGGAGTGACGGGCCTTCGCCGGCCACGTCATTCGAGCCGAGACGCCACGTTGTCCGCCCCGGTGGGCAACGTCCCTTGTTGTGCCGACAGCCCAGGAAGGACGGGATGAAGACAGCCATGCGAAACAACTTCGGACGCAGTGAGGCGCACGTGCGCGTCTACACGCGCATCGACGAGCGCCGGCTCCACGTGGTGGAGCGTGGTGACTCCAGCGCGGAGGCGGATGGCCGGACACCGTGCCTCTGCCGTGAGTGCGCCGCGCCGGAGGACAACGACTACATCCGCTTGCCGGGCCTCTATCGACGGTGGGAGTTCCAGGACGTGGTGGACACCGATGCGGACTTCAATATCGAGGCGGCGGGCGCTGCGGAGGACGGTACGGAGCTGTTCGCGGTGTACCGGCGCGAGCGCCACGTCCCCACCCACTGCCAGAAGGAGGGCTGAGCACCATGACGAACATGTGGGAGCAGACGGCCGCGATGGCCAAGCAGCACGAGCAGGCTGGCGGGAGCTGGCTGAAACTGGCGAATGACGGCGACAGCGCCGTCGTCGTCTTCCTCGGGCAGCCGCACCCGCGCGGGGTGGTCTTCCTCGACAACAAGTACGTCCTCTTCGACGAGCGGTTGAAGGCGCAGGGGCACAAGTCCTCGCTCAGGGTGGCCTTCAACGTGGCCGTCTACGGTACGCGGGAGGTGCGGGTGCTGGAGCAGGCCGTCACCTTCTTCAACACGTTGATGGAGTTGCGCGCGAAGTACGGCCTCGAGAAGTGGGCGTTCGAAATCAAAAGGCGCGGGGCAGCGAAGGACCCGAAGACGACGTACTCGATTCTGCCGGACCGGCAGCTCACCGAAGAGGAGATGGCGGCCTTCCAGGCGTTGCCGCAGCACGACTTGGCCAGGCTGTACGCGGCCGAGGCCTCCGCCGCGGTGAGTGGCACGTCGCCCACGAGCGCTGTGAGTCCGAAGTCGAGCGAGCCCGTCGACGTGAGGCTCGCGCAGGCCATGGCCACGGCCCTCAAGGGACTGCCGCGCGAGGCGGTCGACAGGTTCCTCCAGAAGTTCGGAGTCCAGCGAATCCGTGACGTGCCGGCGTCGAAGGGCGAGCTGGCGCGCGCATTCGTCGATGCCCTCGTGGCCGAGTACGCCCCGGAGCGTGTCGCGGACGTGGACCCCTTCGGGCCGTGAGCGCCCTGCTGAGCCGGTTGTCGTAGCCCTGCGCGAAGGGGGCCTGCTGCGTGCCCCCGACGCGCTTCACTGAGGACACATCCGAATGGTGGAAGACTTCTCCGAAATGCACGGGGACGGGGGACGTGTTGTCTCTCGCACCCAGGACTCCAGTGTGGAGGCCGCGCCGTCCGTGCCTGCGCGCAACGCGGGGTGGGACAAGCGGACGTTGCGCGTGCGCGTGGATGCAGGGCTGCGGCTCGCGGCCGGCGACGTGCCGCCCAAGGTGCTGGAGGGCCTTTGCGGGGCGCTCTCCCTGCCCAATCCAGCCTTCCTGAAGCTGGTGCGGCTGCATAAGCGCCCCGGGGCGGAGCCCCAGACGCTGTACTTCTTCCGCCAGGAGTCGCGCGAGCTGGTGTTGCCGCGTGGGGCCATTCACCTGCTACGCCGGATTGCCGACGAGGCGGGCTACGCGCTGGCCATCGACGATGCGCGGGTGTTTCCGGAGAAGCGCCTGCCGAAGCTGCCAGAGGTGTCGCTGCGCGACTACCAGGCGGCAGCCGTGGATCGGCTGGCGAAAGCCACCCAGGGGACGGCGGTGCTGCCATGTGGCGCAGGGAAGAGCGTCCTGGCCGTCGGTGCAATCTCTCGGCTCCGCACGCCGACACTCATTCTCGTCCACACCTTGGACCTGGCGGAGCAGTGGCGAGAGCACGTGCGCGAGCGCTTGGGTCTGGAGGCGGGCCTGGTGGGCGCAGGCGAAGAGGACGTGCGTCCCGTTACCGTGGCCGTCGTCCAGTCCCTGGCCCGGTGGGAGGAGGCGAAGCTAGATGCCTTCCTCCATGGCTTCGGCCTGCTCGTTCTCGATGAGGCCCACCACATTGCCGCCAGCGCCTTCCATCGCCTGGTGGATCGCTGCCCGGCCCGCTACCGCCTGGGCCTGACGGCGACGCCCGAGCGGGAGGACGGGCTGACGCCTCTCTTGCGGCTGTACCTGGGCGCCCCCCTGGCTGTGGTGAAGCACGAGGACCTCGTTGCGCGTGGCGTGCTGGTGGTGCCTGAGGTGCGAGCCGTAGAGACGGACTTCGACTTCCCCTACGGACGCGCCGCGGACTACGCCCCCATGCTGGAGGCGCTGGCGGAGGACACGGCGCGCAACGACCTCATCGTCGGCGCCGTGGCTCGCGAGGCCTGGGCGGGCCACGTGTGCCTCGTCCTCACCGGGCGCGTAGAACACTGCGAGCTGCTGGCTCGGCGACTCTCGGCCACCGGCCTTTCGGCCGCCGCGCTGACGAGCGGGGTGTCACGTGAGGAGCGCAAGGCCCTCGTGGACAAGGCCCGCACCGGACGTATGTCCGTCCTGGTCGCCACCAGCCTGGCGGATGAGGGGCTGGACTTGCCGCGCCTCTCGCGCGTCTTCCTGGCGTACCCCGGCCGCGCGCGCGGACGCACCGTCCAGCGCCTCGGACGCCTCATGCGTCCGCACCCGGAGAAGAAGAGCGCCGTCCTCATCGACTTTGTCGACGCGAGGGTGCCGCTGCTTCGACGCCACCATGCAGAGCGCCGCCAGCAGTACGCCTCGGTGCTGGGTGTGACGGCCCGCGCCAACGCGAATTGAACCACCCCAGAGAGAGTGAACACCTTCGATGACGACACCTTCTGACACCACTCCCACTGCGCCCAACCCCGACGCCATCCGTGCCACCTGGCGGTGGCTGGCCCATGCTGTCCACGGCGTGAGCGAAGTCCGCGTCATCCGCCCGGGTGGCGGGGGCCTGGCCGGCCTGGGCTTCTTCGACGACGAGGACACCTTCGTCGCGGCATGCGTGGAGGCCAACGCTGCTGGCAACGTGTATGTGGGCATTCAGCCGCGGCCCCGGCGGCTGCTGGCGCTCGCCCCCAACGTCCTTCGCCCCTTGGGAAGTGGTGCGGGCAGCAAGGACATCGAGGTGGTGACGGCCACGGTGGTGGACCTGGACCCGGTGCGCCCCAAGGACACGGCCAGCACGGAGGAGGAGCTCGCCCTGACGCTTGAGGTGGCGGAGTCCGCCGCGGCTTGGTGTGAAGGGCAGGGACTCCTCCGGCCTCGGCTGATGATGAGTGGCAACGGGGCGCAGCTCTGGTTCGCCTTGCCGCCGCAGTCGTTGGAGGGGGAGGGGCACGAGCGTGTGCAGGCGGGCCTGAAGGCCTTCGAGGCCGAGGTGCGCGCTCGCTTCGCCACTGAGCGCGTGCGCGTGGACTCCATCCACGACGTGGCCCGTGTCATCAAGGTGGTGGGCACCGTCAGCCGGAAGGGCTCAGGGACAGCGGAGCGGCCCCACCGAGTCGCTCGCGTGCTCGCCAGCTTCGAGCGCGTGGAGGACGCGCAGCTTCTGGAGCGCCTGCTGAGCGCGCCGGTGCCGCAGCCGGTGGAGCGCGTTCCCCGGCCCGCGCAAGTGGCGCTGCCCCTGGCGCCCTCCGCCTCGGCGCAGCAGGGAGCGGCGAAGGCCCGCCGGACGGAGACGGGAGAGTACGACTGGGCGCAGCCGGTGGAGATGTGCGGCCCGGTGCAGCGTCTGTGGGAGCAGGGGGCGGAGGACCGGAGCGTCGCCATCTTCAACATGGTGCGCTTCTTCGCGCACAAGCAGCTCAGCCTCGATGAAGTCACTGAGCTCGTACTGGAGTACGACCGCCGGGGCTTGGGGAAGCTGAAGGGGCGAGACGGCAGGGCGTACATCGCCAAGGCCTACGAGAAGGTGATGGCGACGGCCCGCGAGGATGGCGCCGTGGCGCCGCCCTGCCACGCCCTCCAGGGGATGGGCTTCTGCCGCGTCAACCGCGAGCCGGACGTGCGCTGCGAGCTGTACGACGTCGTCTTCGATATTGAAGCGGCCGTGGAGGACTTGGCCACCGTGCCGGCCCAGGAGGTGGAGTACCGCCTCAAGCCGATTCTGGAGGCGATTGCCCACCGTCCGCCGTCCGCGCAGGAGCGCTACCTGGCGCTGCTGGAGGTGCGCACCGGCCTGGCCGCGCAGAAGCTGCGGCTGTCCATGGCCCGTGCCGTGCGCACGTCAGCGGCGAGCGAGAGCGCGGACTCCAAGGGAGGAGAGAAGGGCAGCAGCGGCGACGACACCATCGACGGCGAGGTGTACGAGGACGCGTACTGCTACTACACGGTGACGCAGCGGGGCGAAGCGAAGGCCATTTCTTCCTTCACCTTCACGCCCAGAGCCGTTGTCGAAACCGAGGAGGGGGAGGTGTTCCTCGGGGATGTCCGCACGGACAAGGGGGCCTGCATGGAAGGGGCACGGCTGCCGCGGCGGGCCTTCCACTCGCGCAAGGAGCTGCTGAATCACCTGCCCTCCGTCCACACGCAATGGACGGGCAGCGACAACAACGTGCAGGGCCTGCTGCGCGTGGTGGCGCGCCGGCCGGTGCCGCGGTTGCCGGGCACCACCACGCTGGGGGACTTCAAGCGGGGAGCGCACCACGTCTGGGTGGCACCCGGATGCACCATTGGGGTGGGGGGCTTCCTGGCGGACGCCCCCGTGGCGTACCTGCCGAATGGCACCTCGCTGGAGTCGCGCATCCGGTACGAGGCCACGGACGACGACTCCTTCCACAACGTGGCGAGCGCGGTTTTCGAGTGCCTGCTCAAAATCAACACGCCCCAGGTGGTGCTCCCCATCCTGGGGTGGTTCTTCGCCACGCCGATGAAGCCGCGCCTCATGGAGAAGGTGGGCTCCTTTCCGCTCCTCTTCATCCACGGGACGCAGGGCAGCGGCAAGTCGAGCATGTGCACGGACGTCTTCTGGCCCCTCTTCGGGGTGCCCTCGGCCGACGCGTACAGCGTGACGGAGACGGAATTCGCCCTCGTGAAGCTGCTGTCCGCCACGCGCTCCGTGCCGGTGGTGGCCGACGAGTACAAGCCCTATGACATGCCGCTGCACCGGCTGCAGTTGCTGCACCGCTACATGCGGCGCCTCTACCGCGGGGAGACGGAGGAGCGCGGCCGCTCCGACTTGTCGGTGGTGAGCTACCGGCTGCACGCGCCGCTGTGCGTGGCAGGTGAGACACGTCCCACGGAGGCCGCTCTCCTCGAGCGCCTTCTCACCGTCAACCCGGAGAAGGCGACGCTGAAGCGCCGCGACTGCCGGGCGGCCTTCCGTGCATTGACGTCCGTCAACCTGGCCCTCTTCGCGCCTCGGTACATTCAATTCTGCCTGGGGCGAGACTTCGACAAGGACTTCCAGGTGGCCCGGATGGTGGCGGACGTCCTCCTCGAGGGACGGGAGGTGCCTCCGCGCGTCGCTGACAACGTGGTGGCCATGCTTCTGGGACTGCACCTCTTCGAGCAGTTCGCCCAGGAGTGTGGTTACGTGCTGCCCAAAGACTTGGGGGCCCGCGAAGCAGTCGACGCGGTGCTGGCGGACCTCCTCGAGACGGAGGCCGGGGTGAAGAATGCCCTCGACATCTTCCTCGAGATGCTGGGCGTCATGGCCGTTCAAGGAGAGCTGCGGCACCGGGTGCATTACGTCTTCGAGGGCGAGCGCCTCTGCCTGCACCTGGAGAGTGCGTATGACGCCTTCCGCGCCCACTGCAAACGCATCGACTACGAGGGCGAGGTGGTGGACACGAGGGCCCTGCGGCGCCTGTTGCATGAGAACCATCGCGAGGGCGGCTATGTCGTAGCCCTGAATGAACGCGTCTGCTTCGACGGGAGGATGAACCGTCGCCGCGCCGTGGTGATGGACTTGTCTCGCACGCGCCTCGTCTCTGTGGAGGACTTCCCTCACACCCACGACTGGCGTGCGCGCAACAACGACGACGCGGCGGAGGATGCCAACGGATAACCCGCCCAGGAGGTGGGTGCCCTGCGGCCGGTAGCCGTGGGGCGTGGGCCTGTCCCCCAATGCTTGAAGGTGGCTCTTGTCATGGTGATGACGCCGCGAGTGTCGACGCAGGACGAGGTAGAGGATTCATCCAGGGGGCGGCCCAGCACTCAGCGGCAGCGCTGTGAAGATGCCGTCGACGTGCTGTCCGAAGCCCTCTGGGAGTTGTGGCTGCGCCGTCACGCACAGCCGCAACGACAGGCGCCCGTCCGAGGCGCCGAGGAGCGTGTGCATGGCTGAGCCGCGGACTCTCGACTTGTCTTCTCCCGGGGACAGAGCGTCCATGGGTTTTGCCCGAGGGCGTGGTGCCCCGGACGAAGGAGACAGCACCATGTCGAAGAGAGGGGCTGCGCGCGCCGCGCGCAACCAGTTGGCGGACCTGCCGCAGCAGGTGGCCGCGCTGGCCAGCATGTCGGTGCCGGAGCTGGCGGCGAAGTACCTGGAGGTGTACGGCGAGCCCACGCGCAGTCGCAACCGGGACTACTTGAGGAAGCGCCTGGCCTATCGGATTCAGGAGCTGGCCGAGGGCGGCCTCTCCGCGCGGGCCGTCGCACGCATTGCCGAGCTGGGCGACAAGCTGCCGGAGCGCTGGAGGATGCGGCAGGAGGCGGAGACGAGGCCCTCCGCGCCACCGCCTCCTCCGACACCGTCCGACGGGCGCGCCGCTGCCGCCGATGGCCGCGACGCGCGCCTGCCGCCTCAGGGCACGGTGCTGACGCGCATGTACAAGGGCGCGCAGCACCGGGTGACGGTGCGCGAGGGCGGCATCGAGTACGAGGGCCGGCTCCACCGAAGCCTCTCCAGCGTGGCGAAGCTGATTACGGGCACGGCCTGGAATGGCTTCACCTTCTTCGGCCTGAAGGACGGCGGCTCGAAGGCGGTGGCGCGATGAGCGGCCCCTCCTTCTTCCAGACGTACATGGGGCAGCGCTTCTACGAGACGACGATGCCGGGGCTCGTCCGTGAGTTGAAGCGCCTCAACGACAACCTGGAGCGACTGGTGGCCGCGGCGGAGCAGCTCACCGGAAACAAGCCGTCGCCGAGCGGCGAGCCTCGGGAGCAGATGCCCGGGGATTCGGAGGGGAGATGAGGAAGAGCAAGTTGCCGCCCGCGGCCGTGAAGCGCTGCGCCGTCTACACGCGCAAGTCCACCGCCGCGGGCCTGGAGATGGAGTTCAGCTCGCTGGACGCGCAGCGCGAGTCCTGTGTCGCCTACGTGCAGCGCCAGCCCGGTTGGGCGTTGGTGGATGAGAGCTACGACGACGGCGGCTTCACCGGCGCCAACATGGAGCGGCCTGCCTTCCAACGGTTGCTCCAAGACGTGGACGCGCAGCGGGTGGACGTGGTGGTGGTGTACAAGGTCGACCGTCTCTCCCGCAGCCTCCTCGACTTCGCGAAAGTCATGGAGCGCTTCAATGCAGCGGGCGCGTCCTTCGTCTCCGTCACGCAGAACTTCTCCACCGCCGACGCGATGGGGCGCCTCACCCTCAACATGCTGATGTCCTTCGCCGAATTCGAGCGGGAGATGATTAGCGAACGAACGCGGGACAAGGTGGCCGCCGCGCGGCGCAAGGGGAAGTGGACGGGAGGGCGCGCGCCGCTGGGCTACGAGGTGAAGGACAAGCGCCTCCAGGTGAATGAGTACGAGGCGGTGGTGGTGCGGGAGGCCTTCGAGCTGTACCTCCAGCACCAGCAGGCCTCGGCGGTGGCGCGTCGCCTCAATGAGCTGGGGCGCACGACGAAGCGGTACGAGGCCCAGAGCGGCGCCACGCGCGCGGCCCGGAAGTGGACGACGCAGGATGTGCTGCGCCTCTTGAGAAGTCCCCTGTACGCGGGCTTGGTGCCGTATGGCGACGAGGCGCACCCAGGCGAGCACCCGCCCATCGTGGACAGGGCCACCTTCTACCAGGTGCAGGACATGCTGGAGGGCCCCGGCCTCCAGTCCCACGGGCGTAACCCAGCCTACGTGCTTCGGGGCCTGTTGCGCTGCGGCCTCTGTGGCGAGGCGATGACACCCGGCAGCACGCGCAAGGGGGAGCGCGAGTACCGTTACTACCGCTGCACCACCCGGGACAAGCAGGGGAAGAAGGGGTGCCGGGCTGCGCCCTTGCCGGGGCCTGCCCTGGAGGACTTCGTCGTCGCGAGACTCCGAGCAGTCTCAGTCGGTGAGGGCTTCGCGGCGCAGGTACACGCCCGCCTCACGGC
Organism: Myxococcus dinghuensis; assembly: GCF_024198235.1. Lineage (GTDB taxonomy): Bacteria > Myxococcota > Myxococcia > Myxococcales > Myxococcaceae > Myxococcus > Myxococcus dinghuensis. The sequence goes on along the minus strand of NZ_JAKCFB010000043.1, from coordinate 58,370 downwards.
GCGCATGGAAGAGAAGCACCAGGCGCTCCGGGCCGAGCGCGCGCAGCTCCCGAGGGACTTGGCCAAGCGCGCCGGGGAGTCCTCGAAGTGGGTGGACTCCCTGTCGAAGCTGGAGGGCCCCGCGCGGCGCCTCGTCGAGGAGAAGCTGACGGCCTCGGAGGAGGAGGTCGCCGGCATGAAGAAGCGGCTGGCGGAGGTGGAGCGCGCCCTGGACGCCACGGAGGGGGAGCGGTTGGAGGCCGCGTGGGTGGCCCAGGCCTTGGCGGACTTCGACGCGGTGTGGGATGCCCTCACCGCTACGAATCGGGGGCGCCTGCTGCGGGCCCTCGTTGGCCGGGTGGTGGTGAACGAGACGACGGGCCAGGTGGACGTCTACCTGGCCCATGCCAGCGAGGCCGCTGCGCCCGGGCGCGAGGAGGTGGCCGCGTGAGCGCGAGCCCCCAAGCCCAGCCGGCGCAGACGGGCCTCGTCAGCGCGACGTTCCACCGTGTGCGTCGTCGGGCGCAGGTGCGCTTTCGAGAGGGGGTGCCACCTTCGCCACGAAAGGCGTCGCGCCGGCCGGCGCGTGTCGCGCGAATGCTGGCCCTGGCGCACCATGTGGAGTCCGCCATTGAGAGGGGCCTGGTGGCGAGCGCGGCGGACGTCGCAGGCCAGTTGGGCTTTACCCGGGCGCGTGTGACGCACCTGCTGGACTTGCGGCTGCTGGCGCCCGACATCCAGGAGGAGGTGCTGCTCCTCGAGGCCGTGGACGGGAAGGAGCTGCTCAGCGAGCGAGTCCTCCGGGCCGTTGCACACGCGGGGACGTGGGAGGTGCAGCGCGAGCGCTGGCGCGAGGTGAAAGCTTCATTCTGAGACGGGAGTCCGAATGCCAGGACTCCTTGGTGTAGCGTGAGTGCAACGGGTTGTCAGGAGTGTTGAAGAATCGGCGGGCTTCAGTGGCCCGCGAGGAAAGCGAGCAGGCGCACATGCAGAGCGACATGAAGGGCATTGTCCAGGCTGCGGTTGAGGAGGCGGTGGAGAAGGCGATGGGCCGCCAGTTGGAGCTGATGGAGGGACAACTGGAGTTGCTGGGCAGGATTGCTCAATTCCTCGGCATTGAGGCGAGCCCGACGCGCGTCGCGTCCGCGAGAAAGCGCACCCCAGCCCCCGAGTCGGTGCCCGCGCCGAGGCGGCCGTCCTCGGTGCCCGTGCGCAAGTGGGTGAAGTCGCAGGCCGCGTCGAAGCCTGCGAAGCTCGGGCCCGCCCCCCAGAAGCGCCGGGGGCGCCCACGCGGAGCGGGACGCGCAGCGACGCCCGCGCCCGCCGCCACCAGCGCCAGTCCCGGCCCCGCGACGCCCGGCTCCTACGTGGAGGGACAGGAGGTGCGCTACAAGCAGGGGCGGGGCGCTTTCACGGCGAAGGTGACGGCCGTCGACGAGAAGGCGAAGACGGTGACGTTGGCCCGCGTCTCCGACGGTAGGCCGGTGGTGCGCCCCTTTGACAAGGTGACGCCCGCCTGAGTGGGGCCGCGAAGCGCCCTCTTGTGAGGGCGCTCCTGCGGCACGTTGTCACGGCTCGTCGGCCATGGCTTCGAGCTGCCCCTGGGCGAGGGCGCGGTAGTGAGGTACGACTTCCACGGCGAGCACGTCCCGCATCTGCTGGCGGGCGCTCGCCAATTCCCCCTGGTCCTTGTGCTGGTACATCCGGTGCAGCGCGTCCATGAGGCGGCGAGTGCCCTCGCGAATGCGCCGCGACTCCTCATCCAAGAGGCCCAGCGCCCCCTCTTCCGTGGCGAGCGCGCTCTTGGCTTCGCTGGCGCTGATGCCCACCTCGGCGGCTGTGCGCTTCAGCAGCGCCTTTTCCTTGGGCGTGAAGGGCAGGTGCCCTCCTTCAGTGGAGACACGACGCGCCAGTGCGCGAATCGGCCCCCAGTCAATGGCTTTACTCACGGGTCAACTTTCCTTTACCAACGGCCAGGGCCCACAGGTGAAGCCAGGGCTGGGGCGCCATGCACCCAGGAGAGATGCGCCTGGGGCTGCGGACTGTCCGCTGCGAGTTGCAGTGGGCTTCACAGGATTGGAGGGTCATGCTAGTTCATGGTCAAGTCAACTAGACCTTTTGGTGTCTCCGTGCGGAGTGCGGTGACGACGAGGTCCGTTGGCCGTGAATCCGCGCCCTGTCTTCAGGAGGAAGCACCGCCATGCCGAAGCGTTCGGATGATGAAGTGACGACGGAGGACTTTCCGTCCAGCCTCCCGGCCCTGCCGTCACGCGGTACACCGCACGTCCACTTCGAGGTGGAAGGCGTGCGGTACGAAGGCGTGAGGGAGTTGGAGGTGCGCCCGAATGGCGAGCGGCTCCTGGAGGTGGAGCGGCGCGTGGCGGACGGTGTGCTGTCGGGCCCCTGCCTGATCCGCCAACTCGCCAACCCCGTCACCTTCATTCAGCGGCAGAGAATGTACGAGGAGGTGCAGTTGGCCTTCCGTCTCAACCACCCCAACATCGCTCAAATCTTCCACGCGCGGGCGGATGACTTGGAGGATGCCGCTTACGCCGTCATGGAGTACGTGGGTGGGCCCTCGCTCGAGACGCTGGTGTGCGCGGCGCTGGTGCGAGGGCAGCCCCTCTCGGAGGGGTTCGGCTTGTACGTGGGGGCGGAGGTGGCGGACGCGCTGCACTACGCGCACACGCTGACCTCGGAGAAGGGGGTTCCCCTGGGCATCATCCACCGCGACGTGAGTCCCCGGCACATCGCCTTGGGGCTCCACGGGGAGGTGAAGGTGTTGGACTTCGGCGCGGCCTACTCGGTGATGGTGGGACGCGAGGAATCGCCGGAGACGCTGCTGCGAGGGGACGTCGCGTACTGCTGCCCCGAATACCTGCGCAGGGAGAAGCTGACGCCGCGCTCCGATGTCTTCAGCCTGGGGGTGATGCTGGTGGAAGTCCTCACGTGCAGGCACCTCTTCGAGGTGCATGACGTCCCGGGGGTGGTGGCGAAGCAGACGCGGTTGCGCACGGAGGTGCCGCCCTCGCTGCCGCTGCACCAGATGCAGGCCCTCATGGAGACGTTCGACTTGGACGTCGTCGAGAAGGCGGTGGCCCACCTCAACGAGGACCTCAAGGCCGTGCTGCACACCGCGCTGCGTCTCAACCCCGAGGAGCGCTTCGCGACGGCAGCGGACATGCGGGATGCGCTGCGGGGCATTGCCCACGCTCGGCTCCGCGAGCCCTATGGGCGTGCCGAGGCCGCCAAGGAGGCGGCACGTGTCGTGTCGGAGGGAGGGAAGCTGCGGGACCAGGTGGAGTTCGGCGAGGCCGGCCGCTACCCGGCGGGCCTGGATGCGCACGAGTTGGGCCTCAAGAGGGAGTAGGCCGCCGATGCTCTGCTTCCGTGTCCTGCGCAATGGCCGGCACCTCACCACCGCGGGGGGGCCGGACTTCGGTGTCCTCACCACCATCCTGACGTGGGTGCGCCGCCCCGACGATGCGACTCGCGACAACCCGGAGCTGGGCCTCCATGTGGGGGGCTCCGTGGGCAGGGAGTACCGAGAGCACCTGAAGTGGTCTTACGCCAACGACATCCGCGCGGGCGACGTCCTCACGGTGGAGGTGCGTGAGGACTTGGAGGCCGACCCTCCGAAGGAGCGGCGTCTCGACGAGGAAGCGGGGCTGGACGATGTGGCCCGCCTCCAACTGAGGAAGAAGAGTCTGGAGGCGCAGCTCGCCGACGTGAATGAGGAGTTGCGGGAGCGCGGCGCGGCGTAGGGGACGCCTCCTTCGTCGGGAGGCTGTCGCCGCAGGAGGCGCTCGCGCTGGTGCAGGGCCCCGGTATGAGGTCCTGCACCCCGCGCTTGCGCTCTCTAAGCGAGGCGCTCACGAAGCTGTTTCAGCGGGCCAGCTCGGTGGCGACGTGGAGCAGGGCGTCCATCTTCCCTGCGTCGAGCTTCCGCGCGACGAAGATGAGCCGGCGCAACGTGGTGTCGTCCTCTGGCCGAGCCCGGCCTCCTCCGCCCGAGGACTCGGTGAGGCCCATCAGGTCCTCCGGGGAGACCATCAACTCGATGCACAGCTTCTTCATCGTCTCGACGCTGGGAATCATGAGCCCGCGTTCGATTCTGCTGTAGACGACAGAATTCAGTCCGACGCGTTCCGCGACCTGAACCTGCGTCAGACTCATCTGCTCTCGAGCAAGGCGGACGATGCCGCCAAGGTGGCCTGCGAGTTGTTGGTCCATAGGTACAGGGGAGTATACCTGAGTTGTGCGTTGTCGAGGGACTTCGATTCCGTCAGCGCACGTTCGACAGGAGCTGAACGAGGGCAAGGGCCTGTCGTCCATCCATCAGCCGCACGCGACGTCGCAGGGCCTCCCTGGCGGTAGCGCCCATCCCCGGTGGCAGGCTGGTGGGGAAGCCCAGCAGCTCGTTGGGCGTGGCACTGACGGCGGTGCAGAGCCGGAACAGCGTCTGAACGCTGGGAAGCATGAGTCCGCGTTCGAGCCGGCTGTAGGCGTTGCGGGAGATGGAGACGAGCTTCGCTACCTCTGTCTGCCGCAGGCCCGCGCGGAGGCGGGCCGCGCGCAGGGCCTCGCCGATGACAGCAGGCAGAGGGCGGGCATGTTGCTGTGGAGGCAGGAAGGTGAGGACGTCAGGAGGGAGGCGCATTCCGAATAAACTGTACCTTCAAGTCTAATTGACTCAACCATTGAGTCTCGGCGCTTCCCGGGCTGGTGGTTGGGAGTGGGGGAAGACTTCGCGCGATTTCCCTGGGCTTCTGGTAGCGTGGGCCGGCGCCGGGAGGGAGTCGCATGCGCGTGGCCACAGTCCCGCTGTCCTACAGAGTCGCCCGGAGGAAGTCGCCATGAGGGAGAATGGCCCCCCGGCCGTCCTGTCCCCTGGGGATGTGGTGAAGGGCTACACCGTGGTGCGGCAGTTGGACCGGGGTGGCTTTGGCACGGTGTACCTCGCAACGAATGATGGGCAGCCCTGCGCGCTGAAGCTGGTGGAGCGGCAGCGGGTGGAGGGCCGGGTGGAGAAGGAAGTCTCGATCCTCTTGCGCCTGACGCACCCCAACGTGGTGGGGATTCGCGGCTTCTCCTACTGGCAGGCCGGCGAGCGCGACTACGCCCTCATCGCCATGGAGTACGTGGAAGGGCGGAAGCTGAGCGAGTGGGTGAAGGAGGAGAACCCCTCGGCGCGTCAGGTGGCGAAGGTGACGCTGGACGTGGCGCGGGCGCTGGAGGCCTCGCACGCGGCGGGAGTGGTGCACCGGGACGTGAAGGACGCCAACGTCATGGTGCGCGACGCAGACGGCCTGGCGGTGCTGGTCGACTACGGCATTGGGGACTACAGAGGCGCGCCCGGCGTCACCCAGTCCCTGCTGCCGCCCGGGACAATGGAGTACCGGCCCCCCGAGGCATGGCTCTTCTGGCGGCAGCACTTAGGCCAGCAGTCGGGTGCCCGCTACGTGTCCGTCCCCTCCGACGACATGTGGGCGCTGGGCACTGTCCTCTACCGCCTCCTCACCGCGAGACTGCCCTTCGACGCCGGAAGGGACGAGGAGTACGTCGAAGGCGTCATCGGCAAGGCGCCTGTGCCCCCTCACCTCGCCAACCGCTTTGTCCCGGTGCAGTTGGGCACGCTGTGCATGCAACTGCTGGAGAAGGAGCCTGCGGCGCGCCCCGACGCGAGCGCTGTCTGTGCAGCCCTGGAAGAGCTCCTGGCCGGGGCGGAAGGGGAGGCGTGGGACACGCCCTTGTTCGACGCGTATGGCCCGAACGCGGCCACCACGGAGAACGAGGGCGAGGCGGAGAAGTTCGCTCGCTGGGCGAAGCGGCCCCTGAGCCAGATGCGTCGTGGCAAGGCGCTTGGACCGGGCCTGCCGGCAGTCCTGGGCGAAGGCGTGCCTGCGGGATTGGTCCCCGAGGCCCCGCTGGCGCCTGAGGCCCTGCGGCCCGTGGAGGCGCAGGGGCCGAGCCTGCCGCACGAGGCGGGGGCGGAGGCCGCACCTGCGGCGGAACCCCCGGAGGTGGCGCCCATGGCCCCCGTGGCCGAGGCGGGGCGGCGCTCGTTCCTCTCGCGGCTGAGGATGGGACGTGTGCTGGGCGCGGGGCTGCTGGCCGGCGGGTTGGCCGCAGGGGCACTCCTCTCGCAACAGACGCCTCTGCCACCGGGGCCCCAGACCTCCTCGGTGGCAGGTCAAGAAGTAGCGGCATATGCCAAGAAACCACAAGCTGCCCGAGCCGCAGCTCCCACCGGGCCGGAGGCAACACCTGCGGCCGTCGCGCTTCCCGCGACGTATACCGAGGTGACTGCCACCGTGACCACACCCAACAGTGACACCCCTTCCTCCTCGCCAGCGCCCGCCAAGAGGGCCACGAAGGCCGTTGGCCCTGGCCTGGCGACGACGGCCCTCTGCATGACGCTGGCCTGCTCCGGTGCCCAGGTGCGCCCTGCCCCCGAGCCCGAGCCGTGCCCGGAGGGAAGCGCCAAGGGCATGAAGGTGCTGGGCATGGATATCGGGGACAAGGAGGGGGCGAGCTTCGTCCGGGGGGAACAAAAGTACGTCACGGTGAGGGAAGGCTCGGTACAGATTGTTGTGGGGTCGGACTACGCCACGCTGTCTGGACGGGTCTTTGTGAGTGATCGCCTCTATGGCCGACTGACGCGCGCGCGATTTCGCGGAGCGAGCTACCCCGTGTGCCTGGAGGTTTTGGACACCTCTCTCAACCGCGGACTGACGATAAAGGAAGGGGGAGGGGATTCGGGAAAGGCCCGCGTGTACTCAGCCATTTTTGTCAAGGCAGTGAGCGAGTTTGAATGACAGGTTTACAGACTCCCGTGAGTCGCCAGCGGTGTCGCCGCTGGCTTGGTCCAGGAGAAACGTCGCATGCATTCAGTGTCGGCCGGTCTTCTTCTCCTCCTGCTCGCAGGAGGAGGGACGGCTCTGGCTCAGTCGCCGTCATCCAGCGTGGGGCTGAGCATTCGCCGAATCGAGCTGGTCTCGGATGATGCTCCGCCAGCGGCAGAAGTGGCGGTGAGCCCCGGTCTCTCGACGGTGTTCCTCTTTGATTCGGAGGTGAGTCGAGAAGGGCTGACGCTCGAGGGGCGCGAGCGTTTCGGGATGGTGGATGCTGGACTCAATACCTTGCGCCTGATTCCTTCCGAGAAAATCTCGGCGGGAGAACGGCTCAAGCTGACGGTACGTTTCCAGGATGGAGCGGCCCCAGCAAGTGCGACGATTGTGCTGGTTGCGCACCCGGCACGATCTGAGGCGCTCGTCGAGGTCAATCGACGCAAAAGGAGCGTCGAGACATACCAGGAGGAAGTCCGACAGGCACGCCTTGAAGTGGCGCAATGCCGAGAGGAGATTGAGCGCCTGAGTGTGGAACGAAGTGCTCCTGATGGTGTGACGGGACTCATCGCGACACTGGTCTTGGACGGGCGTGGGATTGATTTCCGCGACGTAACTGACGGCGTAACTCAGGCCCCAGGAACTGCAGCAGACAAGCACTACGTCCGTGCATACCGCACAGCCCGCAGAGTGGCCGTAGAGGTGGGCCTCGTGTCGCGGGGGGATGCCCAGCCGTGGACCGCCGTAGGGGCGATGCTCCGGAGCAAGACCAACGACGAGCTGAAGGTGCTTCGAGTGTGGCAGTCGGGCCCTGTGGCTCCTGGTTCAACGTCCCAGCGAGTGGTGGTGGAGGCCGAGGCCGCGTCCGAGGCCCCGCAAGGCTCCTTCACACTCAAGCTCTGGGATGTGGACATGCGGCGCACCGTCACCCTGGGCAACGTCACCTTCCCTTAGCCCCGCGAGGACTGCTGCCAAGCCCTCTCATAGGTTTTCGGCGTTTGGGGCTTGTGCGGCCTGTTAATTCAGGGTTGAATCGACTATACCTATTGGTCTAGTTCGCTATGGCATGCCCTGGAGGATGACGTGTCCCCCACTGTGATGGAGTGTGGTCGCGCGCCTGCGCGCTTCCTTGGCTGCAGAGAGCGCCCGGAGGGCGGCGCGCTTGACCCACCTTCCTAGCTCCACATCGAAGTAGGCGTTGGACGCGCGCTGCGCAGAGAGGCCCAGGTACCGCCAACGGAGGCGCGTGCTGACGGTCGTCGTGCGCCAAGTCACCGTCTGCGCTTCGTCGGGCTGCATGCCTGACGCCCGCTGAGGAATCTCTCCTCAATCATCCCTATTCGCACGTTTGGAGTCATGAGCGGGGCCAGGTCTCCTGGCGCCGAGGCGTGACACGTCTGCCTGCCGTCGGGACGGGGCCGGGCTTCCCGGCGCCGTGACGTGACACGTGTGTCTATTGCTTGGCCCAGTCGGCCTGCTCGCGACTCCTGCAATGCAATGCATTCCCCCGCGGCTCGGCGCTCTGTCGGACCAGACGGGAGACCTCTGCCCTTTGCCCTCTGTAGGGGCCTTCACAGGAGATGTCGATGTCCATGCGCTGGGCCGTCGTGTTGCTGCTGGTGTTGCCTGGAGTGGGGTGGGCGGAGGTACCGCCCGAGTCCAAGGGCGTCCCGGGACTGGACGAAACCATCCTCCTCGAACCGGACGTCGACGAGCCTCTCGAAGGCGTCGTTGAAGACGACGAGGCCGAAGAGGAGGAATCGCCTCCGACCACGTCCAGCTCGGGCTCTCGCTGGGCGAACCGGCTGAGCCTGGAGGCCACGACGTGGGCGCTGCTGCCGCGGCGAGGGGTTGGAAGGGACGAAGGCTTCTTGCAGGTCTACCCACGGATGGAGGTCGTCAAGCCAGGCGTCCTCCAGCTTGAGCTGGGCGCTCCGGTGCGCCTGCGCATGTGGGGCGGGGACGCGGGAGGCAGTCTGGTGCGCAAGGAGGACTGGGACGAGCTCTCCGACTGGGGCCAGGTGGTGCAGAACCTGATGGTGGGTGGCGACGCGCCGAACTTCGTGTGGGTGGGCGCCCTGGAGTCGTACACGCTGCTGTCCGGGCATCTGGTGCGCCGCTACAGCAACCGCGGCAACCCCAACTACAACCCAGCCGGCGCGGTGGTGACGGGGATGCTGAGGCCCCTCTACGTCGAGGCCTTCGCCTCGGACGTGCTGGGCGCGCGGCTGATGGGGGCGGAAGTTGTCCTGGATGTGCAGCACATCCTCATGCGCCAACAGCCGTACCCCATGAAGTACATGCTGGCGCTGTCCGCGGTGCATGACTGGGGCAAGGCCGGAGGGACGTCGGAGCCGATGACGCTGGCCCACCTCGACGGGACGGCCATCCTCGTGAGCCGCCGCAACGGGAAAGGTGGCTTCGAGCTGCAGGCGAATGTGGGCTGGGGCGGGCGCCCTGGAGAGGGCGGCGCGTGGGGCGCGGTGGCGGGACTGGGGGCGGAGTACATGTCCTCGACGGTAGACATGCGCGCGCGCCTGGAGGGCCGTCTCCAGCGTGGAGGCTTCCGTCAGGGCGCCTTCGGCCCGGACTACGAGCTGGCGCGCTTCCAGGTTGCTGGCCCGACTGCAGTGCCACAGGCGGACGCGCCCTTCCCGGATGGGTACTCGGCCCAGGGCGAGGTGATTTTCAACTGGGACGCGGAGAGCCTGGGCGTGCTGGGGCAGCGCCACTTCCGTCTGTCGATGGGCGCCGAGGTGTTCAACTGGGGCCGGGTGGACGTGGACGGCCGGCTAGAGACGCAGCTCTTCCACCGCAACCTCTCGGTGGGGGTGGGCGGCCTGGCGGTGGGCGCGGGCCAGTCGGGCGCGCGCTACCTCGCCTTGGGTGACGTGCGGTGGCGCTTCCTGGGCGGCAAGCTGTACGCAGTGGGGCAGGGGGGCACACTGCTCTTCCCGACGGCGGAGGGGACGCTGCGGCCAGGCGCCTTCGCCTCCGTGGGGCTGGGGGTGGACAATGCGCGCTGAGCGGCCTTGGTGCAGCGGGCTTGGCCTCGCGCTGGTGGTGGCCCTCCTGGCCTCCGGGTGCGCCTCACTGCCCGCGAGGCCGGGCCAAGCGGGCAGTGGGGCCGTCCTGGCTTTCAGTCCCGTCACTGTGCCCTACCAGGCGGCAAGGAGCGCGGCGACGGGTGTGTACCAGGGGGAGACGTCGGGCTCCGCGGATGGGACGCCAGACCCGGGGCCGATGGGCTTTCGACGTGGAGTCATCGGCAGGGCCCTCCACGAGGAGGGTGCGCGCGGCTCGAACAGCGGGGGAGGGGCTTTCGCTTGTGGCGGCAAGGCCCTGCCTCCTGGCTGGCCCCGTCTGACTCAAAGCCGGGATGTGCTGGAGCCCTTCCTGTCGTGTGCTTCGCCTGCGGAGTTCGTGGCCATGCAGCGCGGGGTGGGGAACATGGGCGTGGTGGTGCAGTCCCTCTATCCATGGGACGCGGTCCGCCTGGGCGCACTGGGGCCGATGGACGAAGACGCCTCGGAAGTCCTCAGTCGCAAGCGCGCGCACTTCATTATCACGGCCGTGGAGAAGTACGGCGTGCCTTATGCCGAGGTGTTCGCCCTCTTCGTTCTCCACTCGACCTTCGACGACGAACTGCGTGAGGTGGTGCAGCGGCTCGCCCGCGACAAGAAGTTGGAAGACACGCTGGGGCGCATGGCCGTAGTCCGCGAGGAGCTGAAGCGGCGTGGCATGGAGCTGGCGGCCTACCCGGAGCGGGGCGAGCAGGCCGGCGACGTACTGCGCGGGCTGGGGCGCGCGGGTCGGGACATTCTCTCCAGCACGTTGGTGAGCGGTGAGACCCGGTACACGGAGCTCATGGCGATGCGGGGGCAGATGCCGTCGCCCTACCAAGCTGCCATCGACGAGGTGGAGAAGGCCCTGATGGCGAGGCACTACTCGCCGGGAAGCCTCTCGGCGGGAGCCTTCGACCACCTGACCTTCGGTGTGCCGGTGGGCTTTTACCACTTGGTGGCCGGGACGGGGCACGGGGCGTACTCGCTGTCGCAGGGCAAGTACGAGCAGGCCACGCGTGAGCTGGCGCCGGCCGCGCTGGCGGTGGCGGTGTACGCCGGGGGCAAGGGCGCTCGTGCCCTGATGGAGTCGCGCGGAGGGTTGGGGCGGCTCCAGATGCCAGCGCTCGACGTGGCCGGCATGAAGGCGCTGGTGGCGCGCCTGGAGGAGCAGCTCGGCATCACCGCTGCGCGCGACTTGCTGCGCTACCTCCAGGCGAGCCGCGAGGGCGCGCTGGTGGCCGCCGAGTGGGGCGAGGCGGGCCTGCTGGCGCTGTACGAGGCGCGCGGAAACCCCGCGAAGGCGCACGCCGTGCTGATGGAGGCAGCGAGCCTTGAGTCCGCCCAGGCCGTGGCCACCAGGGGCTCCGCAGGGAAGCGGCCCGTCAACCTGGACCTCTTCGAGCAGAACGCTGAGGTGTCCGCTGCGGAGGCGCAGGCGGCCAGTCGCGAGTCCTCCGGGGCTGCGGCGACGAGAGGGGGCGCGAGTCGCGAGGCCGCGCAGCCCGCGGCTTCGCGGGGCGCAAGCGGGAATCGGTACGTCAACCTGGACCTCTTCGCGCAGGACGCCAAGGTCGGCGCAAAGGAGTCCGCGAGGGCCAAGCTGTTCCAGGCGGAGCTGGAATCCTCGGGGCCCCGTCTCCCGAAGGACGTGAAGCTGCTGAAGGAGATGGCGCCCAAGCTGAACGAGCCGCCGCCGGGAGTCGAAAAGGGGGCTCCGCTCTGGCAGGAGTACGTCGCCTACCGCCAGAGGCGGCTGAAGGAGATTCGGGACGGTGACGCCGTCAAGGGCCCCCTGAAGTGGGAGGGCTACGGGGGGATGCGCGCCTACTATGCTCGGGGCATGGCTTTCGAGCGAACCATGATCGCCATCCTGGAGGCGGATGCTGCATTGCCCCGCGCACAGCGGCGGTGGCTCGGCGACTTCGAACAGCCGCGCATCGAGACGCACGTGGGCGTGTCGAAGGTGGACTTCCGGTACGCCGACGTCCTCGTCCTCGAGGAGCGCCCCCCACCGGGCCAGCCACCCCGAGTGGAGACGTTCAGCTTCAAGAGTCGAGACCTCAGCTTTCTGAAGTGGGAGGAGTTGCAGGTGCGGGTGAATACGGATGCGAGCAACGCGATGAAGTACTACGGTGGGACACTGAAGATTCTTAGGGATGGCATGCGGCAACAGGCGGATGTTCAGAGAGTACGTCTTGTCTATGAAGGAACGGGGCTTCTGCCAAAAAATCCGAAGTTATTTACCGACGCGGCAAAGATAGCGGAGCAGAAGATTAAGGGCGTGGAGGTAGAGTTCCAATGAAGCTGTTGACACTGCATGACCTGAACAAGGTGGATAGCCTGAGCTTCTCCTTCGAGGGGAGGTTCGACGCGACAGCAGGCGTGGAGCGCGCGTTGACGCCGCTATTCGATGCGCTTGAAAAGCATGCCGAAGGCTGGATGCCAACAATCGTCAAGTCTGGGCGGAAGCGAAAGTATTCTCGCGAGGCTGTGTGGCGTGCGGTGGAAGAACGGCGCGATGAGTACGGCTCAATCATTGGGCTGTACCGATCGGAGAGTCCCGCAGTATCGCTGGGGCTCAACCTCACGCTCGCGCAGGGCGAGTCCAGCTTTCACTCCCGTCTTGACGTGCAACCGCTTGATTTCTTCTCCGGAGTGGATTCCTGTCGCACTCTCGTGAGTGTGGCCCGGGACTGGGCCGCTCGGTACCCGGTTCCTTATTCGTCGGCTCACAGTATTGCGGACGAGCAGTTGGCTGGCTCCCCTAGCTTTGGTCGTAGGGAACGAGATGCGCGAAGAGATGGGTTCGACAAGATTTATGAGCTGTTCTGGCTGAACATCTTCGGCCCCAAGCTCGTGGAACGCGTTGGCCGTGAGCGGATGCTCTCGACGCCTGCGCACCTCGTGGAAGAGCTGCCCAACGGCTCCGTCCTCCTGGTGCTGTGGCCCACTGCCGCGGACTTCGCCAGTGAGGAGGCGCGCGTGGCGCAGGCCCGCGCCCATGTTCACCTGCGGCCCGACCTCGACTTCGACACGGTGCTTCGCACGCTGCGGGAGCGCAGCGCTGCGCTCACTCCGGTGGAGCCTCGATTCCACCCGGACCTAGCGCCGCTCTTCTCAAGACTGCCGGACGAGTTCGCCATCAGCGAGCGGCAACGGAAGATTGCCGAACTCAACGCCTTCCGGCCGCCGGTGCCGGAGGAGTGGCTCCCTGTCGCCCATCCCTCGGACGTGGCGAATCCGGAGCGTGTTCTCGAGTCCTATGGTGACTTGTCCGAGGGGCTCGTGGCGGCGCTTCACACCAAGGTGCCCTCCATCATGGACGCGACGGCCGAGTCCCTCACGGACTTGGACTTCTACTTCTGGCGGGAGAACTTCCCCGAGCGGTACGAGCGCGAACTCATCGACAGTCACACAGCGCCGGCGCTCGGTGCCTATCTGGGGAACGTACTGGTGCGGCGGTTGGGGGGGGCGTGGGTGTTGCGGCAGAAGCTGGAGGAGTCCCAGGTGCGCGTTGGCAAGCGCGTCTGGCTGCCCTTCCTCCGCGCCCGCCGATACATGCAGTCCCGCCAGTCGCTGCTGGACTACTCGCTCACGCAGTTCTTCCATGTGGTGGAGCGGTACCGGCCCTGAGTATCCGCGCGGGCGTTTGCGCAGTAATGGACGGTCCCTCGTTCTGTTGCTGATGTCGGGACGCCCCTATGGTTCCGCTATAGGTGGGGGTCGTCCCGACGTATCCAGTGAGTAGGAGACGCCATGGCCGTGGAAGAGCCGAACGATGAAATCAGCAAGCTGATCGCCGAGCGGATGATGCGCGTGCAGGATGTCCGCCCCCCGGAAGGTCACTCGTACTACGTCCTTGAGGCGCAGACTGCTGCCGGTGAGCGTGCCGGTATGTTCTGGATGCCAGGGACTGAGGGTGGTGTCCCTGTCTTTCAGAGTCGCGAGCTGGCGACCGACGCGCTGCAGTTCATCCCCCCTCCGCAGGTATTCGGGTTCGACGAGGATGCGGTGGGGTGGGGCGTGCAACCCATGCCTGCCGAAGAGTTCCTGACCCTGTTCCTCAATCCAAGCGTGACGTTCTACGTCGTCCTCAAGGTCAGCGACTCCGGCTTTGAAGCCCAGCCGTTGACAGATCCACAAAGGGTGATGCCTCTCGCTTCGCCCTCTGACGCGGACGGCATGGTGCGGTCCGGTTCGGAGCCTGCTCTGGCGCAAGTGGGTGGAGAAGGTGTGGTGAATGCTGAGACGCGCCTTGCTCGCGCGAGCGTCGAGGGGCTTCCCCCCGGTGAGCGGCTTTGGAGGCTCATGGAGCCCGCCTTCGACCATGATGCGACGGTGGGGACGCATGGCCAACGGGTGCTGGCTCTTACGACGTACTTCATCCGAGACGTGGAGAACGGAGGGCTGGACCAGGCGCTGTACAACTTCCCCCCGGCTGCCGTCGACTTCGTGCTGAAAGGCTTCGATGAACTTGGCGCGGACGAACATGCCGCGACGGTGCGGGCGGGCATTTTCGCTCTCTTCGGCGCAACCCCTCCGGAGACGCAGAATGAGCGTCGCCGGATACTCGATACGCGCCCGCGGGCCTGGCTGGACGAGCACATCGACCCGCTGAGCGACCGCCTCATGGGCGAGGAGAAGCTGCAGAACTGCTTCCTGCACTACGTCGAAGCGCACCCGTCCGAGTTCTTCGTTGATTGAGTAGCTGGCCCGGTGCAGATGCATGGGCGCAATGCTCACCGTGGGGGAACCTACCTTCAGTTTGGTTCTTATTGGGCGGGACGTGGGGGCTGCGGGCGAAGAGGAAGAGTCCCAGGTGCGCGTTGGAATGCGCGTCCGGCTGTCCTTCCTCCGCGCCCGCCGGTACATTCAATCCCGCCAGTCGCTGCTGGACTACTCGCTCACGCAGTTCTTCCACGAGGTGGAGTGGTACCGAGCCTGAAGGTGTCATGGACCACCAGATGAAGACCTCAAGGACGTCCCGGGCTCGGCATTCCCACCTCTGCCGGCCCGGGACCTCTCAGAGGGGGAAGCCTTCTCTGGAGGTAGTCGACATCCCGACCATACATCGAAGCTGTTCTTCCCTGATATCGGGCAGTACACTTGCGCCAGGAGATCACTCGTGGCGCTTGAGGAAGAAGTCACCAAGATTCGCAATGCGGCTTTGAAGGCCGGCAGGAGCCCTGTTCCTGTGACGCTCCAGGGCGTCACCAAGGAGCGAATTCGCGAGGTGCTTGCTGGCATCGATAGAGTCTCCGAAGAGCTGATTGATGTCGTGTTCGCTCTTCTCGACGACCAGCAGCCGAGCTGGTTCAGCAAGGCGCCGTCCGGTGCGAAGTTTGCTGACGGCGCTTCGACGGCCCACCTGGCGTGCCATGTAGGGATTCTCCAGCGCGGGGACCGCAAGCTGGACCGAGAGGGGCGCGACTACTGGATCAAGCCCCTGCGCGAGGTGGGCGCCGTCAACGCGGTGACGCTCGATCCGGCTCGTCGAGAGTTCGTCGCCGGACATCCTGTCGCGAAGTCCTCAAACTCCGCGTATCGCCTCGCCGAGGACTTCAAGGCGCTTCTTCAAGTGTCGCCGAAGGAAGCGAAGACGATGCTCGGCTCGTGGATCGCCGAGGATGCTGTTCGTCGCCGGCTCGATCTCCAGGCCAAGCTGGCCGAGCATGTGCGCGCGGCGACGGACACCAAGCACAGCGATCTCATCAAGGCATCGTGTGAGTTCTACGCGCCGAAGTTCCTCCCAGGTTTCGAGGTTCTTTATATCGACGACGGCGACGGAGATCGAGTCCCCGAGGACGCGAAGAAGCGCATGGCAAAGGCCGGCCTTGAACTTCGCCTCGAAGACGCGATGCCGGATGTGCTCCTCTACAGCCCGGGCACCGGCGCCTTCTGGATTATCGAGGCGGTGACGAGTGACGGCGAGGTCGATTTCCACAAGGTCCAGCAGGCGAAACGCTTCATTCATCGCGGTCGACCCAATGCGTCGATCGGCTTCACTACGACGTACCGCTCATGGAAAGACGCGGCAGCAAGGCAAAGCAAGCACAAGAACCTCGCTCCCGGGACCATGTTGTGGATCCTTGAGGACCCCTCTCGACAGTTTCACGTTGAAAGTTTCGAGTAGTGGTTAGTCGAGCGGGTATCGCTCGCGAATCGAGGTCTCCAGTTCGGTCGAACCGGGCACCAACCGGAGCTTTCCCAGCTCTCTGAGCGCCTCAAGACTTGGGTACCTAAGGCTCCGAAGGTCAGTGGCATTGACCTGCGTGTGTCCGTTGAATTGCCTGAAGTACCTATCGATGGGCTCCGAGTTGAGGAATGCGCAGAGACCAAAGGCTTCCTCCTTGCTTAGCCCCTGACCACCTCGATGAAAGTAGTTGAGGTGGTTCTCGAAGCCGACCTGCGGCGCGGTCATGACTTCGGGATCGTAAACGGCCGCGACCAAGCGCCGGCGCTCCTCCTTTGATGAGAAGCGCTTTGTCACAACGTAGTATCCGCGAGGAACCAGCAAACTGTGAGTTTTGGCGCAGTCTTCGAGTGCATTCGGCTTGCGGGCGCCCAACTTCGGCCAAGAAATCGTGCCATTGCTGAAGTGGCACGGATAGATCAACGGTACTGTCGTCTTGCTGGGAGCTGGTCGCAGATAGTCCTTTGCGCGGAAGTCGACCACACGTCCAGTGGAGACAGTCAGCCCGAGCGACTTGAGGGTTTCTGGTAACGTTGCCATCCATCGTGCCGTTCGGTCATCGTCGGCATCCGTGGGGAGGTGGATGAACTGATCGTCATTGGCAGCTCGAACCACATCACGATAGGGCAAGAGCCGCTCGACCACGTCTCCATCAGGGCCACCGGAACTCGATGAGATGATGACCTTGTGCGGCTTCGCTTTGCTCTTGCGAACGTGGATGATGACGTTCTCTTGCAGTACGCCATCATCACTAAAGGCGTCTTTACGTGAGTCGAAGACGTGGATGCGAAGGATCGCTGTCTCCGAGAGTAATGTGTCGCGGAAGGTGCGGAAGTACGGCCCGTTGCAGAATGATCTCGGGATGATGGCGACGATCTGCCCATCAGGCTCTAATAGGCGAACGGTGAGCGCCACGAAGGCCGCGTAGAGATTGGTTGCGTCGAGGCCAACGCTCCGAACCAATCGGCGCTCCCTCGACGCCGTTCCGATTTTCCGATACGGCGGGTTCATGATGGCTGCATTGAACAGGCCGACTGGCGGCGATGAGATGCTGCCCCTCAGCTCGTTCACAGCAGCTTCGAGAAAGTCTTCATTTCGCACACGTCCCGTAAATCCGACGTCGTGCTTTCCGCATGTCGCCCGGCAGTTTGCGTAGGTCTCGCGCAGGTGTGGCGCGAGAACATCGTCAACTTCGTATGCCGTTGCGACAATCGCCTGGCTGCCTCCACGCAGGCACGCTTCTGCCACAAATGCTGCGGTGAGGCCGCCCACGCCTGCTCCTGCATCGAGGAGCCGGATGCTTTTCGGCAACTCAGCGAACATGTCGGCCATGAGGCGCGCGACCGGGCCTGGAGTGAGGAACTGGCCGAGGTCGCTTCGACTTCCTTGAACGAGTTCGGCGGTCGCCAACTTACGGCGAGAATCCGCGTCGGAGAGAAGTTTTGAAAGAGGAGTGGGCGGCGTCATGGATCTCTGTCGTTAAAACTAGGTCCACAGTCGCGTTCTGCGCGCACGAAGTCCAGGCGCTCCCAGGGCACCTTCCCTGGGCGAGATTCGCTGGCGCCGATAGGGGCAGCCGATGGACCGCGAGCCATCGCAGGTTGTCCGCGAGCTGGTGCAGGTGAAATGGAGCGGCGGTGCGCGGATCGGCGGTCTGCTCCGACCGCATTTACCAGGAGTACGAGCTAGAGTGGCCCATGCGAGCCGTGCGGCACGCTCTCCGGGAGCTACAATGCAGGGGAGAGGCGAAACCAGAAAGCAGAGAGAGGCGCCCTCCCAGAAACATCAGAGCGGAAAGAGCGGGTCTCCTGGGGAATGTTGTTAACCGCTGCCCCAAAAGTTAACAGCACCTGTTAACCGCTCTCGGCCTCTCTCTCCCCAAAACGGGTGAAAGAGCGCATTAGAGAGCCCGGTCGGCGGCGGAGAAGAGGGGGTATCTCGCTCTGCGGGGTAGAGAGCCGAGAGCACTCTCTTCAGCACCGCGAGGAAAAATCCCTTGGGGTTCAGCGGCTTAAGCACGAAGGCCCCACGATGTCATCGCGGGGCCCGTGTTTAACAAAAAGGGCCC
Organism: Myxococcus dinghuensis; assembly: GCF_024198235.1. Lineage (GTDB taxonomy): Bacteria > Myxococcota > Myxococcia > Myxococcales > Myxococcaceae > Myxococcus > Myxococcus dinghuensis. The sequence goes on along the minus strand of NZ_JAKCFB010000043.1, from coordinate 40,217 downwards.
TACCGTTTGGTAGGGCCCTTCGTTCAGCTCCCCGACGTGGACTCGAACCACGGACCTAGTGATTAACAGTCACCCGCTCTACCGGCTGAGCTATCGGGGAATATGTCCACCGCTGCGGGACGTCGCTGCAGCGATGACGCGCTTTCTAGAGAACGGAGCCCCCTCTGTCAACAGTCCCGTTTGATCCACTCTCCCGGCTCCACGGTCAGCCCTGGGCCGCCCTGGCCGGGCTCGCCCCCGTGGCCTCCCTGGCCATCGCCGAGGTCCTCGGCGGCGCGCCCGCGGAGCGCGTCGTGGATCGCACCCTGCGTGCCCACCGCGACCTCTCCCGGGAGCAGCGCCAGGCCCTCAAGGAGGCCCTCTTCAACGTCGGCCTCTGGCGCCACCGCCTCGCCTTCCTCCTCGGCCGCGACGACGCCCCACCTCCCTTCCTCCTCTACGCCCTCCTGCACGGCCTCGCCCGGGTCCCCGCCTCCACCGCCGCCGCCATCGCCGGGGTAGGGGAGGACTCTCCTCTCCCGCTGACCTCCACCCCGCCGCCCTCGCTCGCCCTCCAGGCCTCCCTTCCGGACTGGCTCGCCGACCACTTCGCCCGGGAGCTCGGCCCCGAGGTCGAGGACTTCTGTGCCCACCTCAACGTCCCAGGCCCCATCACGCTCCGCGTGAACCCCCTCCGCACCTCCCGCAACGCGCTCGCCGAGCGCCTCCTCGCCGAGGGCGTCCCCACCCGCCCCGGGGCCTGGAGCCCGCTCGCCCTCCACATCGAGGGCCCCCGACCCAACCTCTACGCCCTCGCCCCCCTCCGAGAGGGCCTCTTCGAGGTCCAGGACGAGGGCAGCCAGCTCCTCGGCCTCGTCCTCGACGCCCACCCGGGGGAGACGGTCCTCGACCTGTGCGCGGGCGCCGGCGGCAAGACGCTCCTGCTCGGCGCCCAGATGCGCGACTCCGGCCGGCTCCTGGCCCATGACCCGGACGCCGAGCGCCTCGACCGGCTCCTCCAACGCACCGCCCGCGCCGGCCTCACCCGCGTCCAGGTCCTCCGGACACCCCCGGCCCCAGGACTCGGCGCCGACCGCGTCCTCGCAGACGTCCCGTGCTCCGAACTGGGCACCCTCCGCCGGGGCCCCGACCTGCGCTTCCGGACCTCCCCCGAGGAGCTCGCCCGCTTCCCGCCGCTCCAACGCGACATCCTCGCCCGCGCCGCCGACCTGGTGCGTCCCGGCGGCCGGCTCGTCTACGCCACCTGCACCGTCAACCGCGCCGAGAACGAGGACGTCGTCTCCGCCTTCCTCGCCTCGCGCCCCGACTACCACCTCGTCCGCCCCGGCGAAGGCTGGCTCCCCGAGCCCTGCCTGCGCGGCGACTTCCTCTTCGTCGCTCCCCACCGCCACGGCACCGATGCCTTCTTCGCGGCGGTGATGGAGCGCTCGGCAGGGTAGGGGAGGGGGCGGCGGGCGGTCGCAGTGTCCTCGTCCCGACGGACCGGGGGACTCAACGCTTCCGCCGCCCCGCTGTCTCGAATCGCGCTACCCCCCGAGCCCCCGGTGCTATGAAGCGCCCGTGCGTTGGCTCAAGCCCCTCCCGCTCCGTCCCCGGGACCCCGTCCACGTCGTCGCCCCCGCAGGACCGTTCGACCGCCCCACCTTCGAGGTGGGCCTCGCCGTCCTCGCCGAGCGCTACGCCCCCATCCTCCGCCCCGACCTCCACGCCGCCCACCGCTACCTCGCGGGAGACGACGCCCGCCGCGCCGACGAGCTCTCCCAGGCCCTCCTCGACCCCCAGGCCCACGCCATCTTCTGCGCCCGCGGTGGCTACGGCAGCGCCCGGCTCCTGCCCCGTCTCCCCCTCGCGGACGCCCCCCCGAGCCTCTTCACCGGCTTCTCCGACCTCACCTCCGTCCACGCCGCCCTCCAGGCGCAAGGGCGCGTCTCCATCCACGGCCCCGTCATCACCCAGCTCGGGAAGCAGCCCCAGGCCGTCCGTGACGCGTACTTCCGCCTCCTCGAGTCCCCGGAGGCCCCGCCGCCGCTGACGGGCACCGCCACCTACGTCCCCGGCACCGCCGAGGGCGTCCTCCTGGGCGGCAACCTCTCCGTCTTCTCCCGCCTGCTGGGCACGCCGTACCTGCCGTCGCTCGACGGGGCCGTGCTCCTCCTCGAGGACGTCACCGAGCGCCCCTACCGCCTCGACCGCATGTGGACGCACCTGCGCCTGGCGGGCGTCTTCTCGCGCGTGCGTGGCATCGTCCTGGGCGACTTCACCTCGTGCGAGGAGAAGGGCGCCGACTACTCCAGCGCCGACGTGCTCCGCGACCTCGCCCGCGAGGAGGGCCTGCCGTGCGCTGCGGGCTTCCCCATCGGCCACGGCGACCTCAACTTCCCCGTCGCCCTCGGCACCCACGTCCGCCTCGACGCCGACGCGGCCCGCCTCACGTTCCTCGAAGGAGCCGTGCGCGCATGAGCAGCGCCCCCCCCGAGCAGCACCCCATCGCCGTCCTCCAGACGCTCCTCGACGAGGCGGTGGGCATCGGCGTCTTCCCCGCCGCCCAGGCCGTCGTCCTCCACCGGGGCGTCCAGGTCTTCGGCGGCGTCGCGGGCAAGGCCTCCGGCGACACCCGCTTCGACCTCGCCTCCGTCACCAAGGTGCTCTCCACCACCGCCCTGTTCGTCCGCCTCTGGACCGAGGGCAAGGTGGGCCCGGACACGCTCGTGTCCCGCTACTTCCCCGGCACCCCCATGGGCGACGCCGGCGTCACCGTCGCGGACCTGCTCTACCACCGCTCCGGCCTGCCCCCCTTCGTGCCCTTCTTCGCCCAGGCCCTCGCCGCGCACCCTGCGCTGCTCGACGCGGACTGCCCCGCCGCCCTGCGCGCCCGCGTCCGCGACGAGGTCCTCCAGGCCGCCGCCGCCACGCCGCTCGCCGCCGCGCCCCGCACCACCTCCGCGTACAGCGACGTGGGCTTCATCCTGCTCGGCGAAATCCTCGCCCGCGCCGGCGGCGCCCCGCTCGACACGCTCTTCTCGCGCCACGTCGCCGAGCCGCTCGGCCTCGCCGCCCGCTTCCACCGCCTCACCGACTTCCCCGTCGACGGCACCACCGCCCCCACCGGCGCCACCCGCCCGCGCGAGCCCGCACCGGGACAGGAGGGGCTGTGGAAGGACGTGCCCACCGCCCCCACGCGCCCGGGCGAGGTCGATGACGACAACGCCTGGGTGATGGATGGCGTCGCCGGACACGCGGGCCTTTTCGGCACCGCCGTGGACGTGGCCCGCTTCGGCCAGGCCGTGCTCGCCGACTGCACCGGCTCCCGCGCCGTGCTCGCCCCGGGCCCGCTCTGGTACCGCGTGCTCGCCACCGACCCGCTCGTCCCCGGCAGCACCCGCTCCATGGGCTTCGACTCGCCCTCCAAGGGTGTCTCCAGCGCCGGCCGCTTCATCGGCGACGCGCCCCCTGGCGCGGTGGGCCACCTGGGCTTCACCGGCACCAGCCTCTGGGTCGACTTGCGCCGCTCGCTCGTGGTGGCGCTCGTCACCAACCGCGTGGCCCACGGACGCCAGGAGCTGCGCATCCGCGACTTCCGACCCGTCTTCCACGACTTCGTCGTGGAGGCGCTCGGCCTCACTTCCACCCAGCAGGGACCGCATGCCTGACGACAACGGTAACGTCCTCGAAACCCTCCAACCCGGCAGCGTCCGCCGCATCCACCTGGTGGGCGTGGCCGGCACCGGCATGGGCTCCTTCGCCGGCATGCTCAAGGCCGCCGGCTACGACGTCACGGGCAGCGACGAGAACGTCTACCCGCCCATGAGCGACATGCTCCGGACGTGGGGCATCCCCGCCGCGTCGCCCTACCGCCCGGAGAACCTGGACACCGCGAAGCCCGACCTCGTCATCATCGGCAACGTCATCCGCCGCGTGAACCCCGAGGCCACCGCCGTCCGCGAGCGTCACATCCCCCAGATGAGCTTCCCCGCCGCGCTGGGCTCGCTCTTCCTCGCGCACTCGCACTCCGTCGTCGTCGCCGGCACGCACGGCAAGACGACCACGTCCTCGCTCATGGCCCACGTGCTCGTCGAGGCCGGCAAGGACCCCTCGTTCCTCGTGGGCGGCGTCACCCAGAACTACGCGGGCAACTACCGCGTGGGGAAGGGCCCGCACTTCGTCGTCGAGGGCGACGAGTACGACACCGCCTACTGGGACAAGGGCTCCAAGTTCCTCCACTACCGCCCGCGCACCGCCATCCTCACCAGCGTGGAGTTCGACCACGCCGACATCTTCCGCGACCTGCCGCACTACGAGGCCACGTTCGAGAAGTTCGTGCGCCTCATCCCCGCCGACGGCCAGCTCGTCGTCTGCGCCGCGTACCCCAACGCGGTGAAGCTCTCCCGCGAGGGCTGCCAGGGCCGCGTGGTGACGTACGTCGCCAAGGAGGGCGCGGACGCCGACTACACCCCGCGCGACGTCTCCTACGGCCCCGACGGCGCGCGCTTCGGCGTGGTCGAGCGCGGCCAGGTGCTCGGCACCGTGACGCTGCCCATGGGCGGCGCGCACAACGTGGAGAACGCGCTGGGGGTCATCGCCGCCTCGCGCGGCCTGGGCCTGTCCTTCGACGAAATCGCCCAGGGGCTCGCGTCGTTCCGCGGCGTGAAGCGCCGGCAGGAGCCCCGGGGCGAGCCCGGCGGCATCCTCGTGGTGGACGACTTCGCGCACCACCCCACGGCGGTGCGGGAGACCATCTCCGCCATCCACCGCCGCTACCCCCAGCGCCGGCTGTGGGCCATCTTCGAGCCCCGCTCCAACACCAGCCGCCGCAACATCCACCAGGAGGAGTACGCGCACTCCTTCACCGGCGCTTCCCGCGCCAGCCTCAAGGTGCCCGAGCGTCACGACAAGGTGCCCGTGGGCGAGGAGCTGGACGTGCCCCGGCTGGTGCGCGACCTCCAGGCCCAGGGCATCTCCGCGGAGGGCTCCACGGACGTGCAGGCGCTCGTGGACCTGGTGGCCCGCGAGTCCCAGCCCGGTGACGTGCTGCTCGTCATGAGCAACGGCGCCTTCGGCGGTTTCATCGACAAGCTGCTCGTGGCCCTGAAGGCCCGGACGGGGGAGACTGCCTGACATGCGCCTGCCCCTCCTCGCCGCCCTCGGTGCCCTGTCCCTCGCCGCCTGCGCCCGCAACAACGCGATGCCCTCCCTCACGCCCACCCTGCCCGGCGGGTCGGGGGACGAGGGCGGCTCGAACGGCAGCCCCGCGCCGCTCGTCTTCCAGGTGAAGCGCTACCCGGGCGGCGAGACGTACGACCTCAAGAGCGACCGGGGCAGCGTGGTGCTGCTCGACGTCTGGGCCACGTGGTGCGAGCCGTGCCGCGACGCGCTGCCCTTCTACGAGAACCTCAGCCGCGAGTACGCGGGCCGGGGCTTGAAGGTCTACGCGCTCAACGTGGACGAGGACCCCCGCGCGATTCCTCCGTTCCTGGAGGAGGTGAAGGTGAAGCTGCCCATCCTCCTCGACGAGAACGCCCGCGTGGCCGAGCGCACGCTCAAGGTGCGCGGCATGCCGACGACGTACATCATCGACCGGAGGGGCGTGGTCCGGTACTTCCACGAGGGCTTCGCGGAGGAGTTCCTCACCAAGTACCAGGCGGAGATCGAATCCCTGCTGGCCGAGCCCGCCCCCTAGTCGAGGAGACGCCATGGCCACGGCCCCTGAAGCCCACGAGTCGCCCGCCGCCTTGCGCCGCACCGCGGAGGAGGGCGCCCGCCTCGCCGGCCGCATCCTCTCCGAGCGCTTCCTGGGCGAGCGCATCATCGAGCTGAAGGGCGGCATCGACCTGGTCACCGACGCGGACCGCGCGTCCGAGGAGGCGCTGCTCGCCTTCCTCCGCGCGCGCCACCCCACCCACGCCATCCTCGCGGAGGAGAGCGGCGCCACGGCCGGCTCGGACGGCTTCCGCTGGCTGGTGGACCCGCTCGACGGCACCACCAACTACGCCCACCGCGTGCCCCACTTCTGCGTCAGCGTGGCCGTGGAGGGCCCCCAGGGCGTCGTGGCCGGCGTCGTCTACGACCCGATGCGCGACGAGCTGTTCTCCGCCGCGCGCGGGGAGGGCGCCACCCTCAACGGCCGCCCCCTGCGCGCCAGCGCCGTGTCCTCGCTGGACGCGGCGCTGCTGTGCACGGGCTTCCCCTACGACGTGCGCGAGAAGCCCGAGGGCCCCGTGGGGCTGTTCACCCGCTTCGTCCTGCGCGCCCAGGGCATGCGCCGCACCGGCAGCGCCGCCATGGACCTGGCGTACGTCGCCGCGGGCCGCTTCGACGGCTTCTTCGAGTTCGGCCTCAAGCCCTGGGACATCGCCGCGGGCTCGCTCCTGGTGGAGGAGGCCGGCGGCGTCATCCGCCACGTCACCGGCGCCCCCTTCGACGTCCTGCGCGGCGACGTCATCGCCTCCGCGCCCGCCCTGGCCCCCACGCTTCTCTCCGAGGCGAAACATTTCATCGACCAGCTCGGCTGGACGCCTCGTGCCTGATTGCGTCATGCGTTGCTGTTGACGCTGGATTGCGGAAGCGCCGCCGCCGGCCCTAGCCTCGCGTCATGACCTACCTGACGCGCATGCCGTGGTGTGGAGTAGGGCTGTTCCTCTTCGGTCTCCTCGTGGGCTGCCAGGGCGGCATGGCGTCCGGGGACGACGGCGTCAGCGCCCTGGACACGTCCGAGGCGCCGCTGGCCTGTGCATGCGGGGCAACGCGGTACTCGGTGGTCCGCCGCACCACGGGCGTCACCTGCGCGGAGGCCTACGACAAGGCCAACAAGCTCGCGGACACGTTCATGTTCGAGACGTGCCCCTCCGGTGGCTGCGACATCACCCGCTCCCTCATGTCGTGCAGCCCCGTGGTCCCCGGCGGCAACCAGGGCTTCAGCATGGGCGTGACGATGACGTTCTCCTGCAACGAGCCGGCGGGCTGCGAGGGGACGTAGTCACCGCTCCGCCCTCCTCGGATTCCGTCCTCACGGAATGACGGGGCTCCCACGGTGGGCTGGCTTCGCTGGGAGCGCCGGGTGTTGCATGATTCAGTGTCTCCCCCTGTCGAAGGAGTACACATGAACGCCAAGCGCTTCGCGGTGTCCCTGGTTGCGATGTCCAGCCTGTTCCTGACGGCCTGTGGTGGTGGTGCCGACGCCGAGCCCGTCCCGCCGGAGGCGGACGCGATGGTGGGCGTGGAGCAGGGCATCGGCATCCCGCCCAACTGCCCCAACAACGACCTCGTCTACTGGTTCGAGAACATCCGCGCCTGTGTCGTGAAGTGCGGCGCGAGCCGCATCCAGGCCACGCCCGCCACGCAGTACGCGGGCTGTCAGTCGAACCTGTCGAACACGCGCACGCTCATCAACGCGAACTACTGCATCCCCGGCTGCGACCTGCAGTAGGCCGCCTGCCCACGCGGGTCTCGCGAGGCATGGGCCTCGCGAGGTCCGTGGCGCGGCCTAGAAGAAGCTCTCCGGCACGAAGACGATGTCGCCGGGCTGGAGCATGAAGTTCTTCTCCCGCCCCACGCCGATGTCCTCGACGGGCACGCGAATCTTGCGCTCCTGCCCGTTCACCACGCGCGTCACCAGGACGTTGTTCTTCTCCGCGACCTTGGTGAAGCCACCCGCGAGCGTAATGGCCTGGATGATGGACATCTCCCCGTCCACGGGGAAGGTGCCCGGCTTCTGCACCTCGCCGAAGACGAAGATCTTCTGCGAGTTGTACTCGCGGATGAGCACCGACACCTGCGGCCGGCGCACGTAGCGCCCCAGGCAGTCGCGCAGCGCGTCCGCGGCGGTGCTGGGCGTCTTGCCCTGCAGCGGCACCTTGCCGCACAGCGGATAGTCGATGGTGCCCTCGGGCGACAGGCGCCAGGTGCCCGAGTGCTCCGGCTCCTGGAACACCCGCACCTCCACCACGTCGCCGGGGCCCAGCGTGCCGCCGCCCGCGTGCGCCTCGCCGGCCTCCGCGGCCGGGGTGGGCGAGGGCGGCGGGGGACGCGGCGCGGAGCCGAAGCACGCGCCCAGCGCGCCCGACAGGGCGAGGAGGCACAGGAGGCGGGAGGGTCTCATCCGGGGAGCGGGCTCGGGGAAGGGGCCCGGCACGACGGCGGGCTCAGTACGTCACCACGAGGCGAGCATACCCCTCGTGGCGCGTGTAGTTGAGGCCACCGCCGTCCACCGACGAGGAGCGCGTGCTCAGCATGTAGCCGGCCGAGCCGGTGAGCCAGGGACGGAACTGGTACTCGGGCCCCGCGTCCACCGTCACCACCGTGTCCGAGCGCGTGCCCTCGAAGCTCAGGAAGTCCACCGCGCCGGCCACCCGCACCGTCAGCTTGCCGCCCCACAGCGCGCGCGCCTCCGCGTAGCCCCGGTCGTCGCGGAACATGCCGTACGCCGCCACCGGCTCCAGCGTGCGCAGGTAGCCGCCCTTGAACGTGAGCGTGGGGCTGTAGAGGTAGGTGCCCTCGAGCTGCGCGACGAGCGTGCCGCCGCCCGTCTCTCCGAAGTTGTGGCCCCAGCCCGCCTTCGCCGTCACCGCCACCTTGGGGGAGATGAGGCCCGCCACGCCGACGAGGGCGCGCAGCAGCGTGGCGTCCGGGCCGCCGTCGTTGAAGTAGCTGCGCACGTCCAGGCCGGTGTCCAGCACCAGCGCCGTCTTGGGCAGGAAGCGCCAGCGGCCCTCCATCCCCACGCGCAGGTTGCCGTAGTCGAAGCGGTCCGCGGCCAGGGCCTCGCACACGCCGTCGACACAGCCCACGGGCTGCGCCGCGCCCAGCGACTGGAACAGCTCCACCGCGTAGGCCACGCTCGGCGCCAGCTCCACCGCGCCGCCGCCGGGCTTCCACGGCGTCTTCACCCGCGCCTCGTTGTAGAGGCTCAACACGCCCGCGCCCACCGCGGCCGAGCGCGTGCGGTCCGAGCGCACGAACTGGTCCGACAGCTCCACGGACAGCGGCGCCTCCGGGTTGATGCGCGCCAGCAGGTCCGCGGCCCCCTCCATGTGGGAGGCCTTGTTGGAGCCAGCGGTCATCAGCTCCGTGTAGAGCACGTAGTCCAGGTTGGCGTTGAGGTTGAACGCCAGCCGGGGGGAAGGAATCTCCAGCCGGAAGCCCGGCCGGAAGTGCATGGCCAGCTCCCCCGACAGGTTCGGCGGGGTGCCGTCCGGCTGCGGCTGCGCGCCCTCCAGGCCGAAGTAGCCCACGCCGCTGTCCAGGCGCGTCTCCAGCTCGAAGTACGGGTGCAGCCGACCGTTGCCGACCTTGAAGCCGTTACCGCCGCTGGAGGGCGCCGACATCGCGCTCTGGGCCGAGGCTTCGCCGCCGAGCGCCATCAGCGCCAGCGCGCAACCCATGCCCCGGATTGTCCCTCTCAGCGTCATGGCTCGCAGTGGCTTCCCCGGAAGCAGGGGTACCCACTCCTACCTTTCCTGCGGACGGCCCAGGGCGTCATAGCACGCACGTTTCGAGGGGCCGAAGAATTGTTCGGTACGTCACGGAGACTCGCCCGATGCGGCAGAGGGCACACAGGGGCTATTCGATGGGGCTGGCCGCCGGAGGCCGGACGACGACGACGGGAGGCGGAGGCGGCCGGGTGGGATCTCCACCAGGCAGGTTCTCCGGCTCCTCGACCTCGATGAAGAGGTTCTCGTCGGTCCGGAAGGCGAGCTGGCCGATACACTCCTCGGCCTCCGAGCGAAGCTGGCCCACCTTCTGCCGGGCGATCATCACCTTGGTGTACTCGTGCTCGCTGGAGGAGACCTCGCGCCGGGTGAGCGCCTCCTGGAGCGACACGTCCGCCTGCTCGGAGATGCGCAGCAGGCCCTTGATCTGCGTGAGCTTCTCGTTGGCGCAGTTGAGCTTCACCACGTCCTTGGTGCGCCGCGCCTCCTCCACCTTGCCGAGCACCTGACGGAGCACGTCGCGCATGGCGGTGAGGGCCTGGCTGCTGCGCTCGAGCTTCTGGGAGTCGGGCACCTCGCTGGCCTTCTCCAGCGCGGGGGCGGGAGGCGGGGCGCGCGGCGGGGGCGCGGCGGGCGCCGGAGCCTGCGCGAGGGCGACCTTCGCGGCGACCACCACGGCGATCATCCCGGCGGTGTTCATACGCCTCACGGCTTTCCCGGCCCTTCGCATTGACTCAAAGCGTAGAGGGCGGGGGGAGGGGTGTCAACGCGACAAGTCCCCTCTTATTCAGTGGTTACCGGAGAGCCGGGCATTGGCTTCGCGCAGTCGGGCAGACAGGCTCCGGGCGATGTTGACGACGATGAAGGTGAAGCCGTCCGGGTGGGTGCGGCGGAAGTCGCGCAGGTCCTGGCCGGTGAGCTGGAGCAGGACGGCGGCGGTGTGGGCGCGCACGGTGGCGGAGCGGTCGTCCTTGTCGATGAGGCCCATCTCCCCGAAGGACTCCGGGGCGGACAGGATGGCCAGGGGGGAGAGGGTGCCGTCGGGGTGCCGGCGCACGACCTCCACCTGGCCCTGGACGATGAGGAAGAGGCTGTCGCCGAAGTCCCCTTCCTCGAAGACGACCTCCCCGGCGACGCAGTGGTGGACGCGGGCCAGCTCCGCCAGCCGCGTCAGCTCCGTGGGGGAGAGCATCTCGAACAGCGGAGACGCGGTGATGACGGCCAGCTTCTCCATGGTCCTCCCGCGAGCCCCCCGGCGGGGTCGATGTCCCGGAGCCTACCCCGTCGGCGAGAAGACGAAGGGGTAGGACACCGTCGCGTCCGCGTCGGGTTTGAAGGGGAACACCCAGGCGCGGATGACGGCGCGGATGCAGCTGGCGACGGCCTCGCTGCCCAGGGTGTTCTCGTCGATGTCGAAGTCGCCCACCCGCCCGGTGGGGGTGATGGAGAAGCGCACCACCACCTTGCCCTTGAGGTTGGGGTTTCGCTTGAGCTCCTTCTCGTAGCAGCTCTGGATGGCGCCCTTGCGCGCGCGCACGTAGCGGGCGAGCGCGTCGCGGTCCACGTCGGAGCTGTCCACCTCCGGCGCCGCGTCCTGCACGCGGCCCTTGAGCTCGACCTCCTTCTTGTTGCCCAGGTCGACCTTGCCGCCGCCCTGCGTGCCCAGCTCGCCGATGCCCGTCACGGAGCCGGTGCCGCCGCCGCGCGGGCCGGTGCCCTTGGCGGTGGTGACCTCGTTGGCCACGCCCACGCCGCCCGCGCCCTGGAGCGCCGCCGCGATGTCGTTGCCGCCGCTGGCGCTGCCCAGCACGTCCTGGAAGGCGCCGCCCGCGCCGTCGCCCTTGGAGCCGAGCAGCTTCAGGAGGCCCTTGCCGGAGACCTTCTTCACCACCTCCGCGTGGCGCGCGGCCGCCGCGCTCGCGGCCTTCTCCCCGGCGGGCTTGTCGTCGCCCTCCTTCGTCTCCGGGGCCTTGGCCTCTTCCTTGGGCGCGTCGGCGGGGCCGGTGGTCGCGGGCCTGGGGGTCTCCACCGGGCGCTGGGGGATGATGGCGCGCACGAAGCGGTCGTCGAGCTGGTCCAGGGCCAGCTCCTGCTCCTTGGGCGCCTCGGAGGAGATGATGAGGGCTGCGCCGGAGAAGTGGAGGAGGAGCGAGGCCGCGAGGATGCCGAAGAAGACGCGGTCCATCGTCTTCCAGCGGCTGACGCGGATGTCGGACGGGAGGAGCGGCCGGGCCTCCTCGGCGGGCGGCGTGACGAACTGGAAGAAGAGGGTGGCGTCGCCCAGCTCGACCTTGCCGCGCGCGGTCTCCTGGAGCGGCAGGACGTACAGGTCGCCCCGGCGCGAGGCGTGGCCCTGCGTGCGCAGGGCGTCGAAGTCCACGTCGGAGGAGCCCAGGTTGACGCGGCCCTTCATGGACTCGTTGATGACGAGCTGGAACTGCTGGCCCTGGAACTCGAAGACGCCGAAGCGCGCCGGGCGGTCGTCGGCGGCGGGCAGGACGAAGGTGTTGCGCGCGTCGTGACCGATGGTGACGGTGTCACGGCGGACGTGGCGCTCCTCGACAATCTGGCCGTTCTGGATGAGGCCGACGCGGAGCAGCTTGGTCTGCGGAGGGGCTGCCATGGGGCTAGAACGGGTCCTGTTCGACGCTCTGCTCGACCTTGGGCACGAAGCTCTCCGCGCGGTTCAGGTCGTCGAAGCTCAGGTTGGAGCGGGGGAGGATGTAGAAGGCCTGCGGCTTCTGGATGCGTCCCTCGACGGTGAGCGCGTCCAGGCGGATGACCTTGCGAGGGGAGGGCTTCTTCGCGGCCGGCGTGTCGGTGCGCGGCGCCGAACCCTGGGGTGCCGGCGCGGACGACTTCGCGTCCTGCGCGAGCGAGGGCGCGGCGGCGAGCAGCACGAGGAGGGCGAGGGCGGAGCGCATGGAGAGGTCAGTTCGGGGCGCCGTCCAGCTTACCCGAGCCGGCCGGTGTGGGGGCCGGTGTGGCTTCGGAAGCCGGGGGCTGGGGTTGGGACACCGGGGCCTGGGGGGCGGTTCCGGCGGAGGGGGGCGCGTCTGGGGCCGGTGTGGGCGCGGCGGGGGCGGTCTCGGGGGGCGGAGCAGGCTTCGGCTGCTCGGCGGCCTTGCGGAGCTGGTCCTTTCGCTCACGCTCGCGGCGCCGCTCCTCGCGGTCGATGTTCTTGCGCGCGTCCTTCACGTACTGGGGGATGCGCTCGTCCTTTCCGCCCTTGGCCTCGTACTGCTCGAAGAGGGCGATGGCCGTCTTGTAGCGCTCGATGGCGTCGAGGTCCGGCGGCTCCACGTCGAGGTAGAGGACGGCCAGGTTGAAGTGCGGGTCCGCGGCCGCGGGGCGCAGGGTGAGCACCTGCTCGTACTCCCCCTTGGCTCGGGTGAAGTCGCCGATGCCCCGGTAGGCGTTGCCCAGGTTGAGGCGCGCGTCGGCGAAGTCGGGCGCGGCGCGGACCGCGGCCTCGAGTTCGGTGACGGCGGCCGGGTAGTCCTGGGCCTCGTTGAGCAGGGCGCCGAAGTTGTTGCGCGCCTCGGCGAAGTCGGGGCGCAGCGTCGTGGCGCGCTTGAGCTCCTCCAGGGCCTGGGGGCCCGCGCCGAGCGCCACGTAGACGAGCCCCAGGGCGTTGTGCGTGGCGGCGTCCTCGGGGGCGATGTCGCGCGCGTTCTCCAGCACCATGCGCGCCAGCTCGTGTTTGCCCTCGCGGTAGTACACCTGCGCGAGGACCTGCATGGCGCGCACGTGACGCTCGTCGACGCGGAGGGCCCGCTTCGCCTCGGCGGCGGCCGGCTCCAGCTTCTTCTGCTGGAGCAGCGTCATGGCCAGCGCCGTGCGCGGCGTCACCGCGTCCGGCTTCGCGTCGAGCACCGCGCGAAGCTCCGCCTCCAGCGCGGCCGCGCGGTTCGTCCGGCCGTACAGGCGCGTCAGGCAGTCCCAGGCCGCGGGCTGCTCCGGCGCGAGCGTCAGCGCCTGGCGATACGAGCGCTCGGCCTCGGCGTGGCGGCCCTGCCGCTCCTGGACGATGCCCAGGTTGGTCCACGCGGTGTCGAGCGTCGGATGGGAGTCCACCAGCGCGCGCAGCGCCGTCTCGGCCGCGGTGAGTTCACCCGCGCGGGCGATCTCCACCGCCCGGGCGAAGTCCTCCTCCGCGCTCGGGGGCGGTGGCGGAGGCGGTGTGGGCTTCGCCTCGACGGTCGGGGGCGCGGTCGTCGCAGGCGTGTCCGCGCGGGGCTGCGGCGCGGTGGCACAGGCGGACAGCCACAGCAGGGCCACGGCGAGGCCGGAGGTTCGCGGGAAGGTCTTGGTGCCCACGGCCGCGAGGGTCTCGTCGCCCGGCCTGGTGGCGGGGCCGCGAGCCTCCGGGGCACGGCGCGTGGCCAGGGACGGTGTCGCGGCGTCGGAAGGGGAGGAGAACGCGGCGGAGGGCGCCGGGGTTCGCGGTGCGCGGCTCACGGCTTGTCTCCTCCCGAGAGGCGCTTGTCATCCCGGGTCGCCGGAGGAGGCGGTGCGCTGGGGCCACCGACGAGTCCATCCGGATAGAGCCCCTCGGCGGCGAGCGCCTGCTTGGGCTCCTTGAGCACGGGGTACTCCTTGGGGCGGAAGCGGTTGAGGGACTCCAGCGTGCGGCGCGTCCACTCGTTGGAGACGCGGTTCTTGCGAGCCTCCGCCAGCGCGATGGCGTAGCTCTCCACCGCCGCGTCCTCCAGCTCCGCGGTGTTCTGCGCGAGCAGGTCCTGGTACGTCACCACCGCTTCCTCGCCCAGGCGCTTCACGTCGGGCGGCACCGGGGTCTCGATGATGGTGTTGGCGAAGCGCTCCAGCGCGTACCCGGAGCGGTAGGCCGCCGCGAGCGACCACTCCAGCTGCTTGTACGGGTAGACGCGCGCATAGGCGTCCTTCACCGTCTTCACCGCCGCCCGCTTCGCCGCGAAGCTGCGCAGCAGCGCGGGACCCCAGCCGCCGATCTTCAGCTTGTCGAACTTGCGCAGCTCCGCCTCGGCCAGTTGGAAGCGCCCGTAGGCCGCCGCGTTCGCCGCGAGCGGATGCGTGTCCGGCTTCAGCTTGCGCCGGTCGAACTCCGTCGCCGCCTGCGTGTACGAGCGCGTGGCCTCCTTCTCGTTGCCCAGCTTCTGGTACGCGTCGCCCATGCGGCGGTGCGCATCCAGCACGCGCTCCAACTGGCTGGACTTGTTCGCGTACTTGCGCACGAACTCCTGGAGCGCCTTCACCTCGCCGCGCGGGTCGCCCTGTTTCTCCAGCAGGAGCGCCGCGTGGTACTGGTTCTTCGCCGCGTCCTCCGCGTTGGGGAACAGCTCCGCGTAGCGCGTGTACGTGGCGGCCGCCTCCGCGTAGCGCTGCTGGCCCTCCAACAGTCGCGCCGTGTTGAAGAGCGCCGCCTCACGGTCCTTCGAGGCCGGGTAGTCCTTCACCAGCTTCTGGTAGCTGGTGACGGCCTTGTCGAAGTCGTAGGACTTCTCCGCGTTCACCGCCACGCGGAACAGCGCCGCGTCCGCCAGGGACGACTTGGGATACTCGCGGTAGATGCGCTCGTAGAGCTTGAGCGCGGAGTCGAAGCGGCGCGTGTTCTCGTGGGCCACCGCGGCGTTGTTGAGCGCCTTGTCCGCGAACTCGTGGCGAGGGGCCTCGTCGACGAGCTGGGTGTATTTGCGCGCCGCCTCCTCGTACTTGCCCTCGGCCATGAGCTGGTCGGCCAGCTTGAAGCGCCCGGCGAGCTTGAAGCGCATCAGTTGCTGGTGCAGCTCGCTCGACGGCTCGATGACCTGCGCGTTGTCCGCCAGGCGCGCGCTGACCTCCTCGACGCTGCGCCAGTCCTTGTCGATGAGGAACGTCTCGACGGTGAGGTTGGTGGCGTAGCGGGCGACCTCGCTGCGGGGCCACGTCTGGATGATGCGCTCGAAGCGCGCGCGCGCCTCCGGCAGTTCGTCGTGCGCGTAGTACAGCTCCGCGGCCTTGTAGGCGATGCCCGGGGCCTTGGCGTCCTTCGACAGCAGCGCCACGTACCGGTCCGACGCGGCCACCAGCTTCTGCTCGGTGGTCGTGAGCGGGACGGGGTGGGGCGCGGCGCCCTCGGGCCGCTCGGAGGAGCGCAGGGGCTTGAGGTCCGGCGCTGCGCCCTTCTGGATGTCGAGCGCGAGCTGCTGCTGCCACGCGAGCACCGCGCTGTGGGCCGCGTCGTCGCGGTGCTTCGCGCTCACGCCCGTGTCCCGCACCTCCTCGTAGCCGCGCGCCGCCTCGGCGAACTGGAACGAGAAGTAGAGACACTCGGCGTGGTAGAAGCGCATCTCGCCCGCGCTCTTGCTGCGCGGGAAGCGCTCCAGGTACGTGCCGTACGCGCGCGCGGCGGTGGCGAAGGCGACGTTGGCCTGCTCGAACTTGCCCTCCTTCTTGAACACCAGCGCCTGCTGGTGGTGGAAGGTGGCGCTGCCGTAGAGGCTCTTCTCCACCAACTGGTTCGCCTGCGAGAGCGCGTCCGGGTCGCCCTTGTTCTTCTCGTACCAGGCGGTGCCCGGCTGGTAGAGGGCGGCGAGCTTCTCGGACTCGACGAAGGAGTCCATCAGCCGGCGCTCGCGCTCGAAGGACTGGGCGATGCGCTGCTGAACCCGGGGCGCGTCGGGTGAGAGCGGGTCCTTCTGGAGGACGAGCCGGTAGGCCTCCACCGCGGCCACGTGGTTGGCCTGGTCGAAGTAAACGTCCCCCAGGCGCCGGTAGATGTCCGACTCGTACGGGCGCGGACCGCGCTGGGCGAACAGGGACTGGGCGCGGGCGATGCCACCCCAGCTCTCGTCCGCGAGCGAGATGGCGACGTACTGGAGCGCCTCCGTGCGCAGGTCGCCGCCGGCGGCCTCCTCGCCCTTGGCCACGCGCTGGGCCTCGTAGAAGTCCACCAGCGTGAGGAAGGACTGGACCGCCTCGTCGAAGCGGTCCATGCGGTAGTACGTCCACCCCAGCTTGTAGAGCGCCTTGTCGTAGAGCGGGTGGAGCGTGTCGCGTGACGCCGCCTCGAAGGCCTGCGCGGCCTGGGGCAGGGCCTTCGGGTCGTTGTAGTTCTCGAACCAGTACTCACCGATGCGCACCCACGCCTCGGTGGCGAAGCGGCTGCGCGGGTACTTGGAGATGAGCTGCTGGTAGGCGACGAAGCTCTCCTCGACCTGCTCCTGCTCCTCCAGGCAGTAGCCCAGGAGGTACGAGGCGCCGTCGTTGAGGCGGTAGGCGGGGTACTCCTTCAGGAGCCGGCGGTAGAGCGCGATGGAGTCCGAGTAGTCCTTGCGCGGCTCGACGGGGAAGGCCGAGTCCGGGTTCCGGTCGTGCGCGTCCAGCCGGTCGCGATAGTCCTTCATCGCCAACTGGTGCTCGTCCTGGGAGCGCTCGTAGTAGAGCTCCGCCAGACGGAACATCACGTCCGGCGTGTAGCGCGGCTCGCTGGGATAGCGGCGCAGGAACTCCTCGAAGCGGACGATGGCCTCCACCCGCTGCTTGCGCTCCTGGGCCTCCAGGTCGCGGATGACCTTCTCGTACGCGGACGAGAGCGAGTCGCGCTTCTGCTCGTACTTGTGCTCCATGAGCAGCTGCACCTCGCGGCTGTACTCCCGCGACTCCTCCTCGTACGTCTTCAGCGCGCGGCTGACGTCCTGGAGCAGCTCCTCCTCCTGCGGCGTGCGGCCCAGGCCCTCCAGGTAGGCACCCCGGGACGGGGGCTTCGCGTCGGTGGCGGCGTCTCCGGCCTGGGGCGCCGCGGGCGCCTGCTCGCCGTCCGTCGCCTGGGCGGCGGCGGGGAGCGAGGCCATGGAGAGCAGCACGGCGAGGAGGCGGCGCATCAGCGGCCATCCTCCGAGAGCACGTCGCGGAAGTCCGCGTCCAGCGCGCGCAGGGCGTCCGCCTTCTGCGCGGCCACGTTCTGGATGGCCTGTGTCTTGTCCTGCTTCTCCGTGAAGGCCACGTCGACGACGCCCACGTCCGCCTTCAGCACCAGGTCGTAGAACTGGTTGCGCACGGACCGCACGCTGTCCTGGGCGATGCGGCCCACCAGCAGTCGGGCGTCCGTGGAGGCGGTGCGCACGTCCAGGTCGTAGCGCTCCAGCAGCTTCTGCTCCGCGCGCACCTTCTCGCGGATGAGCCGGCCGCGCGTCTCCACCCGGGCGCGCAGCGCCTCACGCGCCTGGACGACACGGGTCTTCAGGGCGTCGCTCTTCTCCTGCGCCGCATGCGCGCGCGCCACCAGCCCCGAGGTGTCCGAGGCCCCGCGGCGCTCCGCCTCCGCCAGCACGGCGTGCTCGGCCGCCAGCGCCTGCGCATACCGACCCCGGATGGCCTGCTCGCCCGCGAGCGTGTTGGCGGCGCTGTGTCGCTCGTCCGCCAGTCGCGCGCGGGTGCGGTCCAGCTCCACCTTCAGGTCGCTCAGCGTCTGCACCTCCGCCTGGAGCTGCACGAGGTACTCCTGCTCCTCGTCCGGCGGCGTGTGTCGCAAGAGCCGCGTGTCGTCCACCCACTTGCGCACGGACGCGGCGATGGCCTGCAGGCCCTGGATCTCCGTCCCCAGGCGGAACGCCTCCCGGTCCACCGCGTCCACGCGCGCCTGCATGCGGTCCAGCCGCTCCTGCAGCGCTCGCGTGGTGGTGGGCAGCGACAGGAAGCGTGTCCGCAGCGCCTCGCGCTCGCGGCGCAGGTGCTGGACGGAGTCCTTCTCGCCCTGCGTGAGCGAGGTGTCCAGCGTGAGCGCCTCGACGCGCAGCCGCTCCTCGTCCGCGCGGATGAGCGCCGTCTCCACCGCGTCCGCGTGGGTGAGGCCCTCCTGCAGCTCCGGGAAGGTCTCCAGGCCCCGGGCGTCCAGCGCGCGCAGGATGCGGTCGGCCAGCTCCCGCGCCTCGGTGGTCCCCTCACGCCCGCTGTCGATGTCGGCCACCATCTTCACCGCGTCGACGACCTCGCGCCGCGAGGCCGCGTACTTGCGTGCCAGCGGGGGCAGCAGGGTGCGCACGTCCGGGATGTCGTCCGCGCGGCTCAGCAGCCGGTCGAAGTAGGCGGACGCCTCCGGCTTCGCGCGCAGGAGGGCGTCCACCTTCTCCCGCTCCGGGCGGAAGGTGCCGATGACCTCGTCGTACGTGGCGATGGCCTCGTCGTACTTCTTGAGCCGCTGGAGGAGGTTGCCCTGGAGCAGCCGGGCCTGGGGCGCGAGCTGCGAGTCGGGCGACACCATCAACAGGATGTCGATGGCGTTCTTCGCCTCCTGGTGGTTGCCCTTGCGCACCTGTGTCCAGGCAATCTCGTAGAGCGACTCCGGGAAGGACTCGCTGTCCTGCGGCACGCGGCCGTACCAGTCCAGCGCCTCGTCGTAGCGGCCCGTCTCGTAGGACAGCCGCCCCAGCGACATCAGCGCCAGCTCGTGGATGCGCCGCGCCTCCACCACCTGCGCCGCGGTGGCGACCGAGGCCCCGCCGTCCGATGGGGACTGGGGCGTGACGAGCTGCTGGAACTGGAACAGCGCGAGCGGCAGCTCCCCGGCCTGCATCGACAGGACGCCCAGGTGATACGCGGCCTGGAGCCGGTAGGGACCGTCCGGCTGCTGCGCCAGGGGCGTGAAGGCGGCGCGCGCGTGGGCGATGCGCTCCGAGGGCGCCAGGTCCGTGCGCCGGAAGAGCCACTTCGCCCAGGTGTACTGGACCTCCGGCGGAAGCTGTCCGCCGGACAGCACGCGGGCCTGCTCCAGGTACGGCGCGATGCCGTCGAACTGGTTCAGCTTCCCGGCGATGACGAGGTAGCGCGACAGCGCGTCCTTGTGCCGCGGCGTGGTGGGCAGCGCGAGCAGCTCGCGCAGGTACAGCCGCGCGCCGATGTAGTTGCGCTGCTGGAACAGCGCGTCCGCCAGGAAGTAGAGCGCGTCCGCGTAGCGCGGGTGCTTCTGGAACGGTGGGTCGCTCACCAGGTCGTAGAGGAGCACGGAGGCCGCGCCCCAGTTGCCCAGCAGGTATTGGATCTCCGCGTCCGAGTAGCGCCGCGCGCGCGCCTCCGCGTCGTCCTGTTCCGGGCGCTGGCTGTGCGTGCGCTCGACGTCGGCGAGGCTCGCCTCGGCGGTGCCCAGCTGCGCCTCCACGGTGGCCAGCTCCTGCGCCAACTGCTGGGGCGTGGGCGGCGGCGGGACGAGGGGAACGGGGTCCGCCGCGAGGGCGGGGGATGCGCCCGCGAGGGCCAGGGCGAGGGCGAGGGCGCGATGCGACGGGCTCACCGGCGGGGCCTCTACCGCGCTTCGGGGGGAATGGTGGCCTGCGTCCCCGCGCCCGCTTCCGGGTCGATGCGGGGGGCCGCGTCACGGGACAGCTCGATGTCGTAGCGCACCGCGGGGCGGTCCTTCATGTCCGTGGTGAGGCCGCCCTGCTCGTAGCCCACCACCTGCACGGTGGACACCTTCCCGGGCTCCGCGTTGAAGGTGTAGCTGGATTGCACCTTGAACTTGTAGCCCTCGATGTAGCTGAACACGCCGGAGCCGTTGCCGCGGTAGACGAGCCGCACCGCGAGCTGGTGCTGCCCGGGGACGATGCGGCCGTTGAAGACCTCGAACTGCTCGCGCTTCGCCAGCTCACCCTGCAGGTCGAGCTGCGTGAAGATGGGCGCGCCGTCCAGCGCGTACGTCACCGACTCCAGCACGAAGGAGCCGCCCATCTCGTTGCGGTGGACGATGAGCGCGCGGGAGCCGGTGGTGACGTCGCCGCCGAGCACCGTCTCCTGCAGGAGGAGCAGCCTCGCCTTGGAGCGGTAGATGCGCTCCTTCAGGTCGACGACGTTCTCCTCCAGCGTCTTCACGCGGGTGTTGAACGCCTCGTCCGCCGTGCTCGAGCCATCCGCCGGGGCCGCGGTGACGGTGGGGGACGGGGCGGCCTTGGCGGGCTCCTTGGCGTGCGCCACCGCGCAGAAGGCGGCGCTGGTCAGCGCGAGGAAGCGGAGGGTGGCGGCGGCAACTCGCACGGTGCGACCTCAGGAGGCGGACGGCCTGGTCCGTCGGCAGCAGGTTGTAACACCCTTCACCGAGGGGCGTCTTCTGACCCTCGGTGCGGGAGCGGCCGCCTGCCCGGATGCTCCGTCAGCCACCCTTCTTGAGCTCGGTGAGCACCAGCTTCGCCACCGCCTTGAGCGTGTCGAACACGCCCACGCCGGTGGGGGCCACGGCCTGGTACTCGGGGATGTTGCGCGGGTTGAGGGCCTTGCGCATCTCCTCGACCGTCACCGCGTTGGGCAGGTCCCGCTTGTTGTACTGGATGACGTACGGGATCTTGTTCAGGTCGTAGCCCTGCTCGGCGAGGTTCACACGGAGGTTCTCGATGGACTCCATGTTCGCCTCCATGCGCTCGATCTGGCTGTCGGCCACGAAGACGACGCCGTCGACACCCTTGAGGATGAGCTTGCGGCTGGCGTCGTAGAACACCTGGCCGGGCACCGTGTAGAGGTGGAAGCGCGTCTTGAAGCCGCGGATCTCTCCGAGCGACAGCGGCAGGAAGTCGAAGAAGAGCGTGCGGTCCGTCTCGGTGGAGAGCGAGATGAGCTTGCCCTTCGTCTCGGCCGCCGTCTTGTTGTAGATGTACTGGAGGTTGGTCGTCTTCCCGCAGAGCCCCGGCCCGTAATAGACAATCTTGCAGTTGATTTCGCGGGATGAGTAATTGATGAAGGACATGGCTTCCCGGGTTACTCGCTGAAGAGGTTGTCGATATCGTCGTCGGAGATCTCGGCGAAGGGCGACCCGGCACCCGGGCTGTCCGTCTTCTTCACCAGACTCTCGAAGATCTTCGTGAGCTCGTCGCTGGCCTTCTTGATGCGAAGGCGGACGAGGCCGAGGCTGGTGCGGTTGTCGAAGATGACGACCAGCACGACCCGGCTGCCGACAATGGTCATGTAGAGCGAGTCCTTGGCCCCTTCGTGGAACTGGTTGGGGAACTCGTTCTCACCGATCAGCTTGGCCAGTCCTCCCATCGCGGCCACGTTGCCGGCCGTCAGCGAGGCGAGCGAGGTGGTGTCGATGTTCTGCGTCTGGCCCGCGGAGGAGATGAGCTGCCCGTTCTTGTCGACGAGGAAGACCACCTTCGCGTTCGCGTCCTTGGTGAGCCGGTCGCAAACGGCGTTGATCTTGGTGAACTCCTCTTCGTACATCACCAGTTGCGTGCCCATGGGCGTATGCGCTCCTCAGCGTTCGCTCGCCCCGCTCACGGCGGCACTCCGTTGTTTCTGGAGTGAATCCCGGAGGTTAGACGAGGCGCTACCGACCGTGAGGATGCTTAGCAAACGCCTTCCACTCCAGCAAGAAGCCATCCGCGCCCGGGGGCGGATCGCGGCTTCCTCCCACGCGGCGCGGGCAGGCGGCATCTCCTCGACCTGTCGTCAAGAGTCTCGGAGGGCTTCCTGGGTCCGCCGATGACGCCGGTTTGGGGGCATAGGCGGCTTTCTCTATACTCCGCCGGGCTTTGACGCCCCCATCGACCCCCGTCCCCATCCTGGCGCGTCTGGCGCCCCTGCTGTTGGTCCTGCTCAGCCCCCGGTCCGCGCTGGCGGAAGAGGTGCTGGAGCGGGCGTCGTTGCGCCTGCGTTACGGCGTGGCGCTCCGCAACGGTGCCCAGGCGGATGTAGGGCCCGGGCTCACCTACGACGGCTTCACGCCGAATGATCTGGCGGCGGTGGGGACGTTCTGGGCGGGGTCGTGGCTGGGGGCCTGGGCGGGCGTGCAGCGGGAGGGGTTCGACTTGAAGGAGGGCTCGGCGCGGATCACCGGGGGCAGCCTGGTGCGGGCGTCGGTGGGGCCCCGGGCGCGGTTGCTGCTGGGGCCGGTGCGCGCGGAGGTGGGCGCGGGGTACTCCTACGCGCAGTTGCCGGTGTTCGGGGCGTCCTCGGCGCCGGTGTTCGCGTACGGGGTGCGGCACGCGGCGCTGGTGTCGGCGAGCCTGAAGCTGCCGGTGTTCTCCCGTCTGGCGCTGGAGGCGCGGGGCGAGGTGCCCGTGTCGCTGTCCGTGAAGGACGCGGCGGGCGCGAAGGCGGAGGCGAAGGGCTTCGCGGTGGGCGGGGCGGCGCTGGTGCCGCTGGTGGGCGCGTCGCGGTGGTCCGGCACGCTGGTGCTGGACTTCCAGCACGTGCAGGACACGGTGACGTTGCCGGACGGGGTCGTCTCCGAGCAGCGGATGCGCCGGGTGGGCGCGGCGCTGGAGCTGGCGTGGAAGGACGCGCGCGAGGTGGCCCCCGTGCGCTACGAGCCGCCGCCCGCGCCGCCGCGCGAGCCGGCCGGGGGTGTGTCGCTGAGCCTCGTGGACGCGCAGACGGGGGCGCCGCTCGCGGGCGCGCGGGTGGTGCTGGTGGCCAACGGCGTGGAGCAGGCGCCGCTGGTGACGGACGCGCGCGGCGTGGCGGAGGTGGCGGAGCTGGCCGCGGGGCCGTTGACGGCGAGGGTGGAGGCGCCGGGCTACGCGCCCACGGAGGCGCGGGGCGTGGTGGAGGACGGGGGCCGTGTCGCGCTGGAGGTCCGGGCGCGCAAGCTGCCGCCGCCCACCGGAGGCTTGAAGGTGACGGTGGTGAACGCGTCGAACGGGGTGCCGCTGCCGGGCGTGCGCGTGGCGGTGGGCGCGGTGCAGGTGCGCACGGATTTGATGGGGCAGGCGTGGGTGAAGGAGCTGTCGCCGGGGCCGGTGGCGGTGCAGGCGACGTCGCCGGGCTACCGCAACGCGGAGGAGGCGGCCATCATCGTCGCGGGGCAGGAGACGCCGCTGTCGGTGCCGCTGGCGCTGGAGCGCAAGGGTGAGCCGGCCACGCTCACCGGGCAGGTGCGCAGCGCGCGCGGCGGCAGGCCCGTGGCGGCCACGCTCCTCATCCCCCAGGCGAAGGTGAAGGCGAAGACGGACGCGAAGGGGGCCTTCACCTTCCGGGTGAAGGGCGGTACCTACCGCATCACCATCTCCGCGCGCGGCTTCCTGTCGCAGAGCAAGCGCGTCACCCTCAAGGATGGCGAGCAGGCCATCTTCAACGTGGATCTCTTCCCGAGGCAGAAACGGTGAGCAACACGCGTCGCTGGTCGTTGATCCTGCTGTTCGTCCTCGCCGGCTGTGACGAGGAGGCGGCCACCCCCGTGGCCACCCCCGCCGCGGCCCAGGACGCCGGCTCGGCCGACGCGGGACCCGCCACGGAGCTGGGCGTGCTGGACGAGCTGCGCGGCGAGGTGATGCTCGAGCGCGGCGGGCGGAAGGTCCCGGCCACGAAGGGCCCCCTGTATTCCGGCGACGCGCTGGAGACGGGCAAGGAGGGCACCGCGACGGTGCGCTTCCCGGATGGGCGCTCCGTGGAGGTGGGGAGTGACGCGCGCGTGGGCCTGGGCGAGGGCTCCGGTGGCGTGGTGTTGACGGTGGAGCGCGGCATCGTGTTGTCCCGCGTCCCGGCGCGCACCGGGGCTCCCGCGGGTGGTCGCAAGGTGTCCCTCACCCTGCAGACCCCCTTCGGTCTGACACGCGTGGGCTCCGAGCCCAGCGAGGTGAGCGTCGCGGTGGCGGGCGACGGCGGCCGGGTGGAGGTGAAGCTGGGCGCCATCGAGTTCGTGGCCAAGGGCGGCGAGCCCATGAACGTCTCGACCGGCGACGCGGTGGAGGTGTCGGCTGGGAAGGCGCAGTTGGTGATGGGCGGCGGGCGCGTGGTGGAGCTGGCCCCCATCCCGGTGACGGTGCGGGTGGGCGTCGGGAAGGTGGAGCTGCTCTCCAAGGGCGCGAAGCGCTGGCGTACGGTGCGGCCGACGGGCGAGGCGCTCGCGGCCGGGGACGGGGTGCGCACGAAGCGGGGCGGCTCGGCGGAGCTGTCGCTGGAGGGCTCGGCGTCGCGGCTGTCGCTGGGTACGGACGGGGAGATGGTGCTGGAAGGGGCGGGCCAGGGGGGCAAGCGGGACGAGGCGCGACTGTCGCTGAAGCAGGGGCGACTGGCCGTGCAACTGGCGCCGGAGCGGCAGAGCCGCGTGGTGCTGCCGGGGCTGACGTTGGAGGGTGACGGCGCGGCCCGGCTGGCGGTGCGGCGCACGGCCACGGGCTACCTGGTGGACGCGCAGACGGGGCGCATCACTTTGGTGCGCGGCGAGTCGAAGCAGGCCCTGCGCGCCGGTGAGCGCGCCACGGTGTCGGGCGAGTCCGGGCCCGCGCAGGTGGAGGCGCTGGCGCCGGTGCCGGTGGTGCTGGGGCCGGGCGAGGGGCTGGAGGTGTTCCACCAGGGCATGCCCGAGGTGGCCTTCGGCTGGGAGGGGGAGGGCGAGGCCGTGGTGGAGGTGGCCGCCGACGCGGGCTTCGCGCAGCCGCTGCTGTTCGGCACGGTGTTCCGGCCCTTCATCAACGTGCCCGCGCCCGCGCGTGGGGCCCTGTACTGGCGGGTGCGCTCCAAGGAGGGGCGGGAGCTGGCGAAGGGCAGCGCGACGTTCGCGCCGGAGCGCCTGTCTCGCGACCTGGACCGCGTGCGCAACGTGGTGCCGGAGGGCCTGGAGAAGACGACCATCTTCTACCAAGACAAGCCGCCCTCCGTGACGTTCACCTATGCGGCGGAGGAGGCGGCGGAGCGCTACCGGGTGGCGGTGTACCGGGCGGGCGCGTTGGAGAAGCCGGTCGTCGAACGCACCGTCGCGGACACCCGCGCGGCCCTGGAGGCGGGCGCGTTGGGTGAGGGAAGCTACCTGTGGTCCGTGACGCCGCTGTCCGGCGCGGGCGAGCAGTTGAAGGGGGGGCGGATGAACAAGCTGGAGCTGGTGTACGACAACTCGGTACCCACGCTGCTGGTGTCCCAGCCGCGCAACGGGCTGCCGGTCGCCGCGAAGGTGAGGGCCACGGGCGTGGCGCCGGTGGACGCCCACGTGTCCATCAATGGACGTCCGGTGCCGCTGGACGGCAAGCACCGGTTCGATATCTGGGCGGAGCCGGTGGGCTCGCCCCCGCTGCTGGTGTTTAGAATGACTCGTCCTGGTGCCCCGGAGGTCTATACGGTCCGCACCTTGAAACAGCGAGGGCCCTGAGGAATGGCACCCCCCCAGACGACCCCACCCGGCCCCGACGAGGTGCCACCGCCGTTGATGCGCCCGTATGGACAGTACGTCCTGGTGCGCAAGCTGGCCGAAGGCGGCATGGCGGAGATCTTCCTCGCCAAGCTGCTGGGCACCGACGGCTTCGAGCGCAACGTCGTCATCAAGCGGATGCTGCCGCACCTGTCGAACATCCCCGACTTCGTGGAGATGTTCCGTGACGAGGCGCGGCTGGCGGCGAAGCTGGCGCATCCCAACATCGTGCAGATCCACGAACTGGGCTTCACGGAGGGCTGCTACTACATCTGCATGGAGTACCTCGCGGGCGAGGACTTCTCCACGACGCTGCGGCTGGCGGGGCGGCGGCGGCAGTACCTGCCGTTCCCGGTGGTGCTGCGGGTGCTCATCGACGCGGCGCGCGGGCTGCACTACGCGCACGAGTTCGCCAACGAGATGGGGCAGCCGCTGCACATCGTGCACCGGGACATCTCCCCGTCGAACCTGTACCTGACGTACCAGGGGCAGGTGAAGGTGCTGGACTTCGGCATCGCCAAGGCCGAGTCCCGGCTCGTCAACACGCGCACCGGCGTGGTGAAGGGCAAGTACATGTACATGGCGCCGGAGCAGGCCCGGGGCCAGGAGGTGGACCGGCGCGCGGACGTCTTCGCGCTGGGCGTCAGCCTCTTCGAGGCGCTCACCCACGTGCGGCCCTTCTCCCGCGAGAACGACCTCGCGGTGCTCAACGCGCTCCTGCATGGCGAGTTCAAGAAGCCGCGCGAGCTGCGGCCGGACCTGCCGGTGGAGTTGGAGGCCGTCATCCTCAAGGCGATGTCGCCCTTCGCGGAGGGGCGGCACGAGACGGCCGAGGCGTTCGCGGAGGAGCTGGAGGACTTCCTTCGGGAGCACCCGGGGACGGGCAGCGGCGCGCCGCAGCTCGGCGCCTTCCTGCGCAGCCACTTCGGCGAGGAGCGCTTCGCCGAGCGCACGCGCATCCCGACGTTGGCCTCGCTCTCGTCCGCGCTCGGCATGGTGACGCAGGCCACGGGCGTCGTGGACCCGAACGCGGTGGCCACCGTGGCACCGGTGGGGACGGAGGCGGCGACCGCGCAGGGGTGGGGCTCGCGCTCGCCGGCGTCGTCGCCGGGGTCGCTGCCGTCGGTGCCCAAGACGCCCGCCACGCAGAACGGGCCGCCTCCGGCTCCGTCACGCGAGGTCGCCGCCGTGCCCGTGTCGCGCGGCTGGCGTCCCCTGGCCGTCGGGTTGGCGGGAGGGCTGCTGCTCGCCGGCGCGGGGTTCATCGGCTACCGGAGCGCGAAGGGAACGCAGGAGCCCGCGCCCGTCGTCGCGCCGCCTGTCCAGGCGCCGCCACCCGAGGTGGCTCGCAAGCTGGAGCCCGTGGCCCCTCCTGGCTCGCCCACCGTCGAGGCCGTTCAGCCCCCAGGGGGCGAGGTCGCGCAGAAGCACGCGGAGCCGGCGGTGGCGCCCCAGGCCCCCGTCGAGACGCCGGAGGTCGCGAAGGCCGCGGAGGCGTCCGGCGCGGAGGATGACGGCGCCGTGGACGCGAAGGTGAAGAAGGGGGCCTCCGCCCGGAAGGCGGTGTCGCTGGGGGTTGGCGACATCGAGCGGGTGGTGGGGCGCGGGCGTGGGCGCATCTCCGCGTGCTTCGAGCGCAACAAGGAGGACCTGCCGTCGGGCGAGGGCACGGTGGAGGTGCAGTTGACCATCGCCTCGTCGGGCAAGGTCCAGGCGGCGGTCCGTGGGCCGTTGGCGGCGGATGCGGTGGGGCGGTGCGTGAAGGCCCAGGCGGAGCGGCTGCGGTTCCCGGCGCACCGGGACGAGTCCGTCACCGTGGTGGTGCCCTTCACGTGGCGGCTGACGCGGTAGCGGCGCCGGGGGCCGGCGCCGCGTGAGCGGAGAGGCTCAGAGGTCGCGGCGAGCGGACAGCGCCTTGGCCAGGGTGGCCTGGTCGGCGTACTCCAGGTCGCCGCCCATGGGCAGGCCCTGGGCGATGCGGGTGACGCGCAGGCCCATGGGCTTGAGCAGCCGCGTGAGGTAGAGCGCGGTGGCCTCGCCCTCGACGTCCGGGTTGGTGGCGAGGATGAGCTCCTCCACCCGGCTGTCGTTGAGGCGCTCCAAGAGCTCCTTGATGCGCAGTTGGTCGGGGCCCACGCCCTCGAGCGGAGACAGCACGCCGTGCAGGACGTGGTAGCGCCCCTTGAACTCGCGGGTGCGCTCCAGCGCCATCAGGTCGGCGAACGTCTCCACGACGCACAGCACCCGCTCGTCACGACGCGAGTCGCGGCAGAAACCGCACGTCTCCGAGTCGGTGAGGGAGAAGCAGCGCACGCACAGATGCACCTTCTCCTTCACCTCGCGGATGGCCTGGGACAGCTCCGACGCGTACTCGCCGGGGGCGCGCAGGATGTGGAACGCGAGGCGCTGGGCGGTCTTCTCGCCGATGCCCGGCAGCTTCGCGAGCTGGGCGACGAGGCGGTTCAGCGGATCGGGGGTCATCCGGTATCAGGTAACGCCGGGGATCTTGATGCCGCCGGAGATTTTGGCCAGCTCCCGCTGCATGTGCTGACGGCTGGCCGCCAGGGCGGCGTTCACGGCGGCGGTGATGAGGTCCTCGAGCATCGACGGGTCGTTCGGGTCGATGGCGTCCTTGTCGATCTTGATGCTGCGGATCTCCTGGATGCCGTTGGCGAGCACCTTCACCCGGCCCTCGCCGGACGTGGCCTCGACGGTCTCCTCGGCCAGCTGCTGCTTCCGCTCTTCGATCTTCTCCGTCAGCTTGTTCGCCTGCCGGATGAAGTAGTTCAGGTCGACGCCAGGCATGTGCTTCCTCGGGGCTCGGGGGAGCGGGCGCGTGAGGCGTCCGCTCGGGCGTGGAGTGTGGCGCGCACCCTACCGTTGCGCGCGCGCGTTGTCAGGCGCTGTCGTCCGGTGCCTCGATTGGAGCGTCGCTGACGGAGGCGGCGGAGGGGCGCTCGGGCTCGTACACCTGGATGTGCTCGATTTCTCCACCCAACAACATGAGCACGGACCGGACCGAGGTGTGGTTGCGGACCTTGCTCTCGGTGTTCTTCTCGTAGTTGGCCCGGCTCTGGGCGTCGCGCTCGGCGATGCTGAGCCCCGCCCGCGAGTCGTCCGTGGCGACGTCCTGGAAGGACAGCTTCACCGGCCGGCCGAAGTGCTCGGCCAGCAGCTTGTCGATGAGGCTCTTGCCCGCGGCGGCCGTCACCGTCATCCGGTGCAGGCCCGCGGCAGGGGTGTAGCCGAGGATGATTTCACCCGCCTTCATCGACAGCAGGCGGCCGTTGGCGAGCGCCGTGCCATGACGCAGGGAGTTGCCCTTCACCGTCTCCACGGCGGCGCGCCACCGCTCGATGAGCGGCAGGTTGGCGTTGTCCCGGCTCCGTATGACGGGCGGCGGGGGCGCGGCCGCCATGGGGGGCGGCTCGGGCTCCGGCTCGGGTTCGACCGTGGGGGCCGCGGGCTCGGGGATGCATTCACCGGAGGCACAGCCGCCGGGGGAGGCCTCTTCGGGGTAGTAGCGGGACTCGTCCTCCGCGTAGGGCGCTGGCTCGGGCGCGGCGCCCGGGGGCGGCTCCGGCTTGCGGACGTTGATGACGCGGACGGTGGGCGCCGGCTCCGTGGTGCGCGACAGCGAGGTGGCGCCGGCATGCGGGCCGGGCGAGGGCGTGGGAGGCGGCGGTGCGGGCGAAGGCGTCGGCGCCGTGGGCGGACCCGGAGGTGCCTTGCGCAGGAAGGACAGGGGACGGGCCGCCGAGGCGGGCAGGCCCTCCATCACCGGGCCGGAGGGGACTGCTCGCTCCGCCGAGTAGGCGGGCTGGGACGTGCCCGTGGGGCCTCCCGACGCCGGGGCGCCTCCGCCATTGCGCAGGAACGAGAGGGGCCTCGCCGCGGAGGGCGAAAGGCCGTCCATGACGGGACCGCTGGGCGGCGGGGGCGCGGGCGGAGTCCACGGGCTCGCGTCTCGCGGTGCCGCTGCGCGCGGGAGGTCCGTCGAGGACTCGACGTGTCGTGGCAACTCGATGTCGGGAGGCGGCTCGGGGACGTACTCCGACTCGTCGTAGCGAGAGTCGTCAGCACTGGACGGGGCGGTGGCGCGCGGAGGTTCCCACGTTCCAGCGGTGAGCCCGGGAGCGGACGCACCGGATGCCGCAGTGGCTCGGGGAGGCTCCCAGGGGCTGTCGCCGGGCCCGGAGACGAATGCGACAGAGGCCGTGCTGGTTCGGGGAGGCTCCCACGCGTTGTCACCGGGGCCGTGGGCGAATGTGTCAGACGGCGGGGGGGCTCGTGGAGGCTCCCAGGCTTCGGTGCCAGGGCTTTGGGCGTGTGCGTCGGACGACGCCGTGGCGCGTGGTGGTTCCCAGGCTCCGTTGCCACTCGCCTGGGAGGAGGCATTCATGCCTGGCACGGGAGACTGTCCGGGGCTCCCCCAGTCCGGAGGGCCCGCGTTCCCGCGAGGCGCCGACGTCGAGCCATGCCCCGCCGGCTCTGGCGCTGGACGACCGGACAGCGCCCCGTTTCCAGCGAAGCCTTGCGAGGACGCTCCGGCGTTGTGTGGTCGCGGCATGGCGACCGGTGCCCGCGAGGACTCGTGCGCGTCGCTGGCCGCGTGTTGGCGCGTGGCCTGGTCGCCGCCGACGGACTCCGACGGGCGTGGCTCCGGCGTGCGCGACGGGGGCTCGTTCGTCGACGTGGGACTGCCGACCTCCCGTGGCTCCCCGGGACGGGGAAGGGGACCTGGGCGCGACTCAGGCGCGAAAGTTGGCGGGGTTGGAGCGACCTCCTGGCGCTCCAGCGTTGGCCTTGGCGGCACCGTCGCCCTGCGCGAGCCCGGCCGCGAGCCGGTCCACGCGCGCGAGCAGCTCCGGAATCGAGCCGCCCGGCGACAGTTGGATGGCCTTCAGGAGCGCCATCTCCAGCGCGAGCCGGGGCTGCGCCGCGCGCGACACGTCCCAGACGCAGCCGTGCACCACGTCGAACAGGCGGGTGAGCTGCGCGCTCTCCGCCTCCTTCGCGAGCGCCACCAGCGCCTTCTGCTCGGACTCCGCCAGCTCCGACGGCGCCTCGCCGAGCGTCTTGGTGACGAACAGATGCCGCAACTGGAGGGCCAGCTCCTCGGCCAGCCGCTTCAGGTCGAGGCCGCGGTTGAAGACCTCCTCCACGCGCTCCAGCACGCGCTTGGCGTCCTTGCGCACGAGGGCCTCGGCGAAGTCCTGCACCATCGTCCGGTCGATGGCGCCCAGGGCCTCCGCCACGTCCTCGTCCGTGGGCGTGGCGCCGCACGAGGCGAGAATCTGGTCCAGGAGGCTGAGCGCGTCGCGCATGCCGCCCTCGGACTGGCGCACCACGAGCGACAGCGAGCGGTCCGAGATGCCCGCGCCCTCCGCCTTGCAGATCTCCTGGAGCCGCTGGAGCATCCGCGCCGCGGAGATGCGCCGGAAGTTGTGGCGCTGACAGCGCGAGAGGATGGTGTCCGGCAGCTTGTGGGCCTCCGTCGTCGCGAAGATGAACTTCACGTGCCCGGGCGGCTCCTCCAGCGTCTTGAGCAGCGCGTTGAACGCCGCCCCGGACAGCATGTGGACCTCGTCGATGATGTAGATCTTGTGTCGGTCGCGCTGCGGCAGGTACTTCGCGTTCTCGCGAATCTCGCGGACGTTCTCGACGCCGTTGTTGGACGCACCGTCGATTTCGGCGACGTCCACGCTGGTGCCCGAGGCAATCTCGATGCACGCGCGGCACTCGCCACACGGCGTGGCGGTGGGGCCCTTCTCGCAGTTGAGGGCCTTGGCCAGCAGGCGGGCGGCGGTCGTCTTGCCCACTCCGCGAGGGCCGCAGAACAGGTACGCGTGGGCGACCCGGTCCATCTTGATGGCGTTCGCGATGGTCCGGACCACGTGCTCCTGTCCGGTCATGTCATCGAACTTCTGCGGGCGCCATTTGCGCGCGAGGACGAGGTAGCTCATGGGGACCGACATCTAAACACGACCGGGTGAATGATCCATGCCGTTGCCGGCCCTCCAGGGGGTTCCACTCACCGTCCGAGGGCTTGGAGCACCACGCCCGCCGCGTTGTGCCCGGCCGCGCCGATGACGCTGCCGGCGGGGTGGCACCCGGCGCTGCAGAAGTAGAGCCCCTGCACCGGCGTCTCGTAGGGCAGCCGGTCGGTGAAGCCCCGCTTGTTGTCGACGTGGTGGATGTGGCCCCCGGTGATGCCGAAGCGGCTCTCGATTTTCGGCGGCGTGAGGGCCAGGTACTCCTGCACCTTGTCGCTCGTCCCCGGGGCGAACCGGTCGCAGAGGGACAGCAGGTGGCGCACGTAGCGCTCCTCCTCCCGCTCCCACGTCGTGCCCTCGAGCTGGTAGGGCACCCACTCCACGAAGAGCGCGGAGTTGTGGTGGCCCTCCGCGTCCCGCAGGGACGGGTCCACCGTGGTGTGGATGTACCACTCGATGGAGGGGAACTCCGACAACCGGCCGGCGCGCGTCTCCCGGTACGAGCGCTCCAGCGCGCCGAGCACGTCGTCCTCCTGCGGCAGCAGGTGGATGGTGGGCCCGAACTGGCCCCGGTCCTCCGGCAGACAGGTGAAGGTGGGCAGCTCCTTCAGGCACAGGTTCACCTTCAGCGTGGTGCCCGGGACGAACATCGCGTCCACCTTCGCCCGGTACGCCTGGGGCAGGGCACCCGAGTCCACCAGCTTCAGCGTGCGGAACGGGTCCCCGTTGGAGACGACGACCTTCGCGCTCAGCTCCTCGCCGTTCTCCAACACCACGCCCCGGGCCACGCCTCCGTCCACCCGGATGGACGTCACCTTCGCACCGGTGCGGATGAGGGCGCCGTGCTTGCGCGCCACGTCGGCGATGGCCTGCGTGACGGTGCCCATGCCGCCGCCCACGATCATCCACGTGCCACCGCTGCCGGGCAGCCGACACATGTTGTGGACCAGCAGGTTCATGCCCGTGCCCGGCGTGTCATAGCCGCCGTCCAGTCCGGAGAAGGCGTCCGTCACCGCGTACATGGCCTTCACCAGGTCCGACTCGAAGCCGAAGCGCTCCAGGTACTCGCGCGCCGAACCCCGACACAGCCGGATGAACGCCTGGCGCAGGGCGGGGCGGAGGTATCGCTCGGCCGTCTCCTCCAGGGACAGGGGCGGCAGGAGCCACGCGGGCGCCAGGTCGTCGCGCATGGCGCCCAGCTCCGCGTTCATCGCCTGGTGGGCCTTCCAGTCCGCCGGGGAGAAGAACTCCAGGAACTGCCGCTCCAGCTCCCG
The DNA here is from genome assembly GCF_024198235.1 of Myxococcus dinghuensis. Lineage (GTDB taxonomy): Bacteria > Myxococcota > Myxococcia > Myxococcales > Myxococcaceae > Myxococcus > Myxococcus dinghuensis. The sequence continues at coordinate 7,456 of NZ_JAKCFB010000043.1, read as the reverse complement.
CTCGTCCGAGCCGAACAGCAGGTACTTCTTCCCCGTGGTGGGCAGGAAGTAGTGCGGATCCCTCCGCTTGAGGGGCAGGTCCAGCTCCAGCTCGCGCAGGAGCTCCGGCGGCATGAGGCCCAGGAGGTACGCCCCCGTGGAGACACCCAGCTGGGGCGCGCTCCGGAATGGGTACTCCGTGCGACAGGCCCCGCCGATGATGTCCTTGTCCTCCAGCACGGTGACGGACAGTCCCCGGCGCGCGAGCATCGCCGCCGTCACCAACCCGTTGTGCCCAGCGCCCACCACGATGACGTCCGGCATGAGTCCCTCCTCGGAAGAAATCCCGGTTTCCTAGCTGACCGAGGGGGCCGCCGGACAGGGGGGCCGCCGACTGCCGGACAGTTTTCGAAGGGAGGGGCGCTCGCGAGCCCGTAGCCCGCAAAGGCGAAGAGCCAGCACCCGGAAGGGCACTGGCTCTTCATAACGGCCGGGACACACGCGGAAGTACGCTACCGTTGCTTCCTTCCGGACCTGGCGGGGTTCACGCCCCCACGTTGTCCCGACCACAAGAAACTTGGACATCTACTTCTGAAACAACAACAACGGAGAGGGTGGGATTCGAACCCACGATACCCTTTCAGATATACACGCGTTCCAGGCGTGCGCCTTCAACCGCTCGGCCACCTCTCCAAAAAGTCTGGAGCGGAGAGCGTAGGATTCGAACCTACGATACCGTTACCGGTATGCCTGATTTCGAGTCAGGTGCCTTCGACCACTCGGCCAGCTCTCCAAGTATTCAGTTTTCGCGTCGTTTCGCGCGCAGGCGCTCGAAGAACGACTTCAGCAGATGGCGACTTTCGTCCGCCAGGATACCACTCGTGACCTGGAGCCGGTGATTGTGTCGCGGCTCTTCGGCCAGATTGTAGAGAGAGCCCACCGCACCGGCCTTGGGGTCCATTGCGCCAAAGACGAGACGGGTGACTCTTGATTGTACCAGCGCTCCGGCGCACATCGCACACGGTTCCAACGTCACGTAAAGCGTGACGCCTGTCAGTCGCCAGACACCGAGATGCTTGGATGCGGCATCGAGTGCGAGGACTTCCGCGTGAGCGAGCGGGTTGCGGTCCACTTCGCGACGGTTGAAACCCGTGCCGATGATGATTCCATCATGCACGGCGACCGCACCGACAGGGACCTCTCCGAGTTCCGCTGCTTCCCGCGCGAGCATCAACGCCTGCTGCATGAAAGCTTCGTCACTCATGGAGGACAACACGCAGAGAAGATGGCGCTCCCTGGAGGATTCGAACCTCCGGCCTTCGGATTCGTAGTCCGACGCTCTATCCAGCTGAGCTAAGGGAGCAAATCTTCACGCGCTGCTACAACATCAAGTGGCGGAGAGAGAGGGATTCGAACCCTCGATACCCTTTCGAGTATGCAGGTTTAGCAAACCTGTGCCTTCAGCCTCTCGGCCATCTCTCCAACTCTTCTCTGTCAAAGAACCACAAAACTCAAGAACATTTTCGGAGGCGGTAGGATTCGAACCTACGGAGAACTTGCGCCCTCTGCGGTTTTCAAGACCGCTGCCTTCAACCGCTCGGCCACGCCTCCAAAACGACCCAGCCGACGGAGCCCCTCGGACCGACGTCGACCGTGGGGCCGCCCTTCTACCTGATTCCGCGCCCGTTGCAAGCCGGATGATCCAAATCTTCTACAGCGGCTTGAGCTCCTTCATGCCACCCATGTACGGCCAGAGGACCTCGGGGATGGCGACGGTGCCGTCCTCGCGCTGGAAGTTCTCCAGGATGGCGATGGCGGTCCGGCCCACGGCCAGTCCGCTGCCGTTGAGGGTGTGGAGCAGTTGGGGCTTGTCGCCCTTCTGCGCGCGGAAGCGGATTTTGGCCCTGCGGGCCTGGAAGTCGCCGCAGTCGGAGCAGGAGGAGATCTCGCGGTACGCGTTCTGCCCCGGCAGCCACACCTCGATGTCGTACGTCTTCTGGGCGGAGAAGCCCATGTCGCCGGTGCACAGGAGCATCACCCGGTGGTGCAGGCCGAGGCGCCGGAGGATGTCGCAGGCGTCGTCCGTCATGGCCTCCAGTTCGTCCAGGCTCTTGTCCGGGCGGGCGAACTTCACCATCTCCACCTTGTGGAACTGGTGCTGGCGGATGAGGCCGCGGGTGTCCTTGCCGGCGGCGCCGGCCTCCGCCCGGAAGCAGGGGCTGAAGGCGCAGTAGCGGACGGGCAGGGTGTCACCGTCGAGGATTTCGTCCGCGTGGTAGTTGGTGACGGGCACTTCCGACGTGGGGATGAGGAAGCGCTCGGGGTCGCCCAGCGTCTTGAAGGCGTCGTCCTCGAACTTGGGCAACTGGCCGGTGCCCATCATCGTCTCGCGCAGCACCAGGTACGGGGGGAGCAGCTCCGTGTAGCCCTTGGTGGTGTGCACGTCGATCATGAACGTGACGAGCGCCCGCTCCAGCCGCGCCAGCGCGCCCTTGTAGAAGGTGAAGCGGCTGCCGGACACCTTCGCGGCGCGCTCGAAGTCGAGCATGCCCAGCTTCTCCCCCAGCTCGAAGTGCTGCTTCGGGGTGAAGGGGAGGTTGGGCTTGTCGCCCCACGTCTTCACCTGGACGTTCTCGTCCGCGCTGGTGCCCACCGGGACGGAGTCGTGGGGCACGTTGGGGATGAGCAGGAGGATGCGGTTGAGCTCCTCCTCCACTTCCTTGAGGCGGGCCTCCTTCTCCTTGATCTCCTGGGAGACGGCGCGCAGGTCCCCGCGCAGCGCGTCCAGCGCCTTGGGGTCCTCCTTCGCCTTCTTCTTCATGTCCTCGTTGGCGGCGTTGCGGCGCGCGGCCAGCGACTCCATGGATTTGTAGAGTTCGCTGCGCTCGGAGAACAGGCGCTGGAAGGGGCCGAGGTCCAGGTTGCCGCCCCGCGTCTTCAGGCGAGCGACGACCGCATCGAAGTTCTGCGCAACGTTCCGGAGGTCCAGCATGGGGCACGCCTTGTAGTCACCCTGGGCGGGCGTCAGCAAGACTCCTCGTGCCCGGGGTGCTCAAGGGCGGACGCCCCGGCGCCCCGGGCCTGACGCCGGCCGCCTCCAGCGGGGGCGGCCGGCCATCACCTGGGGCGGTCAGTGCTCCAGGTCGTAGATCTCGTCCTCGATGTCCTTGCGGTCCGTCGCGTCCGGCTTCTTGGCCAGGTACTCCCGGAACGCCTGGACGGCCTCGCGGCGCTTGTTGCGCTCCTTATATGCGAAGCCCAGGTAGTAGTAGCTCATCGGGTTCTCCGGCTCCGCGGTGGTGGCCTTGCGGTACCAGTCGATGGCCTTGGCGAACTGGGCCTGCTCGGTCAGCGCGCGGGCGACCTTGTAGTAGACGTACGTCAGCTTCGCGTCCGCCTTGAGGGCCGTCTGGTAGCGCTTGACGGCGTCGTCCCAGCGGGCGGCGTTGAAGTAGGCGTCGCCGATGGAGCCCAGCACGCGGGTGCGGCGCGGGTCCGACTTGAGGCTGGCTTCGAAGGAGGCGATGGCGTCCTCGAACTCGCCGCCCTCCAGGTGGGCGTGGCCCAGCGCCTCGTGCGCGTCCGCGTTCTTCGCGTCCAGGTCCACCGCGGTGTTCCACTCGCGGATGGCGTCCGGGAGGTTCTTGGCGTCGCGGAGGATGACGCCGTAGGCGTAGTGGTAGTCCGGGCGCTTGGGGGCGCGCTCCACGGCCTTGCGCATGGCGTCGATGGCCTGGGTGTACTCCAGCCGCTTGGCCTTCACGAGCGCCAGGTAGTACAGCGCCTCGTGGTTGGAGGGCTCGTTGCTCAGCGCGAGGCCCAGGTTGCTCTCCGCGCCGGGCAGGTCACCGCGCTCGAGCAGCACCGCGCCCAGGGTGATGGGGATGGTGGTGGAGCGGGGGTCCTCCGCCTTGGCCTTCTCCAGCTCCGCCACCGCCTCGTCGAGCTGGCCCAGCCGCCACAGGACGATGCCGCGCTGCAGGCGGCCATCCTTCAAGAGGTGCGGGTCCAGCTCCAGGGCGCGGTTGGCCTCCGTCTTCGCCGTCTCCAGGTCGCCGTTGAGCAGCGCCACGCGCGACAGGCCCAGGTGGGCGTCGGCGAGGTTGGGGTCGAGCTGGGCGGCGCGCTCGAACTCCTGCTGGCCCAGGAGGGCGTTGTTCTCCGCGAGCGCCAGCTCACCCAGACCCGCGCGCACGCCCGCGTTCTCCGGGGCCTTGGTCGCGGCCTGCTCCAACTGGGCGCGCGCCTCGGCGTTGCGGCGCTGCCGCAGGTAGAAGCGGCCCAGGTACAGGTTGGCCTCCACCAGCTCCGCGTCCGCGGCGATGGCGCGCTTGTAGTGCCCTTCCGCCTCGGAGAGCTTGTCGAGCGCGTCCTCGATGCGGCCGTAGAGGTAGGCGATGCGGGCCTCGTTGGGGAAGCGCTCGCTGGCCTTCTGCACGGCCTCCGCGGCCGCCTGCATCTTGCCGGTCATCACCAGCGAGGTGATGTAGCCGTCCGCGTACTCCAGGCTGTCCCCCTCGTCGGCGACCAGGGCCGTGTACACCGGCAGGGCGCCCTCGTAGTTGCGCTGGGCGCGCATCACGTGGGCCAACTGGCCCTTGAGGAAGGTGGACTTGGGGTCCTTCTCCAGCGCGGACTTCAGCTCCGCCTCGGCCTCCTTCGGCTTGTGCTGGATGAAGAGGGCCACGCCCTTGAGACCCAGGGCGCGGGCCAGCTCCGCGGGGCCCAGCTCCGCCTGGACGTCCGGGGCCAGCGACTCCTCGATGGCCTGGGCGCCCTTCTCCGCGTCCTTGCGCACCAGCAGTTGCACCGCGGCCAGCTCCACCGCGGAGGCGGCGTGCTTGCGGTCGGACTCGAGCGCGGCGGCGTACTCGGTGGCGGCCTCGTCCGCGCGACCGGCGGCCTGGTGCAGGTTGCCCAGGGCGTGGTGGGCCTTGGCGGACTTGGGCTCCGCGGCGAGCACCTTCTTGAGGGTCTCGATGGCGCCGTTCTTGTCGCGGTTCATGGCCTGCGCCTCGGCCACGAGGAAGGCCAGCTCCAGGTCACCCTGGTTGGCCTCCCGCGCCAGCGCGTCCTGGAGGACGGGCAGCACCGTGTCCGCCTGGCGCGAGGTGAGGGCGATGGCGGCCTGGAGCTTGACGAGGTCGACGTCCTTCTCTCCGAGCAGCTCGATGTCCGGCATCGCCTCCTTGCAGCGCTGCATGTCCGCGGGCGTGGCGGCGGCGTAGCGGCGCTGGAGGTAGTAGACGGACTGGCACCACAGGGAGCGGACCGCGGGGTACTCCTTCTCCTGGAGCGCCTGGCCGCTGAGCGTGTGCGCCTGCTTGTAGCTGGCGAACGTGTCCTGGAGCAGCTCCTGCTTCGCCTTCGTCACCTGCTCCGCCTGGGGCGAGCCGTCGGAGACGCGGGCGGGGAACAGGGCGCGGCGGCCGAAGGCGCCGTAGCGCGTGCCGAACTCCGTGCCCAGGCCGATGAGCAGCACCACGGCGCCGACCCCCGCGGCGATGAACATCGGCACGCGCTTCTTCAGCTTCTCCTGGGCGCCGCTGCGGTCCACGACGGAGACCGCGGCCATGCGGCCTTCGTACAACTGCTCCAGGCGCTTCATGTTCGCCTGGGTGCCGCTGGTGTCGACGCGCGGGGCCTCCGCGTCCGTCGCGGCGACGGGCGCCGCGGCGACCACCTTGGAGGGGCCCTCCATCAGTCGCTGGATGGCGGCGGCGAACGTGGGGATGGTGCCGATGGCGGACCACGTCTCGGAATCGAGGGAGACGTCCTCGTTGCCGAGCAACTGTCCGTCCTCGAGCATCTTGACGATGACGCCCTCGTCGAACGGGCCGAACACCTTGCCCGAGCGGCGGCGCACGTGGAAGCGGCGCACCTTCGCGCCGGCCTGGGCGTTGGCGTCGCGCCCGCCCGCGTCGTCGATGAAGGACAGCATCTCCAGGCCGTCCGCGGGGCCCGCGTTGGGCGGGGGCGGCAGCGGGTCGGAGAGGTCCGCCTCCAGGTCGTCATCCGGCCGGGCGGTGGGGTCGAACTCCAGCGAATCCGGCACGCGCGGGGAGGGCGCGGCGGACGGGGGCGGCGAGCCGAAGTCCACGTCGCCGAAGTCGACCGTCGGGTTGACGGACGCCGGAGGCGGCGCGGCCGGGGGAGGTGGCTCGGCGAAGTCGAGGCTGAAGTCCGGCATCGGCGCGGCGGAGGGCGCGGCCGCGAAGTCCAGCGCGAACGGGTCCGCGGAGGGCGCGGGGGCCGAGGGCGCGGCGAAGTCGAACGACAGGTCCGGCATCGGCGGAGCCGCCGGCGCGGGCAGGTCCGAGAAGTCCATGGACGGCGCGGCCGGGGCGGGCAGGTCCGAGAAGTCCATGGCGCCGGGCACGGGCGGCGCGGCGTGCGCCGGCATGGGCAGCTCGGCGAAGTCGAACGACGGGCCCGCCTCGGGGGGCGGAGGGAGGGCGAACGGGTCCTCCTCGGGGATGCCCCCCTGCGCGTACGCGGGAGGAGGGGGCAGGGCGAACGGGTCGTCGACGGGGGGCGGAGGGAGGGCGAACGGGTCCTCCTCGGGGATGCCGCCCTGGGCGTAGGCCGGCGGCGGAGGCAGGGCGAACGGGTCCGCCTCCGGGGGCGCGGAGACGAGGTTCCCATCATCACCCGGCGCGGAGGACAGGTCGAACTCGGTGGCCTCCGCACCCTGCGTCTCGACGTCGAAGGCGAAGGGGTCCGGCTCCGGCGCCGCCTGCGCGGGCACCGGCAGCACGTCGTCGGAGAAGTCGAAGTCACGCGCGGTGCCGAGCACGTCCGGCGCGCCATAGGCCGCACCGGCGGGAGACGCGGGCAGCGCCTCCTCGGAGAACTCGATGTCGCGCGTCGCACCCGACGTGCCGCGCGGTGCGGCGGACGGCTCGCGGTAGGCGGCGTTGGGCAGCGGGATGGCCACCACGCGGGTCGTCTCGCTCGGTGGCGGCGGGACGGGCGCGTCGTCGAAGCCGTCGCCGAAGGCGTCCTGCGTGCCGAAGTCATCGGGAGCGCCGAACGCGTCGGGCGCGCTGCCGGGCAGGGGGATGGCGCCGCCGTCACCCGCGTCGAACGCGAAGGGTGCGCCACCGGGGAGTGGAATCGCCTCCGGCGCGGGGCCGAGCGCGATGGCGCCCGCGGATGCGCCAGGCAGCGGGATGGCCTGGGACGCATGACCGCCCGTGCCGCCGGGCAACGGAATGGCGGCGGAGGCGTGCGGCGCGACGGTGCCGGGCAGGGGGATGGCGCCCGCGCCGGTGTCCAGCGAGAAGCCCTGGGCCGGCGCGCTGCCGGGCAGGGGGATGGCGCCGCCGTCGCCCGCGTCGAACGCGAAGGGGTCGTCCTGGGGCGGCGGAGCGTACGCATCAGGCGCGGGGCCGAGCGAGATGGCGCCCGCGGGCGCGGCGCTGCCGGGCAGGGGGATGGCCGCGGCGTACGGCGCGGCGCTACCGGGCAGGGGGAT
>NZ_JAKCFB010000042.1 GCF_024198235.1 Myxococcus dinghuensis | reverse complement strand
GGTCGCCCGGCGGCTCCGGCGCGCGGCGCGGTGAGCGCGGCGGCGACCACTGGCGGCAAGCGGCGCGGCCGCAAGCCCGCGGCGGCCGACGGCGCCCGCGTGTGCGCCATCATCGGCTGCGGCAAGCCCAGCCGGACCAAGGGCTACTGCGCGGCGCACTACCAGAAGCTGCGCATGCTGGAGAAGACCAACCGCCGCCCGTCCGCGTGGGTCGACTACGCTCCGCCGGACAGCGTGGAGGACATCAAGCTGCCTCGGGGGCGCGCCGCTTCGAAGGCGCTGGCTGCCGCTCAAGCGGCGAACGGCTAGCAAGCGGCACGCTGCCCCGGCCCGGGCAGAGAGTGACCGCACCCCCGTCAACCGCTCCGTCGCCTGGAGAGGGTTCGGGGTCCGCCCGTACGGGAGAAGGCTTGCCCGCGGGGGCGCGCAGGGGCATGAATGCCCGGGCCCATGAACAAACGAGACTTGGAGCCTGGCATCATCACCGACCTGGCCGGACGGACCACGTACGGTGAGTACCTTCAGCTCGACCGGGTGTTGTCGGCGCAGGTCCCGCGCTCACAGCCTCCCCATCACGACGAGCTGTTGTTCATCATCCAGCACCAGACCAGCGAGCTGTGGATGAAGCTTCTCATCCACGAGCTGAGCGCCTGCATCCGCTACGTCCAGGCGGACAAGCTGGAGCCCTCCTTCAAGATTTTCGCGCGCGTGGCGCACATCCAGCGGATGCTCTTCGAGCAGTGGAGCGTCCTGGAGACCCTCACGCCCAATGAATACCTGGAGTTCCGCGACGCGCTCGGGCCGGCCTCCGGCTTCCAGAGCTGGCAATACCGCGCGCTGGAGTTCCTGCTCGGTAACAAAGACGTGAACGCGCTCTCGCCCTTCCGTCACCAGCCGGACCTCCACGGCGAGCTGGGGCGGCTGCTCGAGTCCCCCAGCCTGTATGACGAATTCCTCCGCCACCTGGCGCGCATGGGACACCCGGTGCCGGAGAACCGCGTCGAGCGCGACTGGCGCCAGCCCTACGAGAAGAGCCCGGGGGTGGTGGAGGTGTTCCGGCGCATCTACGAGGACATCGACGCGCACTGGGACGCCTACGAGATGTGCGAGAAGCTGGTCGACACCGAGGAGCGCTTCCAGCTCTGGCGCTACCGCCACATGATGACGGTGATGCGCATCATCGGCTTCAAGCAGGGCACGGGCGGCTCGTCCGGGGTGTCCTTCCTGCGCAAGGCGTTGGACCTGCGCTTCTTCCCGGAGCTGTGGGACGTGCGCACGGAGCTGGCCCCGCCGCCCCGTGGCAGGACTCCCTGACGTCGTCCTTGGAGGGCCGTCCGGACCTCGGCATGCGCGCGTGACAGGGTTCGGCCGTGAAACATCGACATGTGACGCGGGGTGACCGGGTCGAGGCCTCGCGTCGCGTGTCGGAGCCGGGCCGGAGCGTCTGGCGTTCGTCAGGTTGACGAGGAATTCCGGCTTTGGACAGCCCGCGTGGGGATGGGCGGGCTAGGCTGGGGGCACCATGGCCGCCGCCGCCCCCCTGCTCTTCGACAAGGCGCACATCCTCTGCTACCGCACGTTCGACATCGCGGAGGAGATCGACCTCGAGCGCGCCCGGCGGGCGCTGTCCGAGGACACCCGTCGCCTGAAGCTGTCGCGTGAGAACAGCCAGTACCTGGAGCTGCCCAACCCGCCGCTGGCGTACGAGCTGGGGCGCCGGCCGCTGGCGCTGCGGGACGGGCCCATCACGGTGGATGCCACCGCGCGCCTGTTCGACCATGGCGCGGCGTCCATCATCCTGCGCGTGCCGGTGACGCCGGGCACGTCGGTGGAGCAGCTGACGCGCGTGGCGGACGAGCTCTACGACAGCCAGGCGTTGGAGGACCTGGCGGTGGAGCTGGTGGAGGGGGTGCGCAACACGATTGCGCCCGCGGCGCAGAAGCCGCACCTGTGGGACCAGAACGAGAGCTACACCGTCATCTTCGCGGAGGCGATTCGCGGCAACCCCTCCGCCGAGGAGGTGCGCACGCAGGCGGACCTGGCGCGGCTGCTCCTGGGGGAGAACGGCGAGACGCCGCTGTCGCGCCGCGAGAGCGAGGCCGTCACCCAGACGTCCTTCAGCTACACCGTCGACGACCTGGTCGTCATCGACTGGAACAGCGCCTTCGTCTACGAGCCGTCGGGCTCGAGGGACATCCCGGACCTGCTGGAGATCGCCAACGCGCAGCTCCTGGAGTTCCGCTACTACGACGCCCGGCTGGACGCGTACATCGCGCGCATCCACGACGAGGTGCAGGCCAAGCGGCACGGGTGGACGACGCTGTTCCGCAGCCCCTACCGGACGCTGACGCGCCAGACGCTGTCCACGCTGGTGGACCTGAACGAGTTCATCGAGCGGGTGGACAACAGCTTGAAGATCATCGGCGACTTCTACCTGGCCAAGGTCTACGAGGGCGCGGTGCGGCGCATGCGCATCCCCGCGTGGCAGGGGTCGGTGACGCGCAAGCAGCAGCTGCTCGCGCAGACGTATGGCCTGCTCAAGGGCGACGTGGACATCGACCGCTCGCACACGCTGGAGGCGGTCATCGTCCTGCTCATCGTGCTGGAGACCTTCTTCGCGGTCTTCAATGTGTTGGCTCACTGAAAGACGCGCGCAGGCCTCCGGGGTCGCCGGGTTCCGCTGACCTCGGGGACATGGGACACTGAGGACCTTGGGGCGGAGGCGATGGTGCCCGCCGTCCCGGGGGGGATGTGTGGGCATGAAGGCGCCCCAGAGCAGCCAGGGGGCCGCGGCGGACCGCGTGGTTCGGGTCGTGGAGCGGCTCATGACAGTGCCGTCGGTGCTGGACGACCTGTTGCGCCACGCGGCGGCGATGCTGCCCGTGTCGGGCCTGTTCGTGTGTTGGCGGGCCAACGGAGGCACGTCGCGCACGCGGCGCACGTCGGGGCTGGCGGAGGACGCGGCGGTGGCCTGTGGCCAGCGGCTCCTGCAGCGCGCGAAGGAGGCGCGCGGGGGGCTGGTGCCCTACGTGGCGGTGGACCTGGAGCGCGACGCGCTCTTGGCGGACGAGCCGGAGGCGCGGCGGCGGTTGGGGCCGGTGGCGCTGGTGGCGCTGCCGGTCACCTTCGAGTCGAACCCGGAGCTGATGGGGGTGGTGGGCGCCATCTTCCGTCCCGGCCACCTGCCGACGGAGGAGGACGCGACGAAGCTGGGGCCCTGCGCGCGGCTGGCGGGGCTGGCGTTGGAGCGCGAGCAGGTGGCGGAGGACGCGCGCCAGGCGGCGGCGCGGGCGCGGGCGGAGGTGGAGCAGCAGGAGGTGGCGCGGCTGGGGCGCTTCCAGACGGTGACGGAGGCCTTCGGCCAGACGCTCAGCCGGGTGGAGGTGGCGCACGTGGTGCTCGACCTGGGGCTGCCGGCGGTGGAGGCGGCGGCGGGCATGGTGCACCTGACGGCGGAGCGGGGCGCCAACGCGGAGCTCATCGCGGCGGTGGGGGTGCCGGACGCGCTGTTGGAGCCCATGCGGGTGTTGCCGCGGGAGGGCGAGGGCCTGCCGGGCTACGACGCCGTGCGCGCGGGTGCGCCCGTGTGGCTGGAGACGCTGGAGGAGACGCGCGAGCGCTATCCCCAGGTGGCGGCGTTGATGGAGCGGGGGCCGCTGCGGGCGCTGGTGCTGTTGCCGCTGTTCGTGGAGGGGCGGGTGTTCGGCACGCTGGCCTTCGGCTTCGTCGAGGAGCGGTGCTTCACGCCCATCAAGCGCGCCTCCATCGTCGGGCTGTCGCGGCAGTGCGGGCAGGCGCTGGAGCGGGCGCGGCTGTACGAGCGCGAGCACACCGCGCGGCTGGAGGCGGAGGCGCTGGGGGGACGGCTGAGCCTGCTGGCGGACGCGAGCGCGCTGATGTCGGGGACGCTCGGTTGGGAGGAGACGGTGTCGGGCGTGGCGCGGTTGGCGGTGGGGCCGTTCTCGGACGGGTGCGCGGTGGATTCGTACGAGGACGGGGTGCTGCGCCGGCTGGTGGTGCTGCACGCGGAAGGGGGCGACGCGGAGCGGATGCGGGAGTTGACGAGCTTCCCCCCGCACCTGGGGCAGGCGTCGGCGCTGGCGCGGGTGCTGGAGACGGGGCAGTCGCGCATGGAGACGCGCCGGACGCGGGTGCCGGCGGCGGACGGGCAGCCGGCGACGTGGAGCGTGTGCGCGCTCATCGTGACCCCGCTGGTGGCGCGGCAGCGCACGCTGGGGGCGCTCACCTTCGTGCGCGAGTCGTGGCGGGCGCCCTTCGACGTGGCGGACCTGGCGCTGGCGGAGGAGCTGGCGCGCCGCGCGGCGATGGCCATGGACAACGCGCGGCTGTTCCGCGACGCGCGGGCCGCGGAGGAGGAGAGCCGGCGCAGCGCCGCGCGGTTGCACGTGCTGGTGCAGGTCAGCCAGCTCATCGCGGAGGCGGGGTTGGACCTGCCCACGGTGCTGGATGTGCTGGCGCGCAAGGTGTCGGAGGCGTTGGGGGGCGCGTGCGTGCTGCAGTTGCTCGACGAGGACCGGACGATGTTGGAGGTGGAGGCGGCGCACCACCCGGACCCGGAGGCGCGCGAGGTGCTGGGGCTGTCGCTGCGGCTGCATCCGGCGCGGGTGGGGGCGGGGTTGTCCGGGCGGGTGGCGGCGGCGGGGCAGACGTTGTTCGTGCCCCGGTTGTCGGCGGAGGAGCTGCGCGAGGACGTGTCGCCGGAGGGGGTGACGTTCCTGGAGCGGTACGGGCCGCAGAGCCTCATCATCGTGCCGTTGGGGGCGCGGGGGCGGGTGCTGGGGACGCTGGGGGTGATGCGCGAGGCGCGGGGGCGTGAGTACACGATGGAGGAGCGCGCGCTGCTGGAGAGCCTGGCGGCGCGGGCGGCGCTGGCCATCGAGGACGCGCGGCTGTACGGGGCGGCGACGCAGGCGGTGAAGGCGCGGGACGAACTGCTCAGCGTGGCGGGGCACGAATTGAAGTCGCCGCTCAACGCGTTGCAGTTGCAGATCGACCTGCTGGCGCGGATGGCGAAGGACGCCATGGCGGCGAGCGGGTTGGCGGAGCGGGCGGAGAAGGCGGCGCGGGCGGGGCAGCGGTTGGAGTTGCTCATCGACGACCTGTTGGACGTGTCGCGCATCAGCGCGGGGCGGCTGAAGCTGCACCGCGAGGAGGTGGACCTGGCGGCGCTGACGCGGGAGCTGGTGTCTCGCATGTCGGAGGAGCTGGCGCGCGCGGGCAGCGAGGTGCGGATGGTGGCGGACGTGGTGGTGGTGGGGCAGTGGGACCGGTTGCGGCTGGAGCAGGTGTTGGTGAACCTGCTGTCCAACGCGGCGAAGTACGGCGCGGGGCGACCGGTGACGGTGGTGGTGGAGGCGAGCGGACCGATGGCCGAATTGGCGGTGCGCGACGAGGGCATCGGCGTGGCGGAGGAGGAGCAGGAGCGCATCTTCGAGCGCTTCGAGCGCTCCGCCGCGGTGCAACACTTCAAGGGGCTGGGGCTGGGGCTGTGGATCACCCGCCGCATCGTCGAGGCCCACGGCGGCGTCATCCGCGTGCAGAGCCAACCCGGCAAGGGCTCCACCTTCACCGTGCAGCTCCCGCTGCCGGGTTTCCACGCGACGTGAGCGGGTGGCTCAGAGCGAGCGGCACCCTGCCCGGGACAACGCTTGGGCGGTCGCGTCGAACTCGTCCTTGCGCCGAGTCGGGTCATCATCGTTTCCGGGTGGGACGTAGATGACCGTGCCTGCGCGGGCGCGGGTGAGCAGGACGCGGTAGCTGTTCAAGCGAAACCGCTGACGGTCCTCCGCCTTCACGCGCTTCCAGTGCGGGGCCTGCATCTTCCGCACAAGCCAGTGCTCTTCTTGCCAGAGCAGGTCTCCGCCCCAGCACACGCCTGCATAGTCCACTTCAAGCCCTTGGCAGCCGAACTCACTGAGAGGCGTCTCGAGCGCTCCAGAGCTTCGGAAGTCGGAGTAGGGCTTCAAGAACCAGTGCCCAATGGCGTCGAGCTCATTCGAGCGCGGCGCCGGGGGAATCCCCTCTGCGACGAGTCGAACTGCGTTCGAACTTGCGAGGAGGCCCGTTGAACGCCCGCCGCGGCGATAGCGCTGAAGCCAGGCCTTGGCGGCGTTGAGGTCTCGGGTGAGGTATGCAGGTGGCTCGCTCATCTCGTCTGCGACGCGCTTTGCTTCGTCGAGCGCCCCCGTGAGCAAGAGGGTCACCCATCGCCCATGGCGCTCGTTGCGAAATGCGCGCATCGAGTTCGCGAGATGCAGCCGGGGGTCTTCGTCGACGCGGAAAGCGGTCTGTGGGTTTCCAGCGAGGAGCCCCGGGCCCGAGACATCCGCTCCACCTCGGAGGGCTTGAGGTGCGGCCAGCACGCGCCACGGGCGACCCTCTGCGGCACTTTGGAACAACGCCTCCCCCCAGAGTGCGAGCCCCCCTTCGCCCTGGTTAATCTCTTGGCCAGGTCCCACCAGGCACACCAGGCAGGCCCATTCCAGTCGGTCCAGAATCGCTAGGAAGAGCGAGGGCTCGGACTGCGCTCGACCAAGGAGCTTCTTGCCGACCTCTGCATTCCAGGCCCGCTGGGCTTCATCAAAGATGATGACGTGCTCGGGCGGCTTTGAGTCTTGGTGGTGCTGCTTCAGGTAGCCAAGGAGGTTCTGGATGGCGGCTTCTGCCGTCCGCTTGGCCTGCTCTTTGGGGATGCCTGTTCGAGAGGCCTTGTCCGCTGCGAGGGACTCCGTGAGCACGTGGACCAGCGGCCGATTTCCCGAGAGCAGGGCCTTAGGCGCGTGCGTGCTCTGCTGTTGTGTGAGTGCCAGGTCGAGCCCGAGCAGCGTCTTCCCAGCTCCAGGCGTTCCGGTGACGAAGCAGACCACTTTCTCGCGCAGTTGCTCCGCTCGGCGAATCACGTCTTGCAGGGCGTTGGCCGTCGAGAGGAGCGAATCACTGGCAGCGTCTCCTCGTCCAATGTCGGCGACTTGGTGGCCCGCATAGAGGGCCTTGGCCGCTTCGATGATGGTGGGCGTGGGACGATAGGGGGAGTCCTGGAACGTCTTCCAATCGAGGGGCGGTTCGGCCTCGCCGCTCAGGCCTGCGGCTGCTTCCAGTGCCGCGCCCAATGTCTGGGCGTTCGTCTCGACCAGGTCTGCCACACGGTCGACATGCCGCACTCGAACGGGCTTCTTCGGGGCGCTCTCCGCACAGAGGACGGGGACGACGATGCGTGTTTGCGACACCCCATGGAAGTTGCGCAGGTCATGGGCGTAGCGCTCCGTCTGGAGCACGTCTTCTGCCGCATACCGTGACGCCCCCACCTTGAACTCGATGACGCAGACAACGCCCGAAGCGAGGACGACAGCGTCGAGCCGCTTGCCGGTTCTGAAGAGGGAGACCTCGAACAGCACCGACCAGGAATGACACTTGGGACCGAGGCTTTGAAGCGCTGCCGTCAGAATCGACAGCTCTCGCTCCCATGCCCGTACTTGCTCTGGCTCCGTTGGAAGCTGAAGGGCGCCCTGCTGGAGGGTGAATGTTCCGAGGATGCTTTGCGGCGGGGTCTGGAGAAACTCAGAGATGAAGGCTGCGTAGTAGGAACGCGAGGTCGGCTCTGCTCGGTGGTTCAAGGAGTCGTCTCTCCGGAGGCGAGCGCAAGCCTACCGTGTTCATGGAGGCGAGGGCGTCCGGGTTCATCTGGCGCGGCACCCAGCGCATTCCGCCCTCACGGGTCGTCCGCGAATCCCGGGGCGGTGCGGGACGCAACTCGACGCGTGTTCCGTGCGACAATCCAGCACTGTCGGAACGCATCGTGTTCGTCTACGTCGCCACGTTCGAGCCCAGGGCTCGTGCCATCGAGTCCAATCAGACCCCGGCGGGCCTCGCCAGGGCGCGTTCCCTCGACTTTCGCCTCACGTCTGCCTTCTGCCCACTCTCATCCAAGGGCTCGCGCGTCATTGCGCGCCCTTGAACGCCCGGTCATCTCGTGCCTCGAAAGTCATCCGGCGCTTCCGCGAGACGGTCTCCCCGTCCACGAACAGGTGGGTTACGCTTGGCTTCACGTCCAGCGCCCCCATTGGACGCAGAGGCCGAATTCATGAGTGCTTCCAGCCCTTTGTTCGGTGACCTGCTGCTCAAGCTGGGCATCGTCACGCCCAGTCAGGTGCAGGAGGCGCTCGCGCTCCAGGCCCTGACGGGGCAGCGGGTGGGCGAGGCTCTCATCTCGCTCGGGTACGTCACCCGCGAGCAGATCCAGGACGCGCTGGGGGAGGCGCTCGGGTTGCACCATGACAAGGGCCCCACGCAGCCCGCCCTGGGCGAGCTGCTCGTGGGCCTCAAGTACGTGACGCTCGCGCAGCTCGAGGAGGCGCTCGCCCGCCAGCGCCGCGACGGGCGCAAGCTCGGCGAAATCCTCGTCGAGCTGGGCCACTGCACCTACAAGCAGATCTACGAGGCCCTGGGCCTGCAGAACCGCATCGCCGGGCGCCAGGAGAACCCGCGCCCCTTCGTCGACGGCCGCCGCCGCGTGGTGGTGGTGGACGACAGCCCCCTGGCCTGCGCCTTCGTGCAGGAGGGCCTGGTCGCGCTGGGCTACGAGGTCCTGTGCTTCCAGGACCCGTTCGAGGCGCTGGAGGGCATGAGCCGCCTGCAGCCGGCCATCGTCCTGAGTGATTTGGAGATGCCCGGCCTGGACGGCGTGGAGCTGTGCCGCCGCCTCAAGGAGGGCCCCACGCGGGGCCTGCCCGTCATCATCCTCACCGCCAACGACCGCGAGGCGGAGCGCGTGCGCGGCCTGCGCGCCGGCGCGGATGACTACGTCAACAAGTCCGCGTCCATGGACGAGCTGGCCGCGCGCATCGAGAGCGTCGTGCGCCGCACCGGCGAGACGGAGCGCATGCGCAAGCTGTTCGCGCGCTACACCTCCGCCGCCGTGGTGGACGAAATCCTCAAGAGCGCGGACGCCGTCGTCCTCACCGGCGAGAAGCGCGAGGTCACCGCGCTCTTCGCGGACATCCGCAACTTCACCGGCCTGGCGGAGAGCCTGCCTCCCGAGCAGGTCGTCGGCGTGCTCAACCAGGTGCTGGGCCGGCTGTCGGACGCGGTGCTGACGTGCGGCGGCACGCTGGACAAGTTCCTCGGCGACGGGCTGATGGCCGTGTTCGGCGCCCCGGTGGCGCGCACGGACGACGCGCTGCGCGCGCTCCAGTGCGCGAAGATGATGATGGACGCCATGACCGACCTGCGCGTGGAGGCGGAGGCGGAGTGGGCGGCCAACGGGCGCGAGGGCCAGCCGTTGGTGCTGGAGCTGGGCGTGGGCATCAACTCCGGCGTCGTCGTCGCGGGCAACATCGGCGGCACCCTGCGCGCGGAGTACACCTGCATCGGCGACGCGGTGAACGTGGCCGCGCGGCTGTGCGCGCTCGCGGGGCCCGGGGAAATCCTGGTGGGCGAGCGCACCCGGGAGCTGGTGGACGCCAACGAGACCGCCTTCGAGGACCTGCCCCCCGTCCGCCTGAAGGGCAAGCAGCAGCCGGTCCCCTTGTTCCGCGCCCTCTGAGGGCCGCGGCAACTCTTCCGCACCCGGAGGCCCTCGCGGCGGTAGGGTGCGGCGCATGAGTTCCACCTCCGACTCCCACCCTCCGCCCTCTCGCCGCTCGCCCATCCTCTGGGTGGGCCTGTCGTTCGCGCTGTTGCTCCTCTGCGCGGTGCTGGTGGGGGCGATGACGCGCTCGAAGGCGGTGTACTCGGAGCGCATCCACCAGGACATCGGCGTGCTGGAGGACGCGCTGGGGCGCTACCGGGCGGACGGGAACGTGCTGCCGGAGGAGGCGGACCTGGACTCGCTGCTCGTCCCCCGCTACCTCCCGTCGCTGCCCGTGGACCCGTGGGGGCGGCCCTACCGCTACACCTCCAACGGGGAGCAGGTGTTCATCGCCACGTTCGGCAAGAGCGACGACCGGGGCGGCAGCGGCGAGGAGCAGGACCACACCAACCACGACGGCCACCCCCGGCCGGACGTGAAGTAGCGAGCGTCCCCACGCTCCGTCCGGGCGCGCGCGCACGCCCCGGGCGCGAGTCCTCCCCGCGACCCGCTGGCCTCCAGGGCAGGCGGGCATGCCAGCGGGGCCGCCGGCCGCCACTCATCGTGGCCATCTGTTCTTCCTATGGGTGTGGAACGCCTGCACCCACCGAGGAGGGCGGCCATGGCCATCGTCTGTGCAACCCACCTGTCCGAGAGAGGCCCGGGCGCCCCGGAGGTCGCGGCGGCGCTGGCGACGAAGCTGGGGGAGCCCTTGCTGCTCGTCGGGGTGCTGGAGGGCGACGCCGGCCCGGCGGACGCGGTGTCGCTCGACGAGCACCAGGAGCGCCTCGAGGAGGTGGCCGAGCGCCTGGGGCTCCCCGAGGGGCGGATCCACTGCCGGGTGCAGTCCTTCGCGGAGGACGTGCTGGAGGACGCGGAGTGCCGCCACTCCCGCTGGGTGGTGGTGGAGGCGGAGGGGTGGCGCACGTCGGCCTGGCGCCGCGCGACGCTGCCGGAGCGGATGGCGCGGGCGGGGTGTGGCCCGGTGCTGTCGGTGCGGCGCGCGGAGGCGTTGGTGGACTGGGTCCGCGGGCGCCGGCGCCTGCTGGTGGTGGTGGGCGTGGATCCGCTGTCGGCCACCACCGAGGCCGCGGTCACGTTCCTGCGCGAGCTGCGCCGGGTGGGCGCGTGCGACGTGCTGGCCACCTACGTGTGCTCGCCGCTGGAGGAGCGGGAGCGGTTGGGCATCCACACGCCGGTGCACGTAGACGTGCTGGAGCCGGCGGCGCGGGACATGGAGAAGCTGGACCCGGCGGTGACGACGGTGCTCCAGCGCGAGGTGCGCGAGCGGGTGGGGGACCTCCTGGGCGAGGGGCGCGTGGAGGTGGTGCTGGAGCCGGGCTTCGGCCGGCCCGCGGACCACCTGCTGCACGTGGCGCTGGAGCGCGGCGCGGACCTGGTGGTGGTGGGCATGCACGCGCGCGGCATGGTGAAGCGGCTGTGGCATGGCTCGGTGTCCGCGGGCGTGCTGCGCCACGCGGAGCAGGCGGTGGTGTGCGTGCCGGAGGCGATGCGCGCGCCGCGCCACGCCCTGCCGCCGCGCAGCGTCCTGGTCCCGGTGGACTTCTCCGAGGCCAGCCTGCGCGCCATCTCCCAGGCGCGCACCCTGGTGGGCCCCGGAGGCCGAGTGCACCTGCTGCACGTGCACCGCAAGCGCATGGGCGAGCCGGGCTACCCGGACCACTACGGCGTGCTGCCGGAGCCGCTCCACGGACGGGACGCCATGTTGCGACGGCTGTGGTCGCTGGTGCCGCGCGACGAGGGCGCCCAGGCGCTCCAGTGGAGCGTGGAGGGTGTCTCCGGCGACGACGTGACGCAGGCCATCTGCCAGGCCACGGAGCGCGAGGGCGTGGACCTGGTGTGCGTGGGCACCTCCGGCGAGGGGCCCCGGGAGCCGGACCACCTGCACGGCGCCATCGCCCGCGAGCTGGTGGCGCGCTGCCGGCGGCCCGTCATGGTGGTGCCCACCGCGTGAGAGGGCCCGCGGGACGCGCTGGCCCCCTCGTACATGAAAGGCCTTTCAGGGTGGGTCATCGCGTGCCCCACCTGCGAGGACAGCCGGGCCGTTGAACGGTGGACCCCGTGGGACGTTAGAATCGCGCCGCCACGCTATCTCAGTCGGCAGGGGGTTTGCCGGATGACACTGAGCGGTTACCGAGAAGAAGAGCTCGTCTGCAACCGTGCGTCTGTCCTCATCCACGGAGGGACTGAAGAAGACCGGCGGTGCTGGGCCCAGGAGGCGGCGCGCCACTTCGATGCGGAGCTGGTGGAGGTGCGCCAGGCCGCGGACCTCCCCACGGCGCTGCGCCAGCGCAACGGCGTGGTGTTCATCGCCGATGCCGCCAAGCTCGGGCGGGACGGGCAGAGCCACATCCTCCGCTGCCTGCAGATGCAGGAGGAGCGCCCCAAGGTGGTGGTGGGCCTGTCCGGCGGCGCGGAGTCCGCGCTGGCGCGCGGCACGCTGCGCGAGGACCTGCACTACCGCCTGCACCAGGCCCAGGTGGATCTCCAGCGCGAGGGCCTGCGGGACCTGCTGCGCCGGCGCTGGGCGCTCCAGGCGGAGCAACTGGCCATCAAGGCCGCCGCCGTGAAGGCCGCCGAGGAGCTCGCGCGCGCCGCCGCCGAGGCCCGTCGCCCGGGGTCGGTGACGCGCACCGCTCCCCGCCAGCGCAAGTCCTCCGTCGCCTCGCGCAAGGCGGCCCAGCGCAACGCCCAGCCGCGCTGACGTCGCCCGGGCCCGGCCGGGTCGACCGCCGGGCCTCGTGACGCCACCGCCACACGCCCCGGGGCGCATCGACGCCGTGGGGCGGGGTGTGCCCTGTCGCGTCCCTCGACTCCGTCAGCGTCCGGCGAACGAGGGCGTCCCTCGCGGCCCACCTCGCCGCGACACAGTCAGGAGCCCGTCCATGGACACGAAGCTGGCGCTCATCCGAGGAGACATCACCCGGGTCGACGCGGATGCCATCGTCAACGCCGCCAACACCTCGCTGCTCGGAGGCGGCGGCGTGGATGGCGCCATCCACCGCGCCGCGGGGCCGGAGCTGGTGGCCGAGTGCCGCCTGCTGGGAGGCTGCAACCCGGGCCAGGCGAAGCTGACCCGCGGCTACCGTCTGCCCGCGCGCCACGTCATCCACACCGTGGGCCCCGTCTGGCAGGGCGGTGGTCGGGGCGAGGCCGCGACGCTGGCGCGCTGCTACCAGAGCGCCTTCGCGCTCGTGGAGGCCAGGGGCTTCCGCTCCGTCGCCTTCCCCTCCATCTCCACCGGCATCTACCGCTTCCCCATCGACCGGGCCGCGGCCATCGCCCTGCGGGAAATCCGTGCGGGCCTGGGGCGACTGCCACTTCTTGAGAAGGTGACAGTGGTCCTCTTCTCCCAGCCGGACCTGGAGACGTATGAGCGCACACTGGCGGCGCTGGATTCGGATGGTGGGGCGAGGAATGTGTGAACGGGGAAAACTGGGCTACAGTCCGCGCCACTGCCTTATTTCTTCCTACGTGGAGCCAAGCCATGTCTCAGCAGGGGAGCGGTGCTGACAAGCCCAAGAACGGCCTCAAGCGTCCCATCGAGGTGGTTCGCGCCGAGCTGCTCAAGGACCCGGACACGAAGAAGATCGCCGACGCGGTCCAGTTGAAGCTCGAGGAGTACGTCGAGCTCGTCCTGAAGTACGCGCAGGACAAGGACCTGGAGCCCCAGCTCACCATCGTCTCCGACGAGGACCTGCGCAAGAACGGCGTCACCCCGGTGACCGTCGACGACGCGGTGGACATCGTCGTCAAAGGGGTGAAGGGCGAGCTGCCCGGTTCTCCGCCGGACTTCGAGGCCTCCAAGTTCTCCGAGTCGAAGGGCGCGGCCGGCAAGCCGTCCCTGTCGGGCGAGACCGCTCCGGCGGGTGATGCGGCGCCCTCGACGAGCCCCCAGGACGAGGCCGAGCGCAAGGCGCTCATGGATCAGCTCAAGCGTGGTGGTGGCGGCGGCGGTCGGGTCTGAAATCCGGCCGGGCGGGGCGGGCGGAATGCCGGGGAAAATGAACCGGAAATTCTGGCGGAAACAATTCCACGCCCCCACCGAGAATCACTCTGAGTCTTCTCTTCGGCGAACGCGCCTCACCAAACTTCCTAGCAATCACGGGGTGATATCATGGGCTTGAACATCGGCGGTCTCTTCAACGGCTTCAAGAACATCGCGAACAAGGTTGCGGACTTCGCGAAGGGCGTGACCAACATCGCGGGCAAGGTCGTTGACACCCTGTCGAAGCCGGCCTCGGCCCTGATCGAGCCCTTCGCCAAGAAGATCGGCGAGACGCTGGGCAAGATTCCCTTCGCCGGCAAGTTCCTCGGCCCCATCGCCGAGAACCTGCTGAAGCAGGGCGCGACGGCGCTGCTCGGTGCCGGCCCCCTGTCCGGCATCGGCTTCCTCTCGAAGATCGCCGACGGCGCGGGCCAGCTGTCCAAGGTCGCCCAGACGGTCGGTGGCATCGCCGGCCAGCTCGGCGCGCTGGGCAACCCCCAGGGCCAGGCCAACCTGGCGAACATCTTCGCCCACAAGCAGGCCGCCTCCATCTTCTGAGCCACGCTCGCGCCCCAGGCGCGATGACGTAGCCAACCGAGGGCCGGTTCCCGCCAACGCGGGGCCGGCCCTTCGGCTTTGCGGGCCAGACGCCGGAGCGACTCGGGGCGCGCGCTCGTTCCCGGCTCCACGGATGCCAGGGGCGCTGGGCCCAGGTGTTGGGGGGGGCGCCTGCCCCATGGGCGACATCCGCGCGGAGCCCGGCTTCTCCTGGTGCCGATGCGTGGGCGCGGCCCGGTGCCTGCTGGACCCGGGCTCCCTTGCGAGGGTGTCCCACGCGCGAAGAGGGGTCGCTCCGGTTGGGGCCGTGAGGCCAGCGAGCCTCGGGGCGTTCTTCGACTGGGGCGGTTGTTCGGAGGTGAGGCCTGGGGCGCCAAGACGGGACGCCGGCTGCGATCCACGGCCTGGGTCTCCGGTGCCCCTCGGTGAGCCCCGAGGCACTCGCAACAATCGAGACTCGGAGTGAATAGGCGGTCCACCGACCCGCTCGGGCTTCGAGCGGGTGGATCCGCGAGGTGGGAGGCAACCGTCGCGGTGGTGGGGCGGGTTGGTTCGGGGAGGGTGGATCAACCCCACCGCCACGCCCGTGCGGGCCAGACACCTCGAGGACGACTCAGCCCTCGTCGCGGACCAGGCGATGGACGTCGCTCAGGAGCCGGTCGGTGGAGCTGCTGTCGGCGCTGTCGTAGTAGCCGCGCACCTGGCCGTGAGCATCCACGAGGACGAAGTGGGTGCCGTGGAAGATGGAGAGCAGGTCGTCCTCGGGGGCGCCGGCCTCTCGGCCCATGCTGACCTTGAAGCCCTGGACGATGGTGTCCTTGAGCACCTCGTAGTCGCCGGTGAGGAAGCTCCAGCGGGCGAAGTCGGCGCCGTGGAGCTGGCCGTACTCGGCGAGGCGCTCGGGCGTGTCGTACTTCGGGTCGACGGAGAAGGACACGAGCTGGAGGTCGGCGCCGAGCGACGCGGTGCTCTGCTGCACGTGGGCCATCTTCCGCGTGAAGGCGGGGCACACGGTGGGGCAGCGCGTGAAGATGAAGTTGGCGATGAAGGGGTGACCGCGGAGCTGGGCGTTGCCGAACGGCTTCCCGTCCTGCCGGGTGAAGGTGAAGTCCGGGAGCGCTCCGAGCTGGGGGAGCGGCTCGCTCCGTCCACGCAGCATGCTGAACCCGGCGGCGGCGGTGATGCACAGCGCGGCGACGGCGATGCCGGCCCAGAAGCCGGGGCGCTGGGTGAGGCGGGCCTGGGGAATCGCGAGCGGGGATTCGACGGACATGGGGGCGGAACTAACGAAAGGTCCGCACGGGCACAAGCGCGGCGGGGCGCGCACGGTCAACCTGCCTACTCAGGCGCTGTAGGCGACAGCGGGTCGCCCCGAGGGCAGGCAGGCCCAGCGGAGGCCCACGCCTTGAGGGGCACCATGCCGCGTGCTAGCCCGGGGGCCGGCGATGACGGGCGAGCACTCCCATGTGGTTCGCGAAGGCGCGGCCAACCGCTCTCCAGGAACGGCGCGCGGCGACGTGCGCGGGTCGGCGCCGAGGGACGTGACTCCTTCGGGCCGTGAGCCGAGCGTGGTCCTCTGCCCAGGGGCGGCGATGACGGGCGAGCCCGTCGAGGTCGTTCGCGATGGCCAGGCGCGCCCTTCCCCGGGAACGGTCAGCAGGTCGGGGCCGACGGGGAGTGGTCGTGGCCTGCGCGCGGTCCGCAGCCCGGATGCGGCGATGACGAGCGAGCACGTCCAGGTCCGTCGCGAAGGCGAGGCCCGGCTTCCTCCTGACACACGTGGGCCTGGAGTGCGTGGCGTGCGCCCTTCGGAGGGCCGTGCACCGCGCGGAATGCTCACCGTGTCGCGGTGGGCGGTGCTCCTGTCCATCATCCCCGTGGACGCGCTGGCATGCGCGACCTGTGCGCTGCGTGAGCCGGAGTCCGCGGTGCGCTCGGTGTTGTTGGTGGCGGGGCTGATGCTCTCGCCCTTGCTCGTGGTGGGCATGGGCGTGTGGGCGGTCCGGCGGCTCGCGCGCGAGGAGCAGCGATGAGCGACTCCTCGCCCCGGCCCGTCGTCGAGGCTCCCGCCGGGAGTCCGCGCGGCGACGCGTCGCGAGCGTGGACGCTGTCGCTCCCCGAGGATGCGAGCACCCACGGGCATCGCATCGACGCGCTGCTGGGCTGGAGCCACCGGTTCGAGGCGGGGCTGGCGCTGGTGGCGCTCGGCTGGCTGGCCGTGGCGGTGTGGCGCTTCCGAGGGGCGCGGCGCGCGGCGTCGGACGGCGGCACGCGACGCTCCCGTGCGTGGGTGCTGGGGTTGGCGTTGAGCGTGTTCCTCGTCGTGGACGGGACGCTGCTGGTGGGCTCGGAGGGCTACCTGCGCGACGTGCTGTGGAACCTCGAGGTCCCCGCGAAGGACCCGCGCACGGTGCGCATCGAAATCAACGCGCACCAGTGGTCCTGGGAGGCGCGGTACGCGGGCGCGGATGGGCGCTTCGGCACGGCGGACGACGTGGTGACGTGGAACGACCTGCGTGTGCCCGCGGGAGTGCCCGTCTGGGTGCAGGTGGTCTCCACGGACGTGGTGCACGGCTTCTCGCTGCCGCACTTCCGCGTGAAGCTGGACGCGATTCCGGGGCGCGTGAACCAGACATGGTTCCAGGCCGCGCGTGAGGGCGACTGGGAGGTGGCCTGCTATCAGCACTGCGGCACCAGCCACTACCGGATGCGCGGCGTGCTGCGCGCCGTGTCGCCGGAGTCCTATGCGACGTGGCTCCAGGAAGCGGGGCGGCAGGCGGAGCGCGTCTACGACGCCGACGACACCGCCGCGAACTGGGGTTGGGAGTGGAAGGCGCCATGAGTCTCTTCGCGACCGACCACAAGGCGGTGGCGCGGCGCTACCTGTGGAGCGGGCTCGGCTTCCTGTTGTTCGGAGGGTTGCTGGCGCTGCTCATCCGTTGGCAGTGGGCCTTCCCCGGGCAGCCGGTGCCGGGGCTCGCGTGGGCCCTCCCCGAGTCACGAGGCGCGTTGACCCCGCCCACGTACACGGCGGTGTTCACCATGCACGGGCTGGTGATGATCTTCTTCGCGGTGACGCCGCTGTTGTTCGGCGCGCTGGGGCACTTCGTGTTGCCCCTGGCCATCGGCGCGAGGGGGCTGGCCTTTCCCCGGCTGTCATCCGTGGGCTACTGGGTCTACGCGCTGGGCGGGGTGCTGGTGCTGGCCTCGTTCGGACTGCGGCTCGGGCCGGCGAGCGCGGGATGGACGGCGTACCCGCCCTTGTCGACGTCGGTCTTCACGCCGGGCCTGGGGCAGACGCTGGTGACGGTGGCGGTGCTGTGCGCGGGCGTGTCGGCGTTCCTGTACGGCCTCAACTTCGTCGTCACGGTGGTGCGGTGCCGGGCGCCGGGGATGACGTGGGGACGGCTGCCGCTGACGGTGTGGGGCCTGTTCTACGCCTCGGTGCTCAACGTGTTGTTCGTGCCGGTGCTCGCGGCGGCCACGGTGATGGTGTTGATGGACCGGTTGCTCGGCACGCAGTTCTTCGTGGCGGGCGCGGCGGCGGTGGGGGGAGGCGGGGACCCGCTGGTGTACCAGCACCTGTTCTGGCTGTTCGGCCACCCGGAGGTCTACATCCTCATCCTCCCGGCCTGGGGCATGGTGGGGGACTTCGTGGCCTTCTTCAGTCGGAAGCCCGCGCATGGCTATCGGCTGACGGCGGGCGCCATGGGCGCGGTGTCCGCGCTGAGCGGGCTCGTCTACGCGCATCACCTCTTCACCAGCGGCATGTCGCCGGTGCTCGGGCGCACGTTCATGGTGTTGACGCTGCTCATCTCGCTGCCGGCGGAGGTGATGTTCCTCAACTGGTTGATGACGTTGTGGCGGGGGAGCGTGCGGCTCACGTCGCCGATGCTCGCGGCGTTGACGACGATGGTCGTGTTCGGCCTGGGCGGCATCACCGGGCTCGCGTTGGGCGCGGTGGCCACCGACGTGCCGTTGCACGGGACGCTGTGGGTGGTGGGCCACTTCCACCTGACGATGGGCGCCGCGAGCTTCCTCGGTGTCTTCGCGGGCCTCTACTTCTGGTTCCCGAAGATGTTCGGCCGCGCGTTGCACGAGGGCCTCGCGAAGGCACACGTCCTGGTCAGCGCGGTGTTGTTCCTCGGCGTGTTCGGCGGACAGCTCGCGGCGGGCTACGCGGGACAACTGCGCCGCCTCTACGACCCGTACCAGTACACGTTCCTGCGGCACCTGCTTCCGCTGAACCAGTGGACGACGGCGTGTGCGTTCCTGCTGGGCGCGGTGCAGGTGCTGTTCGTGGTGAACCTGGTGTGGACGCTGCGGCGTGGGCGCGCGGCCGGGCCGAACCCCTGGAGCGTGGGCACCCTGGAGTGGACCTGCGCGCCGAGCCCTCCGCCCGAGGACAACTTCCCGCACGTCCCCGTGGTGCTGCGCGGGCCGCATGCGCTGTCGCAGCCCGAGTCGCTCGAGAGGCTGGGGCGCGATTGGTTGGGACAGGCGGAGGCGCTGCCGGGTGAGCCCGCGTCGGCCTCGGCATCCGAGCCCCCCGCGCTGGGGGTCGTGACGTGATGCGCCCCGACATCTCCGAGGCGGTCGAATGAGCACGGATTCCATGCACGCGATGCCGCCGGAGCCATCCTCCTCGACACCTCCTCCGTCCTCCCGCGCGTCCCGTCAGGACGAGGGCACGGCCTGGCTCGGCACGGTGCTCGGATGGTCGGCCTGGGCGATGTTCTTCGTGTCGCTCGTCTTCGCGGTGGGTTGGTTCCGGATGCGCGCGCCGTGGCCGGAGCTGCCCATCTCCCGCTGGGCGATGGGAGGCACGGGGCTGGCGCTGCTCGTGGGCAATGGCCTGCTGCCGCTCGCGGTGCGCCGCGACCTCCGCGAGCCGTCCGCCACGCCCTTCACGCCGTGGGTCGCGCTGGGGCTGGGGCTCGTCTTCCTCGCGCTCCAGGCGACGTGGACGCACCTGGCCTGGTGGAACGAGCACCTGCGCATCCCCGAGGGCGGCGTGCCCGCGTCCGCCTTCTACGGCCTCACCGCCCTGCACGCGCTGCATGTCGTCGGGGTGATGTTCGGCTTCTTCCTCGTCGCCGTCCGACACCTGCGGGGCGCGGATGTGAGAGCCTCGCTGCGGCGCCACGTCCTCGGTTGGCGCTTCGTGTCCGGGATGTGGCTGTTCCTCTTCGCGGCGGTGTACCTCCCATGAACTCTCGCGGCGCGCGGATGTCCGGGTCGTCGGGCCGATGGGCGCTGGGGCTCGTCGCGGTGCTCGCGCTGGCGGGTTGTCGCTCGCGCTCCAGTCCCACGTTCGAGCCGCTGAAGCTCGCGGACGGGCGGGTCGTCCCGGCGGAGACGCTGTCGCGCGGGCACTCGGTGTACACGTACTACTGCGCCTCGTGCCACGGCGAGAACGGGGACGGGCAGGGGCCCGCGGGTCGCGGCATGCGGCCGGTGCCGCGCAACTTCCGGCTGGCCCTCTTCAAGTTCGGAGACGTCGCGGTGGGCGAGCTACCCACGGACGAGGCGTTGAAGCGCACGCTGCGCCGTGGCCTGCACGGCACGCCGATGTTCGCCTGGGACGTCCCGGACGCGGACCAGGACGCGGTGCTGCAGTACCTGAAGACCTTCAGCCCCCGCTGGACGCAGGAGCCACCCGGACCGCCGCTGCCCGTGTCGCCGGACCCGTGGAAGGGCCGCGAGGCGGAGGCCCTGGAGCGCGGCAGGGTCGCGTATCACGTCGCGGGGAAGGGGAACGCGGGCTGCTCGGGCTGCCATGTCGCGTACCTGCCGCGCGCCGAGCTGGCCGCGCTGCTGGGGACGTCCCTGGGCCGCAAGGTGGACCTCTCCAAGCTGGACCCGTACACCGCGCAGGCCCGCGAGTCCGACCACCCCGTGGAGCTGGACGCGAAGGGCGAGCCCACGCGTACGCAGAAGGTGCTCCCGCCGGACTTCCTCTTCCACGAGCTGCGCACGGTGTGGCCGGAGGGCGAGCGGGTCGACGGCACACCGTACACGGCGGAGCGCCAGCGCGAGGACCTCTACCGGGTGATTGCCTCCGGCGTGGGGGGCGCGGCCATGCCCACCTGGAAGGGCGCCATCCCCGAGGAGAACCTCTGGGCGCTCGCGTACTACGTGCAATCGCTCGTGAGGCTGCGCGACACGGACGAGGCGGACGTGCTCAAGGCCCGGCTCCGGAGCTCCACCATGGGGAGCCCTCCCTGACCTGCGTCACGCGGCCGTGGCCACGGAGTCCGTCGTCTCCGGGAGGGGCACGAGCTGGGAGGCGGGGCTCGACTGGAGTCGGATGAGCTTCAGCCGGGAGAGCAGCCGCAGCGCATGCCACACCGGGTCCACCTCGAAGCGGCGCGAGGCGAAGTTGGGGCTCGCGGGGCGGGCATGGTGGTTGTTCTGGAACAGCTCGCCCATGCACAGCAGGTCGACCGGCAGCGAGTTGCGGGACTCGTCCCGCGTCGCGAAGTTGCGGTAGCCGTAGCGGTGGCCACACCAGTTGACGATGGCGCCGTGGATGGGGCCGAGCACGAACTGCGCGGGCAGGAGCAGCCAGTGCCACGGCTGGGTGGCGAAGCGCACGTAGAACAGGGTGTAGAGCGCGCCGAAGGTGACGCGAGAGGCCCAGTGGTTGAAGACCCGCTCCGCGAGCGGCCACTCCGGATAGCCTCCCTCGAAGCGTGGCTCGGAGCGCAGGCGTCGGGTGAGCAGGCCCTCGAAGCGCCGCGCCGTCTCGCGCATCATCCGCAGCGGGTTCCGGTGATGGGTGGGCGCGTGCGGGTCCTTCGCGGTGTCCGCGAACGCGTGGTGTTCGCGGTGCAGGAGCGCGTACGCGCGCGGGTCGAGGTAGCTCGAGCCCTGCACGAGCGCGGTGCACAGGTGGAGCGCCCGCTCGGTGCGCGGCTTCATCGTGTACATGCGGTGCGCGGCGTAGCGATGCTGGAAGAGACTCTGGAAGAAGACGCTCAGGGCCCAGTGCGTGACGAAGAAGAATGGAACCATGGAGGGGCAAACCGCGCGCGGTGTCACGTGGGTGTCAGGGATCGACCGAAAGCGTCAGCAGGCCAACAGGCGACACGCCGTTTCGTTGGATGCTCCTCGCCTTGGCCGAGGAGGGGACGCACCCAGGCAGCTCGGGTGACTTCTCCGGAGGGTGAACGCGTGAGAGCAGCGGGGTCGGCGTGAGCGTCACGGAGGTCATCCACGGTCATCGGAATGAACTCCTCCAGTGCTGGAGTGACGAGGCGACGCTCGCGGCCACGGCGCGAGGGCTGGCCGCGCCCGAACTCCTCGACGTCATCCCGGCCTGCCTGGAGGCCCTCTCCTCGCCGGGGACCCCCGCTGCCCGACGGTCACGCTTCGTCATCGCCCTGACGACACAGCTCCGTCCCGGGTTCCACCTGGCCCAGAGTGTCGAGGAGCTCGGCATCCTGGGGCGCTGCATCGTCCGCAGGTGGACCGCGGAGCCGCGTCGGCAAGCGCCCGAGGCGCTGGAGGTCGAGCGCCTCTTCTCCGAGCTGCACGCGATGTCGGCGGCGGCGATGGAGGTCTTCCTCGGGCGGCTCCTGGAGGATGAGCGGACGGAGAAGCGCTATCTCCGGCTCATCCAGGAGGTGGCGAGCGAGGCCCTCGAGGTGGACTCCGTCGCGCTCAAGGACCGGCTGAAGGAGGTCCTCGCGCTGGTGCAGGAGTCCATGGGGGCCCGGTGCGCGGCCCTGCTCCTGTACGAGCCCGCGACTCCCGAGCGCGTCATGATGGCCTCCGTGGGCGTGGTGGAAGGTCCCTGGCCCCGCTTCATGTCGGCCATCCAGCCCCTCGCTCCGACGGTGGGGCGCGCGCCTCCACAGGTGGACGCGGTGACCATCCACCTCGACGCACACCCTGGAAGCGAGGAGGCCCAGGCGCTCCAACGGGACGGCATCCGCTCCCTGCTCGGCGTGCGTCTGAACACGCGCCACGCGCTGGCGGGGGTCATGTACGTCGGCAGCGCCGCGCCTCGGGAGTTCTCTCCCGGCGAGCGGCGGCGGCTCGTGTCGCTGGGCGAGCGCCTGACGGTCCATCTGGACAACGCGAAGCTGCATGCGGACCTGCAACAGCAGGTCGGCGCGCTGCACGCGGAGCGGGACCTGCGTGAGCGGTTCGTGTCCGTGCTGGCCCATGACCTCCGCGGTCCCTTGTCCGCGGCGAAGGTGAGCGCGTACATGCTCAGCCGGAATCCCGCGAAGCTCGACGAACGGCGGGACCTGGCGCTGAAGATCGACCACAGCATCGAGCGGGCCGACCAGATGATCCGCAACCTGCTCGACGCGAACCGCATCCGGGCGGGCGAGCGGCTCCCGTTGCGGCTCGACCTGTGTGACCTGGGTGGGGTCGCCCTGGAGGTCGTCGAGGAGATGCGCGCCCTGCACGGCGAGCGCTTCATCCTCCACGCGCAGCCGGAGGTCCGGGGCATCTGGAGCGCCGAGGAGCTGCGCCGCGCGCTCTGGAACCTCGCGAGCAACGCGGTGAAGTACGGGGCCGCCAACACCCCCATCACCGTCACGGTGGCGCGGACGGAGTCCGGCGCGAGGGCCGCGGTCCACAACGAAGGGAAGATGATCGCCGTCGCCGACCAGGAGGCCATCTTCAAACCCTTCAACCGGACGCGCTCCGCGGAGGCGGGGCCGGCCAGGGGCTGGGGCCTGGGGCTGACGCTGGTCTGGGGGTGCGCCCAGGCCCACGGGGGACGGGTCACCGTCGAGAGCGACGCGCGACACGGGACGACGTTCGCGCTGGAGCTCCCGCTCGACGCGCGGCCCTTCCAGTCGTAGCGGGGCGGGGCGGGACGTCCGTTCGCGGAGATGCCACGTCCCGGAGTCGCGATTCCGGGGAGGCGTCGCGCGGGGCGGCTCGCTGGAGGGACGTCCTGGTGCGCTGGATGCAACGGGCCCGGAGGTCCTTTCCGGAGTCGACCCCATGTCCCGAATCGAGCCGTCCGGCGCCTCGCCGCTGTCTCCCGACCCCACCGCCGAACCCCTCCCGCCCGCCAGCCCGTCCTTGCCGCGCGCGCCCTCGCTCGCGACGCCCCGCGAGCACGACGCGGTGAGGCCCTACGACGGCCCGGCACCACGCGCCTCGTCGGGGACGGCGAAGGGCCCGGTGGTGCCGCGGGACTCGGGGCCGGCGGTCTCCGCGGGAGCGCTGGCGGCGACGGGCGGAAGGCTGCGCGCGGCCTCGCCCGAGGTGCCCGCGGACACGTATGCGGACCTCCAGTCGAGGCTGACGCGAGGCGTGGCGGACTGGGCCGTCACGGATGGCGACGTGGCGGCGGTGCATGGGGCGCTCGGGAAGCTGGAGCCCGAGGTGTATCGCGCGGCCCTGGAGCGGCTGGAGCGCGACGGGTTGCTGAAGACGTACGTGGGCGAGCAGGGGCCGGAGGCGCGCAAGGCCTTCCTGTCACAGGCCGAATCCAAGGGACTGCTGCTGCGACTCCAGGGGGCGCCCGCGTCGGGGCCCTTGGGCTACCCGGGGCGACCGGACTTCTACCGCGAGGGGCCCCGGCTCCCCGCCTCACTCCGGGGCGCCGTGGCCGAGCACGCGGTGGGCGCGGGGCGCGCGTACCTCGCGGCCCATGGGGAGTACCTCGACCGGTACACGCGCGCCGTCGAGGACGCGAAGAGCCTGCCGGAGCTGCGTGGGCTCGGCCCCCCTCGCGAGGCGGACCTCCGGGACCGGGTGCTCGGCCTGGAGGCGCGCGACCCCCAGCGGGAGGCGCGGGCCCGCGAGTGGCGCAGGGCCATCGGGACACCCGAGTCCACCGTGCGCGCCTGGCAGGCCGTCAGCGCGCGACAGTGGGCGCTCTCCGGTCAGCGCGCGGGAGGCACCTTCGCGCTGGAGGGCGAGGCCGAGCTGTCGCGGGACAGCTTCAAGCTGGGCGGGGAGGCCTCGCTCGATTCACGGGGCCGCGTGGACGTGAAGTCGAAGTCGGCCGTGTCGGTGAAGGGGGGCCCGCTGGGGCTGGAGGTCTCGCGCGATACGAAGGGGCAGACCCGCTCGGAGGTGAAGGTGGACCTGGGGGTGGTCAGCCTCGGGCGCGCCTCGGATGGAGAGCTGAAGGTGTCGGTCGGCGTGGGGGAGACCTTCGGCGGCTACGTGACGCTCGACACGGAGGCGGCGAAGTTCGGCGGGGGCGTCTACGCGCAGGTGAAGACGGAGCGCGACAAGGCGGAGGTGAAGCTCGGCGCGACCATGAAGGGCCTGTCGCGGGAGCGCGCGGAGGCGGCCGTCGACCGGGCCCACGTGGGCATCTTCGACGAACCCCCCGAGCTGTCTCGCGGCGTGTCCTGGGAGGCGCTGACGCGGGGGCAGCAAGAGCGCTACACGCTGAACGGCTGGACGCGGGAGGACTGGGCCCGGGCCCTCCCGCGCGGATGACGGCGCCCTCCCTCGGGGCCGCTCGTCCTCCCCTCCCTCCGGGCCGGGCCGACGGAGCGGGCGGGCCTCCGGTGCCGGTCGCCTGTCGGGCGGGGGAGGAGGCCGGGGGCGGCGCCATGCCTCCAGGCCGTGCGCACCCTCCCCGGAAGGAGACTCCTTTCACCCGGGTCGAGCGAGGATGCGCATGGCGATGGAGCGAGCACAGCGGTTCGTGGATGCACTGTCGAGGCTGGAGGAGGACGGGGACGTGGAGGGCATGGTGGCCCTCTTCAGCGACGACGCGCAGGTGAGCAACGTGGCCTCCTCGCGGAACTTCTCCGGCAAGGACGGCGCCCGGAGGTTCTGGTCCGAGTACAAGAGCACGCTGCGCCAGGTGAAGTCCGTCTTCCGCAACCAGATCGAAGCCGGGGAGCGCGTCGCGCTGGAGTGGGAGTCCCACGGCACCGCGCAGAACGGCGCGGCCGTGGCCTACGAAGGGGTCTCCATCCTGGAGTGGGATGGGGAGCACATCCGCCGGTTCTACGCGTATTTCGACCCCCACCTGCTGGGCCTGGAGCTGACCCAGGGCACCGCGCGGCGCTCGGAGGTGCCCGCCACCACGCCGGCGTGAGCGCGGGGCTCAGGGGTAGGCGTCGTCGGGGGACTCGGGCGTGCGCGGCAGCTCCACGGTGACGGTGGTGCCCTGGCCCGGCGCGCTCTCCAGGTGGATGTGGCCGCCGTGGGCCTCCACCACCTGGCGGGAGAACCACAGCCCCAGCCCGAAGCCGCCGTAGTGGCGCAGGGGGACCGCCCGGCCGAAGCGCTGGAAGAGGTGGGCCAACTGCTCCGGAGGGATGCCGATGCCCCGGTCCCGCACCACCAGCCGCGCCAGGTCTCCGGGGATGCCGCGCACCTCCACGTCCACCGGCCGCCCCTGGCCGTACTTGAGGGCGTTGGACACCAGGTGCGTCACCATGCCGTCCACCCGGGAGTGGTCCCACCGGCCCATCACCGCGTCGGAGGCGTGCAGGTAGACGGTGGTGCCCGCGCGGGACTGCTCGTCGGCGAAGCGCTCCAGCACGTCGCGGCAGACCCCCACCAGGTCCATGGGCTCCGGCGCGAGGTGCAGGCGGCCCTCGGACAGGTTGGCCACCTCCAACAGCTCGCGCACCAGCCGGCCCAGCCGGTCCACCTGCTGCACGGCGGACAGGGTGCGCTCCTGCATGTCCACGTCCGAGGACATGCGCCGCAGCCGGGACAGTTGCAGCTTCAGGGCGGTCAGCGGCGTGTTCAGCTCGTGGCTGGCGATGGCGAGGAACTCGTCGCGCAGTTGGAGCGCCTGCTGGGTCTGGTGGAACAGGTGCGCGTTCTGCACGGCCGCGCTGGCGCGGCGCGCCAGCTCCGTGGCGAGCGCGAGGTCCTCGGGCGTGTGGTGCTGCCCGGAGAGGGAGTGTCCCAGCGTCAGCGCGCCGAGCAGCCCCTCCGGCGTCTCCAGGGGCACGGACAGCCAGGAGCAGGGCGCCAGCGCGCGCAGCAGCGTGAGCTGCTCCGGGCCACACGCGGTGCCCTCCACCCACGCGGCGTTCACCTGGGGATGGAACTGGGGCCGCCCGCTGGCGAGCGCGCACACCTGCGTGCCGGGGCGCTCGGAGGGTTGCCACCGGCTGGCGGCGAGCAGCGCGGCGCACTCGGGCGTGGAGGCGTGGAAGGTGCGGCGCACCTCCCGGTCCGGCCCCATCACGTCGATGATGCAGAAGTCGCCCAGCGTGGGCACGAGCCCCAGCGCCACGCCGCGCAGGGTGGGGCCCAGGTCCAGCGACGTGGCGAGCATCGCGGTGGCCCGCTGGAGCAGCTCCGTGCGCTCCACCTGCCGCCGCTCGGCGGACAGGAGCCGCGCGCGCTCCAGGGCCATGCTGGCCTGCTGCGCCATCATGTCCATGAAGGCCCGCTCCTCCGTGTCGAAGTCGCGCGAGCGCTCCCACGTGAAGCCCAGCGCCCCCACCGTCCGCCCCCGCGCGTGCAGCGGCAGGCACGCCAGCGACATGTTCCCGTGCGCCGGGCGCGTCAGGATGGAGGCGGGCGGGAAGCGCTCCGTCATCCGCTCATAGCTCTCCAGCCACAGCGGCGCGCGCGTCCGCACCGCCTCCGCCACCGGCAGGTTCGCCTCCAGCGGGAGGCGGCGCACCAGGGCCTCCACCTCCGGAGGACAGCGCACCGCGTGCATCAGCTCCAGCCAGGTGCCCGCCGCGTCGAGCAGGTACAGGACGCCGATGTGGGCCTCCATCGTGCGCGCCGCCTCCACCACCACGGCCCGGGCCACGTCCTCCGGTGTCAGGGCTCCGGACAGCGCCAGCGTGAGCGACTGGAGGCTGCGCATCCGAGCGCTGGCCAGCTCCGCCCCCTGGCGCGCCCGGCGGGCCTCGGCCAGCAGGTCCAGCCCCGTGCCCTGCCCTTCCTCGGGGAGCGGCAACCGGAGGCTGGCGGACGAATGCTTCTCCATGCGCGGTGCCCCCCGGCGCAGGTGACACCGTGAGCGGCTCCACTGAAACGCATCCGAGGCCGGATTTCCGGCCCCCGGCCCATGATTGTCGCAAGCCCGTCACTCGCTCGCGTGCCCAGTGAACACACCGCCCGGAGCGGTCCGACCCGAAGCGGGAAGGAAGGTTCCTGTCGGACAAACCCGACAAACCGCCATGCTCCTTTCGCAATGCGTCGTGTGGCGCTACCGTCTCCCGAGGGTCCCCCTGGGGTCCGGGCGACGGGCCCGGCCCACCCTGGAAGTCACTCTCGCGTTGGTTACCCGTCGGCCCCGCCTGGCGTCCCCCACGGAACTCGCTCGATGAACCGCCTCGCCGCAGTCCTCGTCATCCTCTCCCTCCTCTCCACCAGCACGGCCCGGGCGCAGCAGTCGTCCTCGTCCAAGGAAGCGCCCAAGGCGGATGCTCCGAAGAAGGAGCCCCAGGAGGCGAAGCCCTCCGTGGAGGACCCCGCGCTCGACTTCGACCTGCTCGAGCCCGCCGAATCCGCCGCCGCCGCGCAGGTGGACCCGGAGCTCCAGGCCCGCATCGACCGCCGTCGCACCATGCTCAAGCTGCACCAGGGCCTGGGCTTCGCGCTGGCGGCGGGCATCGCCACCACGACGGTGATCGGCCAGCTCCAGTTCAACGACTCCTTCCGGGGCGGCGGTGACGACCGCAACCTGCTGGGGCTGCACCGGGGCTTCGCCATTGGCACCTCCGCGGTGTTCGCGTCCGTGGGCCTGCTGGGCCTCCTGGCGCCGAAGCCGTTCGACAAGGAGAAGACCGAGTGGGACACCATCAGCTACCACAAGCTCTTCATGGCGCTGGCCACCGCGGGCATGGTGGCGCAGATCATCCTCGGCGTGATGGCCACGGACCGCTTCGGCCGGCTGTCGGAGACGGACATGGCCACCGCGCACCAGGTGGTCGGCTACGCGACCCTGGGCGCCGTGACGGCGGGTGTCGTCTCGCTCTTCTTCTGAATCTTCGCGCCCGCGCGCCGTTGGCCATGGGGTGACGCGGGCCCATCCGGTCCTTTCCTGGAGACGCACATGATGGTTCGACGACTCGCTCTGCTGGCTCCGCTGCTCCTCTCCGTCTCCGCGTCCGCGCAGGACGCGGCGAAGACGTACGTGCTGAAGAAGGACGAAAGCTCGCTCACCTACAAGATGAACCACCCTGCGCACGAGGTGGTGGGCACGGCGAAGCCCAGCGACGGCAAGGCCCGCCTGCTGCCGGACGGCACGTTGCAGGTGGCGGTGCGCGCCAACGTGAAGGACTTCGACTCCAAGAACGCCAACCGCGACGCGCACATGATGGAAGTGACGGAGGTGGCCAAGTACCCCATCGTCGACTTCAAGGGCGCTGCCACCGGCGTGAAGCCCCCCGCGTCGCTCCCCGGCAAGGTGCCGGTGACGCTCAAGGGCAAGCTCACCTTCCACGGCGTGACGCAGAACGTGGAGATTCCGGTGACGGTGGTCTTCAAGTCGCCCACGGTGGTCACGACCGAGGGCGCCTTCGACGTCAGCCTGGATGCGTTCAAGATCGAGCGCCCGTCGCTGCTGATGGTGAAGGTGGACGACAAGCTGGTGCTGGAGCCGAAGTTGACGTTCGAGGTGGAGGGGAAGTGAGCACGACGCGGCGAGGTTTCCTGAAAGGCATCCTGGGCACGAGCGCGGCGGGGGCGGCGGCGACGCTGCCGGCCTGCGCGCCGGACATCAACCCCGCGCCGGTGACGGACGTGACCGCCAGCTCCGAGGGCGTGGTGAGCCTGCAAGTCACCCGCTATCCGGACCTGGAGCCGGTGGGTGGCTCCCTCACGGTGCGCGTGTCGGGGGCGTCCGAACCCGTGCTGGTGACGCACAACGCGAAGGACGACTTCTCGGTCCTGTCCTCCATCTGCACCCACGCGGCCTGCCCGCTCGGGTTCGACGGTCGCGAGGTGGTGTGTCCCTGCCACCTGTCGAAGTTCAACCCCGTGGACGGCGCGGTGACGCAGCGTCCGGCCACGGTGGGGCTGCGCAAGTACACCTCCAAGTACAACCCCGCCACGCAGGTGCTGAGCATCGACCTGCGCGCCGGCGAGGAGGGCTTCCCCGCCGCGGTGAACGGCGAGGTGCGCCTGACGTTCGCGCAGTTCCCCGCGCTGCGGGACAACGGCGGCATCGTGAACGGCGTCCCCAGCGGCTACGGCAAGCGCATCTTCATCTTCCGCCGGGACGACGGGACGCTGACGGCCGTGGACTCCATCTGCACCCACCAGGGCTGCGAGGTGGAGGCCCGCCCGGCGGAGCAGGACCTCTTCTGCCCCTGCCACGCCTCCATCTTCTCGTCGTCCGGAGACGTGGTCAGCGGTGTCGCCACGCTGCCCCTCAAGAAGTTCACGGTCAGCGAGACGACCGACGCGGTCGTCGTCACCGGCGTGCAGTGAGCCACGGGCCGGCCCGGGTCTCCCATGCGGGGGACCTGGGAGGTCCTGGTCACCTGCCGGCTCGTGGAACCACCGTGCTCAGCATGGGCTTGGGCTTGGGCGGCGGGGCCCCCGTCGCGAAGGCGCAGTCGTGTGTGCCGTGACGCTGCCTCCACGCCGGGCACGGGCGCCTCACGCCTGCGCGCCTTGCGTGTCCTCGAACCCGTCGGTGGAGAGCGACAGGGCGCGCCAGGCCGCCAGCTCCCGGTTGACCTCGCGGTTCTTCTCCGCGACGCGCTCGAGGGTGTCGCTGTCCAAAGCCAGGCGCAGGGGCGGCTGGGGGGCGTTGACCAACGCGAGGACGGCGCGGGCGAGCTTGGCGGGGTTGCCGGGCTTCTTCCTGGACTACCCGAGCCGCCGCCAGCTCCCCGCCGCGCTGCGGGCCTTCGTGGACTTCCTCGAGACCCCGGTGTGAGGATTCGGGGATGGCGAACGAGTTCACGTTGCGGTTGGCGGAGACCATCGCGTGGTGCCTGCCCCGCGCCATCCCCGAGCGGGCGGGAGAGACGACGCGGACGCTGGAGTGGAAGCCGTCCTTT
The DNA here is from genome assembly GCF_024198235.1 of Myxococcus dinghuensis. GTDB lineage: Bacteria > Myxococcota > Myxococcia > Myxococcales > Myxococcaceae > Myxococcus > Myxococcus dinghuensis. The sequence goes on along the minus strand of NZ_JAKCFB010000042.1, from coordinate 43,145 downwards.
TGTGGGTTCGAAGGGTACGAGAGGATCCGCCGCATCCTCGGCTCACCCGAGACGGGACGAGAAGCGGTGGACCTCATCGTCGAGAAGCGGCGCGAGGCGCTGCTGCGGACGCCTCATCCGTTGCCTCCCCTGGGAGAGCTGTTGGGGGGGCGCGTCTTCGCCACGGACTTCAATACAGACCTCTGCGGTGCGGCGACCGCGCCCTCGAATGGATTCCTGGACGATGACGACACTCCAGGATGGGACACCTGGTTCGCGGAAGAGGACCACCCACGCCACGGGAACGTCATCTACGGATGGGTGCCCCCAGCGCTGCTCTCGCTCGCGAGCGACGGATTCTGGGTGATTCCCTTCGAGTGCATCTGGTGGGTGAACGACGAGGAGCTGCGTCGCCTCATGTCGTCGTGACCCGAGGTCGACGCGGAGTCCTCTGTCTCACCGCAGCCGCGTCCAGAACGAGCGCCGCGCGGAGATGCGCTCCAGCGTCTCTTGAAGCGCCTCGTCGTCGTCGGCGCGCTGCGCGATGTCGCCCAGCGAGATGATGCCGATGACCCGGTCATCGCGCTCGACGACGGGCAGGCGGCGGACCTGCTTCTGTCCCATGACGACCAGCACGCCGTGCAGGTCCTCCGTGGAGGTGACGGCCTCCACGTCATCGGTCATGACGTCCGAGACCTGGAGCTGCTCCACGGGCCGTCCTTGCATGAACGCGCGCACGGCGAGGTCGCGGTCGGTGACGATGCCCTCCAGTCGCCCGAGCGAGTCGACGATGGGGACCACGCCACAGTCCTCGTCCTTCATGATGCGCGCGACGTCGCGCAGGGGCGTGTTGCGCCGCACGGTGCGGACGTTGCGGGTCATCACCTCGCCCGCCGTCAGGGGCTCCCGCCTCCAACCACGCCGCCCCGACGCCGTCATGCGGAAGTCCTGGCTCCGGTCCTCGCGGAGGTGGTCGGCCACGAAGGTCCGCTCGTCGCGCTCGCGCGGGTCCCGGTCGTGATGCCGCTCCCGCACGCTCCATCCCGACCCGCGCGCATCCAGGGGCCGCACGTACTCGTGCGCCTCGGCGTCGCCGCGCATCGGTGACCCGCGCGCGTGCTCACCACCCCCGGGCCTGCCCTCGTGCATCCACTTGCGGTGGGAAGGTCCGCCGCCGTGCCGGCGTACCTCTCCGCCCGGGTCGCGGCCCTGATATCGCGCGTCCTCACGAGGCGCGTCCTCGGGGCCGTAGCCCCTGCGGTTCCAGGGGCGGAACTCCGCGCGCTGGGGCGACAGCTCCTCGTCGTGGTCGCCCATGATGGCGCGGGGCCCCCGTCCGTCCGCGTAGCGGTCGTCGCGGTCATCGAGCCCGTACGGTCCACCGAGGACCCCACCCGTGGCCCACTCCGGCCCTCGGCCCGAGCGCCGCTGGGACGCGTCCCGGTCGTCGATGTCCGTGCGGACCTGCGCCATGCGCAACTGCGCGGCGCGGTGGAAGCGCCCCTCTCGCAAGGAGGGCTCCTCGTCCCGCGCCGGATTCCAGCCCGTCAGGTCCGACTCACCGCGCTCGCGAGAGCCCGGCGGGGCCGCGTCGACGGGCCGCGAGTTCTCCTGCTCCACCCCCTGCCGCCGCGCTTCCCGGGAGTCGTCCCGGCCGTTGTCGAGTCTCTGGGCCATGGAGGCAAATTGACGACGCCTCCACCCCCCTCCAACCCGGGCTCGCCCGCCTGCCCGCTACGGCGGTCCGCTCCACGTCTGCAGGGCGGTGGCGGCGAGCCACCCCTCGGCGGCCCGCCCGCCGGCCGCGAGGGGCCTCAGTGCACCGCCCACCGCTCGGCGATCTCCTCGCACGCGAGCACCACGTCGCTCAGCCGGCGGATGTGCGCGCGCGGCGCGGTGAAGATGGTCCCCGCGAAGACGTCCACCACCTGGACGAGCCGGTGGTCGGACGGACCGAGCTGGCACAGGTGCTGCTCCGCGAAGCGCTGGAGCATCGTCCCGATGTACTGCCCCGAGCGCTCGTCCAGCGGGTGGTGCTTGGAGAAGTAGAGCTTCATCAGCCCCACGCGCGGCGAGCCGTTCCGGTCCACGCGCTGGATGACGACCTCTGGCCGCACGCTGATGGTGACCCCCGCCATCTCCAGCACTGGCGGCTCGGCGCCCACCGCGCTCAGCACCGCCTCGTCCAGCCCGAGCCAGGGCACCACGTCCGCGAAGCGCTCCAGCGCCTCCGAGCACAGATGCAGGCGCTGCGCCTCGAACTCCGTCTGCGGGACGCTGCACGCGAAGCGGCGCTGGTGCTCGCGCAGGATGCTCGGGTCCATCCCCCGGCACAGGAAGTCGGTGATGGCGTGCGAGGCCTCGGGATAGCGCAGGTACTGCTGCTCGGGAGGGTGCTTCTGGTCGTAGATGATGCGCTTGCGACGCGCGGGGGTGGCGGTCAGGTACTCACCCAACTTGTTCACGGACACGCGCGGCAATTCACGGATTTCCGCCATGGAGTCGCTCCCCCTGGGTGCTGGCGAATGTGTTCACAGTACAGAGGGGGGCTGACATCCCGGGAAGCGCGTGAGTCATTGGAAAACAGGCCCCTCACCGCGCACGTCCGGTGCGTGCGTGGAGACGTGACGCCCCGGGGCGGGACCGTGCCCACGGGTCGGGCGCGTCCGAGCGCGGGGAGGCCTGACGGGGAGCGCGGAGGCGGGGGACCCGGAAGGTCCCCTCGCGCCTCGAACACGCGTCGCGGCTGCGGGCCCGCCGCGAAACACAGACAACCGCCAGCCGTACGGCGTCAGGCGGCGGGGCGCGCCACGGCGTCACGTCGCGGTGGCGCGCGGGGTGTCAGGCTTCAGCGCTCCTCCTCGAGCGCGCCGGGGTACGCCGTCCAGTAGTGGTCCGGCAGCGGGTTGGTGCCCGCGTCGCTGCGCGGCCCGTCGCCGTCCGGGATGTCGTCGAGGATGGCGCCCGGGGTGCGCTCGGTGGGGTCCATGGGGCGCGGCCGGTCCCGCTCCAGCGCGTCCTCGTCCGCCGCGAGCCGCTCCACCTCGCGCGTGTCCTCGTCCTCCTCGCTGCTCGCCACGGCGGGGCGCGCCGGTGTGTCCGCGCGGTCCTCCTCGGGGGGCGCGTCCTCGGCGTCGCCCCGCAGGCCCTCCTCGTGTCGGAGGCCCGTGGTCCGCCCGTAGTAGTCCTCTGCCGGTTGGTTGGGGAGCTGCCGCTCGTCGTCGTGCGCCATGGTGGACTCCTCCGTCGGGGTACGTTCGTGACGGGGAATGCGCGCCGCAAGCCGGCCATGGCGCTGGACCCGGAGCCCGCGGGGCAGGCGGGCGACCGGGGCCTCGCGCCGCTCAGCGCTCCATGTCGTCGAGCGGGTCCTCCCCGGCGGAGGCGGGGGGCTCCGTCGCCAGGGCGGCCTCCTCCGTCGTGAGGCCCTCCGGGAGCACGCCGTTCTCGAGCAGCTCGGATTGGTTGCGTCGCTCCGTGGCCTCCGCCGCCGCGCGGACCACCTCCTGGGCGACGTCGTGGCGGCCGTGGTTGGGCGCGTGCGTGTGCAGCCACTCGCGCAGCGCCAGGCCCAGCTCCGCGGCGTTGGGGAAGCGGTCCACCGGGTCGACACGCAGCGCGCGGCGCACCACCTCCGCGAGCGGAGCGGGCACGCCCTCGGAGAGCCGGGCCACCAGCTCCGGCTCCAACCGGAGGATGCGCGAGGCCACCTCGCTCACCGGCATCCACGTGGGCCCCTGCGCCTCCAGCGCCAACGTCTGCGGCACGGGCGGAGGTGGCGGCGTCTCCTCCACGGCGAGCGGGTGCTTCCCCGTCAGCAGCTCCAGCAGCACCAGCCCCAGCGAGAAGACATCCGACCGCGCATCCACCGGCACGCGCAGCAGCGCCTCCGGCGACGCGTAGGCGATGTCGCCCTTCACCAGCGGGCGGCTGGTGTCCTCGCGCCCGGCGAGCCGCGACGTGGCCACGGTGAAGTGCGTCAGCTTCACCTCGCCGTGCGTGCCCACGCGGATGTTCCGGGGGCTCACGTCTCGGTGGACGATGTGCAGCGGCCGGTTCGCGTCGTCCCGCTGGCCGTGGGCGTGGTGCAGCGCGTCCGCCACCTCCGCCACGACGTGCGCGCCGAACGCCGGGGACATGGGCCGCCGCCGCATGGCCGCCAGGTTGAGCACCGTGTCCAGCGAGCGGCCCTCCACGTACTCCATCACCACGTGCGGCGCGCCCCGGTACAGCTTCAGGTGGTGCACCTGGGCGATGTTGGGGTGGTGGAGCCGGAACGTCAGCTCCACCTCCTCGACCAGCCGGCGCCGCTCGACGAACGTCGTCGGGTTGCGCAGCCGCTTCACCACCACCAGCCCTCCCAGGCCGTTGCGGTAGCGCCGGCGGGCCAGCATCAGCAGCTCGCCGGTGGAGCGCACCTCCAGCTTGCGCACGAACTCGAACACCGTGCCGCCCACGCTGAACAGCACGCGCGGCGAGCGGGGGCTTCCGGGAGCATCATCCAACGTGTCGGGCGTGTCGGGCGTCGTCATGGGCGTCGATGGACCTGCGGGGTGGAAGGGGCGTTCAGTCGCCACGGGGCGTCCCCGGGCCCTTGCGCCGCCAGGGCCGCAGCGCGGCGCGCAGCGCGTGCAGTCGCTTGCGCATCCAGATCCGCCACGGGGGCGTCGGGCCTTCGTCGAGCGCGGCCGGGCCGGGCTCGGTGGGGGGCGTCCGGGGCGGGGCGGAGTCGGAGTCCACGCCGGGCCACTCCGGCCGGCGCATCCACCGCCGCAGCGCGCGGGCGTCCTCGTCTCCGTCGAACAGCTCCTCCGCCTCCTCGGTGACGGCCTCGTGGGGAGGGCGGGGCGGGAACAGCGGCGCGTCCCACGTCGCGTCCGCGCGCTCCAGCGCCGCGCGCAGGTCCTCGTACAGCGCCGCGCCGGAGGGCTGCCGCTCCGCCGCGTGGCGACTGAGCAGCTTCAGCACGATGCCGTCCAGCGCGGGCGGCACGCGCGGGTTGAGCGACGACGGCGGCGCGAGCACCGCCGACTCGATGCTCGCCAGCAGCGCGGACGGCGGCAGGTAGGCCGGATAGGGGAAGGCGCCGGTGAGCACCTCGTGGAACACCAGGCCCAGGGAGTACAGGTCGTCGGTGCGCTCGAAGCGGTAGCGCGACCGGGGCGCGCGGGGCCCCAGCCAGAAGCGCAGCGCCTCCGGGCTGCGGTAGCTGGGCGTGCCCGGCGGCAGCCGGTCCTCCGTCAGCGGCGGCGTGCACGCGTGGTCCCCGGAGCCGAAGTCCACCAGCACCGGCTGCCCGTCCGACGCGCGGACGATGATGTTGCTGCCCTTGAGGTCGCGGTGCATCACCCCCGCGCCGTGCACCGCGTCCAGCGTCCTCGCCAGCGACGCGAAGACCTCCACCGCGCGCCGGGGCGTGGCGTGGGGCCCCAGCGCCCACTCGGACAGGGTGGGGCCCTCCACGTAGTCCATGATGAGGCACAGGTAGCCGCGCCGCGCGTCCGGCCAGCGCCGGTAGCCGAGCAGCTCCACCACGTTCGGGTGGGCCAGGTGCATCAGCAGCTTCGCCTCCTTGCGCGTGCGCGCGTCCACCCGCGCCTCGTCGTCCCGCGAGGGGCCCTCGAGCGCGAACTTCAACGCCACCGTGCCGCGCGTCTCGCTCTCCGCCAGGAAGATGGCGCCGTAGCCCCCGGTCGCCAGCCTCCGGATGATGCGCAGCGCGCCAATCTGTTCGGAACCCTGGAGCAGCAGCGGATGCATCGCCTCGACGTCGCTCATCGTCCGTCCCTCCCCTCCACGCCTTCCACCGACATATGACTTCCAGGGTCCAATCCAGCTCTGTCACGTCGCGGGTCGATGTTCATTCCTGGCATCCTGATTCAACCTGTGAGGTCCATAGCATGGTGGACGCCGTTTCGGGTAGTGTCCAGCCGTGACGGGTAGGGATTGGGGCTGGGGATGTGACAGGGAATACCCGCGAGGGGCGCGAGGACGATGAACGAGGAACAGGCCATCACCACCGGCGCGGTGGCGAGGAGGGCCCGGGCCCGGCTGGGATTGACCCAGGCGGCCGTGGCCGAGCGCGTGGGCATCGCCAGGGAGGTCTATGGCCGGCTGGAGCGGGGCCGGGTGCTGCCCTCCGTCGTCACGCTGCGCAGGCTGTGTCAGGTGTTGGGGTTGGACGCCAACGTGCTCCTGGGGCTGTCGGACGGCCGGGGGCCCCACGTCCCCCTCGACCCGCCCGCGCTGCGGCGGCTGGTGAGGCGGCTGCGGCGGCTGGGGCCGGAGGAGCTGCGCGGGCTGTCGCTCGCGCTGGGGCTGCTGGGAGCCCCCCGGCGATGAGCGGCCCGCCCCCGGGGCAGGGTGGGCCGGAGCCCCGGGTCGACGGCACGGAAGCGGCGCCCGGAAACTTGCCGCCTCCCGCGCGCGTGAGAGGCTCGCGGGCCATGCGTGAGCCTGTCGACTTCGAGCTGGCCGCCGTCCTGGGCGGCGCGGCCCGCGTGGCTCGGATGCGGCTGGGGCTGACCCAGACCGACGTGGCCGAGCGCGTGGGCATGTCCATGGAGGTCTACAGCCGGCTGGAGCGCGGGCGGATGTTGCCGCGCACCCAGACGCTGCGCCGGCTGTGCGAGGTGCTCCAGGTCTCCTCGGACACGCTGCTGGGCGTGGGCCGGGGGCAGGCGCCGGTGGGCCGCCCCGTGCGCGCCCCGGACGAGGACGACTCGCTCGAGCTGCGCCGGATGACGCGCAAGCTGCGGGAGCTGGACGCGGCCCAGCTGCGCGCGGTGTCCCGCGTGGTCAACGCCGTGGTGACGGTGGTTCCCCGGGCCCCCGCCGCGGCGCCCCGGCCCCGGCCCGTCAGGCGCCGCCGGGCGTCCGGGTAGGTTGGACGACAGTCCTCGTGGGCTCCCACCTCGCCCGCCCCCCAGGGGAAGCGGCCTTGGACGGACGTCCACTGCCTGGATTCGGGAGGATGCGGTAGCACGGGAGTGCCCCCGTCCCCGTGCTCGCGCGCTACCGTGTGTCCGTTCCCGTCACCCCAGGTCGTGGAATGACTCCAGCACTCCTCCCCGTCCGTACCCCCGCCCCCGCTGGTCTCCGAGGACTGTTCTCATGACGATGCTTCGCAAGGTGATGCTGGTGGACGACGAGGAGGACATCCGCGCCATCGGTCGGCTCAGCCTGAGCCGCGTGGGCGGGTGGGAGACGGTGCTGGCGTCCTCGGGGGCGGAGGCGCTGGCGGTGGCGGTGGCGGAGCAGCCGGACCTCATCCTGCTCGACGTGATGATGCCGGGGATGGACGGCCCCACGACGTTCGGCAAGCTGCGCGAGCAGGACGCCACGGCGCGCACGCCCATCATCTTCATGACGGCGAAGGTGCAGAAGCAGGAGGTGGCGCGCTACCTGGAGCTGGGCGCCGCGGGTGTGATTGGCAAGCCCTTCGACCCCATGACGCTGCCCCAGGAGATTCGCAAGCTGGTGGCGGGATGACGCGCTCGCGTCTCTCCAAGCGCTCGGCGGCGCTGGCGGTGGGGGCGCTGCTCGTGCTCTGTGCCCTGTTCGTGGTGGGGCGCCCGTGGGCCACGGCGGAGAACGACCGCTACCGCACGCTCCTGCAGCAGCTGCGCGTGGCCAGCGTGGAGCTGGAGCAGGACATGCTGCGCGCGCGGCTGGGGCTGCCGGAGCAGCACGGCTCCCAGGCCCCGGCCTTCGCCGCGCTCCGGGCCCGCGCGGACGCGCTGCGTGACTTCCCGTCGTTCCTGTCGCGCGAGGAGCGGGGCGTGCTGGGCGCGGTGCTGGACGCGTACGTGCGCACGCTGGAGGAGAACCAGGCGCTGCTGGCGCGCTCGCGGGAGGCGGGGTCGCGGGGCGACCGGCTCGCCGCGGACGCGTCGCTCCAGGCGCTGCTCGAGCACTCCGCCAGCGCGCAGGCCGAGCGGCTGATGAGCACCTTCCTCCAGTTGTACGAGGGGACGCAGGCGGACAACGAGCGCACGCGCATCGTCTTCTTCGGGGTGTCGCTGGGGTTGATGGCCTACGTGTCGGTGGTGCTGCTGCGGCTGTCGCGCATGAGCCAGGAGCTGGCCCTGCTCAACCAGGACCTGGAGCGGCGGGTGGAGGAGCGCAGCCGGGCGTTGTCGCAGGTGAGCGCCGAGCAGCGCGCCAGCGAGGCGCGCAAGGCGGCCATCCTGGAGGCGGCCCCGGACGGCATCCTGCTCCTGGACGAGGCGGGGCGGCTGCTGGAGCTCAACCCCACGGCGGAGCGCGTGTTCCTCGTGTCGGAGGCGGAGGCGCGGGGGCGCGACTTCCTGGCGCTGGCGCTGCCCGCGTCGCTGCCGGCGGACAAGCGCGAGGAGGTGGCCGCCGCGCTGCGCGAGACGGCGCGGGGGGCCACGCGCGTGGAGTCCCCGTGTCTGCGCTCGGACGGGAGCCTGTTCCCGGCGGAGCTGACGATGACGCGCGTGCCCGGCGACGGCCCCGCGCGCTTCACCGCCTTCGTGCGCGACATCACCGAGCGCAAGGAGGTGGAGCGGATGAAGAACGAGTTCGTCTCCACGGTGAGCCACGAGCTGCGCACGCCGCTCACCTCCATCCGCGGCTCGCTGGGGCTGCTGGAGGGCGGCATCGTGGGGGAGATGCCGGCGCAGGCGCTGGACATGGTGCGCATCGCGCGGACGAACACCGAACGCCTCATCCGGCTCATCAACGACATCCTCGACCTGGAGAAGATGGAGGCGGGCAAGCTGGAGTTGAAGCTGGCCTCGCTGGAGTGCCACGAGCTGGTGGAGGCGACCTTCTCCGGCGTGCGCGGCATGGCGGACGCGGCGGGGGTGTCGCTGCGCGCGGACGTGGAGGACGCGCCGAAGGTCCGGGGCGACCGCGACCGGCTCATCCAGGTGCTCACCAACCTCGTCTCCAACGCGGTGAAGTTCTCGCCCGCGGGGGCGGAGGTGACGGTGCGCGTGCGGTCGGAGGGCTCGGGGCAGGTGCGCTTCGGCGTGGTGGACCGGGGGCCGGGCATCGCGGAGGAGCAGCGGCAGAAGCTCTTCGGCCGCTTCCAGCAACTGGACGGCTCGGACACGCGCTCCAAGGGGGGCACGGGGCTGGGCCTGGCCATCTCGCAGGCCATCGTGAACCAGCACGGCGGGCGCATCGAGGTGGTGAGCGAGCTGGGGCGCGGCTCGACGTTCACGTTCACGTTGGAGGCGCCGCGCGCGGTGTCGGGCTCGCACGCGGCGGTGCAGTCGCCCCGGGGCGCGTCGCGGCACACGGTGCTGGTGTCGACGGCGGACGGGGCGCTGTCGGCGCTCTTGCGCGGGTTGCTGACGGACGAGGGCTACCGGGTGGTGGGCGCCGCGTCGCTGGTGGAGGCGGCCCGGGCGTTGGAGGAGGTGCTGCCGGACGCGGTGGTGCTGGACACGCAGATGCCGGACGGGCACGCGCTGGACTGGGTGCGGGGGCTGCGCGAGCAGGCGCGCACGCGGGACCTGCCGGTGCTGGCGTTGTCGGGGCGCTCGTCGGAGGAGGAGGGCGTGGGACGGCCCTTGTGGGTGGACTGGGTGCCCAAGCCGCTGGAGGCGTCGCGGTTGCTCTCCGCGCTGCGGTGCGCGATGCGGCGGCCGGGGCAGGCGCGGGTGCTGGTGGTGGATGACGACGCCACCACCCGGCGCATCATCTCCGCGCAGTTGGAGAAGTTGGGCAGTGTGCAGGTCTTCGAGGCGGCGGACGGGGAGAGCGCGGTGGAGCTTGCGCGGGAGACGCCGCCGGACCTCATCGTGTTGGACGTGGCGCTGCCCCGGTTGGATGGTTTCGAGGTGGTGGACATCCTGCGACAGGGGCGGGGGCGGGCCACGCCGCTCATCGTCTTCACGGCGCGGGAGCTGTCGCGGGCGGACCAGCGGCAACTGACGTTGGGCATCACCCGGCACCTGATGAAGGCGCGCTCGACGGAGGAGGAGCTGGTGTCCTCCGTGCGGGAGCTGCTCAGTGGATTGTTGTCGCGCAAAGAGGCCATCGAGCCGACGAGAAAGGCGATGTCATGAGCGAAGCGCGGACGCTCCTGTTCCTCGAGGACGACAAGGACCTGCAGAACCTGGTGGCGGCCTTCCTCCGCGAGAAGGGTTTTCGCGTGGAGGCCGCGCGCACGGCGGTGGAGGCGCGCACCCTCTTGTCGAAGACGAAGGTGGACGCGGCCATCGTGGATGGCCTGTTGCCGGGGGTGACGGGGACGGACTTCATCCGGGAGCTGCGCGAGACGCAGCCGGAGCTGCCCGTGCTGTTCGCGTCCGCGTTCTGGAAGGACCTGAAGAGCCACGAGCTGCTGACGCGGCAGTTGCGGGTGACGCGCATCATCCACAAGCCGTACCGGCCGGAGGAGCTGCTCGTCTGGGTGAGCCAGCTCTTCACGCGGGCGTTGCCGCCTCCGGCGAGTCCGCGGGCGCTGGCGGACGTGGACCCGGGGGACGAGCTGGCGGCGAGCCTGGCGGCGCTGAACGCGGAGTATGGCGCCCGGTTGAAGGACAAGGTGGCGGCGTTGGAGACGCTGCTGGGCGAGGCGCGGGCGGGGACGCGGGGGGCGATGGAGGACGCGTACGTGCTCGCGCACAAGATGCATGGCACGGCGGGCAGCTATGGCTTCGCGGCGGTGAGCGCGTCGGCGGGGAAGCTGGAGGACGCGCTGCGGCCGGGGCGGGAGGGGCTGGCGCTGGACTGGGCGGCGGTGGACGCGGCGTTCCGGGACCTGGGGGCGTCGGCGCGGGTGCCCATGGCGCCGCCGCCGAAGGCCGCGCCCGCGCCGGTGTTGCCGGCGGAGGGCGTGCTGCTGGTGGTGGACGAGGACTCGCAGGTGTTGGCGGAGGCGGAGCGGCTGGGGCGGGCGCACGTGGTGCGGGTGGTGACGGCGGGGACGCCGGAGGGGGCGCGGGCGGTGGCGCGTCGGCAGTGGGTGGACGGGGCGCTCATCCACCTGAACCTGGGCGGGGCGCAGGGCGGCATCCAGGCGGCGCACGTGTTGCGGGCGGAGCCGGGGTTGGAGGCGTTGCCCTTGGCGTTCACGGGGACGGCGTTGGGGTTGGAGGACCGGGTGGCGGCGGCGCACGCGGGGGCGTCGTTGTTCCTGCCGCGGCCGTTGACGGGGTTGGACTTCTCGTCGGCGGCGGAGCGGATGGTGGCGGCGCGGCGGCCGGAGCGCTCGCGGGTGTTGGTGGTGGACGACGACCCGGAGGCCATCGCGGTGTTGGTGCATGCGTTGGCGAGCGACCAGGTGGAGGTGGTGGGGCTGAGCGACGCGCACCGGTTGATGGAGTCGTTGGCGGAGCACCGGCCGGACCTGTTGTTGCTGGACGTGCAGATGCCGGGGCCGAGCGGGTTCGACTTGTGTCGCATCCTGCGTTCGACGCCGGAGTGGCAGGAGCTGCCGGTGTTGTTGATTACGGCGCACCTGGGGTTGGAGTTCCGGTTGGCGGCGTTCCAGGCGGGGGCGGACGACTACATCTCGAAGCCGGTGTTGCGCGAGGAGCTGCGGGCGCGGGTGCACGCGCGGCTGGAGCGGGCGCGGCTGTCGAGGGAGCGGGCGGAGCGGGACGCGCTGACGGGGCTGTTGATGCGGCGGCCGTTCATCGATGGGCTGCGGGCGCGGTTGTCGGAGGCGCAGCGGCAGCAGCGCTCGTTGGCGGTGTGTTTCCTGGATGTGGACCACTTCAAGCGGGTGAACGACAAGTACGGGCACCTGGCGGGGGACCGCGTGTTGACGCGGCTGGGGCGGCTGTTGGGCGCGCGCTTCCGGCGGGAGGACGTGCGCGGACGGTGGGGCGGGGAGGAGTTCGTGGTGGCGCTGCTGGGGGAGACGGTGGAGAGCGCGAAGGCCATCCTCCAGCGCACGCTGACGGAGGTGGCGGAGCTGACCTTCGAGGGTGACGCGGGCGAGGCCTTCCACATCACCGTGAGCGCGGGCATCGCGGCGACGCCGGGCGACGGCGTCACGATGGAGGAGCTGCTGCGCGTGGCGGACGTCCGGTTGATTCGCGCCAAGTCGAACGGGCGCAATCGCATCGAGACGTGAGTCGTGGGCGTCGAAGGGGCCTGGCCTGTGTCGGGAGGACCTGGGCCAGGCCACGTCACATGGAGAGAGAGTCTGCTAGAAGGCCGGTCATGTTGACGTCCGCGACCATCGAGAACTTCCGAGGAATCGAACGGCTCCAGGTCGAGGGCCTGGGCCGTGTGAACCTCATCATCGGAAGGAACGACAGCGGGAAGACGGCGCTGATGGAGGCGCTGCAGATGCTGTGGGATCTCGAGGATGCCGGCTTCGTGCTGTTCGCGAGGCAGGCCGCACGTCATCCCGACACCAAGTTCATGGACTTCGACGACTTCTGGTTGCCCATCTTCCGGAGAATGGATGCCAGGCGTGGCTTCCGTATCGGAGGAACCGACTCCCAGGGGAAGTGGCGCCAACTGGCCGTTGCGAAAGCCCCCACGGCCACCTTCGCGGTCCAAGCGCCTGAGGAAGGAGTCGGCGCCGAAGCCCGGACCTCCTGGGCGTTGGATTGGACGATGACCCATGGACAGACATCGGAAGTCAGGATGCTCGGTTCGGACGGGAAGAGCATTCGGTTTCCAACCCTGCTGAAGCCTCCTGAGGGCCGGACGTGGATCAATCCCAGTCCATCTGTGACCGCGACGGATATCCGCACCCTGTCGAGGCTCAAGCAGCAGGGACGAGGGGACGCAGTGGTGAGCCTCTTGCGCCTCATCAACGAGCGCGTCTCGGGAGTAGAGCTGCTGGCTCCCACTGGCGAACGGGCGACCGTCTTCGTGCGACTCGAGCACGACGGGCTCCTGCCCCTGAGCATGATGGGCGAGGGCGCGAAGCGGAGCTTCGAACTCGCAATCGCCCTTGCCTCGGAGCAACACCCGGTGCTCTGCATCGACGAGGTCGAGAACGGTCTCCACCACAGCACTTTGGAGTCCCTAGCTGTGCCGGGGCACCGCACTCCACCGTGGCGCTGGGTGACAAGGGTTGGCTCAGCGCCTATCTCGCGATGTTGCCGGACCCCATCCGGTTTCATCAGGCGTTGCAAGACCCGCAGGGCATCGATCCGAACCATGCTGCGTTCGACGCACTGAGGGCGTTTCTTCGCGGTCTCTGACACCCCGGCCACTTCGCTGTCACTGCGGCTCCGTGAGCACCAACAGCCCCCGTGACGTATCCACGACGTACACGTGTCCGTCCCCGGGGACCTGGAGTCCGGTGGCGCCCTCGGTCATGGTGTCGCCCCGGTCCGGGTCCGTCTCGCGGAAGCTGTTGAAGTACGCCACCTCACGTGGGCGCGTGGGGTTGGACACGTCCAGCACGCGCAGGCCCTCCTGGTGGTACGTCATGTAGAGCCGGTTGCCGCGCAGCTCCAGCCCGCGCGGAGACACGGCGCCCCGCAGCCCGTACTCACCAATCTTCGCGATGTGCGCCGGGTCCGTGACGTCCAGCGCGCGCAGCCGCGCCCCCACGCCCAGGCTGCTCTCGAACGCGACGACCCGACCCGCGAACGTGCCCACCGCGCTCGCGCGGCTGTTGGTGTACGGGTACGTGTACCGCCCCAGCACCTCCACCCGCGTGGCGTTGCGCGCGTCGACGATCTGCAACCCGTCATGCAGGTGGTTCACGTAGAGCCGCCCCTCGTACGACACCGCGCCCCGCGAGTAGGGCTCGTCCGACATCCGCGAGCCGCTGGTGATGCGCTCCATCAACAAGGGCACCGAGGGCGTGGCCAGGTCGAACATCAGCGTGCCGGACCGCGGCGACGTCGACAGCGCATAGAGCCGCTCCTCCGCCACGCTCACCAGGCTGACGTCCGTGGGCTCCTCCGGCACGTGGCCCACGACCTTCGGCGCCGTCGGCACGGAGATGTCCACCACCACCACGCCCCACTGGCTGCTGGCGATGTAGAGCGCGTCCTTCCGCGACGCCGCGCCCTTCCAGTCCGTGTTGCCCGGAGGCACCAGCCGCGCCACCTGCACCGGCGCCGCCGGGTCGCTCACGTCGAACACCGTCAGTCCACCGGGCCGCTCCTGCTGGTTCTGCGAGACGACGTACGCGTAGTGCCCCACGACGTGCACGTCCACCGGCGCGCCCAACCCCACGAACGTCTCCGACACCAGCCTCAACCCACCGGACAGGTCCGCCTCGCCCTTGAAGCGCGACATGCGCTCGACGCGGAAGGTCCCGGACTCCACGCGGTGCCCCTGGACGCACCGCGAATAGCACCCCGTCAGCGCGCGCGGACTCACCGCGTTGCAGCCCGCGAACGTGAAGACCTCGCGCCCGTCCTGCCCGGAGATGAGGAACGTCCGCGCGTCCCACACCCCCTGCGCCGCGGGCAGGCCCTGGACGCGCTCGGGCACGCCCTGGGCGTCGAGCTTGAACCCCGCGCCCACCGGCCCGGAGAGCGTCGCATCCACCGCCCCGAACGACGGGCGCAGCTCGCCGCGGTAGATGCCCTGGCGCTCCAGCGTCGACAGCGTACGGCGCTGGCACTTCGACAAATCGAACGACTCCAGCGACCCACAGGGGGCCTCTTCGCCCAACACCCGACATGTGGACTTGGGCCCGGAGTCCACCCAGTCCCCGCGCTCGACCAAGGGTGTGTAGTTGCCGTCCCAGGGAGCGTCCTCCACGGCGCCGGAGCATCCGGAGATGGATGCCGCGCAAGCGAGCAGGACCATCGACGCGAGACGCGTGGGCCTCATCGCGCTCCCTTTCCGGGGGCGTCCTCCTCGGGCAGGGGGCCCCCTGGAGCGAAGTGTAGGGATTGCGAGAGTGTTTCGGGAAGCCCACCCTGGGAGGTGGGGTTCCTCGCCATACCTCACACATCGGCTCGCGGGCCCGCACCGCGCCGGAGGCCCGGGCGGGCCCGGAGGCTCACGGCGCGTCGAGGATGAGCAGCCCGCGTGACGTGTCCACGACGTAGACGGTGTCGTCCTCGCCCAGGCGGACGCCGATGGCTCCCTCGAAGAGGTTGTCCGTCCGGTAGGGGTCGCTGTCGCGGAAGGTGTTGAAGTGCGCCACCTGCCGGGGCTTCGTCGGGTTGGAGACATCCAGCACGCGCAGGCCCTCCTGGTACCAGGCGATGTAGAGGCGGTCGCCCCGCAGCAGCAGGTTGTGGATGGACGCCGTCGGACGCAGGCGGAACTCGCCCAGCTTCACGATGCGCTCGGGCGCGCTGACGTCGAGCACGCGCAGGTGCGAGCCGCCGAACTCCCCGCCCTCGAACGCGAGGGTGCGACCGGCGAACGTCCCCACCGCGCTGTGGTGCGCGAAGCCCTGGTCCGGGTGGGGGTACTGGCCCACGTGCTTCACGTCGTCCAGGTCGGACACGTCCATGACGGAGTAGCCGCCGAATCCATTGCTGATGTAGAGCCGGCCCTGGTACGCGAAGACGTCATGCGGGCCGCCGGAGGCGAACTCCTCGGCCAGCGTGATGACGGTGCGCAGCACCGGGTCCAGGGGATTCGTGACGTCGTAGACGAGCGTGCGGCCGTCGGGCGCCACCGCGTAGAGCCGGTCGCCGTCCACCAGCACCGTGTGCACGCCATAGGGCGCCGCCGGGAAGTGACGGACGAAGACGGGCGCCGCCGGCTGGGTGATGTCGAAGACGATGAGGCCGGAGCCGTTGGCCGCGATGTAGAGCGCATCGCCCTTCGCCCAGACGCCGTTCCACGAGTTGTCGCCGGATGGGGAGAGGGTCGTCTTGAGCCTGGGGTGGCTCCGGTCGCTCACGTCGAAGACGCTCAGCCCGCCGAGCCGGACCCCCTCGGAGAGGGAGACGACATAGGCGTGCCCCTTGGTGACGTAGACATCCACGGGCATGCCCACCGGCGTGGGGGCCTCGGAGACGAGCGTCAGGCCTCCCGAGGATTCGCCCTCGTGTCCGTGCCAGGACATGCGGTGCGCGGCGAAGGTGCCCACGGTGCGCCCGGTGCGCGGGTTGGTGGAGCAGCTCACGAAGCAGCCGGTGATGAGCCCCGGGGTGCGCGCGTGGCAGCCCATGAGGGCGGTGGTCGTCGTGTAGGGAGTGTTGCGGAGCGCGCGCTTGTTGAGCACGAAGAAGCGCCCGCCCGACGTGTCCCGCGTGGCGAGGGGCGTGCGGAACATCGTGCCCGTGGTGCCATCCGCGAACAGTTGGAAGTCCGCCGCGCTCCACGCGAGGGTGTTCGAGGGAGGCTGTCCCTCGCGCAGGCGCTGCTCGATGCGCAGGTTGTTGCCGTAGATGCCGGTCATCTCCGTCGCCGCGAGCCCGGCCGCGTCACACCCGGAGAGGTCGAACTGGGAGGGGTCCTCGCATACCGCCGGGTCGGGGTTCTCCGCGGCCAGGAAACGACAGGTGTCGAAGGGCCCCTCGTCCACGATGTCCCCGGGGTCCGCCATCTCCGTGTACGTGCCATCCCAGGGGAGCGGCGTGGAGGGCTCGGTCGGCTCGGTCGGCGTGGTGGGTTCCGTCGGCGTGGGCGTGCCCGGCGCGGGCGAGTCCTCGCAACCGGGGAGCGAGAGCAACAGCAGGACACAACAGGGCAGGGACGTCCGGAGTCGACGGACGGTGGAACCGGTCATGAGCACCTCGTGAGAAGGCCCGCTCCAAGGTGGCGGGCGGCCCTGGAACGTCACGCAGGGGCGGACGTACTGGCTCGCCCGGAGGGTGTTTGTCGGATGGAGGTGTTCCCCGCGGGGCGGGAACACGAAGCCCCAGCGCGAGCGGAGAGGTTCACGGTGGGCTCCATCGCTCGGGGGCTCACCGTGAGTGCGGGCCCACACCCGTGTCCCCGGCGGGCCGTTCGTCAGGTGGGGTGACGCGGGAGGACCCGCCGATGCGCCGATTCCAGCGCAACCCCCGCTCTCGTGACGGCGGCACCCGCCGATTACCTCTCTCCCAGGTGATTTCCCGGGGGGCATTTCCCCCCGAGCGGCCCGGAGGGACGGCATGGAGCGGAGCGTGTTGAGCAAGGACGTGGTCATCGTGGGCTCGGGGCCCGCGGGGTTGAGCGCGGCGCTGAACCTGGGGCGCGGGCGCAAGAAGGTGCTGGTGTGTGACGCGGGGCCGCGCAGGAACGCGGCGGCGGAGCACATGCACGGCTTCGTCTCGCGGGACGGCATCTCCCCGGCGGAGTTCCGGGCCATCGGCCGCGAGCAGCTCGCGCGCTACGACGTCGAGCTGCGCGACGTGCGCGTGGCCAGCGTGGAGCGCCACGAGGGCGTGTTCCACCTCACGCTCGAGGACGGGACGCGGGTGGTGGCCCGGCGCATGCTGCTCGCCACGGGCCTGGTGGACCAGCCGCTGGACCTCCCGGGCTTCCGTGAGCTGTGGGGCAAGGCCCTCTTCCAGTGTCCCTACTGCCACGGCTGGGAGATCCAGGACCGCGCCTGGGGCATCGTGGCGTCGGGGGAGCACTCGCTCGAGTTCGCGCTGTTCGTGAAGGGCTGGTCCTCGGACCTCGTGCTGTTCACGAACGGCGCGCTGGAGCTGTCCGCCGAGCACCGCGAGCGCCTGCGCCGGGCGGAGATTCGCGTGGTCGAGTCGCGCGTCCGTCGCCTCGGGGTCTCCGCCTCGGACCCGGAGGCGCTGGAGGCGGTGGAGCTGGAGGACGGGACGCGCGTGGCGCGGGAGTTCCTCTTCATCCACCCGCCACAGAAGCAGGTGTCCCTGGTGGAGTCGCTGGTCCAGACGATGGGGCTCGCGCTGGACGAGATGGGCTTCGTGCGCGTGGACGCCTTCCAGCAGACCTCCGTCCCCGGGCTGTACGCGGCGGGGGACCTCACCACGCGGCTGCAGGGCGCGCTCGTGGCGGCGGCGGCGGGCGCCATGTCCGCGTACCGGATGAATCACGAGCTGAACATGGAGGCGTTGGGCGCGAGCCATGGATGACGGGGGCTTGAGTCCATACGCCGTACCCGTTACGCAGACGGGCATGTCTCCCGAGCCCCGCGCCGAGAGCCGAGCCCGGCCCCACTCCCCCTCCCGTCGCGACTTCGAGGAGGGGCGCCTGCCGGTGTGGGCGGGGCCGCTGGGCCGCCATGGCCCACGGCCCTGCAAGACCACGGCGGTGCACACGTACGCCGTCGTGCTGCTCGTCACGCGCGGCGAGTCGAGGGTGCACCACGCCGGTGAGGTGGTGCGCCGCCCGGGCGACGTCCACCTCATCCCTCCGGGGGACGTCCACGGTCGGGAGACCTCGGACGGCGAGGGCCTGGGAATCGCCTTCTATCCGGACGCGCTGCCCGCGAAGGAGGGCGAGTCCCCGCTCGGTCCGCTCCTGAAGGTGCGTCAGGGCTGTCACCCGGTGCTGCGGCCCACGGTGACCCAGCGTCGGCGCCTGCGCCGGTGGATCCTCCTCGTCGCCGACGAGCTGTCCCGCAACGAGCCCGGCCGCGACGAGGCGTGTCTGGCATTGCTGAAGCTGGTCCTGCTCGAACTGGAGCGGATGACCGCGACGTCCGCCCCGCCCGACGGCGCGAGCGTGAGCCTGGGGCGCAAGGCCCTCACCTACATCGAGGCGCACTGCCTGGAGCCGCTGTCGCTCGCGAAGGTGGCCCGCGCGCTCGGTCGCTCCGCACCCCACGTCGCGAGCATCGTCCGACAGGAGACGGGCCGCACCGTCGGCGAATGGATTCTCGAGTGCCGCATGGCCGAGGCTCGCCGTCGTCTGCGGGGCACCGACGAGCGCGTGGACATCATCGCGGAGCGTGTCGGTTACGCGGATGTGACGCACTTCATCCGCCTCTTCCGCCGCGTACATGGAATCACACCCGCCGCGTGGCGCAGACATGGAGGGAATGAGGCTCGCTGAGCCATTGAACACTCCACTCGCTCCAGGGTCTGAATTGACAGGGTCCTGTCATGATGTTAGCTCTTGGGCATGCCCAAGCCCAAGCTGGACCCCGTGGACGTGGAGGGGGCGAGGTGTCTGCCCGGGGCGAAACCCTGATGGCACGCCGTGAGAAGCGGGTGGTGCCGCCCGAGCGGTCGGAGCGGCGCGCGTGGAGTCGGGATGGGAGGCAGGTGCTCTCCCGGCCCGAACGCGGAGGCGCGCCTCCGCTGCTGTCCCCCTTCTGGTTCAACCTGGGGCCGGTGAAGTCCACGCCCCGCCGCAAGCCCGCGAAGGGCACGGGCCGCGTGTCACGCAAGGCGGCGGCGCGCGGCTGAGGCGGCCTGTGCCTTCCAGCGCGGCGCCGAGGCTTGGCGCGCCCGTCCTTCAGTCCGTCGCGCCGGCGCGGGTGCGGGCCACCGTCTCGTGGGCGAGCGCGCGGAAGTGCGCCGCCGCGGGGGAGGGGTCGGTGCCTGGGTAGGCGAGTGTCAGCTCGGCCTGGCCGTTCGCGCCGCGCAGCGGGCGGAAGACGACGCCGCGCGGCTTGAGCGCCTGGGCGGACATGGGGGCGATGGTGAGCCCCATGTCCGCCTCCACCATGCCGATGACGGAGGTCCAGGAGCTGGCCTCCTGGACGACGCGAGGGGAGAAGCCCGCCGCCAGGCACATGCTCGTCACCGTGTCGTGCAGCCCCGGCGCGGCGCGGCGGGGGAAGAGCACGAAGGGTTCGTGGGCCAGGGTGGACAGGGTGACGGTGCGTTGGTGCGCGCGCGGGTGGCCGGAGGGCAGCGCGAGCGCGAAGGGCTCTTTCAGGAGCCGCTCGGTGGTGACGCCGGGATGGCGGAAGGGCGCGCGGAGGATGGCCACGTCCAGCTCGCCGCCGACGAGCGCGGCGCCCACGTTGAGGGCCTCGCGGTCGTCCAGCTCCAGTGTCACGTGGGGGAAGCGCTTGCGGTAGCGGGACACGATGGCGGGCAGCACGCCGAAGGCGGAGGACGCGGCGAAGCCGACGCGCAGCGTGCCCGTCTCGCCGTGCGCCGCGCGCTTCACGGCGGTGACCACGTCCACCCGGCGGGCGAGCAGGCTCCGCGCCTCCTCCAGCAGCCACGCGCCCGCGGCCGTGAGCGCCACGCGGCGGCTGGTGCGCGTCAGCAGCGCGACGCCCAGCTCGGACTCCAGGCGGCGGATCTGCTGGCTGAACGGCGGCTGGGCCATGCCCACGCGCGTGGCGGCCCGTCCGAAGTGCAGCTCCTCCGCGACGGCGACGAAGAGGTGGAGTTGTCGGAATTCCATATCGAGACGATATCCGTCTCGATGAGGGTCGAAAGAGATATTGGTCCTCCGCGAACGCGCTCCCTACCATCCGCGCATGCGACGCTCCCTCGTGTGTCTCGGCCCCCTGCTCGCGCTCTCCCTGGGCGCGGCCGGCCATGCACGTCCCCCGCGCGACGACGCCTCCGGGCCCACGCCCTCGCCGGGCCTCCAGGCGCGGCTCGACGCGGCCTTCGACCTCCTGCGCATGCCCGCGCGCATCCGGGACAGCCTCGTCTCGCCGCGCTGGCTGAAGGACGGCGTGAGGCTCGTCTTCTGGAGCCAGGAGTGGGGCGGGACGTGGGCGCTGGCGGACGCGCGCGTGGGGACGGTGAAGCCGCTGCTGTCGGGAGCGGACCTGCGCGCGCGCCTGTCGAAGCTGCTCGACGAGCCGGTGTCCACGCTCCGCTTCACGGAGGTGGCGCTGACGCCGGACGAGCGCGGCCTCGTCTTCTCGCTGGGGGGGCGCGTGTTCCGGCTCGGCCTGGCGGAGGGGGAGCTCACCGCGCTCTCGAAGGAGGACCGGAGCGGATGGGGGCTGTCCCGCGAGCACGTCGTCGCGCCGGAGGGCGGCGCGGTGGCGGTGCGTCGCGGCGAGGGCTTCGCGGTGCTGGACGCGGCGGGACGGACGGTGGTGGAGCGCGCCGGCGAGTCCGGGTGGGACTGGCGCATCCCGGAGAAGGCGTGGTCGCCGGAGGGTCGCTTCCTCGTCGTGTGGCGCGTGGACACGCGGGCGGTCCACCCGGTGCCGGTCGTGGACTACTCCGGCGCGCTGGAGAAGGTGACGTGGGTGCCCTACGCGAAGACGGGGACGCCGCTCCCGCGCTGGGAGGCGCACGTGGTGGAGGTGGCGACGGGACGCGTGACGGCCATCGCGCCCGCCGAGGGCGAGCACCACGATGCCTTCGTCGGTTGGTGGCCGGACCGGAGCGAGGCGCTGTTCCTCCACCTCTCGCGGGACGGCAAGCGGCTGGACTTCACGGCGGTGGACGCGGTGTCGGGGCGGCGTCGGCGCGTGCTGCGCGAGGAGCGCGCGGAGAGCTTCGTCCTGGGGTTGGACTTCGAGGTGGGCGCCGCCGCGCGGCAGGTGTTCCCGTTGCCGGCGAACCGGGGCTTCCTCTGGTTGTCGGAGCGGGACGGCTGGCGTCACGTCTACCACTACGACACCGGGGGCAAGCGGGCGCGGCAGCTCACCCGGGGCGCGTTCCCCGTGCACGAGGTGGTGGGCGTGGAGCCCGGCACGGACGCGCTGCTCGTGGTGGCCTCCGCGGAGCCGGGCTCACCGTACGCGCAGCTCGTCTATCGGGGCAGCCTGAAGGGCGGCGCGCTGGAGCGTGTGTCGTCGGGGGAGGGGATTCATCGCGTGTCGTTCGCGCCGTCGGGGCACGCCTTCGTGGACGCGTGGTCCTCGCGCACGCAGCCGAGGCTGCGGGAGCTGCGCTCCATGGATGGGCGCGTGCGCGTGCGCCTCACCACCTCCGACGTGAGCCAGGTGGAGGCCATGGGCTATGTGCCGCCGACGGGCTTCGTCGTGCGCGCGGCGGACGGGGTCACGCCGCTGCATGGGGTCCTCTACATGCCTCCGGACTTCGACGCGGCGAAGCGCTACCCCGTGCTCGCGTACGTCTACGGCGGGCCCTTCATCAACGTGGTCCCGTGGAGCTACGTGGGCAACAGCATGTCGCTCACCAGCGCGGCGTTGGCGCGGATGGGCTTCGTGGTGGTGCTGCTGGACCCCCGAGGGAGCACCGGGCGAGACAAGGCCTTCCAGGACGCGAACCACGGGCGCGTGGGGCAGACGGAGATTCCCGACTACGTGGAGGGGCTGAAGCAGCTCGCGTCGACGCGGCCGTGGATGGACCTGGAGCGCGTCGGCATCCATGGCGCGTCGTGGGGGGGCTACTTCGCGCTGCGCGGCATGCTGACGGCGCCGGACTTCTTCAAGGCGGGCTACGCGGGCGCGCCGGGGGCGATGGAGGAGGAGTCCCTCGTCAACGAGCCCTACCTCGGCACGCCGGCCGCGAACCCGGAGGGCTACGCGGTGGGCTCCAACCTGCCGCTCGCGGGGAGGCTCCAGGGGCACCTGAAGCTGTGGCACGGCACGGGTGACGTGAACGCGCCGTTCTCGGTGACGATGCGCATGGCGGACGCGCTCATCCGGGCGGGCAAGCACTTCGAGCTGCTCGTCCTGCCAGGGCAGCAGCACTCGCCCATGCCTCCGGTGGACCGCTACGTCTTCGACGACGTGGCGCTGTTCTTCCTGCGCACGCTCGGCGAGCCCTCGCTCACTTCCGCGAAGGAATGAACTGCTTCACGGCCTCCTCGACGGACATGCCCTTCCTCACCGCTCCGGCGATGGAGCGATAGGTGAAGCCGGAGATCGCCTCTCCGAAGATGAAGGGCACCTCGGGCGTGTACATGTGCCCCCCGACCGTGAGGTAGGCGAAGGGGGCGACGGTGCCCATCCCCAGCTTGGGCGCCGTCTCTCCGCTGAACGTCGGGACGCCGAACTCCGCGGAGGGGGCGAACCCGTAGCGGTTCTTGGCGGGCGCGTAGTCGCTGCCCCGGATGAGCCACACCGCGGGCCAGGGGACGAAGACGTTCCAGGGGCCGAACTTGTATTGGACGCGGAGCAGGCACCCGTTGAACGGGGGGAGGTAATCCCCCGGGGAGGCGATGAGCCCCTCCACCTTGACGAACGCCAGGGCCTCCACGGGAGGCGGACCGTAGTTGCCCAGGTGCCCGTCGACGAGCAGGTAGTCGAGGATGGGGCGCGGGCGTGGTGGCTCCACGCGGACCACGACGGGCGGCGGCACCAGCCGGCAGAGCTGGATGGGGCTCATCATCCCCCGGCACTCCGGACACCGCGACGAGGACGACCGCCTCCCGAGCCCCTCGTCCAGGGAGAGGCCATCGGGAATGGAAGGTGTCTCGTCATCCTCGATGTGACCGCACTGCAGGCAGCGCATGGCCATGGCGTGGCTCCTTGGAGGCCGCGGGGAACTGCACTTCGCACGCCAGCGCACGGCCCTCTCGACGCGGCACGTCTCGGGCGCGCGCGGAGGGGCTCCCCGCGTCCCGGCCGGACGCGGATGCTTCCTGGGACACCCCGTCATGGCGACTTCGCGGGTGGGTCCGGTGACACCACTGCGGGCGAGGGGCGAGGGGTGGGGGAGACGCCGGCTGTCACGCGACGGTAGGCTGGAGGCCGCGGTCCGGGCCGGAGCGAACGGATGGAGAGGTCCTCCGGTCCCGTCGGGGTGAGCGGGAGGAGGCCGGTCCTTCGGTTCCCCTGGCTCGGTTCGGGTCTGGGGGCGTCTTCACGAGCCCTCGGGTCCGCGTCGAGTCGCCTGCCCGGGTTCCAGGTTAGGGTCGGGCCCGAATGCCTCTCACCCGTCTGCATGTCTCCGGCTATCGCTCCGTGCGCGAACTGTCGCTCGAGCTGGGCCCCGTGAATGTGATTGTCGGCGCCAACGGCAGCGGCAAGTCGAACCTGTATCGCGCGCTGTCGCTCCTCGTGGCCGCCGCGGAGGGCCGGCTGGCGCGCACGTTCGCGGAGGAGGGCGGGACGCCGAGCGCGCTGTGGGCGGGGCCTCGCAAGCGACAGGAGGCCGCGAGGGTGACGGTGGGCGTGGAGCTGGGGGAGCTGGCCTACGAGCTGAGCTGCGGCGTCGTCCCTCCGACGACGCCCGTGCCTTTGGAGTTCATTGCCGAGACCTTCTTCGACCTGGACCCGGAGGTGAAGGAGGAGCACCTGTGGGCCTTCTCGGGGGGCCGCAAGGTCGCGCTGATGGAGCGCAAGAACCGCACCGCGTTCCTTCGCGACGCGGAGGGCACGCGGGTGCGGTTCCCCTCGGACCTCTGGAGTGGCGAGTCGGTGATGGACCAGCTCGGGGACCCGCAGCGGTTCCCCCGGCTGGCCGAGGTGCAGCGCCAGTTCCGCGCGTGGCGCTTCTACCATCACTTCCGGACGGACCCGGACGCGCCCATGCGCCACCCGCAGATTGGCGTGCGCACGCCCGTGCTGGCCCCGGACGGCCGGGACCTGGCGGCGGCGCTGCAGACCATCCTGTTGATTGGGGACAAGCGGGGCTTCCTCGCCGCCATCGAGGACGCCTTCCCCGGCGCGAGGCTGGAGATCACCCGCTCGCGGGAGACGCGCTTCGGTGTCCTGATGCACGTGCCGGGGCTGGGCCGGCCCATGACCGCGTCGGAGCTGTCGGACGGGACGTTGCGCTACCTGTGCCTGCTCGCGGCGGTGTTGAGCCCGCGCCCGCCGCCGTTCCTCGTGCTGAACGAGCCGGAGACGAGCCTCCACCCCGACCTGCTCGCCCCGCTCGGTCGACTCATCGTGAAGGCCTCGAAGCACAGCCAGCTCTGGGTGACGACCCACGCGGAGACGCTGGCCCGCGTGGTGTCGGAGGGCTCGGGCTGTGAGCCCACGCGGCTGGTGAAGACGGAGGGCGCCACCACCCTCGAGGGCGTCCACCCCCTGGGCCTCCGTGTCGGGGATGACGAGGCCCGGGACACGGAATGAGCCCCAACTCCCGGGACCTCTGATACGGGAGACCTCCGCATGACGCCCGGCATCTACCGCGTCCACAAGCCCGTGGGGCCGACGAGCTTCTCCGTGGTGCAGTCCTTCCTCGAGGAGACGCGCGCCACGCCGGGAAAGCGCGTGCCCGTGTGTCACGGCGGCACGCTGGACCCGTTCGCGGACGGACTGCTGCTGGTGCTGGTGGGGCAGGCCACGCGCCTGTTCGAGCTCCTGCACGCGGTGCCGAAGACCTACGAGGCGCAGGTCGTCTGGGGCACGGAGATGGACACGGGCGACCTGCTCGGCCGCCCCACGCTCCAGGGAGACACGGCGCTGCTCACGCCCGAGCGGCTCGACGCCGCGCTCGAGCCGTTCCTGGGCTGGACGGAGCAGGTGCCCCCCGCCACGAGCGCGAAGAAGGTGGGCGGCGAGCCCGCGTACCGCAAGGCGCACCGGGGCGAGGTCGTGGAGCTGCCGCCCTCGCGCGTGTACCTGCACTCCGCGCGGTGGCTGTCCCACGACCTGCCGCGCACCAGCCGCCTGCGCCTCACCTGTCGCGGCGGCTACTACGTCCGCGCGCTCGCGAGGGACCTGGGCCGGGCCCTGGGCTGCGGCGCGCACCTGTCCACGCTGCGTCGCACGGACATCGGCCCGTGGGAGGACCCGGGGCCCCAGGGCGCGCGCGTGGGCGTGCACGGCCGCGAGCTGCTCCCCTGGTTCGCCTCCCGCCTCCTGACGGACCAGGAGGTCGGGGCGCTGCGGCGCGAGCAGTCCATCCCGCTCAATCCCCGGCAGCCTCCCGACTGGCGTCCGCCGTCGGGCTTCCCGGAGCCGGAGCCGCTCGTCCGAGGCTTCCACCAGGGGCGCCTCACCTTCCTGCTGCGCGAGCGGGACGGCGGGCTGTGGGGCGAGCAGGAGCTGCGCGGCGGCCTGTGACGCCCCCTGGGGCGCGGAGCGCCCCGGCCCTACCTTGGAGGAGCCCATGCCCCGCGACCTCGACATCCGTGAGCTGACCCCGGCGCTGTGGCCCGCGCTCGAGACCCTGTTCGGCGCGAACGGCGCCTGCTCGGGGTGCTGGTGCATGTTCTGGCGGCTGGGGGAGGGCGAGCACTTCCGCGACGTGAAGGGCCCCACCGCGAAGGCGCGGATGAAGGCCCTGGTGCTGGCGGGCGAGGCCCAGGGCCTCCTGGCCTTCGTGGACGGCGCGCCGGTGGGGTGGCTCACGCTCGGGCCCCGCAGGAGCTTCCCCCGCCTGGACCGTGCGCCGAGCCTCCGGTGCGACGACGCCGACGACGTCTGGTCGGTGCCGTGCTTCTTCATCCACAAGGACTTCCGGGGCCAGGGGGTCGCCACCGCCCTGTTGAAGGCGTCGTTGGACGTGCTGCGTCGCGAGGGCGCGCGCACGGTGGAGGCCTATCCGGTGAAACCGCCCCCGGGCGCCACGCGTACCTCCAATGCGTCCGCCTATACCGGCACGGTGCCGCTCTTCGTGAAGCAGGGCTTCACCCTGGTGGCGGAGCGGCCGCGGGGGAAGCAGCGCGTGCGTCGGCGCCTGTCGCCACGGAAGGCCTCCACGCGGAGCCGGTGACTCCCGTCACCACCCCCCAGGCGGAGACCCCTGGTGATTGGAGTCACCGGTGGTGACTGCTGTCACCACCCCCTGGTGACGACCGCGGCTGTTCAACATGCTGAAATCATTGATGGGGTGGAGGTGGGAACCTGGCGTCGAGGTGTGGCACGAGGCGCGCAATAGGGCTGGTCATCACGCTCCACACGAAACACGGAGAACTCGAATGACCACCCGCCTGAACGCCAACCTCACCGCCACCGTCAACCTCCAGGGCAACGGCCTCGCCTCGAAGGTCTCCTCGCAGGTGGGCCTGGCCCGCTCGCTGGGCGCCGACCGCCAGCTGCTGGGCACGCTGAACCAGGTGGTGAACCACGGCCGGCCGGTGGTGCAGCACGGCTGCCACGGCAAGCCGGACCTGTTCGACCAGCACAAGCTGGGGCAGGGCGCCCTGCGCAAGCTGGGCGGCGGTGACTGGCAGCCGCTCGACACCGGCGCGCTGCGCGAGACGGCCAGGCTGGACCAGACGAAGGGCCCCGTCACGGCGGAGCAGCTGACGCAGGCCATCGAGCGCGGCACGGCGGACCTGGACAACCAGGCGGCGGGGGGCGAGTACCGCGCCTTCGAGGAGTGGGCGCAGAAGAACGGCGACCGCCTCACGCCGGAGGCCAAGCAGGTGATGGACCTGTACTCGAAGGCCGCCGCCAAGGCGCAGGCCCAGGGCCAGACGGGCATCCCCGTGGGCGAGTGGAACCAGCTCGTCAAGGACATGCGCTCGGTGGGCGACAAGAGCATGGAGCGCCAGCTCGCGCACCTCGACGGCAAGCCCGGCCCCATCTCCGGTGAGGACCTGGCCCGCGCCATCGAGCGCGGCGTGCGCGACACGGACGGCCAGACGCACGCGGAGGCCAAGGCCCTCTCGGACTGGGCGAAGAAGAACCAGGGCAAGCTGTCGCCCGAGGCGAAGGAGGTGCTCTCCACCTTCGAGCGCCACGCGAAGAAGGTGACCGAGTCCGGCAGCAAGGACTTCTCCAAGAGCGAGCTGCGCGACCTGCACCGCGCCTTCAAGAACATCGGCGACGTGAGCGCGCAGAAGGCGCTCGCCAAGCTCGACAAGGACCACGGCTCCATCTCCGGCGAGGACATGCTCAAGGCCATCAAGGAGGGCGTCTCCGACGCGGACGGCCACTCCTCCACGTCCGAGCTGCGCGACTTCAAGAAGTGGGCGGAGAAGAACCAGGACCGCCTCACGCCGGAGGCCCGCCAGGTGCTCTCCACCTACGAGAAGCACGCGAAGAAGGCCGGCCGCGACGGGCTGGACAAGTCCGAGTTCAAGGACATGGTGAAGGACGCCTCCCAGTTCAAGACCTTCCGCGACGACTCCATGCGCGCCGCCCTGGACAAGCTCGACAACAAGAGCGGCGGCACCATCTCCGGCCGCGAGCTCATCAAGGCCATCTCCAAGGGCGCCGGTGACGCCGACGGCCAGGCCGCGGGCGTGGAGTTCGCGGACCTCCAGAAGTGGGCCCGCGACAACTACAGCCGCCTGAGCCCGGACGCCAAGCGCGTGCTCGGCATCTACGAGCGCACCGCCACCAACTCCCTCGCCAAGGGCGAGACGGGCATCGCCAACGGCGACTTCAAGAAGATGCTGGGCACGATGAACCTGGCCGTGGCCGTGCCGGTGCTCCGCCGCATCATGGGCTGAGCCGCGGTCGCCGGGATGGGCTCCTCTCTTGCACGGGAGCCCCGGGTACCTCGGGCGCTCGGGGGATGGTCCGAGTCCCTTTCTCTTGGAAGGGCCCCTTCTTAGAGGGGGCGTCAGGCGCCTGGAGTCCGGGGGATCCAGTCGCCTGTGAGGTCCGTATCCAGGCCCGACACCGGGCTCCTGAGCCACCGGGGGGTGGCTCCGGGCGCGGGGAGGCGGGTCGAAAGGAAGAACCCCGACGCCGGGCGTCGGGAACCACCGGGGGGTGGTTCCCGGCACCCGGTGGGAGGGTGGAAGGACGAAGGCCACGGCCAGGGGCCGGGGACCACCGGGGGGTGGTCCCGGGAGCCGGTCGGGGTCGTCGGAAAGGAAGGACGCCGGGCGCATGGGGAGCCACCGGGGGGTGGGCTCCCGGCGCCCGGAGGAGCACCGGAAAACGGAAGGGCCTCGGACCTTCGGGGGATGGTCCGAGGCCCTTGTCTTTTCCCGGCGCCCGGAGCGCCGTCAGCCGGCGACTTAAGCCTTTGCCTTGGCCAGCGTGTCCTTGGACACCTTCACCACGTTGTCCACGGTGAAGCCGAACTTCTGCTGCAGCGCCTTGATGGGGGCGGACGCGCCGAAGCTGCGCATGCCGACGATGCTGCCGCGCAGGCCCACGAACCGCTCCCAGCCGAACGCCGCCGCCTTCTCCACCGCCACGCGGGCGTGCACGTCCGGGGGCAGCACGCTGTCGCGGTACTCCTGCGGCTGCTGCTCGAACAGCTCCCACGACGGCAGGCTCACCACGCGCGACCGGATGCCCTCGGCCTTGAGCTTCTCGTGGGCATCCAGGCACAGCGACACCTCGCTGCCCGTGCCGATGAGCACCAGCTCCGGCTTGCCGCCCTCCGCGTCCGCCAGCACGTAGCCGCCGCGCGCCACGCCGGACGCCGCGCCGTACTTGCTGCGGTCCAGCGTGGGCACCGCCTGCCGCGTGAGCACCAGCACCACCGGGTGGTGCCGCTGCTGCGCGATGACCTTCCACGCCTCGGTGACCTCGTTCGCGTCCCCGGGGCGCAGCACGATGAGCCCCGGAATCGCGCGCAGGCTCGCCAGCTGCTCCACGGGCTGGTGCGTGGGGCCGTCCTCGCCCAGGCCGATGGAGTCGTGCGTGAAGATGTGGATGGCCGGCAGCTCCATCAGCGCCGACAGGCGGATGGCGGGGCGCTCGTACTCGCTGAAGATGAGGAACGTGGCGCCGTAGCCGCGCACCTTGCTCAGGCACAGGCCGTTGACGATGGAGCCCATCGCGTGCTCGCGCACGCCGAAGTGGATGTTGCGGCCGGCGTACTCACCGGGCTTCATGGACTCGGAGCCGTTGATGTACGTCTTCGTCGACGGATTCAGGTCCGCTGAGCCGCCCACGAGCCACGGGTAGTTCTTCGCCAGCGCGTTGAGCACCTTGCCGCTCGACTCGCGCGTGGCCAGGCCCTTGGCGTCCGCCGGGAAGACGGGCAGCTCCGCGTCCCAGCCCTTCGGCGCCTCGCGGCGCTGCATGTTCTCGAGCTGCTCCGCCAGCTCCGGGTGCGCCTTCTTGTACTCGGCGAAGCGCTGGTCCCACGCGCGGCTCAGCTCCTGCCCGCGCGCGCCCAGGCGCTCCTGGAAGCGCTCGCGCACGCCCTCGGGCACCAGGAACTTCGCGTCCTCGGGCCAGCCGTAGTTGCGCTTGGTGCCCTTGATCTCCTCCTCGCCCAGCGGCTCGCCGTGCGCCTTGGACGACCCCTGGAGCTTGGGCGCGCCGAAGGCAATCTGCGTGGTGACGATGATGAGCGTCGGCTTGCCCCGCAGCGTCTTGAACGTGCGCAGCGCCTCGCTCAGCGCCGTCAGGTCGTTGCCGTCGGCCACGCGCAGCACGCGCCAGCCGTAGGCCTCGAAGCGCCGGCCCACGTCCTCGGTGAACGCCAGCTCCGTGCTGCCGTCGATGGAGATGTGGTTGCTGTCGTAGACCCAGCACAGGTTGGGCAGCTGCAGGTGCCCGGCGATGGACGCCGCCTCGGACGCGACGCCCTCCATCAGGTCGCCGTCGCCACAGATGGCGTACACGTCGTAGCTGAACATGTCGAAGTTCGGCCGGTTGTAGTGCCCGGCGAGCCACCGGCCCGCGATGGCCATGCCCACGCTGTTGGCCACGCCCTGGCCCAGCGGGCCCGTCGTCGTCTCCACGCCCGTGGTCCACCGGTACTCCGGGTGGCCCGGCGTGGACGAATCCAACTGGCGGAACTTCTGGATGTCCTCCAGCGACACCGCCGGCGTCTGCTCGACGCGGTAGTCGTTCGTGACGCGCTTCACCCCGGACAGGTGGAGGAGCGCGTACAGCAGCATGGACGCGTGGCCGTTGGAGAGGATGAACCGGTCGCGGTCCGGCCAGATGGGGTTGGCCGGGTCATACCGCAGCTCCTGCTGCCAGAGCTGGTACGCCACGGGCGCCAGCGACATGGGCGCTCCGGGGTGGCCGGAGTGGGCCTGCTGCACCGCATCCATGGCCAGGGTGCGGATGGTGTTGATGCTCAGCACGTCCTGCGAATTGGTCGTCATGGTGTCCTCGCACTCCCTTGCGTGGCGCGCACCATGCCGTAACTGGCGCCGGGGCGCCGCACCAAACGCCATGCCCCCCGACCGGGGCGTTTTGCGGTCCACGGGGTCCCCGGGAATCCCGGGCCCCGAGCGGCGACCGTCCGAGCTAGCGCCGGGCCGCGCTGCCCTTCGCGGTGCGGCCCCGTGTCAGGTGGTTCACGGCCTCACCCAGGCCCTCCACGGTGAGGGCGAACATGGGGAACACGCGCGCGATGGTGGCGATGCTCCCCGAGCGCCAGCTCCCCATGGGCTCCGGGTTGAGCCACACGTTGCGCTCGAAGTGCTGCGCCAGTTGCATCAGCCACGTGAGGCCCTCCAGCCCGTCCGACTTGTAGCGCCCCTCCGCGTCCGTGCGGATGGCCAGCTCGTACGGCGCCATGGACGCGTCGCCCACCATCACCAGCTTGTGGTGGCGCCCCACCTGCGCCGTCAGCTCCGGCACCGTCATGCCGCCGGTGAGCTGGGGCGTGGCGTAGAGCTTCCCGTAGACGCAGTTGTGGAAGTAATAGATGCGCAGTTCCTTGAAGTGCGTGGCCTGGCTGGCGACGGAGAACAGCCGGCTCATCACCGCCGCGTACGGGTCCATGGACCCGCCCACGTCCATGGCCAGCACCACGCGCGTGTTGGGCCTGCGCGGCGGACGCGTCACCACCTCCAGCTCGCCCGCGTTCCTCGCGGTGGCGGCGATGGACTCGTCCACGTCCAGCTCCTCCGCCACGCCCTCGCGCGCGAAGGCCCGCAGCTTGCGCAGCGCCACCGCGAGCTGCCGCGTGTCGAGCACCAGGTCGTCGCGGTAGCCCGCGTACGCGCGCGCGCCCGCCTGCATCAGCGCCATGCCCTGCCGGCCGCCCGTCTTCCCGCCCACGCGCATGCCCGCGCGGTTGAAGCCGTTGTTGCCGAAGGGCGACGTGCCGCCGGTCCCTATCCAGCGGTTGCCGCCGTCGTGGCGCTCCTGCTGCTCGCGCAGCCGCTCCTCGTAGAGGCGGCGGATCTCCTCCGGGTCCAGCGCCTCCAGCAGCGCCATCTCCTCCGGGGAGAGCTGGGGCCGCTCGCGCGCCTCCTCCAGCCACGACAGGATTTCCTGCGTCAGCTCCAGCCCCGCCGTCTCCACTCCCTGGAAGTGGGCGAGGAAGGCCTGGTCGAACGGGTCGAGCTGCGTCTCCGAGTGCACCAGCAGCGCGCGCGCCACGTGGTAGAAGCCGTCCAGGCTGCTGTCGTGCAGGCCCGCGTGGAGCGCCCCGGCCAGGGCGAGCGCCTCCTGCGCGCCCACCTTCAGGCCCCGTCGGCGCAGCTCGTAGAAGAAGGGCAGGAACATGGCTCGTGCTCCCGTCGGCTACGCCCGGCTCTTGCGCCCGCGCCCGAAGGCCTCCGCCACCGACACCAGGTCCTGCTCCTTCTTCAGGAGCGCCCCGAGGAACGGCAGCTGCTCCTCCAGCTTCAGGTCGTGGATGCCCTGCGCCTTGAGGACGGTGATCCAGTCGATGAGCTCGCTGGTGGACGGGCGCTTGCGCAGGCGGGCGAAGCCGCGCAGCTCGTAGAAGACCTTCAGGGCCTGCTCGGCCAGCGCGGTGTCCAGCCCCGGGTGGTGCACGTCGACGATGCGGCGCATCAGCTCCGTGTCCGGGAAGTCGATGAAGTGGAACACGCACCGGCGCAGGAACGCGTCGGGCAGCTCCTTCTCGTTGTTGGACGTGATGACCACCACGGGGCGGTGCTTCGCGCTCACCTCGTCGTTCGTCTCGGTGATGCGGAAGCGCATCCGGTCCAGCTCGTGGAGCAGGTCGTTGGGGAACTCCAGGTCGGCCTTGTCCACCTCGTCGATGAGCAGCACCACGCGCTCGGGCGACGAGAACGCCTCGCCCAGCGGGCCCAGGCGGATGTAGCGGCGGATGTCGCGCACGTCCCCGTCGCCGAAGCGCGAGTCGTAGAGCCGCTGCACGGTGTCGTAGACGTACAGGCCGTCCTGGGCGCGGGTGGTGCTCTTCACGTGCCAGGTGAGCAGCTTCAGCCCCAGCGCCTCCGCGATGGCCTCCGCCAGCAGCGTCTTGCCGGTGCCGGGCTCGCCCTTCACCAGCAGGGGGCGCTGGAGCGTCAGCGCGCAGTTGACCGCGGCCTGGAGGCCTTCGTGGGTCAGGTAGGTCGCGGTGCCTTTGAAGCGGACGGGAGGGGGAGCCGAAGTCATGTCCGGCTTCCTTTAACACCCTCGTGCCGCCGCGGGGGGGCCGGGCACCCGGTTCGCCCGGACACCGGGCGGGCCCCCGCCCCCCACCCCGGGTGCAGGTCAGACCCTTTCGCGAGGCTCGCGCGTATTCCCTCCAAGGAAAGCGGTCGGTCACGTTTCTGCTGGGGATTCTCTGGCTCCTGGAGGCGTCGTCGTGGGTCACCCGTTCGTTCCAACCCTGTTGTTGCTGTGGGCGCTCTCCACGGCGCTGCGCGCCTGCCCCATGGCGGAGTCGCTGCGCCCGGAGCACTCCTCGGCGCGGCCCACCGTCACCAGCCCGGTGTCGGGGAAGACGCCCGCCCCCGCCGCGTCGGTCCGGGGCTGAGGCCCGCGCGCCGCGGCCGTCTCGCGCGAGGGTTCAATCCCTGGCGCTGGAGGTGGCCCGGCGGTCGGAGCCAATCGCCCGGAGGACGACCCTGGGCGGGGGGCGCGCCGGCGATTCGCCCTCGGGATGACCGTTGGCGCGTGCCATGCAGCGGATTTCCCGTTTCGAGACGTGTCAGGGCGTATATCTTCCCGACACATGTCCATCGCGAATGAGCTCGGAGAATTGTTCCGGCGTGAGCTGCAGACTCAGCTCGTGCCCCTTCAGGATGCCGTGCGGCGCATGGAGGAGGGCCTGGAGGCCCTGGACATGCTGCGTTCGGTGACGTTCCGTCTGGCGCCGTTGACCAGCAGGCTGGGGGCCATGGCGGGGGTGCGGGCGCCCACGACGAAGCAGGCCGCGGTGCTCCCCGTCCCGAAGCGTGGCCGGGGTGGACGGCGCGCGGCGCGGCAGGAGGAGCTGCCGCTGGCGAGCGTGGCGCGGGCCGCGTCGGTGAAGGCGCCGGTGGTGCGGGCGCGCGGTGGCGCCGAGGGCCTGCGCACGTGCGCGGTCATCGGGTGCAAGCGCCCCAGCCGGTCGAAGGGGTACTGCTCCGCGCACTACCAGAAGCTGCGGCTCCTGATGCGCACGGGTCGTCGCCCCACGGCGTGGGTGGATGACGCGAAGTCGCAGTCGGTGCAGGACGTGAAGCTGCCGCGGGGTCGCGCGGCCAGCAAGGTGCTCCAGGAGGCTCGCCAGGCGGCGGCTCCGGCGCGCGGCGCGAAGGGCAAGGGGCGCAAGAAGGGCGGCCGCTCCAACCAGTTGTCGCTGCACTGAGGTCGCCCCGGGTCCGGGCGTGTGTCGTCCGGACCCGTGACGCCACCAGGGTCGAGCGTCCGCGCCCGGGGTCGGCGAGGGGACGCTCCTCGGGTGGCGTGTCGTGACGCCAAGCTCGGATGGCATCTGCCAGTCCGGCGCGGATGCGCAGGGGGCGGTATGTGGACGCTCCTCGGGTGGCGTGTCGTGACGCCAAGCTCGGATGGCACCTTGCCAGTCCGGCGCGGATGCCCGGAGTCTGCATGTGGGCGCTCCCTTGTCAGGGCGCCGTCGCTCACGGGGGGCGTGCTTGCCCGAGTGGCGCGCGGGTGGCTGGCCGACAGGCGGGCCCGCGCGGCCGTTGACACCATGGGGGCGGGGATGGGATTCGGGCGCGCATGAGTGAGCAAGGCTATCCAGTCACCGTGGCGGTGCGGCGTCCGGACGGGCGCGTGGAGCAGGTGCGAGTGGGCACGGCGTTCAAGAACGCCGAGGGCTTCAGCCTGAAGCTGGGCGAGATGTCCATCGGGTCCACGCCGGACGCGGCGGCCCCGGCCCCGCGTCGCGCGGCCCCGAGCGGTGGTGGCGGCGGTGGTGGTGGGGACGGCATGGTCTTCCCGAACTACGGTCGCAGCAAGGGCGCCCCCGTGGCGGGCGCGAGCATGCAGGACCTCGAGTTCTACGCGAACGGCGCGCGCCGCTCGCTGAACGACCCGAGCAAGTCCCGCTGGCACGACAAGGAGAAGCAGCTCCTGGCGTCCATCGAGGCGGAGATGGCCCGTCAGCGCGGCGAGGGTGGCGGCGAGGGCGGTGGGGGCGGCGGTTACGGGGGCGGCGGCTACGGGGGTGGTGGCCGGAGCGGCGGCGGCTTCCAGGACGACGACATCCCGCCGCCGGGCGACGACGACAACATCCCGTTCTGAGCGGGAGTGTGGTGGACGCCCCGCCGGTGGGAATCGGTGGGGCGTCTGGAGGACGCGGGGCGCGCGCGGGCTCAGGCCGAGGCGCGGGGCGCGGACTCCTGGGCGTACGGCAGCCACACGGTGAACGTGGTGCCCTGGCCCACGGTGCTGTGGACGGCCACCTCGCCATGGTGCCCGTCGACGATGCGCCGGACGATGGCGAGCCCCAGCCCGGTGCCGCTGGCGCGGGTGGTGAAGAAGGGCTCGAAGATGCGCTGCTGCACCTCCGGCGTGATGCCGTGCCCCGTGTCGGAGATGGTGAGCCGCGCGTGAGGCGTCCCGGCGCGGGTGTCCGGCTCGAGCCGGGTGACGAGCTGGCCTCCGGAGGGCATGGCCTGCACGGCGTTGGTGAACAGGTTCGTCAGCGCGACGTGGAGCAGGTGGGCGTCCACGGAGATGGGCGGCAGGGGCTCGTCGAACGCGTGGGACACGGTGATGCCGGATGAGCCCGAGCGCAGCGACGCCGTCAGGGCGCCCTCCACCACCGGGCCCAGGGGCTGGGCATGGAGGCGCGGCTCCACCGGGCGGGTGAAGTCGAGCAGGTCGTTGACGATGAGGTCCAGCCGCTGCACCTCCTCGTCCATGATGCCCAGGAGGGTGTTGGCGGGGCCCTCGGCCACCTGGGGCGCGAGCCGGCGCAGCGCGGCCAGCGCGTTGGAGATGGCGCCCAGGGGGTTGCGCACCTCGTGGGCCACGGTGGCGCTCAGCTCGCCCAGCGCGGCCATGCGCTCGCGGCGCACCAGCGCGGCCTGCGTGGCCGCGAGCTGCTGGAGGGACTGGCGCAGCTCCTGGTTGAGGTGGCTCACCTCTTCCTGGGCGCGGCGCCGCTCACCCAGCGCGCCCGCCAGCAGCAGCCCGGACACGCTGGCCCCGGCGAGGAAGGACTGGAGGAAGGTGAGGCTGTCGTGGCTCCAGGCCAATTGCGCGAACGGGCCGTTGCCGCGCGCGGTGTGCCACAGCGACAGCGTGGCCATCAGCGCGGTGGCCATGGAGATGCCCCGGGCCTCGAAGCGCAGCGCGGCCCACAGCAGGAAGGGGAAGGACAGGTAGGTCGCCGGGTGGAACGTCGCGGGCGGCTCCGCGGCGGGCGGCATGCGGAACACCGCGTGGGTGGCGATGCCGAGCAGCAGCAGCAGGGCGACCAGCTCCCAGCGCCGCCGCGGGGACCACGGCGCCTGTCCCCGGGAGAGCCAGGTGAGCAGCAGCGGCGCCACCAGCAGCACGCCCATCGCGTCGCCCACCCAGAAGACGCGGAACCCCGGCCAGAAGGAGGCCGCGTCGATGCGGCCCTCCAGCAGCGACATCCCCATGCCCACCGTCGCGCTCAGCAGGGGGCTCGCCGCCGCGGCCAACCCCACCAGCCCCAGCACGTCCCGCACCCGGTCCAGGGAGGGCCGGAAGCGCACCCACCAGCGCAGCAGCCCCGCCCCCGCGAGCGCCTCCAGCATGTTGCCTGCGGAGATGACGAACGCGCCCGGGGTCACCGTGGCCCCGGACCCGACGACGCCGAACGGCTCGACGAGGATGGCCACGATGACGATGCCGGGCCACTCGCGGTGTCGGGTGAGCAGCAGCGCCGCCAGCGCGATGCCGCTGGGAGGCCACATGGAGGACACGCCCTCTGGCGCGAAGGCCAGCGTCGTGCCCAGCCGCGTGCCGAGCAGGTACGCGCAGGTGAAGAGCACGAGTCGGGCGAGGGGCTGCCAGCTACGGCGGTAGAGCTCGAACGTGGGCACGTCCTTCCACTTCGTCGGGCCGTGCCGGGGACCCATGCCCCGCGCGCTTCGTGGCCGGCGCCTTTCTTCGGTGGGGCGGCAGCCTGACACGGGCCCTCCGGCGCGGGGAAGGACTTGGAGTACGGAACACTCCCCCGAGCGAGCCTCCATGCCCCCCGGGTCCAATCACTTGCAGTACGGCTCACATCGTTCCAAGGGAGGATGGCGAACGGTGTCTCACGCGCGCAATGTCTGCGTCGACCCGGGTGATGGCCGCTTCGAATGCGCGCGGTGCAGCCGGTGTCGCACGGGAAGTATCGCTCCGCGGAATACGCGTGCTTCAAGAGTGCTGATTCGTGCTTCAGTTTTGAAGCATCTGAGAAGACTCATAGAAGCGAATGAATACAGTGGGTTGAAAGGTGGAGGAGGCTTCAGTGTTGAAGTCTCTTCACCAGCCCGCATCCGTCATTTCAAGGGTTTCGCCTCTGGCCTGGATCCTGCTCGATACGTCTTGGCCAGGGAATTCCTCCCCTCCGGCGTGGCTGTGAAAAAAGCGAGGCCATGAAATGACACTCAATGTCTGTGTCGTCGGAGCTGGCGCCTTCGTCCCCACTCGCAAGGTGAGCAACGCGCGAATCACGCGAGCCATCCCCGGGTGGCCGGCGGAGCGCATCGAGGAGAAGCTGGGCATCCGCGAGCGGCGCTTCCTCTGGGACATCGACGAGGCGACGGGCCGCGCGGTGCCACCGCCGACGGATGACGGGCACTACTACCCGGCGACGAACACGGACATGTGCGAGGTGGCGCTGCGCAAGGCGCTGTCGCAGTCCGGCGTGGACCCGAGGGAGCTGGACGCGCTCTTCGTCGTCACGTGCACGCCGGACGCGCCGCACTTCAACCACGACGCCATGGAGCTGCACCGGCGGCTCGAGCTGCGCGAGGACGCCTTCGCGCTGGTGGTGGACGACGGCTGTGGCGGCACGCCGTACGTGCTCGACCTGGTGAAGAAGATGATGGACGGGGGCCGCTTCCGTTCGGTGGCGGTGGTCGCGTCCGCCTTCACCTCCCCGCTGGTGAACCGGGAGGTCTACATGGACGAACTGCCGCCGGCGCCGGGCCGCACCAAGGCGCTGCAGGGCTATCTGTCCATGTACGTCTTCGGGGACGGCGCGGGCGCGGTGGTGCTCCAGTCGAAGCCGGGCGCGCCGGGGCAGTCGGGCATCGTCGCCTCGTTCTCCGGCAACGCGTACGCGGACCTGGTGATTCGCAAGGGCGGCGGTCTGTTGAAGCTCCCCTACCAGCCGGGGCGGATGCGCCCTGCGGACATGGCCTTCGTGGTGGATGGGTTCCGCGTGGCGCGCAGCTATCCGGAGTACATGCAGAAGTGCCTGGACACCGTGCTGGGCCCCCGGCCGGAGCTGCGCGGCGACGTGCGCCGCTACTACTTTCACCAACCCAACAAACGCGTGATGGACGCGTTCGTCTCACGTGCGGGGTTGCCTCCGGACGCGGTGGCCTGCAACGTGGACCGATACGGGAACACCTCCGCCGCGGGGATGCTCATCCTCCTGGCGGAGGACCTGGAGTCGGGACGGGTGAGGTTGGGTGGTGGCGACCTGGTGTTGGTGGCGGCCGTTGGCGCCAACGTGCACTACGGCGCGCAGTTGATCCGCCTGTAGCATTCGAGTGGCTCCCTCCCCCCATGGAGACACTCCGTCATGAGAGACATGAACCCCAACTCCACCATCGAGCTCGAACCGCAACACGCACGGGATTTGGACGAACGCCTGGCCCTGGCCACGCGAGACGACACCGCGCGAGGACTCTTCTTCAACGGCGCGCTTGGCGCGGTCAGGGTGCTCGGTGGCGACGCCGCGGTGCAGCGCTGCCTCGTCGCCGCCGGTGAGAAGAAGTTCGTCGACTTCTTCAACTACCCGGTCACCGCCTTCCTGAAGCTGGCCTTCACCGCGGCGCACGTGATGGGCCCGCAGCTCGGCGGCTTCGACGGCGCCGTGCGCCGCATGGGTGTCCAGGCCACGGCGGACTTCCTGTCCTCGGCGGCGGGCAAGACGCTGCTGCTGCTGGCGGCCAACAACCCCAAGCGGATGCTGGGCAACCTGCACTCCGGCTATCGCGCGGCGGTGAGCTACGGCGAGCGCAGCGTGCGCTGGACGGGCGACACCAGCGGCGTGTTCACCATGAAGCGCGACTTCATGACGCCGCCCTACCACGAGGGCGTCCTGCAGGCCGTCGTCGAGGCGGTGGGCGGCAAGAACGTGCGCGTGCAAGGACAGAAGACGGGCCCGCTCGACGCCGAGTACGAGCTGTCCTGGCAGTAGGCCTTCTTCGGCGCGCCGGGAGGGAGGGCCCGGCGCCCGGACAGGCGCGAGAGGCTTCACGTCGTCGCGGTGGGGCTGTGGACCGAGGTCTTCCCGGGAGGATGGTGCATGTCGCTGAGTCGCGGGGATGTGGCGCTGGGTGTCCTGCTGTCGCTGGCGGGGGTGTCCCAGGCGCGCGCCGAGGAAGTGATGTACCAGTTCCGCACGCAGGAGGACCCGACGAAGCCGCCGGACGCGGCGGTGTGTGACGCGGCGCCGTTCGTGGCCACGGTGAAGCTGGGCGCGAGCGTCTACATCCCGCTGCACCGGCCCCAGGACGGCAAGGTCGTCTACGAGGGGCAGCGGCGCGCGGGCACGGCCACCGCGTGCCTTCGCATCACCGACCCCACGTTCCCGCCCGGGCAGCAGGTCCCGGCGCACTTCCGCTTCAACCTGCCGGACGGGACCTTCACGGCGACGGGCGCGTGCACGCTGGTGAGCAACGACGTGCCGGAGCCCAGGCTGGTGCTCGGCGGGTGCGCGCTGAAGCTGGTGGAGTTCCCCGAGGGCTTCAAGGGCGGCATGGTCTCCAGCACCAGCATCTTCAACCCCGCGAAGCTGCCCGGGTACGCGACGGGCTCCTTCTACACGCTCCACGCGTACCGGGACGACAAGGCGAAGGACGCCCGGGCGCGCAAGCAGGACCGCGAGGAGCGCGAGGCGGCGGTGAAGACGGAGGCGAAGGTCGACAAGTAGCCCCCGTCCCGGCGGGCGTCCCCTCCGGCCGAGCGTGGGAAATCGGACGATTCGCTCCGAATTCGGAATATCCGAAGTCGGAATGAATGTTGATGTCCACGCATGAAGCCGCTTCGATTCATCTTGGAGCTCCACCGGGCCACCCATCGGGTGGGGTTGTTCCTGGAGGGGGCGGAACCGCCGTTGGACCTGTCCCAGGGGGAGGCCCACCTGCTGGCCTACCTGGTGGAGGCGGGGGACGCGTCGCTGGCGGAGCTGCACGCGGCCTTCGCGCACAAGCGCTCGACGCTGACCAGCTACATGGACCGGCTGGAGGCGAAGCGGCTGGTGAAGCGGGTGGCGCGGGAGGAGGACCGGCGCTCGTTCCAGGTGCTGCTGACGCCCTCGGGGCGCGCGCTGGCCGCGAGGGTCCACCGGCGGCTGGAGGCGCTGGAGGCGCTCGTCCAGGAGCACGTGGGTGAGCGGGACGTGGAGGGGCTGTGCAAGGTGCTCGAGGCGTTCGCGAGGGCGGATACCCCCGAGGAGCCGGCGCCGCCGGCGTCCCACGCCCCCCGCGCGAGCGCGAGGAAGAAGGGGCGGACATGAGCGGTGACACGACGGCGGAGACGTTGGACGACGCGGCCTTCCTCGCGGCGGTGGACAGGGCCACGTTACCGGGGGAGCGCTTCCGGCACCGGGAGCATGTCCGGCTGGCCTGGCTGTGCATCCGGGCGCACGGCGTGGAGGCGGGGCACGCGAAGGTGCGGGACCTCATCCAGCGGTACGCCGCCGCGCTGGGGGCGACCGGCAAGTACCACGAGACGCAGACCCGGGCGTGGGTCCTGCTGGTGGGGGCCGCGGTGGCCGCCGCTCCCACGGGTGAGACCTTCGCGGACTTCCTGGGGCGCAGCCCGGAGCTCCTGGAGGGGAGGCTCCTGGCGCGGTACTACCGGAAGGAGACGCTGGACTCCCCCCAGGCACGGACCGGGTGGGTGGCGCCGGACGTGGCCCCGTTGCCCTGATGCGGCGCGCCCACTCGGGCACGGGGGCTCACGGGCCGGTGAGTCCCCGCTCCTGCATGAACTTGTCCAGGGAGCGCTGCGCCTGGGTGCGGACCTTGTTCTGGAGGAAGGGCGTCCACCCCAGCACCAGTCCGGCGGGCCCGAGCGCCTGGCGCGACCACGTCCAGAAGTCGAAGCGGTCCTGGTGACGGACGATCTTCCCGTCGCGGAACTCGAACTCGGCGTCGATGCGGTTGATGACCTTCCGACCGGTGGTGGAGAAGGTGTAGTGCGCGTCCCAGTGGGCGCGGCCGGTGCGGTCGTCGGCCTGGACGTCGCGGAAGGTGAGCTGCAGGTCGGTGCCCCGCTCGACGAGCATCGTCCACATGGCGCAGGCGCGCGCGTAGCGGAGGCCGACGAAGACGGCGTCGGAGAACTCGAGGTCCGGGTGGTAGCAGGCGGCCATGGCCTGGGCGTCGCGCCGTTGGAACGCCGTGTAGAAGTCGTGGATGAGCTGGGCGTGCGGGTGCATGTCCAAGGTCTACCAGACCTGGGGCCGCGCCAGGACATGGGGTGTGTGCCGCCGAACCGTGGAAATGCGGAATCGGGGGGCAGGGCCCGGGGGCGCGTGGCAGATTGGGGCCAATATGGCTCGCGACATCGTCATCTGGCCCCACAAGGTCCTGAACTCTCCCACGAAGCCCGTGACGGACTTCGGCCCCTCGCTCCAGAAGCTCCTGGAGGAGATGGCCGAGTCCATGAAGGAAGCCGAGGGCATCGGCATCGCCGCCAACCAGGTGGGCGAGTCCCTCCGCGTGGCGCTCGTCTCCCGGGAGGACGGGACGTCCTTCGAAATCGTCAACCCGCGGTTGCTCGAGAAGAAGGAGCCCGTCTCCCTGGAGGAGGGTTGCCTCTCCGTGCCGCGCGAGTGGGAGAAGTGCCCGCGCTTCCACAAGGTGAAGGTGCGCTTCCAGGACCGCGCGGGCGAGTGGCACGAACTGGAGGCGGAGGGCCGCCTCGCCCACATCCTCCAGCATGAGATCGACCACCTGGACGGGCACGTCTTCGTGGAGCACCTCTCCAGCCTGAAGCGCACGCTCATCCTCGACCGGATGAAGAAGTACCAGAAGGCGAAGGTGCGACACGAGAAGCGGGAGGGCTGAGCGCCCGCCCGGGGGGAAGCCATGAACGAGCGCGCGGTTCCGCAGGGGGTGGCGAGGTTCCGGGAGGAGTACCGGCGGCGCCACGTCGGGCCGCGCTACTCGGGGGTGGCGCACTTCGCCTTCACGAGTGGGGTCTCCCTGAGCGCCATCGCCTTCGCCCTCGGGCGGCTGGAGGCGGTGCGCCCGCTGGAGTGGTTGACGGTCCCCGCCGTCTTCCTGTTGGGCAACCTCGTGGAATTCCTGGGGCACCGGGGGCCCATGCACCACCGGAAGCTTGGACTGGGGCTGCTCTTCCAGCGGCACACGGAGCAGCACCACCGCTTCTTCACCCACGAGGCCCTGGCCTACGAGTCCCACCGGGACGTGAAGATGGTGCTCTTCCCCCCGGTGCTCCTCCTCTTCTTCCTGGGAGCCATCGCCACCCCGCTGGGAGCCCTGGCCTACTGGTGGGTCTCGCCGGAGGTCGGGTGGCTCTTCGCCGCGTCGGCCGTGGGCTACTACCTCTCCTATGAGTGGCTGCACTTCTGCCACCACCTGCCGCCCACGAACCCCGTGGCCCGGCTCCCCGGGATGGCCCGCCTGCGTCGCCACCACCAGGCGCACCACGACCCCTCCTTGATGCAGCGCTACCACTTCAACATCACCGTTCCCCTGGGGGACTGGCTCTTCGGGACCCTCCATCGCCCCGAGCTCCCGGTGGACGCGAAGCCGCGGCCCGCTCCAATGGAGCGCGGGGAGGGGGCGTGAGGCTCGGCCCGGTGAAGGAGGGGCGGGCGGTGGGGCGGCCGGAAAATGGGGGGAAGTCCCGGGGAGGGGGCCCGCGTTCCATTTTCAGGGCGACCCCACAAGGGGGACCCCCATCCGTCACGAACCCGTTATTGGGTATTTGACGGACGCAACGCGGCAGGGTACTAAATGGACCCCTGCTCGACGCCTCGGTGCCCCGGCATCCGGAGTCAGCAGGACGGGGGAAGTAGGAGGTCGACGAAGGTTGTTGACCTGGGATGCGGTGGTGATAGAAGCCGCGCCCCCTCGACCGGCCCGCTGATCCAGGCAGCACGCGGATGGCGGACGGAAGAAAAAGAAGGGCTCAACCAAATAGGTTGATCTGGAGCGCGGCGGTGATAGAAGGCGCGCCTCCCGAAAACGAAAGCGGAAGCCACTGGGCGGCGCTGGAGTTGGCGGGAAGTTGAAAAGAAAAAAGCTGAAGCTGAGGGGTTGACAGCGGACGCGAAGATGAAATAGAAGAGGCGCCCCGCTGACGGCGAGAAGGAAGTTGAAAGCGGAGCGAGAGTAGCAGAAGGTCGCGGTTGAAACAAGCGACTCGGTCTTTGAAAACCAAA
>NZ_JAKCFB010000041.1 GCF_024198235.1 Myxococcus dinghuensis | reverse complement strand
GCGGGCGCGGGCGGTGGAGGCGCGGGCGCGACGGCCACGGGCGGCGCCGTCACCGCGACGGGCGCGGGGGCCGGCGCGATGGGCGGCGGGGGCGGCAGCGGGCCGTTCATGTCCAGCCGGGGCGGCTGCGGCCGGGGCGGCTGGAAGGCGCCTTGCGAGAAGAGCACCTCCGCCTCGCGCATGCAGCGCGACAGGAAGTCGAAGATCTCCGCGGACACCTTGCGCAGGTCCGGATGCGTGTCCGGCGAGAGGTGGTCGGGCGAGAACCGCTTGGCCATGCGGAAGAACGCCAGCCGCACCTCGTCCAGCGACGCGGTCGGCTTGGCGCCGAACACCTCCAGCGGCGGCAGGTTCTGCAGGCCGCGCAGTTGGGTGCGCAGGCGCTCGGCCTGCTGCTGCTCCACGGAGGCCGTGGGCCGCGCCGTGAACAAATCCCGCAGCTCCGGCAGCTCCTGGAGGGCCACCCACTGGGTGCCATCCCGCGAGGCGCGCACCGCGGCCTTCAGCCGCCCGGAGGCGATCAGCTCAC
Source organism: Myxococcus dinghuensis (assembly GCF_024198235.1). Lineage (GTDB taxonomy): Bacteria > Myxococcota > Myxococcia > Myxococcales > Myxococcaceae > Myxococcus > Myxococcus dinghuensis. The sequence goes on along the minus strand of NZ_JAKCFB010000041.1, from coordinate 73,350 downwards.
GCAGGGCCTGCAGGGCCAGGGGCCCCAGGACACGACCGAGGTTGTCCGCAACCCAGTAACCGACAACAGGAGACGACACGCAGACACCTCTGGGTCAATGAGCGAGTGCCTGGCGTACCGCCGAGGCGATCTCCAAGGGATGGAAGGGCTTGCCCACGAAGCCCACCGCGCCCGCGGCCATGGCCTGCTCCACCACGGGCTCCGCGTCCATGCTGCTGATGACGAGGACCCGCGTGCCGGGCGACACCTGCTTGATGGCGCCGAGCACCTCGAGCCCGCTCTTCTTCGGCATGAAGAGGTCGAGGAACATCACCGCGGGTTTCTCTCGGGCGGCCACCGCGAGGCCCTCCTCGCCGTCCGCGGCCTCGAGCAACCTCAGCTCGATGCCCGTGTCGGCGATGACGTCCTTCAAGATGCGGCGCACGAAGCTGTCGTCATCGACGAGCAGCAGGGTCGGGGTGTCGGACATGGCACCGCATGATACTGGGACCGCGGAACATCCGCGCCAGGACATGCCGCGCCTGCCTGCCTTTTTGGGTTAAGGGGTGAGCATGTCCTCCGTCGACCTCGCCCTCTCTCACTTCGAGTCCCAGAAGCACGTCTATCTCGAGGACCTCGTCACTCTCGCGCGCATACCCAGCGTCTCGTTCCCGGGCTTCGACCCCGCGCGGGTGCGACAGAGCGCCGAAGCGACTTCTCGACTCTTGAATGACCGTGGCTTTGAAAACGTTCAACTACTCGAAATCGAGGGCGCGCATCCGTATGTCTACGGCGAGGTGATGCGGTCTCCGGGGGCGCCCACGTTGTTGTTGTATGCGCATCACGACGTGCAGCCCGCGGGCGACGAGTCGCTGTGGAAGAGCCCGCCGTTCGAGCCCCGGGTGCGGGACGGGCGGCTCTACGGGCGCGGCACCGCGGACGACAAGGCGGGCATTGTGGTGCACACGTCCGCGGTGGAGGCGTGGCTGAAGGGCGCGGGCCAGCTCCCGTTGAACGTGAAGGTCATCATCGAGGGCGAGGAGGAGATCGGCAGCAACCACCTGTCGGACTTCCTGCGCCGGCACGCCGCGTTGTTGAAGGCGGACGCCATCGTGCTGACGGACACGGCGAACTTCGACACGGGGCTGCCCTCCATCACCACGGCGCTGCGCGGGCTGGTGACGGTGGACGTGGAGGTGCGGGCGCTGAAGCAGGCGCTGCACTCGGGCATGTGGGGCGGGCCGGTGCCGGACCCGGTGATGGCGCTGTGCCGGATGCTGGCCACGCTGACGCACGCGGACGGCTCCATCGCCATCGACGGCATCGCGGAGCGGGTGCGTCCGCTGACGGAGGCGGAGCGCGGCGACCTCCAGTCCCTGCCGGGCACGGAGGCGTCGTTCCGTGAGCAGACGGGGATGGTGCCGGGCGCGGAGCGGCTGGGCGGTGGGCGTCACCCGTACGAGCTGAACTGGCGCCACCCGAGCATCGCCATCAACGCCATCCAGGCCAGCAACCGCAAGGACGCGCGCAACATCATCTGCGACGCGGCCTGGGCGCGCGTGGGCATCCGCATCGTCCCGGACCTGGAGCCGCGCGACGTGGAGCAGCGGCTGAAGGACCACCTGCGCGAGGAGTGCCCGTGGGGCCTGGAGGTGTCGTTCGAGACGGAGGGTGCGTCGGGCTGGTGGTACACGGACCCGTCGCATCCGGCGTTCCAGGCGGCGTTCCGCGCGCTGGAGAAGGGCTTCGGGACGAAGGCGGTGGCGGTCGGCTGCGGCGCGTCCATCCCCTTCGTGGAGCCGTTCGCGCGGGAGCTGGGCGGTGTGCCCGCGCTGCTCATCGGCGTGGAGGACCCGTACACGTACGCCCACTCGGAGAACGAGAGCCTGCACGTGGGAGACTGGGAGAAGTCCATCCGCGGCGCCATCCACCTCTACGAGGAGCTGGCGCGGGTGCTGGTGCCGCGGGGCTGACGGCGGCTACCTCGCCTTGACGCCCAGGTGCGTGAGCGCCGCCTTGACCCAGTCCTTGATGGACACGGTGTCGAAGGGGATGGCCTCGCGGCCCGGGTACTTCTTCTCGAAGTAGCTCACGGCGGCGACGCCCATGGCGAACGCGGTGCCGCCGCTGGCGGCGCCCTTGAGCAGCCAGCCGGCGACGGGAATCCAGCCCACCGTCAAGGCGATGGAAAACACCAAGCAGGACGTGCTGTTACCCGCTATCGCCTTGATTCTCCTCGGGTTCGTCTTCCCGCCCCGTCCCACGTAGTCCCCCCAGGTGCCACCTCGAACCACGCTGGAGGGGCACACTGGGGGCACATGGCGGCATGGCCTCTGACTCACCTGCTACAGGGGTGGTCAGGCTTCCTCGTCCGGCAGGAGCGACCGAAGCAGCTCGTCATCAGGTCCGAGCGGGCGCCAGCCAGCAGGGGGGATTGGCGAGCAACGCATCTGCGACCCGCCGGGCGCGCCCCTTGTGGGTACCTGGGGTGTAGGCGATCCAGCGTCCAAGCGCCTTCGCGATGGAGAACCGATTCTCTCCGTCCTGCACGGCGGGCCATCCAGCGGGAAGACTCTGGGGCAACATGCGGACAAGGACGTCGCGAACAAAGCGCGTGACCTGTCTGCTCTGCTCGGCCTCGTAGAGCAAACCGCTTAGCACCTGCACTCCTGCAACGTCCTCGCGCCCCAACTCTTCGGCAAGTGCCACCAACGAGGCTGTAGGACGGTCGCTCGCGAAGGCGGTAAGTGACGCGTACCCTCGCTCGCGGGCCCGTTCGTACAGGCGTGCCTTGATATTGCCCTGCCAGGGATGTCCGTCGGTCATCGGAGTCTCTCCTTCGAGACGTTCTGCGGCACGAGGCGGTGATGGGAGACACGGTGCCTCGCAGCGCCGACTAGCGGGGTCACCAGCTCCGTTCAGGCTTCGTCATCGGGGAGGAGTGTCCGAAGCAGCTCGTCATCAGGGCCGAGCGGGCGCCAGCCGGCAGGGGGTGGGGTCGCGCGAAGTGCCACCCTGGCCTGATTCACGCGCTCCTCATGCGTCTCTGGGGTGTAGCTACTCCACCTAGCGAGCGCTTGGGCAATATCGAATCGATTCGTGTCGTCCAGCACGGCAGGCCACCCATTCGGGAGGCTCGCGTGCAGTTCACGCACAAACTGACCACGTACCAAGCGAGCGACCCGATGGCTTCGCTCCGCCTCGGCTACGAGTCCACTGAATACCTGCACCCCAGCAATATCGTCGGGGCCCAACTCCTCGGCTAGCGCAACCAACGATGCAGTGGGACGAGCCTCGGCAAAGGCCGTGAGTGAGTCGTAGCCGCGCTCACGGACGCGCTCATACAGGCGGACCTTCCAATTCCCCTGCCACGAACGACCATCAGTCATCGGCTCGCCCCCTTGGTGAACTTCATCGGGATGTCGTACTCCTTCAGATACCCTGCGACGAGTCTCAAGATCTCGTTGCGCGTCAGCCGCCGGCCGTTTTCCCCCTCGGCTGCTCGCAGCACTTTCATGATCATCCGGTTCCACTCCCCTGGCCATGTGCGCCCGAGGCGCCAGTTTCCCCCACCGTGAATCGCTTCGTGGTGGGACCGCTCCAGGCGGACACAGAACTGGTCGATGTCCAGGTCCCCCTTGAAGCCGCGCTGCTCGAACCACTCGCGTTGTTCCTGTGGCAGGACATGGTGCTTGGGGGCCTCGGACATGCCCGCCCCCGCCTTGCCCGTGACGTGCATGCCGCGCACCTCGGGACTGTCCCCCAGCGCCTCTCGCACACCCTCGGGCAAGTCCTGGTGGGCTTGCGCCATCATCACCTGGCCCCCGTGGATGCGAACCGCCGCGCTCACCACGGGGACGGAGAGAACGCCTGCCTGCACCAGCCGCCGCATCATCTCCACCCACTCAGCAGAGACGACGAGCTGAGAGCCCGCCATGACGCCGCCTGAACTCACGACGAACCCCACGCCGAGCGTCGCTGGGGCCGCAGGCGGCAGGCGCGGCAGGGACAGCTTCAGCGAGGAAATCATGGTGAGCATCTCCAGCACCTGCGCGGTCACCATGACCTTGCCGCCCTGCTCCATGGCCGACTGCCCGTCCAACCGAAGCGCGTTGAACTCCTGGGTCAGCTTCCCCATCAACTCGGGCATCGCGAGCGCTGCCGCCTCGACACGGTCCGGGTCTTGGGAGGCGAGGTCGGCCAACAGGGTCTCCATCAAGCCCCGGACACGGTCGAGGTCCACGAACTGCTTCTCGACGCCGCACAGGAAGCACTCGCGCAGCAGGACGTCGGAGAGCTGAAGGAAGTCCACCCAGGTGGCGAACAGCAGGACACCGAACAACGCGGACTGGAGTCGTGGGCCCGCCATGCGCAGGACGGCCAGCTCCATCTCCGAGTCCCCCACCTCCGACGCGACACCGGCCAACACGGTTGCGCTTCCCAGCGCACCTCGAATCCACGTCAACTGCTTCGTGCCGTGGTGAAGGAAGCGCGTGAACAGGTCACTGTTGATGCCGCGGTTGTCGTAGCTGCGCCGACGCGCCGCAATCTTGGACAGTGTGCCTTCGACTTCTTTCAGCGAGCCCTGCACCTCGTCGAGGGAGTCGAGGAAGGCTCGCCGCGCCGAGGCTGCCTGCGGGCCCCTGCCTCCGACAGCTCCAGATGCGGTGCCAGGTGCTGCCTTCGTTGCCTCGTCTCGGGGCCCGACATGACGGAAGAGGCGCTGTTGAGCCCGAGGGCCCGCGAGGGAATACGGAGGGGAGCCAGGGGAAGGAGGACGCTCTTCAATCAGCACGTCCGCCCGCTCGGGTGAGGTCCTCCCACGAGGAGTGTAGTTCAACGTTCCGCCACGCCAGGAGGCATGCGGCACCGACGCGCATCCCGAGGCAAGCACCACGGCCAGGAGCAGGACCTCAGCGCGCATTGTCCACCCCCAGCCCCACCGAGGCGAACGCCCCCGGGCGCAGCGTCCCTTCCACAGTGGGGAACAGCAGCGTGCCGCCTGTCCCCATCGCATAGAGCGCCCCTCCCAGGAACCTCCAGCGAACTTCCGCCGCGCCCAGGTAGCGCGCCCCCGGCTTGCCAGCTCCCACTGCGAGACCCTTCACGGCCACTTCCAGGGCGCGCTGGAAGAGCTGCACCGCCACGCGACCGTCCACGTCGACGCGCCCCCACGAGAAGGCTTCCGCGCCCACCGAGAGGCGCAGGTGCTTGTAGGGCCCTCCGTAGCTGACGGCGTCCCACTCCACGAGGGCTTCCGCGAAGGCGGAGTAGCCGTCGGGGAAGCGAGCCTCCGCGAGCGGCACGCCGTCAGGGCCCGCCGCCTGGAAGCGCGCCAACTCGTAGTCCGCGCCGAAGAAGCCTTGCCGGAAGCCGCCATGCTGGCGCCTCGCCTCCAACCGAAGGCGCAGGTTGAACCTCTCGGAGAGGGAGTCCACCCCGCCCCCTACGACCGCGCCCCAAGCGCCGCCATCCCCGGGACGGCCACCCCACCCAGCATTCACGTAAGCCTCCATGCCGGGCCGAGCCACCACCACGGCCATGGCGTCCAAATGGGCCAGCGTCATGGATGGCGCGGCTCCTCCCGCTCGACCCCAGTCATGGACAGCGGACACCGCCAGCGTGTACCGGCCCCGCTGCTCCGGCTGCCCGAAGAGGAGGTGCTCCATGTCCAGGGAGAACTCCGCTCCCAACAGCCGCGCGCCGAGCACATCCGAGGCGAACGCTTCCGTGTAGAGCGGGCCCAACGTGCCGGTGAAGATGCCACCGGCCGGGTGGTAGTCGGGATTCGTGCGGTTGGAGTACCGGCGGACGAGATGACCAGAGAGGAGCCGGTGTTCCTCCAGCGGGCCGAACCAGATTCCGAGGGGCGCGTCGTTCGAGCCCAACAGGAGCCCTCGAACGAGCTGTCCCCAGTCCGAGAGCGTGTCCCAGTCCGCGCGACGAACGAACGTGGCGCCCTCCCCGTCGCCCCACATGCGGAAGCGCACGGGCGCCCCCAGGTTGATGCCGAAGTCGCGGCCACCGTCGAGGATGAACGTGGGCTCCACCTGCAAGTAGCCCTCTTCCTCGCCCATGCCCGCGCGAGGCAGGAGCGCCAGCGTCGTCGCCTCGATGCGCATCAGGTAGTACCAAGACCGCGCGGGCGGCGTGGATGGGGCGGGGGGCGCCTCCTGCTCGGGGACGGAGGACTCCGACGCCCACCCACGCGTCGACAGCAGCAACAGCAGCACGGCAAGACAGCTTCGCTTCCTGCGCATACACGCCTCCTGTGCGTGCCCCGGCATGAGGCACGAAGAACACACGTCTCCCGGTCGGCTTTAGCGACTCGCGCCGCGCCGGTGGTGAATCAGCGGTGGTGAAAGGAAAGGGGGTGCCGCCGTTACGTGGTCGGCTGCTTCGTCAACGTGCGACGACGCGGACCGGCGCTGGGCTCCGTTGGCACTTCATCGGCCGCAGGCGAGGACGACGTGCGCCGCGTGCCCCTGGAAGAGGACGCCGTTGTGGCCGCGGCACCGCTCCACACCTCGTGGACAGGGGGCGTGATTCCGCCTTCGTCGCTCGGCACCTCGAAGTCCCAGAGCTTGTCGCTGGCCTGCGCGAGTGCGTGCTGGACCTCTCGCAACGCGTCCTCCCGCGTGTAGCGCCCCAGGCGTGCCAGTTGGGAGCGCATGACCAGCTCCAACTCCGCCGCCGTGAAGACGCGGTCAGCGGGCTCGCGCTGCAACAGCGTATGCAGGATGTCCCGGAGCGGAATCGAGAGCCCGCGCGCTGCCTGCTCCATGTCGTCGGAGCGAAAGGCCATCGCGCACCAGATGACGTCCTCCGCGAAGGCGGGCAACTCCGTCACGAGCGCGGCCACCGAGGCCGCGAGCACCTTCTCCCGCTCCTCCTTCGAGGCACGCGCCTCCACTTCGTCAATCCGGAGGTGGCCCGGGTCGTAGAGGTGGCGGCCCGTGGAGAACTCCAACAGCGTCAGGCCCAGGGAGAACAAGTCCGCGCGCCAGTCCACGGCCTCTCCCAACAACGCCTCCGGTGCGGAGTAGAGGACTTCGCCTTGGGGGCTGGGGAGCGAGGTGGCCAACCGCCCCGCGAGACGGGAGAAGGCCACGCCGAAGTCCGTCAACCGAATCTCTCCATGCGGGCCGACGCGGATGCGAGCGGGGTTCACGTCCCGGTTGACGATGCCGAGCGGGAAGCCCGCGTCATCCGTGCGTGCGTGTGCATAGGCCAGGGCCGCCGCGACCTCCGCGCCCACGTAGAGGGTGAACGCCTCGGAGAAGTAGCAGCCGCGCGCCTGGGCGACGGCCAGCAACGTGTGGAGCGACAGCCCTTCGACGTTCTCCATCGCCACGCACAGGCCATGCTCGGTCTCGAAGAGGCCATGCACGCGCGCGATGCTCGGGTGGCGAAGGTACTGGGCGAGCCGAACCTCTTCCTCCAGGCGGATGCGGGTGCGCTGGTACTGCTCCGTCACCTCCGCCGCTTTCGGCAGGGGCAGGCACTTGAGCACGATGCACTCACCGAGGCCCTTGGGCGTGCGCGTCTGCGCGAGGAGGAGCCGCTCCCCCACGCGCCCCTCCCCCAAGTCCCGGAAGAACTCGTAGGAGGTTTCTCCATTCGTGAATAGGACGACGCCCCCGGCAGGCCGAGAGTCAGACGGATTGGACATGGGCAGGAATCTCCGAGCGCCCGCGCGAGAGGGTTTCGCGCAAAGGCAGACTCAAGGTACTGCCAGCCCTTGCAGACTTGAACGACGTGATAGGTCTAAAAAGATCGAAATCTCATTCACTCATAGTGAACAGAGGTGGGCCTGTTTTGCAAACCTGCTTTACGTCCTCCGAGGGAAACTAGGGCCAGCGCTCGACCAGATAGGCCCCCACAGTCCTTTTGAGCACGATGGTCCGTGCGGTGACCTCGAACAACGCGAGCCGGCCTCCACTGTCCCCAAGCACCACCGAGTCACGGTCCACAGGAGAATCGAACTCCAATGCGGTGAGGTAGTCGGGAGCGACGCGCAGCTCCACGGGCTTGTCGGCGGTGGTCACCGAGAGCGACACCCGGCGCCGCTTCAGCTCGCGCCCGCGAAGCCCCTCCTGGGACTGCGCCGTGGCCGGGAACCCCATCAGGAGCACGAGGGGCAGGGCAAGCCGGGCAAGGGACAGGCGCACTCGCAGACGACCTCCAAGGGACATGGCGGGGACCGTACCAGGAAGCGCGCGACTTCCGGTCGTTCTCTGGTTGTCCTGGCGCCCCCGGGTTTCGGCATGACGCAAGAATCCGCCGCAGGAGTCGCGTCACGCCCATCAAAACTCCCCGTCGCGCGGCGCACGTGGCTTCTCGCGACAAGTGTTCAGGGACTTCACGGAACAGCGCGCCACGCCGAACACATCGCCGCTCGGGGGCCGACGATTTTCCGCGGCATTTTCTCAGCGTGGTGAACCTCCGAGCACAGTCCGGAGGGGCCACCCATCGGAAATCCGGACCGGGGGGCCTGCCTCAACGTGGCCTGAGCCATCCACAGAGTCCGCACCCATTTAGATGGGGCCACCGCAAGTCAGCCGTGGCCGAGAAATGGCCTGGAAATGGTCGCGTGGGCCATTCGCAGAAACCGCACCCATTTACCCATCAACAGACGCCGCCAACCGTGGCCACAGGGACAGCCCAGCGGACACGGCGCGGAGATAGCCCCAGCACGAGAGCAGGAGTCCAACGCGTGATTGAACAGGTTGAGCAGTACCGCCCCCGCATCGTCGTCGCGCTCACCGACGCAGGGCCCGAGGGTCGCACTGTGAAGGAGCTGTGTGGCGCGCTCGGTGCGGGAGAGCAGCCCATCCGGCGCTTTCTCGCGGCGCTCGTCGTGGCCGGCGTCGTGCGCGAGTTCCCCAAGTACAAGCCCGGCGTTCGCGGCGCGGTGGTGACCGGCACCTTCGGAACGGAGAAGACAGAGGAGAAGCACATCCCCACGTTGGAGAAATTCACTCCGCGCTTCCTCACCTACAGCGAGAACAACAACAAGCACTCCAGCGTTGTCAGCAAGAGGCAGGCGCTTGAGGACCACATCCTTCCGTTCTTCGGAGCGATGGCGCTGAATGCCATCGGGCCGGCAGAGATCGAGGACTTCAAGGCGCTGATGCGGAAGAAGGTCTCCCGTGCCCGTGCTCGTAAGGATGCTCCCACCTTGAAGGCCATCCGTGGGCGCACCGGTGATGGCGCTGTGCCGGATGCTGGCCACGCTGACGCACGCGGACGGCTCCATCGCCATCGACGGCATCGCGGAGCGGGTGCGTCCGCTGACGGAGGCGGAGCGCGGCGACCTCCAGTCCCTGCCGGGCACGGAGGCGTCGTTCCGTGAGCAGACGGGGATGGTGCCGGGCGCGGAGCGGCTGGGCGGTGGGCGTCACCCGTACGAGCTGAACTGGCGCCACCCGAGCATCGCCATCAACGCCATCCAGGCCAGCAACCGCAAGGACGCGCGCAACATCATCTGCGACGCGGCCTGGGCGCGCGTGGGCATCCGCATCGTCCCGGACCTGGAGCCGCGCGACGTGGAGCAGCGGCTGAAGGACCACCTGCGCGAGGAGTGCCCGTGGGGCCTGGAGGTGTCGTTCGAGACGGAGGGTGCGTCGGGCTGGTGGTACACGGACCCGTCGCATCCGGCGTTCCAGGCGGCGTTCCGCGCGCTGGAGAAGGGCTTCGGGACGAAGGCGGTGGCGGTCGGCTGCGGCGCGTCCATCCCCTTCGTGGAGCCGTTCGCGCGGGAGCTGGGCGGTGTGCCCGCGCTGCTCATCGGCGTGGAGGACCCGTACACGTACGCCCACTCGGAGAACGAGAGCCTGCACGTGGGAGACTGGGAGAAGTCCATCCGCGGCGCCATCCACCTCTACGAGGAGCTGGCGCGGGTGCTGGTGCCGCGGGGCTGACGGCGGCTACCTCGCCTTGACGCCCAGGTGCGTGAGCGCCGCCTTGACCCAGTCCTTGATGGACACGGTGTCGAAGGGGATGGCCTCGCGGCCCGGGTACTTCTTCTCGAAGTAGCTCACGGCGGCGACGCCCATGGCGAACGCGGTGCCGCCGCTGGCGGCGCCCTTGAGCAGCCAGCCGGCGACGGGAATCCAGCCCACCGTCTCGCCCACGACGGCGCTCGCCGCCTTGCGCGCGACGATGCCCGCGCCCAGCGTGGGGATGAGCCCGAGCGACTCGCCCAGGCTGAGCTTCTCTCCGTAGATGCCGGCCACGTGGTAGATCATGTACGCCTCGATGGCGGACGTGAGCGCGGTGTGCGCGCCCGGCACGGGGATGGGGATGGCGGCGGCGCCGGCGGCGCGCAGGGCGCTCTCCTCCACCCAGCTACGAGCGCTCTTCTCTGCGGACATGGGTCGTGCTCCCGTTCCAGGGTTCACGGCCCACCATAGCCCATCACCGCCGCGCCGCTCAGCGCGCGCGGAACCGGTCCGTGGCGTCGAGCAGCGCGGACGTGGTCCCCGGCTCGTTGGCGGAGTGGCCCGCGTCCGGGACGACGACGAACTCCGCCTCCGGCCAGGCCTCGTGCAGCGCCCAGGCGCTCTCCATGGGGCACACGACGTCGTAGCGGCCCTGGACGATGACTCCGGGGATGTGGCGGATGCGGTGCACGTCGTCGAGCAGCTGCGCGTCGGAGCGCAGGAAGCCCCGGTTCACGAAGTAGTGGCTTTCGATGCGCGCGAACGCGAGGGCGAACGTGTCCCCGGCGTTGCGCGCCACCAGCTCCGCGTTGGGGCGCAGGTAGCTGGTGCGGGCCTCCCAGATGCTCCAGGCCCGCGCCGCCTCCTGGCGCGCCACCGGGTCCGCGCCCGTCAGCCGGCGGTGGTAGGCGCCGAGCAGGTCGCCGCGCTCCTCCGGCGGGATGGGGGCCAGGTAGTGCGCCCACGCGTCCGGGAACAGCGCGCTGGCGCCGCGCTGGTAGAACCAGTCAAGCTCCTGCTGGCGCAGCAGGAAGATGCCGCGCAGCACCAGCTCCGACACGCGCTCGGGATGCGTCTGTGCGTAGGCCAGCGCCAGGGTGCTGCCCCAGGAGCCGCCGAACAGCTGCCAGCGCTCGAGGTCCAGGTGGACGCGCAGCTTCTCCATGTCGGCGACGAGGTCCCAGGTCGTGTTCTCCTCGAGGCTCGCGTGGGGCGTGCTGCGGCCACAGCCCCGCTGGTCGAAGAGGATGATGCGGTACGCGGCCGGGTCGAAGAAGCGCCGCTGCCGCGCGTCCGTGCCGCCACCCGGCCCCCCGTGGACGAAGAGCGCGGGCTTGCCCCGGGGATTGCCACACTCCTCGAAGTACAGCTCGTGGAGGGAGGACACCCGCAGGCGCCCCATCCGATAGGGCTCGAGGGGGGGATACAGGGCTCTCGGGGACGGGCTGGACTCGGACATGCGCCTTCCGTGACGGCGTGTTCCCGCGGGAACCTACCAGAGCCGTTCCCTGGCACGGCCCACGGGTGGGGCGGTGCGGGGTCGCCGGCGCCCCGCGCCTGGACGTCCGCGTGGGAGACTGTCGAGCACGCCACACGCATGCCGCCCCGGGAGGCGTGCGAGTGGGATGTGACGGCGAAGTTGCCTGGGTGCGACGCGGCGTTTGCGGGAGGGATGGATGCTGTCTCGCGAACCCACGCCCCTGGAGTGCCCCATGAACATCGCCTCCCTCATGAACACCCCGCCTCCCGCCGACGCCACGCCCCGTCCCGGTCGCATCCAGGTCATCCGGGTCCAGGCCACCGTCCTGCTCCAGGGCACGCTGAGCGCCATGGAGGACAGCGTGAAGGCGTTCCGCCACATGCGCGACGTGCTCACGGGCGCCTACGCCCAGCACCGCGCCTGAGCCGCTCCGCACCGCGCGGTCGACGTCGAGGGACTTCGTCGACCGCGCCTGCTTCCGGGTGGGCACGCTCCGGATGGCATGCCCGCGGACCCAGCACCGCCCTCAGCGGGTGGAGCTGTCCGTCGTCGTCGGGGGAGTCGGTGGTGTCTCCTCCTTCGGGGACGGAGGCACGCCCCGGCCCGCGGCGGCGACCATGCGGACCTCCGAGCGGTCGTCCAGCGCGAGCCCGTCGCCCTTGGGCTCCGTCTGCGTCACCGCGATGACGTCGCCGCGGTTGAGTTGGAAGAACCGGTCGTTCTTCTCCGTGCGGTGGCGCTCCTGCATGGCCAGGCCCACGCGGCCGTCCGGGCCGCAGCCGATGTAGCGCTGGCGCCCCTTGCCCTCGAGCGACTCGGAGACGATGCGGAACAGCTTGCCGGGGGGCAGCGTCGGCCAGTCCTCGTCCTTGGGCGCCAGCACGAGGTAGCTCATCTTCAGCGCCTCCTTGTGCAGGCTCGCCGCGCGCGCCAGCTCCTCCACCACGCGCGGCATGGGCCAGGCCCGCTCCGCGTGGCACCAGTCCGACTCCTTCACCAGCGCGGGACACGGGCCCCGGTACATGCACGGCGCGCGCACCGCGTAGCCCTTCGCGACCATGGCGTCGCGCACGTGCAGCAGGCCCCGGCTCGTCTCGCGCAGCGCCGGCTCCATCACCAGCAGGCTGCCGCCGCGCTTCACCTTCGCGAGCACCGCCTCCAGCAGCGCCGCGCGGGGCGCCGTCGCCGCGTCGCCCGTGCCGTACAGCTCGTTCACCACGTGCCCCATCGTCACGAGGTCGAACTGTCCCTCCGGCAGGGCGGCGGCCTTCTTCGTCGGGTCCCATTCACGGGTGGCCAGGGCCTCGCCGGCCTCCGTGGCCAGCGCGCGCGCCAGGTTGAGCGCCGCCTTGCTCCGGTCCGCCGCCGTCACCTCGCCCGCGCCCGCGTCCAGCGCGGCGAAGGCCACCGGGCCCGGGCCGCTGCCCAGGTCCAGGGCCTGCCGGGGCCGGTTCGGCAGCTCGCCCAGCACCTGCCGGGCCTGGGCATAGGACACCGGCCAGTAGAACAGCAGGTAGGCGCCCAGGAGCTTCGGGTCGTCCATGTACCGCGCGCCCGCCAACTGCCGCTCCCGCGTCAACCCGAGCGACAATTGCCGCACGCCCGCGGCGACCTCCTTCACCTCCTGGGGCGTCAGCCGCGTCTCCGGTCCGTCACCCCGGCCGCGCGAGGCGCGCCACACGGCGATGAGCCGCGGCATCCACCGCTCCAGGTCCTTGCTGTATGCGTTGCTCATCCCGCCAGGCCTTCATCCATCCCAGGGAGCGCCTCCCGGTCGGCGCTCGTGTCAACCCGTTGTCGCACCACCACTCCCTCAACTCCGCGATCGCCACCCGGGGGCGTCCGCGTTAAACCCTTGTCGCACATGATCTCCGTCCACGGCCTGCGCAAGCACTACAAAGTCCACAAGCGTCCGCCAGGCCTCAAGGCGGCCCTGCGCTCGCTCGTCCACCGGACCTACTCCACCGTCAAGGCCGTGGATGGCATCTCCTTCGACATCCGCCCCGGCGAGCGCGTGGGCTTCCTGGGGCCCAACGGCGCGGGCAAGACGACCACGCTCAAGGTCCTCTCCGGCCTGCTCCACCCCTCCGAGGGCGAGGTGCGGGTGGATGGCCACGTGCCCCGGCTGCGCGAGGAGGCGTTCCTCAAGAAGATCATGCTGGTCATGGGGCAGAAGCAGCAGCTCCTCTGGGACCTGCCGCCGGCGGAGACGTTCGAACTCAATCGCGCCATCTACGACGTGCCCGCCGTCCAATACAAGCAGACGTTGGACGAACTGGTGTCCCTGCTGGAGATAAGCGACCTCATCGGCAAGCCCACCCGGCAGCTGTCCCTGGGCGAGCGCATGAAGTGCGAGCTGGCCGCGGCCCTCATCCACCGGCCCCGGGTGCTGTTCCTCGACGAGCCCACCATCGGCCTGGACGTCTCCATGCAGGCCACCATGCGGACGTTCATCAAGGAGTACAACGAGAAGTACGGCGCCACCCTCATCCTCACCAGCCACTACATGGACGACGTGGCGGCCCTGTGCCCGCGCGTCATCGTCATCGACAAGGGGCTCTTGTCCTACGACGGCAGCCTGGACGCGCTGGTGCAGCGGGTGCGCCCGGAGAAGCGCGTGGTGCTGCGGCTGGCGGAGGAGGTGGACGGCGCGCGGCTGGCCCCCCTGGGCAAGGTGGTGACACACGAGGCGGGGACGGCGGTGCTCCAGGTGCGGCAGGACGCGGTCAACGCGACCATCTCCCGCGCCCTGTCCGGCCTGCCGGTGACGGACCTCACGGTGGAGAACGCGCCGCTGGAGGAGGTCATGAGCGAGCTGTTCGCGGAGAACAAGGCGCGCAGGCAGCAGGCGGAGGCGGAGGCGGCCTCCGCCGGGGAGTCGGTGCCGGCATGAGCCTGCGGACCGTGGCGCGCGCCCTGCCCACCATGCTGCGCGTGGGGTTCGCGGAGGCGGTGGCCTACCGCGCGGAGATGCTCGTGTGGGTGCTGTCCACCACCATGCCGCTGGTGAACATGGTGCTGTGGATGGCGGTGGCGAAGACCGCGCCGGTGGGGAACTACGGGCGAGAGGACTTCGTGGGCTACTTCCTCGCCACCTTCGCGGTGCGTCAGCTCACCAGCGCGTGGGCCGCGTGGCTCATCAACTGGGAGGTGAAGCAGGGCACGCTGTCCATGCGCCTGTTGCGCCCCATCTCCCCGCTGTGGGCCTACGCGTCGGAGAACGTGGCCGGCATCCCCATGCGCCTGGTCGTGGCCGCGCCCGTCGTGGTGACGAGCGTGGTGCTGGTGGGCGCCAAGGCCATTCCCCAGACGGCCCTGGGCTGGGGTCTGTTCCTCGTCGCCCTGGTGGGCGGCTGGGCCATCACCTTCATGGCCAACATCGCGCTGGGCGCGCTGAGCCTCTTCATGGACAGCAGCCAGAAGATGATGGAGGTGTGGATGGTCCTCTTCTTCGTCTGCTCCGGCTACATGTTCCCGGTGGAGCTGCTGCCCGGCGGGTTGCGCGCCGTCATCGACTGGCTGCCGTTCCGTTATCAGATGGGGTTGCCGGTGGAGATGATGACCGGGGCGCACGACCTGCCCACGGCGCTGGGGTTGCTCGCGCGGCAGTGGGCGTGGGTGGTGGCCATGTTCGTCATCGCGATGGGGCTGTGGCGCCACGGCGTGAAGCGCTTCGCGGCGTTCGGAGGGTAGGGGCATGGTTCGGCGCTATCTGCGACTGCTCGGTGTGCAGCTCAAGGCCTCGGGGCTCCAGGCCCTCCAGTACCGCGCGGACTTCTTCACGGAGGGGGTGACGTCTCTCTTCTGGATCTTCACCGCGCTGGCGCCGCTGTTCGTCGTGTACGGCAAGCGGCCGGAGGTGGAGGGCTGGAGCTTCGGCGAGGCCCTGCTCGTGGTGGGCTGGTTCACGCTGCTGCAGGGGCTCCTGGAGGGGGCCATCAACCCCAGCCTCACCGGCGTGGTGGAGCACATCCGCAAGGGCACGCTGGACTTCGTGCTGCTCAAGCCCGCGGACGCGCAGTTCCTCGTGTCCACCCAGCGCTTCCTGCCCTGGCGCGCCTTCAACGTGCTCACCGGCGTGGCCCTGTTCGCCTACGCGTTCTGGCTCCTGGGCCGGCCGCCGTCGCTCACGGGGATGCTGGCGTCCGTGGTGCTCCTGGGCACGAGCACGCTGCTCTTGTACTCGCTGTGGATCCTCACGGTGAGCGCCGCCTTCTTCGTCGTGCGCGTGGACAACCTCACCTACCTGTTCACGTCCATCTTCGACTTCGCGCGCTGGCCCTCCAGCGTGTTCAAGGGCGTGGCGCGGGGCTCGCTGACGTTCCTCTTCACGTACATCATCCCCCTGGCGTTGATGACCACGTTCCCCGCGGAGGCCATGCTGGGCCGGCTCCCGCTGCTCTCGCTCGTGGGCGCCGTGGGTGGCTCGCTCGTGTTCGCGTGGCTGGCGCGGCGCGTCTGGCGCTACTCCATCGGCCACTACACCTCCGCCAGCAGCTAGTCGCTCGCACGCTGGGTGAGCGTGCGTCACGAGACGGACTCAGTGGGTTGTATCAACCCCATCTGTCGGGTCGGGTGGGTGCTCATCTTTTCCTGACAGGGATTGGCCTCGGTCTTCGGGTCTGGGGTATGGGCCGCCGCGTGCGCCTGTCGCGGCACTCCCCCCCAAGGAAAGGACCCCCACTCATGAATCGATGTTCCGGGCTCGGCCTGCTGGCCGTGCTGTCGATGGCGCTCGTCCAGGCGGGCTGCTCACACGAGGATTTTGTAGGTCCGGCGGACGTAGCAGATGTTTCACGGTTGGAACTGGAGCAGGGTTGGACGGGCACGGCGAGCATGGCGCTCCAGCGGATGGAGCACACGGCGACGTTGCTGCGCTCCGGCCTGGTGCTGGTCGCCGGTGGCCAATCCGCGACGAACGCGGAGTTGTATGACGCGAGCGGCTCGCGGTGGATCGCCGCGGGGACGATGGGCGCGACCCGGCGGCGTCACAGCGCGACGTTGTTGGGTGACGGGCGGGTGCTGGTGGTGGGGGGCGACTCCGCGGCGGCTCCCACGGGGACGGCGGAGATCTACGACGCGTCGACGAACGGCTGGTCGTCGACGGGCAGCCTGGACACGCTGCGCTCCGGGCACACGGCGACGCTCCTGGGCAACGGGCGGGTGCTGGTGGTGGGCGGGGAGAACGGCGCGGGGGCGGGGCTCGCCACCGCGGCGCTCTACGACCCGGCGACGGGGACCTGGACGGGCACGGGGAGCCTGCGCCGGGCGCGGGTGGGGCACACCGCGACGCTGCTGACCAACGGACTGGTGTTGGTGGTGGGAGGGCGCAACGGCCCCCGGGGAAGCTTCCTGCGGGACGCGGAGGTGTATGACGTGGCCACGGGCGTGTGGACGACGGTGGCGAGCATGCTCACCGCGCGCTCCGGTCACAGCGCCACGCTGTTGCTGTCGGGCAGGGTGCTGGTGGCGGCGGGCTTCGTGGACGACATCACCACCTCGCGCAACGCGGAGCTGTACGACGTGAGCGCGAACACGTGGACGCCCGTGTCGCAGCTCCTGCCCGAGCCGCGCGCGCAGCACACCGCGACGCTGCTGCACTCGGGCGAGGTGCTCCTCGCGGGCGGCACGGATGGGGGCGACCCCTATCTCCAGAGCGCGGTGCTCTACGACCCGACGCTCTCGCGCTGGACGAGCGCCGCGCCGATGAGCGCCAGCCGGTTGGGGCACACCGCGACGCTGCTCCCCCAGGGGGACGTGCTCGTGGCGGGCGGGAGCCCGGATGGCGTGCAGCGCTCCGCCACGGCCGAGCGCTTCGCCGTGCCCACGCCGCCGTGGCGGTCGACGACGGCCTTGGTCTCCGCGCGCTACAACCACTCGGCCACGCTGCTCGACTCGGGCCTGGTGCTCGCCGTCGGAGGCACCGCCACGGGAAGCGCGGCGCTGGGCACCGCCGAGCTCTACAGCGAGCACCTGGCCACGTGGACGCCGACGGGGAGCCTCGTCACGCCTCGCTTCCTCCACACGGCGACGAAGCTGTCGCAAGGGCGGGTGCTGGTGTCGGGCGGGCAGTCCACGTCCTCGCTCTACCTGGCGTCCGCGGAGGTGTATGAC
Source organism: Myxococcus dinghuensis (assembly GCF_024198235.1). GTDB lineage: Bacteria > Myxococcota > Myxococcia > Myxococcales > Myxococcaceae > Myxococcus > Myxococcus dinghuensis. The sequence continues at coordinate 55,833 of NZ_JAKCFB010000041.1, read as the reverse complement.
CCGGCGTCGGGGACCTGGGCGAGCACCAACGGGCTGGCCACGCCGCGCTCGCGTCACACCGCGACGCTGCTCGACTCCGGGCAGGTGCTGGTGACGGGAGGCCGGCAGACGACCAGCTTCAGCAGCACGCTCGCCACCGCGGAGCTGTACGACCCCGCGTCCGGCACCTGGCGCGCCACGGGCACCATGAACGTGCGACGCGTGAACCACACGGCCACGCCGCTCCTGTCGGGGAGGATCCTCGTCGCGGGAGGCACGACGCCGTCGGGGGACACCGCGACCGCGGAGCTGTACGACCTGAACACCGGGCAGTGGACGTTGACGGGGCCCATGGCGGCCACGCGCTACGGACACATCGCCGTGTCGCTCCCCGGCGGCAAGGTGCTGGTGGCTGGCGGCTGGGGGCAGGGCGGCGCGCTGGCGACGGCGGAGATCTACGACCCCGCGATGGGCACGTGGACGACGGTGGCGCCCATGACGAACAGCCGTTATGGCGCGGTGGCGTCGGTGCTGGGGACAGGCCGCGTGCTGGTGCTCGGTGGAGATGCGGGGGCCTCGGTGGGGCTCCTGGCCTCCTCCGAGGTCTTCGACCCCGCGACGGGACAATGGACCTCCGGTGGCGCGATGACCCACGCGCTGACGAACACCGCCGTGACGCGGCTGGCGGACACGGGTCGCCTGCTCATCGTCGGGGGCCTGGGGTCCAACGGCTCCACGTCCGCGGTGGACCTGTACACGCCCGCACCCTGACGTTTCGGGTCTCCACCTGCTCGCGCTTTGTTCTTCCGCGAGCAGGTGGTGTCTGGGGGAGCGCAGTCCCGTGGACAGTGCCGTGTCTCGCTGTCTCGCGATGATTGATTCCCCGTGTTCGCCATGACCTGGATGCACCGCTTCCCCCGATGAGAGGAGTTGGTGATGCCCAGGTTTCACGCGTTCCTGGTGGTGATGGGTGTGTTGTGGCTCGGGCCCGAGGCGCGAGCGGGCGCGACGCGGACGACATATCCGGTGGTGTTCGCGCACGGCATGGGTGGGTTCGACGACATCCTGGGCTTCAACTACTGGGGGGACGACTACGGACAGTTCGTGGGCGACCCGTGCGACGAGCTGTTCGAGGTCGCGTGCAACCCGGACATCGACGTGGGGCAGCGCACCTTCGTGGCGCAGGTGCCGGCGTTCCACTCCTCGGAGGTGCGGGGGCTGGACCTGGCCAACGACATCGAGGGGTACATGGCGACGGAGGGGACGTCGAAGGTGAACATCCTCGGCCACTCGCAAGGCGGCATGGACGGGCGCAAGGCGGCGCGGGTGCTGCGGGAGCGCAAGGGCGCGACGGTGGTGGCGGTGCTGGTGAGCCTGTCGACGCCGCATCGGGGGTCGCCGGTGGCCAAGTACGTGCTGGACCTGGGCCCGGGCGTCTCCAGCGTCGTCGCGGCCCTGGCGAAGTACTACGGCGACAGCATCTACCGGGCCGGCAACGACGCGTACGCGGCGCTCAAGCAGGTCGTCTACAACGACTACTCGGCGACCGACGGGGTGACGACGGGGGCCCGGGCGTTCAACCTGAACTACCCGATGAACAGCAGCGACGTGGGGTACTACGCCTCGCTCATCACCGCGCAGTTCGGCCCGAACGTGAACCCGGCGCTGTACCTGCTCAAGGAGTTCTTCTTCGACATCGACGGTGACGGCTACTGCGAGGAGGACTGCGACAACGACGGCGCGGGCGGGGCGGGGGACGGGGTGAGGGTCGAGCTGGACGACGACGGGCTCGTGGGCATCAACTCCCAGCAGATGGGCCGGCGGCTGCGCTACACGGACGTGGTGCTCGGGTTCGACACGGTGACGAACGACATGTCCGTGCCCGTCGTCACCAACCTCAACTCACCCGGCCCGTTCGCGAGCACCTCCATGTCCAGCATCGTCAATCAAGACCACATGGACGTGGTGGGCGTGGGGCCCGACACGTTCGACGAGCCGGAGTTCTACGCGGCCGTCATCCACTACATCGCGGTGAACGACTGAAGACGGTCCGCGATGACACTCGGGACCGCCGTCACGCCCCGGGCCGCGGCGCTTCCGTCTCCTCGGACTCGACGCCGTAGTACGCGAGGCACTCCACCTCGCGCCCGCGCACCACGCGGCGGCCGTCCAGCGGACCGCCGTGCGCGGTGACGACGGTGCACTGGCCCTCGTCGCCGTCCTTCTCGAAGTACAGCACCACCCAGTCGCGCGTCGCGTCCTGCTGGTGCGCCAGCGCCGTGTTGGAGAACAGCGCCCGGACGCCCCAGCCGTCCAACGTGCGCCGCATCACCGGCAGCCAGGCCTCACCGGAGGGATTGAAGCGCCGGGGCGCGATGGTGCGCAGCTCACCGGCCGCCGCCTTGCGCCGGTACTCCTCGTCCACCTGGAGCAGGAGCCCGACGTCCGGCCGCGGTCCTTCCCCCGCGCCCTCGCGCAGCCGCGCCTGTCCACGCCGGCTCCGCCCCAGCCGCGCCTCCAGCAGCTCGCGCACCTGTTGCCCCCGGCGCGGCCCGAAGCCCTCCACCGCCTCCAGCCGCCCGTCGTGCGCCGCCTGCTCCAACGCCTCCAGCGTGCGCACCCCCAGCTCCTCGTGGATGCGCCGCGCCAGCTCCGGGCCGATGCCGGGCACGCTCGCCAGCAGCCGCTCGGGGGAGGACTCGTCCTCCAGGCGCTGGAGCAGGCCGAGCTGCCCGGTGCGCACCAGCTCCGCCACCGCCGCCGCGATGCTCTTGCCCACCCCGGGCAGCGCGCGCAGCCCCGCCTCGCCTTCTTCCGCGAGCAGCTCCGCCACGGACCGGGGCCACTCCGCGATGCTCCGCGCCGCCTTCCGATACGCGGACACCCGGAAGGGCATCGCGTCCTGCGCCTCGAGCAGGTCCGCCACGCGCTCCAGCGTGTCCGCGAGGGTGATGTTGTCCTTCCACGAGACGCCCATGGCTCCCAGGAAGTTGGAGCGTCCGGTGCGCGACGTCGACCCACCGGGCGGGCGGGGGAGCGCCAGGGCCTCAGCCCGGCTTCGTCACGGCCTCCGCGACGATGGCGTCCGCTTCGATCTCCACCAGGATTTCCGGGGAGATGAGCCGGCTCACCTCCACCATGGAGGTCGCCGGCCGGATGGCGCCGAAGACCTCGCCGTGCGCCCGGCCGACCTCCTCCCAGCGGGAGATGTCCGTGACGAACATGCGGGTGCGCACCACGTCCCCCAGGCCGGCGCCGACGGCCTTCAGGGCGGACTCGATGTTGCGGAGCACCTGGACCGTCTGCAGGTAGGCGTCCGTGCCCCCGACGATGCGGCCCGCCTCGTCCGTGGCGGTGGTCCCGGAGACGGCGATGAAGGGCCCCACGCGCACGGCGCGGGAGTAGCCCACCCGGGGCTCCCAGGGGGTACCCGTGGCGTAGAGGGTGCGTTCCATGGCGTTCTCCGGGAGGACGGCGGGTGGGTGGCAGCCTCCCATGGACCCCGGTCGGAGGGCCAAGGGCCGCTTGTGGGCTGCAAGGAAACACGGCCCGTGGTAGTTGGCCCCGGGTCATGACGAACGAGCTCGACAGGGAGGTCGCCCGGCGGCGCACCTTCGCGATCATCTCCCACCCCGACGCGGGAAAGACCACGCTCACGGAGAAGCTGCTGCTCTACGGCGGCGCCATCCACCTGGCCGGCAGCGTGAAGGCCAAGCGGGCACGACGCCACGCCACCAGCGACTGGATGGAGCTGGAGAAGGAGCGCGGCATCTCCGTCACGTCGTCCGTGCTCCAGTTCACCTATCGGGACCACGCCGTCAACCTGCTGGACACCCCGGGCCACCAGGACTTCTCCGAGGACACCTACCGCACGCTGGCCGCCGCCGACGCGGCGGTGATGCTCATCGACGCGGCCAAGGGCGTCGAGCCGCAGACCAAGAAGCTCTTCAAGGTCTGCCGCATGCGCGGCATCCCCATCTTCACCTTCGTCAACAAGCTGGACCGCTACGGCCGCGAGCCGCTGGAGCTGATGAACGAGCTGGAGCAGGTGCTCGGCATCCGCTCCTACCCGATGAACTGGCCCATCGGCATGGGGCCGGAGTTCCGCGGCGTCTACGACCGGCAGAACCGCGTGGTGCACGTCTTCTCCGCCGAGGGATCCCACGGCGAGTCGGAGGTCGCCGAGCGCTCGGTGTCCATCGACTCCGACGAAATCAAGACGGTGCTCACCGACACGGAGCTGGCCAAGCTGCACGAGGACATCGAGCTGCTCGACATCGGCGGTGACGAGTTCACCCGCGAGAAGAGCGACTCCGGCCTGCTGACGCCCATGTTCTTCGGCAGCGCGATGACGAACTTCGGCGTGCGCCCGTTCCTCGACGCGTTCCTCGACCTGGCCCCCGCGCCCACCTCGCGCCAGACGACCAAGGGCCCGCGCGAGCCCACCCACCCGAAGTTCGCGGGCTTCGTCTTCAAGATTCAAGCGAACATGGACCCGGCGCACCGCGACCGCATCGCCTTCATGCGCGTGGTGAGCGGCCGGTACGTGAAGGGCATGAACGCCTTCCACTCGCGCCTGGGCAAGGAGGTGCGCCTGGCCAAGCCCAGCCAGTTCATGGCCGCCGAGCGCACCGCCATCGAGGACGCGTGGCCGGGGGACGTCATCGGCCTGTTCGACCCGGGGCAGTACCGCATCGGCGACACGCTGGCGGAGGGCCAGGACGTGGAGTTCGAGGGCGTGCCGCGCTTCAGCCCGGAGTACTTCGCCGTGGTGCGCTCCAAGGACCCGCTGCGCCGCAAGCAGATGGAGAAGGGCCTGGAGCAGCTGTCGGAAGAGGGCACGGTGCAGATCTTCCAGCAGCTCGCCATGGGCATGAAGGACCCCATCGTGGGCGTGGTCGGCGCGCTCCAGTTCGAGGTCCTCCAGTACCGGCTGGAGCACGAGTACGGCGCGAAGATCGCCCTGGACCGGCTGCCCTTCAGCCACGCGCGCTGGGTGGTGGGGCCCAACTTCGACCCCAAGTCCTTCGACTGGGAGGGCAACCGCCAGACGGTGCAGGACCGCGACGGGCTGCCGCTGGTCCTCTTCCGCGACGACTGGGCGCTCCAGCACGCCGAGGACAAGCACCCGGAGCTGAAGTTCCTCAACGAGGCCCCGCAGCTGCGCAAGCTCGCGGAGGCCGCCGCGAGCTGACGGGCGGCCCTCCCGGGGGGCGGTGGCGCTTACTTGAAGACGTCCACCGTTCCGCCCCGGTGCTCGGAGTTGCGCAGCACCAGGCCCTCCTTGTAGAGGCGCGCCGCCTTGGGGCCCACGAAGAAGTCCTTGGGCTGTCCCCGGCGGAACGTCTTCTTCACGTACTCCTCGATCTCGAGGAACAGGCTCCGGAAGCGGTCGGGCGCGGCGTTCTTGCGGCCCGTCTGCGCGGTGATGTCCAGCTCCGCCCAGAGCTGACCGCTGACCAGCTCCCCCTCCTCGTTGGTGTGGCAGCGCTCCATGAAGATGACGGGGGAGCGCACCTCGTCCACGCGCCAGGAGCCCTTGTCCGGGCCGCGCTTCATCTTGTCGACGATGGCGGGGCCAAGCTCGCTGGCCACCAGGTACAGCTCCTCCGTGGGGAGCCGCTCGAGGTTGGCCGGGTTGGCGCGGAAGGTCTCCCAGTCCTCGGGCACGCGCCGGGGGTACACCTCCAGCACGAAGCGCTCCAGGAAGCGGAAGAAGGCGACCTCGTCGTCGGGGGTCATGAAGAACTGGATGACATTGGCCATTGCCCGGCCCTCATACCCTTGTGCCTCCCGCCGTGAAAGCCCGGGGTGAGGCGGGTTATGAAGTCGGGCATGGATACCTGGCTGCTGTCCCGGATGCAGGAGTTGAAGGACCTCCAAGGGCTCATCGGGCTCGCCACGTGGGACCAGGAGACGTACCTGCCCGCGCGCGCCGCCCCGGCCCGCGCCCACCAGCTGGCGACACTCCAGGGCATCCACCACGAGCGCCTGGTCGACCCCCGCCTGGGGGACGCGCTCGCCCAGGCCGGCGCCGCGGGCCTGTCCGACGACGAGCGGGCCATGGTGGCCACCCTCCAGCGCGAGCGGGAGCGGGAGGTGCGCGTGCCCGCCGCGCTGGTGAAGGCCCTGGCCGAGGCCCAGAGCCACGCGCTCCACGCCTGGCGCGAGGCGCGCAAGGAGCGCCGCTTCGCCCGCTTCCAGCCCGCCCTCCAGCGCCTGCTGACGCTGCGCCGCGAGCAGGCGGACGCGTACGGCCACGACGGCGAGCGCTACGACGCGCTCCTGGAGGGCTACGAGCCCGGCATGCGCGTCTCGCGCCTCACCCCCGTGCTGACCGCGCTGCGCGAGGCGCTCATCCCCATGGTGGGCCGGCTCACCGCGAGCGCCCCGGAGGCGCCGGACCTGTTCGACGGCCGGCGCTACGACAAGGACGCCCAGTGGCGCTTCACGCTGCGGCTCCTGGAGGACCTCGGCTTCGACCTGGAGGCGGGGCGGCAGGACCTGAGCATCCACCCCTTCACCGGGGGCACCCACCCGCTGGACGTGCGCCTCACCACCCACGTGGACGAGTCCCAGCCGCTGTCGGCGCTCTTCAGCACCATCCACGAGGCGGGGCACGGCCTCTACGAGCAGGGCTTCGCGCCGGAGCTGCACCGCACCCCGCTGGCCGCCGCGCCCTCCATGGGGCTGCACGAGTCCCAGTCGCGCCTGTGGGAGAACATCATCGGCAGGAGCCGCCCCTTCTGGGAGCACTACTTCCCCCTCCTGCGCGACGACTACTTCCCCCAGGCGCTGGCGGGCGTGTCGCTGGAGGGCTTCCTCGCCGCCGTCAACCGTGTGCGCCCGTCGCTCATCCGCATCGAGTCGGACGAGGTGACGTACAACCTCCACATCGCCGTGCGCTACGAGCTGGAGCTGTTGCTCCTCCGCGACGCGCTGCCGCTGGAGGACCTGCCCGCCGCGTGGAACGAGCGCATGGCGCGCTACCTCGGCGTCACGCCGCCGGACGACGCGCGGGGCGTGCTCCAGGACATCCACTGGGCCTGGGGCGAGCTGGGCTACTTCCCCACGTACTCCCTGGGCAACCTCTACTCGGCCTCGCTGCACCGCGCCGCCGCGCGCGACCTCCCGGACCTGGAGGGCCACCTGCGCCGGGGCGAGCTGCGCCCCCTGCGCGACTGGCTGCGCGCCCACGTCCACCAGCACGGCTTCCGGCTCCCCGCCGAGGAGCGGGTGCGGCGGGTGACGGGGCAGGGGCTCACCGATACGGACTTCCTGTCGTACCTGCGTGGCAAGTACGGCGCGCTCCACGGCGTGGCCCTCTGACGGGGGCGCCGCGGCGTCGGTCCGTCAGAAGGAGAACAGCAGCGGGCGGCAGGCGCGGGCCAGCCGCAGCGCGTCCCGGGCGAGCGTGTGGGAGCCCGGGTCCTCCGCGTCCAGCCACGCGGTGCGCGCCACCTGGTTGCTCAGCTCGAAGCAGAGGCTGGCGGTGCGGCGGGCCAGGCGGCTCTCCTTGCGCAGCGCGCGCGCGTTCAGCTCGCACAGCTCCGCGCACTGGCGCAGCGTGCGCACGGCCTCGCTGCTGAGCGCCTCCCCGCGGGCCACGAGGCGCGCCATGCCGGCCTCGCACGCGGCCTGGCACTGGAGGCTCGCATCGATGCAGCGAGTCAGGTCTCCTCTGGCACCTCCCAGCCTGGCTCCCGTCATGGATTGCACCTCCTGGGGGACCATAAGGGTATGCATCCCGCGCGCGGCAGCAACTGGAAGTGAGAGGCCGTCAGGTACTTGTTAAACGGTGACCATGGCCAAGCTCACCCTCATCCCGCCCGCAATCGAAGAGTATGCGCTCGCCCACACCACGCCCCCGGAGCCGCTTCTCGCGGAGCTCCAGGAATTCACCTACGCCCACATGCCCGGGGCGGGGATGCAGGTGGGCGTCACCGCGGGCACCTTCCTGCGGCTGCTCGTCGCGCTGACGGGGGCCCGGCGGGTGCTGGAGCTAGGAACCTTCACGGGTTACTCGGCGCTGATGATGGCGGGCGCGCTGCCGGACGACGGCGAGCTCGTCACCTGCGACGTCAACCCCCGTCACGCGGAGGTGGCGCAGCGCTTCTTCGACAAGAGTCCGCATGGCCGGAAAATCCAGCTCCGGCTCGGGGCTGCCCTGGAAACCCTGGAGAGCCTGCGGGGGCCGTTCGACCTGGTGTTCATCGACGCGGACAAGGGTGGGTATGGGGCGTACTGGGACGCGGTGGTGCCGAAGGTGCGGTCCGGGGGGCTGCTGGTGGCGGACAACGTGCTGTGGTCCGGGCGGGTGTTGAGCCCGGAGGCGCCGGACGACCACGCGGTGGTGGCCTTCAACGCGAAGGTGGCGGCGGACCCGCGCGTGGAGCAGGTGCTGCTGACGGTGCGCGACGGGATGCTGCTGGCGCGCAAGCGCTGAGGCGCGTGCGCGTCAGTGCCGCGTGAGGAAGCGCTCCAGGCCGGGGCGCAGGGCCTCGCGCTGGGCGATGCACAGGTCCACGCGCTCCAGCGTCTGCGCCAGGGCGCGCTCGCCCCCCGCGAAGTCCGGGGCGCGCGGGCCGAAGAAGTCGGCCACCTGCTGGCGGTGGGCGACGTCGCAGAAGAAGCCGCCGGTGGTGAGCAGCCACGTGGACAGGTCCCGCGGCAGCCGCTCGCGCAGGGTGTCGAAGTGCTCGCGCAGGAAGGCGAAGGCCTGCGGGCGCGTGGTGGGTTCGGTGAGCTGGCCGAGCAGGATGGGCGGCAGGGCCTCGCGCGTGTCCACCTCCGGCGCCAGCATCAACTCCAGGCTCGCGCGGGCCAGCGTCGCGTCGCGGAAGCCGCCCAGGGCGAGGAAGAGCAGCTCCCGCTCGTGGGCGGTGGAGGCCCCGCGCACGGCGTCGCGCATCCGCTGGTGCAGCGCCGCGTCGCCCGTCGCCGCCGCCGTGAGCAGGACGGTGTCCGCGTCCTGGGGGGGCAGCGCCGAGCGGTCCTCCAGCCAGCGCAGCGTCAGCCGCCGGGCCTCCGCGCGCAGCGCCGGGTCCGCGCCCACGTTGGCGGCCATCCACAGGAGGGTGGGGCGGCTCTGCCGGACGTCCTCGCTCTCCCCGGGCTTGGACACGAAGCCCAGGGCGCGGGCCCTCGCGCCGAACAGCCCGCGCACGAAGCGCGCGCGGTGGGGCTGCATCGCCGCGGAGAGGAAGTCCGCGCGCAGGCTGTCCACCACGCCCGCGGCGCTGCTCACCAGCGTCGCGTCGCCGGTGCCCAGCCGCGCCACCAGCCCGAGCGCCTGGCCCACGTCCAGTTCGCCATTGCCCAGGAGCGCCCGCGCGTCGTCGAGCAGCACCAGCCGCTCCGCCACGCTCAGCCGCGCCCCGCCCCGCGCGGCCAGCTTCTCGAGCCCGTCTCCCCGCAGCATCGCGTGGTAGTAGCCGCGCGCGTCCGCGTTGGGGTGGACCCAGTCCGGGCAGCCCTTCGCCTCCGTCAGCTCCAGCGCGCCCGTGGCCCCCTCCAGCAGGGTGCACGCGCGGCCCTCGGTGGCGCCGACGCCGTAGCGCACGCACAGGGGCACCCGCCAGGTGAGCGCGGCGCCCTCCACGCCCTTGGAGCCCAGCGGCAGGTAGCGGCGCTGCTCCAGGGCGAGCCTGGGCGGCGCGCCCCGGGGGCACTGGAGCTCCACGGTGACGAGCGGCACGCCGGGCTGGTCCAGGAAGGTGGAGAAGGTGGGGCCCACGTCGCGGCCGGCGACGGTGGACAACGCGTGGAAGAAGTCCGCGGTGGTGGCGGTGCCGCGCGCGTGCTCGGAGAGGTAGGCGCGCACGCCGCGCTGGAAGGGCTCCTCGCCCACCCAGGCCTCGAACATGGCCAGCACCGCCGCGCCCTTGCCGTAGGTGATGGCGTCGAAGGCGCTGTGGATGTCGCCCGGGGTGGTGATGGGCTGGCGGATGCACCGCGCGCTGACGAGCTGGTCGGCGCGCATGGCGCTCCCCCGGGACTCCACGCGCCGCAGCTCGCCGCTCCACTCCGGCCTCCAGCGCGCCACCACCTTGAAGGCGAGCCAGTCCGCGAAGGACTCGTTGAGCCACAGGTCGTCCCACCAGTCCGGGGTGACGAGGTTGCCGAACCACTGGTGCGCCAGCTCGTGCGCCTGGGTCTCCGCGAAGGTGCGCTGACGCCAGGGCGTGTCCTGGGCCTCGGCGCCCAGCATGAGCTGCGCGCCGAAGGTGACGAGCCCGGGGTGCTCCATGGCGCCGCCCTGTTGGCCCGGCAGCGCGGCCACGTCCAGCTTGGCGTAGGGGTAGGGCGTGCCGAACCAGGTCTCCAGCTCCTGGAGCAGCGGGCCGGTGACGTCGGCGGCCCAGCGCGCCTCGGCGCTCCGCCCGTGGGGGACGAGCATGCGCACCGGCACCTGCCGCTGGCCCGCGCGGCCCGCGTCCACCACGTCGAACGGCCCCACCGCGAAGGCGACGAGGTACGTGGGCAGGGGCGGGGTCGGCTGGAAGCGCACCGTCGTCCAGCCCTCCGCGTCCGCGCGCCGCTCGCGCACGGGGGTGTTGGAGAAGGCCTCGTCCCCGCCGCGCACGCGCAGCGCCAGCTCGAAGGGAATCTTGAAGGTGGGCTCGTCGAAGGAGGGGAAGGCGCGCCGGGCGTAGGTCGCCTGGAACTGCGTCATCGCGTACCAGCGGCCGTCCTCCTGCTCGCGGAAGACGCCGCTGTCCTCCTTGTCCCGCGCGTGGCCGGTGAACTCGACGTGCAGCGTGACGCTGCCGGGGCCCACGGGCTCGCGCGGCACGAAGACGAGCAGGTCCTCTCCCACGGGCATGGCGTCCGTGGGCACGCGCGCCTGGGCCACCTGGAACGCGCTGGCCGTCACCGTGAGCTCCTCGCCGTGGAGCCACAGCGCGTGGGTGGGCTCGGGCAGGGACAGCTCGATGTCCACCGTGCCGCGGAACGCCTCCTGGCGCGGGTCCAGCTCCAGCATCACCGCCTGCCGCGTGGGGCGCACGCGCGGGTCCAGCCGCAGCCCGGGGGGCGTGAGCACCCGCTGGGCCTCCTCGGAGGGGCCGGTGGGCGCCGGGGTTGCGCGTGGGAGGGGCGGCGGCTGGGCGGTCGCGGTGGGGCTCGCGCAGCCCGCGAGGAGGACGAGTCCGATGAACGCGCCGAGGTGTCCGAACCGCATCGCGAGGCCCTCTCCCTCCACCCGTCGGGGACCGACCGGTGGCTCGCCGGCCATTCCACCACCGACGTCCCGTGGGCGGTAGCGCTTCGCGGCGGGGTCCGGAGTGACGCGGCCGGGTGGCGGGCGCGCCGCGCTTCAGCCCTGGACGGGGTAGGGGGCGAGCAGCTCGACGAGCGCGGCGCCGTAGAGCTTCAGCCGCTTGTCCCCGAAGTAGGGCAGCCGGGCCAGCTCGTCGAGGTTCCGGGGCGGGTGGGCGATGAGCGCCTCCATCAGCGGGTTGGTGAGCACCACGCTCGGCGTCACCTTGCGCTCGGTGGCCTTCTCCACGCGGAACGCCTTGAGCAGGTCCTCGCGCTTGCGGCGGTTGGTGTCCTTGGGGCCCTTGGCCTCGCGCTCCGGGGCCAGCTCCCCCCGGGCGGACTTCTCCTGCTGCTCGCGGACGATGGCGAGCACCTCGTCGCCGTGGGCCCGCACGAACGCGCCGCGCACACCCGCCGCGCGCGCCAGGTCTCGGGGGGTGGAGGGCAGGCGCGTGGCGATGTCCGCCAGCGCCATGTTGGAGAGCATCCGCCCCATGGGGACGTTCTCCTTCTCCGCCCACTCCAGCCGCTTGCGGTGCAGCGCGTGGGCGATGGCGTGGGCCAGCGCCTGCTGCGCGGCGGACAGCCCGGAGCGCGGCAGCTTGGGCTTGAAGTCCGCGCCCACGTCCGGGCGCGCCACGGCCTCGTCGCACAGCCGCTCGCAGTCGAGCAGCACCTCCTCCAGGATGCCGGCCTCGTCGCAGGCCACGCGCACCTGGCGGCCCAGCTCGCAGAGGTAGCGCACGTCGTTGGCGATGTACGCGTGCATCCCCGGCGGCAGGGGGCGCAGGGAGAAGTCGGACTGCTGATGCTCCTTCGGCAGCTCCACGCCCAGTTTCTCGCGGGCGATGTCCGCCAGCCCCACCTTGGGCCAGCCCAGCAGGGTGGCGGCGCGGTGCGTGTCGAACAGGCCCCGCACGCGCACGCCCACCTCCGCCAGGAACTGCAGGTCGCCCTGGGCCGCGTGGAAGAACTTGGTGCGCTGCGGGTCGCCCAGCAGCGGGGCGAGCAGCCGCGCCTCCACGCCGGGCTGGAGCGTGTCGAAGAGGAAGACGTCGTGGTCGGTGCCGACCTGGATGAAGCACAGCCGGGCGCGGAAGGCGTGCATGGAGTCGGCCTCCAGGTCCACGGCCAGCTCGCTCGTGCCTTCCAGCTTCAGGATGGCGCTGTGGGCTCCAGCGTCATCCACCACGTCCACATCACCCTGCGGGTAGGTTGGCATCGCGGTGGGCAGGCTAGCGGACCGGACCGCCTGAATGACGTGTTTTTTCCCGGGCCGCCGCTAGGATGGCCACGCCGATGAACGACGTCCAGCGCCTGGAAAAGACTCTGCTTGGCCACGTGGGCCGGGCCATCGCGGACCACCGCCTCATCGAGGACGGGGACCGCATCATGGTGGGTGTGTCCGGAGGCAAGGACTCCTACACCCTGCTCTACCTGCTCCGGGAGCTCCAGCGTCGCGCGCCGGTGAAGTTCGACTTGCTTGCGGTGAACCTGGACCAGGGACACCCGGGATTCCCCGGGCACATCCTGGAGGAGTACTTCCAGCGGGAGGGGTACGCCTACAAGATGCTGAAGGAGGACACCTACAGCATCGTCCTGGAGAAGACGCCGCCGGGGAAGACGCAGTGCGCGGTCTGCTCGCGCATGCGCCGGGGCATCCTCTACACGTCCGCGGTGGACATGGGCTGCACGAAGATCGCCCTGGGGCACCACCGCGACGACCTCATCCACACGCTGATGCTCAACCTGTTCTTCGCCGGCTCCATCAAGGCGATGCCGCCGCTGCTCCGGAGCGACGACGGGCGCAACGTGGTCATCCGGCCGCTGTGCTACGCGCCGGAGAAGGACATCGCGAGGTTCGCGGAGTTGAAGGGCTTCCCCATCATCCCCTGCGACCTGTGCGGCTCCCAGGAGAACCTGCAGCGCAAGCGCATGCAGAAGCTGGTGGAGGACCTGGGCAAGGAGATTCCGAACGTCCGACAGAGCATCCTGAACGCGATGGCGAACGTGCGACCGACACATCTGCTGGACCGCTCGCTCAACCCGGACCCGCTCAACGCGGTGGACGCGGCGGCGGCGCCGAAGACCGAAACGCAGGACACGCAAGGGGGAGCCAGTCCATGGCTCGAGAGCAGGCAGTGAGCGCGCGCAAGGAGCGCAATGCCGCGTTGGTGGAGGTGATGCTGCTGGCGGCGATGGCCGACGGCCGTGTCTCGCAGCGGGAGATGACCACGCTCATCAGCCGGGTGCTGGAGCGGCCCGAGTTCGAGGGCACCCGTCCGGAGGAGCTCAACGCCCTGGTGGAATCCAGCGCGGCGCGTCTTTCGGAGGCGCGCAACCTGGAGGACGTGCTGGCGTCGCTGCGGCGGCGGCTGCCGGACCACAAGAACCGGATGCTGGCCTTCGGGCTGGCGGCGGCGGTGGCGCTGGCGGACCAGCGGGCCACGCGCACGGAGCTGGGGCTGCTCAAGACGTTCCAGGCGGCGCTGGGCATCTCCGAGGACGAGGTGGCGCAGATCATCGACGTCATCGAGAACGGCGGCAGCCTGGCGGAGGCCCTGGGCGAGCCCCTGGAGCGGCTCTACGCGGAGGTCATGGTGCTGGTGAGCGCGGCGGACGGCCGGCTCAAGGAGGCGGAGGCCCGGGCGCTGGTGGAGAGCTTCGCGGCGGACCCCCTCTTCGAGAACGTCAGCCCGGAGCGGGCCCAGAGCTTCGTCAGCGAGGCGGTGGTGGCCCTGTCCGCGGAGGGGCTGCCACAGCGACTCCAAGTCCTGGCCCACGGCCTGACGACGCACCCCCAGCGGGTGAAGGCCTTCCGGCTGGCCACGAAGATCGCCCACGCGGGGGGCGAGCCCAGCTCCGCCGAGCAACGAATCCTCGACATGCTCCAGGCGACGTTCGGTCTGGCCGACGATGAAGTGGCGCGACTGGGCAGGGAGGGGTAGTTAGGGGCCTGCATGACCCTGGAAAGCCCCCACGCGCCGAGACACTCCTTCCGCTTCGGTCTTCCTCCGTCCCTCGGCAGCGAGACGGCGCGGGAGCGCGCGGACCGGCTGGCCTCGTTCCTCCAGCGCGCGCTGGGGAAGCTGGTGGAGGTGAACGTCGCCACCAGCTACGAGACGCTCGCGAAGGACCTGCTCTCCGGCCGCGCGGACGCGGCCTGGGCGCCGCCCTTCGTGTGCGCCCGGATGGAGGCCATGGGCGTGCGGGTGGTGGTGCGCGGGGTGCGGCGGGGCATGTCGTCCTACCGCTCCGCGCTGGTGTGCCGGGCGGGGACGGGGCTGTCCATCGACCGGCTCAAGGGCACCACCGCGGTGTGGGTGGACCGGGATTCGGTGGCGGGCTACCTGCTGCCCACCGCGTACCTGAAGGCGCAGGGCCTGGAGCCGACGCGGGCCTTCTTCGCGCAGCACTTCACGGGCTCCTACCGGGGCGCGCTGGAGGCGGTGCTGGAGGGCAAGGCGGACGTGACGAGCGTGTTCTGCCCGCCGGCCTCCACGGGGCTGACGTACGCCACGGGCGTGGACGACGTGCTCGGCGCGGGCTCCGGCCGGCGCTTCGACCTCATCGCCTACACGGACGAGGCGCCCAACGACGGCGTGCCGGTGGCCATGGGGCTGCCGCCGCAGCTGGTGACGGCGCTGGAGACGACGCTCCAGGGGCTGCAGGGCTCCCCGGAGGGCGTGGCGCTGCTCAAGGACATCTTCAACGCGGAGCGCTTCGAGCCGGCGCCGCGCATGGGCTACCGCGCGCTGTACCGCGTGGCGCTCGCGAGCCTGTAGGGCCGCGTGACGCCGCGCCGCGCATGTCGCGACGCGGCGGGCGATTTCGGGTGGACGCTCCCGGCGCGCGGGGCAGGATGCCGCGCATGAGCGAGACCCAGAAGAGCTACGAGGGCGGTTGCCACTGTGGGCGCGTGCGGTACGAGGTGAAGCTCGACCTGTCGCAGCCGGTCATCACCTGCAACTGTTCCATCTGTCAGAAGTCCGGCGGCATGCTGACCTTCGTCCCGACGGAGTTGTTCACGCTGCGCTCGGGGCAGGACGCGCTGACGGACTACCAGTTCAACAAGAAGGTCATCCACCACCTGTTCTGCTCCTCGTGTGGCGTGCGCTCCTTCGCGCGCGGCACCACGCCGGACGGCAAGGCGATGATCGCCATCAACGCCCGCTGCCTGGACGGCGTCGACGCGGCGGCCCTCAAGACGATGCCGGTCGACGGCCGCAGCTTCTAGGGGTGGGGGCGGGGCGTCGGTGCTCGCCCGCGCAGCCCGACGGGGGCCTCACCCAGGAGACGGGATGCGCCCGGGGCGCGGGGCCGTTGTCGAGCCTCGCGTGCGCGCCGAGCGCCAAGGCTAGCCTTCCGGCTCCTCGTCGGCCGCGCGTGACGGGGCGCGCTTGGGCGCGGAGCCGTCGTCCGGCTTCGCGGTCCGCGCCACGCCCTGCCTCGCGGGAGGCGCGGTCGGTGGTTTGCCGGAGCCGGTGTCCGGATTGCGGGGCCGCGTCGGCTGCGGGGCCGCCGTCATGGGAATCGTGGCGGGAGAGGAGCCCGTGCCCGTGCGGCGGGCGGGCGCCGCCAGTGGCGAGGAGCCCGTGCCCGTCCCCTGGGGCCGGGGCGCGTTGGCCGCGGCCTTGGGCGACATGGGCGCCGTCGTCGAGCCCCCGGGCGTGGTGCGGGGCGCGGCCTTCTGCTCCTGCGCGGCGGCGGCCGCCTGCTGGCGCGCGGCGATGCGCGGGTCGTAGTGGATGACGGTGGGCTCGGCGGCGAGCCGCTCCTCCTCCAGCTCCTCCGAATACATGTCCTGCATGAACGCCGCGAGGTGCGCGGGCGTCGCGTGCAGCTTCTGCTGGAGCAGGAACTCGTCGAGCGCCAACTGCACCTCGCCGGCGGAGGAGAAGCGCTCGTCGCGCTTGCGGGCCAGCGCCTTGAGGACGATGGCGTCCAGCGACTTGGGGATGTCCGGCACCACCTCCGACGGCGGGATGAGCTTCATGCCCACCACCGCCTTGAGCGTGGCGATCTCCGTCTCGCGCTTGAACAGGCGCTGGTGCGTCAGCAGCTCGTAGAACACCGTGCCCAGCCCGAACACGTCCGAGCGCGAGTCCAACGGCTCGCCCCGCGCCTGCTCCGGGGACATGTACGCGTGCTTGCCCTTGATGGTGCCGACCACCGTCTGGGAGAACTTCCCGGACGCCTTGGCCACGCCGAAGTCGATGAGCTTGACCCCGCCGTTGTAGCCCACGAGCACGTTCTGCGGGGACACGTCCCGGTGGATCAACGCCAGGTGCCGCCCGGAGGGGCTGCGCGCGTTGTGCGCCGCGTCCAGCCCCGCCGCCGCGTCCGCGATGATGCGGCACTTGAGCCCCAGCGGAATCGCCACCTTGCGCTGCTGGGCGCGCACGCCGAGCGGCCCCACCGCCTCGCCATGCACGTACTCCATGGCGATGTAGTACTGCCCGTCCACGTCGCCCAGGTCGTAGATCTGCGCGATGTTCGGGTGGTTGAGGTGCGCCGCGATGCGCCCCTCGTCGAGGAACATCTCGATGAACTCGTCGTCCTCGGACAGGTGGGGCAACAGCCGCTTCACCACCAGCAGCTTCTGGAACCCGACCGGCCCCTTCTGCCGCGCCAGATAGACAGCGCCCATCCCGCCGATGGCGATCTTCCGCAGCAGTTCGTAGCGGCCGAATGTCTCCACGTCGTCCGACACGATAGCGCCCAGGGGCCCACATGCGGAAGACCGCGCCGCGTCATTTCCCCTCATTTCCAGAGGGGCCCGAGAATCTCGACGCGGCGCGCGAAAGGTCTCAGGGCGCTGGCGCGGGCGCCTTGCACACACTGCGGTAGCGCACCTCCACCGCCTGTCCCGGCCGGGGCACCGCGGCGCCGTTGAAGACGATGGCGTTGGCGGCGGCGTCGTAGGTCCACTGGGCCTCCGGCACGGGCTGGCCCTGGACGCGCACGCTCAGCTCCGCCTGGCCCGTGGGCTCGGCGGTGAGCGGGAAGTCCGCCTGGAGGTCGCCCGCGCGCTGGATGACGGAGTCGAGCAGGGGCCGGTAGTCGCCCTCGCAGATGGACGCCGTGCGGCCGCCGGTGCCGCGCGCCACGGCCAGGAAGCGGGCCGCGACGCCGCCCGCGGTGGTGCAGCGGTTGTCGGTGGGCACCAGGGCGTAGAGCTGGCTGCGGTGGGACATGCCCGTGCCCTTGAGCGTCTGGAGGAACTGGATGTAGCTGTCCGGGGCGAAGCCGGAGTTGTCGTCCTCGTCGGCCAGGACGACCACCGCCATGCGCGCCGCCGGGCGGGTGAAGCCCCAGTTGCCGTCGTTGGGCTGCGCGGTGCGCGGGTCGTCCGTCTGCTCGGACAGGGGCGCCGACAGCGCCTGGCGCATCGTCTCCAGGCCCTGCACCAGGTTGTGGCACATGCCCACGTCCAGGTTGGCCTGCAGTCCCGCGGCCGCGTTGGCGCTGTTGCTCGACAGCACGCGCGCGCGGCTGCCGTCCACGGGGAACAGGCGCCCGGCCTCGCCGCCGTCGGCCCCGCCGCCGCACTGCGGGCCGCGCGCGACCAGGCCCGTGCTGGTGACGCCCAGGCGCACGTCCACGCCCTGCTGTCGCGCGTACTCCAGCCAGCCGGGGACCGCGGACTTCAGGCGCGACTGGTAGGGCCCCATCGTCGTGGTGTTGGAGACGACGAAGAGCACGTCCAGCTGGCTGTCGGTGCCCTGCGTGTAGCGGTCCACCTGGATGCCCTCGTGGTTCGTCTCGCCAATCAACGGGACGAGGAAGGGCGAGGGCTCGTTCGCCACGCGCACGTACAGCGGCGAGAAGTGCTGGCCCAGGACGTCGCGCGCGTAGTCCACCTCCAGCTCGAAGCCCTCGCCCGGCTGGAGCGTGCGCGGCTGGAGGACGGGCGTCAGCAGCGAGAACTGGCCGCTGGTGCCGTTGCCGATGTCCGCGCTCGTGACGGTGAGCGGCGTGCTGCACCGGTTGGAGAGGTACGTCTTGCGGGGCGCGGCGGCGCAGTCGAAGCGGATGGGGCCGAAGTCCACGTAGGCCGGCGCGGCGACGAGGCAACTGGTATGCGACACGCCCTTGAGCGGCAGCGTCACCGTGGGGTGGGCCGGGTTGTTCACCGTCAGCTTCAGCTCGCCCGTGTAGCTGCCCTCGGCCTGGGGCCGGAAGGCCACCATGGCGCTGAAGGCGGTGTCGTAGAGCACCACGCCGCCCGTCAGCGCGCCGCCCGGCATGAAGAAGGCGCCGCCCGCGTCGTTGGAGAGGTGGACGTCCTTCACCGCGCACTCACCCCGTCCGGGGTTGCGGAAGTAGAAGCCCTGCACCGCGCCGCGGCCGGGCACCACGTTGCCGAAGTTCATCTCCGGCTGGGGCCGCAGCTCGAACTCGCACGGGCCGCTGGTGCGGGCGCGGCCGGTGAGGATGACCTCCCGCTCCGGGTTGAACAGGTCGTCCGAGCGCACGCGCAGCCGCGCCAGGAAGCTGCCCTCCGCGGTGGGCTCGAAGTAGACCTTCAGCTCCAGCGCGTCGTCCCCCGGGGCGATCTCCAGCCCGCCGGACTCCAGCGTGGGCCACGCGCCCGCCGTCCATGGGTAGGCCTGCGTGCCGCGCGTGGGCACGCCCACGCTGAACTGCGGGCTGGCGCCGTCCGCCGTGACTCCCACGAAGCGCAGCGACCCGTTGGTGCCCGCGTTGGTGATGCGGATGATCTGCTCCGTCTTCCCGCCCACGGGCAGCTCGCCGAAGTCGAGCGTCACCGGCGTCACCGCCAGGGTGGGCCGGCCGCCGCGCGCGTCCAGGATGACCTTGGACTGCCGGTCCTTGTCGGAGGCGTAGTGCACCGCGAGGTCGCCCATGTTGGGGCCGGAGAAGCGCGCGGCGAACTCCATGGGCAGCTCCACGACCTCGCCCGGCTTCACCATGGAGCCCTCCGGCTTGGACAGCGGGACGAAGGCGAAGTCGCTGGTCTCGAGCCGGGAGATGGTGACCGGGCGCCAGGTGATGTTGCGCGCGCGCGTGAACGACTGCGTGCGCTCGTGCACCGGAATCTGGTCGAACGGCACCGGCGCCGGGTCGAACACGAAGGCGCTGGCCACCGAGTTGCCCTGGAGGGCCACCACGGACGGGGTGCAGTCCTCGCACGAGCGGATCTCCAGCCGCGCGCCCATGGCGCCCAGCGCGCGGGGCAGGTACTTCGTCGCCACCTTGCGCGAGGACTGGGGCGGGATGGTGATGGTGTCCGCGGTGAACGGGTCCGGCCAGTCGCCGCGCACCGTCAGCGACAGGGGCAGGTCCACCGGGTTGATGATGGTGACCTCCAGCGTGCGCTCGCTGTCCACCTCCAGCGTCTCGTAGTCGAGCAGCGGCGGCTCGATGCCTATCTGCGTGGGCGTGCCCAGGCCCGTCACCCGCACCTGGGCCTGCGAGCCCTGGTTGGCGTCCGTGGCCACGTGCACCATCTCCTCGGAGATGCCCTCCCCCAGGGGATGGAAGCGCACGCGCACCAGGTGCGACTCGCCCGGCATCACCCGGCCGCCCCCTTCCGCCAGCTCCACTTCGTAGGAGGGGTTGCCGATGAGCGCCAGGGCTTCGATGGCGAAGAAGGGCACGTAGCCGACGTTGCGGATGCGCACCTCGCGCTCCCGCCACTCGCCCACCGGCACCTCGCCGAAGTCGAGCACGTCCTGGTCCACGACCGCGGTTGCGCGTACGGAGCGGGTCTCATCCCCCTCGTGGCAACCCATCGCGGTCGTGACGAGCACCGCCAACGCGAGGACTCGCCCCCTCAGCCCCATCCCCATTGTCCGCTCCTCACCCTTCTCCCGACACGCACCCGTCTGGGTCCGGCGCGTGATCCACCCACCCCGCTACAATCAATTCGCATACCAACCCGAGAGGCCGAGGACGGTGTCCTGAATTCAAGGGGTTGAGATGCGAAGTGGCCGTGCCAGCGGCGGCTGGGAACGCGGGTGCCCTGGAAGGGGCAAGAGTTTTCCCCGCGTTCTGACCGGGCGGTGGAGGGTCAGCGGATGAAGGTGGCCAACACCCGGGCCACCTCGGAGGGCTGCTCCATGTGCACGTGGTGTCCGCCGGGGAACACGTGCGGGGCGCCGACCAGGGTGGGCAACGCCTCCAGGCGGGAGCGCAGGCGCTCGGGGGCGGGCGTCAGGCCCTCGGCGCCGCGCACCAGTTGGACCGGGCAGGTGACGGCCGCCTGGATGGCCAGCCACTGGGCCTCGTCGAAGCCGTGGGCGAAGCGGCGGCGGTGGCGCGGGTCGAACGTGAAGGCCACGCCGCCCTCGAGGGGCTCGGTGCCGTGCTGTGCCAGGTGCAGCGCGGCGGCCTCCGGCAGGGAGGGGTTGTTCTCCCGCAGGCGCGCGGCGGCCGTCGCCACGTCCGGGTAGCGCTTGCGGTTCGGCGGCCGGCGCGAGTCGTCGAGGAAGGCGCGCAGCCGCTCCAGCGCCACCCGCGGCTCGCCGCCCGTGGGGCCCAGGCTCTCGATGAGGGACACGCCGTGCACGCGCTCGGGCCGGGCGGCGGCGTACATCAACGCGACGATGCCGCCCAGCGAGTGGCCCACCAGGTGCGCTCGCGCCAGGCCCAGGCCGTCCAGCGCGGCCTCCACGTCGAGCGCGTGGTCCGCCATCTGGTAGTGGGCCTCCGGCGGGGCGTGCGCGCTCCGGCCCATGCCCCGGAAGTCGAGCAGCGCCAGGCGCCAGTGCGCCGGCACGTGCTCGAGGAGGGCATCGAAGGTGTGGGAGTGGTCCAGCCAGCCGTGGAGGAACAGCACGGCGGGCGCGCCCTCGGGCGCCGGACGGTGGCGCACCTGGAGACGCAGCCCCTGGGCATCGACGGAGAGGATTTCGAGGGATGGGGACACGGGTGGCTCCTGCCTCCCGTGCCTTAGCCGGTTGTCGCGGGCCCGCCTAGCGGGGCTGCGCGGGGGGCCGCGGGGGGCCGCCGCTGTCCGGCTTGGACATCACCAGCGCCAACTGGCGCGCCTGGTTCTCGGTGGCGCACCGGTACTCCTGCACCTTCCCGTTCTCCTTCTCGATGCGGAGCACCCAGACGTCGTTTTCCTTCGTCACGTTCGGACGTTGAGACATGGCGGTTCCTCCCCACCCGGGGGCAGAAGCACGTCTCGTGCCCGACAACCGGCTTTGAGCCAAATGCTTGATATTCCGGAGCCGCGGCCCGCAAGCGACAGCCGGGGTGACAATTTTCGCTCGGGTTTGCGACAAATTTTGGATCACGACCCTGACAAATGTTGCGTAGTACCCCAGGGCTGGGTCTCTCTCGACCTGAGCTGAGACAGGGAAAACACGCAGTCTCAGAGGGCGTCTGGCCATTCCCAGACGGAGCGGTAGCCGCTGTCCGTTTGAGTCCCTTCGATGAAGCGGGCGTAGAAGGCGTGGCCGCTGAGGGTGGCGGAGTCCCCCACGACGAAGAGGTGGCGGCGGGCGCGGGTGAGGGCGACGTTCATGCGGCGCAGGTCGGTGAGGAAGCCCAACTGCCCCGCCGTGTTGGAGCGGGTGAGGGAGACGAGGACGGCGTCCTTCTCCCGGCCCTGGAAGGCGTCCACCGTGTCCACCTCGACCTCGGGGGCGAAGGGCTCCAGCCGCTCGCGCAGGCGCAGGGCCTGGGCGCTGTAGGGGGTGATGACGGCCAGCTCCCGCTGGGGCAGGCCGGCGGCGAGCAGGGCGCGCACGCGGGCCTCCACCAGGTCCGCCTCGCCGGTGTTGAAGAGGCTGCGGGTGGTGGGTTCGACCTCCTCCTCGAAGCCCTTGCCGGCGGTGTCGAGGAAGAGGACGGGCGGGGCGTCCACGTCCGCGCCGGGCGTGAGGACGTCCGCGAGGGTGCGGTGGGCCACGGACGGGTGGGCGCGAAGCTGGCCGCCGTACATCTCGCGCGAGGGGAAGGCCATGATGCGCTCGTGCATCCGGTACTGCTCGCGCAGCATGCGCTTGACGCCGTCGCCGTGGTCGCCGAGCAGGCGCTCGAAGAGGCTCACCGCGAGCCCCGCGCGCGCGGCCTCCTGGGACAGCACGGTGGGCGGTAGCTGCTGCGGGTCACCGGCGAGGATGACGATGGGCGCGCGCAGGAAGCCCAGGAGCGCCAGCGGTTCGGTGGCCTGGGTGGCTTCGTCCAGGAGGGCCAGATCGAACTGCTCCCCGGTGAGGACGCCGGAGTCGAGGCTGGCCAGGGTGACGCAGACGACGTCCGCGTTGGCGAGCACCGAGCGCACCGCCTTGCGCTCCAGCGCGCGGGCCTCGTCCAGCAGGGCCTTGGCCTCCGTGGTGGACGCGCGGGCGTTGGCGAAGCGCGCGCGGCTGCGGCCCTGGGTGCGCTGGCGCCGGGCGTAGCCCAGCAGGGAGAAGGCCTCGTCGAAGAGGTCGCGGGAGACGACGCGGTCGGGGTGGTCCTCCACCACGATGTCCAGCGTGTGCTCCTGGAAGCGGGGCGCGACGCGGGCGGGGTGGCCCACGCGCACCGCGCGCAGGCCCTGGCCCAGGCACAGGTCCAGCAGGTGGTCCACCGCGGCGTTGCTGGCGGCGGTGCACAGCAGGCGCTGTCCGCGCGCCACGGCCTGCGCGGCGACCTCCGCCAGGACGGTGGACTTGCCGGTGCCCGGGGGGCCGTGGACCAGGAAGAAGTCCTCGGCGGCGAGCGCGCGCCCCACCGCGTCCAACTGCTCGGGGTTGAGGGGGCGGCCCGGCTCGAAGGGGCGGGCGGTGTCGGTGCGCGGCGGCTCGTTGCCCAGCAGCACCTCGCGCTTGTGGCGCTCGACGCCCTTGTCCAGGGCCTTCACGCGCTGGAGGCCCGCGCGCATGCGCTCGTAGGTGATGTCGTTGGGGACGACGTCCAGGCGCAGGAGGCCCTCGTGGACGTAGGGCGGCGGCGAGCGGTCGAAGGCGAGCTGCAGGCGCGTGGCGGAGGCGCGGGAGATGAGCGCGCGGGCGGGCTCGTTCACCTCGGCCCGGCGGGGGAGCACGGCGACCAGGTCGCCGTTGTGCAGGCGGGCGGGAAGGGGGCGGCGGTCGGCGCGGGCCAGGGTGAGCAGGACGCGGCCACCCAGGCCCACCTCCTCCTCGATGGACTCGAGGTCGAGCACGGACAGGCCCTGCTCCTCGCGCTCGTGGAGGGACAGGCCCTCGGCGAGCGTGGCCATGCGGGCTTTCTCGGCCTCGCGCTCCTGGGAGAGGAGCTTGCCGAGCTGGTCGAAGAAGGAGACGTCACGGGCCATGGGCCCGTCATGCCACCTGGGCGCGGCGGCGGCCAGTGTCTGCGTGGGGCCGCCGTCGCGTGGGGAGCGGGCCGGTGCGCCCGGGTGGGGCACCGGCCCGCCGGGACGCCTACTTCTGGATGATGCCGCCGCTCACCACCAGGCCGTAGTTGGCGTCGATGACGCGGGTGTCGAGCTTGGCGTCCTGGACGATTTCATCGCCCAGCACCTCCACCTTCCAGACGCCGGCCTGGGGCTCGGCGAGGAAGACGTTCTCCACCGTGTCCACCTTGTTGGGGGTTCCCCCGGCCGTGGAGGTGTTGCCCGCGGACAGGCCGTTGTTGCCGTAGAAGACGATGCCCGCGGGCGACGTGACACGCAGGGTCAGGTCGTTGATGCGCGCCTGGGCGGCGCCCACCGTGCCGGCGGGGTCCGTGAAGACGAGGGTGACGTTGAGCTCCTTCTCGCCGGCGGCCACCACGACCTTGTATTCGTTGATGCCCAGCGGCAGCAGCGTGTCCGTCTGGTCGATGATGCTCGTCACCGCGGCGCGGTCGTACAGCCGCTTCAGGTCCGCGGTGCCCCAGCCCTGGCGCACGCGCGTCAGGTCGCCGTTGGAGCCGCCCGCGAGCCAGTTGTAGCGGTACGCCATGTTGATCATCAGCGCCTTGGCGGTGGCCATCTGCGGGCGGCTCTCGAAGACGTCCGCCTTGCCGCCGAAGCCCGCCCACACGCCCTCGTGCCACATCTGGAACAGCAGGCCGAAGTGGCCCGACGTCTGGGGCGTGGCCGCGCTGGTGCCGCTGAAGTTGTAGTACGAGGTGTTGCTGGTGTTGTTGGCCGCGCGGATGCCGTCGTAGAAGTACGACAGGTCCGGCTTGATGCGGCCGTCGGCGGCCGGGCCGGTGCTGGCGCCGCCGTTCCAGCGGTCATCCGGGCGGTCGGCGTTGTCGTAGTGGTACATGCCGCCCACGGACACGATGTTCTTGGCCCACGCCTGGGGACGCGAGCTGGTGGAGCCGGCGTTGCTCTGCGACTGGGTGCTGAGGATGGGCGCGCGCAACAGGTAGTCGTCCACCTCCGCGGAGATGGTGGTGTACGCGGTGGTCAGCGTGCTTCCCACGCTCGACGTCTGGAACACCGCGCGGTAGGGGCCCGCCGGGTCCGTCAGCTCGCGGTTGATGTCGTAGCGGGACTTGGCGCCGCCGAACTGGGTGGACTGGCTGTAGAGGAAGAAGATGCCCTGGCCGGAGGGCAGCATGCCGCGCGCGTTGGCGTCGACGCCCCGCGCGAAGTTGATGCTGTAGCAACTGGTGCCGTGGGCGGAGCCGGCGCTGGAGGTGCTGTGGATGATGGGCGGGGTGGCCCACTCCTGGTGGGTGGTGCGCAGCTCGGTGTCGAAGATTTCACCGCGCACGCCCTGACCCGTCCAGCCCTCGAGCGTCTCGAGCGCGGCGGCGCCGCCCACGAGGCGCACGTTGTTCATGTCCACCTCGCCGGGGCCACCCCAGCGGTCGATGTACTGCACGGCGTTGGAGCGCACGAGCTGCTCCAACTGGGGCTGGGAGAGCGTGGCCTCGACGCGCAGGCCCCCCGGCTCGACGAGCTCCACGGCGCCGCCCAGGGCCTTCACCGCGTCCGCGACCTCGCCCTGCCGCGCCGCGCCGCGCTCACCCACCATGATGGAGTAGCGCTGCGGCGCGAGCGCCGCCGCGCGACCCAGGAGGGCCGCGCGCAGGACGGGCTCCACGCGATACTCCGGGTGGTACGGGCCCACCCAGCGCACGAAGGGCAGCTCCGCCACGCGCTTGCGCGCGTCCGCGTCCAGCTCCACCAGGAAGGTGTGGTCCGTGAGGAAGCGCAGCACCTTGCCCTCGCGCTCCAGCGCCTCGCGCATCTCCGGGACGGGCGTGGCCGCCAGTTGCACCAACTGGAGCGTGTTCTTCGCGTCCGCCATCAGGAGCCCGGACACCAGGGGCTGGGCGTCGCGCAGCGGGTCGAACTGGAGGTGCTCCAGCCGCACCTGGTACGTGGTGGCCTGCACGCGCCCGGCGAGCTGCGTCCCACCCCGGCTGTAGGCGAAGAAGTCCTGGCGCCGTCCGTCCGCGTCCACCTCTTCCCAGGTGTGCAGTTGGAGCGCCGAGCCCGACACCTGGAGCGTCTTCAGCGACTGCACCGTGGCGTCCGTGCGGTGGAAGACGAGGCCCGCGCTCGTCACGAGCGCGAAACGGCCCGTCGCAGCCGCGGCCAGCCCGGAGATGGGCTTCGCCGCGAGCGCCGTGGCCGCCTCCACCACGCGCGCCGAGGCGCTCCGCGCGGCGCCGGGCCTCGGCGTGTCCTTCGCCGCCGCGAGCACCGGCAGCGGTGCGATGAGGCCCCAGCCCAGGGCCATGACAGAGAGTCGACGCCAGCGTCCCGCATACGACGAGAATGACGAGGTCATGCGTGTCTCCTGCTCGGGTTGCGCTTCGTGCTGCTGCCTCCGCCGCCTGCCTCCAGTAGGGGCGGCGGATTACGACATCTCTTGAAAACAAGTAAAACGAGATAAACTTGATAACGGCGACGAGCGGGTCGTGTCAACGCGAACGCGGTCCGCGGCGCGGCGCGAGCGTCAGCGGTCCGCGGCGCGTCCGGAGGCGCTGGCCATGGAACTCGTCGTGTTCATCGGGCTGCAGGGCTCGGGCAAGAGCAGCTTCTTCCGCGAGCGCTTCGCGTCGAGCCACGTGCTGGTGGGCAAGG
This sequence comes from Myxococcus dinghuensis, assembly GCF_024198235.1. Classification (GTDB taxonomy): domain Bacteria; phylum Myxococcota; class Myxococcia; order Myxococcales; family Myxococcaceae; genus Myxococcus; species Myxococcus dinghuensis. The sequence continues at coordinate 29,615 of NZ_JAKCFB010000041.1, read as the reverse complement.
ACCTGTGGCCGAGCGCGCGAGACGAGGAAGCGCGTCAGCGGCGGGTCGTGGAGGAGGCGCTGTCGGCGGGGCGGGCGTGCCGGCGATGTTCGACGGGCGCGTGTGGTTGGGCGCGGACGCGCGCGCGGTGCTGGACTCCTTCGCATGGCGCCAGTCGGACGGCACCCGGTGCGCGTTGCAGGGCTGGTGCTACTGGACGCTGCGCAAGGAGGGGCTCTCCGCGGCGCAGGCCACGCGCGAACTGGACGGGCGGCCGGTGGCCTTCGAGCACGAGCTGCTCTTCCAGCGCGGCATCCACTTCGACGAGCTGCCGGCGTGGCAGCGCCGCGGCTCGCTCATCCGCTGGGAGCGCTCCACGAAGGAGGGCGTGGACCCGCGCGACGGCTCGCGCACGCGGACCACGCGCCGCCGGCTGGGCGTGGACGCGGACCTGCCCATGAAGGAGGGCTTCGCGCGGTACCTGCGCGAGGTGCTCGCCAGTCCGCTCCCCGAGGCGCCTCGAGTCGCCTCGCTCTCGGGAGGCTGTTCGGTCGTGGGACCGCGCTGCGCGCAATCGAACAGCCTCTCCGCCCGGGACTTCGTGATTCCGGGGAGTTGGAGGATGGCGGTGCTGGCACGGGGCTCGCTTTGCCTCCGCCGCCATGGAGACCTTCCCGCAGGACGTGAAGTACGCGCTGCGCACCCTGCGCAACAGCCCCGGCTTCACCCTCATGGCGGTGCTCGCGTTGGCGTTGGGCATCGGCGCCACGAGCGCGGTCTTCAGCGTGGTGAACGGCGTGCTGCTGCGGCCGCTGCCCTTCCGCGAGCCCGAGCGGCTCATGCGCGTTTACACCAACCTGCGGGCGTGGGACCTGGCGGAGGTCTCCTCGTCGGTGCCGGAGTACCAGGGCTTCCGCGAGCAGCTGCGTGCCTTCTCGGAGCTGGGCGCCTTCGTCCAGGGCAACGCGACGCTCACCGGTGGGGCGCAGCCCCGGCGTCTGGTGGTGACGCAGGCCACGGCCTCCTTCTTCCAGGTGCTCGGCGTGGCCCCCACGTTGGGCCGCGCCTTCACGGCGGAGGAGGAGCGGGTGGGCCACGCGCAGGTGGTGGTGCTCACGCGCAAGGCCTGGCGCGCGCACTTCGGCGGGGACCCGGAGGTGCTGGGCCGGACGCTGCGGCTGGATGGAGACTCCTACACGGTGGTGGGCGTGCTCCCGGAAGAGGGCATCTACCCGGTCGACACGGACGTCTTCATGCCGCTGGCGCCTCCTGCCGAGCACTTCACGGAGACCTACCGGGGGGCGCGCTACCTGTCCGTGCTGGGGCGGTTGAAGCCCGGCCTGTCGGTGGAGGGCGCGGGCGAGGACCTGGCGCGCGCGTCACGCGTGCTCGGCGAGGCGCATCCGGCGCACTACAAGGACGCGGGCTGGTCCATCTCCCTCAAGTCGCTGGAGGAGCGGACGGTGGGCGGCGTGCGCGGCACGCTGTGGCTGCTCCTGGGGGCGGTGGGCTTCGTGCTGCTGGTGGCGTGCTCGAGCGTGGCCAACCTGCTCCTGGCGCGCGGCGTGGCGCGTGGCCGCGAGGTGGCCATCCGCGCGGCGCTGGGCGCGGGCCGGGGCCGGCTGGTGGCGCAGTTCCTGACGGAGAGCCTGCTGCTGGCCGTGGCCGGGGGCGTGCTCGGCGTGCTGCTCGCGGTGTGGGGCATGGACGCGCTGCTGGCGCTGGTGGGGGACGCGCTGCCGCGGGCCGGAGAGGTGCGGCTGGATGGAGCGTCGCTCCTGTTCACCGCGGGCGTGTCACTGGTGACGGGCGGGGTGTTCGGGCTCGTGCCCGCGCTCCGGGCGAGCCGCGTGGACCTGGACCTGGCGATGCGCCAGGGCGCGCGTGGGACGGCGGATGGCGCGACGGGGCGGCTGCGGGGCGGCCTGGTGGTGGCGCAGGTGGCGCTCGCGCTGGTGCTGCTGGTGGGCGCGGGCCTGTTCGGCAGGAGCTTCCTCGCGCTGCGCGAGGTGGACCCGGGCTTCCGGTCCGACGGCGTGCTCGTCGGCCAGCTCTCCCTGCCCGAGGCCAGCTACGCGGGGGCCCCGCGTCAGGCGGCCTTCCAGGAGGACCTGCTGACGCGGCTGCACGCCCTGCCCGGGGTGGAGTCCGCGGGGCTCGCCAACCTCCTGCCGCTGTCCGGGCAGCGGGACAACACCTTCGACATCGAGGGGCGCAAGCTGGACTCCGCCGAGCGGCTGCCCGCGGTGCAGTACCGCGCGGTGTCCGCCAGCTACCTGCGGACGCTGCGGGTGAGGCTGCGCGAGGGCCGCATGCTCCAGGACTCGGATGACGCCCGCGCGCCGTGGGTGCTGGTCGTCAACCGGACGTTCGCGGACCTCTACTGGCCGAAGGGGGACGCGTTGGGGCAGCGGCTGAAGCTGCACGCGCAGGGCGCCCAGTGGGCGACGGTGATGGGTATCGTCGAGGACCTGCGTGAAGCCAACCCGGGTCTGCCCGCGCGGCCCACCGCGTACTGGGCGCTGGCGCAGCGGCCCTCGTCCAACCTGGGGCTGGTGGTCCGGCCGGTGTCGGGGGCGCCGGAGGCGGTGCGCGCGGGGGTCGAGGCGGTGCTGCGCGACGTGGACGAGGACGTGCCCCTCTTCGACGTGACGACGCTGGCGCGGCTGATGGACGACGCCACGGGCTCCCGGCGGCTGTCGGCGTTGTTGATGGGGCTGTTCGCCGGCGTGTCGCTGCTGCTCGCGGCGCTGGGCATCTCCGGCGTCATCGCGTTCATGGTGGTGCAGCGCACGCGGGAGATGGGCATCCGCATGGCGCTCGGCGCCGCGCGGGTGGACGTGCTCCGGCTGGTGCTGGGGCAGGGCCTGCGGCTGACCGCGCTGGGGATGGTCGTGGGCCTGGGGCTGTCGCTCGCGTTGAGTTGGGGACTGTCCCGCGTGCTGGGGCCGCTGCTGTACGGCGTGACGGCCCGCGACCCGTGGACGTTCGTGGGCGTGGCGGCGCTGCTGGGCGCGGTGGCGTTCGTGGCCACGTGGCTGCCGGCGCGGCGGGCCACGCGCGTGGACCCCATCATCGCGCTGCGGGCGGAGTAGGCCGTGCGGGGCTCAGCCGTTGACGCCCGGCCCCACCGGCAGGACGACCCACAGGTGGGGCTTGTCGTAGCGGGGCGGAATCATGCCCAGCGGCCAGCCGTCGGTGGTGACCTCCGCGTACTGGTAGCTGCGCCCGCCGTATCGAAGGCGCGTGCGCCCTCCCGGGAGGTCCACGCCCACCGCCGCGTGGGCGAGCGGGTCCGAGTACAGCACCACCGCGTCGATGCCCACCTGCTGGAGCAGCATCACCGCGAGCACCGCCTTGGAGTCGCAGTCGCCTCGGTTGCGCGCGGGCACCAGCGCGGGCGGGACGATGCCGAAGGGCTCGTCCCGGGGCAGCTCGTAGTGGATGCGCTGCACGAAGCCGAGGATGAGCTGCGCGGCCTGGGCGGCGTCGAGGTCGCGCTCGCGGATGGAGGCCTCGAAGCGCTCGCCCAGGGCCTTCACCGGCCCGGCGTTGCTGCGGATGAGCTCCTCGTAGATGCACCGCATGTCCGCGGAGCAGCCGCGCGGCGCCTGATACGTGAAGCGCTCGTCGCCCAGGGAGCGGTAGCGCAGCCGGCGCGCGAAGGCGCGGTGCTGGTCCTCGAGCCACGCATCCAGCGTGGTGCCCAGGCCATACGTCACGCGGTGCCGGGGCGGGCGGAGGCTCTCCGTGGTCCAGTCGTACGTCTGCGCCTGCTCCAGGGGCGTGTCGGGCGGCAGCAGCACCGCGCCCAGCTCCTCCGCGTCCTCGCCCTCCGCGAGGGGGGCGACGGCGGCCGTCGTGGGGCCCGGCTCGACCCAGCGGTCCACCGTGCCCAGGGCGACGACGGACACTCCGCCGACGACGCAGAGGCACACGACGAGCAGTTGGAGCACCGTCCGGCGGGAGCTGGGCGCGGGGGACGTCATCGGCTCACGACGGCGCGCGCAGCGTCCCTTCGGGGAGCTGGGGGAAGGGGATGAGGCCGTCGAGCGCGGACTGGAGGCCGGGCGCCGTCAGGAGGGCGAGCACCAGCAGCATCGCGGAGAGGATGAGCGCCGCGGCGACGTTGCCCTTGCGCACCTCGGCCAGCTCGTCGATGCCGGGCGTCATCCGGTCGAAGAGCAGGATGCCCAGCCCGAGCACCGCGACGCCCACGCCCAGCGACAGGCCCACGTGCAACGTCGCCACGAGGAGCAGCCGGCCCACCATCATCGGCTGGAAGGACGACGCCCGCACCGTCAGGTCCACCGCGTCGGACGTGGCCAGCACCGCGTGCTGGACCAGCATGCCCAGCGCGACGAGGCTCGTCGCGTGGACGATGCCGGCCGCGACGTTGCCCTGCTTCAACTCCTCGACCGGCTGGCTGCCGAGGATGCGGCTCAGGCCCCTCAACGCGAGCCAGATGCCCAGCGCGGCGACGAGGCCGCCCAGCACCACCTTGACGAGTCCGACGAGGAAGAGGACGGGGTCCATGCAGGGCTCCGTACTCTATATCGCCGCGCCCCGGGCACCGCTCGCCACGGACGTGGGGGGCCGGGCGCGGTGCCCGGCCCGCGGGGGTCGCCGCCTCGGAGGGGGACGAGGCGGCCTCGCGCCGCTCAGTACTTCAGGCCGGGCACCAGCGCGCCCGACGTCCAGCCGCGCCCCTTGGCGCTGAAGATGCCCACGCCGTAGGCGCTGCCCTTGGCCTCGATGGTGCGGCCGTCGCCCAGGCTGATGGCCACGTGCCCTGGCTTGAACAGCAGCGCGCCGCGCGTCTTCAGCGCCTCCGCGACGGAGAGCGTGGTGCCCTTCTGCTTGCAGTACGGCACCTGGTTCATCGTCCCGTCGGGCATGTGCACCCCCGCCTGCGCCGCCGCCCACTCCACCAGCTCCGAGCAGTCGAACGCCTTCGGGTTCGGGTCGTCCAGCCGCGTCTCCGCGCCGAAGATGTACTTGTCGCCCGCCTGCGCGAGCGCCTTCTGGACGAACGTCTCCACGGAGCCCTTGCCCTGCGGCGGCTTGCCGGTGGGCGGCTTCACCCCTCCCGCCTTCAGCGCGCCCCACGTCTTCGGCCCCACGATGCCGTCCTGCGCCAGGCCCTTCGCCTTCTGGAACGCCTTCACCGCCTTCTCCGTCTTCGGACCGAAGAGGCCGTCCACGGGCCCCGGGTTGAACCCGGCGGCGGCCAGGCGTTTCTGGAGGTCCGTCACCGTGGCCCCCTTGGCGCCCTCGCGCACCGTGGGGGGCGTGCTGGAGGTGGCGGTGGTGGCGACGCGTCGCGAACCCGTGGCAGAGACACCAGACATTTGAACCCCCGCTAAACGAGAAAAACCAGACTCTCGTGTTGTCGGGGATTGGGAAAATCAGGTTGTCTCGCCCTGGAGGGAGGGGTGGTCCTGACACCCTTTCAGGGCTTCGCGTCGCGAATCCACCACACGCGGAAGGTGTGGAGGACGCGCCCCTGATAGGTCCCGTACAGGTAGGCGGGGTCGTCCATGGCGCCGAAGCGGTCGGTGAGGGTGCTGGGGGCGAAGGGGCCATCCTCCTCGACCCAGAGCACGTCCTGGCCGGGGGCGACGGCGGGCGGGGGCCACAGGTCGTACTGGCTGAAGCGCACGGGGCCGGCGGTGCCCACGGGGACTCCCGCGTAGCGGGCCACCTGTGACGCGAGCTGGTAGTTCCCCGTGTAGACGGCGACCACGTCCCCCGGCTTCATGTCGGGGAAGAGCGTGTGGGGCGTGGCGAGTGCGGAGAGCACGTCCCAGCCCTGGGTGCGCCACAGCGCGGTGTCCCGTTCGAGGCGCAGCACCGGGAAGAAGAGGTGCGAGACGACGGCCAGGACCAGGGCGAGGTTGGTGAACACCGCGACGCGCTGCCAGGGGGGGCGCATGCCCGCCACGCCCACGCAGACGGAGACGTACGCCATGGCGGGCCAGTTGGCCTCGCCCCGCGCTCGCACCGCCGCGTAGCCGAAGAAGAGCAGCGGCACCACGGCGGCCATGCGCAGCAGCAGGTGCGCGCGAGGGCCTCGCGCCGCGTACACCCACGCGAGCGGGAAGAGGACCAGGCCCCCGAAGATGAACTGTCCGCCGACGAATTCGCCGAGCGTCGACCAGCCGCCCTGGCCGTCCAGCCCGTGCCGCAGTTGGAAGGCGACGCCGACCCAGTCGTGGCCCGCGTTCCACAGCAGCACGGGGGTGACGCAGGTGGCGGCGAGCGCGGCGGTGCCCCAGGCGCGCCGGGGGAACCGTCGCGTGGCCAGCGCGGTGAGGAGGAAGGCGGCGCCCAGCAGCACCGCGGGGAACTTCGACAGGAGCGCCAGGCCACAGGCGAGGCCCGCGAGCACCCACCGCTCGCGCCACAGCGCCCACAGCGCGAGCGTCCAGAAGAGCAGCAGCGGCGAATCCGGCGTCGCCCACGTGCCCGCCACCATGCCCCCTGGCACCACGCTCCACAGCGCCGCCGCGCGCCACGCCGCCGCGCGGTCGCCGTACACGTCGCGCGCCAGCCCCCAGACGGCGGCGACGGTGGCGGCGCCGCAGCCCAGCGCGGTGCCGTGGATGCCCAGCAGGGCGATGAGCCACGCCACCAGCGGAGGATGGTCGTAGTAGCCCCACGCCAGGTGGCGGGCCCATTGCCAGTAGTACGCCGTGTCGAAGTAGACGTTCGTGCCCAGCGCGAGCGCGACGCGGAGCACCAGCGCGACACCCACCACGACGAGGGAGCACTTCAGTCCAAGGCCAGCGGGGGATGGCGGGGCGGGTGCGGGAGAGACCATTCGCGCGTCGGGGTGGGGAGCGTACCAGCGCACCCGTTGGCCAGCGAAGGGTTGCGTCCTTTGGACTTGCCCTGTTTTCCCGTGCTCCATATTCCCCGGTGCATCCCCTCGCTCGGAGTCCGCATGGCTTCCCACCCCCCGTCTTCCGGTGGCTCGAATCGACTGGCCCAGGAGCCCTCGCCGTACCTGCGGCAGCACGCGGACAATCCGGTGGACTGGTTCCCCTGGGGCGAGGAGGCGCTCGCGCGCGCGCGGGCGGAGGACAAGCCCATCCTGCTGTCGGTGGGCTACTCCGCGTGTCATTGGTGTCACGTCATGGCCCATGAGTCGTTCGAGTCGCCGGAGATTGCCCGGTGGATGAACGAGGGCTTCGTCAACATCAAGGTGGACCGCGAGGAACGTCCGGATCTGGATCAGCTCTACCAGGGCGTGGTGCAGCTCATGGGGCAGGGTGGGGGTTGGCCGCTGACGGTGTTCCTGACGCCGGACCTGCGGCCCTTCTTCGGGGGGACCTACTTCCCACCCGTGGACAGTCATGGCCGGCCGGGCTTCGCGCGCCTCCTGGGGGCGCTGCGCGACGCGTGGGCGAACAAGCGCGAGGAGGTGCTGCGTCAGGCTGCGCAGTTCGAGGAGGGGCTCGGGGTGCTGGCCGCGTACGGGCTCGACGCGGCGCCGGGCACGCTCGTCCCCGCGGACGTGGTGGCCATGGGCCAGCGCATGGCGCGGCAGGTGGACCCGGTGAATGGCGGCTTCGGCGGAGCGCCCAAGTTCCCCAACCCCATGAACCTCTCGCTCCTCCTGCGCGCGTGGCGACGTGGGGGCGGCGCGCCGCTGAAGGACGCGGTGTTCCTCACGCTGGAGCGGATGGCGCTGGGGGGCATCTACGACCAGCTCGGCGGCGGCTTCCACCGGTACTCCGTGGACGAGCGGTGGCTGGTGCCCCACTTCGAGAAGATGCTCTACGACAACGCCCAACTGGTGCACCTGTATTCGGAGGCGCAGCAGGTGGAGCCCCGGCCGCTGTGGCGCAAGGTGGTGGAGGAGAGCGTGGAGTACGTGCGCCGCGAGATGACGGACGCGGGCGGCGGCTTCTACGCGGCGCAGGACGCGGACAGCGAGGGTGAAGAGGGGAAGTTCTTCGTCTGGACGCCCGAGGAGGTCGACCGGGTGCTGTCACCGGAGCGCGCCGCCCTGGTGAAGCGGCACTTCCACTTCGCGCCCCGAGGCAACTTCGAGCACGGCGCCACGGTGCTGGAGGTGGTGACGCCCGTCGAGACGCTGGCGAAGGAGCGCGGCGAGTCGGTGGAGCGGGAGCTGGTGGAGGCGCGCCGGGCGCTGTTCGAGGCGCGCGAGCTGCGGGTGAAGCCGGGGCGGGACGACAAGATCCTCGCGGGTTGGAACGGGTTGATGATTCGCGGGCTGGCGCTGGCGGCGCGCGTGTTCGACCGGCCGGACTGGGCGCGGATGGCGGTGACGGCGGCGGACTTCGTGCTGGCGAAGCTGTGGAACGGCCAGCGGCTGGCGCGCTCGTACCAGGAGGGACAGGCGCGCATCGACGGCTTCCTGGAGGACTACGGGGACCTGGCCTCGGGGCTCACGGCGCTCTACCAGGCGACGTTCGACGTGAAGTACCTGGAGGCGGCGGACGCGCTGGCGCGGCGCGCGGCGGAGCTGTTCTGGGACGAGGAGAAGGGGGCGTACCTCACGGCTCCGCGCGGACAGAAGGACCTGGTGGTCGCGACGTATGGCTTGTTCGACAACGCGTTCCCCTCCGGGGCGTCCACGCTGACGGAGGCGCAGGTGGCGCTCGCGGCGCTCACGGGCGACAAGCGCCACCTGGACCTCGCGGAGAAGTACGTGTCGCGGATGCGCGAGGGGCTGGTCTCCAATGCCATGGGGTATGGCCACCTGGGGCTCGCGGCGGACGCGCTGCTCGACGGCGCCGCGGGCGTCACGTTCGCGGGGACGAAGGACGCGGTCGCGCCGCTGCTGCGGGACGCGAACGCCGTCTACGCGCCGACCTATGCCTTCGGGTGGAACGCGACGGGGGCGCCGGTGCCCGCGCTGCTGAAGGACCTGTTCGAGGCGCGTGAGCCCGTGGGCGGGAAGGCGGCGGCGTACGTGTGCCAGCGCTTCGCCTGCGAGCGTCCACGCACGGACGCGAGGGGGCTGGCGGAGCGGCTCTCGGCGCCGGACGTCGGGTGAGGCGAGGGCCTGTCAGCTTCGACGGGCCCTCTCCCTGGGGGCCTACCGGACCTCGGTGACCTTCAGCGTGCCGATGAGGGGCGTGATTTCGGCGTTGCCCTCGCGCCCGAAGGCGAAGTGCGTGGCGTCCGCGACGGGCTGGTTGAACGTGGGGTCCAGCTGCGTCCACTCACCCACGAACGCCTCCACCCACTCGTGCCAGTACAGCGCGGGCACGCCGTCCTGGTTCACCATGTAGATGACCCCGTCCACGCGCCGGGCCGGAATCCCCGCCGCGCGCAGCAGCGCCACGGACAACAGCGAGTGCTCCGTGCAGTCCCCGCGCTTCTGGCGCAGCACGTCCGTCGCCCGGTCCGCGCTCGCGCCGTAGTCCTTCTCCAGGTGCGTGGCCACCCACGTGTTCACCTTCTGCGCCGCCCGGTACGCGTCCTTCTCGTCGCCGACAATCTTCTTCGACTGCTCGCGGATGACGGGCGTGTCGCTCTCCACCATGAGCGTCGACTTGAGGTTCTCCCCGCCCTCGGGGTCCGCCAGCGGTCGCGGCTTGCGGTTGGCGGCGGACGGCGCGTTGGCCAGCAGCGTCACCTCCACGCTGCCATCCGGCTGCGCCTCGTACTTCTGCCGGTAGGAGTCCACGCGGAACTTCTCCGGCAGCCCCTGCACCAGCAGCTTCACCGTCCCGGGCACCGCCCGCGCGGACTCCGGCAGCGGCTTGGGCAGCACCACGCGCGTCAAGCCGAACACCTCCACCAGGTCCATCCGCTTGGCGACGGCCTCCGTCTCCTTGCGCGCCTGCATCGTCTGGCCGAACTCCACCAGCACCATGTCCCCGCGCTGCGTGACGTAGGACACCACCGGCACCTTCTCCTTCTGGGAGAGCGTGCTCGCCTTGGCCAGCTTCACCTTCACGCCGTTGAGCGTGCGCTGCTCGGCGGGCTCCACCGTGGTGGCCATCCCGTACGTCTCCAGGTCCATGCCATCCAGGCTGAAGCCCTCCACCTTCGCCTTGCGCAAGAGCGCCACGCGGGCCTGGTCCGCGTCCTCCACGTGCTCCTTGGCGGGCGGCTGCTTCGGCAGCGTCTCGTCCGCGTGGCCCACGCGCTTGCGCACCACGCTCACCCCGTCCGGCGTGGCCGCGCCGTGCAGCTCCTGGTCGCCGCCGTCGCCCCGCTGCACGACGGTGAAGGACAGCAGCCGCCCCTGCGGTTTCGCCTCGTAGATGCGCTCCTCGCGGTGCGTGCGCTCGGACAGCCGCGTGCCCACCAGGGCCTTGAACGTGAGCTGGTTGGTGACCTTCACCTTCGTGGGGTCGCCCGGGAGCGGCTCCAGGTCGGTGAAGAGCCAGCCGACCTTCTTGTCCATGAGGTAGAGGCCGAAGTACTCGCCGCCCTTGGGGCGGGGGGCCTTCACCGCGTCGGACAGCTCGGCGGTGGCCGCGGGCGCGGCGGCCAGGGCGGACGAGGCACCCACCAGCAGGGCGCACAGGGACACGAGGGCCAGGGACATCGGTCGGGGCGTGCGGGTCATCACGCCCCTTCTAACGGGGGAGGCGGCCTTTGTCTTCAACCGCCCCCACCCCGCTCCCAGCGGATTACAGCCGCTTGGTGAGGATGATGAGGTCGTCGCCGACCTTGTAGAAGTCGCGGATGCGCGCTTCCTCGCCGTACTTCATGGACGCGTAGAAGCCGCGTGTGGGGCCGTAGGCCTCCGTGGCGCTCGTCTCCACGCGGATGAGCCGGCCGTTGCGGCGGCGCAGGTCGCCCTCCATGGCGGACACCAGCGCGGCGCCCACGCCCTGGCCACGCACCTCCGGCGAGGAGGCGATCCAGTACAGGTCGTACGTGTCCTCCGTCATCGGCGTGGGGCCGTAGCAGATGTAGCCGACCAGCTCCCCGCCGCGGTCCGCGACGAGGATGGCGTAGTCCGTGTTGCCCGGCGTGAGCGTGATGCCCGCCAGCTCGATGGCGACCTCAACCTCCTGCGGCGAGAAGGTTTCGATCTTTCGAATCAGCGCGGCGAGGGGCTCCCGGTCCTTTCCTTCGATGGGACGGATGTCCATGGGCTCTTTCGGAAGCGACCTCCACCAGCCGGGCGGCCAGTGTCGGGTAGTCCATGCCCGCGGCGGCGGCGGCCCTGGCGAACCCTGCGCCCGGGTGGAGATCGCAGTTGGGGTTGATGTCGATGACGTAGGGCACGCCCTCCGGAGACACCCGGAGGTCGACCCGGCCATAGTCCTGACAGTCCAGCGCTGCGAACGCCTCCAGCGCCACCTGCACACAACGAGCTTCCAGCGCCGCGTCCACCTGGCACGGCCCGGTGGGCGTGTCCCGGTACTCGGGCGAGCCCACCTCCCACTTGGCGCTGTACGACACGATGTTGGGCCGGTCCTCGAAGGTCCGGCCGAAATGGATCTCCGTCAGCGGCAACGCGCGGCGCGGCTGGTTGCCCAGCAGCGGCACGTAGATCTCGCGGCCGGGGATGAACTGCTCCACCAGCGCGGGCTGGTGGTAGGTGCGCAGCACCGTCTCGCAGGCGCGCACCAGGGCGGAGCGGTCGTGCACCACCGAGTCCCCCGTCACGCCCACGCTGGCGTCCTCGCGCGCGGGCTTGACGATGAGCGGCCAGGGCAGGTCCACCGCCAGCGCGTCCTCGAGCCGCTCCACCACGCGGAAGCCGGGCGTGGGCACGCCCCGCGCGGTGAGCACCTCCTTCGCCTTGGGCTTGTGCAGCGCCAGCCCCAGCGAGAGGGCGGACGAGCCGGTGTAGGCCAGGCCCAGCGCGTCGAGGAGGCAGGGGACCGCCATCTCCCCTCGGCTGTCGGCCGCCAGCGACTCGCAGAGGTTGACGACCAGGTCTGGCTGGCGCCGGCGCAGGGTGTCCACGAAGTCCAGCCGGTCGCCCTCGATGGCCAGCGGCTCGGCGACGGTGTCCCCCCGGGTGAGGGCCTCGGCGAGCGAAGAGGCGACGCGCACCACGTCCTCACGCGCCTCCCGCCCCGGGTCGTCCTGGAGGAGGTCGTGGTCGCGGTTGTGCAGCAGGATGATGTGCATTCGTAGGTGGCGGAGGGTTACCACGTCCCCTCGCGCGAGCACAGTCCGCACGTGACGGTTGGTTACCTCCTGGGCTACCTCTCGGAGGGGTATGAAGTACGGTGGACTACTCCGGTCAGGGGTATCCAGGAGTATGGAAAGGGCATCATGCGCATCCGAGACCCCATTCACGGCACCATCCCGGTGAGTGATTCGGAGAAGGCCGTCATCGACAGCCGGCACTACCAGCGGCTGCGGTACGTCCGGCAGCTCGGCTTCGGAGACCTGGCCTTCCCGGGCGCCACCCACACGCGCCACATCCATTCGCTGGGCGCCATGCACGTCGCGTCCCGGGTGTTCCAGGCCGTGGCCGCCCGCTCCGCCCTGCCGGAGGACGTCCGGGAGCACTTCTGTGCCGCGGTGCGGCTGACGGTGCTCTGCCACGACCTGGGGCACATGCCCCTGTCGCACGCCTCGGAGCGCATCGCCCCCCGGCGCTCGCTCCTGCGGCTGCCGGGCTGGCTGGACGCGGTGGCGGAAGGGGAGCAGGCCACCCACGAGGACTTCACCGCGAAGATCCTCCTGGACAGCTCGCTCACGCCCATCATCGAGCGCGAGTTCGGCCCCCGGGGCATCACCCCCATGGCGGCGGTGGCGCTCATCACCGGCGCCCGCCCGCCCAAGGACCCGGGCTTCACCTGGCAGGGCGTGGACTGGACGCCGCTGTTGCGCGCCATCGTCTCCGGAGAGCTCGACGCGGACCGCATGGACTACCTGCTGCGCGACTCCTTCTACACGGGGGTCAACTACGGCCGGTACGACATGGATTGGATCATCAACAACCTCAACCCGGCGGTGAAGGACGGGCGCGCCTACCTCGCGCTGAGCCGGGCGGCGGCGTTCGCCTTCGAGGACTTCCTGCTCAGCCGGTACCACATGTTCGTGTCGGTGTACCTCCACCACACGTCGGTCAACTTCGACTACATGTTGCGGCGCTACTACGAGGAGTCGCCGGGCGAGTTCGAGATTCCGGCGGACCCGGAGGCGTTCCTGCTCTGTGACGACGCGGCGCTCTGGTACACGCTGCGCCGCTCCCGCAACAAGTGGGCGGAGCGCATCAGCACGCGCCAGGGCTTCAAGCTGCTGGCGCAGTTCACCGAGCGCGATGCCGGGTATGACCTGGACGTGCTGCGCAGCGCACTCGTCACGTCGGGCTACGAGCACTACGTCGTCGAGTCGGTCAACGCCCTGAGCAAGTACACCTCGGGTCCCAAGGGCTCCGGGCCGAGCCTCTACATCATCGACGCGTCCACGGGCCGTTTGACGGAAGTGGCGCGCTACACGGCCCTCTATCAGCGCTACAGTGGAGCCGTCCGCCTGAGCCGGCTGTACGTGCGGCCGGACCAGGCGGACGCCGCGCACGAGCTGATGGGCCGGCTCCTCGGCCAGACGGTGCAACCATGAGCGAGCGACTTCCAGGCCTCGGCCTCGGTCTCGACCTGACCCACGTCCCCGTGGAGCCCCGTGGCTCCGCCGTGGCGCTGCTGTATCGCCGCGTCGGCGCGGGCGTGGAGGTGTTCTGGGTGAAGCGGGGCAAGGCCCTGTCCTTCGCGGGCGGCTTCTACGCCTTCCCCGGCGGCAAGCTGGACGCGGCGGACGCGGACGTGCCCGTGCGGGGCGCGAGCGGCGAGGAGGCCGCGCTGCGCTCGGCGGCGGCGCGCGAGCTGTTCGAGGAGGCGGGGGTCCTCGTCGCGGAGGGCGCGGAGGGGCTGTCCCAGGAGCGCGTGGACACGCTGCGCCGGGCGCTCCTGGCCGGGGAGCGTGGCTGGGGCGCGCTGCTGAAGGAGGAGGGGCTGGCGCTGCGGGCGGAGGACTTCCGGCCGGCGGGGCGCTGGATTACGCCCCCGTCGGTGCCGGTGCGCTTCGACACGCACTTCTACCTGGTGGAGATGCCCGCGCACGCGCGCACGGAGCTGTGGCCGGGAGAGCTGTCGGAGGGCGCGTGGATCTCCCCCGCGGTGGGCCTCGCTCGCTGGGGGCAGGGCACGGCGCTCCTGCACCCGCCCGCGCTGCACGCGCTCCAGGTGCTCGGCGCCTTCCAGGACGAGGCGGACGCGCGCGCCCGGCTGACGACGCCGCCCTACTGCCCCGGCTACGTCGCCCAGCGCATCGAGTTCCAGCAGGGCATCCGCGTGGTGGCGCTGGAGACGCCCACGCTGCCGCCGGCCACGCACACCAACGCGTACGTGCTGGGCAACGGCGAGCTGTTGCTGGTGGACCCGGGCTCCGGTGACGTGAAGCAGTACGCGAAGCTGCTGTCGCTGGTGGCGGGCCTCAAGTCGGAGGGGCTGCGTCCGGTGGCGGTGCTGCTGACGCACCACCACGGCGACCACGTGGGCGGCGCGCGCGCGGTGAAGGAGCGGCTGGGGATTCCGCTGTGGTGCCACGCGGAGACGGCGCGGTGGCTCGACTTCCCCGTGGAGCGGCTGCTGGAGGACGGCGAGGTGCTGGAGCTGGCGGGCGACGTGCCGCAGCGCTGGCGGGTGTTGCACACGCCCGGCCACGCGCGCGGGCACCTGTGCCTGGTGGACGAGCGCAGCCGCGCGGCCGTGGTGGGCGACATGGTGGCGGGCGTGGGCAGCATCGTCATCGACCCGCCGGAGGGCAACATGCGGGACTACCTGGCGCAGTTGGCGCGCCTGCGGGACTGGCCCGTCTCCACGCTGTACCCCGCGCACGGCCAGCCGCTGCTCGACGGCCCCGCCAAGTTGCAGGAGTACCTGAACCACCGCGCCCAGCGCGAGGCGCTCATCCTCCAGGCCGTGCCGGTGGAGGGGGCTTCGCTCGCCAAGGTGGTGGAGGTGGCCTACGCGGACACGCCGCCCTTGATGCACCCGGTGGCCGAGCGCAGCGCGCTGGCCACGCTGGAGAAGCTGGTGGCGGAGGGCCGCGTGCGAGAGGAGTCGCTCCAGTACTTCCGCGTGGAGGGCTGAAGCGGGGCGGGCCGCTTCAGAAGCGGCCCATCAACCCCAGGCGCGGGCCGTGCTCGGTCATCCCCGCCAGCGGCATCACCCGCACGGCCTTCTGGTGGGTGGGGACCGGCGTGGGCGGCGGTTGGAGGAGCGCGTCCTGTTGGGACAGCTCGTAGCCGGTGGTGGCGCCCGCCAGGGGGAGAATCAGGAGCAGGGCCGCGAGCGTCTTGTCGTCGTCACCCAGGCCCAGCACGGCGGAGCCCAGCAGCGCGCCGCCCCAGCCCACGAGGCTGCCCGCGGTGGTGGCGAGGAACGTCCCCTTGCCCCCCATGACCTTCCCACCCACCCACGTGCCCGCGGGGATGCCCACGAGCACGCCGGCGAGGCCGCCCACCAGCGACACCACGTGGCACTCGTCGCACCCCACGGTGGGCGCGCCCAGGAGGTAGCCCGCCACCAGTCCCAGGGTGCCGCCCACCGCGCCTCCGGCGACGCCGCCCACCGCCTCCACGGCGATGCGCGGGACGGGGTCCTCGCCCCGCGTGGCCAGCTCGCGGCGGGGCAGGGCGTGTTCACCCACCGCCGGACGGGCGGGCGCCTCCCGCGCGTCGTCGTCGTCCTCCGGCGCCTGCCTCGCGGCGTCGCCGGGGGAGATGGGCACGAGCGGAGGGGGCGTCAGCTCCGGCGCGGGGACGCGGGCCTCCTCGGCCTCCGTCGCCTCCTGACCCCAGGCTCCCCGTGGTCCGGACAGGAGCAGGAGGACGAGGAGGGGAGGCCAGGTGCGCGCGAACTTCACCCCCGCACGGTACCGCATGGCGGGGGGCCTCGTCAGTTCAACCCGCGGAGGCCTCGGTGACACGCGGCGTGCGCGAGCGGCGCCGCAGGGCGAGCGCCAGGGGCACGGCCGCCAGCACGGCCTGGGGCAGCAGCGACACGGCGTCCGGATACAGGCCCAGCAGGTCCACGGTGACGAAGGGCACGGGCACCAGTGGCAGCGCGCCCACCTCCTGCAACGAGTGCAGGCCCTTGCCCAGCAGCATCACCGCGGTGACGACGAGCACCCCGGTGGAGATGTTGAAGAGCGTCTTCATGGGCAGCCGGAAGCCCAGGCGGTTGATGAAGAGCACCAGCACGCCGATGACCACCGCGCCCACCAGCGAGCCCCAGGCCACGCCCGCCGGGGAGTCCAGCGCGAGGCCCTGGAGGAAGATGGCCGTCTCGAAGCTCTCGCGCAGCACCGCGGTGAAGGCGATGAAGAACAGGCCGAACATGCTGCCGCGCCCCAGCGCGCCCTGCATCTTCTGGCGCAGCTCGCCCATGAACTGGCTCATGTTGGAGCGCGCGTTGAGCCACAGCGCGGCGTAGATGAGCATGCCCACCGCCACCAGCGCGGCCACGCCCTCCATCCACTCGCGCTGCGCGCCCGCCAGCAGGTGCCGGCCCAGCACGTAGGCCACCGCGCCGACGACGAGCGCGGAGGTCCAGCCGGCGTGCACCACGCGCACGTGCTCGGTGGCCTTCATCTTCTTCAGGGCCGCCAGCAGCGCGGCGACGATGATGGTCGCCTCGAAGCCCTCGCGGATGAGGATGAGCACCGTCAGCCACAGGGTGGACATGAGGTCCGCGGCGCTGCCGCTGCCGCGGCGCGCCTGGTCCAGGAGCGACACCAGCTCCCGGCCCTCGTCCTGGAGGTGGGGGCTGCCCTTCTCCGCCGCGTGTCGGGCCTGGAGGAAGGCCGTCTCCAGCTTGCGCACCAGCGCCGGGTCGCGCGAGCTGAGCTTGGGCTCCACCGGCTCCAGGCCGTTGAGGTACGCGTCCATCAGCGCCGCCTTCGCGCCCGCCCCGTCACCCGCCGAGGCCCGGCGCAGCGCCTCCTGCACGCTGTCTCGCGCCGCCAGCAGCGAGCGCTCCTCGTCCACCTGCGGCAGGTCGCGACGCAGGCACGCCAGCTTGTCCTCGCCGAACGCCTTCACCAGGTCGTCGTCGGTGGCGTTGGCCAGCCGCTCCAGCGACGCGCCCGGCGAGCGGCCCTCGCACGGGGGCAGGCGCATCGTGAAGACGAAGAACGCCAGCGACCAGCGCTCGTCCTCCGTCAGCGTGGGGTAGGCCGGCATCGCGGTGCCCGGCACGCCGAAGCTGGTGGTGTTGAACGCCTTGTACGGCGTCAGGCCGCCCATCAGCTCCGGGTCCCGGAAGTTGGCCGGCTGCGGCTCCATGGTCGCCGCGATGGCCACGTTCGCGCTGCCGTCCGCGGCGTGGCAGGCCGCGCAGTTGGTCTGGAACAGCGCCTCGCCATGCTTCAGGTCCGGCGGGTGCCGCGGGCTGCGCGCCAGGCCACCGGCGAGCACCAGGTCCTCCACCAGCGCGCCGCAGTCCCGGCTCACGCCCTCCGCGTCGCTCGCGCTGTCCACGCGCGCCTGCACCGCCTTCACGCGCGGCACGAACTGCTCCGCCGCGGGCCCCAGGTCCCGCGCCGCGGAGAGCGCCTCCGCCGCGAAGCTCTTCTGCTCCGCCAGCTCGAACTCGGACTGCGACGCGATGGCCGCCGGATAGTCCGCCTCCAGGTACTGGAGGATGCCCACCAGCCGGTGCCAGGTCCGCTCGTCCGTCCCGCCGCCGCCCTCCTCCGCCAGGGCCGAGGTGGACAGGGACGCCAACAGACAGAGGAGGACCGGGACCGCACGATTCATGGCCTCCCGTGTACCAGCCGCGAAAGGCCGCATCAATCCTGAGAATCAATCTCAAAATTGGCGTTTCAAGCCTGCGAAGACATGGGGGGTGGCGCGGACGGATTGCCAGCGCCTGTCCATTGTCCGACCTCCAAGGAATCGATGCGCAGTTGGGCGAGGTGCCAGTCCCGGCCACGCAGCCGGCCCACCGCGAGGCTGCCGATGGCGAGGCTGCCGATGGCGAGCGCGCCGATGGACAGTGCGCCCACGGCGAAGCCTCCCACCGCGGCGGCGCCGAGGGCGAGCGCGGGCAGGGCCCTGGGGCCGAGCGCGCGAGGCGTATGGGCGCGGCGTCGATGCAGGGCCGCGTGCCGCCGGGGGCCGAGCGTGAGCGCGGCGGTGTTGGCGGTGAGGAGGGTGGCGGCGCCGACGAGGGCCAGGGGCCGCCAGGGGCTCGGCGTCGCGACGACGCCCGGGATTCGGAAAGGCAGGAGGGTGCGCATGCCGTTGCAGGTGGGCATCACCCCCGGTGCCGTCACCGTGCGAGGAGGGGAGCCCCTGGCCGCAGGCGCGCGCGTCTCAGCGCTCGAAGGTGATGAACTCGAACGGAGGCTCCGACTCCGGGTGCCGCTCCTCCTCGACGCACCGCCAGCCGGACAGGTCCACGTCGGGGAAATACGTGTCGCCGGGGTACTCGCGGTCGATGCGCGTCAGGTACAGGCGGTGGAGCAGGTGCATCGTCTGGGCGTAGAGGTCGGCGCCGCCGATGACGAAGACCTCGTCGTCCGCGCGCGCGCGCGCCTGCCCGAGCGCCTGCTCCACGGAGTGGGCGACCGTCACCCCCTCGGGGGCGTAGTCCGGCTGGCGCGTGACGACGATGAAGTGCCGACCGGGGAGGGGCCGGCCGATGGACTCGTATGTCTTGCGCCCCATGATGAGCGTGTGGCCCATGGTGAGGCGCTTGAAGCGCGCGAGGTCCGCGGGCAGTCGCCAGGGCAACTGGTTGTCGGCGCCGATGACGCGGTTGGACGCCAGGGCGACGATGGCTGACAGCTTCATACGGCCACGGGGGCCTTGATGGCCGGGTGCGGGTCGTAGCCCTCGAGCGTGAAGTCCTCGTACCGGAACGAGAACAGGTCCTTCACGTCCGGGTTGAGGCGCATGCGCGGCAGGGTACGGGGCTCGCGGGCCAACTGTGTCCGCGCCTGCTCCACGTGGTTGAGGTACAGGTGCGCGTCGCCGAGGGTGTGGATGAACTCGTGCGGCACGAGCCCCGTCACCTGCGCCACCATCATCGTCAGCAGCGAGTAGGACGCGATGTTGAAGGGCAGGCCCAGGAACAGGTCCGCGCTGCGCTGGTAGAGCTGGCAGGACAGCTTCCCATCCGCCACGTAGAACTGGAACAGCACGTGGCAGGGCGGCAGCTTCATCGCGGGCAGGTCCGCCACGTTCCACGCGCTGACGATGTGCCGGCGTGAGTCCGGGTTCTTCTTCAGCCCCTCCACCAGCGTCTTCATCTGGTCGACGTGGCCGCCATCCGGGGTGTTCCACGAGCGCCACTGGTGTCCGTAGACGGGGCCCAGCTCGCCCTCCGCGTTGGCCCACTCGTCCCAGATGGAGACGCCGTTGGCCTGGAGCGTGCGCACGTTGGTGTCCCCCGCGAGCATCCACAGCAGCTCGTGCAGGATGGACTTCACGTGCAGCTTCTTCGTCGTCACCAGCGGGAAGCCCTGCGTCAGGTCGAACCGGAGCTGCGGCCCGAAGACGCTGAGCGTGCCCGTGCCGGTGCGGTCGCCCTTCTTCGTCCCGTGCTTCAAGACCTGGTCGAGCAAAGACAGGTAGGGCTGCATGGGGGCAGGCGTCTAGCGCAGGTGGCCCGTAGATTCCAGATACGCGTGTCGTATCTGGGCTAGAAGCGCGGCCATGAAGATCTACACGAAGAGTGGCGATGCGGGAGAGACCGGCCTGTTCGGTGGTGGACGGGTCGCCAAGGACGACGAGCGTGTGGATGCGTACGGCGAGGTGGACGAGTTGAACGCGACGCTGGGCATGGCGCGGGCGTTCTCCCTGCCGCAGGAGCTGGACGCGATGTTGCAGCGTCTGCAGGACCAGTTGTTCACGGTGGGCGCGGTGATGGCGACGCCCACCGGGACGAAGGCGTCCTCGTACATCCCGGAGCTGAAGGCCGCGTGGGCGGAGGACATGGAGCACGCCATGGACCGCTTCGACACGGAGCTGTCGAAGATGACGCACTTCATCCTCCCCGGAGGCACGCAGGGCGCCGCCGCGCTGCACCTGGCGCGCACCGTCTGCCGCCGCGCCGAGCGACGGGCCATCCCGCTGCTCCGCGACGGGAAGATTCCCCAGGACGTGGTGGTCTTCCTCAACCGCCTGTCGGACCTGCTCTTCGTCATGGCGCGCGTGGCGAACCACCGCGCGGGCGTGCAGGACGTGAAGTGGATTCCGGAGAAGCCGTCCGCGTCCTAATCGTCCTCCGGGGTCTCCCGTCTCGTGTTGCCCACCGCCCATCTCCGCGACCTCGCCCGTGCCGTCGGCTTCGACCTGGTGGGCTTCGCTCGCGCGGAGCCCATCCCGCCCTCCTTCCTCATGGAGTGGCTGGAGGCGGGCTTCGCCGCGGACATGGACTGGATGGGGGAACGGGCGGACGAGCGGCTGGACGTGGGACGGCTCCTGCCCGGCGCGAAGACCGTCATCTCCTTCGCGAACAACTACTGGCGTGACGACGCGCAGTCGGTGGGCTCGCCCATCGCCCGGTATGCGCGGGGGCGGGACTACCACTCCACGCTGCGCGACCGGATGAAGGCGTTCCGCAAGTCCATCACGGTGATGTACCCGGGGCTGGGCACGTATGGCGGCGTGGACAGCGCGCCGTTGATGGAGAAGGTGTGGGCCGCGCGCGCGGGCCTGGGCTACGTGGGCAAGAACGGGTGCTTCATCACGGAGCCTTACGGCTCGTGGGTGCTGCTGGCCACGCTGGTGCTCGACAAGGAGGTGGACGACTACGCGGACGGCCCGGCGGCGGACCGGTGTGGCGCGTGCCGCCGCTGCCTCGTGTCGTGTCCCACGGGGGCGCTGGTGGGCAACGGCCGGGTGAACGCGAGGGCGTGCCTGTCCTACCAGACCATCGAGAACCGCGAGCAGGAGGTGCCCGAGCCCTTCCGGCTCAAGTTCGACAACCTCATCTTCGGGTGCGACATCTGCCAGCAGGTGTGTCCGCTCAACCGCAAGCCCGTGTTCGCGGCGCATCCACGCTTCGCGCCCCGCGCGGTGGCGGAGCTGGGCACCCGGGAGCTGGCGGGGCTGACGCTCACCCAGTACGAGCAGCTCATCCCCGGTACGGCGCTGGCCCGCGCGCGTTATGACGGTCTGCGGCGCAACGCCGTGTACGCACTGGGCGTCGCCAGGCAGGCGGACTCGCGGGCGTTGATCGAAAAGCTCTGCGGCGACCCGAGCGACTTGGTACGTAGCGCCGCGCAATGGGCGCTTCGCCAGCTCGACCCCTGATTTCCCCCGCCGCGCCTTCGCTCGGTGGGGTGTACGCCGCGCTCCTCCTCCAGGTCCTCATCAGCGCCGGCACGTACCTGACCGCCAAGCGCGCCATGACGGAGCTGCCGCCGCTCAGCGTGGTGCTGTGGCGCTTCCTGCTGAGCGGTGTCGTGTTCGCGCTGATGCTGGCGTTCCTGCCGGGGCGCAAGCTGCCCCCGCGGGAGGCGTGGGGTCGCGTGGTGATGCTGGGCCTGCTCGCGGGGCCGGTGAACCAGGTGTTCTTCTTCAGCGGGCTGGCGCGCTCCACCGCCGCGCACGGGGCGCTGCTCTACGCGCTCACCCCGCTGGGCGTCTACCTGTTGAGCCTGGCGCGGGGCCAGGAGCGCTCGTCGGGCCGGACGCTGGCGGGCATCGCCATCGCGTTCGTGGGCGTGGTGGTGTTGCTGCTGGGGCGCGGACTGGCGGACGCGCGGGGTTCGGTGGTGGGCGACGTGCTCATCCTCTTCGCGGTGCTGGCGTGGGTGGCCTACACCACCGAGGGCAAGCCGCTCGTCGCGACCTACGGCCCGCTGCACGCGACGGCGTGGTGCATGGTGATGGGCTCGGTGCTGATGCTGCCCTTCGCGCCCTTCTACGGCGACGTCGGCGCGCTGCTGGCGACGAGCGGAGCGGCCAAGGCGTGTATCGGCTACCTGGGGCTGCTGACGTCGGTGGTGGCGTACCTGCTCTGGTTCTACGCGCTGTCGAAGGTGTCCGCCTCGAAGGTGGCCATCTTCTCCAACCTCCAGCCCGCGGCGACCGCCGTGGCCGCGTGGGCGCTGCTGGACGAGGCGCTGCACTGGGAGATCGCCGTGGGTGGCGCGCTCGTGCTCGCGGGGGTGCGGCTCACGCAGCGGGTGACGGCTCCGGCGCCGTCGGCGCCCCTCGCTCCGGTGGAGGGACGCCGGGCGGCGTGAGCCGCTACTGCGGATCCCACCCCGCGTTCACCGTCATCCGGTCCAGCGCGCGCACGGTGACGTAGGGGACGAAGCCCGCGGCGCGCGAGCGCGTATAGGCGTCCGCCACGTGCGAGGCCTGGGTGGCGTAGTCGACGGTGAGCACCAGCTTGCCCGCGGCCCGCACCCGGGCGGCGTTCACGCGGTTCTCCTCGCACCAGGACTCACTGCAGGCGGTGTCGTCGGACCAGTACATGTCCTCCATGCCCAGCCCGTCGATGGCGGGCAGGTAGGCCGGGTCGTCCACCAGCTCCGGGGAGTTCTGTGGCATCACCTTGAAGGCCGGGTTGCGGGCCTTGGCGTACTGGTTGATGCGCGCGATGAGGGCCACCATCTTCTTGGCGAGGTCCGCGCGGTGGGTGCCGGCCGCGTCCGCCGGAATCTCCTCGTACGTCACGACCATGTCGAGGTAGCAGCCGGTGAAGCCCGCGGCGAGCGCCTGGTCGATGCGCCCCTTGACGATGGGCCACCAGCGCTCGTCCCAGTACTTCACGTACTGCTCGTCGGGCCAGCCATCCACGGGGCCGAGCTTCAGGTCCGCGGGTACCTGGGACCACTCGGGGCGGTACTCCTCGATGGCGCCAATCTCGAAGTACGCGAGCACCTGCTTGCCGCGCGACTTCAGGGCGGAGATCTCGGCGGCGGTGAACCAGTCGGAGTGGCCGTCCCGCGACAGCTCGACGACGGCGAGGTTGAACTTCGAGTTGGCGAGGGTGTCGAGCTTCCCCTGCGGGTAGTTGGTGAGCTGGTAGGTGAAGCTGCTGACGCCCTCCCACGGCACGGGCGTGCCGGCGTCGGTGGAGGTCCCCGCGTCCGAGGGCGTGCCCGCGTCACCGGGCGTACCGGAGTCCGGCGGGGTGCCCGCGTCGCCCGGGGTGCCCGCGTCCGTGGCCGCGGGCTGCACGCGCACCACGAGCAGGTCCAGCAGCGAGGCGTCCGCCGAGGACGTCGTGCGGTAGCGCAGCTTCACCGGGCCCCCGCTGACGAAGCGCTGCGGGGAGCCCAGCGCGAGCGAGGTGGCGGTCCACTTCCAGGACTGGGCGAAGGTGTTGTCACCGACGAGGACCCAGGCGCCCGCGGCGTAGTCCCACGCCTCGAACAGCCAGCGCATCTCCGACTTCAGCGGCCCACGGTAGTTGACGCCGAGCTCGGCGGCGACGACGTCCGCGGCGCGCACGTCCGCGGGCAGCGCGTAGGTGCAGGTGATGGACGTGCCGGGCGCGAACTCGACGTACTCCGCCCACCGGTCCTGCGTGCCCGACAGCGTCTGCGTGTGCAGGCCCTGGACCGTCTGCCCCGCGCCGATGGAGCCGCTCTCCACCTGGAGGTTTCCACACGTCAGCGTGCGGGCGTTCGCGAGCACCTCCGCGTTGCCGCTGCGCTCCGGGCCGTCCCCGCTGTCGGAGGACCCGCCGCAGGCGAACAGCGCGACACACCCCAAGCTCGACCACCCTGCTACCGCGAATCGCATGTGCTCTCCCTTGCGCTGGAGCCGGGCTTCGCCCTGGGGCGAGGGGCTCCGCGAACGCGGCGGCTTTAACGTCAGGGGTTCGGAGGCAGCAACGCGAACTCACGCTCGGCGCGCGGCATTCCTCCTCGCGTTGGAACATTCGTTCCTGTCTGGACGCTGAGCTGCGCGATAGAGCAGTCGGCTTGGCCCCCGCTGGAAATTTGAAACCCCCGCATGCCGGGGCACGGGCCTCACACTCCCGTGCATGTTCCGTCCGGGGGAAGACCTGCTTCATGTGGAAGAGCGGCTCCGGGTGCTGAGCGCGCCCACGGGCAAGGCCATCTACGACTTCGCGTTCGACACGTACTCACCGGAGCAGCACCTGCTGGCCACGGAGCTGCCCCACTGGTACCCGCGCCTCACGCCGCGCAGCGTCTGGTTCGACGAGCGGCCGGATGCGGCGACGGTGGAGGCCGCGCTGGGGTGGCCCGTGTTCGTGAAGGGCGAGCGGCAGACCCGCCGGCATCGCAAGTCGCTCTCCATCATCGAGGGGCCGGAGCAGTTCCGCGCCGCGATGGAGGTCTACGCGAAGGACCCCATGCGCGAAGCCGGCCGGTGAGGCGGCGGGCGCGTCCTTCGCCGGGCCTCACCGCTGCGGCCGCTCGAGCAGCAGGAGCGCGAGGGTGACCGCCGCCGACACGAGCCCGACGACGAGGCCCACCGCTCCCCCGGCGAAGACGAGGAGGCCGTTGAGTCCGCCTTCATCGTGACCGCTTCGCGCCTGGAGGTGGAGCCCCACCGCCAGCGGAATCGCGAAGCCGACCATCCCGATGAGCAGCACCACGCCGGTGATGTAGAGGCCGTGGACGATGGCGTCCTTGCGACGAGCGTGCATGGGGCCAGGTGCCTGAGCAAGCCACATGCCCGCGCGTCCGAGCCCTGGCCGCGCGCTCCCGTCGTCGCCGGTGAGCAACGGCTTGCACGCAGCCCCGTGCACGCGGCTTCACGAGGACCCCGGAGGGGCCCTCGGCGCGGAACGGGGCGCCCGTCCGTGAGTCCTGCTCAGTCCCCGTTCGGGTCCCACTCGGAGATGTCGTGCTTCGGCTCGGGAGGCAGGGCCGGTCGCGTCGGGCTCGAGGGCGGCGGGGGCGGCGGCTTCTTGGCCGTGGGCGGCGGAGGCGGGGGGGCCGCGGGCGCGTCCTCGTCCAGCAGCGGGTCCTTCTCGTCGGTGAGCGACGCGGCCGTGGGGCGGGGGGGCGGGGGCTTCGCGGGCTCCGGCTTCACCGGTGCCTTCGCGGCGGCCGTGGGCGCGGCGGGAGGTGGAGCGTCCATCGGCTCCAGGTCCTCGAGCCCGGACGTGGACGCCGGGCTCGGCGTGGGCGCGGGCTCCGGGTCGGACTGGGACGCGCGATAGACGCCCTGGCGCGAGACGGGGGGCGGTGGCGGCGAGGTGTCCACCGGCGCGGGGGCCGCCTCCTGGGGGGCGCGGCCCGTGTCGAGCGGCGGCGGGGGCTCATCGGTGCGGCCCGTGTTGCGGTGCCCGGCGCGGATGGAGCGGCTCTCCGGCTGTCCGTCCCCGAACGGGTCCTCGTCGCGGTTGGTGGTGCGGCGCGCGCCGCTGTCGGAGTCGCCGAAGGGATCCTCCTCGCGGTCCACCTTCTTCCCGCCCGGGCGCTTGCGCGGACGCGGCTCGTCGGCGGCCACTCCCGGGGGCAGCCCGCGCAGCGCGGAGTGACGGTCGGCGCAGTTGGCGCGGTTCTCCTGGCACTCCCCGAGGCACTGGGTGAGCTGCTTGATGGTGCGTCCACTGCCGCCGAACTCGATGGAGCAGTCTTCCTTGCAGGTGGCGTAGTCCTCCTGACAGCCGGAGGGGACGGAGCGAGCGCTCTGCGCGGCGGCGGGGCCGGCGGCGAGCGCCATGAGCAGGACGGGAACGAGACGCATGGCAATCAGGAAAACTACCAGTCTTCCCACCTCCCGGCGCCAGGGGGCCGCGCTATGGTCCAGGAATGGCGCGGCCGGCGCGCACGCGAAGGAGGCACATGGCTGTCAGGGTGGGCATCATCGGGAGCCACGGGCTGGAGCAGCATCTGGGGCTCGCTGGTCGGTTGGAAACCCACACCCTCGAAACGCCGTTCGGCCCGCACGCGGGGCCGTTGATCAGCGGAGAGCTGGACGGCGTTCCCGTCGTCTACGTCCCCCGGCATGGCGCCGGACACGTCTTCAACGCGACGCGCGCGCCCTACCGCGCCAACCTCTTCGCCCTGAAGCTCCTGGGCGTCACGCACGTGCTGGCCACCGGCACCGTGGGCAGCCTCCAGGAGCACCTGCCGCCGCTGCGGCCCGTCGTGCCGGACCAGGTCATCGACCGGACCTACCGGCGGCCCTGCACCTTCTACGACGACGTCGCCGTGCACGTGGAGATGGACCAGCCCTTCTGCGGCACGCTGCGCCAGGTGCTCGTGGACGCGGGGCTCGCCAGCAACGTCGCCGTGGCCCCCCAGGCCACCTACGTCTGCGTGGAGGGGCCCTCCCTCAGCACGCGCGCGGAGAGCCTGCTGTACCGCGCGTGGGGCGCGGACCTGGTGGGCATGACGGCCATGCCCGAGGCGCGCCTGGCCCGCGAGGCGGAGCTGCACTACGCCCTGCTCGCGCTGCCCACGGACCACGACTCCTGGCAGCCCCGGTCCGAGGGCCACGAGCACGAGGCGCTCCTGGCCCGCCTGACCCACAACGTCCAGGCCGTCACCACCCGGGGCGCGGCGCTCGTCCGCCGCGCGCTGCCGCGCATCGCGGAGGCGAAGGCGGTGTGCCGCTGCGACTCCGCGCTGACGCTCGCGCTGTGGACGGAGCGCTCGCGCATCCCGGAGGAGGTCCGCTCCCGGCTGCGTCCCCTCCTGGGCAGGTACCTCCCGCCGAACGTCGTCTAGCCGGACGAGCCCCCGGCCGCCCGGCTGCTGCCATCGTCCATCGCGGACCCCACCTTCCGTTACCCGCAGGTCGGGAGCGAGGAGGGGAGGATGCGGCTGCCGCGGCTCAAGTACATCACCTGGCGCGAGTTCACGCGGCGCTTCGTGAAGGAGTTCCAGGAAGACACCGTCACGGACATCGCCGCGCAGCTGTCGTACTACCTCCTCTTCTCGCTGTTCCCGTTCCTCTTCTTCCTCGTCACCCTGGTGGCCTACCTCCCGTTCGCGCCGGGGGCGGTGGACGCGATGTTGGACCGCATCCGTCCGCTGGTGCCCGCGGACGCGCTGGGCGTGGTGACGCAGCACCTGACGTCGCTGGTGGACCAGCCCCGGCCCCGGCTGCTCACGGTGGGTCTCGTGGTGGCGCTGTGGACGGCGTCGCGCGGCGTGGACGCCCTGCGCAAGGCGCTCAACCTGGCCTACGACGTCCCGGAGTCGCGCCCATACTGGAAGACGCAGGGGCTCGCCGTGGTGGTGACGCTCGTCGGCACGCTGCTCATCCCGCTGTCCTTCGCCGTCTTCCTGTTGGGAGGCCGGCTGGGCGTGTGGCTGGCGGAGCGCCTCCACGTCCAGGAGGCCTTCCACATGGTGTGGTCCTGGCTGCGCTGGCCGTTCACCGCGGGCCTGGTGATGCTGGTGCTGTCGCTCTGCTACTACCTGCTACCGGACGTGAAGCAGCGCTTCAAGTACATCACCCCGGGCTCCGTGCTGGGCACGCTGGTGTGGATGGGGAGCACGTGGGGCTTCACGCAGTACGTGGAGCACTTCGGCAAGTACAACGTCACCTATGGCTCCATCGGCGGCGTGGTGGTCCTGCTCTTGTGGCTCTACATCTCCGGGCTGGTGTTCATCTGCGGCGGCGAGCTCAACGCCATCCTCGAGCACGCCTCCGCGGAGGGGAAGGCGAAGGGCGCGCGCGACTTCGACGAGCCGCCTCCCCTGGAGCCGCCCCTCAAGACGCCCGGCGCGGCCAAGAGCGCCAGCAGCGCGCGGCGCTCCCGCCTGGCCTTCTGGCGCTGGCGCCGGCGCGTGGCCCGGGGACAGTCCCCCGAGCCGAGCGGGGCGGAGCAGCAACAAGGCCCTCCGCCCACGCTGCATTGAGGTGGCGCGGTGACTACCTGGCGCCCAGCTTCTGCTTGATGGCGGGGAGCTGACCCGGGCTGTCGTTGTTGCCGCGCAGGTTGTTCTTCTGGATGAACGCCTGCAGGTCCTTGATGCGCTTCTCGTTGGTGGGGTGCGTGCTGAGCCACTTCATCACGCCCGGCGTGCTGCCCTGCTCCTTCTGGAGCTTCTCGAAGAAGGTGATGAGGCCGCGCGGGTCGTAGCCGGCGCCGGACGAATAGCGCGCGCCGTACTCATCCGCCTCCGACTCCTCGCTGCGGCTGTGCGCCAGCATCGCGCCGCCGCCCACCAGCTGCGCGGCGACCTGCGCGGCCGCGCCCGGGTTCTGGCCCAGCGCGAGCTGCGACACCGTCTGGATGCCCATCTGGTTCACCATGGCCCGCGCGGAGTGCCGGCCCACCACGTGGCCCGCTTCGTGCGCCATGACACCCGCCAGCTCCGCCTCCGTGTCCGAGGCGAGGATGAGGCCGGTGTAGACGTACAGGTAGCCGCCCGGCGTGGCGAACGCGTTCACCGTCTTCGGGTCGTCGATGACGTTGATCTTCCACTTCACGCCCGGCCGGTCCTTGGTGGCCTGGCGGATGATGGGCGCGGAGAGGTTGCGCACGTAGTCGACGACGGCGGCGTCCTGCACGTACTTGATGCCCTCCTTCGTCTCGAGCTCCTTCTTCACCTGCTGGCCGATCTCCTCCTCCTGCTCGTCGGAGACGAAGGTCTTCGCCAGCGCCTTCTCCGCCTGGACGCGCTGGGTGGTGCAGCCCACCGTCAGGGCCAGGGAGAGGCCCAGTACCGCCGTGAGAATCCGTTGCATGGCCGAGGATGCCTTTCTTGTGCCTGTGGGGTCCGTCGAGGAAGCGACCGCCCGGACTCTTGGGCAGCGTCGGGCCCGGCGGCAAGTCCCGAGTCGTCGATGCCGGGAGGGGACACTCGCCGCCGGTGGGAGCGGGCAGGAGGAGACGGGGTGACCCGGGGGCGCGCAGGGCCTCGGGCGGCGCGGGGCCCGCCACGCCCGCGCGTCCACCGGAGCGCCCGCCGGCGGCGCTTGCGACGCGCCCGGCCGGGACGGAGCTTTCCGGGGGAGGAGGTCGTCATGTCGCGTCCCGTGTGGGTCGGCTCGCTGAGCTTCGGCGTGGTGACGCTGCCGGTGCGGCTGCACGGCGCCGTCGCCTCGCGCCAGGTGCGCTTCCACCTGCTGCACGACGCGGACGGCGGGCGCGTCCAGAACCGCCGCGTGTGCGCCGTGGATGGCGAGGAGGTGGCGCTGGAGCACGTCGTGCGGGGTTACGCCCTGGACGGCGGAGGCCACGTCGCGGTGACGAGTGGCGAACTGGACGCGCTGGACCCCCAGGCCCGCCGTGTCATCGAGTTGACGCAGTTCGTGGACCCGTCCTCCGTGGACCCGGTGTTGTTGGACACCTCCTACCACCTGGTGCCGGCGGAGGGCGCGGAGCAGGCCTACGCCCTGCTCACGCAGGCGCTGCGCTCCGCGGGGCGGGCCGGGGTGGGGGAGCTGGTGCTGCACCAGAAGGGACACCTGTGCCTGGTCGCTCCCCATGGCCGGGGCCTGCTCTTGACCACGCTGCACTACGCCGACGAGGTGGTGTCCCAGGACGCGCTGCCGGAGCTGGCGCTGTCCGCCCCGGAGCCGGCGCCCCAGGAGCTGGACGCCGCGCTGGGGCTCATCTCCGCGCGCGCCACGGACTTCGACCCGCGCCGCTACCACGACACCCACCGGGAGCGCGTGCTCGCGTTCCTGGAGCGCCGGGCGCGGGCGCGTCCCCGGGCGGCGCGTCCGGTGACGGCGGGGCCCCGGGCCGGGCGCGCGCCGGAGGTGGATTCGGGGGCGCTGCGCCTGCGCCCCCGGCAGGCGGCGCGCGAGGTCCGCGAGCGGGACG